>NZ_NKFE01000003.1:0-1941758 GCF_002223195.1 Burkholderia sp. AU28863 | reverse complement strand
CCCTCTTTGCCTGATGACCATAGCGAGTCGGTCCCACCCCTTCCCATCCCGAACAGGACCGTGAAACGACTCTACGCCGATGATAGTGCGGATTCCCGTGTGAAAGTAGGTAATCGTCAGGCTCCCTCAAGCCAGAAACCCCCGCCCGATCAGGCGGGGGTTTTTGCATTTCGGCGTCCAAAAAAGCATGGGGCGAAGCGCCCCCTTCCTCGCAACTCCATGGCGTGCGCGCAAGGTCAGATCATCTGCTGTCAACTCTTCTCCCCGGAACGAAACCCCGCGATTTGATACGATCGATGTATCGTCGACGATGGCATCCGTCGATGGTCGTGTTCGAAACCAGGGCTTGATGGAGAGGGGCGGGGAATGAATATCGGCGATGCGTCGCGCGAATCCGGAGTCAGCGCGAAAATGATCCGGTACTACGAACAGGTCGGCCTTCTGGCGCCGAGCAAGCGTACCGATGCCGGCTACCGTATCTACGGCGTGGACGAAATCCATATCCTCCGGTTCATCCGTCAGGCCCGACGACTCGGCTTTCTCGTCGAAGACATCCGCAAGCTGCTGATGCTCTGGCAGGATCGTTCACGCGCCAGCGCAGAAGTGAAATCGATCGCACTTGAGCACGTGGCCGAACTCGACAAACGCATCGCGGAGCTGAGCGACATGCGCGACACGCTGGCTGATCTGGCTGCGCACTGCCATGGTGACGGGCGGCCCGAGTGCCCGATTTTGGCGCGCTTGGCCGACCCCGTCAGTGAACCAAATTAGTGCGTGTGCTCGGGCCTCAAAACGCGCAAAGAGGGCATGTCATTAAAAATCAATGAGTTGGAGGCGGTCCGCTCCTCTTCATTCCAGTTTGGAATGATCTCCATGCAAGTTTTTCACTAGCATATTGGTGCGGCGTCGCTATAATTCGGGATAACCCTATACGGGAAATCCCTGAATCTCGATTCACCAGGGGTCCCTCTTCCTTGGAGAACGTCATGATCGCCTACATCGTTGAAAAGCTGAGCAACTGGTTCGAATCCGCAGAACGTGAGCGCCGTGAGGCTTACCTCGCCACGTCGTCGGACATCGTCCAGCTCGAGAGCCGCATCCGCTCGCTCGAAACCAACGGCTACTCGCTGTAATCAGAGTCGCCGTCAGGTGCCGCGTGGCACCGCACGATAAGCAAGCCCCGTATTGACGGGGCTTTGTTTTTTGTGCGCCGGATCTGGCGAAATCGTCGGTGCAGCGCTATGGTGTGGACCTGCTTTTCATTGTGAAGGACACGATCATGGGTTTGCGTTTTGATGTGCGTCGCAGTGCTCGCGCGCGTCTCGTTCTGGGCGCAGTCGTGCTCATCCAGGGCGTCGCGGCTGGTGCCGCGACGTCGTCCAGGCCGCTCGTTCTCGATACGCAGCGCGGTATCCAGGACGGCAAGGGCGGGTTGGTATTGCAGACGGCGCCGTTGTCGCCGGAGCCGATCGTCGAACCGGCAGGCATGCGGGCTCCGGCCGGGCAGGGGCCGAACACGTCGGTTCCGCTGTTCGTCGCGCCGTATATCAATGTTCCCGCGTGGGGCGGGCAGCCGGCCAACCAGCCGAGGCTCGCGCCCAGGCCCCAGCCGTAACGACCGTCGCCCGGTCAGTTTCCGCGGTGTTCGATTTGACAGCGGGCGCCGCTATCCTGTCCGAGCTTCTCGACCAGGTAGGGCAGTACCTCGTTCATGCTCTGGGCGAGCGTATACGGGGGATTGAGGATAAACATCCCGCTACCGTAGAGGCCCAGTCCGTCGGTCGGCGGATTCGATACCGTCAGCGTCAGGTGCAGCCAGTTGTTCGGCTGCAGGCGCTTCAACTGCTCGGGAAAGCGCTGCGATTCTGTCCGCGTGACCTGCGGATACCAGATCGCATAGCAGCCGGTCGCGAAACGCTTCAGGCATTCGGTCACGCAGCTCACCGTGCGCGCGTAATCCTTCTTGTCCTCGTAGGACGGATCGATCAGCACGAGTGCGCGTCGCGGCGGCGGCGGCAGCAGCGCCTTGATACCTTCGAAGCCGTCGCCGGCGAAGATCATCGCACGTCGCCCCGCATCGCGGAAATTGTGGCGCAGCACATCGATTTCCGTCGTGTGCATTTCGAACAGGCGCATACGATCCTGCTCGCGCATCGATCGCCATGCGATGTACGGCGAGCCCGGATAGAAGTGCAGTTCGCCGTCGTCGTTCAGCGCGCGGACTTCGTCCACATAGTCACCCAACGCCTCCGGCAGGTTCTTTTCGTTCCACAGCCGGCCGATGCCGGTATCGAATTCCGACGTCTTCGCTGCATAACCGTCGCGTAGCGAGTACACGCCGGCGCCCGCGTGCGTATCGATGTACCAGTACGATTTGTCTTTCTTGTTCAGGTAGCGCAGCAGCTGGACGACGACGGCGTGCTTGAGCACGTCCGCGTGATTGCCTGCGTGAAAACCGTGACGATAACTGAGCATGGCGGATTGCCTGAAACGAAAGGTGAATCGATGAAAGCGGTCGATCGCGCGCGGCCGTCAGGCCGGGCGCCGATGCGGCCGCGTATTGTACGCGAGTGGCCGCGAGTCGCCTTACTCGTACGCGTCGCCGACCACCGCCTCGATGCGTTGCTTCACCTCCGGCGTCAGCTTCGCTGCAACGTCGAGCGCGCGCATGTTGTCGCCGATCTGGTCGACCCGCGATGCGCCCGTGATGACCGAACTCACGCGCGGATTCGCGAGCACCCATGCGATTGCCAATTGGCCGGTACTGCAGCCGAGTTCGGCCGCGATCTCGCCGAGCCGTTCGACGATGTCGTTGGCGGCCCGATCGGTCAGGCGTTCGCGCATCCAGTCGTAGCCCTGTAACTGCGCGCGGCTGCCGGCCGGCACGCCGTCGCGGTACTTGCCGGTGAGCAGGCCCGACGCCAGCGGGCTCCAGGTCGTGAGGCCGAGGCCGTAATCGTCGTAGAGCCGCGCATATTCCTGCTCGACCCGGGTGCGGTGGAACAGGTTGTACTGCGGCTGTTCGACGACCGGCTTGTGCAGATGATGCCGCTCGGCGATCTCGCATGCCGCGCGAATCTCGTCGGCGCTCCATTCCGACGTGCCCCAGTACAGCGCCTTGCCGCGCACGATCATGTCGCTCATCGCCCAGACGGTTTCCTCGATCGGCGTATGCGGATCGGGGCGATGGCAATAGGCGAGGTCGACATAGTCGAGCTGCAGCCGGCGCAGCGAGCCGTCGATCGCGTTCAGCAGATATTTCCGGTTCAGCGTGTGATACTGGTTCGGGGCTTCCGCGAGCCCCCAGAAGAATTTCGTGGACACGATATAGCTGACGCGCGGCCAGTCCAGCGACTTGAGCGCCTGGCCCATGATTTCCTCGGACTTGCCGCCGGCGTAGACCTCGGCGTTGTCGAAGAAATTGACGCCCGCGTCGCGTGCCGCGGCGAGGCATTCGCGCGCGACCCGCTGGTCGACCTGGTTGCCGTACGTCACCCACGAGCCAAGGGAAAGCGCGCTGATCTGCAGGCCGGAGCGGCCTAGTCGTCGATAGTGCATGAGACTCTCCTGCTGAACGGAACCGACCTTAAGCTTAGACGTTTTGCGCACGAACGGCGGGGCCGATCGTGCACAATGACGGCTGGCACGCCGATGCGATTTCGCGATGAGCGCGGATGCGACGGGCGCGTGTTTTATCGATCCGATATCGGGAGGAGACGGACATGGCAGCAGATCTGAGCGGCAAGACCGCAGTCGTCACGGGCGCCGCGAGCGGCATCGGCAAGGAAATCGCGCTGGAGCTGGCCAAGGCAGGCGCGGCCGTCGCGATCGCCGACCTGAACCAGGACGGCGCGAACGCGGTGGCCGACGAGATCAACAAGGCAGGCGGCAAGGCGATCGGCGTCGCGATGGACGTGACCAACGAGGACGCCGTGAACAGCGGCATCGACAAGGTGGCCGAGGCGTTCGGCTCGGTCGACATCCTCGTGTCGAACGCGGGCATCCAGATCGTCAACCCGATCGAGAACTATTCGTTCTCCGACTGGAAGAAGATGCAGGCGATCCATGTGGACGGCGCGTTCCTGACGACGAAGGCCGCGCTCAAGCACATGTACAAGGACGATCGCGGCGGCGTCGTGATCTACATGGGCTCGGTGCACTCGCACGAGGCGTCGCCGCTGAAGTCCGCGTATGTGACGGCCAAGCACGGGTTGCTGGGTCTCGCGCGCGTGCTGGCGAAGGAAGGCGCGAAGCACAACGTGCGCTCGCACGTCGTGTGTCCGGGCTTCGTGCGCACGCCGCTGGTCGACAAGCAGATTCCGGAGCAGGCGAAGGAGCTCGGCATCAGCGAAGAGGACGTGATCAAGAAGGTGATGCTCGGCAACACGGTCGACGGCGTGTTCACGACGGTGCAGGACGTCGCGCAGACGGTGCTGTTCCTGTCGGCGTTCCCGAGCGCCGCGCTCACCGGCCAATCGTTCGTCGTCAGCCACGGCTGGTTCATGCAGTAACGCGGGTGCGGGCGCTGTCGTCGCCCGCCGCGCTGGCCTGCAAAAAAACGCGCTCCGTGGAGCGCGTTTTTCATGTCGGCAGGGCGGGGCCGGTGACGGCCGCCGCCCGGCGCCGTTTACTTCAGGACTGCGGCGACCGCATTGGCAACCGCGTCGAGGTTGCGCGTATTCAGCGCGGCGACGCAGATCCGGCCCGTGCCGACCGCATAGATGCCGAATTCGTCGCGCAGGCGATCGACTTGTGCCGAGGTCAGGCCCGAATACGAGAACATCCCGCGCTGCGCGTTGATGAAGCTGAAGTCGCGATCGACGCCGCTCGCCTTCAGGCGCTCGACGAGGCCGTTGCGCATCGCGCGGATGCGATCGCGCATTTCGCCGAGTTCCTGCACCCACGAAGCATGCAGTTCCGGCGATGCGAGCACCGCTGCGACCACTGCGCCGCCGTGGGTCGGCGGGTTCGAGTAGTTCGTGCGGATCACGCGCTTCAGTTGCGACAGCACGCGCGTGGCTTCTTCCTTGCTCGACGTGATGATCGACAGCGCGCCGACGCGCTCGCCGTACAGCGAGAACGACTTCGAGAACGACGACGACACGAACGCGTTCAGGTCGGCCGCGGCAAACAGACGCACGGCAGCGGCATCGGCTTCGATGTTCTCGCCGAAGCCCTGATAGGCCATGTCGAGGAACGGCACGAGGTTGCGCGCCTTCACGACGTCGACGACCTGTTGCCATTGCGCTTCGGTCAGGTCCACGCCGGTCGGGTTGTGGCAGCACGCGTGCAGCACGACGACCGTGCCGGCCGCGTAGCCGTTCAGCGCCGACAGCATGCCTTCGAAGTTCACGCCGTTGGTGGCTGCGTCGTAATACGGGTACGCGACGACCTCGAAGCCGGCCGCTTCGAACAGCGCGCGGTGGTTTTCCCAGCTCGGATCGCTGATCGCGACCTTCACGTTCGGATTCAGGGTGCGCAGGAAATCGGCGCCGATCTTCAGCGCGCCGGTGCCGCCCAGTGCCTGGGCCGTGACCACGCGGCCTGCCGCGATCAGCGGCGAGTCGTTGCCGAGCAGCAGCTTCTGCACGGCCGCATCGTAGGCGGCGATCCCGTCGATCGGCAGGTAACCACGCGGCAGGCCGGCCTCGACACGCGCCTTCTCCGCGTCGCGAACCGCGCGCAGCAGCGGAATCTTGCCGTCTTCGTTCGTGTACACGCCGACGCCGAGGTTGACCTTGGTCGGACGCGCATCGGCGTTGAAGGCTTCGTTCAGGCCCAGGATCGGGTCGCGGGGAGCAAGCTGGACAGCGGAGAAGAGCGACATGATGATTCGGCAGTAGTGAAAAGAGGGTCAGGCTTTCAACCGGCGGGGCGGGTGCAATAGACCGCGCCCACGGCGCGACGCCGGGAAGCGCAGCAGCCTGACATTGTAGCGAATTCGTGCTGGCGGGGGCGGTGATTCCGTCGCGATCAGGGCGACGGATCGCGATTTCGGGCGGCCGCCGCGCGTCAGGAGTCGACAGCAGTTCGCTTGGCCACGAAGCGCTAGAATGCTTTCTTTGCCCTTGCTCCGGCCGCATTCCATGTCCGAACATCATGCCGAAGTCGGCGACGCGCTCGATGAATCCAAATTCGTCACTTTCGAAGGGTCGCCGTTCCAGCTTTACCAGCCCTATCCGCCCGCGGGCGACCAGCCGACCGCGATCGACACGCTCGTCGAAGGCGTCGGCGACGGCCTTGCCTTCCAGACGCTGCTCGGCGTAACCGGCTCGGGCAAGACCTTCACGATGGCCAACACGATCGCGCGGCTCGGCCGCCCGGCGATCGTGTTCGCGCCGAACAAGACGCTCGCGGCCCAGCTTTATGCGGAGTTCAGGGAGTTCTTCCCGCGCAACGCGGTCGAGTATTTCGTCTCGTACTACGACTACTACCAGCCTGAGGCTTACGTGCCGCAGCGCGACCTGTTCATCGAGAAGGATTCGTCGATCAACGAGCACATCGAGCAGATGCGGCTGTCGGCGACGAAAAGCCTGATGGAGCGGCGCGACGTGGTGATCGTCGCGACGGTGTCGGCGATCTACGGTATCGGCAATCCGTCCGAATACCACCAGATGATCCTGACGCTGCGCACTGGCGACAAGCTCGGCCAGCGCGACGTGATCGCGCGACTGATCGCGATGCAATACACGCGCAACGAGCAGGATTTCCAGCGCGGCACGTTCCGCGTGCGCGGCGACACGATCGACATCTTCCCGGCCGAACACGCGGAAATGGCCGTGCGCGTCGAACTGTTCGACGACGAGGTCGAGACGCTGCATCTGTTCGACCCGTTGACCGGGCGCGTGCGGCAGAAGATTCCGCGCTTCACCGTGTATCCGTCGTCGCACTACGTGACGCCGCGCGACACCGTGATGCGCGCGGTCGAAACGATCAAGGACGAATTGCGCGAACGGCTCGAGTTCTTCCATCGCGAAGGCAAGCTCGTCGAGGCGCAGCGCCTCGAGCAGCGCACGCGCTTCGATCTCGAGATGCTGCAGGAGCTCGGCTTCTGCAAGGGCATCGAGAACTATTCGCGGCATTTCTCGGGCGCGGCGCCCGGCGATCCGCCGCCGACGCTCGTCGACTACCTGCCGCCCGATGCGCTGATGCTGCTCGACGAATCGCACGTGCTGATCGGCCAGCTGAACGGGATGTACAACGGCGACCGCGCGCGCAAGGAAAACCTCGTCAATTACGGATTTCGCCTGCCGTCGGCGCTCGACAACCGGCCGCTGAAGTTCCACGAGTTCGAGCGCAAGATGCGTCAGGTCGTGTTCGTGTCGGCCACGCCGGCCGACTACGAGAAGCGCGTGACGGGGCAGATCGCCGAGCAGGTCGTGCGACCGACGGGCCTCGTCGATCCGGAAATCGAAGTGCGGCCGGCGAGCTCGCAGGTCGACGACGTGCTGACCGAGATCAACGCGCGCGTGAAGGCCGGCGAGCGCGTGCTGATCACCGTGCTGACGAAGCGCATGGCCGAACAGCTGACCGAGTTCCTGGCCGACCATGGCGTCAAGGTGCGTTACCTGCACAGCGACATCGACACGGTCGAGCGCGTCGAGATCATCCGCGACCTGCGGCTCGGCACGTTCGACGTGCTGGTCGGGATCAACCTGCTGCGCGAGGGCCTCGACATTCCCGAAGTGTCGCTCGTCGCGATCCTCGACGCGGACAAGGAAGGCTTCCTGCGCGCCGAGCGCTCGCTGATCCAGACGATCGGCCGCGCCGCGCGGAACGTGAACGGCAAGGCGATCCTCTACGCGGACAACATGACCGAGTCGATGAAGCGCGCGATCGGCGAAACCGAGCGGCGCCGCGCGAAGCAGATCGCTTACAACGAAAAGATGGGCATCACGCCGCGCGGCGTCGTGAAGCGTATCAAGGACATTATCGACGGCGTCTACAACGCCGACGACGCGCGCGCGGAGCTGAAGGAGGCGCAGCAGCGGGCGAAATTCGAGGACATGTCGGAAAAGCAGCTCGCGAAGGAGATCAAGCGTCTCGAGAAGCAGATGGCCGACTACGCGAAGAATCTCGAATTCGAGAAGGCCGCCGCGACCCGCGACCAGCTTGCCGTGCTGCGCGAACGCGTGTTCGGCGCGAACGTCGGCGACCACATCAGCGGCGGGCGGTAAATCTTTCCAAGCGTCACCGAATCCTTTTGGTAAAGCGCCTGTAAGCCTTGTCGGATCAGGGGTTTACAGCGCTCTTCGTTTGTTCCGGAGCGGGTTCGGTGCTAAACTCCCCATGTATTGAGAATAGTTCGCATTAACGTTCTTCGTCGCGTTAGTGTTTCCAGCGGGCGGCCCGGCGGCGGCCCGCATGTCGTCAAGATAGTCAGACAAATAACAAGGAGTGTCCATGTTGGGTTCTTCGTTCATCCGCACGACGGTTGCGGTAGCGGCGGCGTTGGCCGCGATGTCGGCCTCGGCTGCCGAGTATCCGATCGGCAAGCAGCAGATCCAGGGCGGCATGGAAATTGGCGCGGTGTATCTGCAGCCGATCACGATGGACCCGGAAGGCATGATGCGCAAGGCGTCGGATTCCGACATCCACCTCGAGGCCGACATCCATGCGGTCAAGAACAACCCGACCGGTTTCGCGGAAGGCGACTGGATGCCGTACCTGCAGGTTACGTACAAGCTGACGAAGCAGGGCGACACGAAGTGGAAGGCCGAAGGCGACCTGATGGGCATGGTCGCGAGCGACGGCCCGCACTACGGCGACAACGTGAAGCTCGCCGGCCCCGGCAAGTACCACCTGACGATGGTGGTCAAGCCGCCGATGCAGTCCGGTCACATGGCGTTCGGTCGCCACGTCGACAAGGAAACGGGCGTGGGTCCCTGGTTCAAGCCCATCACGCTCGAGTACGACTTCCCGTTCGCCGGTATCGGCAAGAAGGGCGGTTACTGATCGGTGGCATCACGAACGGCGCGCTTCGGCGCGCCGTCGGCGTAGAGAACCCAGAATGAAAATTCCCCAGAAAATCGTCGCCGCAGCCGCTGCGCTGTGGCTTGCCGGCGCGGCCCACGCGGCCGATCTGCCGACGTTCAAGCTCGAGATGACGGATGGCAAGCTGAATCCCGCCCGCATCGAAGTGCCGGCCGGTCAGCGTTTCAAGATCGAGATCAGGAACACCGGCAAGGGCGCCGCCGAATTCGAGAGCGTGCAGCTGCGCAAGGAGAAGGTGCTCGCGCCGGGCGCCGACTCGTTCGTGGTCGTCGCCCCGCTGTCGCCGGGCGAATACAAGTTTTTCGACGATTTCCACCAACAGGCACAGGGCGTGATCGTCGCGAAGTAACGCGTTTTATCTGCGCGCGGGCGCGCCAGTCCCTTGCCCCGTGCGTCAGGAGGTATCGATGGGTCAGATCTTGTTCATCGTCTGGCGGGAGAGCGTGGAAGCGCTGCTCGTCGTCGGCATTCTCTATGCATGGCTGAAAAACGGCGACGATGACGCGCGCCGCGGCCTGCCTTTCCTCTGGGCCGGCGTCGGCGTCGGCCTGCTGATGGCCGTTGGCCTCGGCGCCGCGCTGGTCGGGTTCACCGAAGTGCTGTCCGGCGACGCGCAGGATTATTTCCAGACGGCGATGGTGCTGATCGCGTGCGTGCTGATCGTGCAGATGGTGCTGTGGATGCGCCGGCACGGCCGCACGCTGAAGCGCGACATGGAGCAGTCGCTGCAGCAAAGCACGCGCGATTCGAACTGGTGGGGCGTCGCCGTGCTGGTCGCGCTCGCGATCGCCCGCGAAGGCAGCGAGACGGTGATTTTCCTGTACGGCCTCGGTTTCGGCCAGTCGGGCCACGTCGATGGCAGCCAGATGCTCGCGGTCGTGATCGGTCTCGGCCTCGCGTTCCTCACGTTCTATCTGCTGCAGCTCGGCGGCAAGTACTTCTCGTGGCGGCATTTCTTCCGCGTGACCGAAGTGATGCTGCTGTTCCTCGGCGCGGGCCTGTTCCAGACCGGCGTCGACAAGCTGATCGACAAGGAAATCCTGCCGCTCGGCATCTCGCAGGTGTGGGACACGTCCGCGATCCTCGACGATTCGGGCACCTTCGGTTCGCTCGTCGCGACGCTGACCGGTTATCGCGCGCATCCGGCGCTGACCAACCTGGTCGCCTATGCGGTGTACTGGGCGGTCGTCTGGCTGCTGATGAAGCGCGCGAGCCGCCGTCCGGCCGTCGCAGCGGGTCGCGCGGCATGAGCGTTGTCGCCGCCGTCAAGCCGGGCTGGCTCGCGCAGGCCGGCCAGTGGATGCAGCGCCACGGTGCGCTGATCCGCGGTATCCAGTGGATCGTCGTCGCCGTCTACGCGTTCCTGATCATCGTGCCGGCGGTGTTGCCGCTGCCGGACGATTCCGCGCATCTGTGGAACAACCTCACGCTCATCGCGCAGTTCGCGTTCTGGGGCATCTGGTGGCCGTTCGTGCTGCTGTCGATGGTGATGCTCGGCCGCGTGTGGTGCGGCGTGCTGTGTCCGGAGGGCGCGCTCACCGAATACGCGAGCAAGTTCGGTCGCGGCGGCCCGATTCCGCGCTGGATTCGGTGGGGCGGCTGGCCGTTCGTCGCGTTCGGCATCACGACGATCTACGGGCAGATGGTGAGCGTGTACCAGTACCCGCTCGCGGTGTTGTTCGTGCTCGGCGGCTCGACCGTCGGCGCGATCGTGATCGGCGTGCTGTACGGCCGCGAGAAGCGCGTGTGGTGCAAGTATCTGTGCCCGGTTAACGGCGTGTTCGGGCTGCTCGCGCGGCTGGCGCCGATGCGCTACAAGGTCGACGAGGATGCGTGGCGCCGTTCGTACAAGAACGGCGAGCACGGCCATCGCGTGATTCCGATCAACTGCGCGCCGCTTGTGCCGTTGCGCAATATGAAGGGTGCGGCGGATTGCCATATGTGCGGCCGCTGCAGCGGGCACCGCGACGCGATTTCGCTGTCGCTGCGCTCGCCGTCCGACGAAGTCGTGAATCTCGGTGCGGAGCGGGCCAACCCGTGGGACACCGCGCTGATCCTGTACGGCCTGCTCGGCGTGGCGATCGGCGCGTTCCACTGGACCGTCAGCCCGTGGTTCGTGCAGATCAAGCAATGGCTCGCGGGCTGGCTGATCGATCACGACATCACGTGGCCGCTCGAGACCAATGCGCCGTGGTTCCTGCTCACGCACTACCCGGATCGCAACGACGTGTTCTCCTGGCTCGATGGCGGACTGGTCGTCAGCTACATCGTCGGCACGGGGCTCGTGTACGGCACGGCGCTGCTGGTGCTGCTGGCCGGCGCCACGCTGATGCTCGGCCGCTTCGATCGCGTGCGTCTGCATCATCTCGCCCAGGCGCTGATCCCGATCGCGGGCGCGGGCGTGTTCCTCGGGCTGTCGGCCACGACGCTGTCGCTGCTGCGCGCCGAGCATGTGCCGCTTGGTTGGGCTACCGATGTGCGCATCGCGATTCTGGTCGGCGCCAACATATGGAGTGCGTGGCTCGCGTGGAAGGTGGCCGGGCGCTATGCGGCGTGGCCGCGCCGGCTCGCGGCGTTCGCGTGGTTCGCCGTCGGGTTGGCCGTCGTCGATAGCGCATGGTGGTTGATGTTCTGGGGATTCTGAGGCGGCACGCATGCCGCTTCTCGCTGCCGCGCATCGGCGGCAGCCACGACACCCGGGCGGCGTGCTTCGCGCATGGGCTGCCCAAACAAAAAAGCGACACGTCCGTCGACGTGTCGCTTTTTTCTTCCTGGTGCGAGAACCAAAAAAGTGGCTTGGCTTGCTGCAACGGCTGCTTGAGTGTGTTTGCACGAAGGGGTCTAGATCTCGCGTGCAAGCCGTTACGCTGGCTACTGCCCAACACCTCTCAGGGAGGTGGTCCCCACAATACTCGGTCGTTACTTCGTCAGGATCAGTTTGCCGAGCCGCGTGGCGCGCAACTGATAAGTCTCTCCGTTGTGCGCGATGCTGACGTGGCTTTGGCCTTGCAGCAGCGCATCGCTGTTGACGACCCGCGTGCCTGCATCGCGGTTGCCGGCGGGCTTCGCCGGCGTGGTGACCGCTGCCGTCTTCTGACGGCTGCTGGCTGCGGTGCCGGCGGTGCGGCGCAGGGTCAGCGTGGTCGGGCGCATGGTGTCGGTCATTCGGTTTGATCGGTGACTGTCGATACGATGGAATGAATTCTAAATGATAACCATTCCCATTTACAAAAACTCTTTATCGATCGATTTGTGTAGTCTGATAGCTTGAGTCAAAGGGGCGGCCCCGCAGGCCGCCGCCCGGTTCAGTGCAGCGGATCGGGGTCCTTGCGGCCCTGCGCGTACTCGCGGATCAGGCGAACGGTGTCGATGTCCGACGTGCGGTACGCCTCCTTGACGATCCCGTGCGTCTGTCGCGCTTCTTCGCTGTCGTCGGTGACCGTCAGCGTAGTCCGGTATTCGAAACGCAGGAACAGCTCATGGTCGTCGCGTTCCTCGATTGTCATCGTCAGCGAGCCGCCGATCTCGCCATCGGCCGCACGGATGTCGTAGCGGACCTGCTGGTTCGGCGTGAACGTCACGTGGTCGCGCACGGTCGCGTGGCCGTAGTGCAGCTCGCGTTCGAGCGTCGTGTCGGTCCGTTCGCGGATGACGCAGCTGTCGAGGCCGATCACGAACAGTTGCGGCTGTTCCGCACGCAGCACGAGACCTTCCCAGAGCTGGTCGCGGTTGAGGGTCGGCACGGCCGGATCGTCGGAATTGATCTGGATCAGATGTTCGAAGTTCAAGGGGACGGGTTCCTTCTGGTGGCGGGTGGCCACGTGGTTCAAGAAGTTATTGTGACGCAAAACCACCGGCCTCGCGGCACCTGCCGCCCGATCCGATTCACGCTTCGATGCGACCCATGCGACCGGTCTGATAGTCGACGACAGCCTGCCGAATCTCTTCCTCGGTATTCATCACGAACGGGCCGTAACGGACGATCGGCTCGTTGAGCGGCACGCCGCCGATCAGCAGCAGGTCGAGCGCCGTGTCGCCGGCAGCGAATGTGACGACATCGCCATCGTCGCCGTAGACGATCATGTGCCGTGCGTCGACAGCCTGCCTGTCGGGCCCGTAGAGGCCCGTTCCGTCGATCGGATAGGCAAACACGCGATAACCGGCCGGCACGGGCTGCGTGACGGTTGCGCGGGGCTCCAGCGTGAAGTGCTGATAGAGGATCGGCGTGCGCGTCTCGATCGCGGCTTTTACGCCGAATGCTTCTCCGGCGATGACGCGCACGCGTGCGCGGCCGTCCGGCGATGTCGCGGTCGGAATGCGGGCGGCCGGGATCTCCTGGTAGCGCGGCGCGATCATCTTGTCGCGCCGCGGCAGGTTGACCCACAGCTGGAAGCCGTGGGAACGCCCGCCTGCTTGGGCGAACGCCGGGTCAGGCATCTCGCTGTGCACGACACCGGCACCCGCCGTCATCCACTGCACGTCGCCGGGGCCGAGCGTGCCGGCATGGCCTGACGAGTCGCGATGACGGAAGCGTCCATCGAGTGCGTAGGTCACGGTCTCGAAGCCGCGATGCGGATGGTCGGGCGCACCCACGGCTTCGCCGGGTGCGTAGTCGACCGGGCCCATTTCATCGAGCAGCAGGAATGGATCGAAATCCATCAGCAGCCGCGTCGGGAATGGGCGGTGAACCACGAAACCGCCGCCTTCGGTGGTGCGAAGCGCGGGGTAGGTGCGATCAAGCGAGCGAGCGGTGGTCATGGGAAGCCCTCGAAATCATCGGAATAGCGTTATTTTCGAAACATAGCGCTATTATATTGGGCGTTTTACCGGGCGATTTGCGGCGGTTCGCAATGGATTGTTCTGAAATTGGAACGATGAGATGAATATCGATGCACATAACCTGAACGACCTGATGTACTTCTCGCAGGTCGTCGAACATGGTGGCTTCTCGGCCGCCGAACGCGTGCTGGGCATCTCGAAATCGCGTCTGTCGCGGCGCCTGACCGAGCTCGAGGCCGCGCTCGGCGTGCGCCTGCTGCAGCGCTCGACGCGCAAGCTCGCACTGACCGAGGCGGGGGAGCTGTTCTACCAGCATTGCCAGGCGATGCTCGCCGAAGCGCGGGCCGCGATGAACGCGGTGCAGCAGTTGCGCGCGTCGCCACGCGGCTCGGTGCGCGTCAGCGTGCCGGTGACGCTGTCGCAGACAATGCTGTCGCGCATCCTGCCCGAATTCCTGCGCCGCTATCCCGAAGTGAAGGTGCATGTGCGCGTGACGAATCGCGTGATCGACCTGTTCGAGGATTCGATCGACGTCGCGTTGCGCGTGCGTTCGGAGCCGCCGCAGAACGCGAACATCGTCGTGCGGCCGCTGTGGCGCACCGAGCAGATGCTGGTCGGCGCGCCGAGCCTGCTGAGCCAGAACGCACCGCCGCTGGCGCCGGACGACCTGACCGGCTTCGAGACGCTCGATACGCCGAGCGTCGACGGCCGGCACGTCTTCAACCTGATCGCGCCGGACGGAACGCGCCATGTGCACGAGCATGATCCGCGTCTCGTGACCGCCGACCTGATGACGATCCGCGAGGCGGTGCTCGATGGCCTCGGCATCGCCGCGCTGCCGGAGATGATGTACGGCAACGCGTTGCGCGCGGGGCAACTGTCGCCGGTGATGCCGGGCTGGACGCTGCCGGTGCCGCAGCTGTATGCGGTGTTCGTGTCGCGTCAGGGGATGCCGCCCGCGGTCCGTGCGTTCGTCGATTACCTGGTCGAGAAGCTTGACCATGGCGCATACAAGGAGCCGGGTTGCCCCGAGCGCGCGAAGAAGGAAACGGCGGCCGATGTTTCGGCCACCTGAACACGGCATGCACGACGACGCAAATTTGTTTTGTCATTGAAGCGTCGCCGGCAATCGCAAGTTTCAATCGCCGGAACCTTGAATGCGTGCGCGGGCGGGCCTATATTGAAATCCCATTTCGTGAAGGAAGTTCTGAGCGAAATCAGGTGGCCGCATATATTGCGAGCCAGATAGGGCAGAACGCGCAGTCCGTGCAGACCACGGCAGAGTCGCATTTGCGTTGCTCGAGGCGTAACCGATACCGCCGAAGAGCCCGCCGCCCGAAGGCGCCCGCGTGCGCATGAAAAAAGGCCTTCATCTGGCGATGAAGGCCTTTTACTTTGTGTGCGACCGGCCAGGTGCGACCGGCCAGGTGCGACCGGCCAGGTGTGCGCACGGGCGCTGGCGACGACGGAGCCTGCGCGCGTTACTTCGCTTTTGCGCCGGGCTCCGTCACGAAGCCGAGCTTCGTCAGGCCGCCAGCTTGCGCATCCGACATCACTTCCGCGACGTGTTCGTAGGCGACCTTGCGGTCCGCGCGCAGATGCAATTCCGGCTGAGGCGTGCGCTTCGCGGCTTCCGCGATGCGTGCCTGCAGCTGTTCGCGCGTGACCGTGTGGTCGTCCCACAGGATCGTGCCGTCGCCCTGGATCGCGACGTCGACGGTCTGCGGCTTTTCGTCGACGGGCTGGCTGCTGGCGTGCGGCAGGTCGATCTTCACCGCATGCTGCATCGCCGGGATCGTCACGAGGAAAATGATCAGGAGTACGAGCATGACGTCGACGAGCGGCGTCATGTTGATCTCGCTCATCACGCCATCGTCGTCATCGTCGCTGAAACCGGTGTTCATGGCCATGGTTCACCTCGTCTCAGCTGGCGGCGCGCGATGCGAGACGCAGGCCGTCGCGCGTCGACGACGACGCGAGGCTCGCGCCCGTCACGAAGTACGCATGCAGGCCGTGCGCGAAGCGGCGCAGCTTGCTGACGACGCCCTTGTTCGCGCGGGTCAGCGCGTTGTAGCCGAGCACCGCGGGAATCGCGACGAACAGGCCGAAGGCCGTCATGATCAGCGATTCGCCGACCGGGCCCGCGACCTGGTCGATCGACGTCTGGCCGGTGGCGCCGATCGCGAGCAGCGCATGATAGATGCCCCAGACCGTGCCGAACAGGCCGACGAACGGCGCCGTGCTGCCGACCGATGCGAGGATCGCGAGGCCGCTCTGCATGCGCGAAATGCCTTCGTCCATCGTGTCCTTCAGGCAGCGCGTGACCCAGTCCGATACGTCCATGCGGTCGTGCAGGTGCGGTTGCGTCTGGTGGTGGTGGTCGGCGGCTTCCTTGCCCGACAGCGCGAGCGCGAGGAACGGGTTGTCGTTCGGCGTCGATGCGGCGAGGCCGAGCTTCTTGATGCCGTCGTCGAAATTGTCGGAATGCCAGAATGCCTGCTCGGCATTCTTCGTGAGGCGGTTCAGGCGGATCACGTTCCAGCCCTTGATGACGATCACGATCCACGACAGGACCGACATCACGAGCAGCGTGATCGCAATGGCGCGCGTGACGAAATCACCTTGCGCCCAGACGTGCGCGATACCGTAGCTTTGCATTTTTTGTTTCCTTTGAATCTTCCGGATGAGGCAGGTTAGTCGGTGAGCCCGAAGCTGTAGGGCTGTGTGCGGGCGGCGCGGATCGCCTGGCCGTTCTCGACGTACGGGCGGCAGGTGGTCGAGCGCATCGCGTCGAGTGCGGCATCGTCGAGGCGCGGATAACCGCTGCTCTTCTGCAGATCGATGCTTTCGATCTTGCCGGTCACGCCGACGACGAAGTGAACATAGGCGGTGCCCGATTCGCCGCGGCGGCGCGACATCGACGGATAGTCGGGCTTCACGAAATTGCACTGGAGCGTCGGCACGTTCTTCGGTGCGCTGACCTGCATCGTTTCGCGCGCCGGGCCCGGCGTGGCGGCCGGTGCCGCGGGAGCGGGCGCGGCCGGCGCCGGCGTTGGATCGGCAGCGGGAGCGGGTGTGGGCGACGGGGCCGGCGACGGCGCAACCGGCTGCGGGGTCGGCTTCGCCGCCTTTTGCACCGGCTTCGGCTCGACCTTCGGCTTCACGCGCGGCACGGGCTTCGGCGGCGCCGGCTGCGGGATCGACTCGGCCGCGACCTGCTGCGCGATCGGCGCGGGCGTGATGAGCTGCGCGGTGATCGTCTGGACCTCGACCGATTTCGGCGGCGGCGCGTTGCGATGGAGCCACGCGGCCGTCAGCATGATCGCGTGTGCGGCAAGCACACCGACCGCGACGACGATCACTCGGGGATTCATACGTGGTGCAGCCGGCATGGCGCCGGCAGGAGCGAGATGCGAAGCCTGCATGTTAGCTTGAAAGAACGACGTCGCACCCGGGGCGCGGCGGGTGAATCGGCATCACTTGCGGAAGATCAGCAGCGAGATGCAAACGGTGGTTACGAATCCGATCAGCAATTCCATCACAGGCTCCTTGGCAGGTAAGCCGTTGGCTCGCGCAGACGGTGGCTTGCTGACGGTCAAAACAAAAAATGCGGCCTGGGCCGCATGCGCACGCTCGGCGCCGCTCAGGCGGCCTTGCGGTCGTAGAACGTGACCGGAATCGGATGCGCATGATGCTCGACACCGCAACGGCTCGCGCAGACGCCTTGCTCGGCCATGAGGTCGCGTACGGACTCCTCGCACTTGCCGCAGCACGTGGCCACGCCGAGCTCGAACTGGAGTTCATCGAAAGAGTTCACGCCCTCGGCGAGGGACGCGCGAATCTTGCGATCCGAAACAGACTTGCACACGCAGACGATCATGATGAGTTGCGATAGCTAACGTTAATGCGAATTATTATCATTAATTTTGCAGAGGTTGACAAGCCTGGGTCGGCTTTTTTTAAGGTCATCGGACCCTTGAAACGGCGGAGGAAGGCGAGGTCGCCGCTGGAACGGCGCGCCCGCCCGCGTCAGGCGGTTGCGCAGGCGTGCGCGTTCGGCGAGGAAATGGTGACGGATTCGACCGGCGCATCGAGGCCGAGCAGCGTCGACGCGAGCGCACGCAGTTGCAGGCCGTCGCTCGTCGAGCAGAAGCGGGGCGGCGCGGCATGCGTGCCGGCCGGCGCGCGCAGACCGCGCTCGTTGAGCACCCGCGCGAGCTGGCGCGCGATGGCATCGCTCGTGTCGACGATCGTCAGGCGTTCGCCAACAAGGTCACGAATCGTGTCTGTGAAGAACGGGTAATGCGTGCAGCCGAGGACCAGCGTATCGGCGCCGTCGTCGAGCATGGGTTGTATGTAACGCTCGAGCAATGCGCGCAACGCGGGCGAGCCCGTGTCGCCGCGTTCGATCGCTTCGACGAGCCCGTGGCCGGGCTGGCAGATGAAGCGGCGGCCCGCGCCGTAGCGATCGAGCAGCGCCTGGAAGCGCGGGCTGTTCAGCGTCGATTGCGTCGCGAGGACGCCCGCGACGCCGGTCGTGGACAGCGCGGCGGCCGGCTTGATGCCCGGCTCGACGCCGACGAGCGGTATCGACAGGCGTTCGCGGATGGCCGCGATTGCCCGTGCCGTGGCCGTGTTGCACGCGATCACGAGCGCTTTCGCGCCTTCGCGGGCGAGCCACTCGCCGATTGCCAGCGTGCGTTCCGTGATGAATGCCTCGTCGCGCGGGCCATACGGCGCGTGGTGCGAGTCGGCGACGTAGACGAACGATTCGTCGGGCAGGTGTGCGCGCGCGGCGCGCAGCACCGACAGGCCGCCGAGCCCCGAGTCGAAGATGCCGACAGGGGCGGTGGCGCGCGGTGCGGGTGCGGCGGACGGGTTCGTCATCGTCAGGCGGGCGGCGAGTTGGCGGGTGGCGCGATTACTCGGCCGAACCCATCATCGTTTGCTGATAGTTCTGCAGGCCGACCTTGCCGATCAGGTCGATCTGCGTTTCGAGCCAGTCGATGTGCTCTTCGGTGTCGTCGAGGATCTTTTCGAAGATCTCGCGCGACACGTAGTCGCGAACCGATTCGCAGTAGGCGATCGCTTCCTTGCAGGTGGACTGCGAGATCTGCTCGAGCTTCAGGTCGCACTTCAGGATCTCTTCGGTTTCCTCGCCGACGAGCAGCTTGTGCAGGTCCTGCAGGTTCGGCAGCCCGTCGAGCATGAACACGCGCTCGATCAGCCAGTCGGCGTGCTTCATTTCGCCGATCGACTCGTCGTATTCGTGCTTGCCGAGCTTGTCGAGGCCCCAGTGCTTGTACATGCGCGCATGCAGGAAGTACTGGTTGATCGCCGTGAGTTCGTTCTTCAGTTGGGCGTTCAGATATTCGATGACTTTCTTGTCGCCTTGCATGGCTGTTCCTTGTTCAGTGGGGCTTCAGAAACCGAACGATAATCGCTCGAACGAGAAAAGCCAAGCCTCGAAGCCTTGTCGGGCCTGCCTTTTGCGGGTAATGAGAATCAGCCTTGAACAACCGGCCGAGCACAATAATGAGAATGAGAAGTAAAAAGGCCGGACGTCCGTCCGGCCTTTCGTTCGATCGCGCTTAAGCGGTGGCGACCGGGATCTTGCCGATCTTCGCCTGCCATTCCTTCGGACCCGTCTGGTGCACCGACGTACCCGACGAATCGACGGCCACCGTCACCGGCATGTCCTGCACGTCGAACTCGTAGATCGCTTCCATGCCGAGGTCTTCGAACGCGAGCACCTTCGCGCCGCGGATCGCCTTCGACACGAGGTAGGCCGCACCGCCGACCGCCATCAGGTAGGCCGCCTTGTGCTTCTTGATCGCGTCGATCGCGACCGGGCCGCGCTCGGCCTTGCCGACCATCGAGATCAGACCCGTCTGAGCGAGCATCGTCTCGGTGAACTTGTCCATGCGCGTGGCCGTCGTCGGGCCGGCCGGGCCGACCACTTCGTCGCGCACCGGATCGACCGGGCCGACGTAGTAGATCACGCGGTTCGTGAAGTCGACCGGCAGCTTCTCGCCTTTCGCGAGCATGTCGGCGATGCGCTTGTGCGCGGCGTCGCGACCGGTGAGCATCTTGCCCGACAGCAGCAGCGTCTGGCCCGGCGTCCAGCTCGCGACTTCTTCCGGCGTCAGCGTGTTCAGGTCGACGCGCTTGCTGGTTTCCGTGTTCGGTTCCCACTGCACTTTCGGCCAGGCGTCGAGCGACGGCGCTTCAAGCTTGGCCGGGCCCGAACCGTCGAGCACGAAGTGCGCGTGGCGCGTGGCCGCGCAGTTCGGGATCAGCGCGACCGGCTTCGAGGCCGCGTGCGTCGGCGCCGCCATGATCTTCACGTCGAGCACGGTCGCGAGGCCGCCGAGGCCCTGCGCGCCGATGCCGAGCGCGTTGACCTTCTCGTGCAGTTCCACGCGCAGTTCCTCGACCCAGTCCTTCGGGCCGCGCGCGATGATTTCCTGGATGTCGATCGGCTCCATCAGCGATTCCTTCGCCATCAGCATCGCCTTCTCGGCGGTGCCGCCGATACCGATCCCGAGCATGCCCGGCGGGCACCAGCCGGCGCCCATCGTCGGGACCGTCTTCAGCACCCAGTCCACGATCGAGTCGGACGGGTTCAGCATCACGAACTTCGACTTGTTTTCCGAGCCGCCGCCCTTCGCCGCGACCTGCACGTCGACCTTGTCGCCCGGCACGATCTCGTAGTGGATCACGGCCGGCGTGTTGTCCTTCGTGTTCTTGCGGGCGCCTTCCGGCGGATTGACGATCGACGCGCGCAGCACGTTGTCCGGATGCGTGTAACCGCGGCGCACGCCTTCGTTGATCATGTCGGTAAGGCCCATCGTCGCACCGTCCCAGCGCACGTCCATGCCGACCTTCACGAAGATCGTCACGATGCCGGTGTCCTGGCAGATCGGGCGACGGCCTTCCGCGCACATGCGGCTGTTCGTGAGGATCTGCGCGATCGCGTCCTTCGCCGCCGGGCTCTCTTCCAGCTCGTACGCGCGGCCGAGGGCCTGGATGTAGTCGAGCGGGTGGTAGTAGCTGATGTACTGCAGCGAATCCGCGATGCTCTGGATCAGGTCTTCCTGTTTGATGACGGTCATGGCTGAGACTCTGTGGGGACAGTGGAAATGGTTTGTCGACGGTTCAGGCCGCCGGTCGGGACGCCGCGGGCGCATGCGTCTCGTGGAAATGGGCCGGGTGCGTATGCGTCGTCAGGCGGTCGACCCACGCCATCACGAGCGCCGACACGAGGAACGACACGTGGATGAGCACCTGCCACATGATCGCGTGCGTCGTGTGCTGGTCGGGGTTGATGAAGGTCTTCAGCAGGTGGATCGACGAAATGCTGATCAGCGCCATCGACAGCTTGACCTTCAGCACGCCCGCGTTCACGTGGTCGAGCCATTCGGGCTCGTCGGGGTGGCCCTCGATGCCGAGCCGCGACACGAACGTTTCATACCCGCCGACGATCACCATGATCAGCAGGTTCGAGATCATCACCACGTCGATCAGGCCGAGCACGGCGAGCATCACGCTGATTTCGTCGAGACCGGTCGCATGCGACAGCAGGTGCCAGACTTCCTTCAGGAACAGGAACACATAGACGGCCTGCGCGATTATCAGGCCGAGGTAAAGCGGCACCTGGAGCCAGCGGCTCATGAAAATCAGCGCGGGAAGGGGGCGAAGCGGGCGGCGGCCAGGATGGCCGGGCGAGTGCGGGGCGGACATGTCGGGGTACGGGCGCGGTGCGCAGGTATCGGGGGTAATCTTGAAAAGGCGCGCTATTGTAACGCGTCGGCCGGCGCCGCTGCAGCGACGCGCCGGCACTGCCGGGGACGGATCAGGAAGCGGCGGCCGGCATGCGTTTCTCGCGCAGGCTCGCAAGCACGATGCCGGCGACGACGCACGCGAGCGCGATGCCGTGCGCGAGCGTCGGGCGCTCGCCGAGGAACGCGATGCCGTACGTGGCCGCGGCGATCGGCAGCACCGCGCTGAACACGCCGGCGAGGCTGCCCGGCACGTGCCGGATGCCCTTCATCCACAGCCAGAACGAGAAGATGCTGGCCGACAGCCCGTACCAGACGACGAGCGCCCAGGTGCCGGTGGGCACGCTCGCGTAATCGAAGTGCCACAGCGCCGTCGCGCCGAGCGGCAGCATCAGGAACAGCCCGAACAGGTGCGTATACGCGCAGATGTCGATCGGTGCGAGCGTTTGCGTGAGCCGGCGCGACAGGATCACGTAGATCGATTCGCAGCACACCGCGCCGAGGATCAGCAGGTTGCCGGTCAGCGAACCGGACGCGTCGCCCTGCGCGCCGTGGCCGGCCGCGCCGCCATTCGCGAGGTTGATCGTCACGACGCCGACGATCGCGAGCGCGATCGACACGAGCGCACGGCCGTTCGGTTTTTCACGCAGGATCAGCCACGCGAACAGCGCGACGATCGCCGGGATCGTGCTCGTGATGACGCCCGCGGCCACCGCGCTCGTGCGCTGCACGCCGTTGAGCATCAGCAGCGTGAACATGAAGGTGCCGAAGAACGCCTGCAGGAACAGGTTCAGCCATTCGCCGCGCTTGACCGCGCGCATCTTCACGGGACTGAACAGCGGCCACAGCACGGCGATCGCGATCACGAAGCGCAGCGTGGCGAGGATGGCGACCGGGACGAATGCAACGATGGATTTGCCGATACCGACGTTGCTGCCGACGAACAGCATCGACAGGATGAGGAAGAAGGCGTAGCGATTCAAGCTGGAATCCGGAAGGCGAGTTCAGTTAGGATTGTAGGGTCGCGGTCGTAACAGCGTAAAGCCGCGCTCGATGCGGCGCGGCGCACGAAACGGCCATGCCGCGTAAGTGACGGGTAAGTTGGAGCGCTTATCGTGGAAACTGCCGGGCCGCGGGTCACGTTCGTGTGAGGTGGTGCGGTGCAGCATCGTGCGCAGGCTTCGCGGCCGCGTGCGGGTGGTGGGAGACAGCGGCGCGCAAGCGCCGGCCAAGACGACGCGCGGCGCACACGATCGCGCCGCCATGCAGAGGATTCATGTTCACCAAGGGGTTGTCGATGTCTGCGATCGAATCGGTTCTTCACGAAACCCGTCAGTTCGCGCCGCCCGCGGCGCTCGAGAAGACGGCGACCATTTCCGGCATGCCGGCCTATCGCGCGCTCGTCGCCGAGGCCGAGCAGGATTACGAAGGCTTCTGGGCGCGTCTCGCGCGCGAGGGCCTCACGTGGCACAAGCCGTTCACCAAGGTGCTGGACGAGAGCAACGCGCCGTTCTACAAGTGGTTCGACGACGGCGAGCTGAACGCGTCGTACAACTGCCTCGACCGCCACGTCGAAGCCGGCAACGGCGAGCGCGTCGCGGTGATCTTCGAGGCCGACGACGGCACCGTCACCCGCGTCACCTATGCGGATCTCCTCGCACGCGTGTCGCGCTTCGCCAATGCGCTGAAGAAACGCGGCATCGGCAAGGGCGACCGCGTCGTCATCTATATTCCGATGTCGATCGAAGGCATCGTCGCGATGCAGGCCTGCGCGCGTATCGGCGCGACGCACTCGGTCGTGTTCGGCGGCTTCTCCGCGAAATCGCTGAACGAGCGGCTCGTCGACGTCGGCGCGGTCGCGCTGATCACCGCCGACGAGCAGGCGCGCGGCGGCAAGACGCTGCCGCTCAAGAGCATCGCCGACGAGGCGATCGCGATGGGCGGCTGCGACGCGCTCAAGAGCGTGATCGTCTATCGCCGCACCGGCGGCAAGATCGACTGGCATGCGGAGCGCGACCTGTGGATGCACGAGCTGACCGACGGCGAGTCCGACACGTGCGAGCCGACCTGGGTCGGCGCCGAGCATCCGCTGTTCATCCTGTATACGTCGGGCTCGACCGGCAAGCCGAAGGGCGTGCAGCACAGCACCGGCGGCTACCTGCTGTGGGCCGCGCAGACGATGAAGTGGACCTTCGACTGGAAACCCGACGACGTGTTCTGGTGCACGGCCGACATCGGCTGGGTCACGGGCCACACGTACATCACGTACGGGCCGCTCGCGTGCGGCGGCACGCAGGTCGTGTTCGAGGGCGTGCCGACTTATCCGGACGCCGGCCGCTTCTGGAAGATGATC
Source organism: Burkholderia sp. AU28863 (assembly GCF_002223195.1). Classification (NCBI taxonomy): domain Bacteria; kingdom Pseudomonadati; phylum Pseudomonadota; class Betaproteobacteria; order Burkholderiales; family Burkholderiaceae; genus Burkholderia; species Burkholderia sp. AU28863. The sequence goes on along the minus strand of NZ_NKFE01000003.1, from coordinate 1,917,851 downwards.
GCCGACCACAAGGTCACCGTGTTCTACACCGCGCCGACCGCGATCCGTTCGCTGATCAAGGCGGCCGAAGCCGACGAGACGGTCCACCCGAAGCGCTATGACCTGTCGAGCCTGCGCATCATCGGCACGGTCGGCGAGCCGATCAATCCGGAAGCGTGGATGTGGTACCACAAACACGTCGGCCACGAGCGCTGCCCGATCGTCGACACGTGGTGGCAGACCGAAACCGGCGGCCACATGATCACGCCGCTGCCGGGCGCGACGCCGACCGTGCCGGGCTCGTGCACGCTGCCGCTGCCGGGCATCATGGCCGCGGTGGTCGACGAGACGGGCCAGGACGTGCCGAACGGGCAAGGCGGGATTCTCGTGGTCAAGCGTCCGTGGCCCGCGATGATCCGCACGATCTGGGGCGACCCGGAGCGCTTCAAGAAGAGTTATTACCCGGAAGAACTCGGCGGCACGCTGTATCTGGCCGGCGACGGCACGGTACGCGACAAGGAGACCGGCTACTTCACGATCATGGGCCGGATCGACGACGTGCTGAACGTGTCGGGCCACCGGCTGGGCACGATGGAGATCGAGTCGGCGCTGGTGTCGCACGAGCTCGTGGCCGAGGCGGCGGTGGTCGGCCGTCCGGACGACACGACGGGCGAGGCGGTCGTGGCGTTCGTCGTGCTCAAGCGTTCGCGCCCGGAAGGCGACGAAGCGGCGGCGCTCGCGAAGACGCTGCGCGACTGGGTCGGCAAGCAGATCGGGCCGATCGCGAAGCCGAAGGACATCCGCTTCGGCGACAACCTGCCGAAGACGCGCTCGGGCAAGATCATGCGGCGCCTGCTGCGCTCGCTCGCGAAGGGCGAGGCGATCACGCAGGATACGTCCACGCTCGAGAATCCGGCCATCCTGGAGCAGCTCACCGAAGTACGCTGAACGCCTGCCGGTTCGCGTCAAGCGTGCAAGCCCCTGCGCGGCAATCCCGATTGCCCGCGCAGGGGCTTTTTGCTACATAACGGCATGACCGTTCCGACCCGTTCGGCGCCTGCCGCGCCACCTCCCGTTCCCGCACCGCTCGCGCGTGCGCATGCGCGCTATTGGCGCTTCAACGTCGCACTGATCGCGGTGCTGATGGTGATCGGCTTCTCGGTGTCGTTCATCGTGCCGTTCTTCGGGCCCGCGCTTGCCGGCGTGCGCTTCGCCGGCTTCAGCCTGCCGTTCTATGTCGGCGCGCAGGGTGCGATTCTCGTGTACCTCGTGCTGATCGTCGTCTACATCGGGTTGATGCAACGCGCGGACCGCACGCTGCGCCGCGCGTACGACGAGCATGCGGCGCGCGCCGGCCATGCGAACGGCGGGCGCTGATTCATGCTGACGCGTCGATTGATACGCGCATACGCGCTCTACACGCTCGGGTTTCTCGGCTTCGTGCTGCTGATGTGGCGGATCGAGCGCGCGACCGGCTCGGGCGTGTGGATCGGCTACGTGTTCCTGTTCGTGCCGATCGCCGTGTATGCGGTGATCGGATTGTTGTCGCGCACGTCCGATCTCGTCGAGTACTACGTGGCCGGGCGGCGCGTGCCGTCCGCGTTCAACGGGATGGCGACGGCGGCCGACTGGCTGTCGGCCGCGTCGTTCATCGGCCTGGCCGGTTCGCTCTATGCCACCGGTTACGACGCGCTCGCGTACGTGATGGGCTGGACGGGCGGGTTCTGCCTCGTCGCGTTCCTGCTCGCGCCGTATGTGCGCAAGCTCGCGCGCTACACGATTCCCGATTTTCTCGGCACGCGCTTTTCGAGCACGGCCGTGCGCGCACTCGCGGCCGGCGCGGCGATCCTGTGTTCGTTCGTGTACCTGGTCGCGCAGATCCAGGGGATCGGCCTGATCGCGACGCGCTTCATCGGCGTCGATTTCGCGATCGGCATCTTCTGCGGGCTGGCGGGCATTCTCGTGTGCTCGTTTCTCGGCGGGATGCGGGCGGTCACGTGGACGCAAGTCGCGCAGTACATCATCCTGATCAGCGCGATCCTGATTCCGGTGTCGCTGATCGCGATGAAGAACGGGCTCGGCCCCGTGCCGCAGTTCAATTACGGCAAGCTGATGGAGCGCGTCGCGGCGCGCGAGGCGCAGGTGCGCGATGCGCGCGACGAGCAGCAGGTGCGCGATGCATACCGCCGGCAGGCCGCGGACATCCAGACGCGGCTCGACCGGTTGCCGGCGTCCTATGCGGATGCGCGCCGGCATCTCGTCGACCAGCTTGCGGACCTGCGGCGCCACAACGGGCCGCTGCGCGAGATCAGCCGACGCGAGCGCGAGCTGGCCGATTTTCCGCGCGATCCGGCGGCGGCGCGCGTGGCGTGGACGCAGGCGCGTGACGACCTGCTCGCGCGTGCCGAGCCGCCCGTGCCGATGCACGAGCCGTTTCCGGCCGCGAGCGAAGACGAACGCAAGCCGCGCGAGCGCAATTTTCTCGCGCTGCTGCTGTGCCTGTCGCTCGGCACCGCGAGCCTGCCGCACATCCTGACGCGCTACAACACGACCACGTCGGTTGCGTCTGCGCGGCGGTCAGTCGGCTGGACGCTGTTCTTCATCGCGTTGTTCTACCTGAGCGTGCCGGTGCTTGCGGTGCTGATCAAGTACGAGATCCTCGCGAATCTCGTCGGGCGACCGTTCGCCGAATTGCCGGCGTGGATCACGCAGTGGCATCACTTCGAACCCGACTTGATCAGCGTCGTGGAGGTGATTCGCGACGGTATCGTGCACTGGTCGGAAATCCAGATGCAGCCGGACATGGTCGTGCTGGCCGCGCCGGAGATCGCGGGGCTGCCGTACGTGGTGTCCGGGCTGATCGCGGCCGGTGCGCTGGCCGCGGCGCTGTCGACCGCGGACGGGTTGTTGCTGACGATCGCGAATGCGCTGTCGCACGACGTCTATTACTGCATGGTCGCGCCCGATGCGTCGAGCCAACGGCGCGTGACGATCTCGAAGGTGCTGCTGTTGGGGGTGGCGCTGTTCGCGTCGTATGTCGCGTCGCTCAATACCGGGAAGATCCTGTTTCTCGTCGGCGCCGCGTTTTCGCTGGCGGCGTCGAGCTTCTTTCCGGTGCTCGTGCTGGGGGTGTTCTGGAAACGCACGACGACGCGTGGCGCGATTGCCGGGATGGTGACGGGGTTGGCGGTGTGCGTGTATTACATCGTGTCGACTTATCCGTTCTTCACGCAATTGACGGGGTTCGCCGGGCGTACATGGTTCGGGATCGAGCCGATCAGCTCAGGCGTGTTCGGCGTGCCGGCGGGGTTCGCGGTGGCGATCGTGGTGAGTCTGTGTGACAAGCGGCCGGATGAGTATACGCGGGCGTTGGTGGATTACATTCGGCATCCGTGAGGGGGAAGGGGCGATGCATCGCGTGCCGGCGCGCCAAGTTGAAAAGCCCTGATTTCCAGGGAAATCCAGGGCTTCACGTATTTCTGGCGGGGAGAGGCGGATTTGCCTACACACCGCGGGCGGCGGATTCGCTTGCAAGCGAATCCCTTCGAATCCCCGCGCCAGCCGAACGATCGGCTGGCTTCTCCGGAAACGAAAATGCCCGCTGGCGCGGGCATCGAATTCTGGCGGAGAGAGGGGGATTCGAACCCCCGATAGGCGATTAACCTATACACGCTTTCCAGGCGTGCGACTTAAACCACTCATCCATCTCTCCGGAAGACCGAGAGTATAGCAAACTCTGGCGGCAGCCCGCCACCCCCTTCCGCGCCCGTCAGAAATTCGTCGATCCATACCGAGCGCGCGTCGCCCGACGTCAGATCGTGACGACCCGTACGACCTGTCGGCTACATCGGACATGGACCGTCCCGGTTCGAAAGAATGTGAACTGTTGAGTCCGTTCGGACGCTTCGCAGAAAGGATTCTAAATCCTGTCAAAAAGCCGTCACCAATCCGACAAATTTGCTATGCTCGCCGAAAACCAGACGGGCGGCACTCCCAGGACGGACCGGCGGGCGTGATTGCTCGCCGAATAACGAAGTCAAACAAAATCCTGAGAGTCACGCTGTGAATACAGCCGAATTGCTACGCGCATTTGCGTCCGGGGTGGTCGATCAGAACAATCGGCCGGTGCGCATGAACTGGGGGCCCGCCCAGAAAACGCTCGAGCAGGTGCTTGCGCTTCAGTATGCCGATATCCGCGAAGGCTTGATGACGGGCATCGAGGGGCATCTGACCTGCGTGTCGGCACGGGCCGATCTTCCGATCCGCAGCTTCATCGGGCTGCCGGTCTCCATCGAGATGACGACCGATCGCGGGCGTCTCCATACCATCAACGGCATCGTCACCGACGTTCGCGCCGGACAATCGGACGGTTCGCTGACCTGCTACCAGCTGACGATTCGCGACGTGCTGTCCGTGATGGAGCGGCGGACCAATTCGCGGTTGTTCCGGTCCAAGAGCCTGCCCGACATTCTGGGTGTGCTGCTTCAGGAATGGCGCCAGCGCAGCTCGGCACTGGCGGGCGCATTCGAGTTCGACTTGTCCGGTCTGCAAACCGAACGTTATCCGGCGCGTGAACTCACGCGGCAGGTCAATGAGTCGGACGCACACTTCATCCGGCGGCTGTTGCGGCGGGACGGGGCGACCGTATTCGTCAAGGCGGGCAAGGCCGGCGAGCGGGCGAGCGCCAATGCGCACGACACGCCGGTTCATACGCTCGTCTTTGCCGACGACCCGATGAAGTTGCCTGAGACGGCGGCCGGCACCATCCGCTACCACCGCGACGCCGCCACCGAACAGCGCGACTCGATCACGCTGTGGGCGACGAGCCGCCGGTTGATCCCGGGCAAGATCGTCCGACCGACGTGGGACTACAAGAGTGGCAGGATGTCCCAGACCGAGCAGGCGACGATCGTCGATCAGGGCGACGGCGGCAACGATCTCGGGCATTTGCTGGCCGACGTCGTCATCGATATCCCGCACGCCGGGGATTCGTCGTCCGATCTCGACCGGATCGGCAAGGACCGGATGCTGGCGCATGAACTGCGTGCCGAATCCGTCGACGGCGTGAGCAATGTGCGTGATCTGGCCGTCGGTCACTGGTTTGCGCTCGCGGAGCATCCGCAACTCGATACGTTGCCGGCCGAACAGCGGCAGTTTGTCGTCACGTCGCTTCATCATTGCGTCCGGAACAACCTGCCGAAGGAACTGAACGAGCGCGCGCAATCGCTGTTCGCGGCAAGCCGCGTGCTGTTCAACGCGGTGCCGTCCGACGTGAACGGCAAGCCGGGCGACGAAAGCGATCGGCGCTACGAGAACACGTTCTCGTGCGTGCGGCGCGGCGTGCCGCTGACGCCGGCCTACGATCCGCACGTCGACTTGCCGCCCGTGCATCCGATGACGGCCGTCGTCGTCGGCCCGGAGGGCGAGGAGGTGTTCTGCGATGAAATGGGCCGCATCCGCGTGCGGATCCAGGGACTGAGCGCGGACGATCATGCGCACGCGCAGGGCGCCGGTACGAGTGGCACGCCGTCCGACAGCGCGCCGGTGCGCGTCGCCTGCGCGCTCGCCGGGCCGAGTTTCGGCGCGAATACGTTGCCGCGCGTCGGCATGGAAGTGCTGATCGGCCATATCGGCGGCGATCCGGACCGGCTCGTCGTGATGGGCGTGCTCGCCAACGGGCCGAACATGCCGGCGACCTTCAGCCATACCGGCGCGCTGCCGGGAAACCGCTATCTTTCCGGCACGAAGACGAAGGAAATCAAGGGGCAGCGGTACAACCAGATCCGTTTCGACGATACGCCCGGACAGATCAGCAGCCAACTGGCGAGCGAGCATGCGTACAGTCAGCTGAACCTCGGCTATCTGACGCAGCCGCGCGACAACGGGCAGGGGGCGGCGCGCGGCGAAGGCGCCGAATTGCGCAGCGATGCACACGTGGCGATTCGAAGCGGCAAGGCGATGCTGATTTCGGCCTGGGAGCGGCTGCGCGCGAGTGACGGCCACCTCGCGCGGGACGAGTATCTGCAACTGATGCAGGAATGCGTCGAGCTGTTCAAGAGCCTCGGCGACTATGCGGGCCAGCATCAGGGCGTGGCGCCGGATACGCAGCCGCACGATGCACTCATGACCACGGTGAAAGGCTGGCCGAATGGCGAGGCGTCCGGCGGCGGTGAGTCGTCAGGCGCGTCGATGGCCGCGATCGGTATTACCGCGCCGGCCGGCATCAGCATGGCGACGCCGAAGACCGTGACGACCCATGCGGGCGGCAATATCGATGTCGTCGCGCAGAACCACCTGCAGTACACGAGTGGGCAGCGGATCAACCTGCAGGCCGGGCATGGCGTGGCGATGTTCGCGCACAGTGAAGGCGTGTCGGCGATCGCCAACCAGGGGAAAGTGGCGCTGCAGAGCCAGAACGACGACACGCAAATCGATTCGGCGAAGAACATCCAGATGACGGCGGGCGGCGGCAAGCTCGCGGGCATGGCCAGCGAGCAGGTCGTGTTCGTGACGTCGGGCGGCGCGTATCTGAAGCTGCATGGCGGCGATATCGAGCTCGGATGTCCGGGGAGTTTCACCGTCAAGTCCGCGTCGCATACGTGGGCCGGACCGGCGAGCATGAGCGCCGATTTTCCGAAGTTCGACCAGGGCTCGCTGGGGCGGGTGCCGAAGCTGGTCCGGGCCACTGACGGGCAGCCGGTCGAGGGCATGGAAGCCGAGGTGCGAAAGGCGTCGGGCGAATTGATCAAGGGGAAGACCGACGCGCAGGGCAAGTTGGCACCGGTCAGCAGCGATCAGTTCGAACAATTGGCGGTTCGCTTTTTCAAGTCGAGAACCTGAGCTGAGTCTTCAAGAAAAACAACATGTTCAACTACAACTTTGCGCAGAACCCGGGCGGGCAACCGTCGACGGACGACCCGTTGCAGACTTCGGTGGGCGGTGGACTGGGGACGACGCTATTCAACCGCAACGACCTCGAGTGCGTGATGCAGATGCCGCTGCCGGGCGTCGTCATTTTCGTGCACGGGGTGAATTCGGAAGGGGAATGGTTCAAGGAGGCCGAGAAGGGGCTGTGTGCCGGATTGAACCGGCGCATGGGGCGTTATGACGATCAGCTGTTCCATTGGGGGCCGGTGGCCGGGCAGATGACGCCGGTCAGCTATATCGAAAGCCTGACGCCGGACGGTTTCCTGAATCCGGACATGTCGTCGAAGACGTACATCAAACCCGATCCGTCCTTTTCGCCCGTCATCCACTTTCGGTGGGGCTATGCCGCGAACGCGGCGGAGCTGAAGGAGTATGGCGACAAGATCATGCTCAACGAAAAGAATTACTGGGGCGGCGGCCCGTTCGCGGGCGGGTGTTCGAGTCTGCCGGATCTGTGGAACGACGGATTGAACGATCGGCTTTTTCTGTGGCTGACCGTCCAGCACATGAATGGCATCGGCAATCGAAAGATCTACTCCACGCCACCGCGCACTTACGGTGTGCTCGGAGCACTGCGGCTTGCACGCCTGGTCGAGTCGATCCGCAAGCGACAGGCCGACGCGCCGATCACGATCGTATGCCACAGCCAGGGAAACATGATCGGCCTTGCCGCTGCATTCCTTGGAGACCGCTTGCCCGAGGTGACGGATCAATGGGGCAAGAAAGGGCGCTGCGTCGCCGATACCTATGTTCTCGCCAATCCCCCATACAGTCTCGTCGAGGCCAACATGACCGACTCATGGGCCCAGCGCGGGGTGCGCGACAAGAACGGGCACGTGGGGCGCGAGACCTATGTCGCGCGCAAGGAAACGCTGAGGGCGTACTTCGATATCCTGCGTGCCCGGGCCGATCTCGAGATGCCCGCGGAGGATCTCGATCGCGCAATGGAAAACGCAAGGCCGTCCAAGAACGGGGGCAAGCCGTATAGCGCAGCCAAGGACCGGGAGGCGCATGGGCTGTATCAGAAAAACACCTACGGGAGAGTGACGCTGTACTGTTGCCCGCACGATCAGGTCATTTCTGCCCTGACCGTTCAGGGAATCGGCTGGCGCGGGATGAGTGTCGACGACATCAGTGCGACGAACGCGTGGGGTGTTTTTTCGCAACGCGTGTTTGCATCGAATTTCGAGGTCGGTGGAGAGAACAAGCTCTATCGGTATTGGCAGGATGACTGGCGCAAGGACAAGAACCAGAAGGAAGGTTTCTGGTATCCGCCATCACCGCCTGCGCGGTATGGTCTTGGGCGAGGCACGCATTCCAATGAAGGGTGGATCGCGAAGTTTTTCACGATTGCAACGAGCCCGGCCCTCTACCTGTTCAATTTGACGAACATGGCGGTCAATGCCGATCCGCCAAAAGACTGGGAAATCCCGATTACCGCACCGATGCTCGACAAGGAAACGCGCTTCCTCCCGCAGGCGTTCCGCTATGGCAAACCATCGGGCGCTCGCGATGCGCAAGGGAAACCGATTGAGGAAGGGTGCTTCAACGAGGGTTACGATCCGCCGTCGGCTGGGCGTGACGCCAACAAGGAGAACAAGCGGGATGACGATCCGTATGACAACTTCGACGCGAAGTCGGAAAAATTCAAGACTGAGGGTGATGCGCTAAAAGCGCAGGGGGATGCGGCGTCCGAGGCTGCGCAGCGGTATGAGGATCATTCGATTCTTCGCATGGAAGCGCGGAGATCCGGAAATCGTCGCTGGGTCGACAAGGAAGGAAATGTGGTCGGGGAAGACAATCCGGAGGCAGCGAGTGCTGACTATACCGAATGGCGGAACAATGAGATTTTTCAGATTCTGAACGGCGGGGACAAGAATAACCCCACCAACCATTCGACCATCATGACCAACAAGGACCATGCTGAAAAGGCGTTGGCTTATGATGTTGCAATTGGGCTTTGCTATCTGACTGAAGATGATTTGACATATCTCAGAACTCAAGCTGATTGGAGGTTTGCCAGTGATTCCAGGAAGAGTGATCCTAATTTCAATTTGATGGATTATATAAATACTGGCAAGCATGGCGAATTGTTTTTGCCCGATTGGGCAAAAAAAGACGAAAATGCCAAGATGCCAGGGAAAATATATGACGAGCGAGATGGCGGATTTTTCCTGAAGCTGGGAGGTGTCTTGTGAAGGCGGTCATTTCTACCTGGCCGCGCCGAGTCGGGATTGCAAGTCTTGCGTTGTTTCTTGCTTTAGGGGCATCATTTTTGATATTGATTTCGTCTGGCAAGCCGATGGGAGAGTTATTGAGTATGGGTAATCTGATGAGACGATTGGTGCTGGTCCCTGGGCTCGTGGCAATCATGGTATTTGCGTTCGCAACAGTGATTGCAACCCCTCGCGCGGTGGCTGCCTCGTCGACGGATAAGGCAGTCCCCATAGCTGGAGCCGGTTCATCCAAACCTTTCGTTGCTCAAGTTGTAGGGCTTGGATGGATGAATCCCCTTCAACGCAGAGACTACCCTACCGAGTGGCAAATATTGTGGACACTTGGTCTAGTCAAGCCCAATGTCAACGACGATATGGTTCGAACGAACCCAAAGAAATATTCGACGTTGCAGGCAATTTCCATTGTTGCCGATGGTAATCGAGGTAGCGAATCTTTTTCTGGATTTTATGAGAAGTATGTTGATAAGTTGTTGTTGCTGTTCCGGGTTCCGTATTTTACTAACGAAGATTATTTTTATACCGTCAGTTCGGATGAGAAAGGGAAGTGGCGAGAGTTGGCCGGTATGCGCGTCGAACTGGCTATTCCTTCTGGTCGAATTGAGCCTGCATCGGCTGCGTCATATCTGCGCAATCGCATTGTCAATATATTCGAAATCGGCAATCCATCCGCAAAAAATCTATGGAGCCGCGACACACCGCCCGATGTGCACGTGACGACGGGCCACGGCAATGCCGGCTTCGCATCGCTGGACGCCGCGCTGGACTATCTGGCTACGCATCCGGACAAGAGTGCATGGGTGATGAACTGGGACGCGCCGAGTTTTCCGCCGAACGACGAACAGATCAATGAGAACATGGTGGTGCTATTCCTTGCTGGCCCGGATCTGAAGACCGAGCGCGAGCCGCTGGCGTGGATCGGTAAAGCCGCACGAAGCAACGTCAAGGACTTCGAGGCAAAGCAAGGCGCGAGCCGCGCGGTGCAGGCATGGAAGTCGACGATCGATACGGCGGCGAATAATGCGGGTGTGCCGGTGTCATCGGTGAATTACGTCGTGCACGACGCGGGCAAGGGCAGCGATGCTGCATCGGCACGTATTGCCTCACTGTCGCAGACGCTGACCGAAGTGCTGCCCGAGTACGATTTCCGTACGCAGACCTTCAATACATCGGCGTTGCTCGGTGACATGGGTGCCGGCGCGGCGCTGACCGATGTGGCGCTGGCGATCGGCCGAGCGAATCACCTCGGTGGAAATGTGCTCGTAGCCGGAACGACCGACACCGAGCATCCGACAGCGATGGTGGTGATCGCGCCGTCGAAACTGACGCCGATCGACGCAAGTAAGAACTGGTTTCGTGCACGCGGTGAAAACAACGCCTATTTGCCTTGGTGGGGACGTCGTCACGATGCGAGCCCTACGACCCAAGGCTATTCAAAGTAAGGAACGCGCATGCGCGGAATCATTCGAGTTGGAGACGCAACGAGCCACGGCGGTCAGGTCGTGACCGGCAGTGCGGTCAGCGAAGTGATGGGGCGGCCGGTCGCGCGGCTCGGTGATACGTGTATCTGTCCGATCGCGGGCCATCAGGCCTGCTTTATCGCCGAAGGCGATCCGCAGGTTATCGTCGACGGGAAACCGGCCGCGTTCGATGGTCACAAGACCTCGTGTGGTGCGACGCTGATTTCGAGTCTCGCGTCGTCCGGACGGGAATGAATTACCGGACCGGCGTGCTCGATTGGCCGGTTCGATCGGGACTATTCCTGCACTGCTTCACACTTGCGAGACGCATCGGGTGCGTCTCGATCGTCATGGCAACACTCTTGTCGGGGCCGCCGTTGCGGACCGAGACGAGCGCCACATCGGCGCAATCTGTCGAAGGTGTGCCTGCTGTGCCGTTTGTTGCCCAGGCTGTCGGACTTGAATGGCTCGATCCGCTGCGGCGTCATGACTATCCGACCGAGTGGCAATTGCTGTGGACGCTTGGGTTAGTCAAACCGAACGCCAACGACGATATGGTCCGGCCAGCTTTCCGAACCTCTATCCCGACTACGCGCCGCGCATCGAGCGGCATATCCGGCAACTGGTGCCGCTGAAGCTTGCGACGGTCGCGACGATCGGCGACAGCGCACTGGAGACGGCCGGCAACCTCGTCGAAGCGATCGCGGCGACGACGCGCGAATTCAACGAACTCGGCGCGGCCGACATGATGGCCGGGATGCTCGCGCAGGCGACGCGCAAGGCCGGCATGTTCGAACGCTGGTTCGGTGCGGCGTCGGGCCAGGTCGACTATCGCGCGGCGCTCGGTGCGCTCAAGCAGTCGCTCGGCTTTTTTCCGCGCCGTACCGAGGAACTCGCCGCGAAGGTCCGTCATGCGGAGGAGAATCTCGTGGTCGTGCTCGCGGCGCTGAGTGCGGTGTCCGACGTCGTGCGCACGCCGGACGATACGGGCGTCGAGCGCACGCTGTTCGACCGCCGCAACATCGTCGGGCAGGCCGTCCAGCAGATCCGGATGCAGCCGGCGCAACTGCGCGGGCTCGACGAGCGCGTGACCGACCTGCTGTCGCGCGCCGATCACCTGATGAACGTCGTGCTGCCGGCGGCGCTGGCTGCGCGGCCGTCGCGCTGACCGAACCATGCGACCGCACGCGCGGCGGCGCGCGCGGCCCGTGTCGAGCTTGACGGTTTCGCGCGGGCGGCCGCGAGTCTGCTATCTTCCCGGGCATCTCATCGCTTTCCCGCCGATTCTCCATGACCGACCGCATCGTCGCCGCCTTCGATTTCGACGGCACCATCACGACTACCGACAGCTTTCGCCATTTCGTCCGCTACGCGGTCGGCACGCCGCGTTTCGCGTGGGCCGGCCTGCGTGCGCTGCCGTGGATCGTCGCGATGAAGGCCGGGTGGCTGTCGCGCGGCGCCGCGAAGGCGAAGTTCGCGTCGTTCGCGTTCGGGCCGATTCGCGAAGACGCACTCGATGCGCACGCGCGCACGTTCGTCGACAGTTATCTGCCGAACCTCGTGCGTCCGGACATGCTCGAGCGCATTCGCGAGCATCGCGCGCGCGGGCATGAAGTCGTGCTGGTCAGCGCGTCGCCGTCGCTGTATCTGGAGAAGTGGGCGAAGACGGCCGGCTTCGACGCGGTGCTCGCGACGCGGCTCGCGTTCGAGCGTGGTGTCTTCGCCGGGCGGCTCGACGGCGAGAATTGCTGGGGGCCGCAGAAGGTCGTGCGGCTGCGCGGATGGTGGGGCGACCGGCCGCCGAAACAGTTGTTCGCGTACGGCGACAGCCGCGGCGACAAGGAAATGGCCCAGTTCGCGAACCGGTCGTGGATCCGCGGGCAGGGGCCGATGCCGCCGATCGGCGATTGATGAAGCGCTGATGCGGCGCTGATGCCGGGCGCCGCCGCCGTTACGCGTCGGCCGGCGCGTTGCGCGTGCCGCGCGGCGGACGATAGCCGCCCCAGCGATTCGCGCGGGCGAACGTGCCGACGTCGTTGAAGCGCACGCCGACTTCACGCAATGCCGCATGCGCGGTGCGCGCGGTCAGTTGCCGGATGTAGAACGGGTCGCGCACCACGAAGTGATGGATCGCGTGCGTGCTGCCGAAATTGAAGCAGAACAGCTGGAACGGCAGCATCCACCACGGGTTCAGCACCTGCGTCTGCTGGATCACGTTGCGCGAATCGATGTCGCCGAAATAGTGCATGTTCGAGCTGACGAAGTTGATGCAGAAGCTGCGCAAGAAGTTCGGCCCGAGCCACACCACCGCGAGGAAATCGACGACGCTCATCGCCCGCTCGACGCCGGCGGGCACCGTCACCGCGACATCGAACGCATGCAGCGCGAACAGGCCGACGTGATAGACGATGAACGCGTGCCATAGCGTGTAGTACAGGTGACCGATCGGCATGTACGACGACACCTGCTCGATGCGCAGTTGCAGGCGCTCGGACGGGTCCTGCACGGGCTGCGCGGCCACGTACTGCTTCACCTTGCGGCGCATCGCGGCCGGCCGCAGCACGACGGCGAGCATGCCGTCCGCGATCATCAGCAGCCGCTTCACGCCCCAGCGCTCGCCGTTGGTGATGCCGAATTCCTCGAGATCCGATTCGCCGCCCGACACCTTGTGGTGATGCAGGTGCATGCGCCGGCGCGTCCACGGATTGATCGTGCCGGGCCGGGTGAGCCAGCACAGCGCCATCATCAGGTGATACGCCCACGGCGTCTTCTTGAAATACATCAGATGGATCAGGTCGTGCTCGAGCTCGTGAATCAGCGACGTGACGAACGCGGCGAGCGGCAGCGCGACGTACCATGCGATCGCGCCGCGCGCATACAGCCAGGCGATCGCGAGCATCGCGCTCACCGACACGGCCATCACGGTCGCGCCGACGAGGTTCTGGTTGTCGAGCAGCGGAAAGCGCGCGCGGATCGCGTCGCTCGCGGCGTTCACTTCGCGGCGGACGTACGCGACCTTGTCTGCGTCGTCGCGAAAGGCGGTTCGGGCGGGTTGGCTCATCGACCGGAATCCAAGCGGAAAGTGTGGGGCGCAATGCCGATGTGACAAGCATAGGCGCGTGCCGGCGCGCCGGCGAGGGCCGTCGGTGCCAATGGCGGTGTCATTTCGGGCCAGGTTGGCCGTCGGGCGGCCGCCCGAGCGGATGTCGGCCCGCTAGAGTGCCGCCGCGGTGTCATTGCGGGCCAGCGACGCTACAATCCGCCGAAACCGCTCCGGAGTTCGCCGCATGGCCTCGTCCGTTCCGGATGCCGCGCGCCAGTTGAACAAGGCGACGGTGTCGTCCGCGTATGCGCTGTTCATGCTGATGCTGGCCGAGGAGCGCGGCATCGACGGCGGCCGCATTCTCGCCGGCTCGGGCGTCGGGCGCGACCGGCTCGCGCAGCCCGATGCGCGCATCACGCCGCTGCAACAGGCGGCGATCGTGTTCAACCTGCTCGACGCGACCGACGATCCGTCGATCGCGATCGAGATCGGCCTGCGCAGCAGCCTGACGAAAGCGGGGCTGATCGGCTTCGGGCTGATGAGCTGCGCGACGCTCGGCGAGGCGCTCGCGCTCGGCATCCGTTACCTGCCGACGCGCGTGCCGTTTTTCTCGGTGCGGCTCGCGCAGCTCGACGGCATCGTCGACATCGACGTGCTCGAAGCGTTTCCGCTCGGCCGGCTGCGCCAGTTCGCGGTGGAAAATTTTCTGGTCGAGACCGCGATCCTGTTCAATTCGCTGCTGTATCCGACGCCGGGCCGCACGCTGCAATCGCGTGCCGAACTCCATTTCGAATGGCCCGAGCCGCCGTGGTTCGAGCGCTATCGCGCGCGGCTGCCGCGCTGCCATTTCGACGCGAGCGCGAACCGCATCCGCTGCGACGCCGCGCTGCTCGACGAGCCGATCGGCACCGCGAACGCGCAGACCGCGCAGATGATCGTCCAGCAGTGCGAGGCCGAACTCGCGCGGCTCGGCTACGCGGAGAGCATCGTCGAGCGCGTGCGCAACCTGCTGATCTGCGGCGAACGCGGCTATCCGTCGGTCGACGACGTCGCGCGCGAACTGCATGTATCGGCGCGCACGCTCAAGCGCAAGCTCGCCGAATACGGCGCCACCTATTCGGCGCTGCTCGACGAGATCCGGCTGCGTGACGCGCTGCGGCTGCTCGAAGGCACGCGGCTGCCGGTCGACGAGATCGCGGCGCGCGTCGGCTACACCGATCGCGCCAATTTCACGCGCGCGTTCAAGCGCTGGACCGGCGTTGCGCCGAGCGCGCGGCGCTGAACGCCGCACCCGCATCGGCGTGCCGGTTTCCGCGCAGGGGCCGAATCTTTTTCAGACCTTCAGACGATCGCGATCCAGTTCGCGCCGCGTCCGCCCGGCACGCGCGCGTGCAGCGACAGCGTGCCGTCGCCCGGCGCGATCGCATACACCGCGACGTGTTCCGACTGTTCGCCGCAGGCGACGAGCCAGCGTCCCGACGGATCGATCGCGAACCCGCGCGGCTGGGTCTCGGTGGGCGTCGCGTGCGTGGGCTCGAACGAGCCGTCTCCGTTGCGGCGATAGCCGAGCAACCGGCTCGACGTGCGCTCGCTGACGTACGCGAAACGCTCGTCGGGCGTCAGGTGCAGATCGGCGGCCCACACGGACGGTTCGGCGGGGGCGGGCGGGCGCGCATGGCCTTGCGCGAGTTCGGCGACGGCCGGATGGCGCGCGCTCAGCCGCGGGTCGCCGAGCCGGCCGGTGTCGGTGTCGCGGGCGAAGGTCGCGAGCGTTCCCTGGAATTCGCTGACGACGACCAGCGTGCGGCCGTCATCCGCGAATCGCAGGTGACGCGGGCCGAAGCCGGCCGGCACGCGCGTTTCGCCGTGTTCGACCGCGCGCACGCCGGCGGCGTCCTCGATGAGCGCGAAGCCGAACACCCGGTCCGAGCCGAGCGAACTGACGTACGCGAAGCGGTTGTCCGGCGATACGATCACCGCATGCGCGTTCGCGATGCCGCCCGCGACTTGCAGCGGCGTGCCGTCGCCGTCGCGCACGCGCGCCGCGTCGTAGAGGCTCAGCGAACTTCCGCCGTACGACGCGCCGAGCAGCCAGCGGCCGCTGCGGTCGAGCGACAGGTACGCATGGCTCGCGTCGATCGCGGTCGTGCCGATGCGCGCGAGCGCGCCCGTGGCGGCGGCGACGCGGAACGCGACGATCGTCGGCTGCTCGCCGCGCGTCGCGACGTAGAGTCGCGTGCGGTCGGCCTGCACGGCGATCGGCATCGCGGCGTCGGCGGCCGGATAACGGGCGAGCGGCGCGAGCGTGCCGTCGCCGGCGAGGGAGAACGTGGCGAGGTCGCCGTCGACGGCATTCGAGACGACGACGGTCAGGCGGTCAGTGTTCGGCATGGCGGAGCATCGAAGCGTGCGTGAAGGATTCGTCGGCCGGCCGGCCGCGCGGCGGATCGCTGCGCCGGTGCGTGCGCGCGAACAGCGCGGCGACCGCGGCGACGAGCGAAGCGATCGCGAGCGCATACAGCCCGCCCGTGATCGAACCCGTATGTTGCTTCAGATAGCCGAAGGCCGTCGGCGCGACGAAGCCGCCGAGGTTGCCGACCGAGTTGATCAGCGCGATCACGGCCGCGGCCACGCGCGTGTCGAGATAGCCCTGCGGGATCGGCCAGAACAGCGACGCAGCCGCCTTGAAACCGAGCGCGGCGAAGCAGATCGACGCGAACGACCACACCGGATTCGGCGACGTCGACGCGAACAGTCCGCACGCGGCAAGCACGAGCGCGAACGCGAGCCAGCGCTGCGGATGCTTCCACTTCGACGACAGCACCGCGAAGCCGTACATCGCACCGATCGCGATCATCCACGGAATCGTGTTGTACAGGCCGACCTGGAAATCGGTGAGTCCGCCCATCTTGCGGATGATGGTCGGCAGCCAGAACGTGGCCGCGTAGATCGTCAGCTGGATCGAGAAGTAGAGGAAGCAGAACAGCATGATCTGCGGATCGCGCAGCAGCGTGGTGGCGCGCACCGGCACGTTGGAGCGGACGTCGCGCGTCGCGCGCTCGTCGTCGAGCGCGTTCTGGAGCGCCGTGCGTTCGTCCGGCGTGAGCCACGTCGCGTCGCGGATATGCGATTTCAGCAGCAGCCAGCTCGCGCCGCACAGTGCAACCGAGAACAGCCCTTCGATCAGGAACATCCATTGCCAGCCTGCGAGGCCGAAGCCGCGGATCGACAGCAGCGCGCCGGTGACGGGCCCGGACAGCACCGACGCGAACGCGGACCCGCCGAGGAAGATCGCCATCGCCTTGCCGCGTTCTTGCGGCGGCAGCCATTGCGACAGATACAGCACGACGCCGGGGAAGAAGCCGGCCTCGGCGGCGCCGAGCAGGAAGCGCAGCGCGTAGAACGACGTGTCGTTCCACACGAACGCCATCGCGGCCGCGACGATGCCCCACGTCGCCATGATCCGCGCGAGCCAGATGCGCGCGCCGTAGCGCTGCATCAGCAGGTTCGACGGCACTTCGAACAGCGCGTAGCCGACGAAGAACAGCCCGGCGCCGAGCCCGTACGCGGCCGCGCCGATACCGATCGACGCTTCGAGATGGCGATCGACGAAGCCGACGTTTACGCGGTCGATGTAGTTCGCGATGAACATGATCAGCACGAGCGGCAGCACGTGCCACTTCACTTTCGAGACGGCGGACGCGAGCGGGTCGCGGCCGGGCAGGGCGGACGAGGGCGGGTTCAACGGTGTCTCCGGTCGGGCGGCGGCGGACGGGGCGGCAGCCCGCGTCGGCGTCTAAGGTGGCGGTTTATGTAGTACGTCGTCGTATGACATGGTACGCCGGTGCGACCGGGATGACGTCGCGGGTTTACCCCGAAAATTTCCGATTTGTGAAGAAATCAGGCGATCACAAGCGCACACTTTCACATCTGATGACGTATGACATGAGGCGACGTTACGTCGACCGCCAAATGCGGAGCGGGTCCGCGTCGGCGTGAAAGCCCGCGATCGGGGCGGCGCATTCGTGCGCGGTACGGTTCGGAAGCAGGCCGAGAAAACGACCTTGACGGGCAGTGCCCGATATCCGCGTGTTTCGCACGACGGCGCTCATGGGGGAAGTCGTGCCGCGCATGAAGCGGCAGCAACGCGATCGTGACGAACGACATGCAGGCGACCCGCAAGCCGTTTGCAGGGGAGCGCCGCTACGCTGTATCGAAGGCGCGCGCGATTACGGCAAAATATCGGGCGCACGCGTTCGGTGTGCGCGCCACTCGCGCGAACGGCGGATTTCATGCGCGGACGATGGAGCGACGGATCATGCAGGACAACCAGTACGCGCGGCATGTCTTCGCGTTCAACGGCGACGCGGACGGCCTGTGCGCGCTTCAGCAACTGCGGCTCGCGGAACGTGTGCACGGCACGCTCGTGACCGGCGTGAAGCGCGACATCAGGCTGCTCGAGCGCATCGACGCGGGCGCGGGCGACATCGTCACCGTGCTCGACGTGTCGCACGACCAGAACCGCGACGCGTGCGCGCGGCTGCTGCGAGACGGCGCGACGGTCCGTTACTTCGACCATCACTTTGCCGGCGAGCTGCCCGACCATCCGCGCTTCGACGCGCATATCGACATGGCGGCCGACGTCTGTACGAGCGCGATCGTGAACCGCCATCTCGGCGGCCGGTACGTGCGCTGGGCGATCGTCGCGGCATTCGGCGACGAACTGCCGGCGCTCGGCGACGCGCTGGCGCGCGAGCATGGCGTCGACGACGCCGAGCGTGGCGTGCTCGCCGAACTCGGGCGCTATCTGAACTACAACGCCTACGGCGAGTGCGTCGGCGATCTGCATTTCGATCCGGCGGCGCTCGCGGAAGCGATGCTGCCGTGCGTCGATCCGCTCGAGTTCGTGCGCGAGACGGCCGTGTTCGCCGCGTTGCGCGACGGCTACCGCGACGACATGGCGCGCGCGTGCGCGCTCGCGCCGCTGCGCGAGGTGCCGGGCGCGACGCTGGTCCGGATGCCCGATCACCCGTGGGCGCGGCGCGCAACCGGCATGCTCGCGAACGAGCGGATGCGCGACGCACCGCATGCGGCGCTCGCGGTGCTGTCGCCGCGAGCGGGCGGCGGGCTCGTCGTCAGCGTACGCGTGCCCGACGGCAGGCCGATCGGCGCGGACGAGTTCTGCCGCGGCTTCGCGACCGGCGGCGGGCGCAAGTGCGCAGGCGGCATCAACCATCTGCCGGAAGCCGAGTTCGACGCATTCGCCGAGCGCTTCGAGGCCGCGTTCCGGCTCGATTGACGCGACGCGTCGTTGACCGGATCAGCCGGTCGCGCCGGCGGGCGCGGTCGCCTGTCGGGCCGCCGCACGCGTGAATCGATGTGTTCGGCGATGCGTCGGCCGTGCGTGATGTGCACGAACCGTCGACGCGCAACGCAGTGAAACATTCCGTGCGTGCGGTCGTTCGGTGGCGCGATTTCCATCGGATTGAAGCGGATCGTGCGGTCGCGCGCAGTGTCGTCATGGCGTGCCGACCGCGACGGCCGGCGTCGACACCGCGCAGCGCAGCCGCGACAATACGCGTCTCCCTTTGCGTTCGCCATCGAGGTGCCTGCCCGTGTCTGCCAAGCCGTCCGTTGCTCCCGCGATCGTCTGGTTCCGCGACGATCTGCGCGTGACCGATCAGCCCGCGCTCACGCGCGCGGTCGAATCCGGCCGGCGGGTCGTCTGCGTGTTCGTCGACGACACGGGCGCCGGCGCCGGGCCCGCGCTCGGCGGCGCGGCGCGCTGGTGGCTGCACGGGTCGCTGGCCGGACTCGACGCCGCGCTCGCGCGACATGGCGGGCGCCTGCTGCTGTTGCGCGGCGACGCGCAGCGCGAGATCGAGCGGGTCGTCGGCGACACGGGCGCGGCCGCCGTGTACTGGAACCGCCGCTATGCGCAGCCGCAACGCGACGCCGACGCGGCGCTGAAGGCATCGCTCAAGGCGCGCGGCGTGACGGTCGAGAGCAGCAACGGCAGCCTGCTGAACGAGCCGTGGGAGGTGCTGACGGGCAGCGGCGGCCCGTACCAGGTCTTCACCGCGTACTGGCGCGCGGCGCGCCGCGATCGCACCGTCGCCGCGCCGCTCCCGGCACCCGGGCGGATCGCGTTTCATCCATGGCCGCAAGCCGTGCGCGACCGTGCGCTGTCGCTCGACGCACTCGCGTTGCGTCCGCATGCGCCGGACTGGGCCGGCGGCCTGCGCGACGCATGGCCTGCGCCCGACGAAGCCGGCGCGCACGCGCAGCTCGACACGTTTGTGACGACCGCGCTCGTCGGCTACGCGGACGCGCGCGACCGTCCCGATCGCCCCGCGACGAGCCGGCTGTCGCCGTACCTGCGCTTCGGCAACGTGTCGCCGCGACAGGTATGGCATGCGGTGCAGGGCGCCGCGCACGCAGGCGGCGCGGCGTACGCGACGCACGCCGACAAGTTCTTGAGCGAGCTCGGCTGGCGCGAATTCAGCTACACGCTGCTGTATCACTTCCCGGCGCTCGCGACCGACAACTTCCGCGCGCAGTTCGATGCGATGCCGTGGCGCGACGATCCCGCCGCGTTACGTGCGTGGCAGCGCGGGCGAACCGGCTATCCGCTCGTCGACGCGGGACTGCGCGAGCTGTGGACGACCGGCTGGATGCACAACCGCGTGCGGATGGTCGTCGCGTCGTTCCTGATCAAGCATTTGCTGATCGACTGGCGCGCGGGCGAAGCGTGGTTCCGCGACACGCTGGTCGACGCCGATCCCGCGAACAACGCGGCGAGCTGGCAATGGGTGGCCGGCTGCGGCGCCGACGCCGCGCCGTATTTCCGCATCTTCAATCCGGTCGCGCAGGGGCAGAAGTTCGACCCGGACGGCGCATACGTACGGCGCTGGGTGCCCGAGCTTGCCGGCCTCGACGACGCATCGATCCATGCGCCCTGGGAAGCGTCGCCGCTGGCGCTCGAAGCGGCCGGCGTACGGCTCGGCGTCGACTATCCGGCGCCGCTCGTCGAGCACGCGGCCGCGCGCGCTCGTGCACTCGATGCGCTGGCCGCATTGCCGAAGCGCCGCTGAGCGCCCGCTGCGGTTTGCCGCATCAATTGCAGAAGGCGACGTGCTCGAGCAGCGCGTACGCGACGCCCGCGTCGAAGTAGGCCGCGCCGCACCACGCGACGAACGCGAGCGTGCCGGCGGCCAGCGCCGCGCGGATCATGCCCATGCCGCTTTTCCCGAGGCCGGACGCGCGACGCGCGCGTCGTCGATCGGCAGGTGCAGCAGCGCCGCGAGCACGCCGAGCGCGATCGAGCCGGTCCACAGCGGCAGGTACGAGTGCGTCGCGTCGTACACGAGCGCGCCGAGCCACACACCGAAGAAGCTGCCGAGCTGGTGGCCGAAGAACACGAAGCCGAACAGTGTCGCGATGTAGCGCACGCCGAACATCTGCGAGATCACGCCGTTCGTCACCGGGACCGTGCCGAGCCACGTGAACCCCATCACGGCCGCGAACACGTAGACGCTCGCGGGCGACAGCGGCGCGGCGACGAACGCGGCCATCGCGAGCGCGCGGACGAGGTACAGCACCGACAGCACGTACTTGCGCCGCAGCAGCCCGCCGAGGTGGCCGCATGCATAGGTGCCGGCCACGTTGGTCAGCGCGATCAGCGCGAGCGCGATGCTCGCGTGGCGCGCCGGCAGCCCGTGGTCGAGCAGGTACGCCGGCAGGTGCGTCGCGATGAATGCGAGCTGGAAGCCGCACGCGAAGAAGCCCGCATTCAGCAGCCAGAAGCCGCGATGCGCGAACGCCTCGCGCACGGCTTCACTAATCGACTGATCGGGGCCGGCGGCGGCGCCGGCCGCCTGCGCGGGCCGATCGCGCAGCAGCACGGCGAGCGGCGCGAGCAGCGCGGCGACGAGCGCCAGCGCGATGAACGCGTGCTGCCAGCCGATGCCGCCGATCAGTTCCTGTGCGACGGGCACCATGCAGAACTGGCCGAGCCCGCCGATCGCGCCGGCGACCCCGAGCGCCCAGCCGCGCCGATCGGGCGGGAACAGGCGGCTCAGCGCGCCGTAGATCGACGCGAACGCCGAGCCCGACAGCGCGATGCCGATCACGAGCCCGGCGCCGACCGTGAACAGGCCGGTCGTGGCCGCCTGCGCCATCGTGACGAGCCCCGCCGCGTACAGCAGCATGCCGACGGCGATCACGCGCACCGAGCCGAAGCGGTCGGCGATCATCCCGGTGAACGGTTGCGCGATGCCCCAGATCAGGTTCTGCAGCGCCAGCGAGAGCCCGAACGCTTCGCGCGACCAGCCGTGGTCGAGCGACACGGGCGCGAGGAACAGGCCCTGCACGTGGCGGATGCCGAGCGCGGCGCCCATGATCAGGCCACCTGCCAGCACGGGCAGCCAGCGGCGCCGGACTTCCTGCTCGATCGGGGTCATGCGTGTCTCCGGATGAATGCGCGCGGCGAAACGGTCGCGCTCGATCCGATTAGACGAGCGGGGCGGCCGTCGCTCAAGCGATCATTCGGTCAGGTTGGCATGCGTGAGGGGAATGCGAAGGGGGCGGCGGTTGCCCGCGGTCACGCGCATCCGCACCGCCGGCTCAGGCCGACGTCGTGTCGTGCGCGTGCATCGCCGCATCGCATTCGGCCGCTTCGGCGAGCATCCAGTCGCGCACGTCGGCGACTTCGCGGCGCGGGGCCGGATCGTGCTGGAACAGCCAGTAGCCGTACGTCCGCGACAGCGTTTGCGTGTGCGGCCCGAGCACCGCGAGCCGGCCGTCGGCGAGCATCGGCGCGACGAGCGCGAGCCGGCCGAGCGCGATGCCCTGGCCGGCGATCGCGGCGTGGATCACCTGGTCGTACTGGTTGAAGCGCAGCACGCCTTTCGGGCGCGCGTCGCCGAGCCCGGCCGCGTGCAGGTGCGCGTGCCACTGCAACTGCGGTTGCGGCGGCCCGTCGAATTCCAGCAGCACGCGATCGGCGATCGCGGCCGCGCTCGTGACCGGCCGCGCGGCGAGCGCGGGATGCGCGACCGGCACGACGATCTCGTCGAACAGGTGCAGCGCGCCGGCCGGCGCGCGCTCGCGCGGGCAGTAGCGGATGCCGAGGTCGATGCCCTCGGCGCGCAAATCGAGTACCTTGTCGTTCGCGGCGACGCGCAGGTCGATGCCGGGCAGCCGCGCCTGCAGCCGCCCGAGCCGCGGCAGCAGCCACAGCGCGGTCACGCCGATGCTGGCGGTGATCGTCACGGGCTGGCGCTCGCGCGCGGCGGCGAGCGATGCGACGGTGTCCTGCAGGCCGTGCAGCGCCGCATCGGCGACGCGGAACAGCCGCTCGCCTTCCGGCGTGAACGCGATCTTCCGGTAGCCGCGCTGCAGCAACGCGACGCCGAGATGCGCTTCGAGCGCATGGATCTGGCGGCTGACCGCCGACTGCGTGACGCACAGGTCCTGCGCGGCAAGCGTGATGCTCATGCGGCGGCCGACGGCGACGAAACCGCGGACGAGATCGAGCGACGGGAGACGGACGAGTGGCGTTGACATGCGCGTGACTCATGCGAACGGAGCAGCAAGATTGGTTGAGAACGCGGCACGCGTCAAGTTCAATGGAGGCGGGTTGATCGCGGAGGAGGGGGCCGAGTCAGCGCTGAAGCGCCAACTCGGACCGACCGCGATGCATGGGACCTCAGTAAGCGCTAAAGCGCTAACTGGGGTCGACCGCGATGCATGGGACCCCAGTAAGCGCTAAAGCGCTAACTGGGGTCGACAGGAGACACGATGACGATTTCGAACGACGAAGGCGGGGCGGCGCCGGGCAGTCGCGCGGCGGGCGCATTGCCGCCCGAACCCGTGACGCTGCGCGCGGCCGACGGCTACGAACTGCGCGGCCACGTGTGGCGCCATCGCGGCGGCGGCGCCGCGGCGCGGCCCGTGACGGTCGTCAACTGCGCGACGTCGGTCCGCTGCGACTACTACTTTCGTTTCGCGGCGTGGCTGTTCGCGCAAGGGCGCGATGTGCTCGTCTACGACTATCGCGGCATCGGCGGATCGCGTCCGGCGCAGCTCGCGAAGCTGCGCGCGAACTGGCTCGACTGGGGACGGCTCGATTGCGAAGCCGCGCTGCACTACGCGCGCGACGCGTTTCCGGGCCAGCCGCTCGATGTGGTCGCGCACAGCATCGGCGGCTGCGTGCTCGGCCTCGCGGCATCGAACGTGCACGTGCGGCATGCGGTGACCGTCGGCGCGCAGTACGCGTACTGGCGCGACTATTTGCCCGCCGAGCGCCGCCGCATGTGGTGGAAGTGGCATGTCGCGATGCCCGCGCTCGCCGCCGTGTTCGGCTACGTGCCCGCGAAGCGGCTCGGCTGGATGGAGGATACGCCGCGCGGTATCGCGCTGTCGTGGGCGCGTTCGCAGCCGCGTTTCGAGGACGGCTACCTCGGCAGCGTGCTCGACGACGGCGCGGCGAGCCGTGCCGCGTTGCCGGCGCGCTTCGCGGGGCTGTCGGCGCCGATGCTCGCGGTCGGCATCGACGACGACGCGTTCGGCACGGTCGCCGCGATCGAACGGCTGGCCGGCTACTACACGGGCAGCAACGTCACGCATCTGCGGATCGCGCCGGCCGACATCGGCGTCGACGCGATCGGCCATTTCGCGTTTTTCCACAGCCGCTTCACCGACACGCTGTGGCCGGTCGCGTTGTACTGGCTGCAACACGGCGTGCTGCCGGCCAATGCGCCGGGCGTCGTGCACGCGCTGCACCCGGCGTCGCGCGGGCGGGTGACGGGGAGCGGTGTGCCGGGCAGGGCCGCGAGCGGGTGAGCGGGCGCATACGAACGCGGCGCGCATCCCTGTTTGCGTCCCGGTCAGGCAGCAGTCGGCCAGACGCCGCCGCGATCGATTAACATCGGACGTTTCGTCTTGCCGTACAGGCTGCCGCGCGCCGATGTCCATTCCTTCCGATTCCGCTTCTCCCGTTGAAACGTCCCGCGCATGGCGTGTGCATGCGCTCGACGCGCCGCTCGCCGCGGCGAGCGCCGGCGTGCGGATCGCGCGCGTCGATTTCGATTGGCGCGTGCAGCTCGCGTCGCCCGCGTATGCGGCGCTGAGCGACGAAGAGCGCGCCCGCGCTGCGCGCTTCCTGCGGCACGAGGATGCGGTGCGTAGCGCCGCGACCCGCGCCGCGCTGCGCGACGTGCTCGGCGCGGCGCTCGGTATCGCGCCGCACGCGGTCGCGCTCGTCGTCGACGCAGCGGGGCGGCCGTCGCTGGACCCGGCGCATTGCGCGTCGCTCGACTTCAACGTGTCGCATGCGGGCGATCATGCGCTGCTCGCATGGGCGCCGGCGGGCCGTGTCGGCGTCGATATCGAGGGCTGCAACCGCGCGACCGACTGGCGCGCGCTGACGCGCGAAGTGTGCGCACCCGCCGAGATCGCGTATCTCGACGGCCTGCCGCCCGGCGCGCGCGAGGGTGAATTCATGCGGGTGTGGTCCGCGAAGGAGGCGCTGCTCAAGGCGCTCGGCACCGGCATCGTCGGCGGGCTGCGCGCGTTCGCGGTCGTGCCGCCGCGCGACCCGGCGACACCCGCGACGACGATCGTCGAGCCGGCCGCGCCTGCCGCCGGCGTCGCGGCGTTCGACGCGGCCTGGCTCGACGCGGCGCCCGGCTACGCGGCGTGCATCGCGTGGACGCGCGCGTAGGCCGAGCGCGACGCACGGCGCTTATTCGAGCGGCGCGTCGTTCGGCGCCGCGTAGCGGGCCTTGATCACGTCGCTCATCGGGAAGTCGAACGACAGCCCCTTCGGCGGCACCGGCTTCATGAACCATTTGTCGTACAGCGCGTTGATCTCGCCGCTTTTCATCAGCTGCACGAGCACGCCGTCGACGAGCGCCTTGAACTGAGGATCGTCCTTGCGCAGCATGAACCCGTAG
Source organism: Burkholderia sp. AU28863 (assembly GCF_002223195.1). Taxonomy (NCBI): domain Bacteria; kingdom Pseudomonadati; phylum Pseudomonadota; class Betaproteobacteria; order Burkholderiales; family Burkholderiaceae; genus Burkholderia; species Burkholderia sp. AU28863. The sequence continues at coordinate 1,892,251 of NZ_NKFE01000003.1, read as the reverse complement.
GCTTCTGACGATTGCGGCGTGCCGACGAGCTGCCAGTCGGCCGGCTTCGCGGCGAGCTGGCGCACGCCCGCGAGCAGCACGTCGTCCATCATGTACGCGGCCGCGCGGCCCGATTCGAGCGTGAGGCGTCCTTCGCCGTAGTCCTTCGCGCTGATGATCTGCATGTGCATCTTCCTTTCCTCGTTCATCTTGCGCAGCAGGCGTTCGGACGTCGTGCCCTGGTTCGTCACGACCGTCTTGCCGGCGAGATCGGGGAAGTCGCGGACGCCCGAGCTCGTGCGCGTGAGCAGGCGCGTCGTCGCGACAAAGACGGTGGTCGAAAACGCGACCTGTGCATGGCGCGCGGCGAGATTGGTCGTCACGCCGCATTCGAGATCGACGGTGCCGTTCTGCACGAGCGGAATGCGGTTCTGCGACGTGACCGGAATGAAGCGCACCTGCAGGTCGGGCTTGCCGGTGCGCGCCTTCACCGCGGCGATCACGCGGTCGCACAGGTCCTGCGAGAAGCCGATGACCTTGCCGCTCGCATCGACATAGGAGAACGGCACCGACGTTTCGCGATGGCCGACCGAAATCAGGTTGGACTGCCGGATCTTCTCGAGCGTGCCGGACAGCGGCTCGGCGGCGACGGACGCGCCGCACGCGAGTGCGCACGCGGCGACGAGCAGAGGACGGCCGACGCGTGCGGCGAATCGTGACGGGAAGGGCATGACGGTCTCCGTGGCGAATGTTGATTCGTATGTTGCCAAATACAAAATAATTGCAACATACGTTAAAAAACGGATCCCGCTGACCGGCCCGGCGGGCCCCGCCGGTCATCAGGGAAACTCCCGAGGCCGGAATAATGAAAAACGGGTTGTCTAGACAAGTTTCGATGGCTACACTTCAAGCCATTCCGAACTTGTCTAGACAGGATTGCTCACATGATTACGTTGACCCCCGGCCATCTGACCCTCCCGCAACTGCGCCGGATCGCACGCGAATCCGTGCAACTGAAGCTCGACCCGGCCAGCTTCGCGAAGATCGACGCGGGCGCGAAGGCCGTCGCCGACATCGCCGCGAAGGGCGAGCCGGCGTACGGCATCAACACGGGCTTCGGCCGCCTGGCGAGCACCCACATCCCGCACGACCAGCTCGAACTGCTGCAGAAGAACCTGGTGCTGTCGCACGCGGTCGGGGTCGGCGAGCCGATGGCGCGCTCGTCGGTGCGCCTCTTGATGGCGCTGAAGCTGTCGAGCCTCGGTCGCGGCCACTCGGGCATCCGCCGCGAAGTGATGGACGCGCTGATCACGCTGTTCAACGCGGACGTGCTGCCGCTGATCCCGGTGAAGGGCTCGGTCGGCGCATCGGGCGACCTCGCGCCGCTCGCCCACATGTCGGCCGTGCTGCTCGGCGTCGGCGAAGTGTTCATCCGCGGCGAACGCGCGAGCGCGCTCGACGGTCTGCGTGTCGCGGGTCTCGCGCCGCTGACGCTGCAGGCGAAGGAAGGCCTCGCGCTCCTGAACGGCACGCAGGCGTCGACCGCGCTCGCGCTCGACAACATGTTCGCGATCGAAGACCTGTACCGCACCGCGCTCGTCGCCGGCGCGCTGTCGGTCGACGCGGCAGCCGGCTCGGTGAAGCCGTTCGACGCGCGCATCCACGAACTGCGCGGCCATCAAGGCCAGATCGACGCGGCCGCGTCGTACCGCGAACTGCTCGAAGGTTCGCCGATCAACCAGTCGCACCGCGACTGCGACAAGGTGCAGGATCCGTACAGCCTGCGCTGCCAGCCGCAGGTGATGGGCGCGTGCCTGGACCAGATGCGCCACGCGGCCGACGTGCTGCTGGTCGAAGCGAACGCCGTGTCGGACAACCCGCTGATCTTCCCGGATACCGGCGAAGTGCTGTCGGGCGGCAACTTCCACGCCGAGCCCGTCGCGTTCGCGGCCGACAACCTCGCGCTCGCCGCGGCGGAAATCGGCGCGCTGGCCGAGCGCCGCATCGCGCTGCTGATCGACGCGACGCTGTCGGGCCTGCCCCCGTTCCTCGTGAAGGACGGCGGCGTGAACTCCGGCTTCATGATCGCGCACGTGACGGCGGCCGCGCTCGCGTCGGAAAACAAGACGCTCGCGCACCCGGCGTCGATCGACTCGCTGCCGACTTCCGCGAACCAGGAAGACCACGTGTCGATGGCGACGTTCGCCGCGCGCAAGCTCGCCGACATCGCGGACAACACGAAGCACATCCTCGCGATCGAACTGCTGGCCGCCGCCCAGGGCGTCGACCTGCGTGCGCCGTACCACACGAGCCCGAAGCTCGCGCCGGTGATGGAGACGATCCGCGGCAAGGTCGCGCACTACGAACTCGACCACTACTTCGCACCGGACATCGCGGCGATCGCGAAGCTGGTCGGCGAGCGTGCGTTCGCGAAGATCGCGCCGTTCTCGTTCGCGTCGGAACAGTAAGCCGATGAGCGCGCCGGTCTACCAGGAGATCAAGGATTTCATCCTGGGCCGCATTCACGCCGGCGAATGGGCGGAGGGCGATCAGGTGCCGTCCGAGAACGAACTGGCACGCGAGTTCAAGGTGGCGCGCATGACCGTCAACCGCGCGGTGCGCGAGTTGACGGCCGAGCAGGTGCTCACGCGCATGAAGGGCGCGGGCACCTACGTCGCGCGGCCGAAGTACGAGTCGACGCTGGTCGCGATCCGCAGCATCTCGGAAGAGGTGGGCGCACGCGGGCATGCGTACCGCGCGAGCGTGCTCGGGCTCGACACGATCCGCGCCGACGATGCGCTTGCCGACGAGATGCAGGTGGCCGTGCGCACGAAGCTGTTTCATTCGCAGGTGCTGCACTTCGAGAACGACGAACCGGTGCAGCTCGAGGAACGATGGGTGAATCCGGCGGTCGCGCCGGATTACGCCGAGCAGGATTTCACGAACACGACGCCGAACCTGTACCTGATGCGCGCGGCGCCGCTGCAGCGCGTCGAGTACCGGATCGAAGCGGCGGCCCCGGCGCCGGAGCGGCGCGAGCAGCTGCGGATGGACGGCGTCGAACCGTGTCTGGTTTTACATCGGCGCACCTGGTCGCAGGGCGTCGTCGCCTCGGTGGCGAATTTGTGGCATCCCGGCAGCCGTTATCGCTTCACCGGGCATTTCTGATTCCTATTTGATCTTCCATTTCCTTCGGGAGCAGCCGTCATGAATCATCCGAAACATATCGATCCCCGTCTCGATCCGACGCGCACGATCCGCGCGCCGCGCGGCAGCGAGAAGACCTGCAAGACCTGGCTGGCCGAAGCGGCCTACCGGATGATCCAGAACAACCTCGATCCGGAAGTCGCCGAGCATCCGCATGCGCTCGTCGTGTACGGCGGCATCGGCCGTGCGGCGCGCAACTGGGAATGCTACGACCAGATCCTCGCGTCGCTGAAGGATCTCGAGGAAAACGAAACGCTGCTGATTCAATCGGGCAAGCCGGTCGGCGTGTTCCGCACGCACAAGGATGCGCCGCGCGTGCTGCTCGCGAACTCGAACCTGGTGCCGCACTGGGCGAACTGGGATCACTTCCACGAGCTCGATCGCAAGGGCCTGATGATGTACGGCCAGATGACGGCCGGCAGCTGGATCTACATCGGCAGCCAGGGCATCGTGCAGGGCACCTATGAAACCTTCTTCTCGGTCGCGAACCAGCATTTCAACGGCGATCCGTCGGGCCGCTGGATCCTGACGGGCGGCCTGGGCGGGATGGGTGGCGCGCAGCCGCTCGCCGCGACGATGGCCGGCTTCTCGATGATCGCGGTCGAATGCGACGAGACGCGCATCGACTTCCGCCTGAAGACGCGCTACGTCGACAAGAAGGCGACGACGCTCGACGAAGCGCTCGGCATGATCGACGAAGCGAAGCGCACCGGCAAGCCGGTGTCGGTCGGCCTGCTCGGCAACGCGGCCGACGTGTTCGCGGAACTCGTCACGCGCGGCATCACGCCGGACTGCGTGACCGACCAGACGAGCGCGCACGATCCGATCAACGGCTACCTGCCGCAAGGCTGGACCGTCGCGCAATGGCGCGAAGCGCAGAAGGTCGATCCGCAGAGCATCGTGAAGGTCGCGAAGCAGTCGATGGCCGTGCAGGTGCGCGCGATGCTCGCGCTGCAGGAACGCGGCGCGGCGACGCTCGACTACGGCAACAACATCCGCCAGATGGCGCTGGAAATGGGCGTCGAGAACGCGTTCGACTTCCCGGGCTTCGTGCCGGCCTACATCCGTCCGCTGTTCTGCGAAGGCAAGGGGCCGTTCCGCTGGGTCGCGCTGTCCGGCGATCCGGAAGACATCTACAAGACCGACCAGAAGGTGAAGGAGCTGATCCCCGACGATCCGCACCTGCACAACTGGCTCGACATGGCGCGCGAGCGCATCGCGTTCCAGGGCCTGCCGGCACGGATCTGCTGGGTCGGCGTGAAGGATCGCTATCGCCTCGGCCAGGCGTTCAACGAGATGGTGAAGAACGGCGAACTGAAGGCGCCGATCGTGATCGGCCGCGATCACCTCGACACCGGTTCGGTCGCGAGCCCGAACCGCGAGACGGAATCGATGAAGGACGGTTCGGACGCGGTCAGCGACTGGCCGCTGCTGAACGCGCTGCTGAACACCGCGGGCGGCGCATCGTGGGTGTCGCTGCACCATGGCGGCGGCGTCGGCATGGGCTTCTCGCAGCACTCGGGCGTCGTGATCGTCGCCGACGGTACGGCTGATGCGCACGAGCGTCTCGGTCGCGTGCTGCTGAACGATCCGGCCACGGGCGTGATGCGCCATGCGGATGCCGGCTACGAACTCGCGCAGCAGACGGCCCGCGAAGCCGGCCTGAAGCTGCCGATGCTCGGCCGCTGAGCATGACGGCGCTCGACCAGGCGCCGGTGAACGCGACGCTGGCCGCCGTGATGATCCGCGCGGCGGATCTCGTCGCGTCGCCGTGGAAGAACGGCGGCGGCGTGACGCGCGAGATCGGTGCATTCCCGCCGGGCGCCGCGCTGGATACGTTCGCATGGCGCGTGAGCGTCGCGGACGTCGGCGCGGCCGGGCCGTTCTCGCGTTTCGACGGCGTCGACCGCACGCTTGTGCTGCTGTCCGGCGCGGGCATGACGCTCGCCGAAGCGGGTGGCACGCGGCACGTGCTCGACGCACCGCTGGCCCGTGCGGATTTCGCGGGCGAGACGGCGATCGACGCGACGCTGCACGACGGCGCGACGCGCGACTTCAACCTAATGACGCGCCGTTCGGCCGCGCGCGGGGCGGTCGACGTATGGCTCGCAGGCACGCACCGCATCGAGCGCGCCGATACCGTACTGCTGTTCTGTGCGACGGGCGCGGTCGGCGTCGAGATCGATGGCGCGCATTATGCGCTGCAGGAAATGGACACGTTGCGGCTCGACGGGCCGCGGCGTGCGTTTGACGTCGTCGTGAGCGGAAGCGGCGCGCTGCTGGCCGTATCGCTTGCCGTCGGCGAACGAGACTGAACGCATGAAACCGACTGTCTGGCATCACCTGAGGCTGTGTCCGCACGGCCATCCCGACGAGACGATCGACGACGCTGCGATCGCCGTCGACGAAACCGGCACGATCGCGTGGCTCGGCGCATTGTCCGCGCTGCCGCACGGCTATGCGCACTGGCGGCGTGAGGACCTGCACGGCGCGTGGGTGACGCCGGGCCTCGTCGACTGCCATACGCACCTCGTGTACGGCGGCACGCGCGCCGACGAATTCGCGCAGCGCCTCGCGGGCGTCAGCTACGAGGAAATCGCGCGGCAGGGCGGCGGCATCGTGTCGACGGTGCGCGCGACGCGCGCGGCCGACGAGACGACGCTGTTCGTGCAGGCCGCCGCGCGTCTGCAGCCGCTGCTCGCCGAAGGCGTGACCGCGATCGAGATCAAGTCGGGCTACGGGCTCGACTTGCCAAGCGAGCGCAAGATGCTGCGCGTCGCGCGCCAGCTCGGCGAACGCTTCCCGGTCACCGTCTATACGACCTTCCTCGGCGCGCATGCGCTACCCCCGGAATACGCGGGACGCGCGGACGACTACATCGACGAAGTGTGCGAGCGGATGCTGCCGACGCTGGCCGACGAAGGGCTCGTCGACGCGGTCGACGTGTTCTGCGAACGCATCGGCTTTTCGCTCGCGCAGACCGAGCGCGTGTTCGAAGCGGCGACACGCCGAGGGTTGCCGGTGAAGCTGCATGCGGAGCAACTGTCGAATGCGGGCGGCACGGCGCTCGCCGCGCGTTACCGCGCGCTGTCCGCCGACCACCTCGAATTTCTGGACGAAGCCGGTATCGAGGCGATGAAGGCGGCCGGCACGGTCGCCGTGCTGTTGCCCGGCGCGTACTACTTCATCCGCGAAACGCAACTGCCGCCGATCGAGCTGCTGCGCAAGCACGGCGTGCCGATCGCGCTCGCGACCGATCACAACCCCGGCACGTCGCCGCTCGAATCGCTGCTGCTGACGCTGAACATGGGCTGCACGCTGTTCCGCATGACGGTGCCGGAGGTGCTGCAGGGCGTCACCCGCCATGCGGCCGCGGCGCTTGGCCGCGGGGATCGCCACGGCGCGCTCGAGGTCGGTCGCCAGGCCGACTTCGCCGTGTGGTCGGTCGGCTCGCTGGCCGAGCTGGCGTACTGGATCGGCCGACCGCTGTGCGAGCAGGTCGTACGCAGCGGCACGGCCGTGTTTCGCAGGATGAACGGATAGTTTTGCGACGGACCGGGCCGGGTACGTGACGCACCGGCCCGGCCGACGCTTTGCAGGGACCGGACTCGCTGTGCAACGGCGCGTTCCGGTCGATCGCCGCGAGGCCGGCGCTGGCGCGACGCGCTCGCGCCTGCCGGCCGCGGCACCGGGCCGGACGAGAGGCTCAAGCGCTCGATCCGGTCGATGAGGACACGCAATGACCGATACCCTGTTGTTCGCGGACCACGCCTACCTGCCCGACGGCTGGCGCCGCAACGTGCTGCTGCGCTGGGACGCGGCCGGCACGCTGACCGACGTGACGTCCGACACCGACGCACCGGCCGGCGTCGCGCGCGCGGCCGGGCCGGTGCTGCCCGGCATGCCGAACCTGCATTCGCACGCGTTCCAGCGCGCGATGGCGGGGCTCACCGAATACCGCGCGAATCCCGCCGACAGCTTCTGGAGCTGGCGCGACCTGATGTACCGCTTCGCGCTGAAGATCACGCCCGACGCGCTCGCGGCGATTGCACGCTGGCTGTACGTCGAGATGCTCAAGTGCGGCTACACGTCGGTGTGCGAATTCCACTACGTGCATCACGCGCAGGACGGCTCCCGCTATCCGCAGATCGCGGCGCTCGGTACGCGCGTGGTCGACGCCGCGCGCTCGGCCGGCATCGGCATCACGATGCTGCCCGTGTCGTACCAGTTCGCCGGCTTCGGCAACAAGCCGCCGCGCGACGACCAGCGCCGCTTCATCAACACACCCGACGGCGTGCTCGAACTGCTCGACGCGATGCGTCGCGCGGCGCCCGAGCATGGCGGGCTGCGCTACGGCGTCGCGCCGCATTCGCTGCGCGCGGTGTCCGAGAACGGGCTGCGCGTGCTGCTCGACGGGCTGCCCGACGATGCGCCGGTGCATATCCACATCGCCGAGCAGACGGCCGAAGTCGACGACTGCGTGCGCGCGTACGGCGCACGCCCGGTCCAATGGCTGCTCGATCGTTTCGACGTCGATGCGCGCTGGTGCCTCGTGCACGCGACGCACGTCGATGCAGCCGAGACGGCGGCGCTCGCGAAGCGCCGCGCGGTCGCCGGGCTGTGCCTGACGACCGAAGCGAACCTCGGCGACGGCGTGTTCCCGGCCGTCGACTATCTCGCGCAGGGCGGCGTGATCGGCGTCGGCTCGGACAGCCACGCGTCGGTCGACTGGCGCTCGGAGCTACGCCTGCTCGAATACGGGCAGCGGCTCGTGCACCGCGCGCGCAACGTGCTGGCGAGCGCGTCGCAGACGCACGTCGCCGATCGCCTGTTCGATGCGTCGCTCGCGGGCGGCGCGCAGGCGAGCGGGCGGCGCATCGGTGCGCTGCGCGCGGGCTGTCGCGCCGACTGGCTCGTGCTCGATCCCGATCATCCGGCGATTGCCGAACACGACAGCGCCGCATGGCTGTCGGGCATCGTGTTCGCCGAGCACGGCGAGACGCCGGTGCTCGACGTCTACACGGGCGGCGAGCGCGTCGTGAGCGGCCGCCGCCATCGCGACGAAGGCGCAGCGTACGCCGACTACCGCGCCGCGCTGGCGCAACTGCTGCGCTGACGCGCGGCAACCGGCGCACGGTGCGCCGGCCGACTCTTACGGTGAGGCGACATGACTGAACAACCGGCTGTATTCACGCTGAAGCAGGGCACGCTGCCGCTGCTGATCTCGATTCCGCATGCGGGCACGTACATTCCCGACGACATCGCCGCGACGATGACGCCCGACGCGCGCTTCGTCGACGATTGCGACTGGCATCTGGAGCGGCTGTACGGCTTCGCGGCCGATCTCGGCGCGTCGATCCTCGTGCCGTCGCATGCGCGTTACGTGGTCGACCTGAACCGTCCGCCCGACAACGAGAACCTGTATCCGGGGCAGGACACGACGGGCCTCGTGCCGGTCGATACGTTCGACAAGGCGCCGCTGTATCCGGCGAGCGCGCTGCCCGGCGACGACGAGATCATGCGTCGCCGCGACCGCTACTGGGTGCCGTATCACGACGCGCTGCAACGCGAGATCGCGCGCGTGAAAGGCGAACACGGCCGCGTGCTCGTGTGGGAAGCGCATTCGATCCGCTCGCACGTGCCGCGTTTCTTCGACGGCCGCCTGCCGGACTTCAACTTCGGCACGTCGAGCGGCGCGAGTGCGACGCCCGGGCTCGCGGAGGCGCTCGCCGCGCGCGTGCTCGCGCACGGCGGCTACACGGCCGTCGCGAACGGGCGCTTCAAGGGCGGCTACATCACGCGCCACTATGGCGTGCCCGAGACCGGCGTCGAGGCCGTGCAGCTCGAGCTGTCGCAGATCACCTACATGGAGGAGACGCGTCCGTACGCGTACGACGAAGCGCGTGCAGCGCGGATCGTGCCGCTTCTGCAGACGCTCGTCGAAACGGCGCTCGCGCATCGCTGAGCAGGGGCCGCATTCATGCGGCAGCGCGGCGAGGCAGTGCGTGGCGCCCCGTCGGCACATGGCAGGCAAGCCGATGCAATGCACAAAACGGCATCGATCCGCGCGATCGATGCCTTTTTTTTCGTCTGATCGATGTCGTCATCGGCCCCTGAAAATTTGACGCAATTTTTAGGTGATATAAGCTGAATGTCAGGAAGTCGTCACGTGCGTACCGGCGGCGAGGCCATCGACATGGCCCGACCGCGCCGGCATCCGCTGCGAGACATCTTGCTGACGTGTCGCCACGCGGCATAGCGACACGTGTCCTGCCTCCATCAGTCAGTCGAGTACGATCGTGAAAGCCGCCAGCCCTTCGATACGCCGGACGCGAAGTCCGTCGGCGGGCGCGCCGCCTCAGGCCGGGCCGAACCGGCATGCTGATCGCGGCACGCGCGCCACCCCGTTACGCGAGCCTCGCTTCTTCGCCATTTCCCATCGCGGCCCGCGCCGCTTCAATCTCGCGACCGCGCACCTGTTCAGCGCGGTGCAGTGCGACGGCAGCGCATCGTTGTTGCCCTAGCGTCCGTTTCCGTTTTCGTCCCGGGTCGTATCGCCCGCTGTTGCAGCATCCGTGCGGCAGGAGCGCGCTTGCGCCTGCGCCGCGCGATTGCGCGCGTGTGCGACGTACCCGTGAACCTGCATCGTTGCGCGCGCAAGCGTGTCGCGCGCCCTTACCGGAGAGACGCCGGTGCGTGCACGACCGATCGTAGCCGTCACCGCCGACCGCATCCTGCGCGGCGCCCACCCGAACCACACGGCGGGCGAGAAGTACCTCGCCGCCATCGTCGACGGCGCCGGCGCGCTGGCGTTCGTCTTGCCCGCACTCGGCGCGCGGCAGCCGGCTGATGCGATCGTCGCGGCAATCGACGGACTGCTGCTGACCGGCAGCTATTCGAACGTCGAACCGCATCACTACGGCGGCGCCGCCAGCGTGCCCGACACGCTGCACGATCCGGCGCGCGATGCGACCGCATTGCCGCTGATCCGCGCGGCGATCGACGCGGGCGTGCCCGTGCTCGCCATTTGCCGCGGCATGCAGGAGCTGAACGTCGCGTACGGCGGTACGCTGCACCAGCGGCTGCATGTGACGGCCGGCTTCGACGACCACCGCGAACGGCCGGACGATCCGCTCGAACGGCAGTACGGTCCCGCGCACGTCGTGCAGCTCGCACCGGGCGGCTTGCTGCAGCGGATCGCGCGCGGCGCGCAAGAGGCGACGGTCAATTCGCTGCACGACCAGGGCCTCGCGCGCCTGGGCGCGGGGCTCGCCGTCGAGGCGAGCGCGCCCGACGGGCTGGTCGAAGCCGTCAGCGTGCGCGGCGCGCGTGCGTTCGCGCTCGGCGTGCAGTGGCATCCCGAATGGCGCTACGCGGAGCAGCCGCTGTCGCGCGACATCTTCGCGGCCTTCGGCGCGGCGTGCCGCGCGCGGATGACGCACCGCCTTCATGCGGGCGGCGCGACGCCGTCGCCGGCCGCATCCGATATCGACATCGACTAACGAGACCGATCATGCAACCCGAACTGAGCGAATTCCTGCGACAGCACCGCATCACCGAAGTCGAGGCGATCATTCCCGACATGGCCGGCATCGCGCGCGGCAAGATCATTCCGCGCAACAAGTTCGAATCCGGCGAATCGATGCGCCTGCCGCAGGCCGTGATGGTGCAGACCGTCACCGGCGACTATCCGGAGGACGGCACGCTGACCGGCGTAACCGATCCCGACATGGTGTGCGTACCCGATCCGTCGACGATCTGCCTGATCCCGTGGGCGGTCGATCCGACCGCGCAGGTGATCCACGACTGCGTGCATTTCGACGGCTCGCCGGTCGAGATCTCGCCGCGCTACGTGCTGCGCCACGTGCTCGACCTGTACGAGGCGAAGGGCTGGAAGCCGGTCGTCGCACCGGAACTCGAGTTTTATCTGGTCGACATGAACGCCGACCCCGACCTGCCGCTGCGTCCGCCCGTCGGCCGTACGGGGCGAGCGGAAACGGGCCGCCAGTCGTATTCGATCGAGGCCGTCAACGAGTTCGATCCGCTATTCGAGGACATCTACGAGTATTGCGAAATGCAGGGCCTCGATATCGAGACGCTGATCCATGAAGTCGGCGCCGCGCAGATGGAGATCAACTTCATGCACGGCGACGCGCTGTCGCTGGCCGACCAGGTGTTCCTGTTCAAGCGCACGGTGCGCGAGGCCGCATTGCGTCACAACATGTATGCGACGTTCATGGCCAAGCCGATGGAAAACGAGCCGGGTTCCGCGATGCACATTCATCAGAGCCTCGCGGACATACGCACCGGGCGTAACCTGTTCGCCGACGAAAACGGCGCCGTGTCGCCGCTGTTCCACAGTTATCTGGCCGGGCTGCAGAAGTACACGCCGGCGCTGATGCCGATCTTCGCGCCGTACATCAATTCGTATCGCCGCCTGTCGCGCTTCATGGCCGCGCCGATCAACGTGCAATGGGGCTACGACAACCGCACGGTGGGCTTTCGCATTCCGCAGTCGAGCCCCGTCGCGCGTCGTATCGAGAACCGGATTCCGGGCGTCGACTGCAATCCGTACCTCGCATTCGCGGCGACGCTCGCCGCCGGCTATCTCGGCATCACGCAACAGCTCGCGCCGACCGAGCCGATCGCATCGGACGGCTATGACCTGCCGTACCAGCTGCCGCGCAACCTCGAGGAAGGCATCTCGCTGATGGCCGCGTGCGAGCCGCTCGCCGGCATCCTCGGCGACAAGTTCGTGAAGGCCTACCTGGCGTTGAAGGAAACCGAATACGAAGCGTTCTTCCGCGTGATCAGCTCGTGGGAACGCAGGCATCTGCTGCTGCACGTGTAGGCGTGCGGCGCTGTTTGACGGAGAAAACATGACCGATCGAAACGACGCTTTTCCGCGGTACTCGACTGCCGATTTTCGCGCGCTCGACGCCGCGCACCACATCCACCCGTTCTCCGACATGGGCGCGCTCAACCGCGCCGGCAGCCGCGTGATCGTCAAGGCCGACGGTGTCTACCTGTGGGACTCGGACGGCAACAAGGTGATCGACGGGATGGCCGGCCTCTGGTGCGTGAACGTCGGCTACGGCCGCAAGGAACTCGCCGACGCCGCGTATCGCCAGATCCAGGAACTGCCGTTCTACAACACGTTCTTCAAGACCACGCATCCACCGATCATCGAGCTGTCGGCGATGCTCGCCGAGGTGACGCCCGCCGGTTTCAACCACTTCTTCTATTGCAACAGCGGCTCGGAAGGCAACGACACCGTGCTGCGACTCGTGCACCAGTACTGGCGCGTGCAGGGCAAGCCGCAGAAGAAGTACGTGATCTCGCGCAAGAACGGCTATCACGGCTCGACGATCGCGGGCGGCACGCTCGGCGGGATGGGCTACATGCACGAGCAGATGCCGTCGAAGGTCGAGCACATCGTGCACATCGACCAGCCGTATTTCTTCGGCGAAGCGCAGCCAGGCGAGACGCCCGAAGCGTTCGGTCTCGCACGTGCGCAGCAGCTCGAAGCGAAGATCCTCGAGCTCGGCGCGGACAACGTCGCGGCGTTCATCGGCGAGCCGTTCCAGGGCGCGGGCGGCGTGATCTTCCCGCCGTCGACGTACTGGCCGGAAATCCAGCGGATCTGCCGCAAGTACGACATCCTGCTCGTCGCGGACGAAGTGATCGGCGGGTTCGGGCGCACCGGCGAATGGTTCGCGCACCAGCACTTCGGCTTCGAGCCGGACCTGATCACGATGGCGAAGGGCCTGACGTCGGGCTACGTGCCGATGGGCGCGGTCGGCATTCACGAACGCGTCGCGCGCCCGATCATCGACAACGGCGAATTCAATCACGGCCTCACGTACTCCGGCCATCCGGTGGCGGCGGCCGTCGCGGTCGCGAACCTGAAGCTGCTGCGCGACGAAGGCATCGTCGAGCGCGTGAAGACCGATATCGGGCCGTATTTCCAGCGCCGGCTGCGCGATGCGCTGGGCGACCATCCGATCGTCGGCGAGATCGCGGGGAGCGGGCTGGTCGCGGGCGTTCAGCTGGCGCGCGATCGTGAGCGGTTCGATGCGAGCATCGATATCGGCACGATCTGCCGCGACTTCTGCTTCAACGGCAACCTGATCATGCGCGCGACCGGCGACCGGATGCTGCTGTCGCCGCCGCTTGTGATTCGCGAGGCGGAGGTCGACGAGATCGTCGACAAGGCGAAGCGCGCGTTCGATGCGACGGCGGAGCGGGTGGGGGACATGCGGTAAGCACGGCACACCTGCGTGCGGAGGGCGCGGCGTCGCGTGATGGGGCGCCCGTATCGCGCCGGGCACGCGCGACGCCAAAACGAAAAGGGCCTGCGTCGTGAGACGCAGGCCCTTGAATTCTTTGGTGGGCGGTACTGGGATCGAACCAGTGACCCCTGCCGTGTGAAGGCAGTGCTCTACCGCTGAGCTAACCGCCCAAAGAAGAATCAAATTATGTCAGAGATTTTGGGGTTCGTAAAGCCCTTTCTGCAAATTTTTTTAAACAGCCGCAAGCACCGGTCCGCAGGCCGCGTGCTCATCTCGCCGGAGCGCGCAGCGCGTCGATGGATGTGCGCACGTAGCCTGCAAAGCGCAACGCGACCGGTTCGGCGGTGCCGCTGCGTTTCAGCGCGAGCGTGCGCGATTCGAGCGACGCGTCCTTCAGCGGCAGGAACGCGAGCCGGTCGCTTTTCGCCTGCTGCAGCACGCGCGGCACCAGCGCGATGCCCATCCCGAACTCGATCATCGACAGGATCGTCTGCCACAGCCGCGCCTCGTGGCGGATCACCGGACTGAAGCCCGCGTTCACGCACTGCGCGATGATCAGGTCGTGATAGTGCGGCGCGGCGTCGCGCGGAAACAGGATGAACGGTTCCGTCGCGAGCGCGGCGAGCGCGACCTGCCGGCGCCGCGCGAGCGGATGCGCGGCCGGCAGGCAGCACACGAACGGCTCCGCATAGACGGGCGCCGATTCGACGTCGGGCGGGAAGCGGCCCCAGTGCGCATAGCCGAGATCGATCTGGCCGCGCTGGATCGCCTGCACCTGCGCGTGCGTGTTCATCTCGCTCAGCACGACCTCGACGCCCGGATAGTCTGCCTCGAAGCGCCGCACCGCATCGGGCAGCCCGCGATACAGCATCGAGTGGACGAAGCCGATCCGCAGCCGGCCCGCGAGGCCCGACGCGGAGCGTACCGTCAGGCGCTCGGCTTCGGCCGCCTGCAGCAGCAGCCGGCGCGCTTCGCCGAGCAGCACCTCGCCCGCGTTGGTTAGCGCGACGGTCTTGTTGGTGCGCGAGAAGAGCTGCACGCCGAGCGCGTCCTCGAACTTGCGGATGTCGAAACTCAGCGCCGGCTGCGAGATGAACAGGCGCTTCGCCGCGCGCCCGAAATGCAGCTCCTCGGCGACCGCCACGAAGTAGCGCAACTGCCTCAGTTCCACGGTGTCTCCTCCTGGCGTCGGCGTCGATAAGCGATATCTATCGTACCGGATAAATCCTGTATTGGACGCTTATCGACCGCACGCCTACGCTCTTCGGAAGGCTTGACGCAGGACCGGCCGGCCGCGGCGTCACGCCGGCCCCGGCAACTGCGCAGGCAACCCAGGAGACGCACGCATGAACGACACTGCTCGCACGCCGGACACCGGCGCATCCAATATCCCCGACAGCCGGGGCCTCAATTTCTTCACCGTCGATCCCGATCTCGGCGCGTTGCTGAAGCTGCATCTCGGCGACGCGCACTACGCCGAACTCGAGCCGCGGCTGCGCGCGCTCGGCGCGCGCGTATCGGGCGAACTCGACGAATGGGCGTCGCGCGCGGACAAGCATCCGCCCGTGCTCGAGCATCGCAACCGGCGCGGCGAAGCCGTGCAGCGGATCGACAAGGATCCGGCGTACGTCGCGCTCGAACGCGTCGCGTATGCGGAGCTCGGGCTCGCGTCGCTGAGCCATCAGCCCGATGGGGTGCCGCCGCTCGTCAAGTACGCGCTGACGTTCCTGTTCGTGCAGGCCGAGTTCGGATTGTGCTGCCCGGTGAGCATGACCGATTCGCTGACGCGCACGCTGCGCCGCTTCGGCGATCCCGCGCTCGTCGCGCGCTACCTGCCGAGGCTCGCGTCGCGCGACTTCGACACGCTGTACCAGGGTGCGATGTTCATGACCGAGCAGGCGGCCGGCTCCGACGTCGGCGGGATCGCGACGCGCGCGACCTGCGAAACCGACGCGTACGGCGAGACCGTCTGGCGCCTGACCGGCGACAAGTGGTTCTGTTCGAATGCGGACGCCGACCTCGCGATGGTGCTCGCGCGGCCCGACGGCGCGCCGGCCGGCATCAAGGGCCTCGCGCTGTTCCTGCTGCCGAAGACGCTGCCGGACGGCACGCGCAACGCGTACCGGATCGTGCGATTGAAGGACAAGCTCGGCACCCGTTCGATGGCGAGCGGCGAGATCGCGCTCGAAGGCGCGCAGGCCTACCTGATCGGCGAAATCGGCCGCGGCTTTCACCAGATGGCCGACATGATCAACATGTCGCGTCTGTCGAACGGCGTGCGCGCGGCGGGGCTGATGCGGCGCGCGCTGAACGAGGCGCTGCACGTCGCCGCGCATCGCGAGGCGTTCGGCCGCAAGCTGATCGAGATGCCGCTGATGCAGCGCCAGCTGATGAAGATGCTGCTGCCGGCCGAGGCCGCGCGCGCGATGTTCATGCAGATCGCGCTGCTGCTGCCGCAGGCGGATGCGGGCGACGAGCAGGCGGCGCGCTGCGTGCGGATCCTGACGCCGCTGATCAAGTTCCGCGCGTGCCGGGACGCGCGCCGCGTGACGGGCGATGCGATGGAAGTGCGCGGCGGCACCGGCTATATCGAGGAATGGAGCGACGCGCGGCTCGTGCGCGACGCACACCTCGGTTCGATCTGGGAAGGCACGAGCAACATCGTCGCGCTCGACGTCGCGCGCGCCGCGCAGCGCGAGCATGCGCTCGACGCGCTGCGCACGTTCCTCGGCGATCGTCTGGGCGCGGCGCCGCTGCCCGACGCGAGCCGCACGGCGCTGCGGCGCATTCTCGCGCGGGCGTGCGATGCGCTCGCACGGGTCGCCGGGGAGGGCGACGACGCGCGCGTGCGGCAGGCCGCGTCCGCGCTGTATTACGCGAGCGCGGCCGTGCTGATGGCCTGCGAGGGCGCACGGCTCGCGCCGGACTTCAGGCGTCTCGCGCTCGCGCACCTGGTCGTGCGGCACAAGCTGCTACCGGTCGATCCGCTCGCGCCGGCATCGCGCGATGATGAATCGGCCGCGTCCGACGCGTTGCTGCGCGGCACGCCGGTGGCGCTCGACATGGCGCTCGACCTGCTGCCGGAGATCGAGCGATGAGCACGGCGACCGAGAACACCACGCGCGGCGCGCTGCACGGCCTGAAGGTCGTCGACCTGAGCCGCGTGCTCGGCGGCCCGTACTGCACGCAGGCGCTCGCCGACCACGGCGCGACGGTGATCAAGATCGAGCCGCCTGACGGCGACGAGACGCGCGGCTGGGGGCCGCCGTTCCTCGGCGACACGGCCTGGTACTTCATGGGCGTGAACCGCAACAAGGAGGGGCTCGCGCTCGACCTGTCGCACGACGAAGGGCGCGCGATCCTGTGGCGCCTGCTCGAAGACGCCGACGTGCTCGTCGAGAACTTCAAGCCCGGGACGCTCGCGCGCTGGGGGATGGACTACGCACGCGACCTGCAGCCGCGCTTCCCGCGCCTGATCCATTGCGCGGTGACGGGCTTCGGCGACGACGGCCCGCTCGGCGGCCTGCCGGGCTACGACGCGGTGATCCAGGCGATGGCCGGGCTGATGAGCGTCAATGGCGAGCGCGACGGTGCCGCGACACGCATCGGTTTGCCGATCGTCGACATGGTCACGGGGCTGAACGCGCTCGCTGGCGTCCTGCTGGCGCTCGCGGAGCGCGAAAAGAGCGGGCGCGGCCAGTCGATCGACGTGGCGTTGTACGACTGCGGCGTGTCGCTGCTGCATCCGCATCTGCCGAATTTCTTCGGGTCGGGCCGCGTGCCGGAACGCAGCGGCAATGCGCATCCGAACATCGCGCCGTACGACAGCTACCGCACGGCCACCGTGCCGATTTTCCTCGCGGTGGGCAACGACCGGCAGTTCGCGCGGCTCGTCGCGCATCTCGGTGCGCCGGCGCTGGCCGGCGATCCGCGCTTCGTCGACAACCGCAGCCGCTGCGCGCACCGGCCGCAGTTGAAGGTCGAACTGGAAGCGCGGCTCGCCGCGCACGCGTGCGAGCCGCTCGCGCGCGACCTGATGGCGGCCGGCGTGCCGTGCGGGCCGGTGCGCACGGTGGCCGACGTCGCGCGCGATCCGCATGCGCTGCACCGCAACCTGTTCGTCGAGATCGGCGCGTATCGCGGCACGGCGTCGCCGGTGAAGCTGTCGCGCACGCCGGCCACCTACCGGTCGGCGCCGCCCGCGCTCGGTCGCGACACGCGCGCGGTGCTCGACCGTCTCGGCGTCGATCGCGCGCTCCAGCAGCCACTGCTCGATGCCGGCGTGCTGAAGGTCGCGCCGGACGAGACGTGACGAGCGACGGCGCCTGCAGATGCGCGTCGTCCGGAACCGGCCGATCGCAACATCGACGGCAACCCCCAGGCAACGCAACGTAGCGCAACCCCGCCAGCCGGCGGCGCAAGGCCGGCCATCCGGCAACGCGCGCGACAGTCGCGCAGCCGAACAAACATGGAGACATCGATGAGCCGTCCGCTATCCCCGCCCGCCGCGCAGCCGCGGCCCGGCCGCGCCGCCCTTGCGGCGTTCGTCGGCACCACGATCGAGTGGTACGACTTCTACATCTACGGCACGGCCGCCGCGCTCGTGTTCGGCAAGGTGTTCTTTTCCAGCACGATGGACCCCGGCGTCGCGACGCTGCTCGCGTTCGTCACGTTCTGGGCCGGCTTCGCCGCGCGGCCGCTCGGCGGGATCGTGTTCGGCCATCTCGGCGATCGCGTCGGCCGCAAGACCGCGCTCGTGATCACGCTGGTGATGATGGGGCTCGCGACGACCGGCATCGGCCTGCTGCCCGGCTATGCGTCGATCGGCGTATGGGCGCCCGCGGGCCTCGTCGTGCTGCGCGTGCTGCAGGGCATCGCGGTCGGCGGCGAGTGGGGCGGCGCGGTGCTGATCGCGAGCGAGAATGCGCCGAAGCATCGCAGCATCCTGTATGCGGCGTTCGCGCAGCAGGGCTCGCCCACCGGCAACCTGCTGGCCACGGCCGCATTCTTCACGCTGAGCGCGCTGCCGACGCCGTCGTTCCTAATGTGGGGCTGGCGCATTCCGTTCCTGCTGTCGGCCGTGCTCGTGATCATCGGGATGGTGATCCGGCTGAGGCTCGAGGAATCGGTCGACATGCAGCGCGTGCTCGCGCGCAAGCGCACGGTGAAGCTGCCGCTGCGCGACGTCGTGCGCGACCACTGGGTTGTCGTGCTGCTTGCGGCCGGCACGCTGCCGGTGATCAACGTCACGTATTTCCGCAGCACGTTCGCGCTGTCGTGGGCGACCAGGGAACTCGGTTACGCGCAGGGTACGTTTCTCGGCATCCTGTCGATTTCGCTCGTCGTGCAATTCCTGATGCAGCCGGTCGGCGCGTGGTTCGTATCGAAGGTCGACATGCGGCGCGCGATGTGCTGGATCCTGATCCCGGAAATCGTGCTGATGCCCGTGATGTTCCATGCGCTCGCGACGCGTTCGTACTGGGTCGCCGTCGCGGGCATGTGCATTTCCACGATCCCGTCGGCGATGTTCTACGGCGCGGTCGGCGGCGTGCTCGCGCGCGTGTTCCCGGCCAACATCCGCTATACGGGCCTGTCGCTCGCGTATCAGTTGAGCGCGCTGGTCGTCGGCGGCGGTACGCCCGTGCTCGCGCAGGCGATCCTCAATGCGACCGGCAGCATCGTCGGCGTCGCGATCGCGTCGGGGCTCTATGCGCTCGTGTCGCTCGCGTGCATGCTGGCGCTGCTCAATCGCACCGGGTATCGCGCCGACGAACTGTCGAGCGCCGAGCGCAGCGACGCGGCCGAGTGGGGTACCGAGAGCACGGGGGCGGGAAGCCCCCCAGGCGAAGCCGCGCAATCCGACGATCGCGGCACGTTGAAACCCGCGGGTTGAGCCGGCAGGCCGGCGCGATGCGATGGGGTGGCGATGCGGGGATTCCGCGGCGTCGCGCGCCCGGCGGCCCGCGCGTCGCGTGGCCTTCGTTCGCGCCCGATCAGGCGTCCCAAAAGCAAACGGCACCGTGCGATACACGGTGCCGTTTGTCCGGGCGTTGGCTTCACGTCGCGACGCCGCCGTCGCGGCCGTCGCGCGCCGCGTCGTCGCTCAGCCTTCCGTCGGCGGCACGTAGCCGGACGCCTGGTCCGCGCCGTCGCCGAAGAAGTACTTCTCCGTCTGCTTCATCAGGTACTGGCGCGCGCGCGGGTCGGCCATGTTCAGGCGGTTTTCGTTGATCAGCATCGTTTGCTGCTTGAGCCAGCCTTGCCATGCTTCCTTCGAGACGCTCTCGTAAATGCGCTTGCCGAGTTCGCCCGGCAGCGGCGGGAAATCGAGGCCTTCGGCTTCCTTGCCGAGCTTCGCGCATTGGATCATTCGAGCCATCGTGTACTTCTCCTGTAATCGGTCTGGGGGGAAGGGCAGTCGTGCCTGCGCTCAGAGCTGCTTCATCAGCACGAGCGACTTGCGCTGCCAGTTATAGAGTTTGCGGCGGTCCTCCGGCAGGTCGTCGACGCTGACCTTGACGAAGCCGCGCTTGAGGAACCAGTGCTCGGTGCGCGTCGTGAGCACGAAGATGTGCGTGAGGCCGCGCGCGCGGGCGCGCTGCTCGATGCGCTTGAGCAGGCGTTCGCCGTCGCCCGAGCCTTGCGCTTCCGGCGCGACCGTCAGGCACGCCATCTCGCCGATCTTCTCCTGCTGGTACGGGTACAGCGCCGCGCAGCCGAACAGCACGCCATCGTGCTCGATCACCGAGAAGTGGTCGATGTCGCGTTCGATCTGGTGACGGCCGCGCCGCACCAGCGTGCCGTCCGACTCGAGCGGCTCGATCAGCGACAGGATGCCGCCGACGTCGTCCGGCGTCGCCTCGCGCAGGCTTTCGAGGTTCTCGTACGAGATCATCGTGCCGACGCCGTCGTGCAGGAACAGTTCGAGCAGCATGCTGCCGTCGAGCGACTGCGGGATCAGGTGCGCGCGGGTCACGCCGCCGCGGCATGCGCGGATCGAATGCTTGAGGAAGAACGCGTCGTCGCCCTGGATGTTGCCGGAATCGAGCAGCTCGGCCGCCGCGTCGAGCGACATTTCACGCACCAGCTCGCCTTCGTCGCCGACGATGCCGGGGCCTTCGGTCAGGAATATGATCTTGTCGGCGCGCAGCGCGATCGCGGCCGCCGACGCGACGTCTTCCATCGACAGGTTGAACGCCTCGCCGGTCGGCGAGAAGCCGAGCGGCGACAGCAGCACGAGCTTGCGGCTCGCGAGCGAATGACGGATCGACTCGGCGTCGATCTTGCGCACGATGCCCGTGTGCGCGAAATCGACCCCGTCGAGAATCCCCACCGGCCGCGCGGTCACGAAGTTGCCGGACACGACGCTGATGTGCGCGTGCGCCATCGGCGAGTTCGGCAGCCCCTGGCTGATCGCGGCCTCGATGTCGAGACGCACTTCGCCGGCCGCTTCCTTCGCCGATTCGAGCGCGCGCGCATCGGTGATGCGCAGCCCGTGCGAAAACTCGGATTCGACACCGTGCAGGCTCAACTGCTCCTCGACCTGCGGGCGCGAGCCGTGCACGAGCACGATCTGGATGCCCATTGCCTGCAACAGCGCGATGTCGGACACGAGCGCATTCAGCAGCCCCTGCTGTACCACCTCGCCGCCGAACCCCACGACGAACGTGCTGTTGCGGAACTTGTGGATATAGGGCGCGACGGAGCGCATCCAGTCGACGAACTGCGCGTGGCTGGCGGCCGAATCGTCGGCGGCCGGCGGCGTCGCGGCGCCGGTCTGGGCGGGAGGGAGGTCGGTTTGGGAATTCATGGGCGGGATTATAATGCGCCCCCATGTCGAATGTTTCTAAAAGTCCCGCGCCGACGCGGGCCAATACGCCGTCGGCGAAGCACCCGGATGGTGCGGCCGATGCGCGCGAGCAGCAGGGCCAGCCGCCGCGCCAGCAGCAGGACAAGCCGGCGGCCACGCCGGCACAGGCGCCGCGCGGGCCGCGCAATGACGAACGGCGCGGCGACGCGCGCCAGCCGGCCGCGAAGGGCGCGCCGCAGGCAACGGGCGAGCGCGCCCCGCGCCGGGAGCGTGCGCCGCGCGCGGCAGTCCCGCCCAGGGCGGCCACACCGAATCCCGTTCCGCCGATCACCTACCCCGAAAGCCTGCCCGTATCGGGCAAGCGCGACGAAATCGCGCGCGCGATCGCCGGTCATCAGGTTGTCATCGTCTGCGGCGAAACCGGCTCGGGCAAGACCACGCAACTGCCGAAGATCTGTCTCGATCTCGGCCGCGGCCTCGGTGCCGGCGGCACGGGCCTGATCGGCCATACGCAGCCGCGGCGCCTGGCCGCGTCGTCGACCGGCCGCCGGATCGCCGAGGAACTCGGCACGCCGTTCGGCGAGGTGGTCGGCTACAAGGTGCGCTTCACCGACAATCTCGCACCCGGCGCGTCCGTGAAGCTGATGACGGACGGCATCCTGCTCGCCGAGACGCAGACCGACCCGCTGCTGAAGGCGTACGACACGCTGATCATCGACGAGGCGCACGAGCGCAGCCTGAACATCGACTTCCTGCTCGGCTATCTGAAGGAAATCCTGCCGCGGCGGCCGGACCTGAAGCTGATCGTCACGTCCGCGACGATCGACGCCGACCGCTTCGCGCGCCATTTCGGCACCGAAGAACGTCCGGCGCCGGTGATCGAGGTGAGCGGGCGGCTGTATCCGGTCGAGATGCGCTACCGGCCGGTGGCCGAGGACCGCCCGGCCGTGAAGAACGCCGAGGGCACGGGCGGCCGCGATCGCGTGAAGACCGCGCGCGAGGCCGAGCGCGACCTGATGGACGCGATCGTCGACGCGGTCGACGAGCTGTGCCGCGAAGGCCCCGGCGACGTGCTGGTGTTCCTGCCCGGCGAGCGCGAGATCCGCGAGGCGGCCGAGGCGCTGCGCAAGCATCATCCGCCGCACACCGAGATCCTGCCGCTGTTCGCGCGGCTGTCGGCGGCCGACCAGGACAAGGTGTTCAAGGCGTCGAACGCGCGCCGGATCGTGCTCGCGACCAACGTGGCCGAAACGTCGCTGACGGTGCCGGGCATCCGCTACGTGGTCGATACCGGTCTTGCACGCGTGAAGCGCTATTCGTACCGGAACAAGGTCGAGCAACTGCAGGTCGAGTCGATCTCGCAGGCCGCCGCGAACCAGCGCGCGGGCCGCTGCGGCCGCGTGGCCGACGGCGTGTGCATCCGCTTGTACGAGGAAAGCGACTATCAGGCGCGCGCGCGCTTCACCGATCCGGAAATCCTGCGCTCGTCGCTCGCGTCGGTGATCCTGCGGATGAAGTCGCTGCACCTCACCGCGATCGAATCGTTCCCGTTCCTCGAACCGCCGCCCGGCCGCGCGATCGCGGACGGTTATCAACTGCTCAACGAGCTCGGCGCTGTCGATGACGACAACGCGCTGACGCCGCTCGGCCGCGAGCTCGCGCGGCTGCCGCTCGACCCGCGCGTCGGCCGGATGATTCTCGCCGCGCGCGACCAGCAGTCGCTGCGCGAGGTGCTGATCATCGCGAGCGCGCTGTCCGTACAGGACCCGCGCGATCGCCCGATCGAAGCGCAGGAGCAGGCCGATCAGGCGCATCGCCGGTTCGCCGACGAGCGCTCCGAATTCCTGCAGTGGCTGAAGATCTGGGCGTGGTTCGAAGAGGCCGTCGCGCACAAGAAGTCGAATCGCCAATTGATCGACGCATGCCGGCAGAATTTCCTGTCGCACCTGCGGCTGCGCGAATGGCGCGACGTCCATTCGCAGCTGCTGACGGTCGTGCGCGAGCACGGCTGGCGGCTCAACGAAGCCGAAGCCACGTACGAGCAGATCCATCTGGCCCTGTTGACGGGCCTGCTCGGCAACCTCGGGATGAAGGCCGACGACGATCCGCATTACCTCGGCGCACGCGGAATCAAGTTCTACCTGTGGCCGGGCTCCGCGCTCGCGAAGAAGGCCGGCCGCTGGGTGATGGCGGCCGAGCTCGTCGAGACGAGCCGGCTGTACGCGCGCTGCCTCGCGAAGATCGAGCCGGAGTGGGTCGAGAAGATCGGCGCGCACCTGCTGAAGAAATCGCTGTCGGAGCCGCACTGGGAGAAGCGTCCGGCGCAGGTCAGCGCGTTCGAGCGCGCGACGCTGTACGGGCTGCCGATCTACCACCGGCGGCGCGTCGCGTTCGGCAAGCAGGACCCGGCGCGCGCGCGCGAGCTGTTCATCCGCGGCGCGCTGGTCGAAGGCGAATTCGACACGAAGCTGCCGTTCTTCGCGCACAACCGCAAGCTGCTCGCCGACATCGAGCAGCTCGAGCACAAGTCGCGCCGCCAGGACGTGCTGGTCGACGACGAGCTGATCTACGCGTACTACGACCACGCGATCCCGGAAGGCATCCATACGGGCGCCGCGTTCGAGCGCTGGTATCGCGACGAGGTGAAGAAGGGGGGCCAGTCCGAAGACAAGCAGCGGCTGCTGTACCTGTCGCGCGACGACCTGATGCGCCACGAGGCGGCCGGCGTGACGACCGACCTGTTCCCGAAGCGCGCGACGATGGCCGGCGTCGAGATGGCGCTCACGTACCACTTCGAGCCCGGCACGCCGCGCGACGGCGTGACGCTCGCGGTGCCGCTCTACGCGCTGAACCAGGTCGACGCACGCCGCTGCGAATGGCTCGTGCCCGGGATGCTGAAGGAGAAGGTGCAGCTGCTGCTGAAGTCGTTGCCGCAGAAGCTGCGCCGGCACTGCGTGCCGCTGCCCGAGTACGCGGCCGGCTTCGTCGAGCGGATGGGCCGCGAGCGCTTCGGCGCGGGCGGGCTCGTCGAGGCGCTGATCGCCGACGTGCGCGGCGAGACGCAGGTCGCGATGAAAACGGCCGACTTCAAGCTCGAGACGCTGCCCGCGCACCTGTTCATGAACTTCAAGGTGATCGACGAGCACGGCCGTCAGCTTGCGATGGGGCGCAATCTCGCGCAGCTTCGCCAGGAGCTGGGCGCGCAGGCGCAGCAGCAGTTCCAGAAGATCGCGGCGGCATCGACGATCGCGACCGGCGGCGACGCCGGCGCGGGCGACGCAGTCGACACGGCCGCGCCCGCCGCCACGCCGGGTTTGGCGGCGCGGGGCGGCAAGCCGGGCAAGGGCGGGGCGCCGCAGACGGCCGCTCCGGCCGACACCGGCGCAACCGCGCTGTACGAGAACCTGACGACGTGGAATTTCGGCAAGCTGCCCGAGCTGCTGGAGATCCGCCGGCGCGGCCAGACGCTGTACGGCTACCCGGCGCTCGTCGACCGCGGCACGCATTGCGACGTCGAGGTGTTCGATTCGCCGGAGGAGGCCGCGCGCATCCACCGGGCCGGCTTGCGGCGGCTGTTCGCGCTGCAGCTGAAGGAGCCGATCAAGTTCCTGGAAAAGAACCTGCCGGGCCTGCGCGAGATGGCGATGCAGTATATGTCGCTCGGCACGCAGGACGAGCTGCGCGACCAGCTGATCGACACGGCGCTCGACCGCGCGTGCCTGCAGGACCCGCTGCCCGACGACGACGCGAGCTTCCATGCGCGCCGCGACGAGGGCCGCAGCCGCCTGAACCTGCTCGCGCAGGAAATCGCGCGGCTCGTCGGGCAGATCCTGGCCGAATACGCGGGCCTCGTGAAGAAGCTCGCGCAGGCGAAGCCGTTCGCGCAGGCCCATGCGGACCTGCAGCAGCAACTGGCCGCGCTGGTCGGCAAGCGCTTCGTGATCGACACGCCTTACGCGCAGCTTGCGCACTTCCCGCGCTACCTGAAGGGCATCGCGCTGCGGATCGACAAGCTGAAGGCCGATCCGGCGCGCGACGCGAAGCAGTCGGCCGAGCTGCTGCCGCTCGCCCAGCAGTACCAGCGCGCGGTGTCGCAGCGCGGCGGCGTCGCCGATGCGCGGCTCGCGGAATTCCGCTGGCTGCTCGAGGAACTGCGGATTTCGCTGTTCGCGCAGGAACTGCGCACGCCGATGCCGGTCTCTGTCAAGCGTCTGCACAAGGTCTGGGAGTCGATGCAGCGCTAGCGCGACATCGGTTGGCCGGGCCTGCACCGCGGCGCACGCCGCTGCGGCTCGTCCCGCCGCCGCGGCGTGCGGCGAGGTGACGCAAAGGCGGCGCAAAAGCGGCGCAATACCGGCATGGGTCAACCGGAGGGGCCCGCCGAACGTTCTACAATGACTGCTGTTCCACGACGTGAGTCTTCATGCGCACTTTCCTTTCCTTCGGCCGCACGCTTGCGCTGGCCGCCGCCGTGCTGGCGCCCGCCGCACACGCGAATAACGTGATCGTCCTCAATTCGGCCGAAGCGACGCTTTCCCTGATCGACCAGCAGTCCCGCGAGGTCGTCTCCACGATGCCGACCGGCAAGGAACCGCACCATTTGATGGCGACGCCCGACAATTCGTCGCTCATCGTCGCGAATTCGGTCTCGAACAGCCTGATGTTCGTCGATCCGAAGACGGGCAAGCTGCAGCGCACGGTCGAAGGCATCGAGGATCCGTACCAGCTCGGCTTCTCGCCGGACAAAAAGTGGTTCGTGTCGACCGGGCTGCGTCTCGACCGGCTCGACATCTACAGCTACGACGGCCGCGACCTGCATCTCGTGAAGCGCCTGCCGCTCGCGGTGATGCCGAGCCACCTCGCGTTCACGAAGGACAGCAAGACCGTGCTCGTGTCGCTGCAGGTGTCCGGCGAGATCGCGGCGGTCGACCTCGCGACGCAGACGGTCAAGTGGAAGATGCCGGTCGGCAAGGTGCCGGCGGGCCTGTGGATGACGCCGGACGACAAATACCTGCTGGTCGGCATGACGGGCGCCGATTACGTCGCGGTCGTCGACTGGCGCAATCAGAAGGTCGTGAAGACGATCCAGACGGGCAAGGGCGCGCACAACTTCCGCTCGCTCGCCGACGGCACGCACGTCGCGATCACGAACCGCGTCGCGAACACGATCAGCATCATCGACGAGATCACGCTCACCAAGGTCGGCGACATCACCGGCCTGCTGCCGGGCCCCGACGACATGGAGCTGTCCGCCGACAAGAAGACGCTGTGGGTGACGTTCCGTTTCGCGAAGAAGGTCGGGATCATCGATCTGGCGTCGCGCAAGCTGGTGCAGACGATCGCCGTCGGTCGCTCGCCGCACGGCATCTACTTCTACGACCGCGCGCCGTGGAAGGCGGCGAACGGCGCGTGACGGGCGGAGGCGGACGATGCTGCACCTGATCGATGCGTTCGTGTCGGACATCCAGACCTGGCTGTACGTCGACGTCGTGCAGCCGCTCCTCTTCAAGTTCAACCTGATGGACTATGACGAGGACACCTACGATGCGCTGTACTGGGTGATCGTCGGCGCGCTGCAGATGGTGCTGATGTTCGCGCTGCTGCGCCCGCTCGAGGCGCTGCTGCCGGTCGAGCGCTGGAAGAACCGCCGCGCGGTGCGGGTCGACGTGATCTACACCGCGATCTCGAAGCTCGGCATCTACACGCTGTTCTTCTTCTTCGCGCTGCAGCCGGTGTTCGACAACCTCCAGGCGTGGCTGCGCCTGCACGGCGTCGCGAACGTGAACCTCGACTATCTGTGGCCGGGCGTGACCTCGCGGCCGATCGTCGCATTCGCGATCTACCTCGTCGTGCTCGATTTCGCCGGCTACTGGTATCACCGCTGGCAGCACAAGTTCGGCATCTGGTGGGAGCTGCACGCGGTCCATCACAGCCAGCGGCAGATGTCGCTGTGGTGCGACGACCGCAACCACCTGCTCGACGACGTGCTCCAGTCGTGCTTCTTCGCGGCGATCGCGCTCGTGATCGGCGTGACGCCGTCGCAGTTCGTCGTGCTGACCGCGGTCACGAACTTCCTGCAGAGCGTCCAGCATACGAATGCGCGGCTGTCGTACGGCCGCATCGGCGAGCGCCTGCTCGTCAGCCCGATCTTCCACCGCCGGCATCATGCGGTCGGCTATGGCCACGAAGGCACCAAGTACGGCTGCAACTTCGGCGTGCTGTTCCCGTGGTGGGACATGCTGTTCGGCACCGCGTCGTGGAACCGCACCGTCGAGCCGACCGGCATCCGCGAGCAGGTCGACGGCGTGTCCTACGGCGACGGCTTCTGGTCGCAGCACGGCCTCGCGTTCGTGCGGATCTTCCGGCGCCTGTTCCCCGCGAAGCGCGGCGCGGCGTCGGCCTGATCCCGACCGGGCCTTTCTCCCGTTGAACGGCTTTCCCACACGGCCCGCCTGCGCTTTGGCGCATGCGGGCCGTGTGGTTTATCCTTTCCCCGTTTTTCTCCATCGATACAGGTCCGCATGAACGACTTGCTGCGCTCCTTCGTCCGGGCGCTCGCCAGCGCGCTGCACCCGCGCATGCTGTGGCTCACCCTGATGCCGTTCGTCGTGTCGGCGCTGCTGTGGGGCGTCGTGCTGTGGTTCTCGTGGCAGACGCTGCTGGATCTGGCGCGCGGCGCGCTCGACGGTTTCGTGCTGACGGCCGCGCTGTATCGCGCGTTCGATGCGATCGGCATGTCGCAGCTGCATGCGGTCGTCGCGCCGTTCGTGGTCGTGTCGCTCGCGATCCCGCTGATCGTGCTGACCGTGCTGCTGCTGATCGCGACGATCTCGATGCCGGTCGTGATCAAGCACCTGTCGAACCGCCAGTTCGCGGCGCTCGAGCCGAAGCGGGGCGGCACCTTCATCGGCAGCGTGGCCAACTCGCTCGGCGCGGCGATCGTCGGCGTCGTGCTGCTCGTCGTCACGATCCCGCTGTGGCTGATTCCGCCGTTCTTCGCGCTGCTGCCGCCGGTGATCTGGGGCTGGCTCACGTACCGCGTGATGACCTACGACGCGCTCGCGCTGCACGCGAGCCGCGACGAGCGCCGCGCGCTCGTGCGCCGGCATCGCTGGCCGCTGATCGGCATCGGCGTCGCGACCGGGCTGCTCGGCACCGTGCCGACCTTCGTATGGGTCTCGTCCGTCTGGATGATGGTGCTGTTCCCGTTCGTCGCGGCCGCCATGATCTGGGTTTACGCTTTCATCCTCGTCTTCTCGGCGCTGTGGTTCGGGCACTACTGCCTGCGCGCGCTGGAAGACCTGCGCGCCAGTGCGCGCGCCACCGCAATCGACATGGGGCAGGCATGAGCATCGGCATCATCATCATCGGCGACGAAATCCTTTCGGGCCGCCGGCAGGACAAGCACCTGGCGAAGGTCATCGAGTTGCTCGGCGCGCGCGGCCTCGCGCTCGACTGGGCCGAATACGTCGGCGACGATCCCGCGCGCATCACCGCGACGCTCGCGCGTGCGATTGCGTCGGGCGACATCGTGTTCTCGACGGGCGGGATCGGCGCGACGCCGGACGACCATACGCGCCAGTGCGCGGCCGCCGCGCTCGGCGTGCCGCTCGAGCTGCATCCGGACGCGAAGGCGCTGATTGCGGAGCGGATCCGCGAAACGCACACCGATCCGGCCACGCCGGTCGACTTCGAGTCGCCGGAGAACCGGCATCGCTTCAACATGGGCGTGTTCCCGGCCGGCGCGACGATCATCCCGAACGGCTATAACCGGATTCCGGGCTTCTCGGTCGGCGATCTCCACTTCGTGCCGGGCTTCCCGGTGATGGCGTGGCCGATGATCGAATGGGTGCTCGATACGAAGTACGCGCATCTGCATCACGCGACGCCGCATGCCGAGCGCTCGCTGTACGTGTTCGAGCTGCCGGAATCGACGCTCACGCCGCTGATGGAAAGGATCGAGCGCGATTTTCCGGGCGTGCGCGTGTTCAGCCTGCCGAGCGTCGGCGACGCGGAGCGCGGCGGCATCTATGCGCGCCGTCACATCGATCTCGGCGTGAAGGGCGAGCCGGAAGCGGTCGCGGCCGCATTCGTGAAGCTGCGCGAAGGCGTGCACCTGCTCGGCGGCGACGTCGTCGAGCCCGATACGCCGCGCGCCTGAGCGGCGGCCTGCAACAACACGGCCGCACCAAAAGCAACGGGCCGCGCAACGCGGCCCGTCATCGGCATGTCATCGCGCGGCTCGACGATGAGGCTGTCGCAACCAGCGGGCGCGGCGCGCCGTCAGGCGCCGATCCACGGCAGTTTGCGGAAGCACCAGCCGTCGACCGTCTTGCGGTGGCCTTCGGCGTCCTTCGCGCCTTCGAAGCCTTCGAGCAGGTCGAACGCTTTCGTGAAGCCGGCCTGCGCGGACGCGACCGCGGCGAGCTTCGAGCGCGCGGCGCTGCGACACAGGAACAGGATCGGCGTATCGGCCGGGAGGGCGGCCTTCAGTTCATTGACGAATTCGGCGTTCGGCACGCCGCCCGGGTAGCGGGTCCATTCGACGTGCAGGTACTGGCCGTCGCCGACGAGCGGCCGGCCGACCCAGTCGAGCTCGGCGCGCGTGCGCACGTCGACGAGGCGCGCGGACGGGTCGAGCTGCAGCAGTTCGAATGCCTCGACCGGCAGCAGCGCGCCGGCATAGTTGAGCGCGCCTTGCGCGCGGCGTTCGTCGGCCTTCGCGTAAAGCTGGTCCAGCGTACTCATGACGGGAAGTCTCCGTATCGGTCAAACGACCATTCTAGCGCGACGGCACCGCACGGACGTCCGCATGCGGCACGGTGCACGCGCCGGACACGCGCTCACCAAAACGGTGCAGAATGGGCGGCATGCACCAGAATGATCGCATTGCGCGGGTGCGCTCGACCGATTGCACCATCGCGGTGCGACGTCGCCATCGCCGGTGCGGCGCCCGGCCCCGGAATCGCGCAGCGAAGCCCCGCTGCGGCGCGGGCCGGCGCGATTCGCGTCGGTTTTGCGATGGTTGGCACGGAAGCTGCTATATAGAATTCGGTCGAATCGGGGCGCGCTGCGCCAAAGCAAGACCCCGGTCAGCTCGATAAACGAGGCGGTTTCCCAGTCCGCCGGAATTGTTCAATCAGGAGAAGAGGTTATGAGTAAAACCGTCGCCGACGTCATGCAGCTCGTGAAGGACGAGGACGTCAAGTTTGTCGATTTCCGCTTCACGGATACGCGCGGCAAGGAACAGCACGTGTCGGTGCCGGTTTCGGCGTTTGACGAAGACAAGTTCGAAAGCGGTCATGCATTCGACGGTTCGTCGATCGCGGGCTGGAAGGGCATCGAGGCGTCGGACATGCTGCTCATGCCGGATCCGAGCGCTGCCTTCGTCGACCCGTTCTACGAAGAGTCGACCCTCGTGCTGACCTGCGACGTGGTCGAGCCGGCCGACGGCAAGGGCTACGAGCGCGATCCGCGTTCGCTCGCGAAGCGCGGCGAAGCGTACCTGAAGAGCACGGGCATCGGCGACACGGCGTACTTCGGTCCGGAACCGGAATTCTTCATTTTCGACTCGGTCCAGTGGAACACGGACATGTCGGGCTGCTTCGTGAAGATCAACTCGGAAGAAGCGCCGTGGTCGGCAGGCAAGGAATTCGAAGGCGGCAACACGGGCCACCGTCCGGGCACGAAGGGCGGCTACTTCCCGGTCGCGCCGGTCGACACGTTCCAGGACATGCGTTCGGAAATGTGCCTGCTGCTCGAACAGCTCGGCATCCCCGTCGAAGTGCACCACCACGAAGTGGCGGGCCAGGGCCAGAACGAAATCGGCACGAAGTTCTCGACGCTGGTTCAGCGCGCCGACTGGACGCAATGGTCGAAGTACATCATCCATAACGTCGCGCACTCGTACGGCAAGACGGCGACGTTCATGCCGAAGCCGGTCGTCGGCGACAACGGTTCGGGCATGCACGTTCACCAGTCGATCTGGAAGGACGGCCAGAACCTGTTCGCGGGCAACGGCTACGCGGGCCTGTCGGAACTGGCGCTGTTCTACATCGGCGGCATCATCAAGCACGCCCGTGCGCTGAACGCGATCACGAACCCGACGACGAACTCGTACAAGCGTCTGGTCCCGCACTTCGAAGCACCGGTCAAGCTCGCTTACTCGGCACGCAACCGTTCGGCATCGATCCGCATTCCGCACGTGTCGAACCCGAAGGGCCGCCGTATCGAAACGCGCTTCCCGGATCCGATGGCGAACCCGTACCTGTGCTTCACGGCGCTGATGATGGCCGGCCTCGACGGGATCCAGAACAAGATCCATCCGGGCGAAGCCGCGGACAAGAACCTGTACGACCTGCCGCCGGAAGAGGATGCAAAGATCCCGACCGTGTGCGCGGGCCTCGACCAGGCACTCGAAGCGCTCGACAAGGATCGCGAGTTCCTGACGCGCGGCGGCGTGTTCACGGACGGCATGATCGACGCGTACCTCGCGCTGAAGGAGCAGGAGCTGGCGAAGTTCCGCATGACGACGCACCCGATCGAGTTCGAGATGTACTACTCGCTCTAATCGGCGATGGCGCTTCGATTCAGCGCCGTCATGCCGGTTCGTTCCCGTCGCGCGGCTTGCGGCGGGAACGGCGGAGTCTGAAAGGGGACGGCGTCCGGCCGTCCCTTTTTTGTTCCGACGATTTTCATTTTCTGGCCCGGTGAGGCGCGACAAGCACGCAGATGGTTCTGAAGAATCTGATCAAGGCGAAAACGGGGCAGCCCGAACGACTGACGGACGACGAGCGGCTCGCGCGCTCGGGTCTGCTGGCAGGGCTCGAAGCACTGCCGACGGTCGTGATCGTGCTCGACCGCAAGACGCTGCGGGTCGCGTTCGCGAACCCGTCCGCGGAGGCGATGCTCGACATCTCGCGGCGGCAGCTCGCGCAGCGGCCGTGGGGCGAGATTTTCCCGAACGCGAACGAACTCGCGTCGACGATCACCGCGATCGGCCAGGAACGCTTTCACGCGACGCACCTCGATACCGTGCTCGACCGGCCCGGCCGCGAACCGCTGCATGTGCATGCGATCGTCGGCTTCCTCGAGAGCGCACCCGATTTCGTGCTCGTCGAACTGTTCGAGAACGAACGGCAGTCGCGCACCGATCGGGAAGAGCGCATCCACGACCTGACCGCGGTCAACAAGCAACTGATCCGCAACCTCGCGCACGAGATCAAGAATCCGCTCGGCGGCATTCGCGGCGCAGCCCAACTGCTCGAATTCGAGCTGGGCGAGCGCGAGCGCGGCGAGTTGCGCGAATACACGCAGGTGATCATCAAGGAGTCCGATCGCCTGCAGACGCTCGTCGACCGGTTGCTGGAGCCGCACCGGCATCCGCACATCGTCGGCGACGTGAACATTCATGAAGTATGCGAACGCGTGCGCGCGGTGATGCTCGCGGAATTCCCGCGCGGGCTCACGATCGAGCGCGATTACGACGTGAGCGTGCCGGACCTGCGCGGCGACAAGGAGCAGTTGATCCAGGCGCTGCTGAACATCGTGCGCAACGCCGCGCAGGCGCTGCGCGAACGCATCGCGCAGGGCGACGCGAAGATCGAGCTGCGCACGCGCATCGCGCGCAAGGTGACGATCGCCAAGCGCCTGTACCGGCTGGCACTGGACTTGCACGTGATCGACAACGGGCCCGGCATTCCGGAAGAGATCCGCGACCGGATCTTCTACCCGCTCGTGTCCGGACGCGACGACGGCAGCGGCCTCGGCCTCACGCTCGCGCAGACGTTTGTCCAGCAGCACGACGGGATGATCGAGGTCGAAAGCCGGCCCGGACGTACCGAATTTCAGATTCTGCTGCCGCTCGACCATTGAGCGGCGGCATTGCGATTCACCCATACCTGACCGACCTATGAAGCCGATCTGGATAGTAGACGACGACCAATCGATCCGCTGGGTGCTTGAAAAGGCACTCGCCCGGGACAGCTTCGCGACGAAGAGCTTCGCGAACGTGCGCGACGCGCTGGCCGCGCTCGACCACGAGACGCCTCAGGTGCTCGTGTCCGACATCCGGATGCCGGGCGGCTCGGGCCTCGAGTTGCTGCAGGCGATGCACGAGCGGCTGCCGGGCCTGCCTGTCATCATCATGACGGCGTTCTCCGATCTCGACAGCGCCGTCGCGGCGTTCCAGGGCGGCGCGTTCGAATATCTCGCGAAGCCGTTCGACGTCGACAAGGCGGTCGAGCTGATCCGTCGCGCGGTGGAAGAAAGCCTGCGCGGCGGCGCGCCGCAGGACGAGCGGGTGGCCGAGGCGCCCGAGATGCTCGGCCAGGCGCCCGCGATGCAGGACATGTTCCGCGCGATCGGCCGGCTGTCGCATTCGGCCGCGACCGTGCTGATCACCGGCGAATCGGGCACCGGCAAGGAGCTCGTCGCGCGGGCGCTGCACCGTCACAGCCCGCGCGCGAACGGGCCGTTCATCGCGCTGAACACGGCGGCGATTCCGAAAGATCTGCTCGAATCCGAACTGTTCGGCCACGAGCGCGGTGCGTTCACCGGCGCGCAGACGACGCGGCAGGGCCGCTTCGAGCAGGCCGAGAACGGCACGCTGTTCCTCGACGAAATCGGCGACATGCCGTTCGACCTGCAGACGCGCCTGTTGCGCGTGCTGTCGGACGGGCAGTTCTACCGGGTGGGCGGTCATAACCCGCTGCGCGCGAACGTACGCGTGATCGCGGCGACGCACCAGAATCTCGAGTCGCGCGTGCGGCAGGGGCTGTTCCGCGAGGACCTTTACCACCGGCTCAACGTGATCCGGCTGCGGCTGCCGCCGCTGCGCGAACGCAGCGAGGACATCGCGCTGCTCACACGCCACTTCCTGCAGAAGAGCGCGCGCGATCTCGGCGTCGAGCCGAAGCGCGTGTCCGACGACGCGCTCGCGTACCTGACGTCGCTGCCGTTTCCCGGCAACGTGCGGCAGCTCGAGAATCTCGCGAACTGGCTGACCGTGATGGCGCCCGCGCAGACGGTCGAGATCAAGGATCTGCCGCCCGACCTCGTGCCGGGCGGCACGCCCGCGGCGCCGGTCGTCGCGACGGGCGAGGGTGCGGACGCGCACGGCAGCGGCGGCCACGCGGCGGCCGTACCTTCCGCGATCGGCGCAACGCCGCTCGCCGCGGCGCCCGCCGCGAGCGCGGCGAACGGCAGCGCGCCGGCCGGCTACCCGCTGTGGGAGCACGGGCTGCGCACCGAAGTCGCGCGGCTGTTGCGCGAGAACTCGACCGACGTGATGGACGAACTCGCACGCCGCTTCGAGGCGGCCGTGATTCGCGAGGCGCTCGACTTCACGCGCGGCCGCAAGGTCGAGGCCGCAGAGCGGCTCGGCATCGGCCGCAACACGATCACGCGCAAGATCCAGGAACTCCATCTGGAGCCCTGACCGGGCACGATTCGCGGCATGCGCGGGCCCGCGCATGCCGCGATCGGACATAATCGCGGTTTGCACGCCGTTTGCCATTCCGCCGATCCTCCATGTCCGATTCCTTCCGCTGGCCCGCCGGGGCCGACCCGTTCCGTTTCCTCGAAGCGCTCGACAGCAAGCGCGCCCGTACGTGGGTCGACGAGCAGAATGTGCGCACGCGCGCCGCGCTGCGTGACGACAATGCCTATCGCGCGCTGACCGCGCGTCTCGCGAAAGCGTATCTGCCCCGCGAACGCCCGGTGATTCCGACCCGCTGGCGCGACTGGGCGTACGACCTGTGGCAGGACGATCTCCACCCGAAGGGACTGTGGCGCCGCACGCGCTGGGCCGACTGGCGAGCCGGCCAGCCGGCCTGGGAAACGCTGCTCGACGTCGACGCGCTCGGCGCGGAAGAGGGGGAGTCGTGGGTGTTCGAGCAGGAGGCGATCCTGTATCCGGACGGCGATCGCGTGCTGCTGTCGCTGTCGCCCGGCGGCGCCGACGCGGTCGTCGTGCGCGAATTCGATCTCGTCGAGCGCCGTTTCGTCGACGGCGGTTTCACGATCGACGAACCGGGCCATCACACGGTCGGCTGGATCGACCGCGACACCGTGTACGTGAGCTGGGATCGCGGCGAAGCACATGCGACCGCGGCCGGTTATCCGTATGAAGCACGGCGCTGGGTACGCGGCACCGCGCTCGCCGATGCGCCCGTCGTGTTCAGCGGTGAGCCGGACGACATCAGCGCGGGCGCATGGTACGACCCGATCGACCGCCGCCACGTCGCGTGGCGCAGCGTCGACTTCTTCGACGCGCATGCGTATCGACTGACCGACGCGGGCGAATGGGCGCGCTACGACGTGCCGACACATGTCGAGGTCGGGTTCTGGGAAGGCTGGCTCATGCTGGAGCCGCGCCTTGACTGGGATTGCGACGGCGTGCGCCACGCGGGCGGTTCGCTGCTCGCGATCCGCGAGCAGGCGTTCCTCGCCGGCGCGCGCACATTCACGACGCTGTTCGCACCGCGACCGACGACGTCCGCCTGCACGTGGACGCACACGCGCACCACGCTGATCGCGAGCTGGCTCGACGACGTGCACAACCGGACCATGCTGTGGCAGCCGAAGCAGGCCGACGACGGATCGTGGACGTGGGACGCACGGCCGTTCGAGTGGCCGGGCGACGCGCAGATCGATGTCGAGCCCGTCGAGTCGACGCTGAACGACGAGGTGTACGTCGACGTCGACACCACGCTCGATCCACCCGAATGCTGGCTGGCCGATCTTGCCGATCTTGCCGATCGCGCGGACGATGCGCCGTCGCGCCGCGTGCTGCTCGACCGGCCGCCGGTGCAGTTCGATGCGGCCGGGCTCGTCGTACGTCGCGCGAGCGCGCGTTCGCGCGACGGCACGGTGGTGCCGTACACGCTGATCGGGCCGCGCGATGCGCTCGATGCACCGGAAGGCGTGGCGCGCGTCGCGCGGCCATGCCTGTTGTCGGGCTACGGCGGCTTTGCGATTCCGAACCTGCCGGGCTACAGCGATGCGTTCGGCATCGGGTGGCTCGAACGCGGCGGCGTGATGGCGTTCGCGCACATCCGCGGCGGCGGCGAGTTCGGGCCGCGCTGGCACGTCGACGCGCAGCGCGAACACCGGCAGCGTTCGTTCGACGATTTCATCGCGGTCGCCGAGGATCTGATTGCGACCGGCGTGACGCGCGCCGCGCAGTTGGGGATCGAAGGCGGCAGCAACGGCGGGCTGCTGGTCGCCGCGTGCATGATGCAGCGGCCCGAGCTGTTCGGCGCGGTGCTGTGCCGCGTGCCGCTGCTCGACATGCAGCGCTATCCGAAACTGCACGCGGGCGCCGCATGGCTCGACGAATACGGCGACCCCGACGATCCGCGCGAAGGCGCGGCGCTGGCCGCGTATTCGCCGTATCACCGTGTGCGCGAAGGCGTCGCGTATCCGCCGTTGCTGCTGACGACGTCGACGCGCGACGACCGCGTGCATCCCGCGCATGCGCGCAAGATGGCCGCGCGCATGCAGGCGCTCGGTCACGAACGGGTGTGGTACTGGGAGAACACCGACGGCGGCCACGGCAGCGCCGACGATCTCGAACGCGCGGAAGCCGACGCCGCCGAATTCGGCTTCCTGTGGGCCCATCTCGGGCCGGCGCCCGCGCGGCGCTGATCGCGCGCGGGCCGCTTGGGGCCCGGTATCGGCGTGAACAGGCGCAGGACGATCAGCCGACGATCGCGACGACGGGCGTGTGGTCGGACGGCTGTTCCCACGTGCGCGGCACGCGATCGACTTCGCACGACGTGCAGGTCGCCGCGAGCGTCGGCGACAGCAGGATGTGGTCGATGCGCAGCCCCGCGTTGCGGCGGAACGCCATCATCCGGTAGTCCCACCACGTGAAGGTTTTCTCGGGCTGTTCGAAGCGGCGGAACGCATCGACGAAGCCGAGTTCGATCAGCTGCGCGAAGTGCGCGCGCTCCTGCGGCGACACGAGGTTCTGGCCTTCCCATTTCGCGGGATCGTGCACGTCGCGGTCTTCCGGCGCGATGTTGTAGTCGCCGAGCAGCGCGAGCTTCGGGTAGCGCTGCAGTTCGGTGCGCAGCCACGCCTGCAGCGCATCGAGCCATTGCATCTTGTAGACGAACTTGTCGGAGTCGAGCGCCTGGCCGTTCGGGAAGTACGCGGACACGATGCGCACGCCGTCGACCGTCGCGGCAATCACGCGCTGCTGCGAATCGTCGAAGCCGGGGATGTTGCGCACGACGTCCGATTCGTCGACGGCGAGCGTGTCGCGCGCGAGGATCGCGACGCCGTTGTAGGTCTTCTGGCCGGTGAACCAGCTGCGGTAGCCGGCCGCCTCGAGATCGGCGCGCGGAAATTTCTCGTCCGGCAGCTTCAGTTCCTGCAGGCACAGTACGTCGGCGCCGCTTTGCGCGAGCCAGTCGAGCACGTGCTGTTTGCGGACGTTGAGCGAATTGACGTTCCAGGTGGCGATTTTCATGAACGGGAGGATGCGTGCGGCGTGAATGCGAAGGCCGCCATCTTACCGCGAGCATGGGGTGCGAACGCGCGTCATGCGGGCTTGCGCATGTGCCACGCATCGCCGGTTGGGCAGCGGAAGCAGAAATTGTGACAAAGGTATTGACGTGAGTACTTCCTCACCCTATAATTTATTTCTCTGACGCGGGGTGGAGCAGTCTGGCAGCTCGTCGGGCTCATAACCCGAAGGTCACAGGTTCAAATCCTGTCCCCGCAACCAAGCACATTAGGCGATGTGCCGCGCAATTGACCGATGCGCACTTCGTCTACAAGAACCCGGCTTCGTGCCGGGTTTTTTGTTTTTCGCGCGCGGATCGCTGTCGCCGTTACCGCGCGGCCCACTCGACGGCAGCCTTCGCGTGCAGCGCGGTCGTATCGAATACCTGTAGCGGCGCATCGTCCGCGCCGATCAGCAGCGTGATTTCCGTGCAGCCGAGGATCACGGCCTGCGCGCCGCGCGTCGCCAGTTCGTCGATGATCGACACGTACGTTGCGCGTGATGCCGCCGAGATGACGCCGTGGCACAGCTCGTCGTAGATGATCCGGTGCACGTCGTCGCGCCCGCGCTCGTCCGGCATCAGCACGTCGAGCCCGAACTTCCCGCGCAGCCGTTCCGCATAGAACGGCAGCTCCATCGTATAGCGCGTGCCGAGCAGGGCGACGCGCTCGACGCCCGCGGCGCGCAGCGCTTTGCCGGTCGGATCGGCGATGTGCAGGAACGGCAGCGTCACCGCGGCCTCGATCGCGTCGTGCACGCGATGCATCGTATTCGTCGTCAGGACAACGAGATCGGCGCCGGCCGCTTCGAGCTGCCGCGCGGCGTCGGCCATCCGTTCGCCGAGCGCGGCCCAGTCGTGCGTGCGCTGCAGCGCTTCGATTTCGGCGAAGTCGACCGTGACCAGCACGCTCTTCGCGTTGTGATGGCCGCCGTGCAATGCCTTCGAGTGCCGGTTGATCATCCGGTAGTACTCGGCCGACGATTCCCAGCTCATGCCGCCGATCAGTCCGATCGTCTTCATCGATCACCTTTGCGTTTCGTGTATCGCGGCAGACGAGTATAGGCGCCGCTGCCCGTGCCCGGCCGGTACGATCCGCGCAAACCGGGCCGGTACGGCGCAGCCGATCGTGAGTGGCCGGCGCCGGGCGACTGGCTCCGGACATACGTGGCAGTTGAAACCGGCACTGTGTTTTTGTACAGTATCGGCACCGTGAGCCCGACCACCATCCCGCCTGCCGATCCGCACGCGCCGCCGCCCGGCGACGCGCCGCCGCGCATGCGCAAGATCATTCATTGCGACTGCGACTGCTTCTACGCGTCGGTCGAGATGCGCGACGACCCGTCGCTGCGCAACCGGCCGCTCGCGGTTGGCGGCCGGCCCGACCAGCGCGGCGTGATCGCGACCTGCAACTACGAGGCGCGGCGCTACGGCGTGCATTCGGCGATGTCGTCGGCGCTGGCGATGCGCAAGTGTCCGGACCTGCTGATCCTGCCGTCCGCGATGGACAAGTATCGCGCGGCGTCGCGGCAGATCATGGCGATCTATCGCGACTACACGCCGGACGTCGAGCCGCTGTCGCTCGACGAGGCGTATCTCGACGTCAGCGGGTCGGAACGCTGCCAGGGCAGTGCGACGTTGATTGCGCGCGAGATCCGCGAGCGGGTGCGCGATACGGTCGGCGTGACCGTGTCGGCGGGCGTCGCGCCGAACAAGTTCATCGCGAAGATCGCGTCCGACTGGAACAAGCCCGACGGGCTATTCGTCGTGCGGCCGCACGAGATCGACGCATTCGTCGCGGCGCTGCCGGTGCGCAAGCTGCACGGCGTCGGCAAGGTGACGGCCACGCGGCTCGACCGGCTCGGCATCCAGACCTGCGCGCAGTTGCGCGACTGGCCGCTGATCGACCTGCACCGCGAGTTCGGCGCGTTCGGGCGGCGGCTGTACGAACTGTCGCGCGGGATCGACGAGCGGCCCGTGCAGGCCGACCAGGAGCGCAAGTCGGTCAGCGTCGAGACGACCTACGTGACCGACCTGACGACGCTCGAGCAATGCGCGGACGAAATCCGCCGCCTCGTCGCGCAGCTCGACGCGCGAATCGAGCGCGCCGGCGCTGCGCGGTCGATCCGCAAGCTGTACGTGAAGATCCGCTTCGCCGATTTCCAGCGTACGACGGTCGAGTGCGTGGCCGACGCGACGAATGCCGAGACGGCCGTCACGCTGCTCGCGAAGGGGTTGTTGCGGCGCGCGCGGCCGGTGCGGCTGCTCGGCGTCGGCGTGCGCATCGACGAGGACACGGCCGAGCGCCACGGGCAATTCCTGCTGTTCGACGACGAAGTGGGCGACGACACGCCCGCGCCATGAAAAAAGGCACCGCCGAAGCGGTGCCTGTCGATGCAGCCTGAACAGCCGGCGTGGCCAGGCGGCGCACTCAGTGCGCAGACGCCGCCATTCCGTTGTGGCGCAGTAGCGCGTCGATCTGCGGTTCGCGGCCGCGGAACGCCTTGAACGACTCCATCGCCGGACGGCTGCCGCCGACCTCGAGGATTTCGCGGCGATAGCGCGTGCCGGTTGCCGCGTCGAGCACGCTGCCGCTGGTCGCGGCCGCTTCCTCGAACGCCGCGTACGCGTCGGCCGACAGCACCTCGGCCCACTTGTAGCTGTAGTAGCCGGCCGCGTAGCCGCCCGCGAAGATGTGGCTGAACGTGTTCGGCCAGCGCGAGAACGCCGCCTGCGGGATCACGTGATAGCGCTCGTTGATCTCGCGCGCGAACGCGGTCACGCCGGTGGCGCCGGCCGGGTCGTAATCGACGTGCAGCAGCATGTCGAACATCGAGAACACGATCTGACGCAGCGTGCCAAGCCCGCTCTGGAAGTTCTTCGCGGCGATCATCTTGTCGAACAGCTCGCGGGGCAGCGCGGCGCCCGTATCGACATGCGACGACATCGACGACAGCACGTCCCATTCCCAGCAGAAGTTCTCCATGAACTGCGACGGCAGTTCGACCGCATCCCATTCGACGCCGTTGATGCCCGACACGCCGAGCTCGTCGACGCGCGTGAGCATGTGGTGCAGCCCGTGGCCGAATTCATGGAACAGCGTGATGACCTCGTCGTGCGTGAAGCACGCGGGCTTGCCGCCGACCGGCGCGGAGAAGTTGCAGGTCAGGTACGCGACGGGCGTCTGCACGTCGCTGCCGCGCTTCGCGCGCGAACGCGCGTCGTCCATCCACGCGCCGCCGCGCTTGCCTTCGCGGGCGTACAGGTCGAGATAGAACTGCGCGACGAGCGAGCCGTCGCGGTTCTCGACGCGGAAGAAGCGCACGTCCTTGTGCCACACCGGCGCGTCGTCCGGCTTGATCTTGACGCCGAACAGCGTTTCGGTGACGGTGAACAGGCCCTTCAGCGCGGCCGGTTCCGGGAAGTATTGCTTGACCTCGTTTTCCGAGAACGCATAGCGCTGCTGGCGGAGCTTCTCGGCGGCGTACGCGACGTCCCACGGCGCGAGTTCGGCGAGCCCGAGTTCCTTCGCGGCGAACGTGCGCAGCTCGTCCCAGTCCTTGTCCGCGTGCGGGCGGGCGCGCGTCGCGAGATCCTCGAGGAACGCGATCACCTGCTGCGGCGATTCGGCCATCTTCGGCGCGAGCGACACTTCGGCGAAGTTGCGATAGCCGAGCATCTGCGCCTCTTCGCGGCGCAGCTTCAGCGCGTCGGCGATGATCGCCGTGTTGTCCCATTCGGCCTTGCCGTCGCCGTACTGCGGCCCGAGCTCCGACGCGCGCGTCGCATACGCGCGGTAGAGCGTCTCGCGCAGCGCGCGGTTGTCCGCGTACTGCAGCACCGGGAAGTACGACGGGAAATGCAGCGTGAATTTCCAGCCTTCCTTGCCGTCCTTCTGCGCGGCTTCGCGGGCGGCCTCGATCGCGTCGCCGGGCAGGCCGGCCAGCTCGGCTTCGTCCTTCGCGAAGTACGCGTACGCATTGGTCGCGTCGAGCACGTGATCGGAGAACGCCTTCGACAGCGCGGCCTGCTGTTCCTGCAATTGCGCGAAGCGCGGCTTTTGCTCCTCGGGCAGCTCGGCGCCCGACAGCCGGAAGTCGCGCAGCGCATTGTCGAGGATCTTCTTGCGCTCGGCGGACAGCGTCGCGTATTCGGCGCTCGCGGCGATCGCCTTGTACTTTTCGTACAGCGCGAGATTCTGGCCGACGCTCGACCAGAACTCGGTCACGCGCGGCAGGTTCTCACCGTAGGCAGCCCGCAGTTCGGGCGTGTCGGCGACCGCATTCAGGTGGCCGACGATACCCCAGGCGCGGCCGAGCGGCTCCGTGGCCCGCTCGACCGTTTCGACGACGGCGGCCCAGGTCGACGGCGTGTCGCTCGCGCTCGCCGTTTCGACCGCGCGGCTGGCGGCATCGAGCAGCGTATCGAGCGCGGGCGTCACGTGTTCCGGGCGGATCTCGCCGAAACGGGGCAGGCCGGAGAAGTCGAGGAGCGGATTGGTGTTGGCGCTGGCGGACATTAAGACTCCCTGTCTGTTGCCGGATGAACCGGGGTGAAAAGGGTGAGGCGCGACGAAGCGGCGCCCGATACCGACATTATTGGGGCGCATCGTGCGCTTTCCAATCGTTAGTTTCTAATGACGCGATTGACGCAGGGTCGGATGCGGGCGGCCGGCGAGGTGCGGCCGGCCAGGCGCGGCCGGCGAGGTGCATCGGGCGCGCCGGCCGGCGCGATTGCAGCCGCGCGATTGCGGCTGGCGAGGCGCCGGCGCGCTGAACCGCGCGCCGGCCGGGCAAAGGCAGCGTCAGGCTGCGGCGGCAGCCGCGCGTTCGGCGGATTCGATCGTATTGATCAGCAGCATCGTGATCGTCATCGGGCCGACGCCGCCCGGCACCGGCGTGATGTAGCCGGCGACTTCCTTCACGCCCGCGAAATCGACGTCGCCGCACAGCTTGCCCGCGTCGTCGCGGTTCATGCCGACGTCGATCACCGTCGCGCCCGGCTTGACCATGTCGGCGGTCAGGATGTTGCGCTTGCCGACCGCGGCGACCACGACGTCGGCCTGGCGCGTATGCGCGGCGAGGTCGCGCGTCTTGCTGTGGCAGATCGTCACGGTCGCGCCGGCGTCGAGCAGCATCATCGCCATCGGCTTGCCGACGATGTTCGAGCGGCCGATCACGACCGCGTTCGCACCTTGCAGCGCGATGCCGTGCGCTTCGAACATCTTCATCACGCCGTACGGCGTGCACGGGCGGAACAGCGGCTTGCCGGTCATCAGCGCGCCCGCGTTCGCGACGTGAAAGCCGTCGACGTCCTTCTCCGGGGCGATCGCCTCGATCACCTTGTGGCTGTCGATATGCGCGGGCAGCGGCAACTGGACGAGGATGCCGTGGATCTTCGGGTCGCGGTTCAGCTCGTCGATGCGCGCGAGCAGGTCGGCTTCCGACAGCGTGGCCGGGTACGCATCCTTCAGCGAGAAGAAACCGTTGTCCTCGCACGCCTTGATCTTGTTGCGCACGTAGACTTCGCTCGCCGGGTTCGCGCCGACGAGGATCACCGCGAGACCGGGCTGGTGGCCGCGTGCGGTCAGTGCGGCGGCGCGTTCGGCGGCCTGGGCGCGCAAGGTCTTCGAAAGGGCGTTGCCGTCGATGAGGAGGGCTGTCATGGTGGTGGGTCCTGCCGGGAAGTTGGAATGCGGGCGTACGGCGCGCG
Organism: Burkholderia sp. AU28863; assembly: GCF_002223195.1. NCBI lineage: Bacteria > Pseudomonadati > Pseudomonadota > Betaproteobacteria > Burkholderiales > Burkholderiaceae > Burkholderia > Burkholderia sp. AU28863. The sequence goes on along the minus strand of NZ_NKFE01000003.1, from coordinate 1,848,740 downwards.
AAGCGCCGTAGCAAAGCACGTAATTATACCGGTCGCCTGCTGCCGTCCGACAGCGAATCAACGGGAAGCGTCATGGCCGCAGCGCGCGTGCGCCGGGAGGAACGGCCGCCGCCGCGCGAGTGGGCCGCATCGCGCGGGGCGGCAAACGCCGGTGGCGGGCCGGGCGGCCGGGGCGAGCCGTGCCGCCGTGGCCGGACAAACCGCTCAGGCCTGTTTCTTCGACAGCGCGAGGCGCAGCAGGTCGGCCACCGTGTTGACGTTGAGCTTTTCCATGATGTTCGCGCGGTGCGCCTCGACCGTCTTGATGCTGATGCCGAGATCGTCGGCGATCTGCTTGTTCAGGCGGCCCGCGATGATCCGTTCGAGCACCTGCTGCTCGCGCGCGGTCAGCTTCGACAGGCGTTCGCTCGCGGCGCGCTGTTCCTGGACGCTCTTGCTTTCGCTTCGGGCCTTGTCGAGCATCCGCTCGACGAGCTTGCGCAGCTCGGCTTCGTCGAACGGTTTCTCGATAAAGTCCATCGCACCCTTTTTCATCGTCGACACGGCCATCGGCACGTCGCCGTGGCCGGTGACGAAGATGATCGGCAGCGCGGCATTGTCGGCGATCAGGCGCTCCTGCAATTCGAGGCCGCTCATGCCCGACATCCGCACGTCGAGGATCAGGCACGCGATCTGGCCGGCCTGCTGCGCCGGCTGGTACGCATCGAGGAACTGCTCGGCGCTCGAGAAGCATTGCACGCGATAGCCGTTCGCCTCCAGCAGCCAGCGCAGCGAGTCCCGTACGGCCTCGTCGTCGTCGACGACAAAGACGGTTTCCTGAGTGGTGGTGACAGGGCTATTCATAGTTCTCCCGTAACGGTATGTGATGCCGATGCCTCGCGCCCCCCTTGGCCGAGATCAGCGGGTTCCCCAATGGGCAGGCTGCAGTGGAACGTCGCGCCGGAAATGCGGCCGTCCGGCTCGACGTTGTTGACCACCCACAGACGCCCCCGATGCGATTCGATGATCGAACGGCAGATGTTCAGCCCCATGCCCATGCCGTCGGACTTGGTGCTGTAAAACGGTTCGAACAGGCGCTCGGCGGTCGCTTCGTCGACGCCCGGGCCCTGGTCGATCACGCGGATGTCGACGAAGCCGGCGTCGATGTCGGCGACGACGCGGATCACGCCGTCCACCGACGCCGGCTTCACGTCGGCCATCGCCTCGGCTGCGTTCTTCATCAGGTTCACGAGCACCTGCTCGATCAACACGGGGTCGACATAAATAATAGGCATTCTTGCGAGGATTTCCGTGACGATCCGGATCCTGCGCTTCCTGGCCTCGATTTCGGCGAGCCCGACCGCGTCGGCGACGATGTCCGCGACCCGCGCCGGCTGGCGCTTCGGCTCGCTGCGCTTCACGAATTCGCGGATCCGCTTGACAATCATCCCCGCGCGCAGCGCCTGCTGCGCGGTCTTCTCCAGCGCGGGCTGCAGCGTCTCGGGCGTGCCGCGGCCGCTCTTGACGAGCGCGAGCGTGCCCGAACAGTAGTTGTTGATCGCGGCGAGCGGCTGATTCAATTCGTGAGCAATCGACGACGCCATTTCGCCCATCGTCATCAATCGGCTCGTGAACTGCAGCTTTTCTTCCTGCTGGTGCGCGAGTTCCTGCGCCTTCTTGCGGGTCGTGATGTCGGTCGCGATCTGCATCTGCGCGAGGTGGCCGTCCACCCACTGTATGTACTGGCGGCGTACCTCGAACCACTTCTGGATGCTCTCGACGTACACCTCCTGCGCGTCCGCCGTGCTGCTCGTCAGCGCGGCGGCCGGCAGGCCCGCGAACGCGTCGACCATGTCGATCGAGTCGGACGACGCCTGCGCGCGGTCGAAGCCGCCGCCCGACAGCTCCAGATGGCCGTCCGGGCGAATGCCGAACAGGTGGCGGTAGTAGCGGTTCGCGAACAGCAGCTCGGCTTCGTCGGCGGCGAGCACCGACACCGCGGCGTCGAGGCTTTCGAGCACCGTCGTGAAGCGTTCGTGCGCGGCCGCGAGCTCTTCCCGCGCGCGCTTGGGCTCGGTGATGTCCGTCATCGACGACATCCAGCCGGTCTGGCGGCCCGAGCTGTCGATCAGCGGCGACACGTACAGGCGCGCATGGAACAGCGTGCCGTTCTTGCGCCGCACGCGCAGCTCGAAGCCCGAGCTCGGCGCCTTGCCGCGCAGCGTCATGTCGAGCTGGCGCTGCATTTCCGGGTACGCGTCGCGCGGCCAGTACGGGAACGGCGCGACCTTGCCGACGAGATCGGTCTCGTCCCAGCCCGTCATCCGGCAGAACGCGGGGTTCACGTGCGTGATGCGGCCGTGCATGTCGAGCACGCGCATGCCGATCAGCACCGAGTTTTCCATCGCGCGGCGGAAGAACGCTTCCGCGTACAGCGCCTGCTGCGCCTCGAAGCGCTGGCGCGTGTGCTTCCACAGGCTCCAGAGGCTCCACAGCACGAAGCACGACAGGCCGGCGACGAGCCACACGAGCGTGTTGTTGGTCAGGTTCGTGAGTTGCGGGAACGCGTACACGCGCACCGTCAGCCCCTGGCCGGGCGGGTCGAGCGGGAGATCGTAGTGCGAGTCGCGCGGCAGGCGCGGGCGCGTCGACGTGGACGACAGTTCGCGGTTGTTCGAATCGGTGATCGAGATCTTGTACTTCGACGACAGTTCCTGCGGGATGTCGTGCTTCAGGATGCCCTCGACCGAAAACACCGCGGCGAGCGAGCCGAGATATTCGCGGTCGCCGCGCATCACGGGCGTCTGCAACGTGATGAAGCCGTTGCCGAACTCGTCGTAGATCAGCGGCGAATACGCCTGGCGGCGCGTGCTGCGCGCTTCGTCGTACGCGCCGCGCACGGCGTCCTGCATCTGCGCGTCGCCGGGCTTCGCGAGCCGCTGGCCGAGCAGCGGCGGATGCACGGCCGGCCAGCGCTGCACGCCCGGCGCCGTGTACCAGTTCAGGTAGAGGATTTCCGGATGCGTCTGCATCACGTCCGCGACGGCCATCTGGAACGCGTTCTGGTCGAGGCGGCCGGACGCGAGGTCGCGCGACAGCGCCTGCAGCTGTTCCTGCGCGCCCGTCATCGACAGGCGGATCTGTTGCTGGGCCCACGCGACGTTGCGAAACAGGGTGTCTTCCTGCTGCTGCTGTTCACGCCGGTTGAGGCTCCACAGGATGAGGCTCATCACGACGAGGAACACCAGGATCGACAGCAGGGGCGTCAGCAAATAGGAGTTGGACCACCACGGTCCGTGGTGCCAACGGGACGGCTGCGACTCCGCCGGCGGGCCCGGCGGTCGCGCCGAGCGTGCGAAAAGCCGATCGGTCAACATGGCAGGATTGTAGCGCAGCGCAATACATGGAAAACCGATACCGGATAGGTTGAACGGAAACGGTTTTGTTCCGATGAGACGGGCCGCGGAGCCCCGAAATATGGGTGCAGCGCAGCAATATTCCGCATCATGAGAAAAGATCTCACGATTCGAAAATTTTGTTGCGCAGGCCCATCCACGCTCATTACAATCCGTCGGAGCTTGCCCGCAGCCGGCCGCGCCGCGTCGTCTGCACGAGAGCGATCCTCACATTCCAGGACCCAGGAGACGAGAATGTCCGCTGTACCGAACGAAGTGATGAAGTATGTCGCCGCCGAACGTGACGACGACCCGCAAGAAACCGTCGAGTGGCTGGAGTCGCTCGATGGCGTGATCTCCTCCGTGGGCACCGGCCGCGCGCATTACCTGATCGAAAAGCAGATCGAATTCGCTCGCATGCACGGCGAGCACCTGCCGTTCTCCGCCAATACCCCGTACATCAACACGATTCCGGTCGAAGCCCAGGCGAAGATTCCGGGCGACCAGGACATCGAGCACCGCATCCGTTCGTACACGCGCTGGAACGCGCTGGCGATGGTGCTGCGCGCGGGCAAGGACACGAACGTCGGCGGCCACATCGCGTCGTTCGCGTCGGCCGCGACGCTCTACGACGTCGGCTACAACCATTTCTGGCACGCGGCGTCCGACCAGCACGGCGGCGATCTCGTGTTCGTCCAGGGCCACTCGTCGCCGGGCGTGTACTCGCGCGCGTTCCTGCTCGGCCGCCTGACGGAAGAGCAGCTCGACAACTTCCGCCAGGAAGTGGACGGCAAGGGCATCTCGTCGTACCCGCACCCGTGGCTGATGCCGGACTTCTGGCAGTTCCCGACCGTGTCGATGGGTCTCGGCCCGATCATGGCGATCTACCAGGCACGCTTCATGAAGTATCTGGAATCGCGCGGCATCGCGAAGACGGAAGGCCGCAAGGTGTGGGCGTTCCTCGGCGACGGCGAGACGGACGAGCCGGAATCGCTCGGCGCGATCGGCATGGCGAGCCGCGAGAAGCTCGACAACCTCGTGTTCGTGATCAACTGCAACCTGCAGCGTCTCGACGGCCCGGTGCGCGGCAACGGCAAGATCATCCAGGAACTCGAATCGGAATTCCGCGGCGCCGGCTGGAACGTGATCAAGGTCATCTGGGGCAGCCGCTGGGATGCGCTGTTCGCACGCGACAAGACGGGCGCGCTGATGCGCCGGATGATGGAAGTCGTCGACGGCGAATACCAGACGTACAAGTCGGAGTCGGGCGCGTACGTCCGCGAGCACTTCTTCAACACGCCTGAACTGAAGGCGCTCGTCGCCGACTGGTCGGACGACGACATCTGGGCGCTGAACCGCGGCGGCCACGATCCGCACAAGATCTACGCGGCGTTCCACGAAGCGACCAACACGAAGGGCGCGCCGACCGTCATCCTCGCGAAGACCATCAAGGGCTACGGGATGGGCGAGTCGGGCCAGGCGATGAACATCACGCACCAGCAGAAGAAGCTGCCGGTCGAGCAACTGAAGAAGTTCCGTGACCAGTTCCGTCTGCCGATCACCGACGAGCAGATCGCCGACGTGCCGTACCTGAAGTTCGAGGAAGGCTCGAAGGAACTCGAGTACATGCGCCAGAAGCGCATGGACCTCGGCGGCTACCTGCCGCACCGCCGCGAGAAGGCGACGTCGCTGCCGGTGCCGGCGCTCGACGCGTTCGAGCCGCTGCTGAAGGGCACGGGCGAAGGCCGCGAGATCTCGACGACGATGGCGTTCGTGCGGATCCTGAACATCCTGCTGAAGGACAAGGCGCTCGGCAAGCGCGTCGTGCCGATCGTCCCGGACGAATCGCGTACGTTCGGCATGGAAGGCCTGTTCCGCCAGATCGGCATCTGGAACCAGGAAGGCCAGAAGTACGTGCCGGAAGATTCCGACCAGCTGATGTTCTACAAGGAATCGCAGACCGGCCAGATCCTGCAGGAAGGCATCAACGAAGCGGGCGGCATGTGCGACTGGATCGCGGCGGCGACGTCGTATTCGACGCACGGCGAGATCATGGTGCCGTTCTACATCTTCTATTCGATGTTCGGCTTCCAGCGCATCGGCGACCTCGCGTGGGCCGCGGGCGACATGCGTTCGCGCGGCTTCCTGCTGGGCGGCACCGCGGGCCGCACGACGCTGAACGGCGAAGGCCTGCAGCACGAAGACGGCCACTCGCTGCTGTGGGCGGCATCGGTGCCGAACTGCGTGAGCTACGACCCGACGTTCGGCTATGAACTCGCGGTGATCGTCCAGGACGGCCTGCGCCGCATGGTGCAGGACCAGGAAGACGTGTACTACTACATCACGGTGATGAACGAGAACTACGAGCACCCGGCGATTCCGCAGGGCGAGCACGTGGCGGCCGACATCATCAAGGGCATGTACGCGTTCAGGAAGGCCGACGCCGACAAGAAGGCGCCGCGCGTCCAGCTGCTCGGCGCGGGCACGATCTTCAACGAAGTGATCGCCGCCGCCGACCTGCTGAAGAACGACTGGGGTGTCGCCGCCGACCTGTGGAGCGTGCCGAGCTTCACCGAACTCGCGCGCGAAGGCCATCAGGTCGAGCGCTGGAACCTGCTCCATCCGACCGAGGAGCGTCGCCTGTCGCACGTGCAGAAGTGCCTGAAGGACACGCAGGGCCCGGTCATCGCATCGACCGACTACGTCCGTGCGCTGGTCGACCAGATCCGCGGCCAGATCGATCGCCGCTTCGTCGTGCTGGGCACCGACGGCTTCGGTCGTTCGGACACTCGCGAGAAGCTGCGTCACTTCTTCGAAGTCGACCGTCACTGGGTTACCGTCGCGGCGCTCAACGCGCTGGCCGACGAAGGCACGATCGAGCGCAAGGTGGTCGCGGACGCGATCGCCAAGTACAACCTCGATCCGTCCAAGCCCAACCCGATGACCGTTTAACGCACACGCCGTGTGATGCCGCGCGCCGCTCCCGCGGGGAGCGCGCGCGGCCATGGAGACAGAAACAGATGAGTCAAGCGATCGAAGTGAAGGTGCCGGATATCGGCGATTACAAGGACGTGCCGGTCATCGAGATCGGCGTGAAGGTCGGCGATACGGTCGAGCCCGAGCAGTCGCTCGTCACGCTCGAGTCGGACAAGGCGACGATGGACGTGCCGAGCCCGGTAGGCGGCGTCGTGAAGGAAATCAAGGTCAAGGTCGGCGATTCCGTGTCGGAAGGTTCGCTGATCGTCCTGCTCGAAGGCGGCGCGGGCGCGCAGGCGAACGGCGCGGCCGCGCCGGCCGCGGCTCCGGCTCCCGCTCCCGCAGCAGCGCCGGCACCGGCCGCCGCCGCGCCCGCTGCCGCACCGGCCGCGTCCGGCGGCACGCTCGAAGTGAAGGTGCCCGACATCGGCGACTACAAGGACGTCCCGGTGATCGAGATCGGCGTGAAGGTCGGCGACACGGTCGAGAAGGAACAGTCGCTCGTCACGCTCGAGTCGGACAAGGCGACGATGGACGTGCCGAGCCCGGCCGCCGGCGTCGTGAAGGACATCAAGGTCAAGGTGGGCGATTCGGTGTCGGAAGGCACGCTGATCGTGCTGCTCGAAGCCGCCGGCGCACCGGCTGCCGCCGCACCGCAGGCCAGCGCACCGGCTCCGGCCGCGGCCGCGCCGGCGCCTGCCGCCGCGCCGGCACCCGCGAAGGCCGCGCCGGCACCCGCTGCCGCCGCGCCGGCCGCGGCCGCCGCGCCGTCGGGCGAATATCGCGCCAGCCACGCATCGCCGTCGGTCCGCAAGTTCGCACGCGAACTCGGCGTCGAAGTCGCGCGCGTGCAGGGCTCGGGTCCGAAGGGCCGCATTACGAAGGAAGACGTCACGGGCTTCGTGAAGGGCGTGATGACGGGCCAGCGCGCGGCGCCGGCCGCGGCAGCCGCGCCGGCGGGCGGCGGCGAGCTGAACCTGCTGCCCTGGCCGAAGGTCGACTTCTCGAAGTTCGGCCCGTTCGAGGCGAAGCCGCTGTCGCGCATCAAGAAGATCTCGGGCGCGAACCTGCATCGCAACTGGGTGATGATCCCGCACGTCACGAACAACGACGAAGCGGACATCACCGAGCTCGAGGCGCTGCGCGTCCAGCTGAACAAGGAACACGAAAAGGCGGGCGTGAAGTTCACGATGCTCGCATTCGTGATCAAGGCGGTCGTTGCCGCGCTGAAGAAATTCCCGACCTTCAACGCGAGCCTCGACGGCGACAACCTCGTGTTCAAGCAGTACTTCCACGTCGGTTTCGCGGCCGATACGCCGAACGGCCTCGTCGTGCCGGTGATCCGCGACGCGGACAAGAAGGGCCTCGTCGACATCGCGAAGGAAATGAGCGACCTCTCGAAGGCCGCGCGCGAAGGCAAGCTGAAGCCGGACCAGATGCAGGGCGGCTGCTTCTCGATTTCGTCGCTCGGCGGGATCGGCGGGACGAACTTCACGCCGATCATCAACGCGCCGGAAGTGGCGATCCTCGGGTTGTCGCGCGGCCAGATGAAGCCGGTGTGGGACGGCAAGCAGTTCGTGCCGCGGCTCATGCTGCCGCTGTCGCTGTCGTATGACCATCGTGTCATCGATGGCGCGGAAGCCGCGCGGTTCAATGCGTATCTCGGAGCGTTGCTCGGGGATTTCCGTCGCATCATTCTTTGATGAGCGGGGTGGGGCTCGCGGGGGCGTGGTTTTGGGTTGGTTCTCCACGCACTTGTCGGTGAACCTGTTGCGCTAACGGTCTGCTAGCGTCGCCCCCGCGCGGGGCGGCGGTCACTTTTCTTTGTCTTCCAAAGAAAAGTAACCAAAAGAAAGGCGCGTCCTTGGGCGGACGGCAAAGGTGGTTCTGCCCAGGTTCGCTGTTTTTGTCAGGCCGTAGCCGTAGTCGGTTCTCTCGCGGGTTCCTCCCCCTCTGTCTGCAGTCAATCAAGAAGGGGACAGTCATGAGTCTCATCGAAGTCAAGGTTCCGGATATCGGCGATTTCAGCGGCGTCGATGTCATCGAAGTCAACGTCAAACCCGGCGACGTGATCGAAAAAGAGCAGACGCTCATCACGCTCGAATCCGATAAAGCCTCCATGGAAGTGCCCAGCGACGTCGCCGGCACCGTCAAGGAAGTCAAGGTCAAAGCCGGCGAGAAAGTCTCGCAAGGCACCGTCATCGCCATCGTCGAAGCGTCGGCAGGCGCAGCCGCGCCCGCTCCCGCGAAAACGCCCGAAGCGCCGAAGCCCGCAGCCGCCGCTCCGGCTCCGGCCGCAGCCGCGCCCGCGCCGCAAGCCGGCAGCTACAGCGGCGCCGCCGACATCGAGTGCGACATGCTCGTGCTCGGCGCCGGCCCCGGCGGCTACTCGGCCGCGTTCCGCGCCGCCGACCTCGGCATGAAGACCGTACTCGTCGAGCGCTATTCGACGCTCGGCGGCGTGTGCCTGAACGTCGGCTGCATCCCGTCGAAGGCGCTGCTGCATACGTCGCTCGTCGTCGAGGAAGCCGCGGCGCTCGCGTCGCACGGCATCACGTTCGGCAAGCCGCAGGTCGATCTCGACAAGCTGCGCGACTTCAAGGGCGGCGTCGTCAAGAAACTGACGACCGGCCTCGCCGGCATGGCGAAGGCGCGCAAGGTCGAAGTGGTCACCGGCGTCGGCGCGTTCGTCGATCCGTTCCACATGGAAGTGCAGGGCGAAAGCGGCAAGAAGGTCGTCAAGTTCAAGCAGGCGATCATCGCCGCGGGCTCGCAGGCCGTGAAGCTGCCGTTCATGCCGGAAGACCCGCGCGTCGTCGATTCGACGGGCGCGCTCGAACTGCGCCAACTGCCCGAGCGCATGCTCGTGATCGGCGGCGGCATCATCGGCCTCGAAATGGCGACGGTCTACTCGACGCTCGGCGCCGAGATCGACGTCGTCGAAATGATGGACGGCCTGATGATGGGCGCCGACCGCGATCTCGTGAAGGTCTGGGAAAAGTACAACGCGAAGCGCTTCGGCAACGTGATGCTGAAGACCAAGACGGTCGGCGCGGAAGCGAAGGAAGACGGCATCTACGTGAAGTTCGAGGGCGAGAAGGCGCCGGCGGAAGCGCAGCGCTACGACCTCGTGCTCGTCGCGGTGGGCCGCAGCCCGAACGGCAAGAAGATCGGTGCCGACAAGGCGGGCGTCGCGGTCACGGATCGCGGCTTCATCGACGTCGACAAGCAGATGCGCACGAACGTGCCGCACATCTTCGCGATCGGCGATATCGTCGGCCAGCCGATGCTCGCGCACAAGGCCGTGCATGAGGGCCACGTCGCCGCGGAAGCCGCGCACGGCGAAAAGGCGTACTTCGACGCACTGCAGATCCCGTCGGTGGCCTACACCGATCCGGAAGTGGCGTGGGCCGGCAAGACCGAGGATCAATGCAAGGCCGAAGGCATCAAGTACGGCAAGGCCGTGTTCCCGTGGGCCGCTTCGGGCCGCGCGATCGCGAACGGCCGCGACGAAGGCTTCACGAAGCTGATCTTCGACGAGGAAACCCATCGCGTGATCGGCGGTGCGATCGTCGGCCTGAACGCGGGCGACCTGATCAGCGAAGTGTGTCTCGCGGTCGAAATGGGCGCGGACGCGGAAGACATCGGCAAGACGATCCACCCGCACCCGACGCTCGGCGAATCGGTCGGCATGGCCGCCGAGCTGTATGAAGGCGTCTGTACGGACCTGCCGCCGCAACGCAAGAAGTAACGCGACCGGCACGGCCGGCTGCGCGCCGGCCTCGAAACAACGCCGCCGCCCGGGCAAACCGGGCGGCGGCGTTTTGTTTTGCCTGGCGCGCGACAGCGCTCGAAGGCGGCGGGCCGTTGCCGCCCGCGCACGCTGCCGCGCCAGAAACGAAAAAGCCGCGCTGGGCGCGGCTCTTTCAGGAGCAGGGGACGCTTACGCGGCCGGCTTGCTCGAACGACGTGCGGCAGCGGCGGTTGCGGCCTTCGTTGCGACGGCAGCAGCGGCGTTGAAGTTCGTTTCAGCGATTTCCACCGCTTGCTTCGTGGCCTTCTGAACCGTTTCGTACGTGGTGTTCGCAGCGTTCAGTGCCGACTTCAGGGCGGCGACAGCCGTTTCCGAACCGGCCGGGGCGTTCTTCGCGACGTTGTCGACGAGTGCCTGGACCTTCTTGTTCTGCTCGTCGAATTGCGCTTCGGCGACCTTCGCGAACTCGGCTTGCGTCGACGAGGCGATTTCGTACAGGTGACGGCCGTACGACAGCACCTTTTCCGCGACCGGCTGCGACAGGCTCGCTTGCAGCGCGATCAGTTCCTGCGCGTCCTTCACCGACAGCAGACGCTGCGCGTTTTCCTGGCCTTCGGCCAGCGTCGACTTCACGACTTGCAGGTTGAGTTCGATCAGCTTTTCGACGCCTTCGAACGCCTTGGTCGTCAGACCGAACAGGCTTTCGAGGTTGGCTTTTTGGGCGGCGGCGATTTGCTCGGGGGTCAGCAAGGACATGTCAGGCTCCTGAAAAGCGATCGCGTCGATCGCAGGATAAAGGGCACTACGCTGGGGAACTTCGGCGCCGCGTGCTTTGTGCAACGCAGCAATGAGGCCTATTTTAGGGCAGAGGGCACGGATGTCAAGCATTTTTTGTGCGTTGCACAATCGCGACAAATTATCGATAAAACAACGAGTTATCGCGCCCGTTCGGAATCGGTTTCATACGTGTTCCCACATGGTGCGCACGGCGGCGGGGCAAACGCGCCGCACCATGATCACGCACAGGTAAACCTGACAGGCCCATGGAACGTTATCCTTCTGCTCCTGTCGAAAAACGCGCCGTTTCGATGCGCGTGCCGTGGCGACGTGCCGCCGTCACGGTCGAGACCGGCGCCCTGGGCACGCCGAGCACCGGATACGTACTTTCCCCGCTTTAAATTGCCTCCGAAGTGACGTTATCTCAATTAACCGCGTGGTAATCGGGAGACGGGCGCTGTCGGGCAGTGCATCCCATCGATTTTTTCGATGGGAGCGGAAGGGTCGATTGGCCAGAGGTTGGCCGACTCTTACATTCCGGTTTAAAGACGATCGGTAAGTGCCTAATATTGCTCTTTTTTTCAGCTTTAACTACACTTGCGGAAACCTCCCGCCCGCTTTGTCCAGACCCCAATGAAAGCCGAATCGTTTTCACCGCGCAGATTGTTGCAGAGCATGACGCTCGGCACCGCTGTGTCGGTCGCAGTCGCGTTGCTGGCGACCACCGCGTCCGTCACGCCTGCTGACGCCTTCGCCGCCACTGCGAAGACCCAAGCCGCCAAGAAAAAGGCCGTCGCTCCTGCTTCGTCAGCGAAGAAGAAGTCGGCCAGGGCGACCTCCGACAAATCCGCCAAGGTCGCCGACGCCGATGCGCCGCGCGCGAAGGCGTCGCGAAAGCGCGTGACGCTCGCGGCGAACAACCTGCATGGCGGCCATCGCGGCGCGGTGCGCAAGGTCGCGTTCCAGCCGCGCCGTCCGACGGTCGGCCAGGCGTTCGGCCTGCACGACACGCCCGACGCGCTCGCGCTGCGCTCGAGCGTCGCGTACGTCGTCGACCAGAATTCCGGCGAGCCGCTGTTCGACAAGAATTCACACGCGGTCGTGCCGATCGCGTCGATCTCGAAGCTGATGACGGCGATGGTCGTGCTCGACTCGAAGTCGCCGATGACCGATCAGCTCGAAGTCACCGACGAAGACCGCGACTACGAGAAGGGCACGGGCTCGCGCCTGTCGGTCGGCTCGGTGCTGTCGCGCGAGGACATGCTGCACATCGCGCTGATGGCGTCGGAAAACCGCGCGGCCGCCGCGCTGTCGCGCTACTACCCGGGCGGCCGTCCGGCGTTCATCGCGGCGATGAACGCGAAGGCGAAGTCGCTCGGCATGACCGATACGCATTTCGAGAATTCGACCGGCCTGTCGAGCTCGAACGTGTCGAGCGCGCGCGATCTCGTGAAGATGGTCAATGCGGCGTACCAGTACCCGATGATCCGCCAGTTCTCGACCGATCGTACCTACGAGGTGTACACGGGCAAGCGCAATCTCGTCTACAACAGCACCAACGCGCTGATCCGCGGCAACGGTTCGTGGGACATCGGCCTGCAGAAGACGGGCTTCATCAACGAAGCGGGCGAATGCCTCGTGATGCAGGCGACGATTCACGGCCGGCCGATGGTGATGGTGCTGCTCGATTCGTTCGGCAAGTACTCGCGTTTCGCCGATGCCTCGCGCCTGCGCAACTGGCTCGACGCCGGCGGCGGCGAGCGCCTGACGGCGGCCAACACGCCGAGCGGCGGTACCTGATCGCGTGCGGTGGTTTGCCGCCGTACCGTACCGGTCGCCGCAACGAAAAGCCCCGCAATCGCGGGGCTTTTTTTGTCTCTCGGAACCGCCGCCGAACCTGGTCGACGGCGCGGCTTACGCCTGCCGCTGCAGCCCGTCCACGTCCTTCGCGGGCGCCGGCCGGTAGCCGAGCGATTCGGAGATGGTGAGCGCCGTCCGGCTCAACTGGCCGAGCCACGCGTCCTGCAGCCGGTCGGCCGGCGCCGACAGCGACAGGCCCGCGACGAGCTTGCCCGAATCGTCGTAGATGCCGGCCGCGATGCAGCGCACGCCGAGTTCGAGCTCTTCGTTGTCGCGCGCGCACGATTGCTGGCGGACGATCGTCAGCTCACGCTCGAGCTTCGCGATATCGGTGATGCTGTTCTGCGTATGGCCGGACAGCCCCGTGCGCGTCGCATACGCACGCACGCGCGACGTTTCGTCGGCCGCGAGGAACAGCTTGCCGACCGACGTGAGGTGCAGCGGCGCGCGGCCGCCGATCGCACGCACGACCTGCATCCCCGAGCGCTCGGAGTACGCGCGCTCGATGTAGACGATCTCGTCGCCCTGGCGCACCGACAGGTTCACGGTCTGCCCGGTGAGGCGGTGCAGCTCGCGCATCGGCATCAGCGCCGCGTCGCGCACCGACAGGCGCGCCTTCACGAGATTGCCGAGCTCGAGCAGCCGCATGCCGAGGCGGTAGGTGCCGGGATCGGAGCGGTCGACGAGGCGGCAGGTCACCATGTCGTTGAGGATGCGGTGCGCGGTCGACGGGTGCAGCTCCGTGCGCTGCGCAAGTTCCTTCAGGCTGACGGGGTCACTGTGCGCGGCGAGCGCGTCCAGCAACCGCATCATGCGTTCGATCACCTGGATCGACGTTTTTGAATCCGGGGTGGGTTGGCTCATGTCGGGGGAGGAATCGGTTGACGCGGCAAGCGGTGTTGGATCGATTGTATCTCGTATCGTGAAAAAAGCGAACGCCGTTCGAGGAAGTCCTCGTTTCGCGCATCGCGGGCTTGCGCGGGGCCCGGCGTTGGTCTTGCCGGACAAACGTCGGATAATGAGAGCCGTTTTCTCGAAGGAGCACGTATGCGAGTCGGTTTGTTCGTGACCTGCCTGGTCGACCTGATGCGCCCCGAAATCGGCTTTTCGGCGCTCAAGCTGATTCGCGACGCCGGCTACGAGGTGGTCGTGCCGCCCGCGCAGACCTGCTGCGGCCAGCCGGCCTACAACTCGGGCGACCGCGCGCTCGCGCGCGACCTCGCGGAAAAGACGCTGCGCGAGTTCGAGCCGTTCGATTACGTCGTCGCCCCGTCCGGTTCGTGTGGCGGGATGATCCGCGCGCACTACGCCGATCTGTTCCGCGACGATCCCGAGCTGATGGGGCGCTACACGCGGTTCCAGCAGAAAGTTTACGAACTGACCGATTTCCTCGCGAACGTCGCGAAGGTGTCGCTGGCGCCGGGCGAATTCGCCGGGCCGGTCACCTATCACGATTCGTGCTCGGGGCTGCGCGAGCTCGGCGTGAAGGCGCAGCCGCGCGCGCTGCTCGCGCAGCGCGGCGTGGCCGTCACCGAGATGAAGGACTGCGAGCACTGTTGCGGCTTCGGCGGCACGTTCTCGGTGAAGTACGGCGACATCTCGGCGGCCATCGCGGATGAAAAATGCGCGAACGTGCGCGCGTCGGGCGCGGCCACGGTGGTGCTCGGCGATCTCGGCTGCATGCTGAACATCGAAGGGCGGTTGCGCCGCACCGGCGACCGCGACACGCGCGTGCTGCACGTCGCGCAGGTGCTGGCGGGCGACGTCTGACGCCCGGTTCCGCTCACTTTTCCCCGATACCGCGATGCAAGTCCAATCGATGCATTTCAAGGCGCGCGCCGGCCAGAAGCTGGCCGACCAGCGCCTGCAGCAGAACCTGAAGAAGCTGTCGACGAAGTTCGTGTCCGCGCGCGCCGACGCGATGACCATGATCGACTTTCCGGCCACGCGCGCCGCGCTGAAGGCGCGCCGCAATCGCGCGCTCGAGAATCTCGACGTGTGGCTCGAGGCGTTCGAGCGCGAGGCGACGCGGCGCGGCACGACGGTGCTGTTCGCCGAAACGACCGCGGACGCCGCGCGGCTCGTGGCCGACATCGCGCGCCGGCACGACGTGAGGAAGGTCATCAAGACCAAGTCGATGGTGTCCGAGGAAATGCGCCTGAACGCGGTGCTCGCCGAGATGGGCGTGCAGTCGATCGAGACGGACCTCGGCGAATACATCCTGCAGATCAACGACAACGAGCCGCCGAGCCACATCATTGCGCCCGTCGTGCACAAGGACAAGGACGAGATCGCCGACCTGTTCGCGCGCACGCATGGGCGCGAGCGGCTCACCGAGATCCCGGACATGACGCGTGAGGCGCGCGAGGTGCTGCGCCCGCATTTCATGTCGGCCGACATGGGCGTGACGGGCGGCAACTTCGTGATCGCCGAAACGGGTTCGGTCGCGATCGTGACGAACGAAGGGAACGAGGGCATGTGCACGGTGATGCCGCGCGTGCATGTCGCGGTGACGGGCATCGAGAAGGTGCTGCCGACCCTCGAGGATCTCGCGACCGCGATGCGGCTGCTGCCGCGTTCCGCGACCGGGCAGAAGACGTCGAACTATTTCTCGCTGCTGACCGGGCCGCGCGGGCCCGGCGACGAGGACGGCCCCGAGCACAACTACGTGGTGCTCGTCGACGGCGGCCGCACGGGCCTGATCGGCGGCGAATTCCAGGAGATGCTGCGCTGCATCCGCTGCGGCGCGTGCATGAACCATTGCCCGGTGTACCAGAAGGTCGGCGGTCATGCGTACGGCTGGGTCTATCCGGGGCCGATGGGATCGGTGCTGACGCCGAGCTACGTCGGGCTCGAGCGCACGCTCGACCTGCCGCAGGCGGCGACGCTGTGCGGCGAATGCGACAGCGTGTGCCCGGCCGGGATTCCGTTGTCGCACCTGTTGCGCACGTTGCGCGAGAAGCAGGTCGAGCGCCGCCTGCGGCCGTGGCGCGAACGCGCGGCGCTCGCCGCGTGGGGGTTCTTCGCCCGGCGCCCGATGCTGTATGCGCTGGCGACCAAACTCGCGGTGCGCGTGCTCGAACGGCTGGGCGGCGACGGCGGCATGCTGCGGCGCCTGCCGATGATGGGCGGCTGGATGGATACGCGCGACATGCCGACACCGACCGGGCGCACGTTCCGCGAGTTGTACGCGGCGTCGCAAAGTCACCTCGGCTGACACTGTTCAGCGAGCGGCAACAGTGCGTTCGCTATTTGCATATTTATCTTGATAGATGCGGTCTATAGAATCTCGTCTGTAGTCCCCGGAATCGGGTTTCGGGGTACGAGGTCAACGAGGTCCGCATCATGAAAAAGACAATATCGATGTACTGGCCGCTGGCAATCGTGGTTCCGCTGGCAGCGGTTGCCTATCTGCATGCGATGGCCGATGCGCCGTCGCGCGGCCCGCTCGCGGTTCACCAGGCGTCCGCCGAACTGGCGCGCGCGGTGTCGTTCGGGCTGGTCGGCGACGCCGCCCAGCCGCTGCCGGCGGCATCCGGCGACATGGCGCTCGCTGCGCCGAAGGCGCTGTAATGCATGGCGCCGTCGCTTCGCGCGGCGGCGCGATGTCGGCCGCCTTTGTATAATGGCGCGTTCTTCTCCCACGCGGTTCGCCGCGGCTTTCCGATAGTGCGATGACGCGCGTTGCGATCTGTTTCGTCTGTCTCGGCAACATCTGCCGTTCGCCCACCGCGGAGGGCGTGATGCGCCACCAGGTCGATGCGGCCGCCCTGGCCGACCGGATCGCGATCGATTCGGCCGGCACCGGCGACTGGCACGTGGGCGAACCGCCGGATACGCGTGCGCAGGCGGCGGCCCGCAGCCGCGGCTACGATCTGTCGGTGCTGCGCGCGCGGCAGGTGAGCGCGGCAGATTTCGAGCGTTTCGACCTGCTGCTCGCGATGGACGAAGCGAATCTCGCCGAGCTGCGCCGCCGCTGTCCACCGCAGCATCGCGACAAGGTGCGCCTGCTGATGGAATTCGCGCCGGGCGCGACCGAAACCGAAGTGGCCGACCCGTATTTCGGCGGCGCGCAGGGCTTCGAGCAGGTGCTCGATCAAATCGAGCGCGCATGCGCGGGCCTGCTGGAGACGCTCCGCGCGCGCACCGCGCACTGACCGCGCGCTATTCAGCGGTCTGCGAATACCCTTTCAAAGGCATGGATACTTGACTAAAAACGTCAAATATTTATACTTGACCAAAATCGTCAAGATTGCAGTCCCCTAGACACCATGAGACTCACCACCAAAGGCCGTTTCGCCGTCACGGCGATGATTGACTTGGCACTGCGCCAGGAGCAGGGCCCGGTGACGCTTGCAGGCATCAGCCAGCGCCAGCGGATTTCGCTCTCGTATCTCGAACAGCTGTTCGGCAAGCTGCGCAGGCATGAAATCGTCGAATCCGTGCGCGGCCCGGGCGGCGGCTACAACCTCGCGCGTCGCGCGCAGGACGTCACCGTTGCCGACATCATCATCGCGGTCGATGAACCGCTCGACGCCACGCAGTGCGGCGGCAAAGGCACGTGCGACGGCTCGAAGCAGCCCGACGGCCATTGCATGACGCACGAGCTGTGGTCGACGCTGAACCAGAAGATGGTCGAATACCTCGATTCGGTGTCGCTGCAGGATCTCGTCGATCAGCAGCGCGCACGCGAGGGCGCCCCTGCGGTGCTGCGCGACCGGCGCGCGCCGGAGCCCGTCGCCGCACCGGCCGAGCCCGTGCGCACGATGCCGCTCGGCCCCAATTCGGTGTTCAACATCGCGAGTTCGTGAGCGCGAAGGCGCCCGCCATACCCCATAACGCACATAGTCCCTGCATAGAATACCCGGAGCGACAGATGACCCAAGAGACTCTCCACCTGCCCATCTACATGGATTACAGCGCGACGACGCCCGTCGATCCGCGCGTGGTCGACAAGATGGTGCCGTACCTGCGCGAGCAGTTCGGCAACCCGGCGTCGCGCAGCCATGCCTACGGCTGGGACGCGGAGCGCGCGGTCGAGGAGGCGCGCGAGCAGGTGGCCGCGCTCGTGAACGCCGATCCGCGCGAGATCATCTGGACGTCGGGCGCCACCGAGTCGGACAACCTCGCGATCAAGGGCGCCGCGAACTTCTACAAGGGCAAGGGCAAGCACATCATCACGGTGAAGACCGAGCACAAGGCCGTGCTCGACACGTGCCGCGAGCTCGAGCGCGACGGTTTCGAAGTCACCTATCTCGACGTGAAGGACGACGGCCTGATCGACCTCGACGTGTTCAAGGCCGCGCTGCGCCCGGACACGATTCTCGTGTCGGTGATGCACGTGAACAACGAGATCGGCGTGATCCAGGACATCGAGACGATCGGTGAAATCTGCCGCGAGAAGGGCATCGTGTTCCACGTCGATGCCGCGCAGTCGACCGGCAAGGTCGCGATCGACCTCGCGAAGCTGAAGGTCGACCTGATGTCGTTCTCGGCGCACAAGACCTACGGCCCGAAGGGCATCGGCGCGCTGTACGTGCGTCGCAAGCCGCGCGTGCGTATCGAAGCGCAGATGCACGGCGGCGGTCACGAGCGCGGGATGCGGTCGGGCACGCTGGCGACGCACCAGATCGTCGGCATGGGCGAAGCGTTCCGCATCGCGCGCGAGGAAATGGCGACGGAGAACGAGCGCATCCGCATGCTGCGCGACAAGCTGCTGCGCGGCCTGTCGCAGATCGAGGAAACCTACGTGAACGGCGACATGGATCGCCGTGTCCCGCACAACCTGAACATCAGCTTCAACTTCGTCGAAGGCGAGTCGCTGATCATGGCGATCAAGGACGTCGCGGTGTCGTCGGGGTCCGCGTGCACGTCGGCGTCGCTGGAGCCGTCGTACGTGCTGCGTGCGCTCGGCCGCAACGACGAGCTCGCGCACAGCTCGATCCGCTTCACGGTGGGCCGCTTCACGACGGAGCAGGAAGTCGACTTCGTGGTCGATCTGCTGAACAGCAAGATCGCGAAGCTGCGCGAGCTGTCGCCGCTCTGGGAAATGCACCAGGAAGGCATCGATCTGTCGACGATCGAATGGGCCGCACACTGATACCGCATTGAATGCAACCGCGGGCGGATTGACGCACGCAGACGTAACGAGTCAAGGAGTCTGAGTCATGTCTTACAGCAACAAGGTTCTGGATCACTACGAAAACCCGCGCAACGTCGGTTCGTTCGCGAAGGACGACGACACGGTCGGCACGGGCATGGTCGGCGCGCCGGCATGCGGCGACGTGATGAAGCTGCAGATTCGTGTCGGCGCGGACGGCGTGATCGAAGACGCGAAGTTCAAGACCTACGGTTGCGGTTCGGCGATCGCATCGAGCTCGCTCGTCACCGAATGGGTGAAGGGCAAGACGCTCGACGAGGCACTGTCGATCAAGAACACGCAGATCGCCGAGGAACTCGCGCTGCCGCCGGTGAAGATTCACTGCTCGATCCTCGCGGAAGACGCGATCAAGGCAGCCGTGGCCGACTACAAGAAGCGCCACGACACCAAGGAAAGCGATCAGGCAGCAGCCTGAACGGCATCGAGCGGCTAGGGAAGGAAACGCGGCGGGCCCCGGCGGCGCGCCGCGGCAAGGACATCATGGCAATTACACTGACCGAAAAAGCAGCACAGCACGTGCAGAAATACCTCGTCCGTCGCGGCAAGGGTGTGGGCCTGCGGCTTGGCGTTCGCACGACCGGGTGCTCGGGGCTCGCATACAAGCTCGAGTATGTCGACGAGCTGGCCCCCGAGGATCAGGTGTTCGAGAGCCATGGCGTGAAGGTCGTCGTCGATCCGAAGAGCCTCGCCTATATCGACGGCACCGAGCTCGACTTCGCCCGCGAAGGCCTGAACGAGGGGTTCAAGTTCAACAACCCGAACGTGAAGGACGAGTGCGGGTGCGGGGAATCGTTCCGCGTGTGACGCGGCTCCCTCCGCGCGATGCGGGCAACAGGCGGCACGGGCCGCCTTTTTAATGTGCGGCGTTTGCCGCGCGACGAACCGGAATTGAACGCGACGATGGTTTCGCTGAAAGACAGCCATTTCGACCTGTTTCACCTGCCGGCGCAATTCGCGCTCGACGAGACGGCGCTCGACGCCGCCTATCGGACGGTGCAGACGCAGGTGCACCCGGACCGCTTCGCGGCGGCCGGCGATGCGCAAAAGCGCATCGCGATGCAATGGGCCACCCGCGCGAACGAGGCGTACCGCACGCTGCGCGATCCGCTGAAGCGCGCGTCCTATCTGCTGTCGCTGCGCGGCGTCGACATCGGCGCGGAAAACAACACGGCGATGGAGCCCGCCTTCCTGATGCAGCAGATGGAATGGCGCGAGGGCATCGAGGATGCCGCGGCCGCCCGCAACGTCGACGCGCTCGATGCGCTCCTCGCCGAGTTGCGCGACGAGAAGCGCGTGCGCGTCGAGCGCCTCGGCACGCTGCTCGACAGCGGTGCGGACCAGGCCGCCGCGGAAGCCGTGCGTCAGCTGATGTTCATCGAACGGGTCGCGTCGGAAGTGGGCGCGCAGATCGAGCGCCTCGAAACTTAACCGCGTGCCTTGCGGCACGCGCAGCAAACGGGCCGAGCGCCCGAACGAACCAAGATGGCTTTACTGCAAATTTCCGAACCGGGCATGGCGCCGGCGCCGCACCAGCGGCGACTCGCCGTCGGGATCGATCTCGGCACGACGAACTCGCTCGTCGCCGCCGTGCGCAACAGCGTGCCCGAAGTCCTGCCGGACGAAGCGGGCCGCGTGCTGCTGCCGTCGGTGGTCCGTTACCTCGAGAAGGGCGGCCGCCGCATCGGCTACGAAGCGAAGGAGCAGGCCGCGACCGATCCGCGTAACACGATCGTGTCGGTCAAGCGCTTCATGGGTCGCGGCAAGGCCGAGGTCGAAGGCGCGGCGAACGCGCCGTACGAATTCGTCGACGCGCCGGGCATGGTGCAGATCCGCACGATCGACGGCGTGAAGAGCCCGGTCGAAGTGTCGGCCGAGATTCTCGCGACGCTGCGTTATCGCGCGGAAGACACGCTCGGCGACGAGCTGGTCGGCGCGGTGATCACGGTGCCCGCGTATTTCGACGATGCACAGCGCCAGGCGACCAAGGATGCCGCGCGCCTCGCCGGCCTCAACGTGCTGCGCCTGCTGAATGAACCGACCGCCGCGGCGATCGCCTACGGTCTCGACAATGCGGCCGAAGGCCTTTACGCGGTATACGACCTTGGCGGCGGCACGTTCGACCTGTCGATCCTGAAGCTGACGAAGGGCGTGTTCGAGGTGCTGGCCGCGGGCGGCGATTCCGCGCTCGGCGGCGACGATTTCGACCACGCGCTGTTCGGTCACGTGCTCGCGCAGGCCGGTATCGACGCGAAGACGCTCGCGCCCGAGGACGTCCGCCTGCTGCTCGACCGCGTGCGCGTGCTGAAGGAAGCGCTGTCGTCGGCACCCGAAGCCGCGCTCGACGTGACGTTGTCGAGCGGCGCGCATCTCGTTCAGACGATTTCGCACGACACGTTCGCGTCGCTCGTCGAGCCGCTCGTGCAGCGCACGCTCACGCCGACCCGCAAGGCGCTGCGCGATGCGCAGGTCACGCCGGCCGACATCAAGGGCGTCGTGCTCGTCGGTGGCGCGACGCGCATGCCGGTGATCCGCGACGCGGTCGCCAGATATTTCGGCCAGCCGCCGCTCGTGAACCTCGATCCGGACCAGGTCGTCGCACTTGGCGCGGCGATCCAGGCCGATCTGCTCGCGGGCAATCGCGGCACCGGCGACGACTGGCTGCTGCTCGACGTGATTCCGTTGTCGCTCGGTGTCGAGACGATGGGCGGCCTCGTCGAGAAGATCATTCCGCGCAACTCGACGATTCCGATCGCGCGCGCGCAGGAATTCACGACCTTCAAGGACGGCCAGACCGCGATGGCGATCCACGTCGTGCAGGGCGAGCGTGAGCTCGTCGCCGACTGCCGGTCGCTCGCGCGCTTCGAGCTGCGCGGCATTCCGCCGATGACGGCGGGCGCCGCGCGTATTCGCGTGACCTATCAGGTCGACGCGGACGGCCTGCTGTCGGTGTTTGCACGCGAGCAGTTGTCGGGCGTCGAGGCGTCGGTCGTCGTGAAGCCGTCGTACGGCCTCGCCGACGACGACATCGCGAAGATGCTGGAAGACAGCTTCAAGACCGCCGAAATCGACATGCGCGCCCGTGCGCTGCGCGAAGCGCAGGTCGAGGCCGAGCGGATGCTCGAGGCGACGCAGGCCGCGCTGGCGGCCGATGGCGAACTGCTCGAGGCCGACGAGCGCGCGCAGGTCGACGCGCTGGCCGCGGCGCTGCGCACGGTCGCGCAGGGCGACGATACGCATGCGATCGAAGCGGCGACCAAGGCGCTGGCCGACGGGACCGACGAATTCGCGGCGCGCCGGATGGACAAGAGCATCAAGCGCGCGCTGTCGGGCCGCCGGCTCGACGAGATCTGAACCTACGAACCGCGCATCGGCCGGCAACGGCCCGCGCGATGATGAACGTGCGGCGCGTGGCGCCGCACCCTGACTGACGGAACGAACATGCCTCAACTGGTGGTGCTGCCTCACGTCGAACTGTGCCCGGACGGCGCGGTGATCGACGCGACGCCCGGCAAGAGTATCTGCGACAACCTGCTCGATCACGGGATCGAGATCGAGCATGCATGCGAGAAGTCGTGCGCATGCACGACGTGCCACGTGGTGATCCGCGAAGGCTTCAACGATCTGGCGCCGTCCGACGAGGACGAGGACGATCTGCTGGACAAGGCGTGGGGCCTCGAGCCGACGTCGCGCCTGTCGTGCCAGGCGATCGTGAAGGAAGATTCGGACCTGGTGGTCGAGATCCCGAAGTACTCGATCAACCACGCGAAGGAAAATCACTGACAGGAACCGGAGGCAGGCGATGAAATGGACCGATTCGCGTGAAATAGCCATTGCGCTGG
This sequence comes from Burkholderia sp. AU28863, assembly GCF_002223195.1. Classification (NCBI taxonomy): domain Bacteria; kingdom Pseudomonadati; phylum Pseudomonadota; class Betaproteobacteria; order Burkholderiales; family Burkholderiaceae; genus Burkholderia; species Burkholderia sp. AU28863. The sequence goes on along the minus strand of NZ_NKFE01000003.1, from coordinate 1,826,000 downwards.
CGGACAAGCACCCGGACATCGACCCGCAGCGGATCAACTTCGTCGACCTGCGCCAGTGGGTGCTCGAACTCGACGGCTTCAATGACGATCCGGCGCACTCCGGCGAGAAGATCCTCGAGGCGATCCAGGCACACTGGATCGACGAATCGGATTTCGACGACGAGGACTGACCGGCTGGGGCGTGCATGGCAACGATGCACGCCGCGCCAATGAAAAACGGCTCGCGAGCGCTTTGCTCGCGAGCCGTTTTCGTTTTGAGCGAACTGCCCGCGCACGACACGCAGGCAGCGGACGCCGGTGATTACACCATCGGCGTTAAGCGCCGACCAGCGTGCCGTTCTCGATCCGCACACGCTGGCCCTGGCCGAACGGCGGCGGGTTGCGGTACGTGAACGTGCGCGTCGCGCCGCTTTCCATCTGCACTTGCACCTGATAGTCGGTTTCCGCGCGAACCTGCTTCTCGACCTGGTTGCCGGCGAGCCCGCCGCCCAGCGCGCCGATGATCGTCATCGCGGTGCGGCCGTTGCCGTTGCCGAACTGGTTGCCGAGCAGGCCGCCGGCCGCCGCGCCGCCCACGGCGCCGATCCCCGAGCTCTGGCCCGGCGTGCGCGTCTGCGTGATCGAGACGACCGTGCCGCAGCTCTGGCAGTAGGTCTGCGCAGGCGCCGACGGCTGCTGCGCGTATTGCGGCGGCTGCGGGGCGGTTGTGTGACGGCGGTGCGGCGCAGCCGGGCGCGGTGCCGGCTTCGGCTCGGCCTGCGCGACGGCCGCCTTCTGCTGCGCGGCCGCCTGTTCCGCTGCCTGCCGCTGCGCTTGCGCGGCCAGCGCGGCGCTGGCGGCCGCGGCCGTATCGACGGCCGGCTGCGACGCGATCAGCGCGGCCTGGGTCTGGCCGTTCTGCTCGTTGCTGCTGGTGGCTTTCGGGAAGACGCCCGTGATCGCTGCCGTCGCCGCGAGGCTGGCGACGATGACGGCGCCGGCCGCGGTGGCGATCAGCGGGTGGAGGCGTTGCTTTTGCGGCGTGGTCTGATTCTGGTTGTCCATTTTGTTCTCCAAGGTCGATCCGGATCGGCGCACGGCGCCGCAGCAGGATCCCACGCTCGGGAGCGAGCAGACTCGGCGTTCCGGCGCCTCGTTCTGGTCCCGTGGTCATGCGTGGTGATGCAACAGGAGTGTCGTCCACGGCCGGGCGGTGCGCCGTATCAAGGTGTAACGAATTGCAGCGGGGCATGGGCGGACGTTTCCGGGAAAACCCGGAGAAGCGCGTCGCCGCGAGGGAATAAAAGGGGGGAGGATCGTAGGCCGGCGGACGCCGGCTGGCGGGATTTACGCGTCGTTACAAAGCCGACGCGTGCGCGCCACGGGAGGCGGCGCACACGCGGGGGCGGCCGTCAGTCTTCGCGGCGCAGGTGCGGGAACAGCAGCACGTCGCGGATCGTCGGGCTGTCGGTCAGCAGCATCACCAGACGGTCGATGCCGATCCCGCAACCGCCGGTCGGCGGCATCCCGTATTCGAGCGCGCGGATGTAGTCGGCGTCGAAGAACATCGCTTCCTCGTCGCCCGCATCCTTCTGCTCGACCTGCTTCTTGAAGCGCGCGGCCTGGTCTTCCGGATCGTTCAGCTCCGAGAAGCCGTTCGCGATCTCGCGGCCGGTCATGAACAGCTCGAAACGCTCGGTGATGCCCGGCACCGTATCCGATGCGCGTGCGAGCGGCGACACCTCGACCGGGTAGTCGATGATGTAGGTCGGCTCCCACAGTTGCGATTCCGCGGTTTCCTCGAACAGCGCGAGCTGCAGCGCGCCGATGCCTGCGTTCAGGAACGCCGGTTGCGACACGTCGACGCCGAGGCGCTTCAGTTCGGTGCGCAGGAACGCGTCGTCCGACAGCTGGCCGTCGGTGTAGTCGGGTGCGTACTTCTGGATCGCCTGCGTGATCGTCAGGCGATGGAACGGCTTCGCGAGGTCGAGCTCGCGGCCCTGGTACTGGATCGTCGCGGTGCCGAGCGAATCGATCGCCGCCTGGCGGATCAGTTGCTCGGTGAAGTCCATCAGCCAGCGGTAGTCGGTGTACGCGGCGTAGAACTCCATCATCGTGAATTCCGGGTTGTGACGCGGCGACACGCCTTCGTTCCGGAAATTGCGGTTGATCTCGAACACGCGCTCGAAGCCGCCGACGATCAGGCGCTTCAGATACAGCTCCGGCGCGATGCGCAGGAACATCTGCATGTCGAGCGCATTGTGATGCGTGACGAACGGCTTCGCGGCCGCGCCGCCCGGGATCGGGTGCAGCATCGGCGTCTCGACTTCCATGAACTCGGCGTTGTCCATGAACTTGCGGATCGACGCGATCGTCTTCGTGCGGGCGCGGAACGTGTCGCGCGTTTCCGGCGTGACGATCAGGTCGACGTAGCGCTGGCGGTAGCGCATTTCCTGGTCGGACAGACCGTGGAACTTGTCCGGCAGCGGACGCAGCGCCTTCGACAGCAGGCGCAGTTCCTTGCACTGGACCGACAGCTCGCCCTTGTTGGTGCGGAACAGCACGCCGCGCGCGGCGACGATGTCGCCGAGGTCCCACTTCTTGAACGCGTCGTAGGTGTCGGCGCCGACGTCGTTCGGCGTCACGAAGAACTGGATCTGGCCCGACCCGTCCTGCACCGTCGCGAAGCTCGCCTTGCCCATCACGCGCTTGAGCATCATGCGGCCGGCGACCGACACCTCGACCGGATTCGCTTCGAGCGCGGCCTTGTCCGAATCGGCGAATCTGGCCTGCAGGTCGGCTGCGTGGTGCTCGGGCCGGAAATCGTTCGGATAGGCGACGCCTTGCTCGCGCAACGCGCGCAGCTTCTCGCGGCGCTCGGCGATGATCTGGTTGTCGTCCGCCGTGACGGCGGGCTGCGTTTGGGTCGGTTCGGTCATGATGGTCGGAATTCGGAGTGGGGTGCGGCAACGCAAACGGGAAGGGCGGCGCGGGCCGGCCGCGCCGCGGCGCTTACACGCCCTGTTTGAGGCTCGCGCTGATGAAGTCGTCGAGATCGCCGTCGAGCACCGCCCGCGTGTTGCTCATTTCGACGTTCGTGCGCAGGTCCTTCACGCGGCTCTGGTCGAGCACGTACGAGCGGATCTGGTGGCCCCAGCCCACATCGGTCTTGCTCGATTCGAGCTTGTCCTGCTCGGCCTGGCGCTTGCGCATTTCGACTTCGTACAGGCGCGACTTCAGCATCGCCATCGCTTCGGCGCGGTTGCGGTGCTGCGAGCGGTCGTTCTGGCACTGCACGACGATGCCGGTCGGCATGTGCGTGATCCGCACCGCGGAGTCGGTCTTGTTGATGTGCTGGCCACCCGCGCCGGATGCGCGGTACGTGTCGATGCGCAGGTCGGCCGGGTTGATCTCGACTTCGATCGAGTCGTCGATTTCCGGATAGACGAACACCGACGAGAACGACGTATGGCGGCCGCCCGACGAGTCGAACGGCGACTTGCGCACGAGGCGGTGGATGCCCGTTTCGGTGCGCAGGAAGCCGTACGCGTATTCGCCCGTGACCTTGACCGTCGCGTTCTTGATGCCGGCGACGTCGCCGTCGGACTCTTCGAGCACCTCGGCCTTGAAGCCCTTGCGTTCGCAGTAGCGCAGGTACTGGCGCAGCAGCATCGACGCCCAGTCGCATGCCTCGGTGCCGCCGGCGCCGGCCTGGATGTCGATGAAGCAGTTGTTCGGATCGGCCGGGTTCGAGAACATCCGGCGGAACTCGATGTCGCCGACGCGCGCCTCGAGCTTCGCGGCGTCTTCTTCGGATGCGAGAAGGGTGTCTTCGTCGCCTTCCTCGCGCGCCAGCTCGAACAGGTCGAGCGCGTCGCGCAGGTCGCTATCGAGCACGGTGAGCGTCGTGACGACGCCTTCGAGCAGCTTTTTCTCGCGACCGAGCGCCTGGGCGTTCTTCGAATCGTTCCAGACGTTCGGGTCTTCGAGTTCCTTGTTGACTTCGGTCAGACGCGCAGCTTTGGCGTCGTAGTCAAAGATACCCCCGAAGCTCGCCCGCGCGGTTGCGCAGGTCGAGCAGGGAGCTTTCGATCGCGTTGAGACGTTCCGCTTCCATGATCGTTCGCTATTCTTGCTTCGTAAAAAAGCGGAATTATAGCCGATCGGTGGGGTTTCCCGGTGACGCGGAGTGTGCTTGCATGCGCGCCGCGGCCCCGTTCGGCGCGGCACGCATGCGGCTCGCGAGTGCCGCGGGCCGGTCGGCCGGGTGCCCGGCGCTCAGCCGGCCGCGTGTTCGACGATCAGCTGGACGCGCGTCACGCCGTTCCACGTATCGGCGACGAGCCGGTACGCGACCAGCGCGCTCGCCGGCAGCGGCTCGGTGTGGTTGAACCAGATCGCGTTGAAGCGCTGGCGGCCGCGCGCCAGCTGCAGCTTCAGGTGCTTTTCCTTCACGAGCGACTGCGACACGACGTCGAATTCGCCCGAGAAAAGCGGGGCCGGAAACCCTTGCCCCCACACGGCCTCGTCGAGCAGGCCGACGAACTGCGGCGTGAAGTACGCATCCTCGAGTTCGCCGTCGGTCTCGATCACGCGGGCCAGCGCATCGTCGGACAGCCATTCGCGCGCGACGGCCTCGAACGCGGCCGCGAAGCGCGGCACGTTTTCGGTGTCGAGCGTGAGGCCGGCCGCCATCGCGTGGCCGCCGAACGCGACGATCAGGTCCGGTTCGCGTTTCGACACGAGGTCGAGCGCATCGCGCAGATGGAAGCCGGCGATCGATCGGCCGGAGCCCTTGACCCGCTTGCCGTCGTCGTCGGCGTGCGCGAACGTGAACGACGGGCGGTGGAATTTTTCCTTGAGCCGGCCGGCGACGATGCCGATCACGCCCTGGTGCCATTCGGGATTGAACAGCGTGATCGTGCATGCGTCGGCCGGATCGACGTCGGCGAGATCGGCGAGCGCCTGCTGCTGCATGCCGGCCTCGATTTCGCGGCGCTCGCGGTTCATCACGTCGAGCTGCTGCGCGAGATCCCACGCGCGGCCGATGTCGTCGGTGATCAGGCATTCGATGCCGAGCGACATGTCGGACAGCCGCCCGGCCGCGTTCAGGCGCGGACCGAGGCCGAAGCCGAGGTCGAAGCCCGACGCGGTGCGCGCTTCGCGCGCGGCGGCGCGGAACAGCGCGGCGATGCCCGGCTGCATGCGGCCGTTGCGGATGCGCTGCAGCCCCTGCGCGACGAGCACGCGGTTGTTGCCGTCGAGCCGCACGACGTCGGCGACGGTGCCGAGCGCGACGAGGTCGAGCAGGCCGTCGAGGCGCGGTTCGGCTTCCTTGCTCGCGAACGCGCCGCGGCGACGCAGCTCGGCGCGCAGCGCGAGCAGCACGTAGAACATCACGCCGACGCCGGCGAGGTGCTTGCTCGGGAACGCGCAGCCGGGCTGGTTCGGGTTGACGATCGCGCGCGCGGCGGGCAGCGCGTCGCCGGGCAGGTGATGATCGGTCACGAGCACGTCGATGCCGCGTGCGTTCGCGGCTTCGACGCCGGCGACGCTCGCGATCCCGTTGTCCACGGTGATCAGCAGGTCGGGCTTGCGCGCGGCCGCAAGCTCGACGATCTCGGGCGTGAGGCCGTAGCCGTATTCGAAGCGGTTCGGCACCAGGTAGTCGATCTGCGCGCCGAACATCCGCAGGCCGCGCACCGCGACCGCGCAGGCGGTCGCGCCGTCGCAGTCGTAGTCGGCGACAACCAGCAGGCGCCGCTTGTCGGCGATCGCGTCGGCGAGCAGCGCCGCCGCATCGGCACAGCCTTTCAGCTCGGTGGGCGGAACGAGGCGCGCGAGCGCGGTCTCGATATCGACGGGCGACTGCACGCCGCGCGACGCGTACAGGCGCGCGAGGACGGGGTGCAGGCCGTGGCGCGCGAGCGCTTCGGCGTCGGCGGGCGCGACGGGGCGGGTAACGATGCGGGTCATACGGGGGGCGGGTTATTCGAACAGGGAGGCAAGCGCACGGCGGCGCCACAACTTGCGCAGGTCGGCGCGTGTGGCGCGCAGCGTGACGGAGCTCGTGTCGCCGCACAGCGTGACGTCGATGCTCGCCAGCTCGCCGTTTTGCAGCGCGGCGAGCGCGGGCGCGAACCAGTCGCGCTCCAGTGCGGCGAGGCCGTCGTGCCAGCGCGCCCAGTCCTGCTCGATGAACGGGGTGGTCAGCGTCGGCAGCTCGACGAGCGTCGCGCCATCGGCGGCGGGCAGCGCGCCGAACGTCGCGGGCAGGCCGCCGGCTTCGGCTCGTGCGGCGCGTGCGAGGCCGAGCGCGGCCGGCGATGCGGACAGCACGCGCGCGAAGGGTGTGCCGACCGGCTTCAGCGTGCCCTGCGCATGGAACCAGACCGAATTGACGGCCGGCAATCCACGCGCCTCGCGGGCTTCGTTGACCGGATGCTGGAACCACGCCATCTGTACTTCGTTCTGCAGCTTCATCCACATCCGCGAGCGCTCGCCCGTATGCGCCTCGTGCGGCAGCCAGATCTCGATGTTGCGGCCGCTGGCGCGCAGCGGCGCGGCGCCGGCAAGGCGCGCGAGCTGTTCGCTCGACAGGTACCAGCGCGCCGGGTTCGGCGCTTCAAGCCGCACGCCGAGCTCCTCGATCAGCGGCCGCGCGACCGCGAGCAGCGCGGCCGCGTCGCCGTCGTCGAGCGCGAGGGCGGCCGGATCGACGAGCACGAGGTGATCGTGCGCGATTTCGACGTGCACGGGCTCGACGCACGCCCATGCCTGGGTGCCGGGATCGCCGCCGTCGGCCAACAGCATGTAGGGCGCGAGCGGCGCCTCGTCCGCGGCGTTGCCCTGCGTGGCGCCGAAGCGGCTTGCCAGCCAGCGCTCGTGCGGCAGCGTGCGCTGGAAGTCCTCGCCGGCCACACGCTCGACGAGACTCGCGCGGGCGAGCAACTTTTGGAGCGCGGGGCTGTCCAGCGTGTGCAGGGACGAGGCCGCGTCGGCCGCCGACGGCAGCGCGAACGGAACGAGAAAATGGAGGCGTCGGTCGTGCATGATGGTGCGCATTGTATGGCAAACTGCGCGCGTGATCGGGCCGGCTGACGGCCCGTTCGCGTCCGGCGGCCGTTTTTTCGACCGTGCCCGGGCTGCCGGCCGCCACCCGGCGGCGGTCCGGCCGCGGCGCGCCTCCCGCCTCCCGCCGTAACCAGCAGAAAGGATTCGCTTGAAACTTCCGTACGAATGGCAGATCGGCTGGCGCTACACGCGCGCCGGCAAACGCACGACCGGCAACGGCTTCATTTCCTTCATCGCGCTCGTGTCGATGCTCGGGATCGCGCTCGGCGTCGCGGCGCTGATCGTCGTGCTGTCGGTGATGAACGGCTTCCAGAAGGAAGTGCGTGACCGCATGCTGTCGGTGCTCGCGCACGTCGAGGTGTTCTCGCCGACGGGTTCGATGCCCGACTGGCAACTGACCGCGCAGGAAGCCCGCCGCAATCCGTCGGTGATCGGCGCGGCGCCGTACGTCGACGCGCAGGCGCTGCTCACGCGCCAGGACGCGGTGAGCGGCGTGATGCTGCGCGGCGTCGAGCCGTCGCTCGAGCCGCAGGTCTCCGACATCGGCAAGGACATGAAGGCCGGGCAGCTCGGCGCGCTCGTGCCGGGCCAGTTCGGCATCGTGCTCGGCGACGCGCTCGCCGGCAATCTCGGCGTGACGGTCGGCGACAAGGTCACGCTCGTCGCGCCCGAAGGCTCGATCACGCCGGCCGGCATGATGCCGCGCCTGAAGCAGTTCACGGTCGTCGGCGTGTTCGAATCGGGCCACTACGAATACGACAGCACGCTCGCGATGATCAACATCCGCGACGCCGAGGCGCTGTTCCGGATGAGCGCGCCGACCGGCGTGCGGCTGCGGCTCACCGACATGCAGAAGGCGCCGCAGGTCGCGGTCGAGCTGTCGCATACGCTGTCGGGCAGCCTGTACATCCGCGACTGGACCCAGCAGAACAAGACGTGGTTCTCGGCCGTGCAGATCGAGAAGCGGATGATGTTCATCATCCTCACGCTGATCATCGCGGTGGCCGCGTTCAACCTCGTGTCGTCGCTCGTGATGACGGTGACCAACAAGCAGGCCGACATCGCGATCCTGCGCACGCTCGGCGCGCAGCCGGGGTCGATCATGAAGATCTTCGTCGTGCAGGGCGTGACGATCGGCTTCGTCGGCACCGCGTCGGGCGTCGCGCTCGGCTGCCTGATCGCATGGAGCATCCCGTGGCTGATCCCGATGATCGAACACCTGTTCGGCGTGCAGTTCCTGCCGCCGTCGGTGTACTTCATCAGCGAGCTGCCGTCCGAACTCGTCGCGAGCGACGTGATCCGGATCGGGCTGATCGCGTTCGCGCTGTCGGCCGTCGCGACGCTCTATCCGAGCTGGCGCGGCGCGAAGGTGAAGCCGGCGGAGGCGCTCCGCTATGAATGACCGCGCGGCCGCATTCGCGGATTCACGACAACAACACAACAGACAGGATTCGGCAGGTATGCAGGAATACGTGCTTCAGGCGCGCGGGATCACGAAGGCGTTCGTGCAGGGCGGCTTCAACGTGCAGGTGCTCAACAACACCGAGCTGACGGTGCGGCGCGGCGAGAAGCTCGCGGTCGTCGGCGCGTCGGGGTCCGGCAAGAGCACGCTGCTGCACGTGCTCGGCGGTCTCGACGAGCCGAGCGCCGGCGAAGTGTCGCTGCTCGGCAAGCCGTTTACGCAGCTCGCCGAGCGCGAGCGCAACGAGCTGCGCAACCGCGCGCTCGGCTTCGTCTACCAGTTCCATCACCTGCTGCCCGAGTTCACGGCGCTCGACAACGTCGCGATGCCGCTGCGCATCCGCCGGATGACGACCGAGGACGCGCGCGCGCAGGCACAGGCGATGCTCGAACGCGTCGGTCTCGGCCCGCGGGCGAAGCACCGGCCGGGCGAGCTGTCGGGCGGCGAACGGCAGCGCGTCGCGATCGCGCGCGCGCTGGTCACGAAGCCCGCATGCGTGCTCGCCGACGAGCCGACCGGCAACCTCGACGGCACGACGGCCGATACGGTGTTCAACCTGATGCTCGAACTGTCCGAGACGCTCGAAACGAGTTTCGTGATCGTCACGCACGACCCCGATCTCGCCGCGCGCTGCGACCGCATCATGCGGCTGCGCGACGGGGTGCTGCACGAGGAGCCGGCGCTGCCGGTGTAAAAAAGCCACGCCGTTGGCCGGCCGCCGGTTCGTCGCGGCACGGCGCAACGACACAGGACCGCTGACATGTGGATCGACACGCACTGCCATCTCGATGCCGCCGAGTTCGACGCCGACCGCGACGGGGTCGCGCAGGCTGCGCGCGCGGTCGGCGTGTCGCGCATCGTGATCCCGAGCATCGGGCGCGACAACTTCACGACGGTGCGCGAACTCGCGCAGCGCACGCCGGGTGCGGTCTATGCGCTCGGCATCCATCCGATGTATACGCCGCAGGCGCGCGACGCCGATCTCGACCGGCTGCGCATGGAGATCGAGGCGAGCCTCGACGATCCGCGGTTCGTCGCGATCGGCGAGATTGGGCTCGACTATTTCGTGCCGGGGCTCGACGAAGCGCGGCAGCAGTTCTTCTATCAGGGCCAGCTCAGGCTCGCGCGGGAATTCGACCTGCCGGTGCTGTGCCACGTGCGCAAGTCGCAGGACCGCGTGCTCGCCGGGCTGCGCCGTTTCGGCGTGCGGCGCGGCATCGCGCATGCGTTCAACGGCAGTTTTCAGCAGGCCGAAGCGTACCTGGCGCAGGGGCTGCATCTCGGCTTCGGCGGCAACGTGACCTTCACGCGCGCGCGGCAGATCCGCCGGCTCGCCACCGAGTTGCCGCTCGACGCGCTCGTCGTCGAGACCGACGCGCCCGACATCGCGCCCGAATGGGCATACAAATCCCGCAATACGCCTGATCAGGTACCGCGGATCGGCGGCGTGCTCGCCGAATTGCGCGGGCTCGAGACTGGCGAACTGGCCGTATGCACTTCGGCTAACGCGCTCGCCGCGCTGCCGCGACTCGCACTTTCGTCCGCATAATCGTTGCCGGAAGGCGCCGCGTTGCAGGGGGCGGCGCCGGGTCGACGAGGAGGCGGAATGCGCGTGTGGTGGATCGCGTTCGCGCTCGGCGTCGTCGTGCTGCAGCGGCAGGCGGCGTTGCCCGGGGCGGTCGCATGGACGATCGGAGCAGCCGTGCTCGCGGGCTGCGCGGCGCTGGGCACATGGTGCGTGCGTCGGCGGCGCACGCGCGCGGTCGTGGTATGCGGATGGATGCTGTGCGCGGTCGCGGCCTGCGTCGCGGGGTTCGGCTATGCGGCCGCGCGCGCCGAATGGCGGCTGCGCGACAGCCTGCCTGTCGAGTGGGAAGGGCGCGACATCGTCGTCACGGGCGTGATCCGCGGGCTGCCCGTCGTCGACGAGACAGGCGCGCGGCTGCTGTTGGCGGTCGAGTCGAACGATGCAGGCCTCGCCCGTTTTCCGCCGTTGATCCGGTTGTCGTGGCGCGCGTACGGCGCATCCGCGACACGCGATGCGCTTCCGGATTTGCGCGCTGCCGAACGCTGGCGTTTCGTCGTGCGTCTCAAGCGTCCGCATGCCGAGGCCAATCCCGGCGTGCGCGACAGCGAGGCGGCATGGCTCGCCGCGGGCATTCGTGCGATCGGCTATGTCAGTGCACCGCGTCGGGCGGTATTGCTCGGTGCGCGCGTATCGGGATGGCGTGCATCGATCGATCGGGTGCGCGACACGCTGCGCGCACGCATCGGCGCGGTGCTGGGCACCGATGCGGCGCACCGGGGCATCGTCGCGGCGTTGGCGATCGGCGACCAGTCGGGCATTGGCGACGACGACTGGCGCGTCCTGCGCAACACGGGCACGAGCCACCTGGTCGCGATTTCCGGTCTCCATGTCGGGCTGGTCGGCGCGATTGCCGGCTGGCTCGTGTCGATGGTCTGGCGCCGCGTGCGCTGGCGCGCGCGGGCCGCGACGCTCGTGTTGCCGGCGCCGTACGCGGCCGCGCTTGCCGCGCTGGTTGCTGCCGCGGGCTACGCCGCGCTCGCCGGCTTCAACGTGCCGGCGCAGCGCGCGTGGTGGATGATCGCGGGCGGCGGCGTCGCGTATCTGGCCGGCCGCAGCGTGCCGACGTCCGCGGTGTTGTGCGCGGCGCTCGGCGGCGTGCTGCTCGCCGATCCGTGGGCCGTACTGTCGGCCGGCTTCTGGCTGTCGTTCGGTGCGGTCGCGGTGATCCTGCTGGCCGTCGCCGGCTGGCGTGCGGTGCGCGAGCTCGACGATGTCGACGAAGCGGGCGCGGAAAGCGGCGCGGCCTGCTTGCGGAGCCGGTTGCGCGGGTGGGCGACGCGTGGCCGGCGCCGCATCGCCGAGGCGACGCGCGTGCAGTACGCGGTGACGATCGGTCTTGCGCCGCTCACCGCCGCCTGGTTCGCGCAGGTTTCCCTGTCGGGTCCGTTCGGCAATGCGTTCGCGATTCCGTGGGTCAGCTCGGTCGTGACGCCGGTCGTGCTGGCCGGCATCGCGTTGCCGCCGCCGCTCGATGCGGCGGCCTTTCGGCTTGCGCATGCGGCGCTCGCACCGATGATGACGCTGCTCGCGCAGCTGGCCGACTGGCCGGCCGGCGTGTTCTGGCTGCGCATGCCCGACTGGCCGGTACTGGCGCTCGCATGCGTGGGCGTCGCGTGGGCGCTGATGCCGCGCGGCTGGCCGTTGCGCTGGGCGGCGCCGCTGACGTGGCTGCCGCTCGTCGCGCCGGCGCCCGATGCGCCGCCGCCCGGCGGCTTTCGGCTGACCGTGCTCGACGTCGGGCAAGGCGCGGCGGTGCTGGTCGAAACCGCGCGGCGGACGTTGCTGTTCGATGCGGGGCCGGGCGCGGAGTCGTCCCACGCCGGTACGCGGATCGTCGCGCCGGCGTTGCGGGCGCGCGGCATCGCGACGATCGACTCGCTCGTCCTCAGTCACGCGGATGCCGATCACGCGGGCGGCGCGCCGGCCGTTTATGCGGCCGCCGACGTGCGTCAGCTGCTGGCCGGTATTGCGCCGCGGCACCGGCTGTGGCGCGATGCGCAGGCGGCCGGCGTGGCCGATCGGCTGCCTTGCGCAGCCGGGCAGCGGTGGAGCTGGGACGGCGTCGTCTTCACGATGCTGTGGCCGCCGGGCGGGGTGGGCACGGGTTCGTCCAACGGACAATCGTGTGTGCTGCGTATCGACGCCGGCGGCACCTCCGCGCTGCTGACGGGCGACATCGAGGCCGCCGCCGAGCGTCGGCTGGTGGCCGACGCGCGCGACGCGCTGGCCGCGCAGATCCTGGTCGTTCCGCACCATGGCAGCCGTACGTCGTCGATCGAGCCTTTCCTCGATTCGGTCGGGCCGCGCGTCGCGGCTTTTCCTGTAGGCTATCGCAATCGCTTCGGGCATCCGCACCGGACGGTCCTCGCCCGCTACGAGGCGCGCGGGATTCCGCTGCCGCGCACCGATCGCGACGGCGCCGTGCGGTTCGACGTCGCGCCGGCCGGCGGCGGGTTCGCATTCGCGCGCTATCGCGACGAACGGCGCCGGTACTGGATGGACCGGTGAGCGCGGCGAAGGCCGGCGTATCGGGACGGAAAGCGCCAGGCCGGCCTACCGTGCCGAAGCGCGGTTCCGACACAGATAAATATGAAGCATGGGGCTGGCGTAAGCGCTGAAGCGCTTACGCCCACCGACCGCGAAGCATGGGGTGGGAGTACGTGCTGAAGCACTGACTCCCGCCGACAAAGGAGACATCGGCGTTTGAAGGACATCCTCCACTTCTCGCATGCGAACGGCTTTCCGGCGTCGACGTACCGGACGATCTTCGCCGAGCTGGCCGACGACTACGAGCTGCGCTACATCGAACGGATCGGCCACGATCGCCGCTACCCGGTGACGCGCGACTGGCCGCATCTCGTCGAACAACTGCTCGACGATATCGGCAGCCGCTACGAGCGCCCGGTCTGGCTCGTCGGCCATTCGCTCGGCGGCTACCTGTCGCTGATGGCTGCGTTGAAGAAGCCGCAGTGGGTGCGCGGCGTCGTGATGATCGATTCGCCGATCATCGCGGGCTGGCGCGCCGGCGCGCTGCGCGCGAGCCAGTGGGCGGGGCTCGACGAGCGGCTGTCGCCGGCCGCCGCGACGCGCAACCGGCGCACGCGCTGGACGAGCCGCGACGAAGTGTGGCGGCACTTTCGCGAGAAGCCCGCGTTCGCGCGCTGGGACGAGCGGATGCTCGCCGACTATATCGACCACGGGATCCCTCAGGCCGGCGCCGACGGCGAGCGCGCGCTGGCGTTCGACCGGCAGGTCGAATACCTGATCTACCGGACGCTGCCGCACACGCTCGGCCCGCGGCTCGCACACGGCGCGCCGGTGCCGCTCGGCTTCCTCGCCGGCACGCGCTCGCGCGAGGTGCGGCAGGTCGGGCTCGATGCGACGCGCCGCGCGACGCGCGGGCGCATCGAATGGCTCGAGGGGAGCCACCTGTTCCCGATGGAACGGCCGATCGAGACCGCCCGCGCATTGCAGCGGATGCTGAATTCGCTGAAGGCGGAGGAGGGCGGCGTTTCGCAGGCAGGCGCGCCGCTCGCGAAGCGCGCCTGACGCTTCGCCGGGCGGCCGGAACGCCCGCCGGCGCGCATGCGCGCGGCGCCGACCGGCCGGCCGGTTCGTGTCGGCGCGGGCCGGCACGAAAGGGCGCGATCATCACGTCAATTGCTGAGAGAAGGGCGGGCTTTACGGTATAATCCGTTTTTCCCGCGAGCATCCAGCGATGACCAAATATGTTTTCGTCACCGGCGGCGTAGTTTCTTCCCTCGGCAAGGGTATTGCCGCCGCCTCTCTCGCCGCGATCCTCGAATCGCGCGGTCTGAAAGTCACCCTCCTCAAACTCGATCCCTACATCAACGTCGACCCCGGCACGATGAGCCCGTTCCAGCACGGCGAAGTGTTCGTGACGGAAGACGGAGCGGAGACCGACCTCGACCTCGGCCACTATGAGCGCTTCATCAGCACGAAGATGCGCAAGGCCAACAACTTCACGACCGGCCAGATCTACGAATCGGTGATCCGCAAGGAACGCCGCGGCGACTATCTCGGCAAGACCGTGCAGGTCATTCCGCACATCACGAACGAAATCCAGGCGTTCATCGAGCGCGGGGCCGCATCGGCCACCTGCGGCGAGCCGGACGTCGCGATCGTCGAGATCGGCGGCACGGTCGGCGACATCGAGTCGCTGCCGTTCCTCGAGGCCGCGCGCCAGATGAGCCTGCGCCTCGGTCGCAACAGCGCGTGCTTCGTGCACCTGACGCTCGTGCCGTACGTCGCGACGGCCGGCGAGCTGAAGACGAAGCCGACCCAGCACAGCGTGCAGAAGCTGCGCGAGATCGGCATCCTGCCGCACGTGCTGCTGTGCCGCGCGGATCGCCGCATCCCCGACGACGAATCGAAGAAGATCTCGATGTTCTCGAACGTGCCGGAAGACGCGGTGATCTCGGTGTGGGACGCCGACAGCATCTACAAGATTCCGCAGATGCTGCACGACCAGGGCCTCGACCGGATCATCTGCGAAGAGCTGAAGCTGTCGCCGAAGGACGCCGACCTGAGCATGTGGTCGGCGCTCGTCGAGAAGCTGGAAAACCCGAAGCAGGAAGTGACGATCGGCATGGTCGGCAAGTACGTCGACCTGACCGAGTCGTACAAGTCGCTGATCGAGGCGCTGCGCCATGCGTCGATCCACACGTCGACCAAGGTCAACATAGAGTACATCGACTCGGAAGAGCTCGAGACGAACGGCGTCGACAGCCTGAAGCATCTCGACGCCGTGCTGGTGCCGGGCGGGTTCGGCCGTCGCGGCACGGAAGGCAAGATCGCCGCGGTTCGCTATGCGCGCGAGTCGAAGGTGCCGTACCTCGGCATCTGCCTCGGCATGCAGCTCGCGGTGATCGAATTCGCGCGCGACGTCGTCGGCCTGAAGCAGGCGAACAGCACGGAATTCGATCCGGACACGCCGGAGCGCGTGGTCGCGCTGATCACCGAATGGTACGACCGCGAAGGCAAGGTCGAGACGCGCACCGAGGAATCCGACCTCGGCGGCACGATGCGCCTGGGTTCGCAGCGCTGCCCGATCAAGCCGGGCACGATGGCGGAAGAAATCTACGGCAAGGACGTGAACGAGCGCCATCGCCACCGTTATGAAGTCAATAACCGCTTCGTGCCCCAGCTCGAAGCCGGCGGCCTTATCATCAGCGCCCGTACCCCGAGCGAGGATCTGCCGGAAATGATGGAGTTGCCGCGTTCGATGCACCCGTGGTTCGTCGGCGTTCAGTTCCACCCGGAATTCACGTCCACGCCGCGTGACGGTCATCCGCTGTTCAAGTCGTTCGTCGAAGCCGCGCTCGCCAACAAGCAAGCGCGCGGAGTGCAAGCATGAAGCTGTGCGATTTCGAGGTCGGCCTCGACCAGCCTTTCTTCCTGATCGCGGGTACCTGCGTCGTCGAATCGGAGCAAATGACGATCGACACGGCCGGCCGCCTGAAGGAAATCTGCGAGAAGCTGAACGTTCCGTTCATCTACAAGTCGTCCTACGACAAGGCAAACCGCAGTTCGGGCAAGTCGTTTCGCGGCCTCGGAATGGACGAGGGGCTGCGGATCCTCGGCGAGGTGAAGCGCCAGCTCGGCCTGCCGGTGCTGACCGACGTGCATTCGATCGACGAGATCGAGCAGGTCGCGTCGGTCGTCGACGTGCTGCAGACGCCGGCGTTCCTGTGCCGTCAGACCGATTTCATCCATGCGTGCGCGCGCTCGGGCAAGCCCGTCAACATCAAGAAGGGCCAGTTCCTCGCGCCGCACGACATGAAGAACGTGATCGACAAGGCGCGCGACGCGGCGCGTGAAGCCGGTCTGTCGGAAGACCGCTTCATGGCGTGCGAGCGCGGCGTCTCGTTCGGCTACAACAATCTCGTGTCGGACATGCGTTCGCTCGCGATCATGCGCGAAACGAACGCGCCGGTCGTGTTCGATGCGACCCACTCGGTGCAGTTGCCGGGCGGGCAGGGCACGAGCTCGGGCGGCCAGCGCGAATTCGTGCCGGTGCTCGCGCGTGCGGCGGTCGCGACGGGTGTCGCGGGCCTCTTCATGGAAACGCATCCGAATCCGGCCGAGGCGAAGTCGGACGGCCCGAACGCGGTGCCGCTGAACCGCATGGGCGCGTTGCTGGAGACCCTCGTCACGCTCGACCAGGCGGTGAAGCGCAATCCGTTCCTGGAAAACGATTTCAATTAAAGATCGAATGAACCTTGCGACGGCTTCGCGCGTCTGTAGCGAAAGCGGTTGCGGCGCGCACGCCGTCGCAGTTTGAAGAATCCATCGTCATTCTCAGAGGAAACCCATGAGTGCAATCGTAGATATCATCGGCCGCGAGATTCTGGATTCGCGCGGCAACCCGACCGTCGAATGCGACGTGCTGCTCGAATCGGGCACGATGGGCCGCGCGGCGGTGCCGTCGGGCGCGTCCACCGGCTCGCGTGAAGCGATCGAACTGCGCGACGGCGAAGCCGGCCGCTACAACGGCAAGGGCGTGCTGAAGGCGGTCGAGCACATCAACACCGAAATCTCCGAAGCCATCATGGGCCTCGACGCGTCGGAACAGGCGTTCCTCGACAAGACGCTGCTCGAGCTGGACGGCACCGACAACAAGTCGCGCCTCGGCGCGAACGCGATGCTGGCCGTGTCGATGGCCGTCGCGAAGGCCGCCGCCGAAGAGGCCGGCCTGCCGCTGTACCGCTATTTCGGCGGCTCGGGCGCGATGCAACTGCCGGTGCCGATGATGAACATCGTCAACGGCGGCGCGCATGCGAACAACAGCCTGGACATCCAGGAATTCATGATCGTCCCGGTCAGCCAGCCGACGTTCCGTGAAGCGCTGCGTTGCGGCGCGGAAGTGTTCCACGCGCTGAAGAAAATCCTCAGCGACCGCGGCATGAGCACGGCGGTCGGCGACGAAGGCGGTTTCGCACCGAACTTCGGCAGCAACGACGAGTGCCTGTCGACGATCCTGCAGGCGATCGAGAAGGCCGGCTACCGTGCGGGCGAAGACGTGCTGCTCGCGCTCGACTGCGCGGCATCCGAGTTCTACCACGACGGCAAGTACCAGCTCGCGGGCGAAGGCCTGCAACTGTCGTCGGCCGAATTCACCGACTACCTCGCGACGCTCGCCGACAAGTTCCCGATTGTGTCAATCGAGGACGGCATGCACGAAAGCGACTGGGACGGCTGGAAGCTGCTGACCGACCGCCTCGGCAAGAAGGTGCAGCTGGTCGGCGACGACCTGTTCGTGACCAACACGCGCATCCTGAAGGAAGGCATCGAGAAGGGCATCGCGAACTCGATCCTCATCAAGATCAACCAGATTGGTACGCTGACCGAAACATTCGCGGCGATCGAAATGGCGAAGCGTGCGGGTTACACGGCCGTGATCTCGCACCGCTCGGGCGAAACGGAAGATTCGACGATCGCGGACATCGCGGTCGGCCTGAACGCCGGTCAGATCAAGACGGGTTCGCTGTCGCGCAGCGACCGCATCTCGAAGTACAACCAGTTGCTGCGTATCGAGGAAGATCTCGGCGACATCGCGAGCTACCCGGGCAAATCGGCTTTCTATAACCTGCGCTAACGCGCTACTATCGGGTTCGTCATCTCGACGCCGCTCTGTGCCTGTGCGCGGAGCGGCGCTTCTTATATCTGCGTCTCTTACATGCGGCTTGTCACTGTCGTCCTGATTGCCTTGCTGGCGCTCATTCAGTACCCCCTATGGTGGGGACACGGCGGCTGGCTGCGGGTGCACGAATTGCGTCAGCAGCTCGACGACCAGCTGCAGAAGAACGCGGACGAGAAGCTGCGCAACGAGCGCACCGCCGGCGAAGTGCAGGATCTGCAGAGCGGCACCGCGGCGATCGAGGAGCGT
The DNA here is from genome assembly GCF_002223195.1 of Burkholderia sp. AU28863. Classification (NCBI taxonomy): domain Bacteria; kingdom Pseudomonadati; phylum Pseudomonadota; class Betaproteobacteria; order Burkholderiales; family Burkholderiaceae; genus Burkholderia; species Burkholderia sp. AU28863. The sequence continues at coordinate 1,807,988 of NZ_NKFE01000003.1, read as the reverse complement.
GCGCGCTACGAGATGGGCATGGTGAAGGACGGCGAAGTATTCGTGCAGTTCGTGTCGCCGAATGCACCTGCAGGACCGGTGAACACCACGCCGTCGAATACGTCGACGCGCGGCGCCGTGTCCGCGGCCCCGGTGCGGGTCGTGCCGAATCCGCAGTCGGTCGCGAAGCCGTCGCGGCATCACGGCGGCGACAAGGGCAAGGCGGCGCATCACTGAGCGCGATACCTCGAATTCATTGAAAAAGCGCGGGAAATGCCGCGCTTTTTTATTTCCTGCCAGTCGTCAATCGAGCGGGCGATGCCTGCTCACCACCACCAGCCCGGGTAGCCGTAACCGATGCCGGTGCCCCAGCGATTGCCCCATCCACCGTAGTACCCGCCGTAGACCGTCACGGGCGGCGGCGAATAATAGGCCCACGCACGCGCGGCTGCTTCGGCCGCCATCGCGTTGTTTTGCTCGCGCAGCACCTGCTGGTCGATCTCGTCGTAGCGCTTGCGTTCGGCGCTCGACAGCACGGGCGGCTGGCCGCCCGACGCGCCCGGTTCGGGCAGGCGGCTCAGGATCGTGGCAGTCGGCGGGGGCATCGCGCAGCCGGCAAGCGCGAGCGTACCGGCGGCCATGCTTGTCAGGACGAGAGTGCGGAGGGTGCAAAAGAGGCGGCGATTCATGTGTTTCTCCTGCGGCGCGCCGACCGCGGAAAGCGGCTTGCGCCGAAGGCCGTGCCTCCGGCGCCTGAACCGCGCGTGCGGCGCTCGTGCGTCATTATGCGCCCGCGCCGTGCCGCTGGCGGGCACGGGCGCGCGGCTCAGTGACGCTGGTCGGTCGCGGGTGCGATGCCGGTTTCGACACCGGGCGCCGCGAACAGTTGCGCGACGTCGACCGGATCGAATTCGTAGCGCTGGTTGCAGAACTCGCAGTGGATCTCGACGTGGCCGCGCTCGACGATCACGCTGTCGACTTCCTCGCGACCGAGCATGCGCAGCATCGCGCCGACCTTCTCGCGCGAGCACGAGCACTGGAAGCGCGTGCCGGCCGGTTCGAAGTGCTGCACGTTTTCCTGCCAGAACAGCCGGCGGAACACCACTTCCGGTTCGACTTCGAGCAGTTCCTTCGCGGACAGCGTGCCGCCGAGCGTGCACACGCGCTCCCACGTGTCGATATCGGTTTCGGCGTTGCGCGGCACGATGCCGCCGTCGCCCGGCAGCTTCTGCAGCAGCATCCCGACCGCGCGATCGCGATCGGCCGCGAGCCACAGCCGCGTGTCGAGCTGCTCCGAGTGATGCATGTAGTGCTCGAGTACCTGCGACACCGATTCGAGCGGGCCGTCGACGCCGTTCAGCGGCACGATACCCTGGTACGGCTGCTGGCCCGGCAGCTTGTCGGCCGGGTCGAGCGTGATCACGCAACGGCCGTGGCCGCTCGCGTTGACGAGCGACGCGAAGCTCGTGTCGTCGTCGATCGTCTGCGCGGCGTCGCCCGAGAACTTCGCGGTGGCCCGCATCGACAGGTCGGACCCGCACTGGACGACCAGCATCTGGACCGGCCCGTCGCCGAAGATCTGCATGATCAGGGTGCCGTGAAATTTCAGGTTCGCGGACAGCAGCGCGCACGCGGCCATCATCTCGCCGAGCACCGTGCGCACGGGGGCAGGGTAGTCGCGGCGGGCGAGCACTTCCTGCCACGTGTTGCGCAGCGAAACGATCTCGCCGCGCACGGGCGCCGCATTGAACATGAATTTCTGTAACTGGTCGCTCACTCTTCTTCCTTGAAATCCGTGCGAATCACCCGATCCGCACGAGTTGCTCCTTGAAATGCGCGCGTCGCTCGACATATGTCTTCGCGTTTGCGCGCAGCCGCGCGACGTCTTCGGCCGACAGCTCGCGCACGACTTTCGCCGGTGCGCCGAGAATCAGCGAGTTGTCCGGGAACGTCTTGCCTTCCGTCACGACCGCGCCGGCACCCACCAGACAGTTGCGGCCGATGACCGCTCCATTCAAGACCACCGCCTGAATCCCGATCAGCGAACCTTCGCCGATCGTGCAGCCGTGCAGCATCGCCTGGTGCCCGATCGTCACGTTGTCCGCAATCGTCAGCGGAAAGCCCGGGTCGGTATGCAGGACCGCGCCTTCCTGGACGTTGCTGCCGGCGCCGACCGTGATCGTCTCGTTGTCGCCGCGAATCGTCGCGCCGAACCACACGCTCGCGTTTTCCTCGAGCACGACCTTGCCGATGATGGCCGCCGTGTCGGCGACGAATACGCTTTCGTGGATCGTCGGGGCCGTATCGCCCAGCTTGTAGATCGTCACGGGGTCTCCTTGTCTCTTCGATGATGGGCGCCGGTAGAATGGCGCGTCCGGTTTGCCCGGCGCCTGGCGCCGTGGAACAAACGCATATTGTAAACCGTCGCGTGCCTGTGCTCCCGCGACGCGTACGCAAGGTGTCCCCGTTTATGAGCATCGTGTCTTCTTCTTTCGGCCCGGCGCCCGCTTGTGTGCGCAGCGTGGCGCTCGACGCGCTGCGTATTGCCGAGCCGGCGGCCAAGGCCGCGCAGGTGCGCGCGCTGCACGATGCGCTGCGAGCCGGGCAGGCCGCGATCGCATCGTCGCTTCAGCTGCACGAACCGGCCGGTCTGCCCGGGCGCCCGGCGCGGCCGCCGCTCGTCGAGCCGCGCGCGCTGCAGCGGCGCAGCATGCGATCGCCGGAAGGGCGTGCCGTGCTGTTGCACGCGCTTGCCCATATCGAATTCAATGCGATCAACCTGGCGCTCGACGCAGTCTGGCGCTTCGCGGGCCTGCCGGACGCGTTCTACGCAGACTGGCTGAAGGTCGCGGCCGAGGAGGCCTACCACTTCACGCTGCTGTCCGACCGGCTCGCCGACGGGTTCGGGCATGCGTACGGCGATTTTCCCGCGCACAACGGACTGTGGGAGATGTGCGAGCGGACCAGGAACGACGTGCTCGCGCGCATGGCGCTCGTGCCGCGGACGCTCGAGGCCCGCGGGCTCGACGCGTCGCCGCCGATCCGCGCACGGCTCGTGCAGGCGGGCGACGATGCGTCGGCCGCGATCCTCGACGTGATCCTGCGCGACGAAATCGGCCACGTCGCGATCGGCAACCGCTGGTTCCGCCATCTGTGCGACGCCGCCGGGCGCGACCCCGTGCCGACCTACCGGCAGCTCGCCGAGCAGTACCACGCGCCACGACTGCGCGGCCCGTTCAATTTCGATGCGCGGCGCGATGCCGGCTTCGAGCAGGCCGAACTCGACGAACTGGCCGCCCAGGATGCGGCGGACGGACGTCCCGCACATTAGCCGGATCGCGTTCGGCCGCGTCCGGGTGGTCGCCGCCGGCTCGCGCACCTGAGCGATGGCGTGTTGCCGGCCGGCGCTGGAACGACCTCGCCGCTAGAGCGGTACCTCGATCGCCGGCCGCCGGAACCGGGGCGCCGCTATAATCGAACGATCATTCTTTTTTGGCGGTTGCAATGAGTGCCTCGAGTTCTGTTTCCGATTTCATCACGGTGCGCGGCGTCCAGCTGCATGTACGGCGCTGGGGCCGGCCCGATGCGCCGACGCTGTTCATGCTGCACGGCTGGATGGACGTCGCGGCGTCGTTCCAGTTCGTCGTCGATGCGCTCGCGGGCGACTGGCAGGTGATCGCGCCCGATGCGCGCGGCTTCGGGCTGTCCGACTGGCCGGTCGCGCGGCAGGGCGGCGGCCACTACTGGTTCCACGAGTACCTGGGCGACCTCGATGCGCTCGTCGACCGCTACGCGCCGACCGGCGAGGTCAACCTCATCGGACACAGCATGGGCGCGAACGTCGTGTGCCTGTATGCCGGCGCGCGGCCGGAACGCGTGCGCCGCGTGGTCGATCTCGAAGGGTTCGGGCTCGCGCCGGCCCGCGCCGAACAGGCGCCGCGCCGGCTACGCGGCTGGCTCGACGAGCTGCGCGAGCCGCCCGCGCTGCGGCCGTACGCGTCCCTCGACGACGTGGCGGCGCGCCTGATCAAGACCAATCCGCGGCTCGACCCGCGCCGCGCCGCATTTCTCGCCGCGCACTGGTCGAAACGCGGCGACGACGGCCTCTACCATCTGCTGGCCGACCCGGCGCACAAGATGCCGGGCCCGCTGCTGTACCGGCTCGACGAAGTGATGGCGACCTGGAAGCAGGTGCGCGCGAAGGTGCTGCACGTCGAGGCCGTCAATTCGCCGACGCTCGCTTACATCGCCGGCGATATTCCTCTGCCCGAATTCAAGGCGCGCTTCAACGCGTTCCCCGACTGGCGCGAGAAGCTCATCGAGGATGCCGGCCACATGGTGCATCACGACCAGCCCGAGCAGATCGCGGCGCTGATCGAGGCGTTCTGCGCGTAGGCGCGCGGCCCGGGTGGCACGGCGGGCGGCCGGCGCAATTGCCGCATTGCAGTAGAATGAGGCCTTACCTGCCATGCCGACAATGAACGCCGATCTCCACTGCCATTCCAATGTTTCCGACGGGTTGCTGTCGCCTGCCGACGTCGCGCGCCGCGCGCATGCGGGCGGCGTGACCCTGTGGGCGCTGACCGATCACGACGAGATCGGCGGCCAGGCGGCGGCGCGCAGCGAGGCGGAAGCGCTCGGCATGCGCTACCTGAGCGGCGTCGAGATTTCGGTCACCTGGGCATCGCGCACCGTACACATCGTCGGTCTGAACATCGATCCCGCCCATCCGGCGCTGGTCGACGGCCTGTACCGCACGCGTCACGGCCGCGCGGCGCGCGCGCTGGCAATCGCCGAGCAGCTCGCGACGCTCGGCATTCCCGGCGCGTACGAAGGCGCGCTGAAATACGTGTCGAATCCCGACCTGATCTCGCGCACGCACTTCGCGCGCTTTCTCGTCGAAAACGGCCATGCCGAATCGACGTCGGATGTATTCGATCGCCTGCTCGGCGACGGCAAGCCCGGCTTCGTCCCGCATCGCTGGGCGTCCCTGTCCGACGCGGTCGGCTGGATCCGTGCGGCAGGGGGCGAAGCGGTGGTCGCGCATCCGGGCCGCTATCGCTATACGCCGGTCGAATTCGACGCGTTCTTCGGCGAGTTCATCGATCTCGGCGGCCGCGCGATCGAGGTCATCACGGGCAGCCACACGCCCGACCAGTACCGCGAATACGCGGACGTTGCACGCCGCTTCGGCTTCGAAGTGTCGCGCGGATCGGATTTCCACGCGCCGGGCGAGGGCCGCATCGAGCTCGGCAGCCTGCCGCCGTTGCCGCCCGACCTGACACCGGTCTGGGAGCGCTGGCTCTGACGCCGGGCGGCTTCGGGCCGCCCGCGTGGCCGCCGATGCGCGCATCCGACTTCTCCCTCTTTACGTATCCCCATGTCCCAGTTCTTCAGGATTCATCCGGATAATCCGCAGCCGCGCCTGATCAAGCAGGCGGTGGAGATCGTCAACAAGGGCGGCGTGATCGCGATGCCGACCGATTCGAGCTATGCGCTCGCGTGCCATCTCGACGACAAGGATGCGGTCGAACGCGTGCGCCGGATTCGCGGCCTCGACGAGAAGCAGCACCTGTCGCTGCTCGTGCGCGACCTGTCGGAGCTCGCCAACTTCGCGATGGTCGACAACCGCCAGTACCGGCAGATCAAGTCGGTGACGCCGGGCCCGTACGTGTTCATCCTGCAGGCGACGAAGGAAGTGCCGCGCCGGCTGTCGCACCCGTCGCGCAAGACGATCGGGCTGCGCGTGCCCGATCACGCGATCACGCTCGCGCTGCTGGAGTCGCTCGGCCAGCCGCTGCTCGGCACGACGCTGATCCTGCCGCCCGACGATGAACCGCTGAACGATCCCGAGGAAATCCGCACGCGGCTCGAGAAACAGGTCGACCTCGTGATCGACGGCGGCGCGTGCCCGCGCGAACCGTCGACGGTGATCGACCTGACCGGCGATGCGCCCGAACTCATCCGCGCGGGGCGCGGCGCGCTCGAACCGTTCGGACTCTCGGCCGCATGAGCGCGCCGTTCATTTCTACGCGAGTGCGCTTGTTACAATAACGCGATATGGATGCTTCCCTGATACAGACCATCGCCGTCTACGCGCTGCCCGTGATCTTCGCGATCACGCTGCACGAGGCCGCGCACGGCTACGCCGCGCGCCTGCTCGGCGACAACACCGCCTACGCGATGGGGCGCGTGTCGTTCAATCCGATGCGCCATATCGATCCGCTCGGCACGATCGCGATCCCGCTCGCGATGTACTTCCTGACCGGCGGTGCGTTCCTGTTCGGCTATGCGAAGCCGGTGCCGGTATCGTTCGGCAACCTGCGCAATCCGCGTTGGGGCAGCCTCTGGGTCGCGCTCGCGGGCCCGGCCTGCAACTTCGTGCAGGCGCTCGTCTGGGGCCTGCTGACCCTCGTGCTGCCGGCCGTCGGCGTCGACGAGCCGTTCTTCACGCGGATGGCGTTCGCCGGCGTCAGCGCGAACCTCGTGCTCGGCGTGCTGAACCTGTTTCCGCTGCCGCCGCTCGACGGCGGCCGCATCCTGGCGGCGCTGCTGCCGACCAGGCAATCGATCGCGCTGTCGCGCATCGAGCCGTACGGTTTCATCATCGTCCTCGTGCTCGTCACGACGGGCGTGCTGACGAACTTCTGGCTGCGTCCGCTCGTCAATGTCGGCTACGCCGTCCTGAGCGCCATCCTGTCTCCCTTCGCCTCGCTTTTCTAACGACAATCATGTTCCCAGAACGTATTTTCTCCGGCATGCGACCCACCGGGTCGCTGCACCTCGGCCATTACCACGGCGTGCTGAAAAACTGGGTGAAGCTGCAATCCGAGTACCCGTGCTTCTTCTGCGTCGTCGACTGGCATGCGCTGACGACGCACTACGAGACGCCAGAGGTCATCGAGAAGAACGTGTGGGACGTGCTGATCGACTGGCTCGCGTCCGGCATCGATCCCGCGCAGGCGACGCTGTTCATCCAGAGCAAGGTGCCCGAGCACGCGGAACTCGCGCTACTGCTCGGCATGAGCACGCCGCTCGGCTGGCTCGAACGCGTGCCGACCTACAAGGAGCAGATGGAGAAGCTGAAGGACAAGGATCTGTCCACCTACGGCTTCCTCGGCTACCCGGTGCTGATGGCCGCCGACATCCTGCTGTATCGCGGCTCGCTCGTGCCGGTCGGCGAGGACCAGGTGCCGCACGTCGAGATGACGCGCGAGATCGCGCGCCGCTTCAACTACCTGTACGGCCGCGAGCCCGGTTTCGAGGAGAAGGCGCTCGAAGCCGCGAAGAAGCTCGGCGGCAAGCGCGCGAAGCTCTATCACGAACTGCGCAACGCGTATCAGCAGGAGGGCGACGACGAGGCGCTCGAACAGGCGCGCGCGATGCTGCAGGAATCGCAAAGCCTGTCGATGAGCGACCGCGAGCGCCTGTTCGGCTATCTCGAAGGTGCGCGCAAGATCATCCTGGTCGAGCCGCAGGCGCTGCTGACCGAAGCGTCGCGGATGCCGGGCCTCGACGGGCAGAAGATGTCCAAGTCGTACGGCAACACGATCGGCCTGCGTGAAGACGCCGACACGATCACGAAGAAGGTCCGCACGATGCCGACCGATCCCGCACGCGTGCGCCGCACCGATCCGGGCGATCCCGACAAATGCCCGGTGTGGCAGCTTCACCAGGTCTACACGGACGAAGCGACGCACGAATGGGTGCAGAAGGGCTGCCGTTCGGCGGGCATCGGCTGCCTCGACTGCAAGCAGCCGGTCGTCGAAGGCATCCTGCGCGAACAGCAGCCGATGCTCGAGCGCGCGCAGAAGTACATGGACGATCCGTCGCTGCTGCGTGCGATCGTCGCGGACGGTTGCGACAAGGCGCGCAAGTACGCGACGGAAACGATGCGCGACGTGCGCGACGCGATGGGCCTGTCGTACAACTGATCCGGCGCATGAGCGAATCCGTCATCGCCGCCGCGGGCGGCCACGTCGGCCAGGCCGAGCCGTCGCGCTGGGTCGCGCAATGGGCGCGGCTCGTGCCGGCCGGCGGTGCGGTGCTCGACGTCGCCGCGGGCGGCGGCCGCCATGCGCGCTGGTTCGCGTCGCGAGGGCATCCGGTCGTCGCGCTCGACCGTGACCCGGCCGCGCTGGCCGTGTTGCGCGCGATTCCGGGTGTCGACGCCCGAGACGCCGATCTCGAGGGCGCGCCATGGCCGCTGCCGGCCGGCGAGCAGTATGCGGCCGTAATCGTCACGAACTATCTGCATCGCCCGCTCTGGCCCCATCTGCTCGATGCCGTGGCGCCGGGCGGCGTGCTGATCTACGAAACCTTCGCGCAAGGAAACGAAACGGTCGGAAAACCGTCCAACCCCGCGTTCCTGCTCGCCCCGGGCGAGTTGCTGGACGCCGTGCGCGGCCGCCTGCGGGTGGTCGCGTACGAGGACGGTTTCATCGCCGCGCCGCGCGAGGCGTTCGTCCAGCGTCTTAGCGCAGTGCGCGAGGGCGCGACCCCGAAGGCGGGGGCGGGAATTCCACGTTACGAACTGCCCGGCTAATCCGCTACAATCTCAACGTTTACCGGTACACAATCAATCGCGTTTCATGGCTAACGGCACCCAAGACGGCATTCAAATCCGCGGCAGCATCCCCGCGATCGTCACCCCGATGCTCGAAGACGGCAGTCTCGACCTGCCGGCATTTCGCAAACTGGTCGACTGGCACATCGCGGAAGGCACCGATGCGCTCGTCGTCGTCGGTACGAGCGGCGAGTCGGCAACGCTCAGCGTCGAAGAGCACATCCTGATGATCCGCACGGCGGTCGAGCATGCGGCGAAACGCATTCCGATCATCGCGGGCGCGGGCGGCAATTCGACCGCCGAGGCGATCGAGCTGACGAAGCACGCGAAGGCCGTCGGCGCGGACGCGACGCTGCAGGTCGTGCCGTACTACAACAAGCCGACGCAGGAAGGCATGTACCGCCACTTCCGGACGATCGCCGAAGCGGTCGACCTGCCGGTGATCCTGTACAACGTGCCGGGCCGGACGGTCGCGGACATGGCGCACGAGACGACGCTGCGCCTCGCGCAGGTGCCGGGCATCATCGGCGTGAAGGAAGCGACCGGCAACATCGATCGCGCCGCACATCTGATCAAGGCCGCGCCGAAGCATTTCGCGATCTACAGCGGCGACGATCCGACCGCGATTGCGCTGATGCTGCTCGGCGGCCACGGCAACATCTCGGTGACCGCGAACGTCGCGCCGCGCGCGATGAGCGAGCTGTGCCGCGCGGCACTGGCCGGCGACGTCGCAACGGCGCGCGAACTGCACATGAAGCTGCTGTCGCTGCACAAGAACCTGTTCATTGAAGCGAACCCGATCCCGGTGAAGTGGGCGCTGCAGGCGATGGGCAAGATGCAGGGCGGCATCCGGCTGCCGCTCACGCCGCTCGACGAGCGCTGCCACGATGCCGTACGTTCGGCCCTCGTCGAGGCCGGCGTTCTCGCCTGATGCCGAGGCGGCCGCGTCCTGCGGCCGCCGGCTCGACCCCTGATCAACCCGCACCGGCCGGCTCCGTCCGGCGCCGCTCCTGACGAGCGTTCTAGCAAGACGAAGGATTTCATGAAACGTTTCGCCATTTCCTCTCGCGCCATCCAGTTGTCGGTGGTGGCGCTGGCGCTGGGCGCGCTCGCTGGCTGCGATACGCTGAACGACTACCTGGCCCCCGACCGGGTCAACTACAAGAACACCGGGTCGGCGCCGCCGCTCGCAGTGCCGAGCGACCTGAAGCCGGTGCAGACGACGCAGCAGTTCGTCGCACCGCCGACCAACGCCGGGCTCGGCACGCTGCCGCCGCGGGCCACGACGCAAGCCGGCAACGCGACCGACGGCATTCCGAGTGCGCAGGATCCGCTCGGCATGCACATCGAGCGCGACGGCGATCGCCGCTGGCTCGTCGTCGACGGCCGGACGCCCGAGCAGCTGTGGCCGATCCTGAAGGAGTTCTGGCAGGAGAACGGCTTCTCGCTGAAGACCGATGCGCCGTCGACGGGCATCATGGCCACCGACTGGGCCGAGAACCGCGCGAACATTCCGGACGACTGGTTCCGCCGTACGATCGGCCGGGTCATCGATTTCGCGTACTCGTCGGGCACGCGCGACCGCTTCCGCACGCTCGTGAACCGCACGTCGGACGGCAACACCGACATCTCGATCACGCATAGCGCGATGGAAGAAATGATGGTCGGCCCGCAGGGCGGCACGTCGTCGCGTTGGGAAGAGCGTCCACGCAACCCGGTGCTCGAAGCCGTGTTCCTGTCGAAACTGATGCAGAAGTTCGGCCTGACCGACGCGCAGGCGAAGCAGTTGCTGACCGATGCGCGCCCCGCGACGGCGCCGGCGCAGGTCACCGACACGAGCGGCGGCGCGGCGACGCTGCAACTGGCCGAGTCGTTCGACCGTGCGTGGCTGCGCGTGGGCCTGGCGCTCGACCGGACCAACTTCACGGTCGACAATCGCGATCGCGAGAAGGGCGTCTACACCGTGCGCTATGCGAATTCGATGGAAGAGCTCAAGCGTGACGGCCTGTTCGGCAAGCTGTTCTACGGCGGCCCGTCGGCGGCGAAGCCGGGCAAGGAATACCTGATCAACGTGCGCGCGGCAGGCGCCGGCGGCACGCAGGTGGCGGTGATTGGCGCGAACGGCCAGGTCGACAACTCGTCGGACGCGCAGCGGATCATTTCGCTGCTGCACGCGCAGCTGAACTGAGCGCGTGCGATTCGCCAGCCTCGGAAGCGGCAGCGAAGGCAACGCGCTGGTCGTCGAGGCCTCGAGCGGCACGACGACCACCCGCGTGCTGCTCGACTGCGGCTTTTCTGCCAAGGAGGTCGAGCGCCGGCTCGGCCGACTGAATCTCTGCATCGCCGATCTCGATGCGATCCTCGTTACCCACGAACACAGCGACCACGTCGGCAGCGCGCTGACGCTCGCGCGCCGCGCGTCGCTGCCGCTCTACATGAGCTGGGGCACCGCGCGCGCGGTCGGCGCGGACGAGGCCGATGTCGATCTCCACGTGCTGTGGGGCGACGAGACGGCTGCGATACGCGATCTGGCCGTGATGCCCTATACGGTCCCGCACGATGCGCGAGAGCCGCTCCAGTTCGTGTTCATGGACGGAAACCGCCGGCTCGGCGTGCTGACGGACGTCGGGATGGCTACGCCGCACATCACGGCCGTTCTGAGCGGCTGTGACGCGCTGGTACTCGAATCCAACCACGATACCGCGATGCTGGCCGCCAGCCGCTATCCGCAGTCGCTGAAGGCGCGGATCGGCGGCAACCACGGCCACCTGAGCAACGACGCGGCGGCCGGCATCCTCGCATCGCTCGAACGCAGTCGTCTGCAGCACCTGGTCGCGGCCCATCTGAGCCTGCAGAACAACCTGCCGGAACTGGCCCGCCAGGCGTTTGGCGGCGTGCTCGGGACGGACGGGGAAGACGTGGTCGTGGCCTCGCAGGACGCGGGCTTCGACTGGCTGATGCTCGGATGAGCGGGCAGGGCTGCTGCGGCGGCCCGAAGTGGCTGCCGGGCGATCGATTCGAAAGCGGCAGACGTAAAAAAACCGGCCCTCGGGCCGGTTTTTTTTCAGCTGATGCTGAAGGCTTACTGGCTTGCGCCCGAAGCCGGAGCAGCCGTCGCTGCCGAAGCAGCCGACGCCACTGCAGCAGCAGCGTCGCTCGCAGCAGCCGTTGCCGACGAAGCAGCAGCCGAAGCGTCGCTCGCAGCGCCAGCAACTGCCGAAGCAGCCGACGAAGCAGCAGCCGATGCGTCGCTAGCAGCCGACGATGCAGCTTGATCAGCGCTCTTGTTGCAAGCAGCCAGTGCAACAGCAGCCAACAGGGAAGCTACGAGGAGGGATTTCTTCATGATCACGTCCTTTTATGGTTAAAGGTAAGCAACAGCGCGAAACAATACCGGTAATGTGCTCCAACACCGACCTGGGCCGCTGGTGGAGATGCACTTCTTAGAGCGTGAATCTTCCCTACGGCTTGGGCGGAAATTATATGCACTTTCCTATCGACCGTCGACAAATGCGGGGTCAATACGTTGTCTTTCCCATACAGAATTTGATCTGTATGGGCATACGGGGCGACTCACACTAATTCCGGCTTCCGACCCGTATCCAGCCCGCACGATACCACTCGTGCAACAAGGCTGTCATCGAGGGAACCCGGGATAGTGTTACAAACCGTTTCGCCTCCATCTGGCGTTGATTGGCCAGTTCGGGCAGCCATTCATCGGCTTGCTCGAGTGGCCCTTCCTCGCCATTAATGAAGTACGAGCGCGCGTTATACATCAATGCGGCCCTTCTGTCGAGACACACGCCACGGCGCGATGCCTGCGTGACGAACGCGGCCTCGGACAGCGGGCGCTCGGGCGGGTCGAAAACGACGTTCGATTTGGGCTCGCTCAGGTAGCAGCCGAGGAATTCGGCGACGTCGCGCTTGCGCCAGCGGATCGCGTCGACGATCTCGGCCACACGGTCGACCATGGCCGGCGGCAGTTGCGCGGGCGCGTCGACGGCCGGCTGCTTCGGATCGCGGTAGAGGTCGTCGCCGCCCGCGTCGCGCAGGCCGCCGCGCTCCGCGAGGTAGTACAGGAACTGGGCGCCCAGCTCGCCGGCGGACGGGGCCCGGAAGCCGATCGAGCAGGTCATGCACTCGCCTTCGGCGACGCCGTCGTGCGCGATGTGCGGCGGCAGGTACAGCATGTCGCCGGGCTCCAGCACCCATTCGTCGCTCGGCTCGAAGTTCTCGAGGATCTTCAGCGGGACGTCCGCCTGCAGCGACAGGTCCTTCTGCGCGCCGACCCGCCAGCGGCGCCGGCCTTCGACCTGCAGCAGGAAGACGTCGTACGAATCGAAGTGCGGGCCGACACCGCCGCCGTCCGTCGCATACGAGATCATCAGGTCGTCCAGCCGCGCGTCGGGGACGAAGCGGAAGCGGTCGAGCAGCGCACGGGCCGCGTCGACGTGCAGGTCGAGCCCCTGCACGAGCAAGGTCCAGGATTTGCGCGTGACCGCGGGCAGCGAGTCGGGCTCGAACGGACCGTGCGACAGTTGCCACTTGTTACGAAAATGGGTGATCAATCGCGATTCCGCGTCATAGTCGGCGGCGAGCTCGAACAATGCATCGCGCGTGACGGGCGACGCGACGCCGGGGATCGCCTGGCGGATCAGCAGCGGCTTCTTTTGCCAGTAGCCGCGCATGAATTGCGCCGGCGTCAGGCCGCCGAGCAGCGGTGTGGGAAGATCGGAAGGCGGCGCGCCGAGCGGGGCGGCAGCGGCATCCCGCGGTTCGGCTTGAGACCGGTTGTGCATCGTATAATGAGACTTGTATTTGGGAGAATTGGATGAAAATCGCAAAAAACACCGTCGTGTCGGTCACTTACAAGCTGTCGGACGCACAGGGCAATCTGATCGAGGAAAGCGACGAGCCGATGGTCTATCTGCACGGCGGCTATGATGGCACGTTCCCCAAGATCGAGGAACAGCTCGACGGCCACGAGGCGGGCTACCAGGCGCAGATCCAGCTCGAGCCGGAAGACGCGTTCGGCGACTACGATCCCGAACTCGTGAAGATCGAGCCGCGCGACCGTTTTCCCGAGCCGCTCGAAGTGGGCATGCAGTTCGAAGGCACGCCGGAAGACGGTGACGAGGAAGCCGACTCGCTGATCTATACGGTCACCGACATCGCCGACGACAAGGTCGTGCTCGACGGCAATCACCCGCTGGCGGGCATGGCGCTGCGTTTCGCGCTGACCGTGAAGGACGTTCGCGAAGCCACCGAAGACGAAATCGAGCACGAGCACGCGCATGGCGCGGAAGGGCTCGAGATCGTCGACGAGGATGACGACGAAGACGGCGAAGCGCCGTCAGGGCGTACGCTGCACTGAGCTCGCCGGCAGGCCCGGCGCCGGTCCCGATGCGGGGGGCGGTGCCGGCCACGACGCGCCGCCCGGTGCGGCGCCGTCGCCCTGCAGCGGCGGCGCGACCGACGACGCGTCGGGCAGCGCGGGCAGCGCGGGGATTTCCGGCATCTGCGGCAGCGGCACGTCGTCGCGCGGCGCGAGCGGCAGTGTGGGCGGCACCGGCAGGTTCTTCGGCACCTCCTGCAGGCTCACGTTGAAGATCGTCTGCCGCGCCGGCGATACGCTCACCTTCACCCACTGATTCGCCGGATGGCGCGGTCCGATCGCGACGCGCGTCACGTTTCCTACCAGCTCACCGTCGTCGCCATGCAGCGGACGGTCGATCAGAAAGCCGTTCGCCAGCGGTTCGCCGCTCGCGTGCATCACCAGGATCGGGCCGCGGAATGTCGCCGCCGCCTTCACCAGCGTTCGTTTCAGCTCACGGAAGCCGTCGCGCACGCGTGGCCGGTTGAAACGCAGCCACGCGAAGCGCTCCGAACGTTCATAGCGTTCGAACTGCGGATCGCCTTCGAAAATCACGACCATCGCGCGCGCTTCGCGCCGCTTCGCATATTCGGCCGCGTGGTCGATCCAGAAGCCGTTCGCGACGATGCGATCCTCGAATTCGCCGTTGCGGCCGCCCGCCGTCAAATAATGGTTGTTCGGCGCCGGCGCATTGAGTGCGACGTAGACGACGTCGTCGCGCATCCAGCGTGCGTTCTCGCGATACGGCCGGAACCGTGCGACTTCGCTCTCCCGCGTAATCTGCAGCGCGCCGGGGTCGGGCAGCGCCGCGTCGGCGAGCAGCGTCTGCCGCAGGAAATCGAGCCGCTCGACCGGGTCGTAGCCGCCGCCGGCCGCGGTGCTGCACGCGATCCAGTCGTCGTGGCCGGGAATGAACACGAGCGGCACGCGCGCCGAATCCAGGATCGCGCCGCGCTGCGAATACAGCGTATCGCGGCACGCTTCCTTCGAGCCTTTGAGATCGCCCGCGTAGACGACGAATGCGAGGTTGCGCTCGCGTGCGATCGCATCGAGCAGCCGCTGCGCAGCCGGTTCGTCCGCCGGGACGTTGATGACGCCCGACACGACCGCGAACGAGTAGGGCGCCGCGCCGCGCTTGGGCGGCGCGGCCAGCGCACCGGCCTGCGCGAGCACAAGGACCGCCGCGACGAGCGCGGCGGCGGCGCGGGCCGGCAGGCCGCGCGGAATGCGCTTACGCGTGCCCGTCGGCATCGTGCGACCGGACCAGCGTACGCAGTTCGTACAGCAGGTCGAGCGCCTCGCGCGGCTTGAGATCGTCGGGATCGATGTCGCGCAGCTTTTCGAGCGCCGGATGCGGCGTGTCGGGCAGCGCCGGCGCGTCCGCGCATTCGAGATCGTCGACGGCCGCCGGCGGCGCGCTGAAAAGATCGAGTTGCGGCGTGTGCTGGGATGCCGACTGCTGTTCGAGATACGCGAGGTGCTTGCGCGCCGCGCGGATCACCGGCGCCGGGACGCCCGCGAGCTGCGCGACCTGGAGGCCGTAGCTCTGGTTCGCCGGGCCTTCGTTGACTGCGTGCAGGAACACGATCCCGTGGCCGTGCTCGACCGCCGACAGATGGACGTTGGCCGCTTGCGGGAATTCGGCCGGCAGTTGCGTCAGCTCGAAGTAGTGCGTCGCGAACAGCGTGTAGCACCCGTTGTGCGCGAGCAGGTGGCGCGCGATGGCCCAGGCGAGCGCGAGGCCGTCGAAGGTCGACGTGCCGCGGCCGATCTCGTCCATCAGCACGAGGCTTTGCGGCGTCGCGTCGTTGAGGATCGCCGCGGCTTCGGTCATCTCGACCATGAAGGTCGAGCGGCCGCCCGCGAGATCGTCGGCCGCGCCGATGCGCGTGAAGATCCGGTCGATCGGGCCGAAGCACGCCGACTTCGCCGGCACGTAGCTGCCGACGTACGCCATCAGCGCGATCAGCGCGGTCTGCCGCATGAACGTCGACTTACCGCCCATGTTCGGGCCGGTAATCAGCAGCAGCTTGCGTTCGGCGCCGAACCGGCAATCGTTCGCGATGAACTGCTCGACCTGCGCTTCGACGACCGGATGGCGACCCTGCTCGATTTCGATGCCGATCTCGTCGGTGAAGGTCGGCGCGACCCAGTCGAGCGCGCGTGCGCGTTCGGCGAACGCGGCCAGCAGGTCGAGTTCGGCGAGGGCCGACGCGACGCGCTGGCATTCGGGGATGAACGGCAGCAGCGCCTGCAGCACCGAGTCGTACAGCGCGCGCTCGCGCGCCAATGCACGTTCCTGCGCGGACAGCGCCTTGTCCTCGAAGGTCTTCAGTTCCGGCGTGATGTAGCGCTCGGCGTTCTTCAGCGTCTGGCGGCGACGGTAATCGTCGGGCACCTTGTCGGTCTGACCGCGCGTGACCTCGATGTAGAAACCGTGCACCTTGTTGTATTCGACGCGCAGGTTCGCGATGCCGGTGCGCGCGCGCTCGCGCGCTTCCAGATCGATCAGGAATTGCCCGCAGTTCTCCGAAATGTCGCGCAGCTCGTCGAGCTCGGCATCGTAGCCGCGTGCGATCACGCTGCCGTCGCGCACCATCGCGGCCGGCTCGGTGGCGATCGCGCTCGTCAGCAGGTCGAGGCATTCGGCGGGAGGCGCGAGCGCCGCGTCGACGCGCGCGAGCGCATCCGCGTTCGCGACGATCGCGCCGATGCGCTCGCGCAGCGCCGGCAGCGCGGCGAACGTGTCGCGCAGGCTCGACAAGTCGCGCGGGCGCGCGGACAGCAGCGCGAGCCGCCCGGTGATCCGCTCGACGTCGGCGATCTGGCGCAGCGCGCTGCGCAGCGCATCGAGGCTCGCATTGGCTGGTGCCTCGAGCAGCGCGCCGATCGCCTGCTGGCGCGACTGCGCGGCGACCGACGCGCGCGGCGGGTGATGCAGCCAGTGACGCAGCAGGCGGCTGCCCATCGTCGTGCAGCAGGTGTCGAGCAGCGAATACAGCGTGGGCGACTCGGTGCCGCGCAGCGTCTCGGTCAGCTCGAGGTTGCGGCGCGTGGCCGGATCGAGCCCGATGTATTCGGTTTCGTTCTCGACCTTCAGGCTGCGCACGTGCCGCAGTTGCTGGCCTTGCGTGGCCGCTGCGTAGAGCAGCAGCGCGCCGGCCGCGCCGCACGCGCTCGTCAGCGAATGCGCGCCGAAACCGTCGAGGCTCGCGACGTCGAGCTGGTCGCACAGACGCTGCGTGCCCGATGCGATGTCGAAGTGCCAGGCCGGCACGCGCTTGCTTGTGCCCGCGCCGGAGGGGAGGGCGTCGGTTGCGCCGTCCGGCGTCAGGATTTCGGCCGGCCGGATGCGTTCGAGCGCGGCGGCGAGCTGCTCGGGCTCGATTTCGGCGAGCCGTAACGCACCGCTCGCGAGATTCAGCCACGCGAGCCCGATATTGACCGCGACGCCGCGCTTGTTGTGGCCGGTGCACATCGCGAGCAGGTAGACGTCGTTCTTGTCGGACAGCAGCGCGGCATCGGTCAGCGTGCCGGGCGTGACGACGCGCACGACCTTGCGCTCGACCGGGCCCTTCGACGTGGCCGGATCGCCGATCTGCTCGCAGATCGCGACCGATTCGCCCATCTTCACGAGCTTCGCCAGATACTGCTCGACCGCGTGATGCGGGACGCCGGCCATCTTGATCGGCGTGCCGGCCGACGCGCCGCGCTGCGTGAGGGTCAGGTCGAGCAGGCGGGCCGCTTTTTCCGCATCCTCGAAGAACAGCTCGTAGAAGTCGCCCATCCGGTAGAAGACGAGCGTGTCCGGATGATCGGCCTTGATGCGCAGGTACTGCTGCATCATCGGAGTATGGCCTGCGAAGGCTTCGGGCGACAGCGTGGTCATAGGTCAGGCATGAAGTTGTTGCTTGGGTTGCCCGAGTTTACCAGTGGCTTCGACGCGAACGTGCGAAGTTGGCCGTTTGGCCGAATGCCGGCGGCGCCGTGCAGCGGCAACCGACCTCGAGCGGCGGCTCACGATCGCCTGCCACGAGGCATCGAAGAAAGGGCGCATGGCCGGAAGCCGCGCGCGCTTTCGTCATTCCCGATCGGAAGCGTTGCCGCGACCGGAGCAGGCCGGCGGCGCCGGGCTTGCGAGCCTGCGCACCCCGGCCCGTACCGCCGATCAGGACGCGTGCCCCGACGTCAGGCTGAGCGCCACCGCCTGCGCGACTTCGATGCCGTCGATCGCGGCCGAATAGATGCCGCCCGCATACCCGGCGCCTTCGCCGGCCGGATACAGGCCTTCGACGTTCATGCTCTGGTAGTCGTCCTTGCGTCGAATCCGGATCGGCGACGACGTGCGCGTCTCCACGCCGGTCAGCACGGCGTCGTGCATCGCGAAGCCGGCGATCTTCTTGTCGATCTCCGGCAGCGCTTCGCGAATCGCTTCGATCACGTAGTCGGGCAGCGCGGTGCCGAGATCGGTCGGATTCACGCCGGGCTTGTACGACGGCTCCACGGAACCCAGCGACGTCGACGGCCGGCCCGCGATGAAATCGCCGACCAGCTGGCCCGGCGCGCGGTAGTCGCCGCCGCCGAGTTCGAACGCGCGCTCTTCCCATTTGCGCTGGAACGCGATGCCGGCGAGCGGGCCGCCCGGATAGTCGTCCGGCGTGATGCCGACGACGATGCCCGCGTTCGCATTGCGCTCGGCGCGGGAATACTGGCTCATCCCGTTGGTGACCACGCGGCCCGGCTCCGAGGTCGCGGCGACCACCGTGCCGCCCGGGCACATGCAGAAGCTGTAGACCGCGCGCCCGTTGCTTGCGTGGTGGACCACCTTGTAGTCGGCCGCGCCGAGCTGCTTGTGGCCCGCGAACTTGCCGAAGCGGCTGCGATCGATCAGCCCTTGCGGATGCTCGATACGGAAACCCAGCGAGAACGGCTTGGCCTCGATGTAGACGCCGCGGTCGTGCAGCATCTGGAACGTGTCGCGCGCGCTGTGACCCACGGCCAGCACCACGCGGTCGCACCGCAGCGTTTCCCCGTTCGACAGCTTGAGCGCGCGCACCTTGCCCTGATCGATTTCGATGTCGTCGACGCGGGTTTCGAAACGCACTTCGCCGCCGAGTTCGTGGATCGACGCGCGCATTTTTTCCACCATGCTGACGAGGCGGAACGTGCCGATGTGCGGGCGGCTCAGATACAGGATGTCCTCGGGCGCGCCGGCCTTGACGAATTCGTCCAGCACCTTGCGGCCATAGTGGTTCGGATCCTTGATCTGGCTGTACAGCTTGCCGTCGGAAAACGTCCCCGCGCCGCCTTCGCCGAACTGCACGTTGGATTCGGGATTGAGCACGCTCTTGCGCCACAGGCCGAAGGTGTCCTTGGTGCGCTCGCGCACGGCCTTGCCGCGTTCGAGAATGATCGGGCGGAACCCCATCTGCGCGAGGATCAGCCCCGCGAACAGCCCGCACGGCCCCATGCCGATGACGACCGGGCGCAGGAAATCGGCGTGCTCGGGCGCCTTCGTGACGAAGTGGTACGTCATGTCGGGCGTCACGCCGCAATGCGGCTTGCCGGCGATGCGCTGGAGCGCGGCCGCTTCGTCGCTGACTTCGACGTCGACGATATACGTGAGCTTGATGTCGGCGCGCTTGCGCGCGTCGTGCGCGCGGCGGAACACGGTGTAACGGAGCAACCCGTCTGGCGCCACGCCAAGCTCCGCGAGGCGCGCGCGAATCGCGGCCTCGAGCGCGCTCTCGGGGTGGTCGAGGGGGAGTTTAATTTCGCTTAGCCGTAACATGATGACTCGGATGCGATTGCCACGGCGCCGTGGCGATGTTGATACAGGTGGGGCCGGCACGCCGGCGGCGTCGTTCGCCGCGCGGGCATGCCGGACGCAAACCCTGCGCTGTCGTTGCGGGACAAGCGGCGCGAGCGGCAGTACGCCGACTCGAACGCGCAACGCGAGCAACTTCAGGATAGGCGCACGAAGCGGCCCGCGTGCGCGGATGATTGTCCCCCGTGTCGGGCGATCGGCGCGCCGTCATGACGATGCCGTGCGAGCGGTTTGCGCGAAAGCCGCGCCACGCGGGCGCGGCGCGGGCTTACTCCGCTGCCGGATGCACGCGGCTGTAGCGGTTCAGGATCGGGATCATCTGCGCGTAGATCTTCGGGTTCGCGGCCACGATCTCGTGGCGATGCAGGAAATCGGCGTCGCCCGTGTAGTTGCCGACGAGACCGCCGGCCTCGGTGATCAGCAGGCTGCCCGCCGCCATGTCCCACACGTTGATGCCTTGCTCGAAGAACGCGTCGAGGCGGCCGGCCGCGACGTTCGCGAGGTCGAGCGCCGCCGCGCCCGGGCGGCGCAGGCCCGTGCAGGCCTGCGTCATTTCGGTGAAGAGGCGCGCGTACGCGTCGAGGCCGTCCTTCTCGCGGAACGGAAAGCCGGTGCCGACCAGCGCGTCCGACAGGCGGTCGCGGCGGCCCACGCGGATGCGGCGATCGTTCAGGTACGCGCCGCGGCCGCGGGTGGCCGTGAACAGGTCGTTCTTGTTCGGATCGTAGACGACGGCCTGCGTGACGACGCCCTTGTGCTCGAGCGCGATCGATACGCAGTAGTACGGGAAGCCGTGGATGAAGTTGGTCGTGCCGTCAAGCGGATCGATGATCCACTTGAATTCGGATTCGTTCTCCGATTCGCCCGACTCTTCCGCGAGGATCGCGTGGTCGGGGTAGGCGGTCTTCAGCGTCTCGATGATCGCGTCTTCGGCGGCCTTGTCCACTTCGGTGACGAAGTCGTTCTGCTGCTTCTTGCGGATCTCGATCAGGTCGAGATCGAGCGACGCGCGATTGATGATCTGTCCGGCGCGGCGCGCAGCCTTGACAGCAATGTTGAGCATGGGATGCATGAGCCTGGATCCTGTAGCCGGCGGCACGGGCCGCCACGAAGTGGGACAACCGCCCGGAACGGCGCAAGCGTGCCGGGGCGAGGTGAGACGCGAATTGACAAAGAGCGGGGTACGACCCGCGCTGCGCCGAGCGCAACGCGTAAAGGCATGATTTTACCCGATTTTCGGCGGTTTCAGGCGATCGGCATGCGGGGAAACCCCCACTGGCCGTCCGGACGAGTGGGTTTGCGCGGGCGATGGCGATACCATACGGCCATTCTGATGAACCGAGTCGTATCGTAGTGGAAACCCCGCAGAACACTGCCGCGCCGTCCGAATCGGGCGCGGCCTCGTCCGCGCCGCCGTCCGGCGGCTTCACGTCCACCCGCTTCGTGCTCGTCGAGCCGAGCCATCCCGGTAACGTCGGGGCGGCGGCCCGTGCGCTGAAGACGATGGGCTTCTCGCGCCTCGTGCTGGTTGCGCCGCGCGTGCCGCACGTGCAGAGCGACCCCGACGCGATCGCGATGGCCAGCGGCGCGGACGACGTCCTCGCGTCCGCGCACGTCGTGCCGACGCTCGGCGAAGCGCTGTCCGGCGTGCACTGGTCGATCGCGCTGACCGCGCGCACGCGCGAGTACGGGCCGCCGCGCCTCGCACCGCGCGCGGCCGCCGCGCAGGCGAGCGCGCAGGTCGGCGCGGGCGACATCGCGCTCGTGTTCGGCAACGAGCGCACCGGTCTCGCGAACGAGCATGTCGAGCAGTGCAGCGCGCTCGCGCACATTCCGGCCAATCCGGCCTACAGTTCGCTGAATCTCGCGCAGGCCGTGCAGGTGCTCGCGTACGAGTTGCGCGTCGCGTTTCTCGAGCAAGCGAGCGAGCCGTCGGCGCAGCCGCAGGCCGAAGTCGGCACGCCCGCGCAGAGCGACGAGATCGAGCGGATGTACGTGCACCTCGAGAACGCATTGATCGCGCTCGACTTCCTCGATCCGCGCAATCCGAAGAAGCTGATGCCGCGGCTGCGGCGCCTGTTCGCGCGCACGGGCCTCGAGCGCGAGGAGGTCAACATCCTGCGCGGCGTCGCGAAGCACATCCTGCTGAAGTCGGGCAAGCCGGGCGGCGACGCGTAAGCGGCCGGCGCCCCGATTGCCGGGCGCGGGGCGGTCCGCTGGATGCGGCGCGTGGCCGGCAGGCCATGCGTTAGCCAGCCGAGCCGTCGAACCGGCTGTTTCTCCCCGTCGATCGGCCCCGGAAACCCCGTCGCAACAAGCGTCCCGGCCGAATACCCGCGCCGACGGCGGGGTGAACGCGCGGCCGCGTGCGGCCGGGCGCGACTGGCCCTACAATCGCCGGACGTCATAAGCAAATGACCCGGCGCGATAACGGCCGGCATTGCCGGCGATGCGCGCCGGCCTTTTCCCAGATCACATCATGTTCACGAGACTGCGCGAAGACGTTGCAACGATTCGCGAGCGGGATCCCGCCGCTCGCAGTGCGTGGGAAGTGCTGACCTGTTATCCGGGGCTGCATGCGCTCGTCCTGCACCGTTTCGCGCACGCATGCTGGCGCGCGAAACGCTACTGGCTCGCGCGGTTCGCGTCGCAGGCGGGCCGGTTCCTGACGGGCATCGAGATCCATCCCGGCGCGACGATCGGCCGGCGCGTGTTCATCGATCACGGCATGGGCGTCGTGATTGGCGAGACGGCGATCATCGGCGACGACTGCACGATCTATCAGGGCGTGACGCTGGGCGGCACGTCGCTCACGCGCGGCGCGAAGCGCCACCCGACGCTGGAAGCCGGCGTGATCGTCGGCGCCGGCGCGAAGGTGCTCGGCGGTTTCACGGTGGGCGCGGGCGCGAAGATCGGCTCGAACGCGGTGGTCGTCAAGCCGGTGCCGGCGGGCGGCACCGCGGTCGGCAATCCGGCGCGCATCGTGATGCCGGCGCAGCCGAAGCCGCAGCCCGAGCGTGCGGCGTTCTGCGCGTACGGGATCACGCCGAACGCAGACGATCCGATGTCGCTCGCGATCCACGGGCTGATCGATCACGCGGCGAAGGAAAGCCGCCGCGTCGACGAAATCGTCGCGGCGCTCGAGCGGCTCGGCACGCATCTGGAAACGCTGCAGGGCGCCGACGCGGCGCGCCTCGACCTGCGCAGGCTGTCGGCGGTGCTGGAAGGCAAGACGGTCGAACGCCAGATGTAACGAACGCGATCCACGCCGATCGCTGCCGGTCGGTGCGACGGCAGCGGCGGCGTCAGTCGAGCGGCATCGCGTGGATGCCTTCCGCGTCGACGCGCAGGTAGCCGCCGCGTCGCGTGCCGTGATCGAGATCCCAGTCGGGCAGTACCCAGCGGATCCCGCCCGGTTCCGCGTGGCGCGCGGGGCGGTGCGTGTGGCCGTGAATGATCACGCTCGCGCGACTTTTCCGGAACAGCGCGGCCACGCCTTCCCGCGTGACGTCGTAGACGGCCGAAGCAGGGCGCATCCGGCCCGCTTCACTGGTCGAGCGCATGCGCTGCGCGAGCGCGCGGCGCCAGCGGAACGGCCACGCGAGAAACAGCCATTGCGCGACGCGGTTACGCGCGAAGCGGCGGAACACCTGGTAGCCGCGGTCGGCCGTGCATTGCGCGTCGCCGTGCGCGAGCACGATGCGCTGGCCGAATGCGATGATCAGCGAAGGGTCGGGCAGCAGCATCGCGCCGGCCGCCTTCATGAAGCGCCGGCCGAGCAGGAAATCGCGGTTGCCGTGCATCACGTAGAGCGCGATGCCGCGTTCCGAGAACGTGTGCATCAGCGCGGCCATGCGCGCGGCGAACGGATCGTCGTCGAGGATGTCGTCGCCGATCCAGTATTCGAACAAGTCGCCGAGGATGAACACCGAGTCGGCGCTGTCGGCCGTGTATTTCACGAAATGCTCGAACGCGGCGACCGTATTCGGAATCGCCTCGCTCAGGTGCAGATCGGACAGAAACAGGAACGGGCGTGCGGCTTGCGCGTATTCGCGCTCGCCCGGCACGCCCGCGGAGACGCTTCGCGGCGGACTCTCCTGCAACATCGAAGTGCCTCCGTAACGGCTGGTGCGTCAGACCACCACGGCCTTTTCGATCACGACGTCGTCGGTCGGCACGTCCTGGTGGAAGCCGGCGTTGCCCGTCTTGACGCCCTTGATCTTGTCGACCACGTCCTGGCCTTCGACGACCTTGCCGAACACCGCGTAGCCCCAGCCTTGCGGCGTCGGCGACGAGTGGTTCAGGAAGTCGTTGTCGTTCACGTTGATGAAGAACTGGGCGGTCGCCGAGTGCGGATCGTTCGTGCGCGCCATCGCGACCGTGTAGTTGTCGTTCTTCAGGCCGTTGTTCGCCTCGTTGTCGATCGGCGCGTCGGTCGGCTTCTGCTTCAGGCCCGGCTCGAAGCCGCCGCCCTGGATCATGAAGCCGTTGATCACGCGATGGAACACGGTGCCGTCGTAATGGCCCTTCTTCACGTAGTTCAGGAAGTTCTCGACCGTCTTCGGTGCCTTCGCGGCGTCGAGTTCGAGCTTGATCACGCCGTGGTTCGTATGCAGTTCAACCATGATGAATTCCTTCGGTAAGGCGGTTTAAATGGCACGCGGCCGGTCGTGCGACGCGGCCGCGTGTGGCGCCGGACGTGCCGGCAGGTTCTTACTTCGAGACGATGCTCGCCGATTCGATCACGACCGGTTGCGCCGGCACGTCCTGCATCGGCCCGCGCGAGGTCGTCGCCACGCCTTCGATCTTCTTCACGACGTCGAGGCCCGACACGACCTTGCCGAACACCGCATAGCCGTTGCCGTCCGGGTTCGGGTAGTCGAGGCCGCTGTTGTCGACCGTGTTGATGAAGAACTGCGCGGTGGCCGAATTCGGATCGCTCGTGCGGGCCATCGCGATCGTGCCCGTCAGGTTCTTCAGACCATTGCGGCTTTCCAGCGGGATCGGCGCGCGGGTCGGCTTTTCCTCGAAGTTGGTCTTGT
Organism: Burkholderia sp. AU28863; assembly: GCF_002223195.1. Lineage (NCBI taxonomy): Bacteria > Pseudomonadati > Pseudomonadota > Betaproteobacteria > Burkholderiales > Burkholderiaceae > Burkholderia > Burkholderia sp. AU28863. The sequence continues at coordinate 1,783,200 of NZ_NKFE01000003.1, read as the reverse complement.
AGCCGCCGCCCTGGATCATGAAGCCCTTGATCACGCGATGGAAGATCGTGCCGTTGTACTGGCCGGCCTTCACGTAATCGAGGAAGTTGGCGACCGACTTCGGCGCCTTCTCCGGATAGAGCTCGACGCGGATGTCGCCCTGCGAGGTCTTGAGCTGCACGACGGGGTGCGCGGTGGCCGTTTGCGCGAACGCGGGCGCGGTCGCGAGAAGGGCGGCGCCGCCAAGCGCCAGCAACAGACGTTTCATTGCGATCCTCAGGTTGGGAGGGAAGGAGGGCCGCGCCGCTTATTTCGACGGCGCGACGTACGGTGCCGCCAGTGCGCCCGACGGACCGCTGAACTGGAACGTCGGCGACATCGGCAGCGTGGTGGTGCTCACGTTCGCGGCGGCGCGATCGGTGTAGTCGCGCGTGGCCGGCGTCGTCGCGCGGGCGTTCGGCGCGGCTTTCGACGGCGACACGATCTTCTGCAGATCGGCGAGGCGCTGCGCGGTCGCGCCGCTCGTGCGGCCGAGCGATTGCGCGCGCTTGTACGATTCGGCCGCGAGGCGCAGGTACAGATCGCCGAGGTTCTCGTACGCGAGCGAGTAGCTCGGGTTCGATTGCGTCGCGGTGACGAGCGCGGTGCGCGCTTCATCGTAGCGGCCGTGCTTCGCGTAGAGCGCCGCGAGGTTGTTGTAGGGCTCGGGCAGTTCGGGGTAGGCCTGCGTGATCGCGACGAACTGCTGGATCGCGTCGTCGTCGCGGTTCAGGCGGGCCAGCACGGTGCCGCGCTTGAACTGCGCCTGCACGTCGCGCGGGTTCGACGCGATGCGCGCGTCGAGCTGCGCGAGCGCCTGCTTCCACTGCTTGCCGGCGATCGACGCATCGACTTCTGGCGTGCCGTCGGCGACCGCCGGGGCCTTTTGCGCATGTGCCGCGGGCGCCGCGAAAAGCGTCAGCGCGACGCCCATGACGGTGGTCGCAACGAGGGTCGCAGCGCTCGGCGCGCGGCCGCGATGAGGTTTCATAGGCGTAAATCGGAATGTTATACTCCGAGCCATTCTAACAAAACGTCTGCGCGTTCCGGCGAGCGGCAGACAGTCTTTCTTAGCCTCTCGTGGCCGTCACCGCTGTGCTTGCAGCCTGACCGCCCCATGTGATATCGAGGACGCGCGGCCTGGCGCCGCAGCAGATGGTCCGTCCGTTTCACATGCTGGGCGAGCTTCGCCAGGGCGGTTTCCTTCGGCTCACGGTTCATCTCTATGGAATCACTGCGCATCTACAACACGCTCGCGCGTGACAAGCAAGTTTTCGTGCCGCGCCAGCCCGGCGAAGTGCGGATGTACGTATGCGGGATCACCGTCTACGACTATTGTCACGTGGGCCACGCGCGCATGCTGGTCGTGTTCGACCTCGTCCAGCGCTGGCTGCGTGCGATCGGCTATCGGGTCACGTACGTGCGCAACATCACCGACATCGAGGACAAGATCATCCGCCGCGCGGTCGAGAACGGCGAGACGATCAAGTCGCTGACCGACCGCTTCATCGGCGCGATGCACGAGGATGAAACCGCGCTCGGCATCCAGCGGCCCGACATCGAGCCGCGCGCGACGCAGTTCATCCCGCAGATGCTCGGCATGATCGAGACGCTCGAGGCGAACGGCTACGCGTACCAGGCGACCGACGGCGACGTCAATTACTCGGTGCGCAAGTTCGCGAACTACGGGAAGCTGTCGGGCAAGTCGCTCGACGATCTCCGTGCGGGCGAGCGCGTCGCCGCGAACGATGCGAAGCAGGATCCGCTCGACTTCGTGCTGTGGAAGCGCGCGAAGGCGGACGAGCCGGAAGGCGCGTCGTGGGCGTCGAAGTACGGGATGGGTCGCCCGGGCTGGCACATCGAGTGCTCGGCGATGGGCTGCTCGCTGCTCGGCAATCATTTCGACATCCACGGCGGCGGGCAGGATCTGCAATTCCCGCACCACGAGAACGAGATCGCGCAGAGCGAAGGCGCGACCGGCGAGACGTTCGTCAATTACTGGATGCACAACGGCTTTGTGCAGGTCGACAACGAGAAGATGTCGAAATCGCTCGGCAACTTCTTCACGATCCGCGAAGTGCTCGAGCGTTACGACGCGGAAGTCATGCGCTTCTTCATCGTGCGCACGCACTACCGTTCGCCGCTGAATTACAGCGACGTGCATCTCGACGATGCGCGCGCGTCGCTCACGCGTCTGTACACCGCGCTGAAGGATGTCGAGCCCGACACGCTCGCGCTCGACTGGAGCGAGCCGCACGCGCAGCGTTTCGCGGCCGCGATGAACGACGATTTCAACACGCCGGTCGCGGTGGCGACGCTGTTCGAGCTGGCGGGGGAAGTCAACCGCACGCGCGATGCGTCGCTCGCGCGGCAACTGAAACAGCTGGCGGGCCTGCTCGGCCTGCTGGGCCGCGAACCGCGCGCGTTCCTGCAGCAGGCGTCCGGCGCCGCACAGGCGGGCGGGCTCGCGGCCGACGAGATCGAAGCGAAGATCGCCGCGCGCGTCGCGGCGAAGCAAGCGAAGGACTATGCCGAAGCGGACCGGATCCGGGCGGAACTGCTCGAAGCCGGCATCGCACTTGAAGACAAACCGGGCGGATCGACCGAATGGCGTCGCGTATGAGCGCGGCGCGTTCCACTGACCGATCCGTCAGGTAGGAGGCAAGATGGCAACGGCCAGAAAAGCGCCGGTCAGGCGCGCGACTCCGGTCGCCGCGCGTCCGGCAGCCAAGCGCGTCCCGGCGACGAAGGCGGACGCGACGCGCGCCGTGCCGAACGGCGCGCTGAACGGTCATGCGCAGCCGGCAGCCGCGCTGCCGGCCGCCGACGCGGCCCGCAAGACACGGGCGTCCGAAGCGGACGGCGAGGAAGTCGTCGTGCGTCCCGCCTATTGGGACAAGGCGTGCGCGGACCTCGTCAAGCGCGACCGGATCCTGAAGAAACTGATTCCGAAGTTCGGTCCCGCGCATCTCGTGAAGCGCGGCGATCCGTTCGTCACGCTCGCGCGCTCGGTCGTCGGCCAGCAGATTTCGGTGCCGTCCGCGCAGTCGCTGTGGGCGCGCATCGAGGACGCCTGTCCGAAGCTCGCGCCGCAACCGGTGATCCGGCTCGGTGCGGACAAGCTGATCGCGTGCGGGTTGTCCAAGCGCAAGACGGAATACATCCTCGATCTCGCGCAGCATTTCGTGTCGGGGGCGCTGCACGTCGACAAATGGATGTCGATGGACGACGAGGACGTGATCGCGGAACTCACGCAGATCCGCGGCATCAGCCGCTGGACGGCCGAGATGTTCCTGATCTTCAACCTGTCGCGGCCCGACGTGCTGCCGCTCGACGACCCGGGCCTGATCCGTGCGATCAGCGTCAATTACTTCAGCGGCGAACCCGTCACGCGCAGCGAGGCGCGCGAGGTTGCGGCCAACTGGGAGCCGTGGCGCACCGTCGCGACCTGGTACATGTGGCGCAGCCTCGATGCGCCCGACGCCGACGCCTGAGCGCCGGCTATCGGGTTTTAAACATCAATAGTTGAGAGCCGGTTTTGAGCGTCGCCCGCGCGGGTAGAATACGCGCTGCCGCAAGACCCAAGGATTCGAACACATGAAGACCACATTTCTGGATTTCGAACAGCCGATCGCCGAACTCGAGGCCAAGATCGAAGAGCTGCGATTCGTGCAGGACGACTCGGCTGTCGATATTTCGGAAGAAATCGAGCGGCTGTCGAAGAAAAGCCAGCAACTGACGAAAGACCTCTACGCGAACCTGTCGCCGTGGCAGGTTTCGCAGATCGCGCGGCATCCGCAGCGGCCGTACACGCTCGATTACGTCGCGGAACTGTTTACCGATTTTCACGAGCTGCATGGCGATCGCGCGTTCGCGGACGACCTGTCGATCGTCGGCGGTCTCGCGCGCTTCGGCGGCCATCCGTGCATGGTGATCGGTCACCAGAAGGGGCGCGACACGAAGGAGCGCGCCGCGCGCAACTTCGGGATGCCGCGTCCGGAGGGCTATCGCAAGGCCGAACGCCTGATGCGTCTGGCCGAGAAGTTCGGGCTGCCGATCTTCACGTTCGTCGACACGCCGGGCGCGTACCCGGGCATCGGCGCGGAAGAGCGCGGCCAGTCGGAGGCGATCGGCCGCAACCTGTACGTGATGGCCGAGCTGAAGACGCCGATCATCACGACGGTGATCGGCGAGGGCGGTTCGGGCGGCGCGCTGGCGATCGCCGTGGCCGACACCGTGATGATGCTGCAGTTCTCGACCTACTCGGTGATCTCGCCGGAAGGCTGCGCGTCGATCCTGTGGAAGAGCGCCGCGAAGGCGCCGGAAGCCGCGGAAGCGCTGGGCCTGACCGCGCACCGCCTGAAGGCGCTCGGCCTGATCGACAAGATCATCAACGAGCCGCTCGGCGGCGCGCACCGCGATCCGAAGGGCATGGCCGCGCTGCTGCGCCGTGCGTTGGCCGATTCGCTGCGCCAGTTCCAGGGCATGGGCATCGATGCGCTGCGCGAGCGCCGCTTCGAGCGCCTGATGGCCTACGGCAAGTTCAAGGAAACCACGCCGGGCGCATGACCGGCCGTGTATGCAATGCGCGCGCCGCTGCGCGCGCGTCCCGCTCGTGATCCCGCCCACCGAATTCTCCGCCGACCGCGTCGTACTCGACGCGGTCGGCGTTGCGCTTTCCGGCCTGCCGCCGGATGCGCGCATTGCGATCGCGTACAGCGGCGGCCTCGATTCGACCGTGCTGCTCGATGCGGCCGTGCGCGTCGCGGGCGCATCGCGCTGCGTCGCGCTGCACGTGCATCACGGCCTGAGCGCGAACGCCGATGCGTGGGTCGCGCATGCCGAAGGGCAGGCGGCGCGGCTCGGCGTCGCATTCGAATCGATGCGCGTCGACGTGCCGCGCGACAGCGGGCTCGGTGTCGAGGCGACGGCGCGCGAGCGTCGCTACGCGGCGCTCGACGAGATGGGCGGGCGCCACGGCGTGGCGGCGCTGTGGCTCGCGCAACATGCGGATGACCAGGCCGAGACGGTGCTGCTGCAACTGCTGCGCGGGGCGGGAATCGCGGGGCTCGCCGCGATGGCCCCGCGTTATCGCCCCGACGGCGTGAACATCGACCGTGTGCGTCCGTTACTGAGACTGTTGCGCGCGCAACTTGAGCGCTATGCGGAGCAGCACGCGCTCGTGTGGATCGACGACGAATCGAACGGCGATACGCGCTATGCGCGCAATGCGCTGCGCGTCGACGTGCTGCCGGCGCTGGCCGTGCATTTCCCGGGCTTTCGCGACGCGCTCGGTCGCGCGGCCCAGCATGCGGCGGCCGCTCAGCGGCTGCTCGACGATCTGGCCGAGCTGGATTTCGCCGTCGCCGCGCGCGATGACGGTCAGGCGCTGTCGCGCGACGCGCTGATCGGCTTCGACGACACGCGTGGCGCGAACCTGCTGCGCTTCTGGATGCGCCGGCTGGGTTTGCCGGGCGCGTCGGCGGCCCGGCTCGCGAACATGATGCGGCAACTGCGCGCGGCGCACGACGCGCATGCGCTGCGCGTCGATCATGCGGGGCAGTGCCTGCGGCTCTATCGCGATGTCGTCTACTGGGAAGCGGGCGACAGCAGCGAGCCGGCCGACGACGGCACGGGCGCACCGCAACCGGAGGCGGCACTCGCATGGGACGGACAGGACGTGTGGCACCTGCCGGGATGGCGCGGCACGTTCGTGTTCGCGCCCGCCGACGCGGGCAGCGCCGATGCGGTGCCGGAGGGGGTGCTGCGCGGTGCGCGGCTGGCGGCGCGCGCGCGGGCCGGCGGCGAACGGATGCGCACGTCGCCGGGCGGGCCCGGCCGGACGCTGAAGAACCTGTTCCAGGAGCGCGGCGTGCCGGCCTGGCAGCGCGACGTGCCGCTGCTGTTCGCGGGCGACCGGCTGATCTACGTGCCGCGGTTGGGCGTCAATCGCGACATGGGCGAGACTGCCGACGCGGCGCCCGCCACCGCCGCATGGCGCCGAATCGAATGGCGTCCCGACCTGCTGATCGCATAGCGGCGGCGGGTGACTGGCGGCGCGATGGCGTGCTCATTTTCACCATTCGGTAAACAGCGCCGGAACGGCCGGCGACACGGCGCGCGGCTTGTCAAGTGGGCGTCTATCGGGTACGCTCGGTCGTTTGCTCGGCTCGATTTTTGAGCGTTTTGTGCAGGTTTCCCGCGTGACGTACCCGGTTTGCGCGGCCTGATCGGCCTTCCGGGCAAAATCCGTCACGCTTGCGTGTTGCGTCCCAGCCGTTCCCCTCGTCGTCCGTCCACAGCCACAAGCCGCGTGACCGAACGGCAACGCGGCCTGCCCAGCGCGCCCGTGCGGCTTCTCCTCCAGTTCAGAACGACAATGGCACTCATCGTACACAAATACGGCGGCACTTCGATGGGCTCGGTCGAGCGCATCAAGAACGTCGCGAAACGCGTCGCAAAATGGCATCAGGCCGGGCACCAGATGGTGGTCGTGCCTTCGGCGATGTCCGGCGAAACCAACCGTCTGCTCGGTCTTGCGAAAGAGATTTCGAGCCAGCCGAGCCCGCGTGAGCTCGACATGATCGCGTCGACCGGCGAGCAGGTCAGCGTCGGCCTGCTGTCGATCGCGCTGCAGGAAATCGGTGTCGAGGCCGTGAGCTATGCCGGCTGGCAAGTGCCGATCAAGACGGACAGCGCGTTTACGAAGGCACGCATTCACTCGATCGACGACGAGCGCGTGAAGGCCGACCTGAACGCGGGCAAGGTCGTGATCATCACCGGCTTCCAGGGCGTCGATCCGGACGGTCACATCACGACGTTGGGCCGCGGCGGCTCGGACACGTCGGCGGTAGCGGTGGCCGCTGCGCTGGGCGCCGAAGAGTGCCTGATCTATACCGACGTCGACGGCGTCTACACGACCGACCCGCGCGTCGTCGAAGAGGCGCGCCGCCTCGACCGCGTGACGTTCGAGGAGATGCTGGAAATGGCCAGCCTCGGCTCGAAGGTCCTGCAGATCCGCTCGGTCGAATTCGCCGGCAAATACCAGGTGAAGACGCGTGTGCTGTCGAGCCTGACCGATCCGCTGATTGCGCTCGACGAAGAAATGCGCTCGGGCACCCTGATTACTTTTGAAGAAGACGAGACCATGGAAAAGGCAGTCATTTCCGGCATCGCGTTCCAGCGCGACGAAGCACGCATTGCGGTGATGGGCGTGCCCGACAAGCCGGGCATCGCATATCAGATCCTCGGCCCGGTGGCCGATGCGAACGTCGACGTCGACATGATCATCCAGAACCAGAGCGTCGAAGGCAAAACCGACTTCACGTTCACGGTCGGTCGCGGCGACTACCAGAAGGCGATGGACATCCTCACCAACCAGGTGCAGGGCCATGTGAGCGCCGAGCGCGTGCAGGGCGACCCGAAGGTGTCGAAGGTGTCGGTCGTCGGCGTCGGCATGCGTTCGCACGTGGGCGTCGCGAGCAAGATGTTCCGCACGCTGTCGGAAGAGGGCATCAACATCCAGATGATCTCGACGTCCGAAATCAAGATTTCGGTGCTGATCGACGAGAAATACATGGAGCTGGCCGTCCGCGCGCTGCACAAGGTGTTCGAACTCGACCAGGCATCGTGAATTTTTCGTGATGCATTGAAGAAAATGCATCACGGAAATTGACGCACGGTTCGAAACCCTATATTATTTCGTTCTCGTCGCACTGCCTCCCTGGTGCGAGCGAAAGTTTGGGAGACGTGGCCGAGAGGTCGAAGGCACTCCCCTGCTAAGGGAGCATCTGGGCCAAAACCTGGATCGAGGGTTCGAATCCCTCCGTCTCCGCCAAAAGCGGTGAGAAAGCCCCGTAAGTTCAAGGACTTACGGGGCTTTTTGTTTTTCGGCCCATCAATGGGCCCATCATCGAACGCTGGCTTGTCTGCTGTCGATTTGGCCCGTCGCTCAAATCTTCGGGCAGTGCTCCGTTCCAGGATAGTGGTGCGTGGTGGGCCGGCTCAGGCAAGGGCGTCGTCGGTAGATTCTCACTCCCTTATACTCGCACAGCTTACGAGAACAATCCAACGGGGTCCAAGTGCAAGTCCGCGTCAAACTGCCAGCCGGTCCGCTCATCGAGCTTACGAGTTTTTGCAAGGCGATTGCTGAGGCGCTTCGCCCGACGGAGGTGCGGCACTTTGAAGGCATCGAGTGCGTCGTTGCGAAGATGCAAAAATTTCATCGATCGATGATGCAGCCTGACGCCAGTGGCGGGCAACTGGCTGCGGGGCAATCGCAGACTGCGCTGCAGGTCAAAGGTAGCGACGAGGTGAGCCAACCGCTTCAGGAGCGGCTTGAAGCCGAAGAGCAGCGCGCATCGGAAGTGTCGCACGCATCCGATTCGCAACAACTGGCTGTTGGATTGTCTGAGGCTCCCTATCCCTTGACCAAGGATGAGCGACGTGAGTTGAGCCGCATCTTACCGAGCTTGCCGCCCCTGCAGTATCCGATTGCGGACGACGACAAGGCGGCGTTTCTCAATGCTTGGTTCAGTTTAAGCGATCGACCGGCCTGGGAGCCCATTCTGATGTCTGCTGCGGATCTCGAGCGGTACAAGACGGAGCAAAGGGAGATTCAGATACGCCATCAACGGGCTTTGCGCGATGAGTTTGCGCGCGGTCGGCTTTCGGCCGTCGATGCTGCGCATACCCCCGTAGTGGCTCTGGCCTCGGGTAGTTCAATTCTGAGAGATTCCGCTGTTGCTTATTTGCGCCGTTGTGGTCTTGCGCCTGACGACGGCGATGTAAGCATCGATACTGAGCGCAATGACCAATCGCCGGAGCCCAAGCGCAGGCTGGCTCCGGCGACTATGCCGGTTGCAGTGCGGGCGCCGATAGTGGTGGAATCCGTGGCGCCGACGAGAGACGAATCTGAAGGCCGCGCTGTCGACGTCAAAGAGAATGACCCGAACTCGAAGAGTGGTCGAGTCGATGTAGGCGGATTGCCGCAGCCCACCTCCGCCACGGAGAAGCGGAAAGTCGGCAAGGTTGCCCGCTTGCCGCGCGTGATCGAGCTAACTGGACTCGGGCGCAGCTCGATCTACAACCGAATGGACTCACGGTCGAAGTATTACGACCCATCCTTCCCCCGATGCTTCTCTCTAAGCACGAGCGAGAGCGGTGCGGTTGGATGGGACGAAGAAGAAATTAAGGCGTGGGTGGCGGCGCGTGCATCGAGAGCTGGAACGTGAGAATGGCGCGCATGTTTTCAAAGGGTGCTCGAGGAATGAACAATATTACGACGTGAAAGGCGTCCGGTCGCGGAATCGCCAACGTGCGGGCCCAGACGAGCGCATCACGAAGGGGGCCCGGCCAACGAATGACCGCGCGCAGTTTTCCATCGCTTGTTTTTCAGGTTTCCGATTCGGGCCTTTGCTTACGCTTTTTGCGAACCTCGACTTTTGTCCGTTCGCGACTAGGGCTACTTTCCTTGGCGTCCCGATGCTGACGTTCCAAACGAATCTGGTGATGAGGCGGGGTTGTCGTTGTCGGCGTGCTGTCGGTTGACGACATAGTCGGCGTACTTTCGGCTGATGGACGGGATTGTTGCTGCTTGTTCTCGGGGACGATTGCCGGTGAAGTGGCGGGACCACTCGGGGTATCTCGGTCCCGGTCTTGGTCGTGGGACTCGTCATTGGCGGCCGTGATCGACGCGTAGGCGATTGCGGCCGTGTATGTCGAGCCATGACCTGACGCCAAAGCGCCCAGGGAGCGTCGCTGCCGTGAACGCGTCTTGGCTCCTTTCTTGTTCCTTTCGGAAAGTTTTTCGTTGCGCCGCTCACGCAGCATAGTCCAGTGGGCGGACTGCAAGAGTTCCTGGTTGGCCAGTGCTATCTCCTGAAGGCGGCTCATTGGGGTGGTCTGGGTGTTGGCGGCTTTCTTTTTTTGTGCTTCCCGGCGCTTGCTTTGTCTTGTCCTCTCGGTCAGCTTTCCGATTGGCGACTGAGTGCACCAGAATCGATGTGCGTCCTCAGCCGACACCCGGCAATAGAGGTTGGGGTCGGCCACAAGAACAATTCGATCTAGAGTTCTTCCGTACCGCTTGTCGCGGTCCCAGTGTGCTTCGAACAGAATTTCACCAAAGCATCCTGCGCTGCCCAAGCCAGCTTCGCTGTTCCAGCGGTTGACGAGTTTCGCCATCAGGTCGCCATCTTGTATTAGGGCGTTTTTGGTGAAAAATATAAACGCGTCCAACCAGCATCCTAATGCCGCATCACGCTTCAGAAGTAGCGCATGTCCAAGATAATTCTCTTCTGGGATCTCACGCTTGACGTGTTTGATGAACTTTTCCCGTAACTCCTTGGACTTGGCTCGTGAAATGGATGGGCCGCCGCCGATCACCTTAGTATCTCTGCGGATCGTGAGGTGTGCAACAAGAGTCTGCGATTCACCGTCCAACAAGTGGTAGGCATATTGCAATAAGCTACGCCTGTTTTCGTTCGACGTTCGGCGAAAGGATTTTACTTTCTCCATTGCCTCTCGCGCAGATTGATGTAGGTGCGCAAAAAAGTGATTGAGTTGGTCGCAAATATGATAAATGTGAATTTTGTTCGTGAACTTCCAGTGCGATTCCTCGGAAAAGTAGTCATTGGCGATTTTTTCCAATTGATAACTCCAGCCTTCTATTTTGAAGACGGGTTTCCGTTCAATGGCATCACATAGAAGCCGGAAATGGGGGTGAAGATCGCACCCTGAGAAATGAGTCTTGGCCTCAAGGATTCTGCTACTAGTCCGTCCGGTGAATAGCTCCAATATCGGAGCGCCCGGCCATCGGGCATCGAGAGACTTATTTCCTTTCGTATCAACTGATACGGAAAACAGCCCGGGTTGCCAGTGTTTTACTCGAGTGAGCTTTTCCAGTATCTGCACCGTTCCACGAACCGAAATCACCAGATCGAATCGGCCCTTCCCATATCGCTCCACAAGCTCATCGGTCGGATGCCTCAGGCTGTCCCAAGCACCATCTTGAACCGCAGACGAAGGCCTCCCAGTCAGCAACTGGTAGCCGGGATCATGCGGCACTTTCCGCTTGGGCTTGATCGCGGGGGAGGCTGGCCGTTTGGATGCGCGACGATCGGGCATGGGTGCAAAAAAGTGACGGATCAAGTGGATTTTAGCTTAGCGGTGATGGTGGAACAACTATGTTCCCCGAGATCGAAGAGTTAATACCCTTAGCTTACACATCAAGCTAGATCTGAGAGCAGTCTGGAAGAGAGATGAAGAGGCTGATACGACTACATGGTAGCCGGATCTGGTCACGAAATTCGCCTCTGACGGCGTGGCGCTCCTACGTTGCGGACAATTCGCCGTCGTGACAGTGGCGTGCCCGAGTGCGTGGCCCGGATCGATCCAGAGCGTGCGATGGCTGACGGCGATCGTTTCGTCGTGAATCCGCTAGGCAAGGACAAGGAACTATTCGATCACCGGCTCGCATAAGCGGCTGGTTGCAAACGGATTCATTGGGCCGCATGATGTCGCGTTCGTCTGCAACCGCTCACTGTCATGTCGAAAGAAGAGTTATTGGAAGGGCTGCGTGATCTCGAGCGGCGGGAGAAGCCGGGGAGCGCGACTGCGCAGCTTCGCGAGATCGAGACTGAGATCACGGCTCTTCTGGGAAATGGCTACACACTGCAGCAGGTGTGGCGCAGCCTGGCCGAACGGGGGCTCAAGCTGTCCTTCAGCGGTTTCAAATCGTCCTACTACCGGATGCGGAAAGAAGCTGGAGAGTTTCAAAAAGCCTCAAATGGTTTCAAGGAGTGTCCGCATTGCGGTGGTGCATTGACCAACCGGAGCAGTCGCGTGGACAACCAGAGCGCGGAGACGGGAGCTGCGGCGGATTCGCAACCGGCGGTTATTGCTGGAAGGAAGTCTTCCGGCAAAGACGTCCCTAGCGAAAGCAGGGGCGCGTCTTTAGCCCGCGCACTTGAAAAAGGAATATTGCCCCCGCCTTTGGCGCGTAGATCGAAACCCTAATTCCGAGTGATATGACATGGGGACGCGCTGTTAGGAAAGGGGAAGGTTCGGCGGGGCGGTACTACGGGCTGATTTGGCGTATAGTGTACCGAACAATCCGCATGCCGCATGCCGCATGCCGCATGCCGCTGGCCGCTGCCCCACGCGTAATTTCAGGTAATGTTGATGATTTCAATGGGCGTGTGGCTAGTGGATGGTGTCCTTGTCCGAGCAACATTGTGGAAATGTCGGTGACTTTCCTGTGAATAACTGTTGTAGCACACAACGAATTCTTTCTGTCCAGACGATAGGGCGCTCACGCCTGATGGTCTGTACAGAAGGAATTCGTTTTTCTAAATAAATATTTATCGTACTCGATACCTATCATATAGGTCGGGTGATGCAGTCGCATCACCTTCTCTCTCACGCAATTTGCGTGAGGGGAACCTACGGAGGGGTTTGTGTGATAGTGAGCGAGCGAAGTGAAGCGATCTATTAAAGAGATTATAGTAACCAAAGGTGGATATAATCACTTCCTCCTTAACTGGTGAGGGGCATTTACAACCCCTCACCAGCACTCTCTTATAGAGTTTATAGCAACTGGAGGCTCCTGCCGGAGGTGGATATAAACTCGATCAACCGGGACTTGGCTGGAGGCCAATCCCGGGATGCTTTCCTTAAATCAGGACTATGCGAGCCGTTCCTGATGGGCCTCAAGGCCCAGCAGGGGCGGGCATGCGGTGACAGGCGGTCACAGCACTCAATCAAACTACTTCGTTAAAATATATCGCGTACGATAATTCTACAGAGACAATGGAAATATTTCCTGACGTAGCCAGCAACCGTTGACGCTGAAGCCGGCGGATCAAGCCGGGGGTACGGGATGGCTAGCCGTTTCGGGAAGAAACCTTACGAATCCCCGTACGTGAATAAGCGCATAGTGCAGGAATTCGTCGAAGTGGTTGCGCTTGAGGTGAACCGACTCACCCACCTCGGAGGAGATCCCATAAACGCTTAGCCGAACCTGCTTCCCTTCGCTTGGTACGCGTCCTCCCGAATGGATAAAGCAATTGCGTACCTCGATGATGGCGCTGAGCTTCAGCAGGACTTCGTCGTCATTCAGGACGGTATCGATTCCCAGGGCACGATGCAGCTTGCGGATCTGTCTGATCGTCTTGTTACCGAGCTGGATCGGTGCTACTCCGCCGTTTGGGGCTTCGATCGGCGGCTCATTGTCGGCAGTGACGCCATAGGTTCGAGAAATCGAATCAAACAGAATTTCGAAGGCGGTACAAAGCTGGATGGTTGCTAATCGCAAAGATAACTGCGAGTAATGGCCCGATTCAATACTTTCAACGAGATCACCCACATTTCGGATAGTCGTGAAGTAATCGGAGAAGTCGTTCGATAACGCAATCTCTGTTTCTGGTGCAAGCTGCGACAGATCAAGGGCTTCTAGGAGTCTTGAGCCGGCAAAATGAGTCGCCACACCAAGGATGTAGTCTTTGAATGCGTTGTAGGCTGCTGCAACTTCTTCGTTTGCAATCGGGATATTCCAATCCATGTTCGGGTCTATCGAGGCGATGTGTAGGTAGGAGCTTCGCAGCGGAGCGACGGTGCCGTTCGGGTTCGCGAACTTTGGGCAGTTGCGATTCAACGGGATAACGCGCCTCCATCGTAACAGGGGGGAAAGGGAATGAGGCGGGCGCCACGCCGACCACGAAGGCTGGCGCGTACACTTCGCATATTACGTGTAGCGGAGACCCGAAACGATGGTAATGCGGTGCAATAGATCGACGGCGCGAAAGCATCTTTGCGCGGTGGCATTGGCGGCGCAGATCGTCGTGAGCGTCGGCGCAAATGCGATGAGTAGAGAGATGTCGTCCGCGCAGTGTGGGCAGCCGCTTGCGCAACGTCTGATCCAGGCTGCGCTCGCATCACCGGCCGCGGTGCAGGAGGACGGTTCACTCTACGGCGTGCAGCGTTGGACTGCAGGTACCCGGGCGAGCTATCTCGGTCTGCAGTTCCCAGGACTACTCTCGTGTGCCTAGACGGTAAGTGCGATCTTCCGGGCAGCATGCCATCCGATCGGCAATCTTGCGTCGGTCGCTGCTGTCGACGCGGCGCTGTCGCGTTGGCCGAAGATCACGAAGATCGAGGACTTGAGACCCGGAGATGTTGTGTTCTGACGACCGCGGCATACTGGCTTAGTGCGATGCCCGAACACTCACTGGCACGTCGGTATCGCCATCGGCGACGGGCGAGCAGTCGACAACGATTGGTGGTCGGGTAGGCCGGAAGAACACTCCGTGCATCGGCTCTGCTCGACATTTGCATATGCGCGTCGAGTTCAGTGAGTGTTGGAGGAGTCCATTGGGTCACACGGAGATGCTGATGCGGTTGCCGACTCCAGCACTCGCCATACACGTCGGCGATGACATGCGTAAGCCGGGAGAGACGATCATCCCGAATATGGAAAGCGGTGAGGGCCTTTCAATCGGAGCATCCGGGATAGAGTGCTTCGAATAGCGGGTGGCCTGTGCTGTATTATCTAGCGACAATAATGGCGGCGAGACCACAGCTCCGATAATACGATGAGTGCGAATCTAATTGTAAGCGGGCCGTTTGACATACCTTTTACCCTGAGTCCGGCTAAGATCAAGTGCATTGATACGCCACAAGCTAGGCAGTTCTGGCAAAAGGCGGAGACCGCGCCATTTCACACCAAGCAGGGGGTCTATGTGTTCGCGACGCGAGCTGGACGCGGATACCGCCCGGTGTACGTTGGCAAAGCCACCCGTGGGTTCAAGAGCGAATGCTTTACGCCGCACAAGCTACATCACTACGCACAGGCGCTGAGCAATGGCGACAAGGGCAGCCCAGTTATGTTTTTTGTCGCTCTACCCGGGAACGCCAACAAGGTTCCGAAGAAGGTGATTGCTGAAGTCGAGGAGTTGATGATTCAGTTCGCCGCTGCGAAGAACCCGAAGTTGCGGAACAAGATTGGCACGGCGGTAGCGGACTGGACAATCAAGGGTGTGGTGCGCGGTGGACAGGGGAAACGGACAAAGGCTGCGTCGTCGTTTTCCACGATGTTGGGTATCACGCGAGTCATAGCCGGCTGAGCGTTGCGGCGCCGAATCCCGCAACCACTACAATTCTTGCCGTCCGACGAGCGGGCGGCTGCACGAGAAGGTGCCATGGTTATTCCCGAGGTTTCTGCTCATTCTTCCACTATGGACGCGGCATCGAGTTCCGCCCCAAGTGCACCGGCAGGGCCACCCGCCGAAGCAGTCACGCTTCCAGATGATTCACCGATTCGTCTTGCTTGCGTCGAGGTCTGTAACTTCCGGCGCTTGGCCAAGACCCGCCTTGAGCTCGATGACTCCACCACTATCCTGGTGGGCGCCAACAACAGCGGCAAGACCTCTCTTCTCACGGTTCTTCGCAACTTCCTCAGCGACTCGCCAGGCTTTCGTGCTTTCGACATTAGCCTCTCGCAGTGGGCGAAATTGCGGCAACTGAGCGAGCTCTGGGAGGCGCTGGACGAGGACCCCACGACCGAATCAAAGGATGCGGAAAAATGGGAGGAGCAGTATCGGCAGCTTCTAGGTTGCATGCCGTTCATTGATCTTTGGTTCGACGCTAAGGAAGGCGCGTACAACTATGTTGCTCCCTTCATTACATCGCTGAAATGGCGTGGCGGTGCAGTTGGCGTGCGTGTACGACTCGAACCTGTGGCAGACGCAGATGAGTTGCGGAAGCTGGCTTGGCGCTACCGAGAAGCGCGCTCTCCCGTCCGGAAGCTTCCGAAGGATGGCCACGCGTGGCCAATGGATCTGCTTGATTACTGGTTGAGGTACTCCGCGGACCTGCGCCGCATTGCTGTCTACCGCCTCGACCCTGCGAAGGGGCCCTTGGCAACGGAGCAGTGCAGTGAACTACAAGATCTGCCACCTGATTCGCAGCCGGTCGAACTGCAACTTCTGCGCAAGCTTGTACGTGTGGATTTTGTGCCGGCTCAACGGGGGCTTGGTGCGGAAGACGACGAGACGAGATCCGAGTCGGCGAGCACGCGTCCCGGGCTGTTCTCAAGCCAGCTTCTGAAATTTGCCCGGCAACATCTGAACGTCGCTCCATCCGGCCATGGTAATCGCGAGGATCTGGTTGCAGCTATTGCAAGGGCTCAAGCGGAACTTGACGATTCGATTTACAAGGCGCTCCAACCGGCGATGGAGGACGTGGAGGTTCTAGGGTATCCGGGACTGCATGATCCGCAACAGCTTCACTTCCGTACCCGCATTCAGACTGCCGACCTTCTCGCACATAGCACCGCGGTCCAGTATCGCCTGGATGAGACGGCGGTCGACGAGTCGTTGCCGGAGCATTCTATTGGGCTTGGCTATCAGAATTTGCAGTCGCTGAGCTTCATGCTTGTGTCATTCCGAGCCGCGCGCCTCAATCCCCCGCAGGGCTCTCCAGCGGCGGTTCACGTTGTAATGGTAGAGGAGCCTGAAGCCCATTTGCACGTTCAGGTTCAACGTAATTTTTCGTCGAATGCTCACGAACTTATCCGCCCAAAAGAGCTCGTGCATAGCAATCTTCGCAGCCAATTGCTTATTAGTACGCACTCAAGCCATCTAGCCCACGGGGACAGTTTCACACGTCTGCGATATGTAAAACGGATAGCAAGTGCCGGTGCGGGTGTTAGGCCCAGTAGCGAGGTCGTCAATCTCGGCGACGCCTTTGGCGATGACATTCAAACCAGGACGTTCGCCGAGCGCTACTTTCAGGTCCAACACACAGACCTCCTCTTCGCGGACGCAGCCATTTTTGTGGAGGGAACTGCGGAGCGCATGCTGGTGCCGCTTTTCATCGAGCGCGACTTCCCCAAACTTGCTAAAAAGTACGTGTCGTTCCTTGATATCGGGGGCAGTCACGCGCACCGCCTCAGGCCCCTGATAGAACGACTGGGGATTCCAACGGCTGTTATCACCGACTTGGACCCTGTGGTACCGACCACGAGCAAAGGCGGGCGTGTTGTGCGAGCGGCGGTACATATCGCAGGCCAAGCAGATCTCGAGTGTGGGAATGACACACTGACGTCGTGGCACCCGAAACTAGCGGATTTCCATGCTTATGCGAAGCCAACGTCCGCACACTTGGAGTGGGTCTCCGACTCGGGCGTAAAAGTCCGCTTCGCATGGCAGCTTCCCGTCGCGGCCGCAAGCGATCAATGGCCAAGCTCGTTCGAGGACGCACTCGTTCTGACGAACATCGATTGGTTTAAAGCGTTGGACGAAGAGACGGATTCCGTGTCCGGCAAGAAGAAGTATCACCGAGGCACTCTCGGGAAGGTGATAGGTCTCGTACTCGACCACTCTGACCATACCGAGCTTCTTAAGGAACTCCACGCGATGCTGCATGGGAACTTCAGCAAGGGCGATTTCGCGGCAACACTGTTTGAACGGTTGACCGCTCGGCAAGCCTTGGCATGTCCTACATACATCGCCGACGCACTCGCCTGGCTGAGTGGTCAACTTGAAGCCACAGTCGGAGAGACCGCGTGAGCGCCGCACGTGAATCCCTCGGAAACGACCGCGACGCTCACATAGTTGAGGAAATCTGCGGTTACGTTACGGCGACCCCAGCTCGCAGCTTTTTCTTGTTCGCTGGCGCCGGGTCGGGGAAGACTCGAACGTTGGTTGAGGTTTTGCGCCGAATTACGGGAGTAGTGACGCATGACGCGGGTGACCGGTACGCAGCGCGGCTTCGGTCTCGTGGGCAATCGGTACGCGTCATCACGTATACCAACAACGCCACCGCTGTCGTCAACGGTCGACTCGGCGAGAATTACCTGACTGCGGTGTCGACAATTCACGCCTTCTGCTGGGAACTCATCAAGGGTTTCGACGAAGATATTCGAGATGCCCTGCTCGCTCGCAATGCCGAAAGCCTTGCGACTACCAAGGCCAAGGCATTGAGTAAGGCCAAGGGGGAATCTGATAGGGACCGGGAGAAGTACGCAGAGATCGAAGCGAAGGCTGAAGAAATCCGGAAAATCGATGCATTTATCTATCATCCGGACCGCAACACCTACGGACAAGGCGCGCTGTCGCATACTGACGTTCTACATGTGACAGCTTGGCTCATTCGCGAGCGACCGACGTTGCAGCGCATCCTTGAGGACCGACACCCTCTCATCCTCATCGATGAATCGCAGGACACGATGAAAAGTGTGCTTGACGCGTTGTTCGAGCTCACGATTAGCCGTCCCGGACACATTACGCTCGGACTCCTGGGCGACCATCGGCAGCGGATTTATCCCGACGGGCACGACGATCTGCCCTCGCATGTACCGGAGAACTGGGCACGCCCCGCGCTGCAGATGAACCATCGCAGTCAGCAACGCATCGTCGAGCTCATTAACAAAATCTGGGATTCGGATGTTGAAGGCCGTACTCAGCCTAAGACTGGTGTGCCTCAGCATTCCCGGACGGAGAAAAACGGCGGAACCGTGCGCCTTTTCGTTGGTGATACCAAGACGAGCACGGCTGAGAAGATTAGGAGGGAGTCGGATTGCGCCCTCGCCATGGCTGCGGAGACTGGCTGCGCTGCCTGGCAAGATGGCACGCGCGGCTATAAGACGCTCGCGCTGGAGCACAAGTTAGCCGCCAAGCGCGGCGATTTTTTCGATGCGTATAGCGCGATGGACCTGTTGGACAAGGACGCCGCGATGCCTAAGAGTAACGGTGAGCGGACCGGTCCTTCGATGGTTCGGCCGCTGCTTGGCCCAATGCTCGAACTCGCCAAGTGTCTACAACCAGATGGTTCGCTGAACGAGTTCACTGTTGTTGACGTGCTGCGCCGGCATGGAACCCTTGCAAAGCTGCCGGAGGCCAGCGCTGAGCGTCAAGCTACCTTGGATAAGCTTCACGCGGCAGTCATGAAGTTCGCGGGCTCCATCTCCACGCCGGAAGCGACGGTCCGAGATGTATTGGGGCCGGTCTTGGAAGGCGGGATATTCGATGCGGACCTGCGTCTAGTCCAGGCGTACGGCGATACCTCGCCTCCACCACCAGAACCCAAACCCAGAAGCAAGGAAGCAAAGGAAGATCGGCGTAGACGTGGATGGTGTGCTCTCTTCGCCACGCCTTGGCAACAGATTGCACGGTATCGCGCCTATCTTAGCGGAGACGCGGAACTCGCGACTCACCAAGTCGTCAAGGGCTCCGAGTTCAAACACGTGATGGTCGTCATGGACGATGAGGAAGCTGGTGGCTCCCTTTTCTCTTACGATAAGCTTTTCGGTGCCGAGGAGTTGAGCTCGAATGACCGCGAGAACGTCGACGAGGGAAACGAGACAATCATCGATCGGACACTGCGACTTCTGTACGTCACCTGTAGTCGAGCAGAAGAAAGCCTCGCGCTAGTTCTGTGGGCAAAGAATCCGGCTGCGGCGCTTGACGCAATCAAACGGTCAGAATGGTTTGCCGCTAGCGAGGTGTCCGCTCTGGAGTAGCCACTGGTTCGGAGTAACTTGATAGAGGAACGCATCGCGTCGATACCCGGACGCTCCGATAGTGAGCGCTTCGTTGTCCGGCGTTCTCGGATCATTGTGGATGAGCAGTGCTTAGGCGAGTTGGGGTTGCAGCAGTCCCCTTTGGATGGGTTTCACAAAAGTGCTTGGCTCGCAGTACCAGACGCCGCTCGCATTGCAGGCCTACACGTCGATCGTCAAAATCGGGTGATAGATCACCATCCGATTACGAGTCGACTGCGCTTGAGCTACAAACCCGGCGAGGAGGGCGCTCAAGTAGCATGGCTGCACGCCGAGCGCGATTGTATCCGAGTACGTGAGGTCAGATGGGGGGCGCGCATGTCGGTAGCACGAATGGATGCGGCGACAGATTGATCAGTGGCGAACGGGGTAAGGTCACTATGGCAACGATTACGCAAATTCGGGGTGCTCTTCTTGAAGAGGCAGTGTTATTCCTGCTGCGAAAGGTCGGGTATGCTCCCTACGATCCTGCTTCTTTGTTACCACATCACGCAAGCTACATGCGGTCCGGGCGTTCCGGACTTGAAGTTCGGGGACGAGGAACGTGGCACCAGCTCGACGCATTCGCCCTCTGGCAACATTCTCCGGCCTTCATGTATCCGTTGCATCTGGTTGTCGAGGCCAAGTGCTATGCTTCTCATCGGCCCGTTGGTGTAGAGATTCCTCGAAATAGTGTTGGCGTACTCAAGGACATTTCCGAGAATTACTTTACTTACTCGCGGAGAGGCACGACATTCCAGGGGCCTCGATATAACTATACGTCTGCAATATTCTCTACGTCAGGCTTCACTCAAGGCGCAGTAGAATATGCCATTGCACATCAAGTGTTTTTGATTCAGTACGAAAGTGTTCCCGCGATCCAGCCGTTGATCAATGCAATTCTGAACTTTGATGAGGGTTGCATCAATTTGCGCGGTCTGGCTGCGATCAGTGCTGCGCGATCTTATTACCGTGATAGGTTGGTTGGTTTGCCGGATGATGAGGTCGGGGAGGATAAGTTGACGCGCCGTGGCAGAGCGCTGTTGTCGGGATCGATTAGCGAGGCATGTCGATCAATCGGCGGGTCTTACTTTGGAATGCTCCAGGGGCAATGGCCATTGCATTTGTTGCGTAGAGATCCGCTTCCGCCGGCTGCGTTCATAGAAGACACGATACAGTGTGAGGTTCACGGGAACAATTTAGGTGAGTGGTCGTTTTCTCCCATCGGGGTTCGACGCGATTCAGAAGGTTGGTTTGAATTGGAGTTCAGCTTGCCGACCTCAATCGCTGAACTTGTTAGTGACAGTTGGCAAGATCCTGTGGCTGTTGCCAATATTAAGCAGCGACATTTTTCTTACATTGATCTGACTGGCATCATCGGTGGCATTCGAAGAAGCGTGCGGCTCGAGCTGAATCACCAGTGGATCGAGGAGTATATTCAGCGCCGTCGGCGATAAGTGGCGTTCAGCGATGTGCAGCTGTGGTCTAGTTCCGGATGCGTGTGGTTATGCCCCATTTGGAAATTGGCTGTGATGAGGCGATTATTTTACGTTTCCACTAGCCAAAAAAAGAAGCGGCGCCGAAGCATAACCAGACGGGTGTGTCATTCTGCACACCCGTCTATGCTCGTCTCCTGCTGCGCGCAGAGCGCATACCTGAGGCGGGACCGTAGCTATTCGCCGAAATTGAGTCCCGGCTGTCGGATGACGTTGAACAACGCTGATGCTTGGTCCTCTTCGAAGGCAGCCTAAGCCGGCAGTCACACGGCGTGAATTCCTATCGCTGCAGGCCACATGTCGATCGCTATCGCGCTGCTTGCCATCCGTTGTCGGTCCGGATCATATCGAGCGTCTGGGCAAACTCCACGTCGACGTCATTGCTGTAGTCCGTTTCCTTACCATTGAAGAAGTTGGTGAGGAGCCGCAGGTCGATACTGGGGCATGCTTGAACGATAGTGCGCCGGAAGACCAGGCCTGGAGCGGTGTTATTAAGCGCCGCGGCAGCGTTGCCCACTTCAATTTTTGCGTTTGACATCGCCTGGTACTCGTCCTGATGTTGCTGTTCGAACGTGCGTCGCGCGTCAAGATCGTTGGGATTCGCAGCAATGTAGGCCTGTTGGTTGTCGTAGTACTGCTTCGCTTTCTGTTCCGCGTCGGCGTTCAGTGATTGATACTTGTCGTACTGATCTTTCCACTGTCTGGCGTAGGCCTTGATGTCGCTGTTCGGGGACAGGCGAATGGTGTATTTGACGTCCACACGGTAGTCATTGCCGGAGTCGCCAGGAAGACCGTTCACCTTCTGGAAGTCTCTGAGTTCAAAATATCTGCAATCGCCGAGCGCGCTCGCGACGACTTGCTTCGCGTCGCTTTCCGAAGGTGCGCTCTGTCCGCAGGCCGACAAGATTGTGACTGTGGTGGCGCACAACACGTAGCGGACGATTCCGATGTGACGCTTGTTCTTCATGATTTCGTTTCCCGTTGCAGTGTGATTGATGAAATGGCAGGTGCTTCGTGGCTCCCGGCGCGTGCCGGGCAGCCGGAATAAAAAATGCCGACAGGGCGAGCCTGTCGGCGAACGGTCCTGGCAAACGAGGGATAGATTGCTGCCAGGACTCAGGCCAGGGTTAAGTTCCGTTTTCGGACGAGCGCGATTAAACGCGGTCGGTTGCAACATCGTTTCCCTTACGTGTATCGACCTGTATCTCCGTCATTGACCGGTAGCCGGGCGTCCTGTCCGGGGATTGCGTTGAGCGATTCCGCGTCCAGCATGGCCAGGCAAGCCCGGAAGACCGGTGTGCCGAGCATGCCGCTGCGCCTGAGCGCAATTAGCCGCTCCCGCCGAATCGCAATCGGATGTGCCGCATCACCAATCAGTTGCCAAGTCGCGTCGACCAACGCTGCCTGTGCGGACCGCCGCCGGAGCATGTAAGTGATGCCGGCAATGGGGCCGACACAGACCGACACGACGATCCAACCGAGCGGCCGTAGGCCGACTCGGTTGGCGCGTAGCCGGTGCATGTCGAACACGATGGCAAACGCCGTCGTGACAATGCTGGACAGCCAGACGAGTTGAAACATGTAATCCTCCTCAAATATACCGTATACGGATAAAGCATATTCTCTATGTATATCTAGAATTTCTTCATGACCCATCCGATCCACGATCCCCGTTACCAGCGGATTGCGACGTTGCTCGCAGACTTACGCAAGCAGCGTGGCCTGTTGCAGCAGGACGTCGCGGATCGCCTCGGACGACCGCAGGCCTTCGTGTCGAAGGTCGAGAGTGGCGTGCGCCGCCTTGATGTGGTCGAGCTGCTGGACTTCCTGCGGGTGCTTGATGTCGACCCGCACGTCTTTATCGATGCGCTGCTGGACCAGCCGATGTCCTCCTTGCCGCGCTGAGCGCTAGTAGTCTCCCGGTAACAGAAAGGTAGTCGCGGCACGATCCGCTTCCGTGATGACCCAGACGGATTGTCCGTTCGGGAGAATGTAGCTGGAGAGCAAACGCGAACCGACCTCGAGCGCCAACTCGTTTTGTTGGAGGTCGGATTCGCAAATGTCGCCCCAGTCGCCGCGAACGTGACGGATCAGTAGGTCGATGATCGAGATGCGCGCGGCATTCATGACGTCGATGGCGGCGGGCGTGGCGAAGATCCGACCGAGCTTGAAGCGCGGGCCGGCGTGGCGGGTGGAAGACAGGTTCACGAAATACTCCAGGCAACAGACGAGCAAGAGCCTCCGGATGGACCGGATATCGAGCGCGATGAATGAATGGGGAAAGACGAGGCGCAGGACGCGTCCCGGAACTACCGGGCTTCCGATGCGAGCGCGTTCGGGTAATGCTTGGCGAGAATCTTGTTCATCTTCTCGACGAGTTCGGGACGCTTGAAGGTCAGGTGCCCGTTGCCATTCTTAAACCAGCGAAGATAGAAATAGTCATGCTCAGCTTCGTTGTGGCGAGCTTGTCGGGTATCGGAGACGAGGCTATATGCACCGTTCCGGTGATCCGGCTCAGGCTTGCCATCGAGGACGCAAAAGACCCGAATGAGGTCGTCCAGTTCGTTGGTCACCCGGAAATTCGGAGAACTGGAACTGAGCAGGTATCTCACGATGATCCGTTTGCCGAACTTGAAGGGCTGATTGGTCTTGTAGTCCCACGACAGCCGCTTGAAGCACTGAAGCACGCCGCGCTCGAATATGTCGCCGCGTGCGCCGTACAGTTGCGCGAAGGTCGCTTCGATGTTGGCGGCCGTCAGTTCGGGTACGTCGCCTTCGGCAATCTGGCTGCTCCACTCTTCACGGGCCTTGGCGTCCATGAAGGTACGCAGTCCCGATTCCGACAGCAGGTAATCCCAGCCGCGCACGTCGATGAGACGTACGATGGCCGCTTCGGCCTCGTCGCGCTTGGCATATTCCCCCGTGACGGTGGGCCGGCCACGGCAGCCGTAGCTTTCATCGAGCACAAGACGCGGGAATCCGAGATGCGCAGCTTTGGCGAGCGCCTGGGCTTCGGCGAGCAGATCGAGCGCAGCGCGCACGCGTTCGACGACAGCGACGCGCTGATTGGCGAGATTGGTGATGCTGATGCTTTTGACGAGATCGGTAGAGTCCATGTGGCATGTCGATGCGAAGTGGAATGAGGGCAACAAGAAAAAGCCGGGCCACTTGGGCCCGGCTGCTTATGCCGCGACGTTGAGTTCGACCAGTCGCCGGCGAAGCGCGAGCGCTTTGGCCTGCGAGCAGCCGAGATGGAGCCGGATGTCAGCGACGGTCGGACGTACCAACCCTGCTGCAACATCCCGAGCGAGTCGCGACAGGTGATCGTCGATGGGAGCGACAACGGGTAATGGTGTAATCGGATCGTCGCGAGGCGCGTGACTGCGGATCGTGCTGTCGTGACTCGTTGTCACTGAATCGCAACTAACGGCCTTGTCGTCGTGACTGGCCGCGACGGGCATGACTACCGGCTGAGTCATGCCGACGGCGTTCGCGACTGTCGTGACTGCGGGTTCAATCACGTCGGGCGCCGCCACTGTTGCTGTAATAACGTCAGTCACGACAGGTAACGGCTCCGGTAACCGCGACCGAAGCGCGATAGTCCACAACAGGCAGGCCACACCTTCGAGCACAGCGGCGAACGCGAGACCGGTCAGCAGATCGACGCGAGTCGCCGTTGTGCCGAGTAACGCGGCGAGCCGTGACGTGACCGGATCAACGAGTAATGCATCATGTCGCGTCGTGATGCGATCCGTCGTGACCTGCTGACGGCGGATCTCGTCGGCTTCGGCATTTAGCGCGTCGATCCTGGCGCCGAGCGTGACGCGTCGCCCCTCCAGCGTCACGCAGTGATCAGCGCAGTAACGGGCGTTGGCCGCTGCGAGTTGCGCAGTCACGGTCGCGCGCTCGGACATGACGGCCGTGAGACTGCGAGTGAAGGGCGGCACCGAAGTTACTGGTACCGTTGATGCCCGCAGCTCGCCGGCATGCTGTTGGGTGAACGTGAAGAAAACTGTATGCCCGAAACATGCCGTTACCAGACAGGCACCCCATAACACGCTACCCACGGTGCGGATGACGAGCGGCGCATCGCGAATCAGCGCCGGCAACAGGTGCGCGCTCGTGACGAGCACCGTTCCGATCGCGATCCAGATGAGCCGTTCCGGCAACGTTCCGCCGCGCTGCCAGCCTGCCAGAATCGACAGACTGAGTGCGGTGGTCGTTGCTAGCGTCGCCAATAGAAGCGTCCAGTGACGGACTTTCATGCCGCTTTGCCGCCGAGCAGGACGGCCGTGCGTTCGAGCTTGTCGCGAAGGGACGGCGACTCGGGCGTGAGGCGTTCGCCGGTATCCGACCGAGCCGAATCATCCGGATAGAATTCCTCGGCGACAGTGGCCTGTTCATCGGGGCTATCCTCAAACGCACCGTTGGCAAACCCGAGCCGAGCGGCGGCATCGAGCGCCGACTGGTCGAACCCCGCCGAACGCCGCCGCGTGTCCAGTTCCTTAGCCTGTACGAGCGCTTCTTCCAGCGTACTGCCCGAGCGCACACCGAGGTCAACGTAATAGATCGCCGACCGATAGCTCTGCGTGGTCGACTTGCCGCGCAGCTTCAGTTCCAGCGGCAGACAGGCGAGCAGGTTGCCGGACACCGCGCGGAAGTAATGCAGGCGTGCGGCCAGCGTCCGAATCGAGTTGTAGGACGTCGTTCTCAGGATGAACGAACCCGGTTCATCGTCATCCCCGACGATCACGTTCATCCGCCCGTAGGGCTTGCAGCCGCCCTGACGGCCGAAGACGCAACCGTCCGGAGACGGGCACGGCATGGCTTCGATACCGGTGTCGGTGACGCGTCGGCATTGTTCTCCGTTACCGACGCATACGGGCCGTCCGGTATCGCGATCGAACAGAGAGTACTCGGCCCGCAGGTTCAGATCCGGATCGTTGAACAGCACGCGAACCGGGATCGAACGCAGCTTGCCGGCCGTTGCCTTGCGCAGTGTTTCGTTCAGAGGGTGCAACATCCACTCGCCGCGTTGTTGCACCTGCGTCGTGAGGGTGAATTGGTCATCCTTTTCGGGCAGACGTTTGCCGTTCTTCTCGACGATGTGCCCGATGGAGATGCGCCCGACAACGGGTGGAGTAATGGCAAGACCTTTGAGCATGTGGGCCTCTAAATAGAAAGGGGAAGGGAGCGGCGAACATCGAACCGCGCCGACTACCGCGCGAAGTGCGCTTCGAGCTTCGTGTGGACTTCCTGGGCGACGCCGCGCCACGCGCGCGCACTGATCATCGGGTTGACTTCCAGTGCGTCCAGCGGCGTTTGGGCCACGCGTGCCGCGTGCTGGCTCGGCGCGTCCATCACGAAGGCTTGTGCGAGCGCGCCGTATCGTGAAAACGTCATGATGTCGGTGAGGCATTCGAGATTCGTCATGGTGGGTGGGCATCAGGTGGAAACGAGAAACCGGCGAGAGCCGGGCTTCGAGCGGGCGTACTGCTGTTCGAACTCGGGGTGATCGGACAGCAGCCGTTCGAGATCGACCGACGAGGAATCCTTGCTGCGCTTGAACGACACCGAGCCCGTCTCGAATACGGCTCGGGTCGCGTCCCCCATTGCTTGCTGGATCGCCTGCTTGAACTGCGCCTCGAGCTGCTGACGCGTCTCGATCTCGGCCCGCACGGCAACCAGATCGGCAAACACGGACGACAGGTGTTGGTCGTCGCTGAAATCGATCGTTTCGCCGTTGCCGGGATACAGGTGGCGTAGGGCGCGATCGGCCGACTCCGATCCGTCCGCAGGCGGTGGCGTGTCCGTTTCCACGAACCGCCAGAAACGAGCTTCCAGTTCGATGAGCCGGCCAATCAGCGCGTCGTCGCGCTCGATCCGATGCACTTCGAGCGCTTGGCCACACAACAGGACGGCCACGTGCGCCGCAGCTTTACCGGTGACCGCGAGCTGATGCTGAACTTGTACCTGCACGTATTCCGGCACGCCTTCGCGCCAGAGTCGGGCGCCGTACTCGCCGGCTGTCTTGCACTCAAGGATCTGGACATCGAGCGCACCGACGATCTCGCGGTCGATGTTCGCGAGCATCCAGGGGATCGACGGGTGTCGCAGCACGGCATTGACCTTGCGAACCTTGTTGCCGATCTGGTGGGTATAGACGGCTGCGACGATGGGTTCTAGCAACGTTCCCCAATACGTCGGGGAAGTCGTGTCGGCCGGATCGGGACGGGGCATACCGTCCGCGCGACCGGTTTTGTCGAGCCACAATTCCAGTGCACTCATGTACGGATTGAGTCCGACCGCAGCGGCGGCATCGGAGCCGCCAATGCCGGTGCGACGAACGGCCAGCCAGTCGTCACGCGATAGCTCGGTCGTTTTGACGAGCTTCAGCGCGGGCCTTCGCGTGCGCGGCGGCTCAGGGTGAGGGGTGTTCACGGGACCTCCAAAATGAAGAAGCCCGGCAGACGAATCTGACCGGGTCGAAGGTGAGTCAATACGGGAGCTATGCGGAACTGCTGCGTTTGATCGCGTCCTGTAACGCGTCGTAGGCGTAGGTCACGAGCTTGCCGTTTCCGAGGTGGACGGCCGTGCCTTGGGTTTGATTTGCAGGATCGTGACGTAACGGCCACTGAACCGTAACCCGACGCCGCGTGGAATCTGAATCCGCATGTTGATCGCAAGACGCGGCATGGGCTTGGTCATGCGACAAGCTTCATGGCCTCGTCCCAGGCGCGCTGCTTGAGCGTCGCACCCGCACCGAACCATGCAGCATCGAGGCGGTGGTCATCGCTACGGGCGCGGCGATGGTGATCCACATATTCCGTGACAGCGTTCAGCAAACCCCATGCCGTGCCAGACGCCGAGGCCAAATCCGAGCCTTTCCCACGTCCGGCATAGAGCTGGCCAACCGCCTTGATGGCCCGCTCGTTGACGGCAACGGTTTCGCGATCGGGGAGATTGGCGGTCGAGTAAGTCAGCACACGACGAAGAAACGCTTCGGCCGCTGAGTCCGTCACCTTACGTTCGGACAGCGCTTTGGTTCGCGCCATGAATGCATCCCATGTCGAGACGGCAATGCCGAGTTGGCGCTTGACCGCAGCCGCATCGAACTGCGAACGGTGCGAGACCTTGATCGCGCCGACGCTGTTCCCCAAGGCTATTTGCAAGGTGTTATTGCAGACGACGCGTACCGAAGTGAATTGCGCCGTCGTGGCGAGCGTGCCGTCGCAGGCCGTCGCCAACAGGAGGTAGCCGTTGATCTGATCCTTGCCCTTGAGCGTGCCGGACTGACCAGTACGAGCGAGCGCCCACAGCTTCCGGCCTTCCTTCAGCACGCCAGCTGTCTCGAGCTGGAACCCGCCGATCTCGGTCAGATCGCGATAGAACTCCAGAATCTCTTCGGGTTGCACGACCTGATAACGCGCCGACACGACGGACAACGGTGCTTTGTTGTCCGAGCGGTACAGCACCTTCTGTTCGGGAAACGCGTGAATCGAGCCGAGGTTTTGGTTGCCAGCGGCGACGAAACGCACTTCGGCTTCTTCGATTCGCCAGTCCATGCCGGCAGCGCGTGCCCAGACTTCGAGCGGCTGTTTCGGGGTGAGTTTGTTGCCGAGACCGTGCCACGGTTCTTGGCCTACGTATGCCATGCTGGATACGAGATGCATATAGACTCCTGATGAGAAAACAGACATACAGCCCGGCCGGAGCCGGGCGAAACGAGGGGGACAATGGGAGGAGGTATGGAACAGAACAGGTCAGCAGGGGCGGACGGTGAAGGTGCGTCCGCAGGCAAGGCAGCGCCAGTTGTCGAGGACTTTGTGGTCAAGAGCTTCACCTAGCGCTGCACCGGTTGCACAGCCTGCGGCTCCGGCGACCAGCCCGGCGAGAATGGCGCCGGCAATGCCGCCACAGGCTGCGCCAATCGGACCTCCGAGCATGCCGATAGCCGCGCCAGTCTCAGCACCCGACAGCGTAGCGGCGATACCGCTCGTCGCGCCTGCCGTAGCGCCGACCGCGCAGCAGATTCGTCTGGCAAGATGCCGTTGTTCGGTGCGAAACGATTCGCATGACGGACACGGAAACACGAGATCTGCCTTGCCAGGGCGATAGTGTGGCGATTTGCCTGCATCGGGCTCTGGAGTTTCATGAGGCTGGTGAAGTCGGTTCAGCATTGATTGCCACGCAGGGGTCTCGTCGTCCTCGTCGTCATAGGGGAAGAACGGGGGGCGGTCACGCATGGCACGCGGCTCCTTGCCGGACCTTGCCGATGTATTTGCAGAAGCAGATCGACCACAGCACGCCGCAGAGATAGGCGAGTGCGAAGGCGATCAGGTATTCGAGCGGAGAGATGGGGAGCATTACCGAACTCCTGAGATAAGTTCGTCTGCGCGGAGCTGCGCAGACGGAGCGGCAGTCATCTGCCGTGCTCAGGAAGGTGATATAGGTCCGAGAGTTTTTTGAATGGTTTGATTCGTGCTCTCGTTTCAGCGAACCAGGGTCGAACTGGCAGTTTTGCGGGGCGCTTGTGTCAGACGGATGGGTACCGCTAATCTTCAGATTTTTAAGGATAGTTACGGGGAGACGATGAACCTGTTCCATGTCGCACAGTCGGGCTGTATGTGATGGCCCATACCACGTCGGAAAAGAAAATACTGAGAAGCATTAAGGAATCGTTTTCGCCTCGGGGCTGGGCGTGCCGGCTCGGTTGGGCGACGCGTTGGAGCGCAGAAATCGAGGCGGACATTGTGCGTGTGCGGGCAGAGAATGACGCCTGTGCGTCCGTACTTGACGTATCGCTACGCGCGCAGCGAGGGTGGATCTGGTCGTCTCTACATATTGAGGGGATGGAGATCCGACTGCTACGCGGACTGTCGCATCAAGATGCTGAGCGATTTGTTACAGCAATCACTCGCGCGAAGGCAGTGGCATTGCGACGGCTGGAAGCCGATCTCGGAGTAGACGAGAAGACGCTGGTCCCGTTGTGGCAGGACGTAGTGCGGGAGCAGTCGGCGGATCGCTACCTCACGGCACGCGAACGAGCGAGTCTCCTTGATCGGATCGCGGCTGAAAAGGAGAGATTGGATGGTGCGTTTGCACGTAGCCGGAGCCCGCATGCAAAGCGATTCACGATCAGCGAGGAATTGACGCGGGCAATTCTGTATTTGCGCGCGCTGAACCACCGATGGCGATCGGTTGCTGAGGCAACGTAACGACGAATTCGTGGAACGTGAACTGGAGCGATGGCGCGGATTCTTCGCATATTGCGAAGAGCGGGCATTGACGGACGAACAGGCGAGAGCGGCAATCACGTTCGAAGAAAATACGTTGCTCATTGCTGCTGCGGGTTCGGGCAAGACATCCACGGTTGTGGGTAAGGTTGCTTATGGGCATTGTCCGGCCGGAGGAAATCCTGTGTCCAGCATTTAACGGCAAGGCTGCCGCAGAAATTGCCGTGAGGACCCGCACGCGACTTCGAGCAATGATCGCAGATGCGTGTCCGATCGATCCGGCGATCAAGAAGCGGGTCAGGGAATTGGTCGATAGTGGCGTACAGATAGAGTCGCGCACATTTCACTCGCTTGACGGTCTCGTCAACGAGATATAGACGAGCTGGGTTTCACAACATCCACATGGCCGCAAGCCCTCGGTATGCATATCCCTGTCGCCAGATACTGGCGGCGTGGGTTCGCGAGCGCTATCCGGAAACCAGGAAACGCGTGGTTGGCAAGGCCGGCCGGCCTCCCGGCGTTAAGCGGCGAGGGGCGCGCCGAACTTAAGGCGAGACTACGCGCGCATTCTGAATTGACTAAGTCGAGCACGCTGGGCGCCTCACAGAACGAGCGCGCACTTCTGCAGAGGTATCGGGCTATACAGGGCCGAATTCTTGCTCTGCTACAAGATGCCGACGAATGTGCGGAAGAGATCCGGGCCGAGCGGCAACGACGCTGCTAGTGCCCGATGTTGCCGGAGCGTCGTTGCGATTGAGCGGCGATTACGATGATCGCTCGAGCACCGAAACAACGAACGGCATTTCGGTTGGCGGTGCTGCGAATGGCTCAATCCGCGGGCGTTATGGTGCTCGCTTTTTGGAGACGGACCATGCCCATGGAAGTTCCTTCCATTCGGATAGGCTCCACGGGTAGGCCCTATGAATTCGTTTCGTGATTCAAAACCTCTATAACAAATGCCCCGAGTTTCTCGTATAAGAACTTCCAATTCGCGACCGGCACCTCATTCAGAGACTCCAGCCACGCCCACCCTTCTTCCGATGTATTGATTGTCGCGGGAAGGCGGCGTTTTGTACGTGAAGGCTGTCCTGTATCTACAACGATTCGTATAATTATCCATGGCGTCGCATTTTCCTCGGCGGCCACTGCAAATGCGATATCTTCCTGATTAACGATCAGACCATCCTCTGTATCGACAGAAGGATCCCGCACTCGTGCAAGCTCGGCGATTTGCCGTAGGCGCACCTGTGCATCATGACCAAGTACAAACTGACTGCCACTTGCCGATATACATGCCCTCGTAAAAATACCTTTTCGGACCCCTGAATTGGGGGAGAGATCCAAGTCGGTATCTTGCATCTTTTTCATGCGCTCGGCTACTTGACTAACCCAATCAAGATCTGGTTTGAGGCCTACTTGCTCTCTTCGACCGTCGTTGCTCCATACCCAGATACCATTTGATTGCCAAAGCAGCGAACCGTGTTCTTGGGCAATGCCCTCTTGGTCGAACCACGTACCCAAATCATGTTGAAGAATCAGCGAGGGGACGCAGACATCGCCCACGGACAGTTTTTCTATCGAACCCGCAATTCCCATAAACAAAAGCCGCTCGACTCGGAAGTTGTTCAGAAGTGTCGTTGTTCCGATGGACGCATTGACAAGGCCACCGCCGGTCACCGTCGCGACTACCTGTCGGTTCAAAAGCGTTCCGACGAAGAACTTTCGGCCCGCAAATTGGTAGGTGTACGTCAACTTGATATGTCTCAGTACGGGTTCAATTTCGGCGTCGCCTGAAGCCGCCAAAGCAAGGCGTGACTCGTGAGGGAGGCGTGCCTCGTAGGGAAGAATCAAGAAACGTTCATGCGGAAGCGCCGCGTCGGCCGAAGACAAGTGATTTGCGGCCAAGAACTCAGTGACTTCAACGCAATGGTCTCGAGCTAATTGCGCGCTCGTTTGCCTCTGATCTGCCCTAACAGTGATAGCAAGTGGTCTTGGTGACAAAAGGTTTCTCCTCTTTGAAACATTGATCGCTTCGATGGCTCGTGTGTCAATGTTCGACACGTATCATGAAACAACTTGCAATTTCCTATCTAACTATCACGATAGGCTGACGTGACGTCAACCGAAGTAAAGTTCATGCGTTTTGCGCAGTAAAGTTTGAACTCGGACTGAATCTGCGTAAACTCCTTTGATGATGGTGTGATATTGTTGTTAAAAATCAATGGCATAAATTATTTTGAAAAGTAAATTCGGACCGTTTTCGAGGAGTTCGCGTGAACGTCACAAGTGCTTGCGTCTGTCGAACGCCAGATCAAACTGCGTCGGCCGTTCGACTTAAACGGGTTGACGTCGTTGAGATCAACGCGTGCCATAGGTTATCTCGCACCATGATCAATTCGGCTCCGCGCGTGCCCGTGTCTCGTGGCTGATGCGCGAAAACGGTTTTGCTTTCGCCCCATCGGAGAGCGCAGAAACTGCCCAACGCTCACGATGGTCGAATCACGACCCATCCGCCCTACGAGACGTGGGGCACCGATGGCACCAAGGTCCAATCCGTCGACGAGGGCCCGGTCTGCCTTCGCTGCAGTCGGCCACTGCGACGCGGCTTGCGTTGGCTTCCACGTCACCAAAGTGGGCGACCCGCTTTGCGGCACTGGACCCATCAGCCTTGGGCTGCCCGAGCGGTTCGGATGGTCGGAGCCGACGCCGGTCGTGGACTGTCCCTGCGAATGGATCGCAGCTATCAGTACACGTCGGACGACTTCCGCGCCCAGTTCAGATTCTGGGGCGTCACGTCGAGCTACATTTTCGTCGCCGAGCCGCAGACTAACGGCGTCGCAGAGCGTTTCAACCGAACCATGAAGGAGCAAGCTATCCACAGGTGTCTGTTCAAAAAACGTTGAGGAGGTTCGTGCTGCCGCCGTCGCGTTCAAGGATCGGTACAATCGCGAACGGCGTCTCGAAAAACTGGGCTTCAAGTCCCCCTAGAAGCCCGTCATGCGGCGCTCTTGCCAGCTGCCTGATCTCAGACCTTGTCTAAATAGCCGGATCCGGAACGCTGCATCCACGCTTTGACTCGAATGCGATGAGATTGATTGGATATGAAGACGGTTTCGCGGAGCGACCGCTTCCGCACAAATGGTAATGAGCAGTGTTGTTCGTGTTGGCATCCATCCAGTATGCCGACCGTTCTCAAAGGGATTCCAAGAATGCTCAAATCTGTTTTTCGTCTCTTCAATGATAACTCCACAGAACTGCGCAGCAAGATTGTCGGAATTTACTTTTTTCTAATCGCGTTCAATGTTGGCGCCTGGATATGGGCCTTTATTGGCTTTCACGGTCAGCCGGTGCTGCTTGGCACAGCGTTGCTCGCTTATACGTTTGGCTTGCCGCGCCGTCGACCTTCTCCGCGCGTACCCGGCTTACCTGCGTCTTGATTGGGATCGACAAGCGCCGGAAGCTCCCCATACCCCAACACCTTCAGTCAACGCCAGCTTGACGACTTCGTCGCGAAGCTCTTTCGAATAGTATAGATCGCTCTTGGAATCCGGTTCATCCATGCCTCCGTTTCTCGATTTTACGAGACGTTGGCTTCCGTCTATTTCGTGGGCCGCACTTGGCTGGCCGTAGCATGAGGTGGAGGCACTCTAGGTGGTACACTACGTACTAGGTCGTCGGCTTGCAACAGTGAACGTGCATTTACATCTGGGGGCGTGACTCTTTGTTCTGAGTGTTGATGGGATTACACCTTCGGCATTAGCAACTCTGCTTACTCCTCGCGGCTTCGGGGAAAGACGGATGACCGAGCTTCAAGACCTCGGCGATATACGCGAACGCGGCCTAGGTGTTCGCGCCAATGAATGGTCTGGTGAAGCGGTCGGTGCCTTGAACTTGGTCGAACTCGAATGTCGTGCGACCGGTGAGACGTCGCATTTGCCGCTTGTGACAGGTTTGCCCGGTGATGCGTTTCAACATGATGTTCAGTTGACCAAACGTGATATCAGAGTTATTGAATTTGCACGTCTAGCGGCGGCGGCTGGCGAACTGCGGTGGGATGGGGTGCTGTGAGTGGCTCAATCGGTATCGAATGGGTGCGTACGCGCCCATCTTTTCGCCATCACGATTGAGAATCATTCGGCAGCTAGTTGTTGAACGCAATCGCGACGCGCTCGGTGTTCCAAGTTTGCAACTGGTTATTTCATAGTGAGGCGAAACTAATGGCGTTGCGTAAGCGGCACGGCGGTACGTGTACGCGTATTTCGCTGGCTGAGGCGCAGCCGCTTGGAGATTTCGATGTTTGGAGACAGTCGCTACCGATCACGATGCTTGAACTCAACAAACCACGTACGTCACCGAGTGGCAAAATATTTGGTGATTCGACTGAAATGGCGTGAGTCGACATCATGGACTCGATAACCTGTCGCGTGACGAGTTCTGAGAACATGTCAAGCGACTCTTTCGTGTGATGCGCGACGAAACCCCCGAACAGCCCGCGCCGCTGCGCTTCGGCTACACGACCGGCAGCTGCGCGACCGCGACGTCGCTCGCGGCCGCGCGGCTGCTGCTCGCGGGCCACGCGGACGACGCGGTCGAGATCGTGCTGCCGAAGGGGCAGCGCGTGATGATGCGGCTCGAGTTCTGCCGCGCCACGGCTGAAGGCGCCGAAGCCGGCACGATCAAGGATGCCGGCGACGATCCGGACGTCACGCATGGCGCGCTGATCTTCGCGCGCGTCGCGCTCGCGGCGGTGCCCGGCGTGCGCTTTCATGCCGGGCCGGGCGTCGGCACGGTCACGCGCGCGGGGCTGACGCTGCCGGTCGGCGAACCGGCGATCAATCCGGTGCCGCGCCAGATGATGACCACGCACCTGGAGGCGCTTGCGGCCGAGCACGGCTACGCGGGTGGCTTCGACGTGACGATCGGCGTCGAAGGCGGCGAGATGCTCGCGCTGAAGACGATGAACCCGCGCCTGGGCATCGTCGGCGGGCTGTCGATCCTCGGCACGACCGGCATCGTGCGGCCGTTCTCGTGTTCGGCCTATATCGCGTCGATTCATCAGGGCATCGACGTCGCACGGGCGAATGGCATCGCGCATATCGCCGCCTGCACGGGCAACGCCAGCGAGGACGCGATGCGCGCGCACTACCACCTGCCCGACATGGCGCTGATCGAGATGGGCGATTTCGCGGGCGCGGTGCTCAAGCACCTGCGGCGCGCGCCCGTCGCGCGCCTGTCGATGTGCGGCGGCTTCGGCAAGCTGAGCAAACTCGCGGCCGGCCATCTCGACCTGCACAGCCGCCATTCGAGCATCGACCTGCCGCTGCTCGCGCAGTGGGCGGCCGAAGCCGGCGCGAACGAGGCGCTGCAGGCCGCGATGCGCGCGGCCAACACGAGCCAGGAAGCGTTGAAACTGGCGCAGGCCGACGGCGTGCCGCTCGGCGATCTCGTTTGCGCACAGGCGCTGCGGGTGGCGCGCGACATCGTGCCGCCGTCGGTCGCGGTCGAGATGTTCGCGATCGACCGGCAGGGCCGCTTCGTCGGGGCGGCCCGATGAGCCCGCGCATCCTGCTGCTCGGCGGCACCGGCGATGCACTGAAAATCGCGCGCGCGCTCGGCCCGCATCATGTCTACAGTCTCGCCGGTCTCGGCAAGACGCCCGACGACTTGCGCTGCGACGTGCGCGTCGGCGGTTTCGGCGGCGCGGCCGGGCTGACCGCATATCTTCGCGACGCCGGCATCGGCCTCGTGATCGACGCGACGCATCCGTATGCGGCGCAAATCAGCGCGAACGCCGCGACGGCGACGCGCGACGCAGGCGTGCCGCTGTGGGCGCTGCGCCGCGCGCCGTGGGCGCCGCAGCCGGGCGACGACTGGCGGATGGTCGACGACTGGGCCGGCATCGAGGCCGCGCTCGCGCCGTTCAGGCGCCCGCTGTTCACGCTCGGCCGCGAACCGCTCGCGCATCTCGACGCGATCCCGCCGCACCAGTTCTGGCTCGTGCGCTGCCTCGATGCGCACCCCGGCAACGCCCGCGCGCAGATCGTCGCCGCGCGCGGGCCGTTCACGCCCGACGGCGAGCGCGCGCTGTTCGCGCTCGTCGGCATCGACGTCGTCGTCAGCAAGAACAGCGGCGGCGCGGCCACCGAGGCCAAGCTCGACGTCGCGCGCGAACGCAGGCTGCCGGTCGTGATGCTGCGCCGGCCGCCGCTGCCCGATGCCGACCGCGCGTTCGACTCGGTCACGGCGCTCATCGACGCACTCGATCCGGCCGCGCGCGCGTGACGCGACGCAGCGGTCTTCCCACGAATTGACGGAGAAATTTCGATGACGGTGTATTTCATCGGCGCGGGCCCCGGCGACCCGGAGCTGATCACGGTGAAGGGCCAGCGCCTCGTGCGCACGTGCCCGGTGATCCTGTATGCGGGCTCGCTCGTGCCGGCCGCCGTGCTCGACGGTCATCGCGCGGAGCGGGTCGTCAACACGGCCGAGCTCGACCTCGAGGCGATCGTCGCGCTGCTCGCCGCCGCGCACGCGAACGGGCAGGACGTTGCGCGCGTGCATTCCGGCGACCCGTCGCTGTACGGCGCGATCGGCGAACAGATCCGCCGTCTGAAAGCGCTTGGGATTCCGTACGAAATCGTACCGGGCGTGACGGCCACGGCCGCGTGCGCGGCGACGCTCGGCGTCGAGCTGACGCTGCCTGGCGTTGCGCAGACGGTGATCCTCACGCGCTTCGCGGGCAAGACGACGATGCCGGAAGGCGAAGCGCTCGGCGCGCTCGCCGCGCATCGCGCGACGCTCGCGATCCATCTCGGCGTGCGCCATCTCGCGCGCATCGTCGAGGAAGTGCTGCCGCATTACGGCGCCGATTGCCCGGTGGCGGTGATCTATCGCGCGAGCTGGCCCGACGAGGAACGCGTGACGGGCACGCTGGCCGACATCGTCGGCAAGGTGCAGGGCACGCAGATCGAGCGCACCGCGCTGATCCTGATCGGGCGCGTGCTCGACGCCAAAGGGTTCGCGGATTCGACGCTGTATGCGAAGGGGGCGTTTGCACCAAAAAACAACTCTTTTTGCTGAGCTTTGTGCTACTTTCCATCAAACGCTTAGAGGCCAGTTCAAATTCCCTGAGAGGGGGCTGTTTACTTCTTCGGCAATTTGTTAACCTTGGGCACCGGAACAACGGGAGTCCAAGGATGGAAGCGCCGATCATTTGACGACGAGCTGTGAAAACTGATCGAACCCTTGCTGCCTGTCGTGAAACCTCGCGCGAAGAGCGATCCGGGGCGTCCGCGTGTGCTGGATCGCGTGGCGCTCAACGGCATCCTGTTCGTGCTCAGGACAGGCATCCGTTGGAACCACTTGCCGACCCGGCTGGGATTCGGCTCGGGCGTGACTTGCCGGCGTCGACTAGACGACTGGCAAAAGACTGGCGCGTGGGATCGGCTGCACGAATTGTTGCGCGACAAGCTGCGTGCGACGGGCCAGTTCGACCTTTCATACGCTGCGGTCGATTCATCGTCGGTACGTGCGGTTGGGGCGGGCGAAAAACTGGCCCGAACCCCACGGATCGCGCACATCCGGACTCCAAGAATCACATCCTCGTAGACTCCAACGGAATTCCCGTCGTCGCAATCCTGATCGGCGCAAACGCCAACGACGTAACGCAACTGCTGCCGCGTATCGACTCGATTCCGTCGATTCGAGGCGTGCGTGGCCGAGCGCTTCAGAAACTCGGCGTCGTCTATGCCGATCGGGGCTACGACTCCAAGCGGCACCGGCGCGCGCTGTGCGAACGCGGCATCAGGCCCGTGATCGCACAGCGTCGAATCGAACACGGCAGCGGACTCGGCGCGTATCGGTGGGTCGTCGAACGTACTCACTCTTGGTTCCACTATTTCCGTCGTCTAGGCATTCGCTTCGATCGTCGCGCGGACATTCACGAAGCGTTCCTCAAACTCGGCTGCTCGCTCGTCTGTTGGAATATCGTCAGGCGGGTTGAGCAGGTTTTTTGAACAGGTCTCTTATAGTGTCGAACCACCTCGTGACTGCTCCCTCGAACTCTCCGCCACAAACATCCCCGCTCGTGCCGCACGGCACGTTGATGATCCAAGGCACGACGTCTGATGCCGGTAAGAGCACGCTCGTCGCGGGCCTGTGTCGTCTTGCGCAACGTGCCGGCGTACGCGTCGCGCCGTTCAAGCCGCAAAACATGGCGCTCAATAGCGCTGTGACCGCCGACGGCGGCGAGATCGGCCGAGCGCAGGCATTGCAGGCGATCGCCGCAGGCATCGATGCACATACCGATCTGAATCCAGTGCTGCTTAAACCGACAAGCGGTTTTGGCTCGCAGGTAATTATCCATGGCAAGGCGAGGATGAATCTCGACGCGCGTGCGTATCACGACTATAAGCCGGTCGCGTTCGAGGCAGTGCTGGCGTCGTACCGGCGTCTGCAAACGAAGTTCGATACAATATTCGTTGAAGGCGCGGGAAGCCCTGCTGAGGTAAATCTACGCGATCGCGACATCGCCAACATGGGGTTTGCGGAAGCGGTCGACTGTCCGGTAGTGTTGGTGGCGGATATCGACCGCGGTGGAGTATTCGCGCATCTGATAGGGACGCTCGCGTGTCTGTCAGCAAGCGAGCAGGCACGAGTGCGAGGATTCGTGATCAACCGGTTTCGTGGTGATATCGGGCAGCTAAAGTCAGGGCTAGATTGGCTCGAAGCACGGACCAATAAGCCGGTGTTTGGCGTGGTGCCGTATCTGCATGGTCTCACCCTCGATGCCGAGGACATGCTTCCGCGTGAGCTGCTTCCAGCGCGCGCCGGTGAGGCTACAGACAAGCTACGCGTCATCGTGCCGGCGCTGCCGCATATAAGCAACCATACCGACTTCGATGCGTTGCGGGTGCATCCGCAAGTCGACTTCCAGTATGTACGCAACAGCCCCCCACCGCGTGCGGATCTAATCGTGCTGCCGGGCTCGAAGAACGTTCAGGGCGATCTCGCGTTCCTGCGCTCTCAAGGCTGGGATAGGGTCTTGCAACGACACCTACGCTATGGCGGAAAAGTGATTGGTATTTGCGGGGGCATGCAGATGCTGGGGCGGCAAGTGGCCGATCCACATGGCGTCGAAGGCGCGCCGGGCACGGTAGCCGGCCTCGGTTGGCTAGACTTCTCTACTACGCTTACCCGCGAAAAGACGCTCGCGAACGTGACCGGTACGCTATCACTGTCAAGCGCCCCCACCGTGGTCGGCTATGAGATCCATATGGGCGAAACCACCGGGCCCGCGCTTGCTTTACCGGCATTGCACCTCACGACGGCTGCCGGGTCACGCGCGGACGGCGCGCGCTCTGACGACGACCAAATTCTTGCGACCTATGTTCACGGCCTGTTCGACACACCAGCCGCCTGTGCCGCATTGCTGAAGTGGGCCGGCCTCAATGCTACAGAGAAGATCGACTATTCAGCGCTACGTGAAGCCTCCCTCGACCGGCTTGCGACCACGCTAGGCGAGCATCTTGACTTACCCCGGATATTCGCCGCGATCCGCTGACGGGAAACACGCCACGGTTCCAATACAAAGCTTTACGAGCACACGAGCGTCGCGATCACGACCAATCTCATGGGCTGTGCGAGGGCAGGAGATAACGGGTGGGAAGAAATACGATGGGGCGAGGCAGCCGCTCAGCTTTAACAAAAGAGATGCTGCTACCACTATCGACCGAAAAAGTGCGATCGCTGTCGCTTGCGCATCACTTGGCGCTGGCCGTGGTTCGCTCGGGAAACGGAGATTGCGACCAAGTTGTTTCCCTGCTTCGAGTCGTCTATCTGGCTTTCTTTATGCGAAATGAGACTGCATCTGGCTCGGATCTCGACCTTTACCGCCGAGCTGAAGCTGTGCTGGATGCTTGTATTGCGCGAGCCGAGCGCGGCGAGTCATGGATGCTTCGCGAGAACGAAGCTGCTGATGTGGAACGGCTTTTAGTCGTGCATGACGAACAATTGGCTGCAGTGCCGAAGCACCACTATCTTGCGGCGTGGGATCGGTTGCAGCGGTTCGTAACGGGAACTGGACGATCGCCGATTCCGGTCGCTGCAG
This sequence comes from Burkholderia sp. AU28863, assembly GCF_002223195.1. Classification (NCBI taxonomy): domain Bacteria; kingdom Pseudomonadati; phylum Pseudomonadota; class Betaproteobacteria; order Burkholderiales; family Burkholderiaceae; genus Burkholderia; species Burkholderia sp. AU28863. The sequence goes on along the minus strand of NZ_NKFE01000003.1, from coordinate 1,742,808 downwards.
TATCAGGGTGAGAAAACTTCGCTGGCGTTGCGAGCCGGGCGAGTATTTTCCACTCGCAAAATGCCGGGCTGTAGCTGTCGCAGCGACAGCTGCAGGCTGTCCGCACGTGTAGCTATTATGCCCTTTTCTTACATGAGCAGATCAGGCGGAGCAGACGTGTTCCGTCCATGTATCTTTGAGTGGGCGCCGCTGCTCCAGCAGGTCGGTACGGTGATAAGCGGCCTCGACTTGATTTTTGACGGCGTGAGCTTGACCCGCTCCCTACAAACAGTGCCATCCGGAGTCTAGTAAAGTTCAGGGTGAACGGTCCCGGTTTTCAGTGCCAAAGGCAATGTTAGTCTTCGGCGTTCTGTTGGTCCGTCAGTTGGGCCTGCAGGCCCAACTGACGGACGTATTCGGCAGGCGGCACTTCACCGAGAGCCCTGTGAGGCCGACTCTCGTTGTATTCGACCCGCCATCGCTCAATCTGCTCCCTGGCGTCGGCCAGCGATGTGAACCAGTGCACGTTCAGGGGCGCCTGCATTGGTGTTTCTCGGCCAGAGCGGACGGCGTACGGGGTGGCGGCCTGTAGTCCGTCATATCTCTTTAGCTTCCCGATAAGACGTGCAGTGCCCATGCTTCCATCAGTGGTCGTCGCTGTTCAAGTAGGTCTGTACGGTGATATGCCGCTTCGACCTGATTCTTGACGGCATGAGCTAGCGCGCGTTCGGCTAGGTCGCGAGCATACCCATGTTCGCTGGCCCAATCCCGGAAACTGGAACGGAAGCCGTGAGCGGTCGCGACGCGGCCGGATGCATCACTCTCGGCTTTAACGCGGCGGAGAAGGGCGGTTAGGGCCATGTCGCTCAGTACTTTTTCGCGTGGGGACGGAAAGACAAGCGTTTCGTGCAGTTGATGCTGTCGGAGAGCCTTGATGAGTTCCAGCGCCTTCTCAGACAGCGGGACGCGATGCAGTTCTTTTGCTTTCATGCGCGTAGCGGGGATGATCCAAACGTGTCCAAATAGATCGAATTCATCCCACGTCGCGCCGCGAACTTCGCCGCTTCTGGTTGCGGTGAGTATCAGGAAGAGCAGGGCTGCACGAGTGCTATCCGTAGGCTCGTGTTTTGCAAGGTGGCTTGCGACGAATTTGGGGACTTGGCGCCAGGGCATAGCCGGTTGGTGTTCCGCTTTGGTCGACTGTTTGGGGAGGATGTGGTCGACGACCGCGACGGGATTTGCTGCGATATGACCATGCGCCCAGGCCCACTGCATGACAGCATGCATGCGTTGGCGCGTGCGACTGGCTGTCTCGGCCTTCGTCAGCCAGATCGGGCGGAGGACGTCTGCGCAGTCGCCGGGGCCGATCGTGTCGAGCTTGCGATTGCCGAGTTTGGGGAAGACGTAGGTTTCGAGGGTGTTGATCCATTGAGCTGCATGCTTCTCGCTCTTCCAGCCGGGCTTCAATTCTTCGTGGACTTGGCGGGCCGCCTTTTCGAACGTAAGAGCCGCGGTGGCAATGGCGGTAGCTTCGCGTTCCCGATTGCGGTGGTCTATCGGATCTTCTCCGCTATCGATGAGCTTGCGCATGGCAAGCGCTTTGTCCCGAGCCTCAGCGATCGAGATTTCTGGATAGGTGCCGAGTCCTGCGTCCCGGCGCTTGCGGGTCACGGGGCTGGTGAAACGTAAGATCCATTTGCAGCCCGACTTCGTTGGGGTGAGCAGCAGTCCGGTTACTTTGCCGTCGAAGACGGGTTTGTCGGTTGGCTTGAGTGCTTTGGCTTGCTTGTCAGTTAGCATCGATTCTGGCCCATCAATTGGCCCATCGTGAAACGTTGGGTGGGATTGGATGTCATAAGCGTAAATTGAACGCTTGGACGATGCAAGTATTTGATTTATTGGATTGTATTTGGATTGACATGGATGCCATTGGATATTGATTTGGCGGCCTCCGTCTCCGCCAAAAGCGGTGACAAAGCCCCGCAAGTTCTCGGACTTGTGGGGCTTTTTCTTTTTCACGATCAAATTGACTTACAAGCCTGGCGGGTATTGAGCGCGATGAGCGAGGTGCTTCGCCAGTTGCGGCCGTCGCAATTGCCGCGCCGTGGTGTGGCTGCAAGTGTCGTCCGTGCCGAACCGTTGCGGTGACGCGGCCACGACGCCCGACAAGGCAGACCGGATGCGCGATCTCAGGTGCAAACCTGAGCCGCGCCGTCCTGGATAAACTCTCGGAAACCTCAAGCGCCCATTAAGTAAAAGCGGCGCTGCAGAGCGGGGCGGGGGAGCATGCGGCACAACCTACGCTCCCCCGCCCCGGTGACACCCGCTGCTCGGTCCGGCAGGCCACGCTGAGCCGCGCCAACCGCCACGACTCCGCGTCAAGACGGCCGCTCTACGTCATCCTGGTGACGGCCGGACACGCCTGATGCGCGGCGCGCGGAGCAGAGCCATTAGTCGATGTCTTCACCCCAGGGGGATCGAATTGAGAATATTTTCATCAAGGAGATTGATCTTCCTGGGATTGAAAGAAAAATTTTCGAATGTGGCTTCGTCCGGAATCAAACGCTTCTGACCGTTCGTCACCAAATATTTCGATCCGCTCGTTTTTCCTTGGGCGAGATAGGCTCCGTTGGACAGCGCGCCGACCAACGGGATACGGGAAACGAGAGAATTGTTGGTTTTGATGGGGCTCCCCGGAATGAACAGGTTTTCGTATGTGGGCCAATCCGGAATGGTGTGGCGCGCCCCATTAATAACGAGGTAGATGATGGGGCTGTCGGACGCCTTGATGCGCTGTCCGTCATATTGCCTGGAATCGGCATAACCTGCCTTCGCCTCCGCATCGGAGATCGGGGGGAGGTCATTTTCGGAGTGTGCGGCTTGCGTGCTCATATCAATCTCCATTTCTCTTGATTAATGAAAGTCACAATTAACGAATGAAGCTATCGGCCTTGATGTAATTGTGCTGCCTTTCGATTCGTGGTGAATCTATCGGGCAAATTTATTCTATGTAGCGGCCATGTTAACGCAAAGAATATTTCGTCAGACATTGTCAAGCGTCGAGCTGAAATGTTTTTATCGTTATTAATATTTGTGGATTGCTGTAATAGTTTACTTTTTTTGATTTAATAATTTAGTTTAAGTGACCGGTGGCGCAAATTGTTCAAGGTATTTGCATGTCTTGCCGATTAAGGCCGGTGCGTGCGCAAGTGCTCGCCACCGCCGCGGCTGATCGCGTTGCCGGCAATATGTCGATGAACCTCGAAGCGAGTGAGCTTTCGTCGACGGGCTACCAAGCCGACGGCTCGTCGATTGCGCAAGCGCCGTGGCTGCGGTCACTGGGCCCGGTGGCGCAGCAACTGTCGCGTTTGTCTCCATGGCCTTCTCCCGTTCTTCCGGACACCTCAGCCAAGCTGATGTAAGCCGAAGGGGACGAAATGGTGCGGATATGGGATCGCGTGAGTCCGTCGGCGTGAGCGGCGCGATCGCGCGAAAGAGGCGGGCGAGGACAACGCTTCGTCCGGGCTGCACTGCACGAGATCAACTGAAATAAAAACGAAAGTATTCGTGTAAGGCAGACTGCCCCACGCGATCGCCGCGCCGCGAGACATCAACCTTGTCGTTCCAACCCCTCGAAATGACGGGTTGATGTCAAAAATGCGGCGCTGCGTCTATTCTCGCGGCACATCGCCTTGGACAATACAAAAAATTACTCATATAAATCAGTATATTACGCAGAAGGCGAAAAACAGTGCTCTGCTGCGCTGCAAAAAATAATCAATCGCCTTATGCTGGTTAACCCGATCGCGTTTGAGCGGCATCAAGTTTTCCGGTGATGCCGCTTTACATTTAGCCAACATTGGCGATTCACGAAATCTACCTGTCGATTTGATTTCGTTCCTTTCGTCGCGCCTTTCCCCGATGGAAGGCGCGACCTCCTCAAGGCGTTGTTGACATGCATGATTTCCCCTTCCTGAGCCTGGCCATCTGGGTTCCGATACTGTTCGGCGCGGGGCTGCTGCGCGCCGGTTCCGACCAGCATTTCCGCCGGATACGACTGATCGCGCTGGTCGGAGCGATTGCCGGGCTGGCGGCCGTCGTTCCGCTGATGGCCGGTTTCGACGCGCATTCCGCGGCGATGCAGTTCGTCGAAAGACGCGACTGGCTGGCGGCATTCAACGCCGGCTGGCGGGTCGGCATCGACGGCGCGTCGCTCTGGCTCGTCGTGCTGACCGCGTTCACGACGCTCGTGGTAGTGGTGGCATCGTGGGAATCGGTCACGGTTCGCGTCGCGCAGTACTACGCGTCGTTCCTGATCCTGTCGGGGCTGATGGTCGGCGTGTTCGTCGCGCAGGACGGGCTGCTGTTCTTCATCTTCTTCGAGGCGACGCTGATTCCGTTGTACCTGCTGATCGGTACGTGGGGGCGCGAGCGCCGCGTGTATGCGGCCGTGAAGTTCTTCTTCATTTCGTTCGCCGGCTCGCTGTTGCTGCTGATGGCGATGCTGTACCTGTACGCGCAGTCGCATACGTTCGACATGGCCGTGTGGCGCACGTTGCAGCTCGGCTTCGCGCCGCAGTTGCTGGTGTTCCTCGGCTTTTTCGCCGCGTTCGCGGTCAAGGTGCCGATGTGGCCGGTCCACACGTGGCTGAGCGACGTGTACACCGACGGCTCCACGGGCGCCGCGCTGATGCTCGCGATGCTCAAGCTCGGCGGGTACGGGTTCTTGCGCTTCGCGTTGCCGATCACGCCCGACGCGAGTCACTTCTTCGCGCCGGCCGTGATCGCGCTCTCGCTGTTCGCGATCGTCTACGCGAGCCTGATCGCGCTCGCACAGACCGATCTCGGCAAGCTGCTCGCGTATTCGACGGTCGCGCACATGGGAATCGTCACGCTCGGGCTGTTCCTGTTCAACCGGATCGGCGTCGAAGGCGCGATCGTGCAGCTCGTGTCGTACGGCTTCGTGGCGGGCGCGATGCTGTTGTGCGTGAACGTGCTCGTGGACCGCACCCGGCAGCGCGAGATCGCCGCATACGGCGGCGTGGCCGGCGTGATGCCGCGTTTTGCGACCTTCACGCTGCTGTTCGCGATGGCCAACGTCGGGCTGCCGGGCACGTCGGGGTTCGTCGGCGAGTTCATGGTGATCATGGGCGCGATCCGCTTCAACTTCTGGATCGGCGCGATCGCCGCGCTCACGCTGATCCTCAGCGCGTCGTACACGCTGTGGATGCTCAAGCGCGTGGTGTTCGGCAAGGTCGCGAACCAGCGGATCGCGAAGCTCGCCGACCTGAACCGCCGCGAGATCGTGATGTTCGCGTCGCTCGCACTGATCGTGCTGGCGGTCGGCATCGATCCGAAGCCGTTCACCGATGCAATCGATCCGACCGTCGGCAAGCTGATCCAGGAAGCCAGTCATTCGAAGGTGCCGGCTGGGGATGGCCCCGCGCCGGCGTTGCCGTCGTACATGGCGTCGACGCACGACTGAGCGCGCGGCACACCGGGCCGTCCCGCGCAAACGAGCCGCGTCGAGCGGCGACGCATAGTTGCGCACGCATCCATCGTGGCCCGGCACGGCAAGTGCCGGGCGCGCTTGCGACTGCGTGAAATTGCCCCGCGACAATGTGACTCACGGCAGATTTTGCAATGATGATTTGCCGCATGCGCCGGTTTTTCATCACACTCGCGCGACGTATGATTCGGCCAATTTCGTGAATCGAATGCGCATCGGGCATACGCAAACGGATTCAATGACCCTCGGGCTGTGTGATGAAAAGAAGAGCTTCAAGAGGCTGGTCGGCGCTGCTTTCAATGGGCGCGGCATTGAGCCTGTCAGGTTGTAATTTAGATGTACTGAATCCGAAAGGAAGCGTGGGGGCGGCCGAAAAGGCGCTGATCGCGACGTCCACGTGGGCGATGCTGATCGTCGTCGTGCCGGTGATCCTGCTCACGCTGTGGTTCGCGTGGCGTTACCGCGCGTCGAACCGCAACGCCGCCTACGCGCCGAACTGGTCGCACTCGACCGCGATCGAAGTCGTGATCTGGACGGTGCCGACGCTGATCATCCTGTTCCTCGGCGTGCTCACGTGGAAGACCACGCACGAGCTCGATCCGTACAAGCCGCTCGAATCGGCGGTGAAGCCGATCGACGTCGAGGTGGTCGCGCTCGACTGGAAGTGGCTGTTCATCTATCCCGAGCTCGGCATCGCGTCGGTGAACCAGCTCGCGATTCCGGTCGGCACGCCGGTGAACTTCCGCATCACGTCGGATTCGGTGATGAACTCGTTCTTCATCCCGCAGCTCGGCGGCCAGGTCTACGCGATGGCCGGCATGCAGACGCGCCTGCACCTGATCGCCGACGAGGCCGGCAATTACGCGGGCACGTCAGCCAACTTCAGCGGCCGCGGTTTCTCGGACATGAAGTTCCGCACGCTCGCCGAGCCGCGCGAGCAGTTCGATGCGTGGGTGCAGAAGGTGAAGGCGTCGCCGGACCGGCTCGACGCGACCGTATACGGCAGCGTCGCGCAGCCGAGCGAGAAGGCGCCGGTGCGCTACTTCTCGTCGGTCGATCCGCGGCTCTTCCACAACATCATCGCGAAATACAACGATGGCCACGTCCTCGACCTGAAGGACGCCGCCTGCGGCACGAAGGGGTAACGCATGTTCGGCAAACTCACACTTTCGGCGATCCCGTTCGATCAGCCCATCATCATGGGGGCCGGCGCCTTCATGGGGCTGGTCGTGCTGGGCATTCTCGCCGCGCTGACGATCACCGGCCGATGGAAATGGCTGTGGACGGAATGGCTGACCACGGTCGACCACAAGAGACTCGGGGTGATGTACATCATCGTCGCGCTGATCATGCTGCTGCGCGGCTTCGCCGACGCGATCATGATGCGCATGCAGCTCGCGCTCGCGTACAACGCGCCCGGCTATCTGCCGCCGCACCACTATGACCAGATCTTCACGGCACACGGCGTGATCATGATCTTCTTCATGGCGATGGTGTTCATGGTCGGCCTGATGAACCTCATCGTGCCGCTGCAGATCGGTGCGCGCGACGTCGCGTTCCCGTTCATCAACTCGCTGTCGTTCTGGATGACGGCGGTCAGCGCGATCCTGATCAACCTGTCGCTCGTGATCGGCGAATTCGCGCAGACGGGCTGGCTCGCGTACCCGCCGCTGTCGGAGCTGCAGTTCAGTCCGGGAGTAGGGGTCGACTACTATCTGTGGGCGCTGCAGATCTCCGGCGTCGGCACGCTGCTGACCGGCGTGAACTTCTTCGTGACGATCATCAAGATGCGCGCGCCCGGCATGACGCTGTTGAAGATGCCGGTGTTCACGTGGACGGCGCTCTGCACGAACGTGCTGATCATGGCGTCGTTCCCGATCCTGACCGCGACGCTTGCGCTGCTCGGCCTCGACCGTTACCTCGGCATGCACTTCTTCACGAACGACGCCGGCGGCAACGCGATGCTGTACCTGAACCTGATCTGGGCGTGGGGCCATCCGGAGGTGTACATCCTGATCCTGCCGGCGTTCGGGATCTTCTCGGAAGTCATCGCGACGTTCGCGAAGAAGCCGCTGTTCGGCTACAAGACGATGGTGTACGCGACCTGCGCGATCATGGTGCTGTCGTTCCTCGTGTGGCTGCATCACTTCTTCACGATGGGCTCGGGCGCGAACGTGAACGCGTTTTTCGGGATCATGACGATGATCATCGCGATTCCGACCGGCGTGAAGGTGTTCAACTGGCTGTTCACGATGTACCGCGGCCGGATCGAATTCACGACGCCGGTGCTGTGGACGATCGGCTTCATGGTCACGTTCACGCTCGGCGGCATGACCGGCGTGATGATGGCGATTCCCGGCGCCGACTTTGTGCTGCACAACAGTCTGTTCCTGATCGCGCACTTCCACAACGTGATCATCGGCGGCGTGCTGTTCGGCTATCTCGCGGGCTTCAACTACTGGTTCCCGAAGGCGTTCGGCTTCAAGCTGAACGAGAAGCTCGGCAAGGCCGCGTTCTGGTTCTGGCAGGTCGGCTTCTACGTCGCGTTCGTGCCGCTCTACGTGCTCGGCTTCATGGGCATGACGCGCCGCCTGAACCATTACGACAACCCGGCCTGGCATCCGTGGCTGCTGGTCGCCGCGTTCGGCGCCGTGCTGATCGCGATCGGCATCGCGTGCCAGCTGCTGCAGCTGGTGGTCAGCATCCGCAACCGCCATCTGCCCGAGTACCGCGACACGACGGGCGACCCGTGGGGCGGCCGCACGCTGGAGTGGGCGACGTCGTCGCCGCCGGCCGACTACAACTTCGCGGTGATCCCGCAGGTGCGCACGCTCGACGCGTATGCGGACATGAAGGCGCGCGGCGAAGGCCGGCCGAACCCGGCAGCGATTCGCGACATCCACATGCCGTCGAATACCTGCGCGGGCCTCGTGATCGCGGTCTTCAGCCTGGTGCTCGGCTTCGCGCTGGTGTGGCACATCTGGTGGATGGCGATCGGCGGGCTCGTCGGAATCATCGCGACGCTCGTGATCTACAGCTCGCGCGATAACGACGGCTATTACATCCCTGCGTCGACGGTGCGCAAGACCGAAGACAAGCAGCCGACGAAGCGCACGGCCGCGCGCGTCGACGACGTGGAACTGGAGGCCAACTGATGTTGCAGAAAACCTTGAGCGCAACCCTGCTTGAGCACGACGACCATCCGCCGTCGCATTCGGTGTTCGGTTTCTGGCTGTACCTGATGACCGACTGCGTGATCTTCGCGGCGCTGTTCGCGACGTTCGCGGTGCTCGGCCACCAGTACGCGGGCGGGCAGACCGCGAAAGAGCTGTTCGACATTCCGGGCGTCGCGGTGGAAACCGCCGCACTGCTGCTGTCGAGCATCACGTACGGTTTCGCGATGCTCGCGGCGTACAAGCAGCGGCGCGGTGCGCTGCTCGCATGGCTCGCGGTGACGTTCGTGCTCGGCGCGGCGTTTCTCGCGATGGAACTGCGGGAGTTCTCGCACCTGATCGCGGAAGGCGCCGGCCCGCAGCGCAGCGCGTTCCTGTCGGCGTTCTTCACGCTGGTCGGCACGCACGGGCTGCACGTGACGGCAGGTCTCTTGTGGATGATCGTGCTGGCCGCGCAGATCGTGTTGCGCGGCGGCGACCTGACCGATCGCGACCTGCGACGCCTGACGTGCCTGAGCCTGTTCTGGCACTTCCTCGACATCGTGTGGATCTGCGTGTTTTCCTTTGTCTATCTCGCGAGCGTGATCTAAATGGCCCATTCGCATTCGTCTCAACTCGAAGAAGGGCACGGCAGTGTCGGCGGCTACGTCGCCGGTTTCATCCTGTCGGTGCTGCTCACGGCCGCGTCGTTCGGCCTCGTGATGGGCGGCGTGCTGTCGCCGCATGCGTCGCTGATCGGGCTCGCCGTGCTCGCGTTCGTGCAGATCGTCGTGCACCTCGTGTACTTCCTGCACATGAACGGCTCGTCGGGCCAGCGCTGGAACGTGATGGCGTTCAGCTATACGGTGCTGACCGCCGCGATCCTGATCGTCGGCACGCTGTGGGTGATGCACAACGTGAGCATGAACATGATGTCGCGTTGAGCGGCAGCGCGGCGCATCGGGTTCACCACCATGCGCGTTCATGAAGAAAAGGCGGCACGTGCCGCCTTTTCGTTTTTTCCCGCTGCCGCGTCGCGTCGCTTCGAGCAGTGCGGTCAGCGTCGCGGGCCGGCGTCGGCCGTCAGCGCATGCGCGCAGTCGGCGCGGTACTCGGCGGCGAGCCGATGCTTCGCGCCGTCGAGATCGTCGGGGTAATACGGGCTGGCATGGGCGGGATCGTAGCCGACCTGTTCGAGTTCGGTCAGCTCGCGCACGAGGTCCGCACGCGTGACGTCGCTGCCCGTGTGCACGAACGGGTACGCGTTGCATTCCTGCGGGGTGAGGTGCGGCCCCGCGAATGCGGCGGTGCTCGCGCATGCGAGCAGCATGCAGGCGACGGTGGTCGACAGTTTCATCCGGTAGCTCCTGGTTTCGCGGCCCGATGCCGCATGACGTCAGCGTAGGCGGCCCCGGCCGCAGCGCGGCCGACGCACGGATGAAACATGTTTCACAGGCGCGCGCCGCGACGCAGGATGAAGCTATTTTCATCTGGCGCCGCGCGGCGATCGCGGCGCTTACGATAGCGACGGGCGCATCGTGCGCGCCCGTCTTGACGTTCATTGCGAGGGCAACCATGCGAGTACTGACGGTCGAGGACGATGCGGTCACCGCGAACGAAATCGTCGGCGAGCTGACCGCACGCGGCTTCGAGGTCGACTGGATCGACAACGGCCGCGAAGGGATGATGCGTGCGATGAGCGCATCGTACGACGCGATCACGCTCGACCGGATGCTGCCGGGGGCGGACGGTCTCGCGATCGTGACCGCGATGCGCACGGTCGGCATCGATACGCCGGTGCTGATGCTGAGCGCGCTCGGCGACGTCGACGAGCGCATTCGCGGTCTGCGTGCGGGCGGCGACGATTACCTGACGAAGCCATTCGATTCCGGCGAACTGAGCGCGCGCATCGAAGTGCTGCTGCGCCGCCGGCAGGCATCGGGCGTGCCGCAGCAGACGCTGCTGAAGGTCGGCGCGCTCGAGCTCGACCTCATTTCGCGCTGCGCGCGCCGCGGCGCCGACGAGATTCCGCTGCTGCCGACCGAGTTCCGCGTGCTCGAGTTCATGATGCGCAACGCGGGACAGACGATCACGCGCACGATGCTGTTCGAGGCCGTGTGGGGCTATCACTTCGATCCCGGTACCAACCTGATCGACGTTCACATGGGGCGGCTGCGCAAGAAGATCGATCCGCCCGGCGCGAACCCGATGATCCAGACGGTGCGCGGATCGGGCTACATGCTCGCTTGACGGAGGCACGGATGGACGCAGCCCGCGCGGCGAATTTCACGCGCCGCTGGCATACGACGACGTTTCGCTGGCTGTGCGCGTACGCGGCGATCTTCTCGGTGTCGCTGCTGCTGCTCGCGGGCGTGATCAGCGTGGCCGCGACGCATACGATGACACACGACACCGACGAGGTGCTCGCGTGGCAACTGATCTATTTCGATTCGATTCCCGATGCCGAGTTGCCGCTCGCGATCCATCGGCGGCTCGAGCACGAGCACATGCATACGAATTTCTACGGGCTGTTCGACGCGAGCGGGCGCCGCGTGGCCGGCGACATCGCGACACCGCCCGGGCTGCGCACCGATCGCCACGGCCGGACGCTGAACCGCACGCTCGCGCCGCTCGACGGCCAATCGTCGCCGATCACGCGCGCGATGGCGGTGCGCCGCGACAACGGGATGACGCTGGTCGTCGCGCGCGACCTGTCGCATTTCATCCAGATCCGCGACGTCGCGATTCGCGGGCTCGTGATCGGCGGCGTGACGATCCTGATCGCGGGCGTCGCGGGCGGCAGCATGCTGGGCATGCGGCAGATGCGCCGCGTCGCCGAGATCCGGCGCGTCACGCGGCAGATCGCCGAGGGCGATCTCGGCAAGCGGCTACCGGTCGGCGGCTATGACGAACTCGATCTGCTCGCGCATCTCGTGAACCACATGCTCGACGAAGTCGAGCGGCTGATGGGCGAGGTGCGCCATACCTGCGACGGGATCGCGCACGACCTGCGCACGCCGCTCGCACGCGTGCATACGATGCTGGCGCGGCTCGCCGACCAGCCGTTCTGCGCACACGATCCCGCGTCGGCGGCGCTGCTGGCGTCGGCGCGCGACGAAACCGACCGGCTGCTCGAACGTTTTCGCGCGATGCTGCGCATTTCCGAGATCGGCACGCTGAGCCGGCGCGGCGGTTTTGCCGAGGTCGACGTCGCGGCCTTGCTGCGCGACGTGTGCGAGCTTTACGAGCCGCTGGCCGAGGCGGTCGACGTGTCGTTCGAACTCGATGCGGCCGCGGTCGACGGCATCCATGGCGACCGTGCGTTGCTGTTCGAGGCGTTCAGCAATCTCGCGGACAACGCGATCAAGTTCACGCCGCCCGGCGGCCGCGTGCGCGTCGTGCTCCAGACGACGTCGCATGGGCCGCTCGTCCGGTTCGAGGACACCGGGCCCGGCATCCCGCCCGGCGAGCGCAATGCGGTGCTCGAACGCTTCTATCGTGGCGAGCGCACGCGCCACGTGAACGGCTCGGGGCTGGGGTTGAGCATCGTGTCGGCGGTGATGCGCGTGCACGGTTTCGCGCTGCGGATCGGCGGTGCGCAGCCGGCCGGTGCGGCGATCACGGTCGAATGCTGGCCGCGTTCGCTCGCGTGACGGAGGAGGCCGATCGATGCGCATCCTGCTGATTGCGCCGCCGACGCCGGACGCGTCGCGGCTCGACAAGGCGTTTCGGGAAAGCATGCACGGCGTCGAGCGCGTTGACGAATGGCGCGACGGCTGTTTCGCGGCGACGCAGGATCGGTTCGACGCAATCGTGATCGTCGCGACCGATGGCGCTTCCGCGCCGGCGCTTCTCGACGGATTGCCGCCGCTCGCCGCGTCGGCGGGCAGCGCGGCGATTGCTGCGATCGTTGCCGGCACCACGTCCGCCCAGCGCGCGCAGATGCTGAATGCGGGCTGCGACGTGTGCCTGGCCCATCCGTGCTCGTTCGTCGAATTGCACGAGCGGCTGCACGCGCTGTGGCGCCGCGCGGGCGTCATCGCGACGCGTGAATCGATCCGGCTCGACACGGCGACGCGCGCCCTCGACGAGCGTGGCCGGCGGCTCGCGCTCAGCGCGCGGGAATTTCGCGTGGTCGAATGCCTGCTGCGCGAAGCCGGGCGGCCGGTCGGGCGCGACGCCGTGCTCCGTTATGCGTGGGGCGATGCGGACATCGAGCCCGAAACGGTCAATGCGCTCGTCGTACGGTTGCGGCGCAAGCTGGCCGCGCATGCATTTTCCGCGCGGATCGAAACGGTGGCGCGATTCGGCTTCCGGTTCGACACGGGCGCGGCGCCGCTTGACGCGGGCCGCGGCGCAGGTTGAAAGGCGTGTCGGGAAAGGCTGGCGCCGGCCGCCGATTGTTACAAGACGTTAGCGCGGGCTTCCCGTTGCGATGCCGCGCATCAGTTCTTACAAACTTGAAATATGCGGGGAGGGCGCTTGCCGCTATAGTCGAATTACACATGACACAACCAGAAGAGGAATCCATGAAGACTTTGCGTGTTGCCTCGCTCATGACCGGTATGACGGCCTTGCTCGTGTCGGGCGCAGCAATGGCGGGAGTCAATGTCGGGATCAACGTCGGCGTGCCGGCACCGGTCTACGTCGCGCCCGCGCCCGTGTATGCGCCGCCGCCTCCGCCGGTCGTCTACCAGCCGGCGCCCGTCTACGCACCGGCGCCCGTGTACGGGCCGGCGCCGGCGATCGTGATCGGCTGGCACGGCGACCGCTACTGGGACGGCCGCCGCTACTGGGGCCGCGACGAGTGGTATCGCCACCATGGTCGCGGCTGGGGCGGCGATCGCGGTCACTGGGATCACGGCCGCCACAACGGCTGGCGCTGATCGACCGGTCGCGCGTGCGTGCCGCGCGCGCGACAACGGCTCGTGAGGAAACCGCCCGCGTGGCGGTTTTCTTTTGGCCCGACGGATTGAATGGGTAGAATCGCTCCACGTTACTACCCTCATTCGACGACAGGGCCTCTATGACGAAGGGTTCGCCCCGGGCCGCCGCCGCGCGCGCCTGCCTCGGCGCGCTTCGGGCCGCCGGCCGCGTGGCCGCGGTGCTGGCGCTGGCCGCGCCGGCCGCGCACGCGGCCTATGCGATTGCACAGTACGGCGAGCCGAAGTATCCGCCGGGCTTCAAGCATTTCGACTACGTGAACCCCGACGCGCCGAAGGGCGGCACGCTCGTGCTCGCGAACCCGAGCCGGCTGACGTCGTTCGACAAGTTCAATCCGTTCACGATGCGCGGCAACACCGCGCCCGGCATCGACATGCTGTTCGAGAGCCTCGCGACCGGCAGCTCCGACGAACCGGCGTCCGCCTACGGGCTGCTGGCCGACGACATCGACGTCGCGCCGGATCGCCGTTCGGTCACGTTCCACCTGAATCCGCGCGCGCGCTTCTCGAACGGCGATCGCGTCACGGCGGACGACGTCAAGTTTTCATTCGACACGTTGAAGAGCAAACGGGCCGCACCGCAGTTCGGCGCGTACTTCGCCGAAATTACGAAGGCCGTGGTGGTCGATCCCGCGACCGTGCGCTTCGAATTCCACAGCGCGAACCGCGAGTTGCCGCTGATCGCCGGCGGCGTGCCGGTGTTCTCGCGCAAGTGGGGATTGCGCGCGGACGGCTCGCGCATCCCGTTCGACCAGCTCGCGTTCGAGCAGCCGATCGGCAGCGGCCCGTACGTGATCGACCATTATGACAACGGCCGCACGATCACCTACCGGCGCAACCCCGCGTACTGGGGCGCCGACCTGCCGGTGCGAGTCGGCACCAACAACTTCGAGCGGATCGTCTACAAACTGTACGGCGACGGCGTCGCGCGGCTCGAGGCGTTCAAGGCCGGCGAATACGACGTGCTCGTCGAGTACGTCGCGCGCAACTGGGCGCGACGCGACGTCGGCAAGCGTTTCGACAGCGGCGAACTGGTCAAGCGCGAATTCCGCCAGCATAACGGCGCCGGCATGCAGGGCTTCTTCATGAACCTGCGCCGGCCGCTGTTTCGCGACGTGCGCGTGCGTCAGGCGCTCGACCTCGCGTTCGACTTCGAATGGCTGAACCGTCAGCTGTTCTACAGCGCCTACACGCGCCTCAACAGTTATTTCGCCGACACCGACCTGCAGGCGACCGGTGCGCCGGGCGAGGGCGAGCTGAAGCTGCTGGAGCCGCTGCGTGCGCAACTCGATCCGGCGGTGTTCGGCCCGATGGTCACGCAGCCGAACACGAATCCGCCGGGCTCGCTGCGCGCGAACCTGCTGAAGGCGCGCGCGCTGCTCGCACAGGCCGGCTGGACCTATCGCGACGGCGCGCTGCGCAATGCGAAGGGCGAGCCGTTCGCTTTCGAGATCCTCGACGATGCGGGTGGCGCGATGGAAGGCGTCGTGACCGCGTACCAGCGCAACCTCGCGAAGCTGGGCATCGACGTGCGGTTTCGCACGGCCGATTACGCGCTGCTGCAAAAGCGCCTCGATGCGTTCGACTACGACATGACGACGATCCGCCTGCCGGGCGTGCAGGTGCCGGGCGCCGAGCAATACTCGCGTTACGCGAGCAAGTTCGCCGACGAGCCGGGCTCCGACAATCTCATCGGGCTGAAATCGCCGGCCGTCGACGCGTTGCTGCACGCGCTGGGCACCGCGCAGACGCGCGAGGAATTGCTCGACGCGACGCACGCGCTCGACCGCGTGCTGATGCACGACTACTACGCGGTTCCGCAGTGGTACAGCACGACGCACCGCGTCGCGTACAAGCGCACGCTCGCTTATCCCCAGACGCTGCCGCTGTACTATTCGGCCGAGGGCTGGATCGTGTCGACCTGGTGGGCGAAGCCCGATCACTGAGCCGCGCCGGCCCTTCATCCAACCCGCCACCGATCACGAGTCGACGCCCTATGTGGAGCTACATCCTCAAACGCCTGCTGTTGATGATCCCGACGCTCGTCGGCGTGCTGACGCTCACGTTCGCGGTGATCCAGTTCGTGCCGGGCGGCCCGGTCGAGCAGGCCGTGCAGGAATTGCGCAAGGGCGCGACCGAGCAGGGCGCGACGCCGTTCGGAATGCGCGCGCACACCGGCGTCGACGCGCAGCAGCTCGCACAGCTCAAGGCGCTGTACGGTTTCGACAAGCCGCCGCTTGAACGCTACTGGCTGATGCTGAAGCGCTTCGCGCGCTTCGATCTCGGCGAAAGCTACTTTCGCCATCAAAGCGTCTGGTCGCTGGTCGTGCAGAAGCTGCCCGTGTCGATCAGCATCGGGCTGTGGACGTTCTTCCTCACGTACCTGATCTCGGTGCCGCTCGGCATCGCGAAGGCCGTGCGCAACGGTTCGCCGTTCGACGTCGCGACGAGCCTCGTCGTGCTGGTCGGCTATGCGATTCCGGGTTTCGTGCTCGGCGTGCTGCTGCTCGTGCTGTTCGGCGGCGGCTCGTTCTGGCAGCTCTTTCCGCTGCGCGGCCTCACGTCGGACAACTTCGCGCAGCTGTCGCTCGTCGGCAAGGTGCTCGACTATTTGTGGCACATCGCGCTGCCGATCACCGCGTCGGTCGTCGGCAGCTTCGCGGTCGTCACGATGCTCACGAAGAACGCGTTCCTCGACCAGATCCGCCGGCAATACGTGCTCACCGCGCGCGCGAAGGGGCTCTCCGAGCGCAGCGTGCTGTGGAAGCACGTGTTCCGCAATGCGATGCTGCCGCTGATCGTCGGCTTTCCGGCCGCGTTCATCGGCGCGTTCTTCACCGGCAGCCTGCTGATCGAGACGCTGTTCTCGCTCGACGGCCTCGGGCTGCTGTCGTACGAGTCGGTCGTGCGGCGCGATTACCCGGTCGTGCTCGGCACGCTGTACCTATTCACGCTGATCGGGCTCGCGACCAAGCTGATTTCCGATCTTTGCTATGTGTGGGTCGATCCGCGCATTCAATTCGACAACCTGGAGCGCTGACATGAAACGAGCCATTCGCATGCCCGGCGCCAGCGGGCGAGGCGCGCGATGAACCGGGCCGTCGCATCCCCCCGTATCGACGCCGCGCGTGCGCGCGTGTCGCCGTCGCCGGCCCGCCGTGTGTGGCAGCGCTTCAGGCAGCAGCGCCTCGGCTACTGGAGCTTCGTGATCTTCGTCGTCGCCTTTGCCGCGAGCCTCGCGGCGCCGCTGTGGTCCAACGACAAGCCGCTCGTCGTGCGCTACGACGGGCAGACCTATTTCCCGATGTTCCATGCGTACCCGGAGACCACCTTCGGCGGCGATTTCCCGACGCCGGCCGACTATCTCGATCCGTATGTGCGCAAGCGGCTCGAGGCGCCTGGCAACTTCGTCGTCTATCCGCCGAACCGTTACTACTACGACACGCTGAACTACTTCTCGAACGTGCCGAACCCGGCGCCGCCGTCGCGGGAGAACTGGCTCGGCACCGATGCGCAGGGCCGCGACCTGCTTGCGCGGCTCGTGTACGGGTTCCGTATCTCGGTCGAGTTCGGGCTGATCCTGACCGTGATCGGCACGCTGCTCGGGATCGCCGCGGGCGCGGTGCAAGGCTTCTTCGGCGGACGCATCGACATCGTCGGGCAGCGGCTGATCGAGATCTGGAGCTCGCTGCCGGAGCTGTACCTGCTGATCATCTTCGCGTCGATCTTCGAGCCGAGCTTCCTGCTGCTGATCGTGCTGCTGTCGCTGTTCGGCTGGATCGGGCTCGCCGACTACGTGCGCGCCGAGTTCCTGCGCAACCGCACGCAGGACTACGTGCGCGCGGCCCGCGCGATGGGGCTCACGAATTGGCAGATCATCTGGCGCCACGTGCTGCCGAACAGCCTCACGCCGGTGATCACGTTCCTGCCGTTCCGGATGAGCGGCTCGATCCTCGCGCTCACCAGCCTCGATTTCCTCGGGCTCGGCGTGCCGCCGCCGACGCCGAGCCTCGGCGAGCTGCTCGCGCAGGGCAAGGGCAACCTCGACGCGTGGTGGATCTCGCTGTCGACGTTCGGCGTGCTGGTCGCGACGCTGCTGCTGCTGACCTTCATGGGCGACGCGCTGCGCAACGCGCTCGACACGCGGATCGCCGATTCGGTGCGCGCGGCGGGAGGGCAGCGATGAGCGAGTCGACCGTATCGACGCAGCACGAGCCGCTGCTGTCGCTCGAGCATCTGCATGTGCGCTTCGGCGACACGGTCGCGGTGGACGACGTGACGCTCGCGATCGGGCGTGGCGAGCGGGTCGCGCTCGTCGGCGAATCGGGGTCGGGCAAGAGCGTGACCGCGCTGTCGATCCTGCGGCTGCTGCGCGACGCCGAAGTCGCGGGCGCGATCCGTTTCGCCGGGCAGGACCTGACGGCCAAGAGCGAGCGCGAGATGCGCGGGCTGCGCGGCTCGGACATCGCGATGATCTTCCAGGAGCCGATGACGGCGCTCAATCCGCTGTATACGATCGGCGTGCAGATCGGCGAGACGATCGTGCTGCACGACGGCGTATCGGCCGTGGAGGCGCGCAAGCGGGCGATCGCGTTGCTCGCGCGCACCGGCATCGCGGAGCCGGAGAAGCGCGTCGACAGCTACCCGCACCAGTTGTCGGGCGGCCAGCGGCAGCGCGCGATGATCGCGATGGCGCTCGCGTGCCGGCCGCGCCTGCTGCTCGCGGACGAGCCGACCACCGCGCTCGACGTGACGATCCGCGCGCAGATCGTCGACCTGCTGCTGGAGCTGCAGCGCGACGAGGCGGAAAAGCGCGGGATGGCGATCCTGCTGATCACGCACGACCTGAATCTCGTGCGGCACTTCGCGCAGCGGGTCGCGGTGATGGAGCATGGCCGGCTCGTCGAGAGCGGGCCTGTCGAGCGGATCTTCGCGGCGCCCGAGCATCCGTATACGCAGCGGCTGCTGAACAGCCGGCCGCAACGCGCGGTCACGCCGGTGATGCCGATCGCACCCGTCGTGCTCGACGCGCGCCACGTGAGCGTGCAGTTCGCGCGCAAGCGGCCGGGCTTCGCGGGCTGGTTCGGCACGGTGCCGGTGACGGCCGTGGCCGACGTGTCGGTGTCGGTGCGGCAGGGCGAAACGCTCGGCATCGTCGGCGAATCGGGATCGGGGAAGTCGACGCTCGCGATGGCGCTGCTCGGGCTGCAGAAGACGGCCGGCGGCGAGATCGAATTCCAGGGGCGCGCGCTGTCGACCTATCGCGGCCGCGAACAGACCGCGCTGCGCTCGAACATGCAGGTGGTCTTTCAGGACCCATTCAGCTCGCTTTCGCCGCGTCACACGATCGAGCGGATCGTCGGCGAGGGGCTCGAGCTGCATCGCCCGGACATGACGCCCGACGCGCGCCGCGCGAAGTCGCTCGCGGTGCTGCGGGAAGTCGGCCTGGACCGCACGGTGCTACACCGCTATCCGCACGAATTCTCGGGCGGCCAGCGCCAGCGGATCGCGATCGCGCGCGCACTGGTGCTGGAGCCGCGCATCCTGATCCTCGACGAGCCGACGTCGGCGCTCGACGTGTCGATCCAGCAGCAGGTGCTGAAGCTGCTCGCGAATTTGCAACAGAAATACAACCTCGGCTACGTGTTCATCAGCCACGACCTGGAGGTGATCGGCGCGATGGCGCACCGCGTCGCGGTGATGCAGGACGGCGCCGTCGTCGAGTCGGGGGAGGTGTCCGACATCTTCACCAGACCGTCACATCCTTACACACAAAAGCTGTTGAAAGCGGTCTGGAAAGCGTGATAGGCGTCCAATGGTCTGACCATCTCGATTGTATTTATTAATTTGTTTTGACAAACGATTACGCGCTGGCTAGTATCGACCGAAATTTTCCGCCAATCAGCTGATTTTTAAGCATATTCCATCGACCAATGCAGCATCGATCCCTGACCCAGGCATGCGCGCGCACCATCGCCGGGCTGTTCATCGGCGCCCTGTTCGCAGCAGCACCCGGCGCGTTCGCCGACGAAGTCAGCAGTTTTAATCAGAATGTCAGCAATTCGACTCAGATCGGGTCGGGCTCATCCCTCCAGCAGACCAGCGCGCAGCCGTCGAGCGGCGGCGCGAAGTCGTTCCTCGCCGGCATGGCGGGCAAGGCGGGCGACGTGGTCGTCGGCGCGCTGAACATGATCGGCGTGCGGTATCGCTGGGGCGGCAACTCGCCGGATTCGGGACTCGACTGCAGCGGCTTCGTGCGCTACGTGTTCCAGGACACGCTCGGCATGTCGCTGCCGCGTCGCGCGGAAGAAATGAGCCGCGTCGGCGAGAAGGTGAGCATGAGCAACCTGAAGCCGGGCGATCTCGTGTTCTTCAACACGATGCGCCGCACGTTCTCGCACGTCGGCATCTACATCGGCGACAACAAGTTCGTGCATTCGCCGTCGACGGGCAGCACGGTCCGCGTCGACGATCTCGACAGCGGCTACTGGGAAAAGCGTTTCACCGGCGCGCGCCGGCTCGAATCGGAATTCCCGATGAAGCCCGAAGACCTGCGTCAGCGCGTGCGCGCGACGATCGGCGACGATTCGGCGAACGGCAACAACTGACGTTTGCCGGTCGCGCGGGCCGGACGACAAACCCTGTCACCGAAAGGCGGCAGGGTTTTTTGCTTTGGCGCGGCGCTGACGGCGAGGCGGAAGTCGTTGCGTCGGCCACCGGCAGGCGGCGCGTGCCGCGGCCTGCCGCCCATCGCGGCCTACGCGGCCACGGCCACGCCGCGCGCCGCCGCGAGCTTGCGCTGCAGTTCCGGCATGATGCGCGCGACCGCTTCCTCGCCCGCGAGGATCGCCGCGTTGCGCTGGTTGAAGTCGCTGCCGCCCATCGCCGCGAGGTTCGGGCGAATCACGACGTCCGCGTACTTGTCCAGCTCGTAGGTCTTGATCGTCTGGCCCATGATCGTGAAGGTCTGCAGCAGCATCTCGATCGGGTTGTTGGTCGGCGCGCCGTCCGGCCGGGACGAGATGTCGACCGCGATCACGAAGCTCGCGCCCATCTTGCGCGCGTACGACGCCGGCACCGGGCTCACGAGGCCGCCGTCGACATATTCGCGATTGCCGATCTTCACCGGCTCGAACACCGACGGCACGCTGCACGACGCGCGTACCGCGAGCCCCGCGTTGCCTTGCTGGAACAGGATCGGCTGGCCGCTTTGCAGGTCCGTCGCAACGATGCCGAGCGGCTTCGCCATCTTCTCGATCGGCCGGTTGTTGAGCGTCTTGTTCAGAAAGTTCTGCAGCGCGACGCCTTGCAGCAGGCCGCGCGAGCGGAACGGCAGCGCCCAGTCGCTGATCGCCGCCTGGTCCATGTCGAGGGCGATCTTGTTGATCTGCAGCGCGTTCATGCCCGACGCGTAGAGCGCGCCGACCACCGAGCCCGCGCTCGTTCCGGCGACGATCTCGATCGGAATGCCGCGCGCCTCGAGCGCCTTCAGCACGCCGATGTGCGAGAAGCCGCGCGCGGCGCCGCCGCCGAGCGCGATGCCGATCTTGACGGGCTTCTCCGGCGGCAGGGCCGTGCCGGGGCGGGACTTGTCGCCGAAGGACGTACAGGCGGCGAGGCTGGCAGACGCGCACGCGATCGTGAAGTGGCGGCGCGACAGACGAGGGGACGACATCGATGGTTCTCCGGCGGCTTGGCGGCGGGTCACACGGCCCGCGGCTGCGAGGGTTTCCGAGGCCGCGCAGCGGGTTCCGTGCGGCCGGCGCCGCACCGGCAGGCGGCCGCGGCGCGCACATCATAAAGCAAGCGGCGCGCTTGGCGCGATGTCCGGCGCGAGTATAATTCCGGCTTCTTTCCCGTTCCGGGCGTCGCCGGCTCCGTTGCTGTCCGGGCTGCCGTCGTCCCGCGTCGAATCATTCATGCGCCCCAGGCGTTCGAGTTACCGTTTATGACCCGTCCTGTCCGTACCCGCTTCGCGCCGAGTCCCACCGGCTTCATCCACCTCGGCAACATCCGCTCCGCACTCTATCCGTGGGCGTTCGCCCGCAAGATGAAAGGCACGTTCGTGCTGCGCATCGAGGATACCGACGTCGAGCGCTCGTCGCAGGAAGCGGTCGATGCGATCCTCGAAGGGATGCAATGGCTCGGGCTGGATTTCGACGAAGGCCCGATCTACCAGATGCAGCGGATGGACCGCTATCGCGAAGTGCTCGCGCAGATGCTCGAGAAGGGCCTCGCGTACCCGTGCTACATGTCGGCCGAGGAACTCGACGCGCTGCGCGAACGTCAGCGCGAAGCCGGCCTGAAGCCGCGCTACGACGGCACGTGGCGTCCGGAGCCCGGCAAGGTGCTGCCGGAGCCGCCGGCCGGCGTGAAGCCGGTGCTGCGCTTTCGCAATCCGCTCACGGGCACGGTGGTGTGGGACGACGCGGTGAAGGGGCGTGTCGAGATCTCGAACGAGGAGCTCGACGACCTCGTGATCGCGCGTCCGGACGGCACGCCGATCTACAACTTCTGCGTGGTGGTGGACGACATGGACATGGGCATCACGCACGTGATCCGCGGCGACGACCACGTGAACAACACGCCGCGCCAGATCAACATCCTGAACGCACTCGGCGGCGAGCCGCCCGTCTATGCGCACCTGCCGACCGTGCTGAACGAGCAGGGCGAGAAGATGAGCAAGCGGCATGGCGCGATGAGCGTGATGGCGTACCGCGACGCAGGCTTCCTGCCGGAGGCCGTCGTCAACTATCTCGCGCGCCTCGGCTGGTCGCACGGCGATGCCGAAATCTTCTCGCGCGAACAGTTCGTCGAATGGTTCGATCTGGAGCATCTCGGCAAGTCGCCCGCGCAGTACGACCACAGCAAGCTGAGCTGGCTGAACGCGCACTACATCAAGGAAGCTGACAACGCGCGCCTTGCCGCACTCGCGAAGCCGTTCCTCGACGCGCTCGGCATCGACGACGCGGCGATCGCGACGGGCCCCGCGCTCGACGCGGTGGTCGGCCTGATGAAGGATCGTGCGACGACGGTCAAGGAGATCGCGGAAGGCGCGACGATGTTCTACCGCGTGCCGGCACCCGACGCCGATGCGCTCGCGCAGCACGTGACCGATGCGGTGCGGCCGGCGCTGGCCGATCTCGTCGCCGCACTGAAGGCGGCCGACTGGACGAAGGAAGCGGTGTCCGCGGCGCTGAAGGCGACGCTCGCCGCGCACAAGCTGAAGATGCCGCAGCTCGCGATGCCGGTGCGGCTGCTGGTGGCGGGCACGACGCACACGCCGTCGATCGACGCGGTGCTCGTGCTGTTCGGTCGCGACGTCGTGGTGTCGCGCATCGAGGCCGCGCTGGCTTGACGTATAGGCGAGAGCGAAGCCGTCGTGCATGAGTGCGCGGCGGCTTCGCAAAAAATTTCGCGCGAATCGTAAAAAGGGTATTTACAAGTTCGGAATCGGTCCATATAATCTCATTTCTGTTCTGCAAGGGGGTATAGCTCAGCTGGGAGAGCGCTTGCATGGCATGCAAGAGGTCAGCGGTTCGATCCCGCTTACCTCCACCAACAGAACAAGCTGGATTGATTTGCGAGGCAGCGGTAGTAATAAATGCTTCACAAAATGATTCAAAGCAGTTAGAATTTCGGCCTTCGCTGTTGAGCAGAAGTAAATAGCGAAAGTCAGACAAATCTGAAAAGATTTTGTCCCCTTCGTCTAGAGGCCTAGGACATCACCCTTTCACGGTGAGTACAGGGGTTCGAATCCCCTAGGGGACGCCAGATTCAGCGGCGTTTCGTAGAAGTGTCGCAAGGCTTGCAGGAACGTAACCGACGTCCTGCGGGTTGGGTAAGAAAGCTGGAGCGGTAGTTCAGTCGGTTAGAATACCGGCCTGTCACGCCGGGGGTCGCGGGTTCGAGTCCCGTCCGCTCCGCCAGAACGAAGCCCGTTCAAGACGTTTTTGAGCGGGCTTTTGTATTAAAGATGTAAGCAGTACGTTGTCCCCTTCGTCTAGAGGCCTAGGACATCACCCTTTCACGGTGAGTACAGGGGTTCGAATCCCCTAGGGGACGCCAGATTCAGCGGCGTTTCATGGAAGTGTCGCAACGCGTGCAGGAACCTGACGAGATCCTGTGGGCGGTGGTGCAGAAAAGCTGGAGCGGTAGTTCAGTTGGTTAGAATACCGGCCTGTCACGCCGGGGGTCGCGGGTTCGAGCCCCGTCCGCTCCGCCAGAACGAAGCCCGTTCAAAAAGCGTTTTTGAACGGGCTTTCTCGTTAAGGATGTAAGCAGTACGTTGTCCCCTTCGTCTAGAGGCCTAGGACATCACCCTTTCACGGTGAGTACAGGGGTTCGAATCCCCTAGGGGACGCCAGATTTCGGCGTCGTTCGAACAAACGGCGCGCCGGCAGGAAGTAACCGACGCCTGCCAGGCAAGCAGCAAGACTGGAGCGGTAGTTCAGTCGGTTAGAATACCGGCCTGTCACGCCGGGGGTCGCGGGTTCGAGTCCCGTCCGCTCCGCCAAACAAACAACAATGCCCGCCTAGTGCGGGCATTGTTGTTTGTGCGTTCGGTCGTTGTGCCCGCTTGCGGGCACGTGGCCGCGGAGCGGAGGAAGCCGCCTGTGCGGCTTCCGGCGGGACTCGAAGGGCTGCGCTTGCAAGCGCAGCCGCGGCCTGCGCGATGTAGGCGCGTCCCGTCCGCTCCGCCAGAAAATGAAAAAGCCCGCCTCGTGCGGGCTTTTTCATTTGCATCGTCCGTTGTGGCTTTCGCTGACGCCCCATACCGCGTACCGAACCGCGCGCCGCGCCCCTACGAGAAATTCGCGATTGCATCCGCACGCGACTGCGCTATCGTGGCGGGATGCGTTTCTGACTTCTGCGCGATGCTCGATCCGACCGACCTGCGACTGCTGTATCAGCTCCGGCCCGCGGAGCCCGGCGATTTTCCGTATGCCGAAGCGTTGACGCACGGCAACATGGGCGGCTACTACAAGCGCCATGGGCTCGTGTGGCGCAGCGACCTGTTCTATGCGAGCTGGCGCGAATCCGAAAACTTCATCCTCGAAGCCGACGGCGAGCGCATCGGCGTGCTGCGCGTGACCGAGGAGGGCGATTCGCTGCACATTCGCGACGTGCAGATCGCGGCCGGCCATCGTGGGCAGGGCGCCGGGACCTACATGCTCGAGATGTCGCATCGCTGGGCACGTGCGCGCGGGCTGCACGAACTGCAGTTGCGCGTGTTCGTCGACAATCCTGCCGCGCATCTGTACCTGCGCATGGGCTACCGGGTCACCGGGCCGCGGCTTGCACAACTCGGCTCGATCCGCCACATGGTGCGGCCGGTCTGATGGTCCGACGGTCCGTCGCGGCGGAACGAGCGATCAGCGGGCCGCGTCGATCGCGCCGTCGTCGTCCGGCGTGTCGTTTTCCGCGACGTCGCCTTCCGGGCCTCGATGCTCGTAGCCGCGCAGCATGAACGCGCGCGGGCTTTCGCCGAATGCGCGGCGGAACATGGCCGAGAACGCGCTCTGGCTCTGGTAGCCGAGTTCGCGCGCAATGTGCGACAGCGGGCGCCCCTGGTTCAGCAGCGGGATCGCCCGCGCGAGCAGCGCCTGCTGGCGCCACTGCGAAAAGCTCACGCCCAGTTCCTGCTTGAAGAGCCGGGAGATCGTGCGCGTGCTCGCGCCGACCTCGCTCGCCCAGTGCTCGAGCGACTCCGCATGCGCGGGCTGCGCGAGTACCGATTCGCACAGCAGGCGCAGGCGTTTTTCGTCCGGCATCGGCACCGCGAGCGGCAACGGTTCGGCATGACTCAGCTCATCGAGCACGAGCCCGCACAGCAGGCGCTCGCGCGAGGCGCTCAGGTCGCGCGCGTCGAGGGCGACGATCAGCTCGCGCAGCAGCCCCGTCACCTCGACGACGCGGCATGCATCGAGCCCGCCCGGCACGATCGACTCGTCGATATACAGCGTGCGCAAGTAGGCCTCTTCGACGATCACGACTTCGTGCGACACGTGCGGCGGCACCCAGATCGCGCGGGACGGCGGCACCATCCACGTCGTGCCGGTCGTCGCGACGCGCAGCACGCCGCGCGACGCATACGCGAGCTGCGCCCACGCATGCGTGTGCAGCGGAATGCGGCGGCCGGCATCGACCTGCCGTGCGCGCACGCGCATCGGATGGACGGCGGTCGGCGCGAATTCCGGCGGGATGTCGATGACGTCGTACGGGTTCGATACGTCGGCTGAGGCGGGCGGATTCATGAACGGTTCGGGCGGCGCGGCGGCGATGCCGTTATTTTAGAAGGCACGGCGCGTGCGCATGCGGTGGTTTTTCGGGCCATCATGCCGGGTTCAAATGAACTTTGTGTGGGCGCCGGCGAACCCGGGGTGGCTGCCGGCAGCCGGTCGCCCGCAGCCGGTCGCGCCGACGGTTCGAACCATCGGGCCGGTATCGCGGTCTACCGATGCGTGCGCCACGTCGCGCCCATCGCGCACCGGTCGCACGCCAACACGGCAACACACGAATCGAAGAGGAGAACCACGATGCGCCACGTATTCGTCTATGGCACCTTGAGAGCCGGACAGGCCAACGACATCGGCCATGCGGCCGCCCGCCACGGCATCGCCGCCCCGACGCTGCTGGGTGCAGCCGCGCTGCCGGGCGAACTGGTCGATTTCGGCGCGTATCCGGGCATGATCGCCGGGACGGCCGGCAAGTCGCTGGTCTGGGGCGACGTCTACGAGGTCGACGAGCAACTCGTCCCGGTGCTCGACGAGATCGAGCGCGTCTATCCGGGCGTCGACTCGCTGTTCAAACCGGAAGAGGTGACCGTCGAACTCGGCGGTCGGCAGTACGCGTGCCTGTATTATCCGGTGGCCGCGCATGCGGCGGCCGGGCGCCCACGCATCGCGTCCGGCGACTGGGTTCAGCACCGGCGCGAGCAGGAAGCCGCCTGAGCGGGCCGGCGGGCGGTGGCTCGATACGCCGCAAAAGAGAAAGCGCCCCGCGGGGCGCTTTTTTCATGCCGGTGACGCGTCATCGCATGCGACCGGCGGCGCGGCGTGGCCGTCCGGCGATCGCACCGGACAGCGTCGTCAGATTTCCTCGTACAGCGGCAGCGTCAGGAATTCGGTGAAGCCTTCCGACGTCGACATCTGCTCGAAGATCGCCGCGGCGCGTTCGTACGGCTGCGTGTTGCCGCCGACCGAGCGCTTGACGTTGTCGAGCTCGATCTTCGCGAATTCGCGCACGAGATCGGCCGTGACCTTGCGGCCGTCGTCGAGCACTCCCTTCGGCGAGCGGATCCATTGCCACACCTGCGAGCGGGAGATCTCGGCCGTCGCCGCGTCTTCCATCAGGTTGTGGATCGGCACGCAGCCGTTGCCGTCGAGCCAAGCGCCGAGGTAGTGGATCCCGACGTTGATGTTGTTGCGCAGCCCGGCTTCGGTGATCGGCGCTTCCGGCTGGAAGTCGAGCAGGTTCTTGCCTTCCACCTGCACGTCGTCGCGCTGCTTCGCGATCTGGTTCGGCTGGTCGCCGAGCACCTTGACGAATTCCTCCATCGCGATCGGCACGAGGCCCGGGTGCGCGACCCAGCCGCCGTCGTAGCCGTCGGTCGCGTCGCGCTGCTTGTCCGAGCGCACGCCGCCCATCGCCTTGTCGTTCGCTTCCGGATCGTTCTTGATCGGAATCAGCGCGCTCATCCCGCCGATCGCCGGCGCGTTGCGCTTGTGGCAGGTCTTCAGCAGCAGCAGCGCGTACGCGCGCATGAACGGCACGGTCATCGTGATCTTGGAACGGTCGGCCAGGCAGAAGTCGTGGTCGTTCTTGAACTTCTTGATCGCCGAGAAGATGTAGTCCCAGCGGCCGGCGTTCAGGCCCGAGCTGTGTTCGCGCAGTTCGTACAGGATCTCGTCCATCTCGAACGCGGCGAGGATCGTCTCGATCAGCACCGTTGCGCGGATCGTGCCGCGCGGCACGCCGACCGCTTCCTGGGCCGCGACGAAGATGTCGTTCCACAGGCGCGCCTCGAGATGACTTTCCATCTTCGGCAGGTAGAAGTACGGGCCCGAGCCGCGCGCGATCAGTTCCTTCGCGTTGTGGAACAGGAACAGCGCGAAATCGAAGATGCCGCCGGACACGCGCTGGCCGTCGACCGTCACGTGCTTCTCGTCGAGGTGCCAGCCGCGCGGACGCACGATCAGCGTCGCGACCTTGTCGTTCAGCCGGTACGACTTGCCGTTCTGCTCGAGCGAGATCGTGCGGCGCACCGCGTCCTTCAGGTTGATCTGGCCGTCGATCTGGTTCGTCCAGCTCGGCGCGTTCGAATCCTCGAAATCCGTCATGTACGAATCGGCGCCCGAGTTCAGCGCGTTGATGATCATCTTGCGCTCGACCGGGCCCGTGATCTCGACGCGGCGGCATTGCAGATCGGCCGGCAGCGGCGCGACCTTCCAGTCGCCTTCGCGGATCGCCTTCGTCTCGGCCAGGAAATCGGGGCGCTCGCCCGCGTCGAGGCGTTTCGTGCGCTCGACGCGCGCCTGCAGCAGCGTCTGGCGGCGCGATTCGAACGTGCGATGCAGCGACGCAACGAGTTCCAGCGCGTCGGGCGTCAGGATCGCTTCGTAACCCGGCTTGATTTCGCCGGTGATCGTCATGCCTTGCGGCAGCGTGATCGGGGTGCTCATGAGTCTCATCTCCTTGGTCGGTCAGTTGCGGTTTCGGTGAAAGGGGAAGGCGGCAGCGCTGCGAAACGTCATGCACCCGGGCCGGGGCGCGTGCGGTTTGCGGGGCTGCCGGACGGAGCCGGGGTGGGTGCGGCGAGGAACGCGAGCAGGTCGGCCATGCCGGTGCCCGTG
The DNA here is from genome assembly GCF_002223195.1 of Burkholderia sp. AU28863. NCBI lineage: Bacteria > Pseudomonadati > Pseudomonadota > Betaproteobacteria > Burkholderiales > Burkholderiaceae > Burkholderia > Burkholderia sp. AU28863. The sequence goes on along the minus strand of NZ_NKFE01000003.1, from coordinate 1,714,370 downwards.
CCGTCGGGCGGCGCGCCGAGTTCCTCGGCGGGGGCGCCCGTGCGGTTGAGCCAGAACGTCGTGTAGCCGAACCAGGTGGCGCCCGCGACGTCCCACGCGTTCGACGACACGAACACGATGTCGCGCGGGTTCGCCCCGAACGCGGCGGTGCCGAGCGCATAGGCGGCCGGGCTCGGCTTGTACGCACGCACGGTGTCGGCCGACAGCACGCGATCGAACAGCCCGGACATGCCCGCGCTCTTGATCGCGATGTCGAGCATCTGCGGGGTGCCGTTCGACAGGATCGCGAGCGGCGGGCGCGGGTCGAGCGCGCGCAGCTTGCGCAATGCGGGCAGCGTGTCGGGATAGGTGGACAGGCACGCGTATTCGTCCATCAGCCGTTTCTCGGCCGCGCTGTTCAGCGCGAGCCCGAGCCGGCGCGCGGCGAACCGCAGCGCATCGAGCGTGATGTCCCGGAACGGGCGGTAGTGCGTGCCGGCCGGATCGGCAAGCGTGCGCAACTGCGAGTATTCGATCTGCTTGCGTCGCCACAGCTGCGACAACCGTTCCCCATGACCGGGAAACATCTGCTCAGCCACGGCCAGCACGGCACGCACGTCGAACAACGTGCCGAATGCGTCGAAGAGAATGGCGTTGGGAGAGGAGAGTGTCGTTGTGGCCGACATAGCCTTGCGCTCCGGTTTCAGAGGTCGGGTCGATTCTATTCGTGATAGAAGGTGCTAAAAAAGACGCTAAACGTCACTTGATCTTTTACTTTCATATACCTAATCTTGTGCGGCTCAAGTTATTCGAAGGGCGGCGATGCCGTCCTCCCGACGGAGTCATGGACCGGTTCAAACAGATCGAAACGTTCGCCGCGGTCGCGGCCAAAGGCAGCCTGTCGGCGGCCGCGCATGCGGAAGGCGTCGCGCCGGCGATCATCGGCCGCCGCCTCGACGCGCTCGAGGAGCGGCTCGGCGTGAAGCTGCTGGTGCGCACGACGCGCAAGCTCACGCTGACGTTCGAGGGGTCGGCGTTCCTCGAGGATTGCCAGCGCATCATCAACGAGATGCAGAACGCGGAAGCGAGCGTGTCCGCCGGCGGCGTCAAGGCGAGCGGCCATCTGCGGATCTCCGCGCCGGCCGGCTTCGGCCGGCGGCACGTCGCGCCGCTCGTGCCCGAATTCAGCGGCGCGCATCCGGACGTGTCGGTGACGCTCGACCTGTCCGACCGGATGGTCGACCTCGTCAACGAGGGGTTCGATTGCGCGGTGCGGCTCGGCGAGCTGCCCGATTCGTCGCTCGTGTCGCTGAAGCTCGGCGAGAATCGCCGCGTGTGCGTCGCGTCGCCCGCGTATCTCGCGCGGCGCGGCACGCCGGCCACGCTCGCGGAACTGGCGCGGCACAACTGCCTCGCGCTCGCGGCCAATGCAAACCAGCAGCGCGGCTGGGCGTTCCAGGAAGGCGACAAGGTCGTGTCGATCCGCGTAAACGGCACGATGGAATGCTCGGACGGCGCGGTGCTGCACGAGTGGTGCCTCGCAGGGCATGGCCTCGCATGGCGCTCGTGGTGGGAAGTCGGCGAGGACATCGCGGCCGGCCGGCTCGTCAGCGTGCTCGACGCCTTCGCTGCGCCGCCGATCGGCATTCATGCGGTGTTTCCGCAGCGCCGGCACCTGCCGCTTCGCGTGCGCCTGTTTCTCGATTACCTGAAGCACACGTACGAGCGGCCCGGCTATTGGGGCGAGTAGGTGCTGCGCGTCCGCGTGTTTCCGATATGAGGGCGAACCCGCTGACGGTGCGGCTTGCGCGGTTTCACCCACTACAATCGTAAGAGGCATGCACGCCGTGTCGCGGCCGGTTCGGCCGGAGCCGGGGCGCGCGGCGTGCGATTGACGAAGGAGGGCGCGATGTTCCGGCACATCCTCGTTCCAACCGACGGTTCCGAACTGTCGCAAAAGGCGATCGACGGCGCGATCGACCTGGCGCGCGCGGTCGGCGCGCAGGTCACGGCCTACGCGTGCCTGCCGCAATACCCGTACTCGCCGTTTTCCGAAGTGATCATCGAGCCGCCCGCCGATTTCCGCGCGCGCAGCGAGCGCGAGGCGCGGGCGCATCTCGACGAGGTGGAAGCGGCGGCGAAGGCGGCCGGGGTCGCGTGCGATACGTGGACGAGCGTGCATCCGTCGCCGTATCTCGGCATCATCGAGGCGGCCGAACGCGGCGGGTGCGACGTGATCTTCATGGCGTCCCACGGACGCCGCGGGCTCGGCAGCCTGCTGATCGGCAGCGAGACGCAGCGCGTGCTGACCCATACGAAAATTCCGGTGATCGTCTATCGGTAGGGCAGCGCCGGCCGTGGCCGGGCCAGGCTGCGCCGCAGAAAAAGGGCGCGCCGGACGAAGCCGGCGCGCGGCGTTGCTGGCGGCCCGCAGGCCGCGCGGCCGGTCGCGCGATGGGACTCGCGCGCCTGCCGTCTCCTCCCTGATTGTTGTTCCGGTGGCCGATGCCGCGGCATCGGCGTCACGCTTGGGCGGGTTACGCGACCTTCTTGCCGTCGAAGAACTGTTCGTCCTCTGTCGAGCCGTGCAGCGCGGTCGTCGATGCTTCGCGTTCGACCGTCTGCGTCACCGCGTCGAAGTAGCCCGTGCCGACCTCGCGCTGGTGCTTGACTGCCGTGAAGCCCTTGTCGGCCGCCGCGAACTCGGCCTGCTGCAGTTCGACGAACGCGCTCATCTGCGTGCGGGCATAGCCGTGCGCGAGGTTGAACATCGAGTAGTTCAGCGCATGGAAGCCGGCCAGCGTGATGAACTGGAATTTGTAGCCCATCGCGCCGAGTTCCTTCTGGAACTTCGCGATCGTCGCGTCGTCGAGGTTCTTCTTCCAGTTGAACGACGGCGAGCAGTTGTACGACAGCAGCTTGCCCGGGAACTGCTTGTGGATCGCTTCCGCGAACTTCTTCGCGTACTCGAGATCGGGCTTGCCCGTTTCGCACCAGATCAGGTCCGCGTACGGCGCGTACGCGAGGCCGCGCGAGATCGCCTGTTCGAGGCCCGGCTTGGTGCGGAAGAAGCCTTCCACCGTGCGCTCGCCGGTGAGGAACGGCTTGTCGTTGTCGTCGACGTCGGACGTGATCAGGTCGGCCGCTTCCGCGTCGGTGCGGGCCACCAGCACGGTCGGCGTGCCCATCACGTCGGCCGCGAGGCGCGCGGCCGACAGCTTCGCGACGGCTTCGCGCGTCGGCACGAGCACCTTGCCGCCCATGTGGCCGCACTTCTTCACCGACGCGAGCTGGTCTTCGAAGTGGACGCCCGACGCGCCGGCCTCGATCATCGCCTTCATCAGCTCGAACGCGTTGAGCACGCCGCCGAATCCGGCTTCCGCATCGGCGACGATCGGCGCGAAGAAATCGACGTAGCCTTCGTCGCCCGGGTTCTTGCCTTCCGACCACTGGATCTGGTCGGCGCGCGTGAGCGTGTTGTTGATGCGCTTGACGACGAGCGGCACCGAGTTCGCCGGGTACAGCGACTGGTCCGGGTACATTTCGCCCGCGACGTTCGCGTCGCCGGCCACTTGCCAGCCGGACAGGTAGATGGCCTTCAGGCCGGCCTTCACCTGCTGCATCGCCTGGTTGCCGGTCAGCGCGCCGAGTGCGTTGACGAACGGCTCGTTGTTGACGAGGCTCCACAGTTTTTCCGCGCCGCGCCTGGCCAGCGTGTGCTCGATCGGGATCGAGCCGCGCAGGCGGACCACGTCCTCAGCCGAGTAGTTGCGCTTGATGCCCTTCCAGCGCGGATCGGTTTCCCATTGCTGCTGCAGTTCCTGTGCCTGTTGCTGACGCGACATGATGAGCTCCTTGATGCGATGTATGCGTGACGGGCCGAATCTGGCGGTGACGATGCGGTTCGCGAGGCGGGGAAGCGATGCGTTCCGGTTCGCGAAGTCTTGTATAAGAGTCTAGGCAAATCGGTGGGAGCGAAACAGGGGCTGTCTTGGGAAGCGTGGATTTTTTTAGTTGTTTTTAATCAATGGTTTGCCATTGTAATTTCGAGATAAGAAATGCGGTTTCCTATCCCGCAATCGCGCGGGTTGTGCCGTGCAGCATGATTTTTTACGACGCAAAAAAATTTTCCGCATCGTGAAATTGACGCGAGGCAAAAAAAACCGGCGCGGATGCGCCGGTTGGCTGGATGGGCATAGCCGATCCGCGGGGCGGCCGAGGGCCGCCCGTGTGTGCTTACGATGCCGAGTTGCTGCGGCGCGGGCCGCCGCTGCGCTGGCCGTCGCGACGCGGGCCGCCGTCGCGGCTGCCGCCCGGCTTGCCGCTCCAGCCGCCGCCATTGCCGCCGCCGTAGCTGCGACCGTTGCCGCTGCCGTTGCCGCCATAACCGCCGCCCGGCTTGCCGCCGAAACGACGACCGCCGTTGCCGCCGCCCGGACGACCGCGGCCGCCGGTGCCGCCGTTACGCGGAGGCGACTTGCGCGGCTCGAAACCTTCGACCACGTTGACCGGCAGCGGCGAGCGCACGAAGCGCTCGATACGCTTGAGCGCGCCTTGCTCGGCGTGGTGCACGAGGCTCACCGCGGTGCCCGAACGGCCCGCGCGACCGGTACGGCCGATACGGTGCACGTAGTCTTCCGCGAACTTCGGCAGGTCGTAGTTGAACACGTGCGTGATGCCCGGGATGTCGATGCCGCGTGCCGCGACGTCGGTCGCAACCAGCACGCGCACACGGCGCTCGCGCAGCGCGCGGATCGTGCGGTTACGCGCGCCCTGCGGCAGGTCGCCGTGCAGCGCGGCCGACTCGAAGCCTGCGTCGGCGAGGCGGCCGGCGAGCTGGTCGGCGTCGATCTTGGTCGCCGTGAAGATGATCGCCTGGTCGAGCGCGTCGTCGCGCAGCAGGTGATCGAGCAGGCGATCCTTGTGATCGCGGTCGTCGACGTAGTGAACCGTCTGCGCGATGTTCGTGCGCGATTCGAGGCGCTGCTGGATCTCGATGCGTTCCGGGTCCTTCAGCAGGCGGCTCGTCAGCGAACCGATCTTGCCGTCGAGCGTGGCCGAGAACAGCATCGTCTGGCGCGATTCCGGCGTGGCGGCGACGATCGTTTCGATGTCTTCGATGAAGCCCATGTCGAGCATGCGGTCGGCTTCGTCGAGCACGAGCATCTTCAGTTCGGACAGGTCGATGCGGCCGCGCTCGAGGTGATCGAGCAGGCGGCCCGGCGTGGCAACCAGGATTTCCGGGTTCTTCGCGAGCAGCATCAGCTGCTGGCCGTAGGCGACACCGCCGAGGATGCTGACCGTGCGCAGGCGCTTCAGGTGCTTGCCGTACGTCGATGCGGCCGTCGTGACCTGCATCGCGAGTTCACGGGTCGGCGTCAGCACGAGCAGGCCCGGGCGCGCGACGGGTTGCGGGCGGCGCGCGCGGCGGTCGCCCTGGTTCGGGTCGCGCGGCGCGCGCGGCTGCTGCGCCTGCGTCTTCTGGAGCTGCGCGAAACGTTCGATCGCGGGCAGCATGAATGCGGCGGTCTTGCCCGAACCGGTCGGGCTCGACACCAGCAGGTCGCGGCCGGCGATGCCGGCCGGAATCGCGCGCTGCTGGACCGGCGTCGGCTTCACGTAGCCGGCGGCCTGCAGCGCGGAGACGATCTCCGGCGACAACCCGAGCGACGCGAAGCTCGGCTCGTCCGACGCCGGTTCGACCGCGGCCGGTGCGGCGGCGGCGTCGAGACCGAGCGCCTGGTCGGCGATCGCGTTGAGCGGGCTGCAGTTGATGCTCGAAGTCATAACAATCCTTGAAACACAGTGGGTGAAACGTCGGCGCCAATCGCGCATACCCAAGTCGTCGGATTCAGCGAGCAAATCGGGAAACGGGTGCAATCCGCCGAACCGTCGGCGGATGAGGCATTAGAAGCTGTTTTGGGTGCGGCGCGCTTCAGGAGCGGGGCCGCCAGCCTAGTTGACGACCGCAAGGGTCGAAGCAGGAGGGGACAGGTTCTAAACCGGATTGGAGCTTAACGCTACGAGGCGTCGGGCCGGAACGGCTTGCGAGCCGAGCGCGGGAGGTGACGCAGGCCGCATTATAAAGAAATTTGCTGCGCTGCGCCACTGATTTGATTGCCGATTGCGATGACGGCGATCCGGTCAGGACGCCGTGCCGTTTTTCAGCGATTCGACGAGTTCGATGTACTGCTGCTTCGCCGCATCCTGCGGCGTGCCCTTCAGCGCTTCCCACGCATCGTACTTGTATTTGCCGACGATGTCGGTGAAGCCCGGCTTGTCGCCGTGCGCGTCGCCGTCGGTCGCCTGCTTGAAAAGCGCGTACAGGCGCAGCAGGGTCAGGTTGCCCGGCCGTTCCGTCAGTTGCTTGACGTCGATCTGGGCCTGGTCGAATTGGGCGGCGAGTTCGCTCATCGGGTGTCTCCGTAAGGGTTTCAGATCGGCCGATCTTAACAAGCGGACCGTCGCGCCGGGTCGAGCGATCCTTCCAAACCGCGGCCGGCGCCGCACGTGCGCACAGATCGGGCCCGATTGCCCGTGGGAGCGGGGCGGCGCATTACAATGTCGGCCATGACGCAAACAGTGCTCCTCGCCATCGACACGTCGACCGAATACTGCTCGGTCGCGCTGCTGCGCTCGGCCCCGGCCGATGACGCCGTTTCCACTCCGCAAACCTGGGTCCGTCACGAGCTGACGGGCGCCGTGTCGAGCACGCGCGTGCTGCCGGCGATCCAGGAACTCTTCGCCGAATCCGGGCTGACGCTCGCCGACTGCGACGCGATCGCGTTCGGCGCGGGCCCCGGCTCGTTTACGGGCCTGCGTACCGCGACGGGCATTACCCAGGGCCTCGCGTTCGGGGGCGGGCTGCCGGTCGTGCCGATCGGCACGCTGCTCGCGTGCGCCGAGCATGCACGGCTGCGCGCGCCCGGCACGGCCCGCGTGCTCGCCGCGCTCGACGCGCGGATGGATGAAGCCTATTGGGCGGATTTCGAATGGGACGACAGCGTCGGCGAATGGCGCACGCTGCATCCGGCGTCGCTCGACGCACCGGGCGCCGTCGGCGTACCCGACGCGCCGTTCACGCTCGCCGGCAACGCGGCCGCGGCGTTCGGCGCGCAATTGCCGGCTGCCGCGCGGGCCGCCGCGATCGACGGCGATGCGCTGCCGCATGCGCTGGCGGTCGCGCATGCCGCGCTGCGGGCGTTCCGCGCGGGGCGGGCGGTGCCGGCCGACCAGGCCGCGCCCGAATACGTGCGCGACAAGGTCGCGCAGACCACGGCCGAGCGCCTCGCCGCCCGGGCCGCGCAGACGGGCGGAGCGAAGGGATGACGGGCGTGCTGCTGAGCGACCGCTATCTGGCGCCGATGACGGACGCCGATCTCGACGAAGTCGTCGCGATCGAGCAAGTCGCGTACGAATTCCCGTGGAGCCGTGGCAATTTCGAGGATTCGCTGCGTAACGGCTATCTCGGCGTGTGCCTGCGGCACGTGACGGGCTCGCTCGTCGGCTATTGCGTGCTGATGCCCGTGATCGACGAGATGCATCTGCTGAACCTGTGCGTCGCGCCGGCCGCGCAGCATGCGGGCGCGGGCCTCGCGCTGCTGCGCGAGGCGGTGCGTATTTCGCGCGCGGAGCGGCTCGACGGCGTGCTGCTCGAGGTGCGGCCGTCCAACCCGCGCGCGATCCATCTGTACGAGCGCTTCGGCTTCGTGACGATCGGCCGGCGCAAGAACTACTATCCGGCGAAGCATCGCAGCCGGGAAGACGCGATCGTGATGCGTCTGACGCTGAACAAGGACGAGGGGGATGCGCATGGCGTGGGCTGAAGCGGCGCTCGAGGAACTGGGCCTCGCGCAGATCTGGGTGCGGCGCGGGCAGCGCGCGGACGAAGGCGCGGCAGCCGACGCGCCTGCGGTCGCGCACACCGCCGCGACCGATGACGGTTCCGCCGTCGCGGCCGATCGGCCGGTGCGTGCAGCGCGTACACCGGTGCAGGACGATGCGCTGGCGGCCGTCGCGCGTGGCGCGGCTGGCGCCTCGGCGGCTCGCGACTCGGCGGTGTCGGTGCAGGGGGGCGACGATGGCGATCGCCGGGCTGCGCGAGCTGTATCGGCCGCATCGCCCGATACGATGCCGCCGCAGGATGATGCGCCGGCTGCAGCGGACGACGATTTCGCCTGGTTCGACGCGGCGCCGCCGGCCGAGTCCGCGCCCGTGCCGCTCACCGAATCGCGCCCCGCCGGCACGCCGGTTGCCGCGCTCGACTGGGATGCGCTGGCCGCGCGCGTGGCCGACTGCACGCTGTGCCGTCTGTGCGAGAAGCGGACCAACACCGTGTTCGGCGTCGGCGACCGCGAAGCGGACTGGATGCTGATCGGCGAAGCGCCGGGCGAGAACGAGGACAAGCAGGGCGAGCCGTTCGTCGGCCAGGCCGGCAAGCTGCTCGACAACATGCTGCAGTCGTTGTCGCTCAAGCGCGGCGACAACGTGTATATCGCGAACGTGATCAAGTGCCGGCCGCCCGGCAACCGCAACCCGGAGCCGGACGAGGTCGCAAGCTGCGAGCCGTATCTGCAGCGCCAGGTCGCGCTCGTGAAGCCGAAGCTGATCGTCGCGCTCGGCCGTTTTGCCGCGCAGACGCTGCTGAAGACGGATGCGAGCATCGCGTCGCTGCGCGGCCGCGTGCACGCGTACGAGGGCGTGCCGGTGATCGTCACCTACCACCCGGCCTACCTGTTGCGCAGCCTTCAGGACAAGTCGAAGGCGTGGGCCGACCTGTGCCTCGCGCGCGACACGTTCAAGCGCGCGGACGGCGCCGACGCGAACGGTCCGGCCGGGTCATGACGACCGGCGCGGCGTGCGCGTTCGTCGATACGCTGCATGACACCGCGGTGCGCGATCTGGGCTGGCTGCTGGCCAGCCCGAGCCTGCTCACCGCGGTGCCGGGCGCGCCGCTCGCGCGCCCATGGCCGGATGCGGCGGGCCAGGCGGCCGTCGAAGCCTGGCTCGCCGTGCTCGATGCGCAGCCCGGGCCGCTGCATCGCGCGCTCGACCGGTGTCGGCCCACCCGGCTCGGCCGCTACGCCGAATGCCTGCTCGAATACTTCCTGACGCACGGGCCGTCGCTGCGGCTCGTCGCGGCCAATCTCCCCTTGCGCAGCAACGGCCGCACGCTTGGCGAGGTTGATTTTCTCGTCGATGCACCGGACGGCCGGCGCCTGCACTGGGAACTCGCGGTGAAGTGTTATCTGTGCGCGCCGGTCAGCGACGGCGCGTCGCTCGCCGACTTCGTCGGCCCCAATCTCGTCGACCGGTTCGACCGCAAGCGCAGCCGGCTGCTCGACCATCAGTTGCGGCTCGGCGAACACGACGGCTTTGCCCGGCTCGGCTACGGCGCGCCGTCCGACGCGCAGATGTTCATCAAGGGCTGGCTGTTCCATCCGCACGGTGCACCGGTGCCGCCGGTGTCCGCCGAAATCGCGCCGGATCACCCGCGCGGGTTCTGGCTGACGCATGCGCAGTGGCCGGCGTGGGCGGCCGCGCAACGTGACGGCGCGGCATGGAGCGTATTGCCGCGGCTGGCGTGGCTGGCGCCGCGACGTGTCGCCGCCGGCGCGGGGTTCGCGCCCGAGCCGCTGGCGAGCGCACCGGAACTGCCGCCCGTACTGGCGACGCGCCAGGCGCCCGACCTGATCGGCATCCATGAAAAGGGCGGCGACGGCACGTGGCGCGAGACGGCGCGCGGTTTCGTCGTGCCCGACGACTGGCCGGCGCGCGCGCAGGCGTTCGCCGCGCAGGATCGCTGACGCCGCGCCAGCGGCCGCTCACCACCAGCGATGAAAGTGATGGACCGGGCCGACGCCGTGCCCGACGTCGAGGCGACCGCTCGCGGCGATCGCGCCGGTCAGGTAGGTCTTTGCCTCGCGTACCGCGCTTTCCAGATCGGGTTGCTGCGGCAGCAGCGCGGCGATCGCCGACGACAGCGTGCAGCCGGTGCCGTGCGTGTTGCTGACCGGCACGCGCGCGCCGTCGAGCCGCACGGTGCGGGTCGCTTCGACGAGCCAGTCGGGGCTCGCGGACGCGTCGGGCAGGTGGCCGCCCTTCATCAGCACGGCGCGCGCGCCCGTCTGCAGCAGCGCCTGGCCTTGCCGGACCATGTCGTCCTCGGTGGTGGCGGGCGCAACGTTCAGCAGCGCGGCCGCTTCGGGCAGGTTCGGCGTGACGACCGTCGCGAGCGGCAGCAGCGTGTCGCGCAGCGCGGCGACGGCATCGGGTGCGAGCAGCGCGTGCGAACTCTTCGAGATCATCACCGTGTCGAGCACGACGAAGCGCGGTGCGTAACGGCGCAGCGCGTCGGCCACCGCCTGCACGATCGCCGCGTTCGCGAGCATCCCGATCTTGACCGCGTCGATGCGGATGTCGTCGAACACCGCGTCGAGTTGCGCGGTCACGAACGCGGCGTCCGGCGCATGCACGCCCGTCACGCCGCGCGTGTTCTGCGCGGTCAGCGCGGTGATCACGCTCGCGCCATACGCGCCGAGCGCGGAAAACGTCTTCAGGTCGGCCTGGATGCCTGCGCCGCCGCCCGAATCGGAGCCGGCGATCGTCAGGAGGTTGGGTATCGGGTGCGTCATGAGGGCAACGCGCCGGTTCGAGGGCCGGCGCCGGCGGACGAAAACGGAAAGTGTAGCGTCAGTGCCGCGATTCGCCGATCAGCGCGACCGAGTCGAACTGACGCTGGTTCGCCTGGTGGCGGCGCATCACGAGCCACATGGTCAGGCAGACGAACGTGCCGAACAGCACGATCACGACGCCGACCGGCACGTCGAGCCACACGAGCACCGCATACAGGCACAGCATCACGAGCACCGACAGGTTCTCGTTGAAGTTCTGCACCGCGATCGAATGGCCGGCCGACAGCAGCACGTGGCCGCGATGCTGCAGCAGCGCGTTCATCGGCACGACGAAGTAGCCGGACAGCGCGCCGACGCCGATCAGGAAGATGTACGCGACGATCAGGTAGAACGGCAGGCGCAGATGGCCGAAATGCACGGCCCAGTGCGACGGGAACAGGTCGCGCGTGTAGAACGCCATCAGCATCACCGCGATGCCCATGACGATGCCGACGGGCAGCACGGTCAGCGACTTCTTCAGCGGAATGCGGGCGGCCGCGGCGATCGCGCCGGCCGCGACGCCGACCGCGACCACGGCCTGCAGGATCGCGCCTTCGGACAGCGACATGTTGAGCGACACCTCGGCCCACTTCAGCACGATGAACTGCAGCGTCGCGCCCGCGCCCCAGAACAGCGTGGTGACCGCGAGCGAGATCTGGCCGAGCTTGTCGCGCCAGAGCACCATGAAGCAGTCGGCGAAATCGGTGAGCAGCTTGACCGGGCCGCGTTCCTGCTTCGGATAGCGGGCGCCCGTGTCGGGAATGCGCAGGTTGAACAGTGCGGCGACCACGTAGATCGCCATGATGATCGCCATCGCGGCTTCGGCGGGCGTGCCGATCCAGGCAGGGGTGTGCGCGATCACGTGCGCCGCGATGTGCGGGCTGATCAGCGCGCCGCCGAGCACGGTGCCGAGGATGATCGAGCTGACGGTCGTGCCTTCGATCCAGCCGTTCGCGGCGACCAGCCGGTCGGCCGGCAGCAGCTCGGTGAGAATCCCGTATTTGGCGGGCGAGTAGGCCGCCGCGCCGAACCCGACGATTCCGTACGCGATCAGCGGATGGGCGCCGAACAGCATGATCAGGCAGCCGACCACCTTGATCGAGTTGGTGATGAACATCACGCGGCCCTTCGGACGCGAATCCGCGAACGCACCGACATACGCCGCCAACACCACATACGACAACACGAAGAACAGCTTCAGCAGCGGTGTCATCCAGTTGGGGGCGTGGAGGTCTTTCAGCAGGGCGATGGCGGCGATGAGAAGCGCATTGTCGGCCAGCGACGAGAAAAACTGCGCGGCCATGATGGTGTAAAAACCTTTTTTCATCTGATGCGATGCTTTCGTCGCTGCGGCAGGGCCGCGTAGGCCGCCTGGTATGCGATCGGCTTATTCCGTTCGAAATGGGTTGTGCGCACGGCTTTATAACATGAAAATACGCGAATTCGGACTAGCAAGATTCCCCGATCGTTCCGCAAATTGTCGGCTTCGGTGCTCAAAAGGCGCGGTAAGCTGATGATTCGCAAGCGTCTTTACGTAAATTTCCCATGCCGCGCCCGATCTCCGCCACCATCCACACCGCCGCTCTCGCGAACAATCTCTCCGTCGTCCGCCGCTTTGCCGGCCCGTCCAAGGTCTGGGCGGTCGTCAAGGCCAACGCGTACGGCCACGGTCTCGCCCGTGCGTTTCCGGGCCTGCGCGGTACCGACGGCTTCGGCCTGCTCGACCTCGACGAGGCCGTGAAGCTGCGCGAGCTCGGCTGGGCCGGCCCGATCCTGCTGCTCGAAGGTTTCTTCCGCTCGACCGACATCGACGTGATCGACCGCTACAGCCTGACCACGACCGTCCACAACGACGAGCAGATGCGGATGCTGGAAACGGCGCGGCTGTCGAAGCCCGTCAACGTGCAGCTCAAGATGAACAGCGGGATGAACCGGCTCGGCTACATGCCGGAAAAATACCGTGCCGCGTGGGAGCGCGCCCGTGCGTGCCCCGGCATCGGCCAGATCACGTTGATGACCCATTTTTCGGACGCGGACAACGAGCGCGGCGTCGCCGAGCAGCTCGCGACGTTCGAGCGCGGCGCGGAAAACATCGCCGGCGCGCGCAGTCTCGCGAATTCGGCGGCCGTGCTGTGGCATCCGGATACGCACTTCGACTGGGTGCGGCCGGGGATCGTGCTGTATGGGGCGTCGCCGTCCGGGCTGTCGTCCGATATCGCCGATACGGGGTTGAAGCCCGCGATGACGCTCTCGTCCGAGCTGATCGCGGTGCAGACGATCGGGAAGGGGCAGGCGATCGGCTATGGCTCGACGTTTTCGGCGCAGGCGCCGATGCGGATCGGCGTCGTCGCGTGCGGCTACGCGGACGGCTATCCGCGCGTGGCGCCGGAAGGCACGCCCGTGATCGTCGACGGCATTCGCACGCGGATCGTCGGTCGCGTGTCGATGGACATGATCACCGTCGACCTGACGCCGTGCCCGCAGGCCGGCGTCGGCGCGCGCGTCGAGCTGTGGGGCAACGCGCTGCCGATCGACGACGTCGCGCGCCATTGCGGGACGATCGGCTACGAGTTGATGTGCGCGGTCGCTGCCCGCGTGCCGGTGCGAGCGGAATAAGGGCGTCGCGCGTGGCCAAGCAGAAAACCGTTTACGTCTGCAGCGAGTGCGGCGGACAGACCCCGAAGTGGCAGGGCCAGTGCCCGTCGTGCCAGGCGTGGAACACGCTCGTCGAATCGGTCGCCGAGTCGCCGGCCGCCCATCGATTCCAGTCGCTCGCGAAGCGGGCGCCGGTCCAGCGTCTCGCCGACATCGAGGCCGCCGACGTACCGCGCTTCTCGACCGGCATCGGCGAATTCGACCGCGTGCTGGGCGGCGGGCTCGTCCCCGGCGGCGTCGTGCTGATCGGCGGCGACCCGGGCATCGGCAAGTCGACGCTGCTGCTGCAGTCGCTCGCGGATATCGCGAACGCGCGGCGCGCGCTCTATATCAGCGGCGAGGAATCGGCCGCGCAGATCGCGTTGCGCGCGCAACGGCTCGCGCTGCTCGACGGCGGCGCGCCGGCGGCCGAACTGAAGCTGCTTGCCGAGATCCAGCTCGAGAAGATCCAGGCCGCGATCGACGCGGAGCGGCCGGACGTGGCCGTCATCGACTCGATCCAGACCGTCTATTCCGAAGCACTGACGTCGGCGCCGGGCTCGGTCGCGCAGGTGCGCGAGTGCGCGGCGCAGCTCACGCGCATCGCGAAACAGTCGGGCACCGCGATCATCATGGTCGGCCACGTGACGAAGGAGGGCAACCTGGCCGGCCCGCGCGTGCTCGAGCACATCGTCGACACGGTGCTGTACTTCGAGGGCGACACGCATTCGTCGTTCCGGCTGGTGCGCGCGTTCAAGAACCGCTTCGGCGCGGTCAACGAACTCGGCGTGTTCGCGATGACCGAGCGCGGGCTGCGCGGCGTGGCCAATCCGTCCGCGCTGTTCCTGTCGCAGCACGAGCAGGTCGTGCCCGGTTCGTGCGTGCTCGTCACGCAGGAAGGCACGCGCCCGCTGCTCGTCGAAATCCAGGCGCTCGTGGATACGGCGCACGTGCCGAACCCGCGCCGGCTCGCGGTCGGCCTCGAGCAGAACCGGCTCGCGATGCTGCTCGCGGTGCTGCACCGCCACGCGGGCATCGCGGCCTTCGACCAGGACGTGTTCCTGAACGCGGTGGGCGGCGTGAAGATCACCGAGCCGGCCGCCGACCTCGCGGTGCTGCTCGCGATTCACTCGTCGATGCGCAACAAGGCACTGCCGAAAGGGCTGATCGTGTTCGGCGAAGTGGGGCTGGCCGGTGAAATCCGGCCGTCCCCGCGCGGGCAGGAACGGCTGCGCGAAGCGGCGAAGCTCGGCTTCACGTCCGCGCTGATCCCGAAGGCGAATGCGCCGAAACAGCCGATCGAAGGGCTGAACGTGATGGCCGTCGAGCGGCTCGAGCAGGCGATCGACCGCGTACGCGATCTTGAATGAGCGGCCCGGCGCGCGCACGGGCCGTGCGTCGCCGGGCGATCTGTCGCGTAATTCGCTGTAAAGAATATGTAGGCTGCTGTAACCCGCCGGACATCGCTTTTCCCTATCCTTTGCCGGATTGTCGAACCGCGCAATGCGAAGGGAACCTATGTTGAAATCGTATGGGGAAGCGCCTGGCGGACGCCTTTACAACCTGCGCGGCTGCCGCGTGTCGGAGCCGATTCGCCAGCCGTGGGGCGGCGGATGCCGGATCGTCGAGTGGATCGACGACGAAGGGCGCCTGGCGCGCAAGGTCGTGTCCGAGGATGTGACGGAAGCGGAAGTCGCCGCGGCGATCCGCCGGCCGACCGAAGGGCGCCGGTACCTGATGGACGACGACGAGCAGATGCCGCGCGATACGCTGCCGCGCCGCTGACAGGATGGCGCGGCGGGCATACGGGCCGGCCGACGCAGCCACGTCGAACGCAGCCGAGACGACGAGGCCGGGCCAGGGTGCCCGGCCTCGTCGTTTCCGGGGCCGCAGCGGCCGGGCGGGTTCGTGGGGTGTCAGCACCCCACGCGCTGCGCCGCCGATGACGCGCTCGTCGGCTGACGGCGCCGATGGCCGCGTTCAGCCGATCTGCTCGAGTTCTTCCTGCGCGGCGAGCCAGTCCGCCTCGGCCGTCTCGAGCCGGGTCGTGACCTCGCCGAGCTTGCGGATCGCGTCGGTCAGTTCCGTCTTGCGCGCGGCTTCGTAGCTGGCCGGATCGGCGACGAACGCGTCGAGGCGCGCCTTCTCCGCGTGCAGCGCTTCCATTTCCTTTTCGAGCTTCGTGATGCGATTCTGCAGCGGTTTCTTCAATTGCGACAACCGCTGGCGCTCTTCGGCCGCCTGGCGCTTCTGGTCCTTGCGGTTGACGCCCGGATCGGCGCCCGCGGCTGCCGCGCTGTCGGCCTTCGCGGCCGCGCGCTGCTCGGCCGCATGCTGCAGCAGCCAGTCGCGGTAGTCGTCGAGGTCGCCGTCGAACGGCTGCAGCCGGTGCTTCGCGACGAGCATGAACTGGTCGGTCGTCGCGCGCAGCAGGTGGCGGTCGTGCGACACGAGGATCAGCGTGCCCTCGAATTGCGCGAGCGCCATCGTCAGCGCATGGCGCGTTTCGAGGTCGAGGTGGTTCGTCGGTTCGTCGAGCAGCAGCAGGTTCGGCTTCTGCCAGATGATCAGCGCCAGCGCGAGCCGTGCCTTTTCGCCGCCCGAGAACGGCCCGACCGGGCTGGTCGCCATGTCGCCCGAGAAATTGAAGCCGCCGAGGAAGTCGCGCAATTCCTGTTCGCGCGTGTCGGGCGCGAGCCGCGCCAGATGCGCGAGCGGCGAATCGTCTTCGCGCAGCGTTTCGAGCTGGTGCTGCGCGAAATAGCCGATCGTCAGTCCCTTGCCGTCGCGGACGTGCCCCGACAGCGGCGCGAGCGTGCCGGCCAGCGTCTTGATCAGCGTCGACTTGCCCTGACCGTTCGCGCCGAGGAGGCCGATGCGCTGGCCGTTCTGGATCGACAGCGCGACGCGCTCGACGATCGGGATGTCCGTTCCGTCGTCGGCGTGGTAGCCGCAGCGGACGTCTTCCATCACCATCATCGGGTTCGGCGCGGCATCGGGCGTGCGGAATTCGAACGTGAACGGCGACGCGATGTGCGCGGGCGCGATCAGCTCCATCTTCTCGAGCGCCTTCATCCGGCTTTGCGCCTGCTTGGCCTTGGTCGCCTTGGCCTTGAAGCGGTCGACGAAGCTCTGCAGGTGCTCGATCGTCTTCTGCTGCTTTTCGTACGCGCTTTGCTGCAGCGCCAGTTGCTGCGCGCGCAGCACTTCGAACTGCGAGTAGTTGCCGCCGTAGCGCTTCACCTGGCGGTTTTCCAGATGCAGCGTGACGTTGCAGATCGAATCGAGGAATTCGCGGTCGTGTGAAATTACGACGAGCGTGCCGGGGTAGCGGTGCAACCAGTCTTCGAGCCACACGATCGCGTCGAGGTCGAGGTGGTTCGTCGGTTCGTCGAGCAGCAGCAGGTCGGAGCGGCACATCAGCGCCTGCGCGAGGTTCAGGCGCATGCGCCAGCCGCCGGAGAAGCTCGCGACGGATTCGCGCGTTTGCGCGAGCGTGAAGCCGAGGCCGAGCAGCAGCGCTTCGGCGCGGGCCGGCGCGGTGTAGCCGTCGGCGTCGGCGAACGCCGCGTGCGCGTCGCCTTCGGCGGCGCCGTCATGCGCGGCCGACGCGGCGGCGATGCGGGCCTCGATCTCGCGCAGCGCGGTATCGCCGTCCAGCGTGTAGTCGAGCGCGGAACGATCGACCGCGGGCGTTTCCTGCGACACGTGGGCGATCCGCCACGACGGCGGCATCGAGAAATCGCCTCCGTCGGAATGCAGCTCGCCGCGCAGGACGGAAAACAGCGTCGACTTGCCGGCGCCGTTCGCGCCGATCAGGCCGGCTTTCTCGCCGGGATTGAGCACGAACGAGGTCGACTCGAACAGCGGCTTGGTGCCGCGCGCAAGGCTGAACTGATTGAAACGGATCACGGCGGAAATGACTGGCCAAAACCGCTATTCTAGACCGCGCGCCGATCCCGCCGGGCATCGGCCGTTCGGCGGATGCCGCAACGGCGCAATTTCGCCTAGACTCGACGTCGATCCGGTTTCGTAAAAGGAGTGCCCGATGTCCACCCTGTATTCGTTCAGCGCAGAGACGCTCGCCGGTGCGCCGGTATCGCTCGACGCGTATCGCGGCAAGGTGCTGCTGATCGTCAATACCGCGAGCGAGTGCGGTTTCACGCCGCAGTACGCGGGTCTGCAGAAGCTGTACGACCAGTACGCGGCGCGCGGCTTCTTCGTGCTCGGCTTCCCGTGCAACCAGTTCGGCAAGCAGGAGCCGGGCGACGCCGAGCAGATCGGTGCGTTCTGCGAACGCAACTACGGCGTCACGTTCCCGATGTTCGCGAAGATCGACGTGAAAGGCGACCATGCGCATCCGCTGTATCGCTACCTGACCGACGAGGCGCCCGGCATTCTCGGCCTCAAGGCGATCAAGTGGAATTTCACGAAATTCCTGATCGACCGCGACGGGCGCATCGTCAAGCGCTACGCGCCATCCACCAAGCCCGACGAAATCGCGGCGGACATCGACAAGTTGCTGTGACGGCGCGGCGTGCGCAGCGCCGGTGCGGATCGTGCGGGGCGGCGGTCGGCGCGGCCGTTACAGGATCGGCGCGAACAGCCGTGCGACGTGCATCGCGATGCGCCGCCAGGCGGGCGACTGCCGGTATTCGTCCGCGTCGACCTCGTACGCCTGCGCGAAGTCGGCGTTGAGCATCGTCTCGACCTCGTCGGCGAATGCCGGATCGACGGTCAGCACCATGACCTCGAAATTGAGGCGGAACGAACGGTTGTCGAGATTCGCGCTGCCGATCGCCGCCGCGATGCGGTCGATCAGCACGACCTTCTGGTGCAGGAAACCGGGCCGGTAGCGGAACACCTTCACGCCCGCATCGACGAGGTCGCGCGCATAAAGCTTCGACGCCTCGAATACGACGTAGTGGTCGCGCCGGCTCGGAATCAGGATGCGCACGTCGACGCCGCGCATCACGGCGAGCTTCAGCGCGGAGACCACGGCTTCGTCGGGAACGAGGTACGGCGTGGTGATCCAGACCCGCTCGCGGGCGGCATTGATCGATTCGGCGAAGAACAGCGAGCCCGTTTCCTGCTTGTCGGCGGGTCCCATCGGCACCGCGAGGCAATGCATGCCGTCGCCGGGCTGCGCGGGCGGCGGCAGCGCGATGGGCGGCAGTTTCTGCGTCGCCCAGTGCCAGTCTTCGGCGAACACGTACTGGATGCTCGCCACGACGGGGCCGCGTATCTCGATGTGGGTGTCGCGCCATGGCGACAGGCGCGGATTCGCGCCGAGATATTCGACGCCGACGTTATGGCCGCCGACGAACGCGCAATTGCCGTCGACGACGACGATCTTGCGATGGTTGCGGAAGTTCAGCTGGAAGCGGTTGACGAATTGCCGGTTGGTCGCGAACGGATGGACCTCGACGCCGCCGCGGCGCAATGCGTCGACGTAGCTGTGCGGCAGGTCGAAGCTGCCGATGCTGTCGTACAGCACGCAGCAGCGTACGCCGGCGGCCACGCGTGCGAGCAGCGAGTCGCGCAGCATCCGGCCGAGCGCATCGTCGCGCACGATGAAGAACTGGACGAGCACGTAGTCGCGCGCGGCGTCGATCGCCGACAGGATGGCCGAGAACGTCGCGTCGCCGTTCACGAGCGTGCGTACCGAATTGCCGCCGAGGAACGGCATGCCGCCGAGCCGCGTGAGCGCGAGCACGGCAGCCTGTCCCAGCGCGTCGGCGGCCGGCCCGTCGGTCGCGTCGGTCGCGCGCCACGGCGAACGCGGTGTGTGCGTGCGCAACATTTCGAGCTCGTGGCGCCGGGCGTCGACGTAGCCGGAGAATTTGCTGCGGCCGAGGAACAGATACGGAACGAGCGTCAGGTACGGCATGGCCGTGAGCGAGACGGCCCACGCGATCGCGCCTTGCGACGTGCGCGTGTTCATGATTGCGTGGCATGCCGCGACGATCCCGAGCACGTGGATGGTCAGGATCAGGGTACCGAGATGTAGCCAGTCGAGGGTCATGGGCGCGTAAAGGACTTCCGAGCGGACTCCCGAGCGGACTTCCGAGCGTGCTCGCGAGGGAGTTCCGGAGAACGTGCGGCCAGGCGGCCGCCTACGCGCATCTTACCCAACCGTGCGGCGCAATGGTGCGCCGCACGGCGGGCCGGCCGGAACGCTCAGGCCTTGCGGGGCAGGTCCGACGCCTGGATCAGGAACACGGCGTCGTCGCCCGCGCTGGTGGGCAGCCACGTGAGCTCGAGGCCGCCGAACGCAGCTTCGACGTGCTCGCGCTCGTTGCCGATCTCGACGACGAGCACGCCGTCGTCATGCAGCCAGCGGTGCGCGTCGGCGACGATACGTCGCACGATGTCCATCCCGTCGTCGCCGCCGGCGAGCGCCATCTCAGGCTCGTGCCGGTACTCGGGCGGCAGCGCGGCCATCGACGCGGCGTTCACGTACGGCGGGTTCGTCAGGATCACGTCGTAGCGCGAGTCGGGATCGGTGCGGAACGCGGGCAGCGG
Organism: Burkholderia sp. AU28863; assembly: GCF_002223195.1. NCBI lineage: Bacteria > Pseudomonadati > Pseudomonadota > Betaproteobacteria > Burkholderiales > Burkholderiaceae > Burkholderia > Burkholderia sp. AU28863. The sequence goes on along the minus strand of NZ_NKFE01000003.1, from coordinate 1,694,559 downwards.
GGCGTAGAGGTCGCCGCAGTGCAGCCCGATGCGGTCTTCGAGGCCGTAGTCGCGCACGTTGATTTCCGCGACTTCGAGCGCCTTGTCCGACAGGTCGACCGCGTCGATCTCGGCGTTCGGGAACGCGCTCGCCGCGAGGATCGCGAGGCAGCCGGAGCCGGTGCACAGTTCGAGCACCGCGCCGACTTGCTCGGGATCGGCGACATACGGCTGCAGCCCGTCGTCGAGCAGTTCGCCGATGAACGAGCGCGGCACGATCACGCGTTCGTCGACGTAGAAGCGGTGGCCATGCATCCACGCTTCATGCGTGAGGTACGCGGCCGGCACGCGGTCGGCCGCGCGTCGTTCGATCACCGCGAGCACGGCCGCGATTTCGTCGGGCAAGAGGCGCGCGTCGAGGAACGGCTCGAGCGTGTCGAGCGGCAGGTCGAGCGTATGCAGCACGAGGTAGGCCGCTTCGTCGTATGCGTTGTCGGAACCGTGGCCGAACGCGAGCTTCGCTTTCGAGAAGCGCGTGACCGCGTAGCGCAGCAGGTCGCGGACTGTGGCAAAAGGTGTCGTCATGCGAGGCTCCGTCAGGCGATCAGTTGTTCGAGCACGCGTCGGTACACGTTCTTCAGCGGGTCGACGAAGCGCACTTCGATGTGCTCGTCGATCTTGTGGATGCTGCCGTTCGGCGGCCCGAATTCGATCACCTGCGGGCAGATGCGCGCGATGAAGCGGCCGTCCGACGTGCCGCCCGTCGTCGACAGCTCGGTCGTGATGCCGGTTTCGGTGCGGATCGCGTTTTCCAGCGCGCCCGACAGTTCGCCGCGCGGCGTGAGGAACGGCAGGCCGCTCACCGACCACTTCAGCGTGTATTCGAGGCCGTGCTTGTCGAGGATCGCATGCACGCGGGCCTGCAGGCCTTCGACGGTGCTCGCGGTCGAGAAGCGGAAGTTGAACAGCAGGTCGGCGTGGCCGGGAATCACGTTGGTCGCGCCGGTGCCGGCGTGCAGGTTCGACACCTGCCAGGTGGTCGGCGGGAAGTATTCGTTGCCGGCGTCCCATTGCTCGGCGGCGAGCTCGGCGAGCGCCGGCGCGAGCAGGTGGATCGGGTTCTTCGCGAGGTGCGGATACGCGATGTGGCCCTGCACGCCCTTGACGACCAGTTCGCCGGACATCGACCCGCGGCGGCCGTTCTTGACGACGTCGCCGAGCTCGGCGGTCGACGTCGGCTCGCCGACGATGCAGTAGTCGAGACGTTCGCCGCGTTCCTGCAACAACTCGACGACCTTCACGGTGCCGTCGGTGGCCGGGCCTTCCTCGTCGCTCGTGATCAGGAACGCGATCGCGCCGCGGTGGTCGGGATGGGCCGCGACGAATTCCTCGGACGCGACGACGAACGCCGCGAGCGACGTCTTCATGTCGGCCGCGCCGCGGCCGTACAGCTTGCCGTCGCGATGGGCGGGGATGAACGGCGGCGACGTCCACTGTTCGAGCGGGCCGGTCGGCACGACGTCGGTGTGGCCCGCGAATGCGAGCAGCTTGCCGTCGCGGCCGTCGGCGCCGCGCTTGACGGCCCACAGGTTGGTCACGCCGTGCGACGCGATGGTCTCGCATTCGAAGCCGAGCGCGGCGAGGCGCTCGGTCATGATCTGCTGGCAGTGCTGGTCGTCGGGCGTCACGGACGCGCGGGCGATCAGCTGTTCGGTAAGGGCTAGGGTGGCGGACATGGTTCGGACCACTTTCGATAAAAAATGCCGGCGCGGTGGCCGGCAGCGACAGGGCGTCGTGTGCAGCGCAGGCGCAGCGCGGGCGGCCCTATGCGGCAAACAGCGCCGCGTATTGATCGGCCACGAAGCCGAGCGATTTCACGCGGCCGTTGACGACGAGCACGGGACGCTTGATGACCGACGGCTTGTGGATCATCAGCGCGACCGCGCCGGTCTTCGTTTCGGCGGCCGCCTTCATCGCGTCGTCCAGGCCGCGCCACGTGGTGCCGCGCTTGTTCACGAGCGCGTCGAGCGACACGTCCTTCAGCCAGTCTTCGATCAGCGGCGCGCTGACGCCGAGCTTCTTGAAATCGTGGAACTCGAACTCGACGCCGTGATCGTCGAGCCACACGCGGGCCTTCTTCACGGTGTCGCAGTTCGGAATGCCGTAGACGACCACGGTGTGCGGCTTCGCCATCAGTCGCCTCGCAGCAGCTCGTTCAGGCCGACCTTCGCTCGCGTCTTCGCGTCGACCTTCTTCACGATCACCGCGCAGTACAGGCTGTGCGAGCCGTCCTTCGACGGCAGGTTGCCGGCGACGACGACCGAGCCGGCCGGGATGCGGCCGTAGCTGACTTCGCCGGTCTCGCGATCGTAGATCTTGGTGCTCTGGCCGAGGTACACGCCCATCGAAATCACCGAGTTTTCCTCGACGATCACGCCTTCGACGACTTCCGAGCGCGCGCCGATGAAGCAGTTGTCTTCGATGATCACCGGGTTCGCCTGCAGCGGCTCGAGCACGCCGCCGATGCCGACGCCGCCCGACAGGTGCACGTTCTTGCCGATCTGCGCGCACGAACCGACCGTCGCCCACGTGTCGACCATCGTGCCTTCGTCGACGTACGCGCCGATGTTGGTGTACGACGGCATCAGCACGACGTTCTTCGCGATGAACGAGCCGCGGCGCGCGATGGCCGGCGGCACGACGCGGAAGCCGCCCGCGGCGAAGTCTTCGGCCGTGTAGTTCGCGAACTTCGACGGCACCTTGTCGTAGAACTGCGAGTAGCCGCCGGCCGGCATCGGCGCGTTGTCCTCCAGGCGGAACGACAGCAGCACGGCCTTCTTCAGCCATTGGTGGACCGTCCAGTTGCCGTCGATTTTCTCGGCGACGCGCAGCGCACCCTTGTCGAGTTGCTCGATTGCGTGAGCGACGGCCTCGCGGACGTCGGCGGGCGCGGCCTTCGGCGACAGCTCGGCGCGGTTTTCCCAGGCGGTATCGATGATTTGCTGAAGTTGTTGCGACATGTTCGTTTTCGCAGGAAATGGATGGAATTGATCGGGATGGACGTCTTACCGCGCGAGAGAGCGGCAGAAATCGACGATGCGTTGCGCGCCCTCGACGCATTCGGGGGTGCCCGCGACGAGCGCGATCCGGATGAAATCGCGGCCCGGGTTCGTGCCGTGCGCATCGCGCGCCAGGTACGAGCCGGGCAGAACCGTCACATTATAGTCGGCGTACAGGCGACGGGCGAACGCGGTGTCCGACAGGCCGGTGCGCGCGACGTTGGCCCACAGGTAGAACGCGGCGTCGGGCAGTTTCACGTCGATCACGTCGGCGAGCATCGGCGTGACCGTATTGAACTTCTGCAGGTACAGCGCGCGGTTCTCGCGCACGTGCGCCTCGTCGTTCCACGCGGCGATGCTCGCGTGCTGCCAGACCGGCGACAGCGCGGCGCCGTGATACGTGCGATACAGCAGGAATTTCCTGAGCAGCTCGGCGTCGCCGGCGACGAAGCCCGAGCGCATGCCCGGCACGTTCGAGCGCTTCGACAGGCTGGAGAGCATCACGAGCCGCTCGAAGCCGCGGCCAAGGCGGTGCGCGGCTTCGAGGCCGCCGAGCGGCGGCGCCGCTTCGTCGAAATAGATTTCCGAATAGCACTCGTCGGACGCGATCACGAAGCCGTGGCGGTCGGACAGCGCGAACAGCTCGCGCCAGTCGTCGAGCGTCAGCACGGCGCCCGTCGGGTTGCCGGGCGAGCACACGTACAGCAGCTGCGTGCGCGCCCACACCTCGTCGGGCACGGCCGCGTAGTCGCATGCGAAGTTGCGGGCCGGGTCGCTGTTCGCGAAATAGGGTTCGGCACCGGCCAGGAGCGCCGCGCCTTCGTAAATTTGATAGAAGGGATTCGGACAGAGTACGATCGCCTTCTTGCCGTCCGCGGCCGGGCGCGCGTCGATCACCGTCTGCGCGAGCGAGAACAGCGCCTCGCGCGAGCCCGACACCGGCAGCACCTGCGTGGCCGCATCGATTGCCGGCAGCCCGTAGCGGCGTTCGAGCCAGCGCGCGATCGACGTGCGCAGCGCATCCGAGCCGGCGGTGGCCGGATACGACGCGAGGCCGTCGAGCGCGGCCACCACGGCGTCGCGGATCAGCGCCGGCGTCGCGTGTTTGGGCTCGCCGATGCCGAAGCTGATCGGTTTCAGGTCGCCGGAAGGCGTCACGTCCTTGAACAGGGCGCGCAGCTTTTCGAAGGGATAGGGCTGGAGCGAATCGAGTCGAGGGTTCACGGGCGAAGCGGCCATCGCGGCCGGTTGGAGCGAAAGAAGCGGCGGGCGCGCCGCGCGGCTGCGAACGGGCGCCGGGGCGCGCGAGTCGCAACGGACGATTATAGCGTGACGGAATGCGGTCACGGCCTGCCGGAGCGGCGGCCGGGCCGCTCGAACAAAGGGTATCGAACCAAATGAACAACGCGGTACGCGGCAGCCTGCCGACGCTGGCCATCCTGATCGGCGCGTCGGTATGGGGCCTGATCTGGTATCCGCTGCGGATCCTCGCGTCGCTCGGCGTGACGGGCACGCTGGCCAGCGCGCTGACGAGCCTCGTCGCGTTCCTGTTCGTGATCGTTGCGCGGCACCGGACGATCGCGACGCTGCGCTGGCACTGGGTGCTGCCGGCCATCGCGGTCACGGCCGGCGTGACGAACCTCGGGTTCGTATGGGGCACGATCCACGGCGAGGTGCTGCGCGTGATGCTGCTGTTCTACCTGACGCCGGCCTGGACCGCGATCTACGCGCACTTCCTGCTGCGCGAGCGGCTGACCTGGGCCGGCGCCGGGCTCGCGGCGCTGTCGATCGGCGGCGCGATGCTGATGCTGTGGTCGCCGGCGCTCGGCTTGCCGCTGCCGGCCAATCCGGCCGAATGGGCCGGTCTCGCGGCCGGGCTGAGCTTCGCGATGAGCAACGTGCTGGTGATCAAGGCGAGCCGCGAGCTGCCCGACATGCGCGCCGAAATGCGCACCGCGACGCTGTTCGGCGGCGCGGCCGTGTTCGGCGCGATCGCGTCGCTGTTCGAGGGACTGCCGGCCGTGCCGGCGAGCGGCCAGCTGGGCGTGGCCGTGCTGATCATCGCGGCGATCGGCGTGACGATGGCGTCGAACAACCTGCTCGTCCAGTACGGCCTCGCGCGCGTGCCGGCGAACCGCGCGTCGATCATCATGCTGTTCGAGATCGTGATCACCGCGCTGTCCGCGTGGGTGTTCGCGAACGAGCTGCCGACCGCGCGCGAGTGGGCGGGCGGCGCGTGCATCGTGCTCGCGACGCTGCTGTCGAGCCGGGTCCATCGTGCCGCGCCGGCACCGGACAAACCCGGCGACGGTCGGGACGGCTCACACGCGATGGTATGATGGAAGCCGTTTGCGGGGCCCAACGCTGGATGCGCGCGGCCCCGTTTTTGAATTCCGGGGCGCGTGGCGCGCAGGGGCTTTCCGGCCCCGCGTCGCGCGGCCCCGTCCGTTTCACACCTTCTTCACATCCGATACCGCCGTGCGTCTGAGCTCGATCAAACTCGCTGGCTTCAAATCCTTCGTCGATCCCACGCATTTCCAGGTTCCGGGCCAGCTTGTCGGCGTGGTCGGCCCGAACGGATGCGGCAAGTCCAACATCATCGATGCCGTGCGCTGGGTGCTCGGCGAGTCGCGCGCGTCCGAGCTGCGCGGCGAGTCGATGCAGGACGTGATCTTCAACGGTTCGACCGCCCGCAAGCCCGGCAGCCGGGCCAGCGTCGAACTGATCTTCGACAACTCCGACGGCCGCGCGGCCGGCCAGTGGGGCCAGTACGGCGAAATCGCCGTGAAGCGCGTGCTGACGCGCGACGGCACGTCGAGCTACTACATCAACAACCTGCCGGCGCGCCGCCGCGACATCCAGGACATCTTCCTCGGCACCGGCCTCGGGCCGCGCGCGTACGCGATCATCGGGCAGGGCATGATCGCTCGGATCATCGAGGCGAAGCCGGAAGAGCTGCGCGTGTTCCTCGAGGAAGCCGCCGGCGTGTCGAAGTACAAGGAACGCCGCCGCGAAACCGAGAACCGCCTGCACGACACGCGCGAGAACCTGACGCGCGTCGAGGACATCGTGCGCGAACTCGGCGCGAACCTCGAGAAGCTCGAGGCGCAGGCGGTGGTCGCGACCAAGTACAAGGAACTCGTCGCCGACGGCGAGGAGAAGCAGCGCCTCTTGTGGCTGCTGCGCAAGAACGAGGCTGCCGGCGAGCAGCAGAAGCAGCAGCGCGCGATCGAACAGGCGCAGATCGACCTCGAGGCGCAGACGGCGAAGCTGCGCGAAGTCGAGGCGCAGCTCGAGACGCTGCGTGTCGCGCACTACTCGGCGAGCGACGCGATGCAGGGCGCGCAGGGCGCGCTCTACGAAGCGAACGCCGAGGTGAGCCGCCTCGAAGCCGAGATCAAGTTCATCGTCGAATCGCGCAATCGCGTGCAGGCGCAGATCGCCGCGCTGAACGCGCAGCGCGAGCAGTGGCGCGCGCAGGCCGAGAAGTCGCAGGACGAGCTCGAGGAAGCCGAAGAGGCGCGCGCGATGGCCGACGAGAAGGCCGCGCTCGCGGAAGACAACGCGGCCGCGAAGCACGATGCGCTGCCGGCGCTCGAAGCGAAGTGGCGCGACGCGCAGGCGCAGCTCAACGACGAGCGTGCGCGGATCGCGCAGACCGAGCAGTCGCTCAAGCTCGAAGCCGCGCATCAGCGCAACGCCGACCAGCAGCTCCAGCAGCTTCAGCAGCGCCACGAGCGCCTGAAGAGCGAAGCGGGCGGGCTCGACGCGCCGGACGAGACGCAGCTCGAAGAGCTGCGCATGCAGTTGGCCGAGCAGGAAGAGATCCTCGCGGAAGCGCAGGCACGTCTCGCCGACGCGCAGGAAACGGTGCCGCGCCTCGACGGCGAACGCCGCGCCGCGCAGGAGCGCGTGCAGGCCGAAGCCGCGCAGATCCACCAGCTCGAAGCGCGCCTCGCCGCGCTGAAGCAGCTGCAGGACAACGTGCAGACCGAAGGCAAGATCCAGCCGTGGCTCGACAAGCACGAGCTCGGCGCGTTGCCGCGTCTGTGGAAGAAGCTGCACGTCGAGGCCGGCTGGGAAGCGGCGCTCGAGGCCGTGCTGCGCGAGCGTCTCGCCGCCCTCGAAGTGTCGAATCTCGACTGGGTGAAGGCATTCGCGACCGATGCGCCGCCCGCGAAGCTCGCGTTCTACGCGCCGCCCGCGGCCGGTGAGCCGCCCGTCGCGGTGGCCGGGCTGCGTCCGGTGCTGTCGCTCGTGCGCATCGACGACGCGGGTATCCGTGCGGTGCTGAACGACTGGCTCGGCAACGTGTACGTCGCCGACGACGTCGCGCAGGCGCTCGCGACGCGCGCGCAGCTGCCGGCAGGCGGCGCGTTTGTCGTCAAGGCCGGCCATATCGTCACGCGGGTCGGCGTGCAGTTGTACGCGGCCGATTCGGAGCAGGCCGGGATGCTGGCCCGCCAGCAGGAAATCGAAAACCTGACGCGCCAGGTGCGCGCGCAGGCGCTGCTCGCCGACGAGGCGCGCACGGCCGCCGTGCGGGCGGAAGCCGCGCACACGCAGGCCACGCAGGCGCTCGGCGACGTGCGCGCGCAGGCCGAACGCGCGACGCAGCGCGTGCATGCGCTGCAGATGGACGTGCTGAAGCTCGCGCAGGCGCACGAACGCTACACGCAGCGCAGCACGCAGATCCGCGAGGAACTCGAGGAAATCGGCGCGCAGATCGAAGAGCAGCGTGCGCTGCGCGCGGAGTCGGAAGCGAATTTCGAGCGCTTCGACGGCGAGCTCGCGGAACTGCAGGCGCGCTTCGAGGACAACCAGCTCGCATTCGAGGCGCTCGACGAATCGCTGACGCAGGCGCGTCAGGAAGCGCGCGACCTGGAGCGCGGCGCGAACGACGCGCGCTTCGCCGCACGCAACGCGGTGACCCGGATCGACGAGCTCAAGCGCACGATCCAGGTCGCGCACGAGCAGAGCGAGCGCGTCGCCGCGTCGCTCGAAGACGCGCGCGCCGAACTCGAGACGATCAACGAGCAGACCGCGCACACGGGCCTGCAGGACGCGCTCGAGATTCGCGCGGTGAAGGAAGAGGCGCTGCAGGCGGCGCGGATCGAGCTCGACGATCTCACCGCGAAGCTGCGTGCGTCGGACGAGCAGCGGCTCGTCGCCGAGCGTTCGCTGCAGCCGCTGCGCGACCGCATTACCGAGCTGCAGCTGAAGGAGCAGGCCGCGCGCCTGTCCGTCGAGCAGTTCGCCGAGCAGCTCGCGACCGCCGAGGTCGACGAGGTCGCGCTGGCCGCGAAGCTGACGCCGGATCTCAAGCCTTCGTACCTGCAGGGCGAAGTCACGCGCCTGAACAACGCGATCAACGCGCTCGGCCCGGTGAACATGGCCGCGCTCGACGAGCTGAAGGCCGCGAGCGAGCGCAAGGTGTTCCTCGACGCGCAGTCGGCCGACCTGATCGATGCGATCACGACGCTCGAAGACGCGATCCACAAGATCGACCAGGAAACCCGCACGCTGCTGCAGGGCACCTTCGACGAAGTCAATCGTCATTTCAGCGACCTGTTCCCGCGCCTGTTCGGCGGCGGCCAGGCGAAGCTGATCATGACGGGCGACGAGATTCTCGACGCCGGCGTGCAGGTGATGGCGCAGCCGCCGGGCAAGAAGAACGCGACGATTCACCTGCTGTCGGGCGGCGAGAAGGCGCTGACCGCGACCGCGCTGGTGTTCGCGATGTTCCAGCTGAACCCGGCGCCGTTCTGTCTGCTCGACGAGGTCGACGCGCCGCTGGACGACGCGAACACCGAGCGTTTCGCGAATCTCGTGCGCGCGATGTCCGACAAGACGCAGTTCCTGTTCATCTCGCACAACAAGATCGCGATGGAAATGGCGCAGCAGCTGATCGGCGTGACGATGCAGGAGCAGGGCGTGTCGCGGATCGTCGCGGTGGACATGGAAACCGCCGCGGGTTTTGCCCAGAATTGACGTTTGACGAAACCGGACCGCGTTCGCGCGGCGCATGGGCGCCCGTTCGCGGTTCCGACGAAAAAGAATTGCTGATGGAGCGTGCATGGACGAGTTGACACTCGGTTTGATCGGCGCCGGCGCCGTCGTGGTGGGCGGCGTCGTGGTCTACAACGCATGGCAGGGCGCGAAAGTGCGGCGCAGGATGCCGCGCCCGATGCCGGAGGAAGCGGCCGAGGCGATGAACCGCCCCGAGCGTGACGAAGAGTTGCCGTTCATCGAACCGGTGCGTCAGCCGGTGCGCCGCGAGCCCGCGGCACCGGTCGCGGCGGCGGCAGCAGCGACCGAAGCCGCGCGCGTCGAGCCGACGTTCGGCGGGGCCGCCAGCGGCGCGGCGCCGGCCGATACGCCGGCCGACCTGCAGGCCGAGGCGACCGGCGTCGACACGTCGTCCGAATGGATCGAACCGGCTGCCGGCGAAGAAGCCGTGCCCGCCGCGACGCACGAGGCGGCGGCCGAACCGGCCGGCCCGACCGAACCGGTGATGCCGGCCGCGACGACGGTCTCGTCGGCGCCGCCCGCGATCGTCGATCGCCGGATCGACTGCATCGTGCCGATTCGCCTCACCGGGCCGCTGCCGGGCGACAAGATCCTGCCGGTCGCGCAGCGGTTGCGCCGCGCGGGCAGCAAGCCCGTGCACATCGAAGGCAAGCCGGAAGGCGGCCAGTGGGAGTTGCTGCAGAACGGCGTGCGCTATGAAGAGCTGCGCGCGGCCGCGCAGCTTGCGAACCGCGGCGGTGCGCTGAACGAGCTGGAATTCTCCGAATTCGTGACGGGCGTCCAGCAGTTCGCCGACGCGATCGACGGCGCGCCGGAATTCCCGGACATGATGGAAACGGTCGCGATGGCGCGCGAGCTCGACGCGTTTGCCGCGCAGTGCGACGCGCAACTGTCGATCAACGTGATGTCGGACGGCGCGCCGTGGTCCGCGAACTACGTGCAGGCGGTCGCGTCGCAGGACGGGCTGCTGCTGTCGCGCGACGGCACGCGCTTCGTGAAGCTCGACGCGAAGCAGAATCCGGTATTCATGCTGCAGTTCGGCGATACGAACTTCCTGCGCGACGACCTGACGTACAAGGGCGGCAACATGATCACGCTGGTGCTCGACGTGCCGGTGGCGGAAGAGGACATCCTGCCGTTCCGGCTGATGTGCGATTACGCGAAGTCGCTGTCCGAGCGGATCGGCGCGCGCGTCGTCGACGATTCGCGCCGGCCGCTGCCGGAGTCGACGCTGCTCGCGATCGAGCAGCAGCTGATGAAGCTGTACGCGAAGCTCGAGGAAGCCGGCATTCCGGCCGGTTCGCCGGTCACGCGCCGCCTGTTCAGCCAGTAACGCGATGGCGCGGACGGCGCGCCTTGGCGCCGTCGTTCGCCGCCGCGGCGCACGCCGCTCGGTGTGCGCCGCAGCACGTCATCGGGCCCGCATTGCGTGCCCCGCCGCGGCGTCAAACTGAGATAATCGGACATCCGATTTTTTCAGACCGACTCTGCCGCCAGCATGGCCCGAACCCAAGCCGAACCGCCAGCCAGCCAGCCCGACGCGCGTGCCGCGTGGCTGCGCGACCAACTCGAGCGGGCGAACTACGCCTATTACGTGCTCGACCAGCCGGATCTGCCCGATGCCGAATACGACCGGCTGTTCCGTGAGCTGCAGCAGCTCGAAACCGACCATCCCGAACTCGTGACGCCCGATTCGCCGACGCAGCGCGTCGGCGGCGAAGCGGCCGGCGGCTTCACGCCGGTCGTCCACGATGCGCCGATGCTGTCGCTGAACAATGGCTTCGCCGACGAGGACATCGTCGCGTTCGACAAGCGCATCGCCGACGCGCTCGCGAAGACGACCGATCTTGCCGGCTCGGTGACGGACCCCGTCGAATACGCGTGCGAACTGAAGTTCGACGGCCTCGCGATTTCGCTGCGCTACGAGCAAGGCGTGTTCGTGCAGGCCGCGACGCGCGGTGACGGGACGACGGGCGAGGACGTGACCGAGAACGTGCGCACGATCCGCTCGATTCCGCTCAAGCTGAAGGGCAAGCACGTGCCGACCGTGCTCGACGTGCGCGGCGAGGTGCTGATGTTCAAGCGCGATTTCGCACGCCTGAACGAACGCCAGCGCGCGGCCGAGCAGCGCGAATTCGCGAACCCGCGCAACGCGGCCGCCGGCAGCCTGCGCCAGCTCGACTCGAAGATCACCGCGCAGCGGCCGCTGTCGTTCTTCGCGTACGGGATCGGTGTGCTCGACGGAATGCCGATGCCCGACACGCACAGCGCGCTGCTCGACTGGTACGAGGCGTTCGGCCTGCCGGTGAACCGCGAGCGTGCGGTCGTGCACGGCGCCGAAGGCTTGCTCGACTTTTTCCGCAAGGTCGGCGAGAAGCGCGAGTCGCTGCCGTACGACATCGACGGCGTCGTCTACAAGGTCAACCGGCGCGACGAGCAGGAGCGGCTCGGCTTCGTATCGCGTGCGCCGCGCTTTGCGCTCGCGCACAAGTTCCCCGCGCAGGAAGCGCTGACGAAGCTCGTCGCGATCGACGTGCAGGTCGGCCGCACCGGCGCGATCACGCCGGTCGCGCGTCTCGAGCCGGTGTTCGTCGGCGGCGCGACCGTGACCAACGCGACGCTGCACAACGAGGACGAAGTGCGCCGCAAGGACATCCGGATCGGCGATACCGTGATCGTGCGCCGCGCGGGCGATGTGATTCCGGAAGTCGTCGGTGCGCTGCTCGACCGGCGCCCGCCGGACGCGGCCGAATTCGTGATGCCGACCGAATGCCCGGTGTGCGGCTCGAAGATCGAGCGCCTGCCGGACGAGGCGATCGCGCGCTGCACGGGCGGGCTGTTCTGCCCGGCGCAGCGCAAGCAGGCGCTATGGCATTTCGCGCAGCGCCGCGCGCTCGACATCGACGGCCTCGGCGAGAAGATCATCGACCAGCTCGTCGAGCTGAATCTCGTACGTACGCCGGCCGACCTGTTCAATCTCGGTTTCGCGACGCTGGCCGAGCTCGACCGGTTCGCGGAGAAGTCCGCACAGAATCTGCTCGATTCGCTCGAGAAGGCGAAGCATACGACGCTCGCGCGCTTCATCTACGGGCTCGGCATCCGCCATGTCGGCGAATCGACCGCGAAGGATCTCGCGAAGCATTTCGGCTCGCTGACGCCGATCATGGATGCGTCGATCGAGGAGCTGCTCGAAGTCAACGATGTCGGGCCGATCGTCGCCGAGTCGATTCACCAGTTCTTCGCGGAAGAGCACAACCGCACGGTGATCGAGCAGTTGCGCGCGCCGGGCAAGGTCACGTGGCCGGAAGGGCCGCCCGCGCCGAAGGCGCCGCAGGGCGTGCTGGCCGGCAAGACGGTCGTGCTGACGGGCACGCTGCCGAATCTCACGCGCGATGCGGCGAAGGAGATGCTCGAAGCGGCCGGCGCCAAGGTGGCCGGTTCGGTATCGAAGAAGACGGATTACGTGGTCGCGGGCGCCGAAGCCGGCAGCAAGCTCGCGAAGGCCGAGGAACTCGGCATCCCCGTGCTGGACGAAGACGGTCTGCACCAACTCCTGGAGGGCAATACGCCATGATTCGCGAGATCCTGAAGATGGGCGATCCGCGCCTGCTCGAAATCGCCGAACCGGTCGATCGGTTCGATACGCCCGAGCTGCACGAGATCGTCGCGGACATGTTCGAGACGATGCACCACGCGAACGGCGCCGGGCTGGCCGCGCCGCAGATCGGCATCGGGCTGCAGATCATCATCTTCGGCTTCGGCAACAACAACCGCTACCCGGATGCGCCGCCGGTCCCGGAGACCGTGCTGATCAACCCGAAGGTCGAGTACCTGCCGCCGGACATGGAAGAGGGCTGGGAAGGCTGCCTGTCGGTGCCGGGCATGCGCGGCGTCGTCAGCCGCTACGCGAAGGTGCGCTACAGCGGCTTCGACCAGTTCGGCGAGAAGATCGACCGCATCGCCGAGGGGTTCCACGCGCGCGTGGTCCAGCACGAATACGACCACCTGATCGGCAAGCTGTACCCGATGCGGATCACCGACTTCACGCGCTTCGGTTTCACCGAGGTGCTGTTCCCGGGGCTCGACCCGGCCGACGACGACTGATCGGACGCTCTCGCGTAGAAAAGAGAAAGCCCGCTTGAAGCGGGCTTTTTCATTGCATGGCGCACAGGGTGCGCTTGCGGTCAGAACGTCTCGTCGGCGGACAGGTAACGCCATTGGCCCTGCGGCAGCGCGCCGAGCATCACGCGGCCCATCCGCACGCGCTTCAGGCCGATCACGTCGAGGCCGACCAGTTCGCACATGCGGCGAATCTGGCGCTTCTTGCCTTCGCGCAGCACGAAGCGCAACTGCTCGCCGTTCTGCCAGCTCACCAGCGCCGGCTTCAGCGCGACGCCGTCGAGTTCGAGGCCGTGGCGCAGTTTCGCGAGCGATTCCGCCGGGAAGTGCTGGTCGATGTCGATCAGTTGTTCGCCGAAGCGCACGCGCACCAGGTATTCCTTGTCGATGTCCGACTGTTCGCCGATCAGCTGCTTCGCGATCACGCCGTTTTGCGTCAGCACGAGCAGGCCGGTGGAGTCGATGTCGAGACGGCCGGCCGGCGCGAGCGCATGCAGGTGCTGCGGCGAGAAGCGCACCGGCGAATGATCGCCGCTCCAGCGGTTCGCGCGCGTGATCAGCGCGGCCGCCGGCTCGTAGCCGTCTTCCGCCTGGCCCGACACGTAGCCGACCGGCTTGTGCAGCAGGATCGTCACTTGCGCGGCCTGCGCGGCGCTCGCGCGCTCGTCGATCTCGATCTTCTGGTCGGCGCGCACCTTGGTGCCGAGCGTGTCGATGCGTTCGCCGTCGACGAGCACCCAGCCCTTTTCGATCCATTCGTCGGCTTCGCGGCGCGAGCACATGCCGAGTTCGGACATCCGCTTCGACAGGCGCATCAGGCCCGTTTCGTCGCCGTAGTCGACGTCGGCCGCAGCGCGCTTGACCGGCTGCGCGGTCTTCACCGCACCGAACGAACGGCGCTCGCCGTCGCGCGCCGGGCGGGCCGGGCGGTCGCCGAAGCTGCGCTTCGCGCCTTCGCCGGTTGCCTTGTCGCGGTAGGACGGGCGTTTGCTGTCGTCGCCTGCTGCACGACGTGGACGTGCATCGTCATCGCTGCGGCGGGCAGGGCGATCGGACGACGTACGGCGGTCGCCGAAGCTGCGTTTTGCGCCTTCGCCGGCTGCCTTGTCGCGGTAGGACGGGCGCTTGCCTTCGTCGCTACCTGCTGCGCGACGCGGACGTGCATCGTCATCACGGCGCGGCGGACGATCGGATGACGTACGGCGGTCGCCGAAGCTGCGCTTCGCGCCTTCGCCGGATGCGTTATCACGATAGGACGGGCGCGTGCCCTCGTCGCCACCGGCACGACGCGGCCGTGCATCATCGTCGCTACGGCGCGGCGGCCGCTCCGACGACGTGTGACGGTCGCCGAAACTGCGCTTCGCACCTTCGCCGGCTGCACTGTCGCGATACGGCGCGCGCGTGCCGCGTTCGGCGCCGCCGTCACGCGGCGCACGCTTGACCGGTGCGCGATCCGCGCCCGGGCGTTCTGCGCCGGCGGCGCCGCGCGGCTTGAACGCACGCTCGCCGGTGGCGGCGGCTGCAGCGGGCGCCTTCTTCGGGCGGGCCGGTTTATCCCCCGCGGGCGGCGCGGCGGGACGCACCGCCTTGCGGGCGACGAGGCTGCCGGAGCGGACAGGGGCGCGGGTCGGCGACGCCGGCTTCGGATTCTTGACGGTTAATTTGGTGCGCATAAACGCTGGGATTCATTCAGACTGCGATCGCACGCAGCAATTCGGTTTCGAGCTGGATCTGCAGGCGGTTGTCGGACAGGCCGGCGCCCGCGAGCAGGAAGATGTCTTCGACGCGCTCGCCGAGCGTATTGATCCGCGCCGCATGGACGCCGATCCGATGTTCGGCGAGTACGCGCGCGATCGAATAGAGAAGGCCCGGCCGGTCGTTGGCCGACACGGACAGGATGTAGTACTGACCGCGCTCGTCGGCCCGCAGGTCGACGCGCGGCGTGATCGGAAACGTCCGGGACAGCCTCGACAGGCGGCCCTTCGACGGCTCCGGCAGCGTTGCGGTTTCGGCGAGCCGCGTCGCGAGCTGCTGCTCGACGAGATTCGCGATGTCGCGGTAGCGCACGTCGCGTTCGGTTTGCGTGACGATGAAGTTGTCGAGCGCGTAGCCGTGCCGCGTCGTGCTGACGCGCGCATCGAGCACCGACAGCCCGTTGCGGTCGAAATACGCGCAGATGCCCGCGAACAGGTCGGGGCGATCCTTCACGTACACGAGCACCTGCAGCGCGTCGCCGATCGGCGACGGCCGCGCGCGGACGATCGCCGTTTCGGCGTTCACGTGCCGGTACAGCACGCGCGTCTGCCACGCGATGTCGGCCGCGTCGTGACGCAGGAAGAAACCGACGTCGAGCTGATCCCACAACGCACGGTGCGCATCGTCGGGCACGGTTTCGAGGCGCAGCAGCGCGAGCGCCTGCTCCTGCCGCGACTTCAGTTCCGAATGCGCATCGGGATTCGCGCCGCCGAGCACCGCGAGCGTGATGCGGTACAGATCCTCGAGCAGCTTGCCCTTCCACGTGTTCCACACCTTCGGGCTCGTGCCGCGGATATCGGCGACGGTCAGCAGGTAGAGCGCGGTCAGGTACCGTTCGTTGCCGACGACCTCGGCGAAGCGCTTGATGACTTCGGGGTCGCTCGTGTCCTGCTTCTGCGCGACCTGGCTCATCGTCAGGTGATGCTGGACGAGCCACACGATCAGCGCGGCGTCGTCGCCGGCGATCCCGTGCTCGCGGCAGAAGCGCCGCGCGTCGGCCATCCCGAGCGTCGAGTGATCGCCGCCGCGGCCCTTCGCGATGTCGTGGAACAGCGCCGCGACATACAGCACCCACGGGCGCTCGAAATTGCCGATCAACTGGCTGCAGAACGGATACTCGTGCGCATGCTCGGCCACCGCGAAGCGGCGGAGGTTGCGCAGCACCATCAGGATGTGCTGGTCGACCGTGTACACGTGGTACAGGTCGTGCTGCATCTGGCCGACGATGCGGCGGAAGTTCAGCAGGTAGCGGCCGAGCACGCTCGTCTGGTTCATCAGCCGGAACGCGTGCGTGATGCCTTCGGGCTGCTGCAGGATCCGCATGAACGTGGCGCGGTTTTGCGGATCGCGGCGCCACGTGTTGTTCATGATTTCGCGCGAGTTGTACAGCGCACGCAGCGTGCGGGCGGACAGGCCTTTCACGCCGCGCGTCGTTTCGTACAGCAGGAACGCTTCGAGGATCGCGTCGGGGTGGCGTTCGAACACGCCGTCGTCGACGATCTCGAGCATCCCCTGTTTCTCGACGAAGCGATCGGCCGACAGCACGCGCGTGATGCCGCTCGTCGCGGGGAAGAGTTGCGCCTCGATGTTCTGGATCAGGATCGTCGCGAGCTGCGTGACGGCCTTCGCGGCCCAGTAGTAGCGGCGCATCAGTTGCTCGCTCGCGCGCTTGGCCTGCGTCGGCTGGTAGCCGAAGCTCTCGGCGGCTTGCGTCTGCAGGTCGAACACGAGCATGTCCTGGCGGCGCCCGGCGATCACGTGCAGCCGCGCGCGCAGCGTTTTCAGGAAGCCTTCGTTACGGCGCAGCTCGCGCGCTTCGCGGTCGGTGATGAGGCCGCGCGTGTCGAGTTCGCGCCAGCTGCTGCCGAAGCCGGCCGCGCGCGCGATCCACAGGATCGTCTGCAGGTCGCGCAGCCCGCCGGGGCTTTCCTTCACGTTCGGTTCGAGGCTGTACGGCGTGTCCTGGCACTTCGCGTGGCGCTGGCGCATCTCGAGCACCTTCGCGGTGAAGAACGCGCGGGCGTCGAGCGCTTCGTGGTAGCGCACGGTGAAGCGCTCGAACAGCGCGGTGCTGCCGACGATGCGGCGCGCTTCCAGCAGCGAGGTCTGCACCGTGACATCCTGCGACGCCTCCTCGATGCACTGCGCGACGGTACGCACGCTGCTGCCGATCTCGAGGCCGAGGTCCCACGCCATGCCGATGAAGCGCTCGATGCGCGCGTCGAGCGCCGCGTCGTGCGCATCGGGCAGCAGCACGAGGATGTCGACGTCGGAATAGGGTGCGAGTTCGCCGCGTCCGTAGCCGCCGACGGCGACGAGCGCGAGCGTCGCGGGTAGCCCGCATTCGTCCCACACGCGCTTCAATGCGTCGTCGGTGAGTTTCGACAGCGCGTGCATCAGCGACGCGACGTTCGCCGCGCGGCGAAAGCGCTCGAGCATCGCCGTCTTCGCGGCCTTGAATTCGGCGCGCCGCGACAGCGCTTCGGGCGAGGGGGCAGCGTGAGCGCTCATGGGCGACCGTTCAGGTGCGGGGTGGGGCGGGCTGGCGCGACGGCGCTCAGACGGCGGCGGCCGGTTGTGCGAACACGGGGCGCGCCGGCGTGCCGGCCGACACGGTCAGCACTTCGTAGCCGGTTTCGGTGACGAGCACCGTGTGCTCCCACTGCGCGGAGAGGCTGCGATCGCGCGTCTTGACCGTCCACTGGTCGGGCATCGTGCGGATGTCGCGCTTGCCGGCGTTGATCATCGGCTCGATCGTGAAGATCATCCCGGCCTTCAGTTCGATGCCGGTGCCCGGGCGGCCGTAGTGGACGACCTGCGGATCCTCGTGGAACACCGTGCCGATGCCGTGGCCGCAGTATTCGCGCACGACGCTGTAGCCCTGCGCCTCCGCGTGCTTCTGGATCGCGTAGCCGATGTCGCCGAGGTGCGCGCCGGGCTTGACCTGGTCGATGCCGAGCCACATGCATTCGTAGGTGGTCTGCACGAGACGCTTCGCGAGGATCGAACCCTCGCCGACGATGAACATCCGGCTGGTGTCGCCGAAATAGCCGTTCTTGATCACGGTGATGTCGATGTTCAGCGCGTCGCCGTTCTTGAGCACCTTCTCGCCGGGAATGCCGTGGCAGATCACGTCGTTGACCGAAATGCAGGTGGCCTTCGGGTACGGCGGATAGCCGGGCGGCTGATAGTTCAGCGGCGCGGGGATCGTGCCTTGCTCGTTGAGCATGAACTCGTGGCAGAGGCGGTCGAGTTCGGCGGTCGTGACGCCCGCGACGACGTGCGGCGTGATGAAGTCGAGCACTTCGCTGGCGAGACGGCAGGCGACGCGCATCTCCGCGATATCGTGTTCGTTTTTGAGCGTAATAGCCATCGAGGTATGCCTGGAATGCGGTGAATTGACGGATTATCGCACCTTATGGCGGGCCTCGCAGCCCCTGCGGGCCGCGCGGATGCGGGTTTTCGAGGATTGTCCGGCCCGCGGCCGCGCGGCAAGCGAAAGTGCCGTGCGACTTGAGAGCCGACAAATCCGCGTGCTATACTCTTTGGCTAAGTCGACATCCAAATTTGCCGTCGTGCCCCATCTTGGGGCGGCATCGCGGTGAAAGGCTTACGGCACGGGCGTTTTGCACGTGCCGAATCGCAAGCCGGCGCAACCAGGGTGCCGTCCGTGCGGAATCCCCGCCCTTCAGGGCGGGTTCGCGCGGCGGTACGGCAGCCGGCTTAAGACCCAACCCTCGTGGAGAATTTACATGGCAGTTACGATGCGCCAAATGCTGGAAGCGGGTGTCCACTTCGGTCACCAGACGCGCTTCTGGAACCCGAAGATGGCTCCGTTCATTTTCGGTCACCGCAACAAGATTCACATCATCAACCTCGAAAAGACGCTGCCGATGTTCACGGACGCACAGAAGTACGTGCGCCAGCTGGCAGCGAACCGCGGCACGATCCTGTTCGTCGGCACGAAGCGCCAGTCGCGTGACACGATCGCCCAGGAAGCGCAACGTGCGGGCATGCCGTACGTCAACGCACGCTGGCTCGGCGGCATGATGACCAACTTCAAGACGCTGAAGGTGTCGATCAAGCGCCTGAAGGACATGGAAGCGGCCGTCGAAGCGGGTGAAACCGAGAAGATGAGCAAGAAGGAAGCGCTGCTGTTCGAACGCGAAATCGCCAAGCTGCAGAAGTCGATCGGCGGCGTGAAGGACATGGGCGGTATTCCGGACGCGATCTTCGTCATCGACGTCGGCTACCACAAGATTGCCGTCACGGAAGCGAACAAGCTGGGCGTGCCGGTCATCGCCGTGGTCGATACGAACCACTCGCCGGAAGGCGTGGATTACGTGATCCCGGGTAACGACGACTCGAGCAAGGCAGTCGCGCTGTACGCCGAAGGCGTGGCCGACGCGATCCTCGAAGGCCGTGCGAACGCGGTCAACGAAGTGGTCCAGGCCGCACGCGGCGACGACGAATACGTCGAGGAAAACGCGTAACTGGCCCCGAGCCGGCGCAAAAAGGGGGCTCTCAACAGGCCCCCTTTTTTTAAGCTTGTGCGCCGGACCTGATCGCGCCGAATCGGCGCGGGTCCGGAAACGAATCTCGGCCGTTCGCGTCCAAGCGGGCGGCGTTGTGAATACAGACTCAAGGAGCGAATGATGGCGGCAATTACCGCAAGCATGGTGGCAGAACTGCGCGCGAAGACCGACGCACCGATGATGGAGTGCAAGAAGGCGCTGACGGAAGCCGACGGCGATCTGGCCAAGGCTGAAGAACTGCTGCGCGTGAAGCTCGGCAACAAGGCGAGCAAGGCCGCATCGCGCGTGACGGCAGAAGGCGTCGTCGCATCGTTCGTCGGCGGCAACGCAGGCGCGCTGGTCGAGCTGAACTGCGAAACCGACTTCGTCGCGAAGAACGACGACTTCCTCGCGTTCTCGAAGACGGTGGCAGAACTCGTCGCGACGCAGAACCCGGCCGACGTGGCCGCGCTGTCGGCGCTGCCGCTCGAAGGCTCGACCGTCGACGCAGTGCGTCTGGCGCTGATCGGCAAGATCGGCGAGAACGTGTCGATCCGCCGTTTCGTCCGTTTCGAAACCGCGAACAAGATCGCGACGTACCTGCACGGCGCGCGTATCGGCGTGATCGTCGAGTACACGGGCGCGGAAGAGCAGGTCGGCAAGGACGTCGCGATGCACATCGCCGCGATGAAGCCGGTCGCGCTGTCGTCGGCCGACGTGCCGGCGGAACTGATCGAGACGGAACGCCGCGTCGCCGAGCAGAAGGCTGCCGAATCGGGCAAGCCGGCTGAAATCGTCGCGAAGATGGTCGACGGCAGCGTCCAGAAGTACCTGAAGGAAGTGTCGCTGCTGAACCAGACGTTCGTGAAGAACGACAAGCAGACGATCGAGCAGATGCTGAAGGCGGCGAATGCGGCAGTGCAGAAGTTCGCGCTGTTCGTCGTCGGCGAAGGCATCGAGAAGCGCCAGGACGACTTCGCCGCCGAAGTGGCCGCGCAAGTCGCAGCAGCCAAGCAGCAGTAAGCAGTTCGCAGTATCCGCGGCGGGGCGTCCGCTCCGCCGCGGCCGGCGGCGCCGCCGGCCGGCCGGGAACCCCGGTCCGGTCGTCGGCGCTTGCCCGAATCAGTATTTCGCCCCTACAGTTCGTGGTTGTCATCCTCTCGTCGCTCGGAAGCCCCTATGTCCAATGCCTATAAACGCGTCCTCCTCAAACTCTCCGGCGAAGCGCTGATGGGCGACGATGCCTTCGGCATCAATCGCGCGACGATCGAACGGATGGTGGCCGATATCGCCGAAGTCGTGCGTCTCGGGACGCAGCTCGCGGTCGTGATCGGTGGCGGTAATATTTTCCGCGGCGTCGCGGGCGGCGCGGCCGGCATGGACCGCGCGACGGCCGACTACATGGGGATGCTGGCGACGATGATGAACGCTCTGGCACTGCAGGACGCGATGCGCCACGCCGGCATCGAGGCGCGCGTGCAGTCCGCGCTGCGCATGGACCAGGTCGTCGAGCCGTACATCCGGCCCCGCGCGATCCGTCAGCTCGAGGAAGGCCGCGTCGTGATCTTCGCGGCCGGCACCGGCAACCCGTTCTTCACGACGGATACCGCCGCCGCGCTGCGCGGCTCGGAAGTGGGCGCCGAAGTCGTGCTGAAGGCGACCAAGGTCGATGGCGTATATTCTGCCGATCCGAAGAAGGATCCGTCGGCCACGCGCTACACGACGATCAGCTTCGACGAGGCGATCAGCCGCAACCTGCAGGTGATGGACGCGACGGCGTTTGCGCTGTGCCGCGACCAGAAGCTGCCGATTCGCGTGTTTTCGATCAACAAGCCGGGCGCGCTCAAGCGCATCGTGCTGGGCGAGGACGAAGGTACGCTCGTCCACGTGTAAACTCCCGCGGATGCGGGCGACCGGCGCGGGTTGCCGGCCGCGGCGCGCGACGTGCGTCGGGCGGGGCCCGCGTTCTTTGAAGGTTTGAAGGTTCGGAGGTTGAAATGAGTGTCGCTGATGTGAAGAAGGGCGTCGAGCAAAAGATGCAGCGCTCGATCGAAGCGTTCAAGAACGATCTGGCCAAGATCCGTACGGGCCGTGCACACACCGGTCTGCTCGATCACGTGCAGGTCGACTACTACGGCTCGATGGTGCCGATCTCGCAGGTCGCGAACCTGACGCTCGTCGACGCGCGCACGATCGGCGTGCAGCCGTGGGAAAAGAACATGGTCGCGAAGGTCGAGAAGGCCATCCGCGAAGCCGATCTGGGCCTGAATCCGGCGACGACCGGCGACCTGATCCGCGTGCCGATGCCCGCGCTGACGGAAGAGCGCCGCCGCGAGCTGACCAAGGTCGTGAAGAGCGAAGGCGAAACGGCCAAGGTCGCGATCCGCAACCTGCGCCGCGACGCGAACGAAGCGCTGAAGAAGCTCGTGAAGGACAAGGAAATCTCGGAAGACGACGAGCGCCGCGCGAGCGACGACGTGCAGAAGCTGACCGACAAGCACGTTGCCGAAATCGACAAGCTCGTGCAGACCAAGGAAGCCGAGATCATGACGGTCTGACGACCGTCCTCGCGCGCCGTCTTCTTCCCGCATTACTGTCTCAACGGCCATGACCTATACCAGCTCTACCGTTCGCGTGCCTGACGTCGGCGTCGTGCCGCGTCACATCGCGATCATCATGGACGGCAACGGCCGTTGGGCGACCGAACGCCGCTTGCCGCGCGTCGCGGGGCACACCCGCGGCGTCGATGCCGTGCGGGCGGTGGTCGAAGGCTGCGCGCGCGCCGGCGTCGAATACCTGACGCTGTTCGCGTTCAGTTCGGAAAACTGGCGTCGGCCGAACGACGAAGTGTCGTTCCTGATGCGGCTGTTCATCACCGCGCTCGAGCGCGAAGTGGGCAAGCTGCATGCGAACGGGATCCGCCTGCGCGTCGTCGGCGATCTCGACCGTTTCGAGCCGCGCATCCGCGAGCTGATTCGCCGCGCCGAGACCAAGACGGCGCGCAATACCCGTCTGACGCTTACCATCGCGGCCAACTACGGCGGCCGGTGGGACATTCTGCAGGCGACGAAGAAACTCGTCGAGCAGGCGGTGCGCGAAGGTCGCGAGGTCGAAGTGACCGAGGACGCATTCGCGCCGCACCTGGCAATGGCTTACGCGCCGGAGCCCGATCTCTTCATCCGTACCGGCGGCGAGCAGCGCGTCAGCAACTTCCTGCTGTGGCAGCTCGCGTACGCCGAATTCTATTTCACCGACAAGTACTGGCCGGATTTCGACGGCGCGGCACTGGCCGACGCGCTGGCGTCGTATACCGAGCGCGAGCGCCGTTTCGGGCGCACGAGTGCGCAACTCGAACCGCAATCGCAGAACGCCGACTCCCTTTCATGCTGAAAACCCGTGTGATCACGGCGATCGTGATGCTGGCGGTGCTGCTGCCGGTGACACTGTTCGCGCCGCTCGCCGGGTTCGGCGCGCTGATCGGCGTCGTTCTCGTGTTCGCCGCGTGGGAGTGGGCGCGCCTGCTGAAGCTCGGTGGTGCCGCTCCGATCGTCTATGCGGGCGTCGCGGCGCTCGCGCTCGGGGCCACCGCCCCGTTCGGCGTCGATGCGGCTTCGTCCCGTCCCCTTTTCATGGCGGCCGGCGTGTTCTGGCTGCTGGTCGGCCCGTTCGCGCTGCGGCGCAAGCCCACGCTCGCGGGCGGCGTCTGGCGGCCGTTCCTGCTGGCCGCCGGCCTTGTCGTGTTCGCCGCCTGCTGGCACGCGCTCGTTGCAGCCCGCGCGCAGGGCGTGCCGTTCGTGCTGTCACTGCTTCTGGTCGTCTGGCTGGCCGATATCGGCGCATACTTCGCGGGCAAGGCCTTCGGAAAGCGTAAACTGGCCATCACGATCAGCCCCGGCAAGAGCTGGGAAGGCGCGATCGGCGGCTGGTTCGCGGTGATGGTCGTCGGCGGTGTCGCGATGGCCATGCATGCGTTCGAACCGACCCTGTTTTCTGCATTCGCCGCGCGCTACGGGATGCCCGGCGCGTGGGCCGCGCTGACGCTGCTGGTCGCGTACAGCGTGGTCGGGGACCTGTTCGAGTCGCTGCTGAAGCGGCAGGCGGGCGTGAAGGATTCGAGCGGACTACTGCCGGGCCACGGCGGCGTGCTCGATCGTGTCGACGCGCTGCTGCCGGTGCTGCCGCTCGCGATGCTGCTGCTTGGTTAAACCATTATTTCTGTTATGCAAAAACGTCTGACATTGCTCGGTTCCACGGGCTCGATCGGAGACAGCACGCTCGACGTGGTGGCGCGCCATCCGGAGCGCTTCTCGGTCTACGCGCTGACCGCGCACCGCAACGGCGACAAGCTCGTCGAGCAGTGTCTGCGCTTCGCGCCTGAAGTGGCGGTGGTCGGCGATGCCGCGACGGCCGCGCACGTCGACGCGAAACTGCGCGCGGCGGGCAGCAAGACGGTCGTGCTGCACGGCCCGCAGGCGCTCGTCGACGTGTCGAAGAGCGACGGCTGCGACACGGTGGTCGCGGCGATCGTCGGCGCGGCCGGCCTTGCGCCGAGCCTGGCGGCCGCCCGCGCCGGCAAGCGGATCCTGCTCGCGAACAAGGAAGCGCTCGTGATGTCGGGCGCGATCTTCATGGACGCCGTGCGCGACCATGGCGCGATCCTGCTGCCGGTCGACAGCGAACACAACGCGATCTTCCAGTGCATGCCGCGCGACGCGGCCGAGCACGGCGGGATCTCGAAGATCATCCTGACCGCATCGGGTGGCCCGTTCCGCACGCGCGAACCGGCCACGCTCGTCGACGTGACGCCGGACGAGGCGTGCAAGCACCCGAACTGGGTGATGGGCCGCAAGATCTCGGTCGATTCCGCGACGATGATGAACAAGGGCCTCGAGGTGATCGAGGCGCACTGGATCTTCGGGCTGCCGGGCGACCGCATCGACGTGCTGATCCATCCGCAGAGCGTGATCCATTCGCTCGTGTCGTACCGCGACGGCTCGGTGCTCGCGCAGCTCGGCAACCCCGACATGCGCACGCCGATCGCACATGCACTCGCGTTCCCTGAGCGCGTCGACGCGGGCGTCGACCAGCTCGATCTCGCGCAGATCGCCCAGCTGTCGTTCGAGAAGCCCGATTACGCGCGCTTCCCGTGCCTCGCGCTCGCGCTGAAGGCGCTCGAGGAGGGCGGTATCGCGAGCGCCGCATTGAACGCGGCGAACGAAGTGGCAGTCGAAGCATTTCTCGAGCGCCGGATCGGCTTCATGGCGATCGCGGCGACGGTCGACGCGGTGCTCAACGCGCTGCCGAACCGCGCGCCCGACGGGCTCGACGACGTCCTCGCGGCGGATGCCGAGGCTCGCCGCCTCGCCGCCGCGATCATTGCAAAAGCGCCTGCGCCACGCGTGGAGCGTACGGTCTGAATGAGGTGCTCATGAACGTGCTGGTCGAACTGGTCGCGTTTGCGGTGGCGATCGGGGTACTGGTCGTCGTGCATGAGTACGGACACTATCGCGTCGCGCGCTGGTGCGGCGTGAAGGTGCTGCGTTTCTCGATCGGCTTCGGCCAGCCTGTCGCGCGCTGGGTCAGCCGCAGGACGGGCACCGAATGGACGCTGTCCGCGCTGCCGCTCGGCGGCTACGTGAAGATGCTCGACGAGCGCGATCCGGGCCCGGGTGGCATTCCGCCCGACGAGCTCGGCCAGGCATTCAATCGCCAGTCGGTCTACAAGCGCATCGCGATCGTCGCGGCCGGGCCGATTGCGAACTTTCTGCTGGCAATCGCACTGTTTTCCCTCGTATTCGCCACCGGCGTGACCGAGCCGGCCGCGATCGTCGCGCCGCCGGCCGCCGGCACGGCGGCGGCCCGTGCGGGCTTCGACGGCAGCGAGACGGTCGTGTCGATCCGCAATGCGCAGGGCGGCGAGTCCGAGCCGGTGCGATCGTGGTCGGACCTGCGCTGGAAGCTGCTGTCGGCCGCGTTCGACCATCGCGAGGTCGTGCTCGGCGCGCGTGACGGCAATGCGACCTTCGATTTCCGCGTCGACCTTCGCAACGTCCCCGACAGCCAGCTCGACGACGACTTCATGGCCCATCTGGGTTTCGAGGCCGGCGGCGGCACGTTGTCGGTCGCGTCGGTGCAGCCGGGCAGCGCGGCGGAGCAGGCCGGCCTGAAGGTCGGCGACAAGCTGGTCGCGCTCGACGGCAAGCCGATCGGCGGCGCGTCGCGCTTCATCGATGCGGTGAAGCACCGTGCGGGCCAGCCGCTCGAGCTGCGGATCGAGCGCAACGGCGCCGCGCAGACGGTGGCGATCGTGCCGCAGATGCAGCGCGACGACGAATCGGGGCAGCAGGTCGGCCGGATCGGCGCGGCGCTGTCGATGCACGCGCCATCGGTGGACGTGCGCTACGGGCCGATCGAGAGCCTGCGGCTCGGCGCGCATCGCACGTGGGACATTTCCGTGTATTCGCTGAAGATGTTCGGGCGGATGATCACGGGCAACGCGTCGCTGAAGAACCTGTCCGGCCCGGTGACGATCGCCGACTACGCGGGCAAGAGCGCGCGGCTCGGTCCGTCGGCCTTCCTGTCGTTCCTCGCCCTTGTCAGCATTAGCCTTGGCGTCCTGAACTTGTTGCCGATTCCCGTTTTGGACGGGGGGCATCTGTTATATTATGCGGTTGAAGCCGCGACCGGGAAAGCCGTCTCGGAGCGCTGGCAGCTGATTCTGCAAAGAGCCGGGTTGATCTGCATCGTCGCGTTGTCGGCGATCGCGCTGTTCAACGATCTGGCTCGGTTAATCCATTTCTGAAGCGTCAGGCGGCGGCCGGTGGTCAGCCGCCTGATTTGATGCAGCTAAATATTGGGGATGCATGTTGTTCAAACCTCATCGCTTTGTACCTAAGACAGTTGCAGCGGCCGCGCTCGCCGCGCACGGCCTCGCGGCGCATGCAGCGGCACCGTTCGTGGTGCAAGACATCAAGATCGAGGGGCTGCAGCGCGTCGAAGCGGGTTCGGTGTTCGCCTATCTGCCGATCAAGCAGGGCGATACCTTCACGGACGACAAGGCATCCGAAGCAATCCGCGCGTTGTACGCGACGGGCTTTTTCAACGACGTGCGCATCGCCACGCAGGGCAACGTCGTGATCGTGCAGGTGCAGGAGCGTCCGGCCATCGCGTCGATCGACTTCACCGGCACGAAGGAATTCGACAAGGACAACCTGACGAAGGCGCTGCGCGCGGTCGGCCTGGCCGATGGCCGCTACTACGACAAGGCGCTCGTCGACAAGGCGGAGCAGGAGCTCAAGCGCCAGTACCTGACGCGCGGCTTCTATGCGGCCGAGGTCAAGACGACGGTCACGCCGGTCGACGCGAACCGCGTGTCGATCCTGTTCGCGGTCGCCGAAGGCCCGAGCGCGAAGATCCGCCAGATCAACTTCATCGGCAACAAGGCATTCAGCACCAGCACGCTGCGCGACGAGATGCAGTTGTCGACGCCGAACTGGTTCTCCTGGTACACGAAGAACGACCTGTACTCGAAGGAAAAGCTCACGGGGGACCTCGAGGCCGTGCGCTCGTACTACCTGAACCGCGGCTACCTCGAGTTCAACATCGAGTCGACCCAGGTGTCGATCTCGCCGGACAAGAAGGACATGTACCTGACGGTCACGCTGCATGAAGGCGAGCCGTACACGGTGTCGGGCATCAAGCTGTCGGGCAACCTGCTGGATCGCGAGGCCGAACTCAACAAGCTGATCAAGATCAAGCCGGGCGACCGCTTCTCGGCCGAAAAGCTGCAGCAGACCACCAAGTCGATCGTCGACAAGCTCGGCGAATACGGCTACGCATTTGCGACCGTCAACGCGCAGCCGGACATCGACCAGGCGAACCACAAGGTGAACCTGAACCTCGTCGTCGATCCGAGCCGCC
This sequence comes from Burkholderia sp. AU28863, assembly GCF_002223195.1. NCBI lineage: Bacteria > Pseudomonadati > Pseudomonadota > Betaproteobacteria > Burkholderiales > Burkholderiaceae > Burkholderia > Burkholderia sp. AU28863. The sequence continues at coordinate 1,667,183 of NZ_NKFE01000003.1, read as the reverse complement.
GCGTGTACGTGCGCCGCATCAACGTGGTCGGCAATACGCGCACGCGCGACGAAGTGGTGCGCCGCGAAATGCGCCAGCTCGAAAGCTCGTGGTTCGACTCGAACCGCCTCGCGCTGTCGAAGGACCGCGTGAACCGCCTCGGCTACTTCACCAACGTCGACGTGACGACGGTGCCGGTCGAAGGCACGAACGACCAGGTCGACGTGAACGTGAAGGTCGACGAAAAGCCGACCGGCGCGATCACGCTGGGCGCCGGCTTCTCGTCGACGGACAAGGTCGTGCTGTCGGCCGGCGTGTCGCAGGACAACGTGTTCGGTTCGGGCACGAGCCTGTCGGTGAACGTCAACACCGCGAAGAGCTACCGCACGCTGACCGTCACGCAGGTCGATCCGTACTTCACGGTCGACGGCATCAAGCGGATCACCGACGTGTTCTACCGCACGTACCAGCCGCTCTACTATTCGACGAGCTCGAGCTTCCGGATCATCAGCGCGGGCGGCAACCTGAAGTTCGGCATTCCGTTCTCGGAAGTCGACACCGTCTACTTCGGCGCGGGCTTCGAGCAGAACCGCCTCGACGTCGATTCGAACACGCCGCAGAGCTACCAGGATTACGTGAACCAGTTCGGCCGCGTGTCGAACACGGTGCCGCTGACGGTCGCATGGTCGCGCGACGCGCGTGACAGCGCGCTGATTCCGAGCCGCGGCTACTTCACGCAGGCGAACATGGAGTACGGCGTGCCGGTCGGCAAGATCCAGTACTACAAGGCGGACCTGCAGGCGCAGTACTACTATTCGTTCTCGCGCGGCTTCATCCTGGGCCTGAACCTGCAAGGCGGCTACGGTAACGGTATCGGCAACCCGTACCCGATCTTCAAGAACTACTACGCGGGCGGTATCGGCTCCGTGCGGGGCTACGAGCCGAGCTCGCTGGGCCCGCGCGACACGAAGACGAACGACCCGATCGGCGGTTCGAAGATGCTGGTCGGCAACATCGAGCTGACGTTCCCGCTGCCGGGTACCGGCTACGACCGCACGCTGCGCGTGTTCACGTTCCTCGACGGCGGTAACGTGTGGGGCAACGCGCCGGGCGGCACGAGTACGGGCGCCAACGGCCTGCGCTACGGCTACGGCGTGGGTCTCGCGTGGATCTCGCCGATCGGCCCGCTGAAGCTGAGCCTCGGCTTCCCGCTGCAGAAGCACGAAGGCGACCAGTACCAGAAATTCCAGTTCCAGATCGGGACGGCGTTCTGACCGAACGCATGACAACAGCAACGAGAGGGTAATTTTGCTAACCGGTAAGTTTTCGAAACGAGTGATGTGCGCGTTGACCGTTGCGCTGGCCTTGGGCGCGGCAACGGTGCACGCACAGGACGTCGCCCGCATCGCGGCGGTCAATTCGGATCGGATCCTGCGCGAGTCGGCGCCCGCGAAGGCGGCGCAGACGAAGCTCGAAGCCGAGTTCGCGAAGCGTGACAAGGATCTGCAGGACCTGGCGGCGCGCCTGAAGTCGATGTCCGATTCGCTGGACAAGAACGGCACGTCGCTGTCGGCGGCCGATCGCGCGCAGAAGCAGCGCGATCTCGCGCAGCTCGACACCGACTTCCAGCGCAAGCAGCGCGAGTTCCGCGAAGACCTGAACCAGCGTCGCAACGAAGAGCTGGCGGCCGTGCTGGAAAGGGCGAACAAGGTCATCAAGCAGATCGCCGAGCAGCAGAATTACGACCTGATCGTGCAGGAAGCCGTGTACGTCAGCCCGCGCATCGACATCACCGACAAGGTGCTCAAGGCGCTCGCGTCCGGCTCGACGAACTGAACGGAGCAGACGACGAATGGCATTGACGCTTGAGGCACTCGTAAAGCGGTTCGGCGGCGAGATCGCCGGCGACGCCCAGTGCACGGTCAGCGGCCTCGCGCCGCTCGATCAGGCAGGCCCTCAGCAGCTCGCGTTCCTCGCGAACCCGAAGTACCTGTCGCAGGTCGACACGACCCGCGCCGGCGCGGTGCTGATCGCGCCGAAGGATCTGGAAAAGCTGGGCGCGGCCGCGAAGGGTCGCAATTTCATCGTGACGCCGAATCCGTACGCGTATTTCGCGCGCGTCGCGCAGATGTTCATCGATCTCGCCACGCCGCCGCGCGCGGCCGGCGTGCATCCGAGCGCGACGATCGATCCGGCCGCGCAGGTCGCCGCGACCGCGGTGATCGGCCCGCACGTGACGGTCGAAGCCGGCGCGGTGATCGAAGACGGCGTGCAGCTCGACGCGAACGTCTTCGTCGGCCGCGGCACGACGATCGGCGCCGGCTCGCATTTCTATCCGAACGCATCGGTGTACCACGGCTGCAAGATCGGCCCGCGCGCGATCGTCCATTCGGGCGCCGTGATCGGCTCCGACGGCTTCGGCTTCGCACCGGATTTCGTCGGCGACGGCGACGCGCGCACCGGCAGCTGGGTCAAGATCCCGCAGGTCGGCGGCGTGACGATCGGCCCGGACGTCGAAATCGGCGCGAACACGACGATCGACCGCGGCGCGATGGCGGATACCGTCATCGAGGAATGCGTGAAGATCGACAACCAGGTGCAGATCGGCCACAACTGCCGGATCGGCGCGTACACGGTGATCGCCGGCAGCGCCGGCATCGCGGGCAGTACGACGATCGGCCGCCATTGCATGATCGGCGGCGCGGCCGGGATCGCCGGCCACGTGACGCTCGGCGACTACGTCATCATTACCGCGAAGTCGGGCGTATCGAAGTCGCTGCCGAAGGCCGGCATCTATACCAGCGCGTTCCCGGCCGTCGACCACGGCGAATGGAACAAGAGCGCCGCGCTCGTGCGCAACCTCGACAAGCTGCGCGAGCGCATCAAGGCGCTCGAAGCCGCGCTCGCCGCCCAGGGCGGCGCGGGCGCCTGAGCGCGTCATGCGAGACCACGAACCGGGCACGGCCAGCGCAACCGGCCCGGTTTGCCAGACTGGGCCGCGCGGCGGCCCGCTTCAGCCTTTGCATCACCACCGCGCAGCCTCTGCGTGAGACGAACCATCATGAGCACTGAAAAAATCAATCTCGACATCCACAAGATCCTCACGCTGCTGCCGCATCGCTACCCGATTCTGCTCGTCGACCGCGTGCTCGAACTCGAACCGCACAAAGGGATCAAAGCGCTGAAGAACGTGTCGATCAACGAGCCGTTCTTCCAGGGGCACTTCCCGAAGCGGCCGGTGATGCCCGGCGTGCTGATCCTCGAGGCGCTCGCACAAGCCGCGGCGCTGCTGACGTTCGCGGAAGAGCAGCCGAAGGATCCGGAGAACACGCTGTACTACTTCGTCGGGATCGACGGCGCCCGCTTCAAGCGCGTGGTCGAACCGGGCGACCAGCTGATCCTGAACGTGACGTTCGAGCGCTACATCCGCGGCATCTGGAAGTTCAAGGCGGTGGCGGAAGTGGACGGCAAGGTGGCGGCGGAAGCCGAACTGATGTGCACGGTCAAGACGGCCGACGCGGCGCCCTGAGCGACGCGGCACGCATGGATAACATAACGCGAGCAACGCGACACATCATATCGAGAGGCAACGGCGCATGACCAGGATTCATCCTACCGCGATCGTCGAGCCGGGCGCGCAGATCGACGAATCGGTCGAGATCGGCCCGTACGCGATCGTCGGCCCGCACGTCACGATCGGCGCGCGCACGACGATCGGCTCGCACAGCGTGATCGAGGGCCATACGACGCTCGGCGAGGACAACCGCATCGGCCATTACGCGTCGGTCGGCGGCCGTCCGCAGGACATGAAGTACAAGGACGAGCCGACGAAGCTCGTGATCGGCAACCGCAACACGATCCGCGAATTCACGACGATCCACACGGGCACCGTGCAGGACGTCGGCGTGACGACGCTCGGCGACGACAACTGGATCATGGCCTACGTGCATATCGGTCATGACTGCCGCGTCGGCAACAACGTGATCCTGTCGAGCAACGCGCAGATGGCCGGCCACGTCGAGATCGGCGATTTCGCGATCGTCGGCGGCATGTCGGGCGTGCACCAGTTCGTGCGCATCGGCGCGCATTCGATGCTGGGCGGCGCGTCGGCGCTCGTGCAGGACATCCCGCCGTTCGTGATCGCGGCGGGCAACAAGGCCGAGCCGCACGGGATCAACGTCGAAGGGCTGCGCCGGCGCGGCTTCTCGGCCGACGCGATCTCGGCGCTGCGCAGCGCGTACCGCTTGCTGTACAAGAACGGCCTGTCGCTCGAGGAAGCGAAGGTGCAATTGCGCGAGCTCGCGGAAGCGGGCGGCGACGGCGATGCACCGGTGAAGGCGCTCGTCGAGTTCATCGACGCGTCGCAACGCGGCATCATCCGCTAAGCGATGCCGCTCACGACCCATCAGCTCCGGCTCGCGATGGTGGCCGGCGAGCCGTCGGGCGACCTGCTCGCGGCGTCGCTGCTCGGCGGGCTGCGCGAGCGGCTGCCCGAAGCGGCCCGGTATTACGGGATCGGCGGGCCGCGCATGATCGCGCAGGGCTTCGACTCGCACTGGCAGATGGACAAGCTGACCGTGCGCGGCTATGTCGAGGCGCTGGGCCAGATTCCCGAGATCCTGCGGATTCGCGGCGAACTCAAGCGCCAGCTGCTCGCCGAGCGGCCGGACGCGTTCATCGGCGTCGACGCGCCCGATTTCAACTTCAGCGTCGAACAGGCGGCGCGCGACGCGGGCATCCCGTCGATCCACTTCGTGTGCCCGTCGATCTGGGCGTGGCGCGGCGGCAGGATCAAGAAGATCGCGAAGTCCGTCGATCACATGCTGTGCCTGTTCCCGTTCGAACCGGCGATCCTCGACAAGGCTGGCGTCGCATCGACGTACGTCGGTCATCCGCTGGCCGACGACATTCCGCTCGAACCCGACACGCACGGCGCGCGCATCGCGCTGGGTCTGCCGGCCGACGGCCCCGTGATCGCGGTGCTGCCGGGCAGCCGGCGCTCGGAGATCGCGCTGATCGGCCCGACGTTCTTCGCGGCGATGGCGCTGATGCAGCAGCGCGAGCCCGGTGTGCGGTTCGTGATGCCGGCGGCGACGCCCGCGCTGCGCGAACTGCTGCAGCCGCTCGTCGACGCCCATCCGCAGCTCGCGCTGACGATCACCGACGGCCGTTCGCAGGTCGCGATGACGGCCGCCGACGCGATCCTCGTGAAGAGCGGCACCGTCACGCTGGAAGCCGCGCTGCTGAAAAAGCCGATGGTGATCTCGTACAAGGTGCCCTGGCTGACCGGGCAGATCATGCGTCGGCAGGGCTACCTGCCGTATGTCGGCTTGCCGAACATCCTGGCGGGGCGCTTCGTCGTGCCGGAACTGCTGCAGCATTTCGCGACGCCCGAGGCGCTCGCCGATGCGACGCTCACACAGCTGCGCGACGACGCGAACCGCCGCACGCTGACCGAAGTGTTTACCGAAATGCATCTGTCGCTGCGGCAGAATACGGCCGCGAAGGCGGCCGAGGCCGTCGTGCGCGTGCTCGAACAACGCAAGGGGGGCGCATGACCGCCGTCCGTGCACCGCGCCGCCGCGCGTCGAGCGACGTGCAGGGCGGTTTCGACTTCAGCCGCCCGGACGAGATCGTCTGCGGCGTCGACGAAGCGGGCCGAGGCCCGCTCGCCGGGCCGGTGGTGGCCGCCGCGGTGATTCTCGATCCGGCGCAGCCGATCGACGGGCTCGACGATTCAAAAGCGCTGTCCGCGAAAAAGCGCGACATGCTGTACGACCTGATCATCGCGCGTTCGCGCGCGTACTGCGTCGCGTCGGCGAGCGTCGACGAGATCGATACGCTGAACATCCTGCATGCGACGATGCTCGCGATGAAACGGGCGGTCGAAGGGCTGTCGGTGCTGCCGACGCTCGCGCAGATCGACGGCAACCGTTGCCCGACGTTGATGGTACGTGCCGAGGCGATCGTCAGCGGCGACGCGCTCGTGCCGAGCATCTCGGCCGCGTCGATCCTCGCGAAGGTCACGCGCGACCGCATGCTGGTCGACCTGCATGAGCGCTTCCCCGTATATGGCTTCAACGTGCATGCCGGGTATGGCACGCCGAAACATCTTGCCGCGCTGCGCGAGCACGGCCCGTGCGAAGTGCATCGGCGCTCGTTTGCCCCCGTGCGCGAGGCGCTCGACCTGATTCGATGAAAAGCATCACTTCCCGCGACAACCCGCTGTACAAGCGCCTGAAGGCGCTCGCGGGTTCGACGCCCCATCAGCGCCGCAGCGGCCAGGCGCTGCTCGAAGGTTTCCACCTCGCGAGCGCGTACCTCGATACGGGTGCGGCGCCCGAACTGTGCGTGACGACCGAAGGCGCGCTCGGCCACGCGGAGGCGCAGGCGATCGTCGCGCGCATCGACGCGCAGCGGATCGTCACGCTGCCGGACGCGTTGTTCGGGCAGTTGTCGAACGTCGTCAACGGCGTCGGCTTCCTGCTGCTGGTCGACCGGCCGGCGCAACCGCTGCCCGGGCGCGTCACGCATACGTCGGTCGTGCTCGACGGCGTGCAGGATGCCGGCAACGTCGGCTCGATCCTGCGCAGCGCGGCGGCGGCCGGCGTGCGTCACGTGTTCTGCGCACAGGGGACGGCCCATGCGTGGTCGTCGAAGGTGCTGCGTTCGGGCATGGGCGCGCATTTCCTGTTGTCGATCCATGAGGACGTCGAAGCGGCGGCGCTGGCCGAACGCCTCGACGTACCGGTTGCGCTGACCGACTCGCACGGCGCGCGGGCGGTCTACGACTGCGACCTGTCGGGCCCCGTCGCTTGGGTGTTCGGCAACGAAGGCGCCGGCGTGTCGGCATTCTGGCGCGACGCGGCCACGCATCGCGTGACGATTCCGCAGCCGGGCGGGATGGAGTCGTTGAACGTGGCGGCAGCCGCCGCCGTGTGCCTGTTCGAGCAGGTACGACAGCAGCGGCCGGCGTGACGCCGCACGCGCGCATGTGCGGCAAAAACGAGAAAAGGCCGCATTCGCGGCCTTTTTGCTTTCGGCGGCGGCCGGACGGCCGCCCGCGCACCCGCGCTCAGTACGACTGCCGGTCGAGGCGGATTTCCTGCAGGATCGTCGTCGCGATTTCCTCGATCGACTTGTGCGTCGACGACAGCCACTTGATCCCTTCGCGGCGCATCATCGCCTCGGCCTCGTTGATCTCGTAGCGGCAGTTCTCGGGCGCCGCGTACTTGCTGCCCGGCCGGCGCTCGTTGCGGATCTCCGACAGGCGCTGCGGGTCGATCGACAGCCCGAACAGCTTCTCGCTGTACGGCGACAGCGCCGACGGCAGCTTGCCGCGTTCGAAATCCTCCGGAATCAGCGGATAGTTGGCGGCCTTCACGCCGTACTGCATCGCGAGGTACAGGCTCGTCGGCGTCTTGCCGCTGCGCGACACGCCGACGAGGATCACGTCGGCTTCCGACAGGTTGCGGTTCGACTGGCCGTCGTCGTGCGCGAGCGAGAAGTTGATCGCCTCGATCCGCGTCTTGTACTCCTCGGTGTCCGCGTTCTGGTGGCCGCGGCCCATCGCGTGGCTCGACTTGAGCTCCAGCTCCTGCTCGAGCGGTTCGACGAAGCGCTGGAACATGTCGAGCACGAGCGCGTTCGAGCGCTTGACGATGTCGTTCGACTCGCTGTCGACGAGCGTCGTGAACACGATCGCGCGGCGGCCGTCGTGCACGGCGGCCTCGTTGATCTTCTCGACGGTCGCATAGGCCTTGTCGAGCGAGTCGACGAACGGCACGCGCACGAGGCGGAATTTCTGGTCGAACTGGGAGAGGATCGAGTGCGCGAAGGTTTCGGCAGTGATCCCGGTGCCGTCGGAGACGATGAATACGGTAGGCAGCATGAATCTGGACGTCGAGCGTGAAGGGCAGTTGCGCGGGCGGCTGGAGGCACGCCTCCACACCCAGTGACAAGGTCGCGCCACATCCGGCAGCCGGCACGGTAGAATAGCGGCAACCTGTTGGATAAGCAATTGCGGGGGCGGGGCGCGAACGGCGCCCGCGACTTGGCCGCGAGATTCGAGAATTCCCGGCAAGTCTGGCGATTTGTCTGCAAATATCGCCCTTCTGCCGGGATTTTTGCAAATCGGGTCGGATGATTTTCGCCGCTGCGAGTGTTTATCTAACAGGTTGCGCAAGACGCGCCGCGCCTTTTTGCAAGCGCCCGCGTCCGAGCCCACTTGCGCGATCGAGCATTTTTTTCACACTTAGGGGCTTGTATGACTAACGCAGCAAACGTCGCAAAGGACCAGGCGTATGTAATTCCGTTCGAGCAGTTGCGGATGACCGATGTGGAGATCGTGGGCGGCAAGAATGCGTCGCTCGGCGAGATGATCAGCCAGCTTTCCGAAGCAGGCGTTCGCGTACCCACCGGTTTCGCCACGACCGCGCTCGCATTCCGCGATTTCCTCAAGCACAACGACCTCACCGATCGCATCGCCAAGCGTCTCGAGTCGCTCGACATCGACGACGTGAAGGCGCTCGCCGAAGCCGGTGCCGACATCCGCAAGTGGATCGTCGACGCGCCGCTGCAGGCGCGCCTCGAGCAGGAAATCCGCGCGCAGTTCGACGTGCTGAAGAACGGCTCGCCGAACGAACTGTCGTTCGCCGTGCGCTCGTCCGCGACCGCGGAAGACCTGCCCGACGCGTCGTTCGCCGGCCAGCAGGAGTCGTATCTGAACGTCGTCGGCATCGACGACGTGCTCGACCGCATGAAGCACGTGTTCGCGTCGCTGTACAACGACCGCGCGATCTCGTACCGCGTGCACAAGGGCTTCACGCACGCCGAAGTCGCGCTGTCGGCCGGTGTGCAGCGCATGGTCCGCTCGGACGTCGGCGCGGCCGGCGTGATGTTCACGATCGATACCGAATCGGGCTTCAAGGACGCCGTGTTCATCACGTCGAGCTACGGCCTGGGCGAAACCGTCGTGCAGGGCGCGGTGAACCCGGACGAGTTCTACGTGTTCAAGACGACGCTCGCGCAGGACAAGTACCCGATCATCCGTCGCTCGATCGGCTCGAAGCTGATCAAGATGGAATTCACGCAGCCGGGCGAGCCGGGCCGCGTGAAGACGGTCGACGTGCCGCACGAGCAGCGCAACCGCTATTCGATCACCGACGAAGACGTGATCGAGCTGGCGAAGTACGCGGTCATCATCGAGAAGCACTACCAGCGTCCGATGGACATCGAGTGGGGCAAGGACGGCCGCGACGGCAAGATCTTCATCCTGCAGGCGCGTCCGGAAACGGTGAAGAGCCAGGCGAGCGGCAAGGCCGAGCAGCGCTTCAAGCTGAAGGGCCAGTCGCAGGTGCTCGCGACGGGGCGTGCGATCGGCCAGAAGATCGGCGCGGGCCCCGTACGCGTGATCCAGGATCCGTCGGAAATGGAACGCGTGCAGCCGGGCGACGTGCTGGTGGCCGACATGACCGACCCGAACTGGGAGCCGGTGATGAAGCGGGCGGCGGCGATCGTCACGAACCGTGGCGGCCGTACCTGCCACGCGGCGATCATCGCGCGTGAGTTGGGCGTGCCGGCAGTCGTCGGCTGCGGCGATGCAACGGACGTGCTGAAGGACGGCGCGCTCGTCACCGTGTCGTGCGCGGAAGGCGACGAAGGCAAGATCTACGACGGGCTGCTCGAGACGGAAGTCACGGAAGTGCAGCGCGGCGAACTGCCGGAGATCCCGGTCAAGATCATGATGAACGTCGGCAACCCGCAGCTCGCGTTCGACTTCTCGCAACTGCCGAACGGCGGCGTGGGTCTCGCGCGTCTCGAGTTCATCATCAACAACAACATCGGCGTTCACCCGAAGGCGATTCTCGAGTATCCGAACATCGACCAGGACCTGAAGAAGGCGGTCGAGAGCGTCGCGCGCGGTCACGCGTCGCCGCGTCAGTTCTACGTCGACAAGCTGACGGAAGGCGTCGCGACGATCGCGGCGGCGTTCTATCCGAAGCCCGTGATCGTGCGTCTGTCCGACTTCAAGTCGAACGAGTACAAGAAGCTGATCGGCGGTTCGCGTTACGAGCCGGACGAGGAAAACCCGATGCTGGGCTTCCGCGGCGCGTCGCGCTACATCGCCGAGGACTTCGCGCAGGCGTTCGAGATGGAATGCCGTGCACTGAAGCGCGTGCGTGACGAGATGGGCCTGACCAACGTCGAGATCATGGTGCCGTTCGTGCGGACCGTGAAGCAGGCGGAGCGCGTCGTCGGCCTGCTCGAGAAGTTCGGCCTGAAGCGCGGCGAAAACGGCCTGCGCCTCGTGATGATGTGCGAAGTCCCGACCAACGCGATCCTCGCCGAAGAGTTCCTGGAACACTTCGACGGTTTCTCGATCGGCTCGAACGACCTCACGCAGCTCACGCTCGGCCTCGACCGCGATTCGGGCATGGAACTGCTGGCCGTCGACTTCGACGAACGCGATCCGGCCGTCAAGTTCCTGTTGAAGCGTGCGATCGATACCTGCCGCAAGATGGGCAAGTACGTCGGGATCTGCGGCCAGGGCCCGTCCGATCATCCGGACTTCGCGCAATGGCTGACCGACGAAGGCATCGTGTCGATCTCGCTGAACCCCGACACGATCATCGATACGTGGCAGGCGCTCGCCAACCGCAAGTAACGGTCGGTCATGCAACTTCGGCGAAAGGGCGGTCCGCCGTGCTTTCGTTGAAGGCAAAATGCAAGGTTCGTGCTATAAACACCCCGGTAAGCACCGGGGTGTTTTTTTTCGTCGGTACGCGCGGCGATCTCCAGCGTGCCGACCGCTTCGTCCAGTTGTGCACGCAGCGAATAGAGTGAGCATCGGAGACGTTTTTCTGGAGACCACAATGATGTCGGGGCATCTGTTCTGGTGGGTCGGGGTGGGCGTGCTGGTCGTCGCGGAGTTGCTGACGGGCACGTTCTACCTGCTGATGATCGCGCTCGGCTTTCTCGCGGGCGGACTGTTGCAACTGGCCGGTTTCGCGCCGCACGTGCAGTTCGGCGCGGCGGCCGCGGTCGCGATCGTCGCGATGATCGTACTGCGCCGCTCGGGGCTCGGCCGCAAGCAGAAGCGAGACACGTCGACGAATCCCGACGTCAATCTCGATATCGGCTCGACCGTCACGGTCGACGCGTGGCGTGACGGCCGCGCGCGCGTGCAGTATCGCGGGGCAGACTGGGACGTCGAGCTCGCGTACGGCGAGCGCGACGATGCGCACGTGTACCAGGTCAGCGCCGTGCGGGGCAATTGCCTCGTGGTCGTGGCGAAACCCGCGGGCTGATTGTCCGCTGATACAACAAGGAGGGAATATTTCATGGATTCGCTGATCATCTGGGTTGTCCTGCTCGTCATCGCGATCGTGATCGTGTCGAAGACGGTGAAGATCGTGCCGCAGCAGCATGCATGGGTGCTCGAGCGCTTCGGGCGCTACCACGCGACGTTGTCTCCCGGTCTCAATATCGTGCTGCCGTTCGTCGATCGCATCGCGTACCGGCACGTGCTGAAGGAAATTCCGCTCGACGTGCCGAGCCAGGTCTGTATCACGCGCGACAACACGCAGTTGCAGGTCGACGGCGTGCTGTACTTCCAGGTAACCGATCCGATGAAGGCGTCCTACGGATCGAGCAACTTCGTGCTGGCGATCACCCAGCTCGCGCAAACCACGCTGCGCTCCGTGGTCGGCAAGCTCGAACTCGACAAGACGTTCGAGGAGCGTGATTTCATCAACCACAACATCGTGTCGGCGCTTGACCAGGCGGCGGCGAACTGGGGCGTGAAAGTGCTGCGCTACGAGATCAAGGACCTGACGCCGCCGAAGGAGATCCTGCACGCGATGCAGGCGCAGATCACCGCGGAGCGCGAAAAGCGCGCGCTGATCGCCGCATCCGAAGGCCGCAAGCAGGAACAGATCAATCTCGCGTCGGGTGCGCGCGAAGCCGCGATCCAGAAGTCCGAAGGCGAGCGGCAGGCCGCGATCAACCAGGCGCAGGGCGAAGCCGCCGCGATTCTGGCGGTGGCCGAGGCGAACGCGCAGGCGATCCAGAAGATCGCGAGCGCGATCCAGTCGCAGGGCGGGATGGACGCGGTGAACCTGAAGGTCGCCGAGCAGTATGTCGGCGCGTTCGCGAATCTCGCGAAGCAGGGCAATACGCTGATCGTGCCGTCGAACCTGTCGGATATCGGCACCGCGATCTCGTCGGCGCTGACGATCGTCAAGAGCGCGGGGGCGGCGTCCGGCGCGAAGGGCTGAGCCCGACGGTCCGCCCGATGCCAGCGCGGTCGCCCGTTGCGCTCGTCATGCGGCGAATCGTCGCGCAGCCGGGCAAACGGCACGCGCGATTCAGGTAGTCCAAAGCAACACGGCCCGCTTCGAGCGGGCCGTGTCGTTTGCGGTGATGGCGTGCGCGTCAGGTGCCGGCGCGCATGATGCGCGCCTTCTCGCGTTCCCAGTCGCGTTTCTTCTCGGTTTCGCGCTTGTCGTGCAGCTTCTTGCCCTTCGCGAGCGCGATGTCGCACTTCACGCGGCCGCCCTTGTAGTGGAAGTTCAGCGGCACGAGCGTATAGCCGCGCTGCTCGACCTTGCCGATCAGCTTCTTGATTTCCTCGCGGTGCAGCAGCAGCTTGCGCGTGCGGACCGGGTCGGGCTTGATGTGCGTCGAGGCTTCGGGCAGCGGGCTGATATGGGTCCCGATCAGGAAGATCTCGGCGTTCTTCACCACGACGTAGCCTTCCTTGATCTGGCCGCGTCCGGCGCGCAGCGCCTTGACTTCCCAGCCCTCGAGCACGAGCCCCGCCTCGTAGCGTTCCTCGATGTGATAATCGAAGTGCGCTTTCCTGTTGTCGATGATGCTCATGAAAGGATCGGGCCAACTCGTTTAAAATCACGATTTTAGCAAAGCGGGGCGGGAATCGCCCGGCTTGGCGTTCCCCCTTTCAGCGATGCCGCGCGATTTATGGCAGATGTCCAGAAAACCGTATTGATCCGCCACTCGGCGGAACAGATGTTCGACCTCGTCACCGACGTGGCCGACTACCCCAATTTCCTGCCCTGGTGCGGCGGTGTCGAGGTTCGCCGTCAGGACGAGAGCGGGATGGAAGCGCGCATCGACATCAACTTCAAGGGTATCAAGCAGCATTTCGCGACGCGCAACACGCAGCAGCGTCCGACGCGCATCGACATGGAGTTCGCGGACGGGCCGTTCAAGAAGTTCACGGGTTCGTGGCGCTTCATCCCGCTGCGCGCCGATGCGTGCAAGATCGAATTCGCGCTGCACTACGAGTTTTCGAGCATCCTGCTCGAGAAGATCATCGGGCCTGTGTTCAGCCACATCGCGAACACGTTCGTCGATTCGTTCGTGAAGCGCGCGGACCAGCGCTACGGAAAGGGGTGACGCGATGCTGTCGATCGAAGTCTGCTATGCACTGCCGGACCGCCAGACGCTGATTCCGCTGTCGCTGCCCGAAGGGGCGACCGTGCGCTCGGCCATCGACGCGAGCGGCGTGCTCGCGCTGCACCCGGAGATCGATCTCGCGCACGCGAAGACGGGCGTGTACGGCAAGCTCGCGCCGCTCGATACGCCGCTCGTCGACCACGATCGCGTCGAGATCTACCGTCCGCTGATCGTCGATCCGAAGCTCGCGCGCCAGCGGCGCGTCGACAAGTCCCGCCGCGACGGTTCGATCGAGGGCCGCAAGTGGATGCACAAGGACGCGCGCTGACGCGTCGTTCGCGCTGACGGGCGGTCAAACGCCGCGGCGCTCAGTGGGCCGCGGCGTTTGCGTTTGTCGGTGCGCCGCCCGGCGTGTCGCCATGCTTTCGCACGGAGCCGTATACGCCGGCGAGCAGCAGCACGAGCGCGGCGATCTCGAGCGCATGCGGCATCCGCCGATCGTACACGAACGCGTACAGCATCGCGAACACGGTTTCGAACACGATCAACTGACCCGACAGCGTCAGCGGCAGCCGCTTCGACGCGGCGTTCCACAGCCCGTTGCCGAGCCACGACGCGCCGATCGCGAGCACGAGGTTCAGCAGCCAGAACAACTGCCAGCGCGATGCGGGCACGGCCGCCTGCACGGTGCCGGCCGGCAGCGCGAGGATCGCCAGCCAGCAGAGCCCGCCGATCAGGCCCGTCACGACACCCCACAGCACCGACCATTCGTTGCCGCCGAAGTGGTGATGGCGCTGCAGGTAGCGTGTGTTCGCCACCGCATACCAGGTCCAGCTCGCGAGCGCGCCCAACGCACAGGCGATGCCCGCGAGCTTCTGCGCGAGCGTCGTCGCGTGCGCGGCTTCGGACGTAAACAGATCGACGTTGATGCAGACGATGCCCGTGATCACCAGCACGAGCGGGGCAGCAAGCCGCCGCAGCGGCATGGCGCCGTGGTCGCCGAGGCCCGCGAGCGTGACGGTCACGGGCAGCACGCCGACGATCAGCGAGCTGGGCGCGATGCCGATCAGGTGCACGGCGCCGGACAGCAGCATGTAGTACGCGACGTTGCCGATGACGGCGAGCCTCACGAGGGCGACGAGATCCTCGCGGGTCAGCCGGGCGAGCAGCGAGCGCGCGGTCGGCAAGGCGGCCACGAGCGACACGAGGCCGTACATCGTGTAGCGGCCGGCGCTCAGCAGCAGCGGCGAGAAATCGGTCAGCAGCCGCGGCACGAGAAACACCATGCCCCACAGGGCGCCTGCCAGGACACCGTACACCACGCCGCGCTGCATCGACCGCTCCGAACGAATGACTGAAGTGCGCGCATGTTAGCGATGCCGTCGCGGCGGCGTCTTGTTCATTCCTGCACTCGGGGCATGGCGTCGAGCGGTTTCGACGGGCGGCGAATCAGTCCTTTGCCGAATCGGGTGTCGCCGCCGCGCCGTCACCGGCGGCACGCGTGCGCGCCGGGCGCCGCACGGTACGCAGCTTGCCGCTGTTGCCGCCGCCGCAGTAGAAGCGGTCGTGACCGTCGGATTCGAGCCCCGACACGCCGACACCGGCCGGCATGTCGATCTGCTCGAGTACTTCCCCCGTGCGCGGATCGATGCGCCGCAGGTCGCTCCGGTCGGCTTCCCACGTGCCGTGCCACAGCTCGCCGTCGACCCACGTCACGCCCGTGACGAAGCGGTTCGATTCGATCGTGCGCAGCACGGCGCCCGACTGCGGATCCACCTGATGAATCTTGCGTTCGCTGTACTGGCCGACCCACAGCGTGCCTTCCGCCCACGCGAGCCCCGAATCGGCGCCGCCGCCGGGCGCCGGGATCGTCGCGAGCACGCGGCCCGATTCGGGGTCGATCTTCTCGATGCGGTCCTCGACGATCTGGAACAGGTGGTGGCCGTCGAACGCGGTGCCCGCGTGCGCGGCGACGTCGAGCGAACGGACGATCGTGCCGCGCTCGGGGTCGAGCGCATTCAGCTTGTCGCCGGACGCGTACCACACGTGCTGCCCGTCGAACGTGACGCCGTGCACGCCGTCGACGCCCGGAAACGGGCCGTACTCGTGAAGGATGTCTGCAGTGGAGCGTTTCATGTTCGTTACCTCGTCGTTCGATGAGGCCATCCTAATCGCCCGGCAGCGCAACCGGGAGTAACAAGGTCGTCGCGAATCCGGGCAGCGGCGGCGTCATCCAGCGGCGCGCGCGTGCGCGGCCGAGCGCCTGCACCTTGCCGGTTTCCGCGAGCGCATCCAGCGCGCGCTGCACGGTACGCTGGCTGGCGCCGAGCGCGAGCGCCAGCGCGGAGCTCGACCACGCTTCGCCGTCGGCGAGGAGCGCGAGCACGGCCGCGTGCCGATCGTCGACCGGGCGCGCGAGGACGACGGTTTCGCGCACGCCGAGCGGTTCGAGCGCGAAGCCGCGCGGCGTCGCGACGACGTTCGCGAGCGGGCGCAGCACCGCACGCAGCCGGCCGATCTCCACACGCAGCCGCGCACGATGCGATTCGTCGGCCTGTTTCGCGCGGAACGCGGCGGCGACGAGCGCGTTTCTCGACACGTCGGCCGGCCACGCTTCGCCGAGCGCACGGGCGAGCACGAACAGCACCGGACGCCGCGCGAGCGACACGGTCGTGCGCGCATCGCGCACCGTGTGGCGGCATGCGTCGACGACCAGCGCATTCGACTCGAACAGCGTCTCGACTTCGTCGAGCGGCACGAGCCGCGACGTGCCGCGCGCGATGAGCCGAGCGGCCGGCGCGTCGAGCACGCGCGCGGCGGTGTCGACCTCGGCCGTCAGCGCGGCGATGCCGGCGGCGCGGGCGGCTGTCCGCGCACGGTCGAGCGCCGCACGGGCCGCGTGCGTACGGATGCGGCGCATCGCGATGCCGGCCGCGATCAATTCATGGGCGGCGCGCGATGCGGGCGGCAGCGGCGCGGGATCGAGATGCGCGAGCAGCCGCTCGGCCTCGTCGAGATGGCCGATCAGCAGCAAGCGGCGCACGCCGAGATAGCGCGCATGCGCGGCGTTCGCACGATCACCGTGCGCGTCGAGCGTCGCGCAGGCCGCATCGAGCGCGCGCGTCGGCCAGTGCAGGTCGCGCGACGCGAGCGCGATCTCGGCTTCCGCGACGACGCAGCGCGCCCGCGCGACCGCTTCCTTCGCGCCGAATGCGCGTGCGGCGCCGCGCACGAGCGAACGCGCGCGTTCGAAATCGCCGAGCTGCGCGAGCGCGATGCCGCGCAGCGCGAGCGCCGGCGCATCGTCGCGCAGCGCGACGCGGTTCAACGCGCCGAGCGCGTCACCGGCCGCGAGCGCGCGCGCGGCCGCCGTGATCAGCGAATCCATCCGAATCCCGACACACTTGTCACTCCCTGCGGTCCGATGCCGGCCACTAATCTAGCACCACGCACACGGCTCCGGATGCCGTGCCCGGATACCCATCGGAAGGAGGAACCTGCAATGACGACCCATCTCACCGGAACCCGCGACGAATGGCTGGCCGAACGCCGCGCGCTGCTCGACGCGGAAAAGGCGTTGACGCGGCAAAGCGACGAACTCGCGCGGCGGCGCCAGGCGCTGCCGTGGGTGCGCGTCGACAAAACTTACCGGTTCGATACCGAGGACGGCCAGACGACGCTCGACGACCTGTTTCGCGGCCGTTCGCAACTGCTCGTCTATCACTTCATGTTCGGCCCCGACTACAAGGCCGGCTGCCCGTCGTGCTCGGCGCTCGCCGACGGCTTCGACGGCTTCGCCGTGCATCTGGCGCACCACGACGTGACGCTCGCGGCCGTGTCGCGCGCGCCGCTCGCGAAACTGCTCGCATACCGGCAGCGGATGGGGTGGACGTTCCCGTGGGCGTCGTCGGTCGGCAGCGATTTCAACTTCGACTTCAATGTGTCGTTTACCGAAACGCAGCAGCGCGCGGGCGACGTCGAATACAACTATGCGCGGGCCGGCCACGCGATGGACATGGATCCGCCGCCGGCGCCCGTCGTGCAGTTCGCGGCCACGTGCGGCACCGACGCGCTCACGTATTCGCTCGACCGGCCGGGGATGAGCGCGTTCGTGCGCGAGGACGGCGCCGTCTATCACACGTATTCGACCTACGCACGCGGCCTCGACGGCTTGTGGGGGATGTACCAGTGGCTCGATCGTGCGCCACGCGGGCGCAACGAGGCCGGCCCGTGGTGGCGTCGTCACGACGAGTACGCGCGCGGCTGAGCGGGCCGGCGACGGGTGGGCATGCGCAATGACACGAACGACGACCGGGCTGAAAACCGGGCCGCCCGATCCGCGGGTGTTCGGCGCGGCGATCGCGGCCGTGTTCGCGGTCGCCGCGATGGCGTTGCTGGCGCAGCACGCGTCGATGGCGGAGATGGGCGGCGAACCGATGCCCGGCGGCTGGATGGCGTCGGCCGCCTGGCTGCGACCGTGCGGGCAGGGCGCCGGGCGCGCATTCGCCGCGTTCGCCGGAATGTGGGGCGCGATGACGGTGACGATGATGCTGCCCGTGCTCGCGCGCAGCTCTGGCATTACCGGCAGCGCATCGGCCCCTATGCGGCGGTGCGGCCGGCCTGGCTCGTCGTCGTCGCGGGGGCCGGCTACTTCTCGGTCTGGATCGCGCTCGGCGCGTTGGTGTTTCCGGCCGGCGCCGCGCTGACGACGGCCGCCGCGCGGCTGCCGGCGCTCGCCCGGACGATGCCGTTCGCGACCGGCGCCGTCGTGCTGGCCGCGGGCGGGCTGCAATTCTCCGGGTGGAAGGCGCGCCGGCTCGCGTGCTGCCGACACGCGGCGGTGCAAGGCGGACACCGGCCGCGGGCGGCGGCCGCCACGGCATGGCGGTACGGCGTGCATGCCGCGATCCGATGCGGCGCGTGTTGCGGGAACCTGATGGCGGTCGCGCTGGCGGCCGGCATGATGGATCTGCGCGTGATGGCCGCCGTCGCGGGGGCGATTGCCGCCGAACGCATGGCGCCGGCCGGCGGGCGCGTCGCGCGGATCGTCGGGTGCGGCGTGGTGGCGGCCGGCATCGCGATGGTCGCCCGCGCGGCCGGGCTGGCGTGAGGCGGGCAGGCAAGCCGCTTCGGCTGTGTGTCGCCGGGCCGTGCGCGGCCGCTGTCGTCGCGCCCGTGTGGCCTCGGCGCGACACGCGCACGTGCCGCCCGGCCAGCCCTTGCGCGAATGGTTCGACGCGGCCGTGAAACGAAAAGCGATCGAAAACGAACCGAACGGCGATCCGAACGATTCGGCCCCCGAACGGCCGAAACCGGCTAAGCCGTTGTTCGTGTTGTGAAAATTCACGGCGCTTCGCGTATAATTCGCTTTTGCGCCCATAGGATTTGCCATGCGTCTGATCCAAAAAGCACTCACTTTCGATGACGTGCTCCTCGTTCCCGCCTTCTCCGACGTTCTCCCGCGCGACACCAGCCTCAAGACCAAGCTGACCCGCAACATCTCCCTGAACATGCCGCTCGTGTCCGCCGCGATGGACACGGTCACCGAAGGTCGCCTCGCGATCGCGATGGCGCAGCAGGGTGGCGTCGGTATCGTCCACAAGAACCTCACGCCGGCCGAGCAGGCCCGCGAAGTCGCGAAGGTCAAGCGTTTCGAGTCGGGCGTCGTCCGCGACCCGATCACCGTGCCGCCGCAAATGAAGGTGCGCGACGTGATCGCGCTGTCGCGCCAGCATGGCATCTCGGGCTTCCCGGTCGTCGAAGGTCTGCAGCTCGTCGGCATCGTCACGAACCGCGACCTGCGTTTCGAAACGCGCCTCGACGAGCCGGTCAAGTCGATCATGACGCCGCGCGAGCGCCTCGTCACGGTCAAGGAAGGCACGCCGCTCGCCGAAGCGAAGGCGCTGATGCACAGCCACCGCCTCGAGCGCGTGCTGGTCGTCAACGACGCGTTCGAACTGCGCGGCCTGATGACCGTCAAGGACATCACGAAGCAGACCGAGCACCCGGACGCGTGCAAGGACGAACACGGCAAGCTGCGCGCAGGCGCGGCGGTCGGCGTCGGCCCGGACAACGAGGAGCGCGTCGAGCTGCTGGTGCAGGCCGGCGTCGACGTGATCGTCGTCGATACCGCGCACGGTCACAGCAAGGGCGTGCTCGAGCGCGTGCGCTGGGTCAAGCAGAACTTCCCGCACGTCGAGGTGATCGGCGGCAACATCGCGACGGCCGCCGCCGCGAAGGCGCTCGTCGAATACGGCGCGGACGCGGTCAAGGTCGGTATCGGCCCGGGCTCGATCTGCACGACGCGGATCGTCGCGGGTGTCGGCGTGCCGCAGATCAGCGCGATCGCGAACGTCGCGGAAGCGCTGAAGGGCACCGGCGTGCCGTGCATCGCCGACGGCGGCGTGCGCTTCTCGGGCGACGTGTCGAAGGCCCTCGCGGCCGGCGCGAACGCGGTGATGATGGGCAGCATGTTCGCGGGCACCGAAGAGGCGCCGGGCGACGTGTTCCTGTATCAGGGCCGCCAGTACAAGTCGTATCGCGGCATGGGTTCGGTCGGTGCGATGAAGGACGGTGCGGCAGACCGCTATTTCCAGGACAACTCGGCGAACATCGACAAGCTCGTGCCTGAAGGCATCGAAGGCCGCGTCGCGTACAAGGGTTCGGTCAACGCGATCCTGTTCCAGCTGGTCGGCGGCGTGCGCGCGAGCATGGGCTACTGCGGCTGCAAGACGATCGACGAGCTGCACGAGAAGGCCGAATTCGTCCAGATCACCGCGGCGGGCATGCGCGAGTCGCACGTGCACGACGTGCAGATCACGAAGGAAGCGCCGAACTACCACGTGGACTGATCGCCGATGAAACCGCTGCTGCGAGCCGTGCTGATCGTCGATGCCGTGCTGCTGCTGGCGTTCGGCGTGCTGTTCGTGCTGACGCCCTGGCAGGCGCTGTTCAACGCGCTGCAACTGGCGAACCTCCAGCCGGCGATGCTCGGCCAGGCGTTCGGTATCGCGCTGCTCGGGCTCGCGTGGCTCGCGTTTCATGCGGCGTTCAACGGCGACCTCACGGCGCCCGTCGCACGGGCGGTCGGCCACGTGTACTGGCTGACCGGCGTGCTGACCGTCGTGTGGTCGATCGGCACCGGCAGCGGGCCCGCGCTCGCGGCCGCCGGCCGGGTGTTGTCGGCGGTGGCCGGGGTCGCGTTGATCCTGCTCGGCCTCGGCGGCGTGCGCCTCGCATCGGCCGTGCGCCGGCGCGAGAAAGCACAGGCGCTCGAGGGCCGGGACGCGCAGCGTCCGGTCGAACCGGCGCCGGCCTCCGCGGTGCAGCCGCGGGTCGAGCCGGTCGTCAGCCGTCCTGTGGCGCCTTCGGCGCCGGCCGCGGCAGCCCCATCGGCCGCTTCCGAGCGCGCGTCAGGCAGCGTCGCGTTCGACGCGCGCCCGCCGTCGCAGGATTGACCGGCAATGCGTCGCGCGAGCCGCCTGCCGCCCGACGCCGCTGTCCATGCTTTTGACGCAGCGCTTCGTGCGCTGCTTTTCTTATTCTCTTCATCCCGTCCGCAGCCATGCACGACAAAATCCTGATTCTCGACTTCGGTTCGCAAGTCACCCAACTGATCGCGCGCCGCGTGCGTGAAGCGCACGTCTACTGCGAAATTCATCCGAACGATGTGTCCGACGACTTCGTCCGCGAGTTCGCGCCGAAGGCGGTGATCCTGTCGGGCAGCCACGCGAGCACGTACGAAGACCATCAACTGCGCGCGCCGCAGGCCGTGTGGGATCTCGGCGTGCCGGTGCTCGGCATCTGCTACGGCATGCAGACGATGGCCGTGCAGCTCGGCGGCAAGGTCGAGTGGAGCGACCACCGCGAATTCGGCTACGCGGAAATGCGTGCGCACGGCCATACGCGCCTGCTCGACGGCATCGAGGATTTCACGACGGCCGAAGGCCACGGCATGCTGAAGGTCTGGATGAGCCACGGCGACAAGGTGGCCGAGCTGCCGCCGGGCTTCGCGCTGATGGCGTCGACGCCGAGCTGCCCGATCGCCGGCATGGCCGACGAGGCGCGCGGCTACTACGCGGTGCAGTTCCACCCGGAAGTCACGCACACGGTGAAGGGCCGCCAGATCATCGAACGGTTCGTGCTGCAGATCGCCGGCGCGAAGCCCGACTGGATCATGAAGAACCACATCGAGGAAGCCGTCGCGAAGATCCGCGAGCAGGTCGGTGACGAGGAAGTGATTCTCGGCCTGTCGGGCGGCGTCGATTCGAGCGTCGCGGCCGCGCTGATCCATCGCGCGATCGGCGATCAGCTGACCTGCGTGTTCGTCGATCACGGCCTGCTGCGCCTGAACGAAGGCAAGATGGTGCTCGACATGTTCGAGGGCCGCCTGCATGCGAAGGTCGTGCACGTCGACGCGTCCGAGCAGTTCCTTGGCCACCTGGCCGGCGTGACCGATCCGGAAGCGAAGCGCAAGATCATCGGCCGCGAGTTCGTCGAGGTATTCCAGGCCGAGGCGAAGAAGCTGTCGAAGGCGAAGTGGCTCGCGCAGGGCACGATCTACCCGGACGTGGTCGAGTCGGGCGGCACGAAGACGAAGAAGGCGACGACGATCAAGAGCCACCACAACGTCGGCGGCCTGCCGGAAACGCTCGGCCTGAAGTTGCTCGAGCCGCTGCGCGACCTGTTCAAGGACGAAGTGCGCGAGCTGGGCGTCGCGCTCGGCCTGCCGCCGGAGATGGTGTACCGCCACCCGTTCCCGGGCCCGGGCCTCGGCGTGCGGATTCTCGGCGAAGTGAAGCGCGAGTACGCGGACCTGCTGCGCCGCGCGGACGCGATCTTCATCGAGGAACTGCGCGGCACGGTCGCGACCGCGCAGGATGCGGCGGCCGGCCTGTGCGGCGAGGCCGATGTCGGCAAGAGCTGGTACGACCTGACGAGCCAGGCGTTCGCGGTGTTCCTGCCGGTGAAGTCGGTCGGCGTGATGGGCGATGGCCGCACGTACGACTATGTGACGTCGCTGCGCGCGGTGCAGACGACCGACTTCATGACCGCGCACTGGGCGCATCTGCCGTATGCGCTGCTTGGTCGCGCGTCGAACCGGATCATCAACGAAGTGCGCGGGATCAATCGGGTGGTGTACGACATCTCGGGGAAGCCGCCGGCGACGATCGAGTGGGAGTGAGCATTCCGGCTGAATCGGCGTTCGATTCCGCTTGTGTCGTCGCGCATCGGTCGATGTCGCGATAGTTCGCAAGCGGATTGTCGGTTCGGTTGGCTTGCTGCCCCGGCTCACGCGGGAGCAAGAAGCGGCCTGGCAATTCATTGCCCGGCCGTTTTGCGTTAACGCGTGCAGTCAGTCAGCGCGCGTCGTGTTTCCCGTTCCGGGACCGGATACGTCATGCATGCGCCTGCCCAAGCGACCGCAAATACATCGGCACCTTCGCCTTGGTCGTCGCCTGCACCCGCGACATCAATGCGTGATCGATCCGATCCAGCCCATAAGTACGCGAAATATCCTGCTGCAACCGGCACCACAGATGCCCGGCCATCTCGGCATCGACCATCGCGCGGTGCGCACGGCCCGTTTGCGGCAACCGCAGCATCTCGGCGAGGCTCGACAGGCGGTGACTCCGCGCGTCCGGGTAGATCCGCCTCGCCACCAGCATCGTGCATGCAAACGCATGGTCGACCGACATGCCGAGCATCCCCAGTTCCGACTGCCAGAAGCGCTTGTCGAAGCCGGCGTTGTGGGCGACGACCGCATGCTTGCCGACGAACGCCGCCGCTTCTTTCATGACTTCGGACGCGGGCGGCGCCGCCGCGATCATGTCGTTCGTGATGCCGGTGAGCGCAACGACATCGGACGGGATGCGTCGGCCGGCATTCATCAAGCTCTGGAAACGGTCGACGACCTGCCCGTCGCGCAGCAGGATGACGGCAATTTCGGTTGCGCGGTCGCCCAGATTCGGCGACAGCCCGGTAGTTTCGAAGTCCAGTACCGCGACGGTTTGCATGGTTGAATTCGGGGGCTTCATCAGAGGATGTCGAGTGTGGCCGAGAGGGTAGCATCTTCGGGCGCGCGAACGGCGGATTCGTCGCGCGGCGAGCGAACAGGCTTCCCATTGACGATAATGAAAATTCCGCTCCAGGCCTGTCGGACATGCTGCCGTGACTCAACTGACGCTACCCGGCTTCGACGTACCGCCGCCGGTTCCCGTGCACCGCTTCTTTTTCGCCGTAATGCCGGACCCGGCCACGGCGGCGCGCATTACTGGCCTTGCCGAAAGCATGCTGCTGGAGAAGGACAGCTCGGTGAGCACCGAGCGTCTGCACATCACGCTGGGTTCTCTGGGGGACTTCGCTTATGTTCCCGACGCTAAGCTTGCGCGGGCCCGCGCGGTCGCGGATCGCATGGATGTACCGTCTTTCTCCGTGAGGTTCGACAAGATCATCAGCTTCAACAGGCGGTCCGGTCGTCAGCCGCTGGTCCTGACGGGGAAGGCCGGTCTGGAAGACTTGATCGATTTTCGACGGCAGTTGCGAGACGCGTTGAAACGGGCAGGTGTGCCTGTTTTTCCGTCGAGTTTTACCCCGCACGTGACGCTGCTGTATGGCGCACAGAGGCCCGACGAGTATCGGATCGAGCCGATTACTTGGACTGTGTTCGACTTCGTCCTGATCGATAGCTGGCTCGGCAAGTCGCACTACGACGTGTTGGGGCGCTGGCCGTTGACGGCCGGCAACGCCGCGGGATAACCGCGATACCGCAAGGGCGGTGTCGTTTCAGCGCATCCAGGCCTGCCCGGTGCCGGTGTTCCGTTCCTGCCCGGCCTCCGGCTCAGTCCCGACCACCCCCGCGATAACGAAGGTGAATCAGCGGATAAGGCCGCCCTTGTCCATCCCGCTCCGATCGCCCCCAGCGCTCGAATCCGAGTCGTTCATAAAATCTCGCCGCCGCGTCGTTCTGTTCGTTGACGTCGGTCGACAGGCCGGGGTGGCGCTTGAGCGCCTCTTCGACGAGCAACCGCCCGACACCCGCGCGATGGTGGGCGGGATCGACGAACAGCGCTTCCATGTGGCTGCCGTCGAGCAGCATGAAGCCGATCGGACGATCGCGCTCGTCGACGGCCACATCGAGCGGCGCGCCGGGCAGAAACGCGACGACTTCGGATTCGATCGTGCGACGGTCGTCATCGCTCAGGAAGTGATGCGTGGCGTCGACGGCATGGCGCCAGATATCCAGCACGCGTGTGCCGTCGGCCTCGGTGGATTGTCGAATTCTGATCATGGTTTGATGCGTGATGATTCGGTGCTCGGCGGGTGGCGGCTCCATGACGGAGCGAACGCGTCGCGGGATGCGCAAGTGACGGCGATGTGTCAGTCGGATGGCCGCCGCGTGCGCTCCAGCGCTGCAGCCCGCTCCATCGCCCGTCGCGCGACCTCCCGCACACCCGCGCTCATCGGTAAATCGTCGCGGTCGATCTCGTCGATCCCGAACCAGCGCGCGTCGAGCGCATCGTCGCCGGCGGCCGGCGTGCCGCGTAGCCATCTGCACAGCACCGCGACCATGATGAAATGCTGGCGCACGGCGCCGTGCGCATCGTAATCGAACGCATCCAGCGCGGTAAAGGTGTCGAGCGCCTCGACGTCGATCGTCGTTTCTTCGGCGACCTCGCGCACGACCGCATCCGCGAGCGGCTCGCCCGGTTCGATCTTGCCGCCGGGAAAGCCCCAGCAGCCCGCGTCGGGCGGATTTGCGCGGCGCACGAGCAGCACGTCGCGTTCGCGTAGCACGATGCCGATCACGGCGGGAACGGGGCGCAAGGGTACAGCGTTGCCAGGTGCGGACATGGTCGGGCCTACCCGTCGGTGCGAACGAACGCGTGAGCGTGCACGTCGCTCATCGCGCGTCCCCGGTACGCCGTTCGATCGCACGAATCACGGCGACCATGTCGGCCGCGCCGTGTCCGGCCTGCTCGGTCTCGCCGTAAAGCGCGTGGCAGATGTCGAGCAGCGGCGACGCGATGCCGATGCCGCGCGCGGATTCGGCGACGAGACGCGCATTCTTCAGCACGTCGGTAATCGCGGCCTGCACCGAGAAATCGTCCGCGACGAGCTTGCCGAGCTTCACGCGCGACACGTCGCTGGCCATCGGGCCGGCATTCAGCACGTCGGCGAAGCGCGCGAGGTCGATACCGTGACGTTGCGCGAAATGCGTGGCTTCGGCGAGACCGGTGACCATCGTGATCAGGAACAGGTTGACGGCGAGCTTCATCGTCAGGGCCGACGGCACGTCGCCGCACACGAAGCTGTCGCGGCACAGCGGCTTCACGAGCGCGCGGACGGCGCCGACGTCGTCTGGCGCGCCGGCCAGCATCACGACGAGCTGCCCGGCTTCGGCCGGCTTGCGCGAGCCCGACACCGGCGCCTCGACGTAGCGGCCCGACGCGGCGGCGATGTCATCGGCGAGCGCGCGCGAGTATTCGGGCGCATTCGTGCCCATGTTGACGATCGTGTGTCCGCCGACCCGGGCGGCAAAACCGGGCGTGCCGCGCGCGAGGGCGGCATCGATCGCCGCGTCGTTCGCGAGCATCAAAATCACGGTGCGGCAGGACCCGAATACGTCGTCGATGTCCCCGGCCACGCGTGCGCCGGCGTCGCGCAGTGCATCGTCGTTGCCGTGCGAACGGCTCCACACGACGAGCGGCGTGCCGGCCCGCGCGAGATTGAGCGCCATCGGCGTGCCCATCACGCCGAGACCGATGAATCCGACTGCGGTTTGCATGGTGCTGCTCCCACGGTAGCTGGTGACGATCGTGGAAGTCAGTATCGCAGCGTTTTCGCATGCTTGCCATGTGGCCCGCGCGAACGGGGAAGCCGCGTCATCGCCGCTACGCAAGGTTCGCCAGATACGGCCAAGGATAAATGCCGCGTGCATGACCGTCGCCGAACAGGAAGCGCACGCCGTAGCCGAGCGCTTCCACGCCGTCCAGTGTCAGGCCCGGCCGCGCGTCGATGTGGCCGCCGTCGAGCCGGACCTTTCGGCATTCCGCACACGGGCAGTCGCTGCGCAACCGCGCATAGCCGATACGTTGCGTGGCGCCGTCGGGCCAGCGCAGCGTCAGTGCGTGCGCCGGGTGATCGAGTGCGATGTCGGCCGGCGCGATCATCGCGATGCGTCGTCGATCTGTCCGATCGCGATCCGCACGGCCTTGCGGACTTCGGGGTCGCGATCGCCGAGTGCATCGTGCAGCGCGGGCAGCGTCGCCCGGTCGCGCAATTCGCCGAGCGCGAGGGCGGCTTCCTTGCGCAGATTGCTGATCGCATGCGGGAGCAGCGCGACGACGGCCGATGCCGCGGCCGCATCGCGCAATTGTCCGAGCGCACGCACGGCGCGCACGCGCACTTGCCAGTAATCGTCGTCGAGCGCGGCGACGAGCGGGTCGCGCGCAACGGCGGCGCGCAGCTTGCCGAGCGTGGCCGCCGCTTCCTCGCGCACCTGCCATTCGGCGTCGTGCAGCGCCGCGAGCAACGCGGTGACGACGGCCGCATCGCCCGCCGATGCAAATCCGATTGCGCCGACCGCCGCGCGCCGCACGTCGGCATCGGCATCCGTGGTCGCGATGCGCGCGAGCGGCGACAGCGCGCGGCCGTCCTTGAGCCAGCCGAGCACGACGACCGCTTCTGTGCGTACGGCAGCGGCGCTCGCGTCGAGCGCGCGCAGCGCGGGCGAGAACGCGTCGGGGTCGCGCAACTCGCGCAAGCCGCGCAGCACGGCGGCGCGCACGAACGGCTCGGGTCGGTCGGCCCACCGGCACAGCACGGCGCCCGATGCCGCGTCCTTCAGATCGGACAGGCTGTGCGCGGCGGTCGCGCGCACGCCGTCGTCGGGATCGAGCAGCGCGTGGCACAGCGCGTCGACGACATCGGGTTGCTCCCATGCGCCGAGCACGCGTGCGGCCTCGCTGCGTACGTCGGTCGACGGGTCGTCGCGCAGCGCCGCGACGAACGACGGCACGAGTTCGGGCGCTTCGAGATCGGCGAGTTCGAGCAGTGCGATGCGGCGCACCGACGCATCGGCTGCGGCGAGGCGCGCGATGAGCGCGGCATGATCGGCGGCCGGCACGCCGGGCGACGGGAAAGCGGAGGAAGAAGCGGTCATGGAGCAAAGTCGGTGCGGTGAATGGGCCAGTACGCGCGCTCAGGCGGCGTTGCGCAATAGCGCGAGACAGCGGCGCTTGATGTCGATGAATACGGGCTCGGTCGTGCTGTCGTCGGTGTCGGGCCGCGCGCCGTGTCAGCGCAGCAGGTACGGAATATCGACCTTGACCGCGCCGGTCGGGCAGTCGCGTTCGCACGGCATGCAGTACCAGCATTCGTCGAACTGCATGTACGCCTTGCCCTTGGTGACGTCGATCGCGAGCAGGTCGAGCGGGCACACGTCGACGCACACGGTGCAGCCCTTGTCGGCGATGCACAGCGACTCGTCGATCGTCACGGGCGCGCTGCTGCGCTGGAAGATGTCGTGCGGGGTATGGGGCATGGCAAGGTTCCCTACAGGGCGGCCGCGAGCGCGGCCGGTTCGCGGATGCGCAACTGCGCGTAGGCGCCGCGTTCGTCGTCGGCGAGCGGCACGACGTAGGGTTCGACCGGCCGCTTCTCGCTGCGCATCGCGCCCGCGGCATCCTTGCGCAGCCACGTGTGGCAGAACCATTCGGCATCGTCGCGGTGCGGAAAATCGACGCGATGGTGGTACAGCCCCCAGCGGCTCTCGGTGCGGAACAGCGACGCGCGCGCAGCCATTTCCGCGCAGTCGCGGATCGCGCGCACTTCGGCCGCACGCATCAGTTCGTGTGGATTGTTCGCCTTTATTTCTTTGATGTCCTCAGTAATGCCGTAAAAACGTTGCAGCCCGATTTCCATCTTGCGCGTCACCTTCGGCGGTTGCAGGTAGTCGTTCACCATCCGGCGCAGCTTGTACTCGACCTGAGCCGGCGCGAGGCCGCGCTCGCGCTGCAGCGGCGCGAGCACGCGGGTGCGTTCGGCATCGACCTGTTCGTCATCCACCGGCGCATGTTCGCGGCCGGCCACGTAGTCGGCCGCGTTTTGCCCGGCGAACCAGCCGTACGTGAACGCACCGAGCATGTAGTTGTGCGGGACGGCCGCCATGTCGCCGGCGGCGTACAGCCCCGGCACGGTCGTCTCCGCGCGCGCATTCACGTACACGCCCGATGCGCTGTGGCCGCTGCAGAAACCGATCTCGGAGATGTGCATTTCGACCATCTGGCTGCGGTAGTCGGTGCCGCGCCCCGCATGGAAGCGGCCGCGGCTCGGCCGTTCGTTCGTATGCAGGATCTGCTCGATGGTGCGGATCGTTTCTTCAGCGAGATGGTCGAGCTTCAGGAACACGGGGCCGTTGCCGCTCTGCAGTTCCTGGTAGAACTCCCACATCATCTGGCCGCTCCAGTAGTCGCATTCGATGAAGCGTTCGCCCTTGCCGTTCGCGGTGAAGCCGCCCAGGGGCCCCGTCACGTATGCGCACGCCGGGCCGTTGTAGTCCTTGATCAATGGATTGATCTGGAAGCATTCGAGGTTCGCGAGCGCGGCGCCCGCGTGATAGGCCATCGCGTAGCCGTCGCCCGCGTTGGTCGGGTTCTCGTACGTGCCCATCAGGTAGCCCGACGCCGGCAGGCCGAGGCGGCCGGCCGCGCCGCAGCAGAGGATGACGGCCTTCGCACGGATCACGTGGAAATCGGCGGTGCGGCAGTCGAAGCCAAGCACGCCGCTCGCGCGGCCCTGCGCGTCGGTCAGCACGCGCGTCGCGACGATCCGGTTCGTGATCGCGATGCGGGCGCGCTTCAGTTGCCGGTACAGCACCTTCTTGATGTCGTGGCCTTCCGGCATCGGCAGCACGTACGAGCCCATGTGGTGGACCTTCTTCACCGCATAGTCGCCGGTGCCGTCCTTCTCGAACTTCACGCCCCAGCGGTCGAGTTGCTCGATCGTCGCGAAGCTGTGCGTCGCGTACGCGTACACGGCTTCCTGGTCGACGATCCCGTCGTTGGCGATCGTGATCTCGCGCGTGTACTGCTCGGGCGTAGCATGACCGGGGATCACCGCGTTGTTCAGGCCGTCCATCCCCATCGAGATCGCGCCGCTGCGTTTGACGTTGGCCTTCTCGAGCAGCAGCACGCGCAGGGACGGATCGCGCTCTTTCGCCTTGATGGCCGCCATCGGGCCGGCCGTGCCGCCGCCGACCACGACGATGTCGTATTCGTGCACATGGGTATTCATCGCGGGTTCCTTGCAGGTTTGCGCGCCTTTTGCCGGTCGACGCGCAACCGGTACTGGAAGGCGTCGCCGCGGAAGTAGAGGTATTCGTAGTCGATCGGCGCGCCCGACGCGTCGTGCGTGAGGCGCTCGATGCGCAGCACGGGGCTGCTTTCCTCGACGTGCAGCGCGTCGACGATTTCGTCGTCCGCGAGGATCGCGTCGATCGACACGTCGGCATGACCGAGCGGGATGCCGCAGTCGTTCTCCAGGATCAGGAAGATGTCGCGGGTGGCGAGATCGGCGCCGGCGAGGCGCTTGCCGAGCGCCTCCGGCACCCAGGTCTGTTCGAGCGACACGGGTTCGCGGTTCAGCAGCCGCACGCGATGGATCTCGACGAGCGGCGCGCCTTCGGGCACGTTCAGCTTCGTCGCGAGATGGCGATCGGCCTTCACGGTGCGCAGGCTGCGCAACTGGTTGACGATCTCGTAGCCCATCGACGACATCGCCTCGGCGAAGCCCTGCAGCGACGTCACGTTCTGGAACGCCTTCGGCTTCGACACGAACGTGCCCTTGCCGTGCAGCTTGAACAGCAGGCCTTCCTTCTGCAGATCGCCGAGCGCCTGGCGCACCGTGATGCGGCTCACGTCGAACATCGCGCAGAGCGCGTGCTCGGACGGCATCCGGCTGTGCGGCGCGTAGGTGCCGTCGAGTATGCGCGCGCGCAGCGTGTCCTTGATCTGCACGTAGAGCGGGGCCGCGGACAGCGGCACGACGTTGGGCGGGTTCATCGGTCAACTTGTTATGACAAGATGGGGCGAGTGTAGCCAGCGCAAGTGCGTGCCCCAACCAACGATTTCTGATTTCGAATTTCCCGTTGAGGAAAAGTGGGGCGCGCGATCCGACCCTTGCGAGCCGCGCGCAATCGCCGACAATAAAAATCCGCGGACCACGCGCCTCGCATGTCGATTTCCCGATGCGTCGCCCGTCGTATCGATATCGACCGGGCAGTGTGCCGCGCCATGCGGCCGGCAGCCGGTTTCCGCAAATGGCGCAACGAACCAGGAGAGGCCACATGACACGCCACATGCCGGATTCCCGATACCGCTGGGTGATCGTCGCCGCGGGCGGCCTGATGGGCTGCGTCGCGATCGGCGCGATGTTTTCGTTGCCGGTGTTTCTACGGTCTATCGCGCGCGATACGGGCTGGTCGATGACCGGCATTTCCGCCGCGATGACGCTTGGTTTCATCGCGATGGCGTTCGCAAGCATGGCGTGGGGCAGCCTGTCGGACCGCGTCGGTACGCGGCCGGTGGTCATCGCGGGCGCCGTGCTGCTGTCGGCGAGCCTCGCGCTGGCGAGCCGCGCGCCGTCGCTGCTCGTGTTCCAGTTGACCTTCGGCCTGGCCGTCGGCAGCGCGACGGCCGCGATATTCGCGCCGATGATGGCGTGCGTGACCGGCTGGTTCGATACGCACCGCAGCCTCGCGGTGTCGCTCGTGTCGGCCGGCATGGGGATGGCGCCGATGACGATGGCGCCGCTGGCCGCGTGGCTCGTGTCGGTTCGCGACTGGCGCACGTCGATGCTGCTGATCGCCGCGCTGGCGGCCGTCGTGATGATTCCGGTATCGCTGCTCGTGCGCCGGGCGCCCGCGCTCGATCCTGGATCCACGCACGCGGCGGCTGCGCCTGCGTCCGCCGGCGCGCCCGCCGCGATGTCGGTCGCGGATGCGCTGCGCTCGCCGCAGTTCATGGTGCTCGTGCTGACCAACTTCTTCTGCTGCGCGACGCATTCGGGCCCGATCTTCCATACGGTCAGCTACGCGGTAACTTGCGGGATTCCGCTGATCGTCGCCGTGTCGATCTATAGCGTCGAAGGGCTCGCGGGCATGGGCGGCCGGATCGCGTTCGGGATCCTCGGCGATCGGCTCGGCGCGAAGCGCATGCTGGTGGCGGGGCTGCTCGCGCAAGCGCTGGGCGCGCTCGGCTACTACTTCGTGCGCACGCTCGACGGCTTCTACGCGGTCGCGACGCTGTTCGGTTTCATCTATGCGGGCGTGATGCCGTTGTATTCGGTGCTCGCGCGCGAGAATTTCCCGCTACGAATGATGGGTACCGTGATCGGCGGCTGCGCGATGGCCGGCAGCCTCGGGATGGCCGCGGGCCCGGTTGCCGGCGGGCTGATCGTCGATGCGTTCGGCAGTTACGGCTGGCTGTACCTCGGCTCGTTCGTGATCGGGATCGGCGCGTTCCTGATCGCGACGATGTTCCGCCCGTTCGCGAAGGCGCGGCCGGAAACGGCGGCTGCGTGATCGGGCAGCGGGGGATGCGCATGGCGTTTTCACCGCGTCGACAGCGGTCGGCTGTATCGGCGGGATAAGAAATGGGTCCGGCTACGCGTTCCATTTGCACGCGTCCAAACCGCGCTCAGCCTGTTGCGGCGCAGCAGAGCGGCAACCGACGCCGATCGGCACGCATGCGCGGCGATTCGGCCCCTAAAAACACAATATCGAGCATGTATTCGAAGGGCCTGTCATACCGGCGTCACCCTGCTAGAATTCGGCCTGCCGCATTGTTCCGATTGACTGATGAGATTGCTTGACGCCCTGGTCGAACAACGTATTGCCGCCGCCGCCGCGCGGGGCGAGTTCGACGATTTGCCGGGTACCGGCGCGCCACAGGCGCTGGATGACGACCTGCTCGTGCCCGAGGAGGTGCGCGTGGCCAACCGTATCCTGAAGAACGCGGGCTTCGTGCCGCCGGCCGTCGAGCAACTGCGCGCGCTGCGCAACCTGCACGACGAAGTGCAGGCGGTCAGCGACCGTGCCGCGCGCTGCCGGCTGCAGGCGAAGATCCTTGCGCTCGACATGGCGCTCGAATCGTTGCGCGGCGGCCCGATGGTGATGCCGCGCGACTACTGCCGACGCATCGCCGAGCGCCTGTGCGAGCGCGGGCTCGACGACGCGCCCGCCGAAGCGGGGACGATGTGACGTCCGACGCGCTGCACGACGCAGCACGCTCGGCAGCCGCCGCGGCCGCTGACCCCGCCGCCGATTCTCCCGTTCCCGAAACCGCGCCCGTCTCGGCGCGGGATCTGCATTTCATGCGTCTTGCGCAGGCCGCCGCCGAAGAGGCGCGCGCGGCCGGTGAAGTGCCGGTCGGCGCGGTGCTCGTGCGCGGCGACGAAGTGATCGCCCGCGGCTTCAACCATCCGATCGGCGGACACGACCCGTCCGCGCATGCCGAAATGGCCGCGTTGCGCATGGCCGCGCAGCATCTGCAGAATTACCGGATGCCCGGCTGCGAACTGTACGTGACGCTCGAGCCGTGCCTGATGTGCGCAGGCGCGATCATGCACGCCCGCATCGCGCGGGTCGTCTACGGCGCGGCCGACCCGAAGACGGGCGCGTGCGGCAGCGTGATCGACGCATTCGCGAATCCGCAGCTGAATCACCACACCGCAGTGACCGGCGGCGTGCTCGCCGACGAATGCGGCGCCGCGCTGAAGTCGTTCTTCGCCGAGCGCCGTCGCGCGCTGCGCGACGCGCGGCTCGCCCGCGACGCCGAATCCGGCGCGTCATAGGCTGCGTCCCGCCGCGCCCGGCGTGCACGGTTTTCGTGAACCGGACACGGTTCAGGCCCTCTAAGCAGGTTTGACGACCCCGACACCCTTCGCCATGTCCTTCCAGCCCGCCGCGTCCTACACCATCCGCCTGCTGGCGCCGTCCGGCTATCCGCACGACCCCGACGCGATCAACCGCGCGCTCGAGCGCCTCAGCACCGCGCAGCAACGCATCGAGAACATCGAGGCGACGCAGCGGCGCTTCCAGCGTTTCGGCGGCACCGACGGCGAGCGGGCAGGCGACCTGAACCGGCTCGCCGATCCCGAACGGCCGCTGCCGGACATCGCGCTCGCGGTGCGCGGCGGCTACGGCGCCGCGCGCATCCTGCACGGCCTCGACTATCGCGGGCTCGAACGCCGGTTGCGCGACCAGCCGGTCGCGCTCGTGGGTCACAGCGACTTCACGGCGATTCAACTGGCGCTCTACGCGAAGGCGCGCATCAAGACGTTCGGCGGCCCGATGCTGTCGGCCGACTTCGGCGCTCAAACGCCGAGCGACTTCACGATGCAGCATTTCTGGCAGACGCTGACGCAGTCGAGCACGACGATCATCGCCGACGCACCGCAGGTGCAGGCGGTGAACGTGACGGGCACGCTGTGGGGCGGCAACCTCGCGATCCTCACGTCGCTGGTCGGCACGCCGTACATGCCCGATATCGAAGGCGGGATCCTGTTCATCGAAGACGTCAACGAGCAGCCGTTCCGGATCGAGCGGATGATCTATCAACTGCACCTGTCGGGGCTGCTCGCGCGGCAGCAGGCGCTCGTGCTCGGCCAGTTCACCGGCGCACGGCCGTTCGAGTACGACAACGGCTACGACATGCAGGCGATGATCGACCAGGTTCGCGCGGTGGTCGGCATCCCGGTCGTCACGGGGCTCCAGTTCGGCCATGTGCCAGATCTGCTGACGCTGCCGTTCGGCGCCCACGCGCAACTGGTCGCGAATGCGCACGGATTCCGGCTCACGCTGTCCGACTATCCGCATCTCGGCTGATGCCGGCGCGATCGATCGAAAGGCGGGGTTTCCCGCCTTTTTCTTTATGTAGTTACGCAACTAACGGTCAATATTTTTCGTTGGCGCCTACGGGCGCTTCGCCCGTTTTTGCACCAATTTTGTCAACAAAATAAGCGGGCGGGCATACGACGAGAGGGGCCTCCATTTTGCCTGTCAGGCTTGTATTGCTTGGATGTTGTGCGCATTGCACCGAATAGGAACACGCTCGCGCACATCGATTGTGCGAAATACTTCAAAAGAATTGTTGACAATCTTTATGTCCACCCTAGGATGAGGACCATCACACGATGCAGATCATGAACGAGCCCGATTCCTCCCCGTCCGGTGCGACCAGCCCCGAAGCGATCGCCGAGCGGATCCGCACCGCGATCCTCGAGCATCGGCTCGCGCCTGGCGCGAAGCTGACGGAGGCGCAGCTCTGCGACGTGTTCGGCGTGAAGCGCGGGACGATTCGCCAGGCGCTCGCTCAGCTCGCGACCGACAAGCTGGTCGACCTCGAGCCGAACCGTGGCGCATTCGTCGCGAGCCCGACGCTGCAGGACGTGCACGAAGTGTTCGAGATGCGCCGGATCATCGAGCTTGCCGTCGTCGAGCGGCTCGCGACCGGCCCCGGCGCCAGGCGGCTGAAGGGCGTCGCGGCGCTGATCGACAAGGAACGCAAGGCGTTCGAGCGGCACGACTTCGCGGCGTGGATCCGGCTGTCGGGCGAATTCCATACGGCGCTCGCGACGCTGATGGGCAATGCGACGCTCAGCGAGTGCCTCGAAGGGCTCGTCGCACGCTCGACGCTGATGTCGGCGCTGTACGAATCGCACGGGCGCAGCCCGTGCTCGTGCGACGACCACGACGAGATCCTCGCCGCGCTGGAGGCGGGCGATCCTAAGCAGGCGGTGACGCTGATGGCGCGCCACCTGCAGCATGTCGAACTGAAGATGCTGGACCGGCCCGCGCAAGGGCAGGTCGATTTGCGCGAAGTGTTCGGCGGCGCCTGAGCGGCGACGCGAACCCGGCCGCGCGCCACACGACGAGCGCAATGCAGGCCTGCGGTGTTTGCCGCGGGCCGCGGGTCCGACTCCGGGCGATGATCCGGAGCGATATCGATGACGGTGGAGCGGCCTGTCGGCCGCGTCAAGGAGAAGTCATGGCTCAGTTCAGTGTGGCACACGACAGCGCCTATCCGGCGGAAGAAGGCGGCGAGGGCGGCGGTCCGGCACTGCCGGATGGTTACAGCGAACGTCTGTACAACGAAGATTTGGCACCCCTTAAAAATCAGACATGGGGTTCGTACAACATCTTTGCGTTCTGGATGTCCGACGTGCACAGCGTCGGCGGCTACGTATTCGCGGGCAGCCTCTTCGCGCTCGGGCTGACGAGCTGGCAGGTGCTGATCGCGCTGATCGTCGGCATCGGCCTCGTGAACGCGCTGTGCAACCTGATCGCGCGGCCGAGCCAGCAGATCGGCGTACCGTATCCGGTCGCGTGCCGCGCGACGTTCGGCGTGCTCGGCGCGAACGTGCCGGCGGTGATCCGCGGGCTGATCGCGATCGCGTGGTACGGCATCCAGACCTATCTCGCATCGAGCGCGCTCGTGATCGTCGTGCTGAAATTCTTCCCGCAATGGCTGCCGTATGCGGACGTTCATCGCTACGGCTTCCTCGGGCTGTCGGCGGTCGGCTGGGCCGGCTTCATGCTGCTGTGGGTGCTCCAGGCGTTCGTGTTCTGGAACGGGATGGAGACGATCAAGAAGTTCATCGACTTCGCGGGCCCGGCCGTCTATGTCGTGATGTTCATCCTCGCCGGCTACATGGTGTGGCGCGCGGGCTGGCGCAACATCGGCATCAACCTCGGCGGCGTCAAGTATCACGGCGCGGAAGTGATTCCGGTGATGATCACCGCCGTGTCGCTCGTCGTGTCGTACTTCTCCGGGCCGATGCTGAACTTCGGCGATTTCTCGCGCTATTGCCGCTCGTTCGGCGACGTGAAACGCGGCAATTTCTGGGGGCTGCCCGTCAACTTCCTCGCGTTCTCGCTCGTCACGGTGATCACCACCGCCGCGACGCTGCCGGTGTTCGGCGAACTGATCACCGACCCAGTCGCGACGGTCGGCCGCATCGACCATCCGACCGCGGTGATCCTCGGCGCGCTGACCTTCACGATCGCGACGATCGGCATCAACATCGTCGCGAACTTCGTGTCGCCGGCGTTCGACTTCTCGAACGTCGCGCCGCGCCTGATCAGCTGGCGCGCGGGCGGGATGCTCGCGGCCGTCGCGTCGATTTTCATCACGCCGTGGAACCTGTTCAACAACCCGGCCGTGATCCACTACACGCTCGACGTGCTCGGCGCGTTCATCGGCCCGCTGTACGGCGTGCTGATCGCCGACTTCTACCTCGTCAAGCGCGGCCGTCTCGTGCGCGACGACCTGTACACGATGTCCGAAAGCGGCGCCTACTGGTATACGGGCGGCGTGAACCGCCGCGCGCTGGCCGCGCTGTTGCCGGCCGCGGTGATCGCGGTCGTCTGCGTGATGGTGCCGGGCTGGCAGGCCCTCGCGAATTTCTCGTGGTTCATCGGCGCGGGGCTCGGCTTCGCGTTCTATCGGCTGCTCGCGAGCGCGAACGCGTAAGGAGCGTGCGATGAAGATCCGACTGATCAATCCGAATACGACGCAGCGGATGACCGACGCAATGGGCCGCTGCGCGCGCGAGGTCGCGGCTGCCGGCACGGAGATCGTGGCCGTGAGCCCACCGATGGGGCCGCCGTCGATCGAAGGCTATTACGACGAGGCACTCGCGACGCCCGGCCTGCTCGCCGAAGTCGCGCGGGGCGAGCGCGACGGCTGCGACGCGTACGTGATCGCATGTTTCGGCGATCCGGGCCTGTACGCGGCGCGCGAGCTTGCGCGCGGGCCGGTGATCGGCATCGCCGAGGCCGCGATGCATGCGGCCAGCGTGCTCGCGCCGGGCTTCTCGGTCGTCACGACGCTCGCGCGGACCTGCGGGATGGCGTGGCACCTCGCGGAGCGCTACGGGATGAAGCGGTTCTGCCGCAACGTGCGCGCGACCGACGTCGCGGTGCTCGAACTCGACCGGCCCGGCTCGGCCGCGCGCCGGATCATCGTCGACGAATGCCGGCGCGCGCTCGACGAGGACGGCGCCGACGCGATCGTGCTCGGCTGCGCGGGGATGGCCGAATTCGCGCACGAGATCGAGCAGCAGATCGGCGCGCCGGTGGTCGAGGGCGTCACGGCGGCCGTGAAGTGGGCCGAGGCGCTCGTCGCGCTGCGCCTCGCGACCGCGAAGCGCGGCGACTACGCGCGGCCGCTGGCGAAGCGCTACGACGGCGCGTTCGCCCGCTTCAGCCCGCCGGACGGGGAGGCGGCCGAACCTCCGCCGAATTTGCCGCAACCGCACATACACACCGTCTGACATGCACTATCTGCGCCGCTGTATGGGCGCGTATCAACGTTTTCGCTACACTGGGCCGTCATCGCATCGGCTCGCGCGGCCGGCCGCCGGCACCGCGCAGTCGATGCGAACCCGTTATTCGAGCCCGCTCATCCGGCCTGCTCATTCAGCCTGCTCATTCAGCCCGTTTTCGCCGCACTTCGAACCATGTCACTCGATCCCAACTATCCTCGCGACCTGATCGGCTACGGCCGCCATCCCGTGCAGGCGAACTGGCCGGGGCGCGCCCGCGTCGCCGTGCAATTCGTGCTGAACTACGAGGAGGGCGGCGAGAATTGCGTGTTGCACGGCGATCCGGGCTCCGAGCAGTTCCTGTCCGAGATCGTCGGCGCGGCCGCGTATCCGGACCGCCACATGAGCATGGAGTCGATCTACGAATACGGGTCGCGGGCCGGCGTGTGGCGCATCCTGCGCGAATTCGAGAAGCGCGGGCTGCCGCTGACGGTATTCGGCGTCGGCATGGCGATCGAGCGGCATCCGGAGCTCGCGCGTGCATTCGTCGAGCTTGGCCATGAAATCGCATGCCACGGCTGGCGCTGGATCCACTACCAGAGCATGACGCCGGAGCTCGAAGCCGAGCACATGCGCCTCGGGATGGAAGCGATCGAGCGCGTGACGGGCGAGCGTCCGCTCGGCTGGTATACGGGCCGCGACAGCCCCAACACGCATCGCCTCGTCGCCGAATACGGCGGCTTCCTGTACGACTCCGACAACTACGGCGACGACCTGCCGTTCTGGATGGACGTCGAGGTGTCGGGCGGGCGCACGTCGCCACAACTGATCGTGCCGTACACGCTCGACACGAACGACATGCGCTTCGCGACGCCGCAGGGCTTCAACACCGGCGACCACTTCTTCCACTACCTGCGCGACGCGTTCGACGTGCTGTACGCGGAGGGCGACGAGGCGCCGAAGATGCTGTCGATCGGCATGCATTGCCGGCTGCTCGGCCGGCCGGGCCGGTTCCGCGGGCTGCAGCGGTTCCTCGATCACATCGAGAAGCACGATCGCGTGTGGGTGACGCGCCGTGTCGATATCGCGCGTCACTGGCGTGAACATCATCCGTATCAGCCCAATCATCGAAACGAAGGGAAAGCATGAAGGCGATGCGCTACACGTTGGAACAACTGAACACGATGGCGCCGAGCGCATTCGTCGCGGCGCTGTCGGGGATTTTCGAACATTCGCCGTGGGTGGCCGAGGTCGCCGCGGGCAAGCGGCCGTTCGCGAGCATCGACGCGCTGCACGAGACGATGTCGGAAGCGGTGGAAACCGGCGGCGAAGCGCGCCAGCTCGCGCTGATCAACGCTCACCCGGAGCTGGCCGGCAAGGCCGCCGTGCGCGGCGAGCTGACGGCCGAGTCGACCCGCGAGCAGAGCGGTGCGGGCCTCGACCAGTGCACGCAGGAAGAATTCGACAAGCTGCTGACGCTGAACCGCACGTATCGCGAGAAATTCGGCTTCCCGTTCATTCTCGCGGTGCGCGGCTATGACCGCCACGGCATCATCGCGAACTTCGAGTCACGCGTGAATCATTCGCGCGACGAGGAACTGCGCGCGAGCCTCGACCAGATCTACCGGATCGCGCGCTTTCGCCTCGACGACCTGATCGACGCCTGACACCGCCGCCTGACACCGCAATACGGCCCGCTGCGTCGCAGCGGCCGATCGTCTCACTGAAACAAGGAAACATCATGGCTGTTCCGCTTCTCGATCCGAACGCGCCCGATTTCACGCGGCGCTACGTGAATCTTGCCGACCCGCGTCTCGGTGCGCAGGCGCTCGAGGCGAGCGACGATTTCTTCGCGCCGAAGGACCGGATGCTGAACCCCGAGCCGGCCGTCTTCATCCCCGGCAAGTATGACGATCACGGCAAATGGATGGACGGCTGGGAAACGCGCCGCAAGCGCACGACCGGCTATGACTGGTGCATCGTCAAGCTCGCGCGCCCGGGCGTGATCAAGGGCTTCGACATCGACACGAGCCACTTTACCGGCAACTTCCCGCCGGCCGCGTCGATCGACGCCGCGTTCGTGGCCGACGGCGCGCCGACGCACGCGACCGAGTGGGTCGAGATCGTCCCGTCGACGACGCTGCAAGGCAACAGCCATCACTACGTCGAAGCGAGCGACGCGCGCGCGTTCACGCATTTGCGCGTGAACATCTACCCGGACGGCGGCATCGCGCGCCTGCGCGTGTACGGCCAGCCGCAGCTCGACTGGGCCGGCGCGAGCGCGACCGAGCAGTTCGACCTCGCGGCGATGGAAAACGGCGGTTACGTGGTGGCGGCGAACAACCAGCACTTCGGCGTCGCGTCGAACCTGCTGCTGCCGGGCCGCGGCGTGAACATGGGCGACGGCTGGGAAACCCGCCGCCGCCGCGAGCCGGGCAACGACTGGGCGATCATCGCGCTCGCGCAGCCGGGCGTGATCCGCAAGATCGAAGTCGATACCGCGTTCTTCAAGGGCAACTACCCGGATCGCTGCTCGATCCAAGCCGCGTATGTGTCGGGCGGCACGGACAGCTCGCTGATCACGCAGTCGATGTTCTGGCCGGTGCTGCTCGGCGAACAGAAGCTGCAGATGGACAAGCAGCACTACTTCGAACAGGAGATCGCGTCGCTCGGCCCCGTCACGCACGTGCGACTGAACATCATTCCGGACGGCGGCGTGTCGCGCCTGCGTCTGTGGGGGACGCTCGACAAATGAAGACGCTTGCCATCGAACCGCTGACCAGGGAGGCGTTTGCGCCGTTCGGCGACGTGATCGAAACGGAAGGGGCGAAGCAGATCCCGATCAACCTCGGCACGACGATCCGCTTTCACGATCTCGCGAAAGTCGACGTGACCGATGAAGGCGGCCGCCCGCTCGTCAACCTGTTCCGCGGCCAGCCGCGCACGCTGCCGTTCGAGGTGAAGATGCTGGAGCGGCATCCGCTCGGCAGCCAGGCGTTCGTGCCGCTGAACGACCAGCCGTATCTCGTCGTCGTCGCACCCGCGGGCGAGCTCGATCCGGCGAAGATCCGCGCGTTCGTGACGAGCGGCTGGCAGGGCGTGAACTATGCGAAGGGCGTGTGGCATCACCCGCTGATCGCGTTGGGTGGCGTCAGCGATTTCATCGTCGTCGATCGCGGCGGCGACGGGCTGAACCTGAACGAGCAGGATCTGCAGGAGTCGCTGTGGCTCACGGAGGATGCGCTGGATGCGGTGACGGCCTGAATCAGGCCGATCGTTCGTCTGTCGACACCCGCGCAACCTGCGCGGGTTTTTTATGTGCGCTCGCTGGCGCGCGAATCAGGTTGACACGGCCTTGCGCGTATCGCGCGAACCGTTGCCGCCGCGCCGCCGGTGCGCAACCGGCGCATGCCGGGCCATCAGCTCGGCGACCCAGTCGACGAACACGCGCAGCTTCGCGCTGACATGCCGGTTCGGCGGGAACGCGACATACATCGGCATCGGTTCGAGTTGCCATTGTTCGAACAGCGGCACCAGCTCGCCGCTCGCGCGATACGCGGCGGCCATGTAGTCGGGCAGCCACAGGATGCCGAGCCCCGCGAGGCCGGCTTCGAGGTATGCATTGCCATCGTCGACCGCGAGCACGTAGCGCCCGCGCACATTGACTTCCTCGCCGTCGCGTTCCATCGCGAACGGCAGCGTCTTGCCGGTGCGCGCCCACAGAAAGCCGACGACCCGGTGATGCGTGTCCTCGAGTTCGGCCGGATGCGACGGCGTGCCGGCACGCGCGAGATAGGCGGGCGATGCGTACACGCCGAGCCGCAGGTCGCCGATGCGGCGCGCGACCAGTGCGCGGTCCGTCGGTTCGCCGCCGCGCACGACGCAATCGACGTTCTCGCCGATCACGTCGACCACACGATCGCTCACGCCCATGTCGAGCTGGATGTCCGGATAGCGCGCATGGAACGCGGGCAGCGCGGGGATCAGGATCAGGCGCGCGAACGGAGTCGGCACGTCCACGCGCAGCCGCCCTCGCGGCGACGCCGACGCGGCCGACAGGCTCGTTTCGGCATCGTCCATGTCGGCCAGCAGTCGTACGACGCGCTCGTAGTAGGCGGCGCCGTCGGCGGTGACGACGACCTTGCGGGTCGTGCGGTTGAACAGCTTCACGCGCAGCCGCGCTTCGAGCTGCTGCACCAGTTGCGTGACGGTGGTGCGGCTCATGTGCAGCGTGTCGGCTGCCTTCGTGAAGCTGCCGGCTTCCACCACGCGGGCGAACGCCTGCATTGCGTCGAATCGATCCATCGGTCGGGGCTCCGCGTCGGTCGCAGATTGTTTGGAGTGCGCAAACAGTGTTGGACAGGGTTGCCGGTTTATCCGCCGCGCAACGGTCCTTAAAGTGCCTCCATCGTGGATGCAAGGGCACGTCGCCCGACAAGACCGATGGAGGTGTCGAATGGCAAAGCGTAGCGTAGTTTTTCCGCCGGGTCGCCAGGCGCTGTACGACCGCAACCGTTATTCGCCGGCGCTGCGTTCGAACGGCTTCCTGTTCGTATCCGGGCAGGTCGGCAGCCGCGAGGACGGCTCGCCCGAGCCCGAACTGGGCGCGCAGGTCCGCCGCGCGTTCGAGAACCTGAATGCGGTGCTGCGCGCGGCCGGCTGCACGTTCGACGACGTCGTCGACGTGACGGTGTTCCTCGTCGATCCCGAAGCGACGTTCGAGCGGGTCTGGGAGATCGTGCCCGAATACTGGGGCGACGCACCGCATCCGACGCTGACCGCCGTCGGCGTGACCTGGCTGTACGGGTTTCAGTTCGAGATCAAGGCGATCGCGCGGTTGCCGGAGACGGTCGACGCGTGACCGGACGCTTCGTGCGACCGTTCGACGTGAGCGTCGACGCGGCGCCCGCGCTCGCGTATCACGTTGTATATCCGCGGCACATGCAGGACGATCCGCGCCGCGACTGGCTCGCGGACGAAGTCGCGATGGTGTGCGTGCAGCGCGTGCTATCGTGCCCGCATCGCCACCACACGACGCCCGGTTCCGGGCATGATCTTCCGATGAGCCAGCCTGAAAACGACCTCGCTGTCCTGCTGCGCACGATGCAGCCCGAACTGCATCCGGGCGCATTCGCATTCATCGCGCTGCCGCACGACGCGGACGTATCGTTATCCGAAGTGATCGCGACGTTCCGCGAAGCGGAAGGGCTGACGGTCGTGGTCGACGAGGAGACGGCCGCGCGTCGCGGCTGGCCGGTGCTGTTCCGGGCCGCATGGATCACGCTGACCGTGCATTCCGACCTCGCGGCCGTCGGCCTCACGGCCGCGTTCGCGCGGGCGCTCGGCGCGGCCGGCATCAGCTGCAACGTGATGGCCGCCGCGTACCACGATCACATCTTCGTGCCGTTCGACGACGGCCCGCACGCACGCGACGTACTCGTGGCACTGCAGCGGGACGCGATGCGCGGCTGACGCGCGAACGGCATTCCGCCGCGCGGGCAAAAAAACGGGCCCGTCACCGGGCCCGCGAACGGAGAGCATGGCGCCGGCGAATGACGTCCGGCGCGCGGCGGCTTACCTGACCGCGCCACCCTCGAACCAGGCGGCGAGCTTGGTCCGCTCGTCGTCGGTCATGTGCGTGACGTTGCCGATCGGCATCGCCTTCAGGCGCACGGCCTGGTCGTAGATCCGCTGCGCGTTCTTCGACACTTCGTCCGGCGTATCGAACATCACGCCCGCGGGCGCGCTGCCCATCAGCGTCGGCTTCGCCGAGTGGCATTCGACGCAGCGCTGCTGCAGGATCGGCATGATGTCGTGGATCGCGATCTTCGGTGCGTTGGCCGCTTGCGCTTCCGGCGCGACCGGCTTCGGCATCGTCCACACCAGCGCGCCCGACAGCAGCGCGACGCCGCCGATCGGCAGGTACCACAGCTGCTTGCCGCGGTGACGCATCACGAAGAACTGGCGGATCAGCGCGCCGGCCAGCATGATCAGCACGAGCACGACCCAGTTGAACTTGTTCGTGTACGTCATCGCATAGTGGTTCGACAGCATCGCGAATACGACCGGCAGCGTGAAGTACGTGTTGTGCACCGAACGCTGCTTGCCGCGCTTGCCGTAGATCGGGTTCGGTTCTTCGCCCTTGAGCATCTTGTCGACCATCTTGCGCTGGCCCGGGATGATCACGAAGAACACGTTCGCCGACATGATCGTCGCGA
This sequence comes from Burkholderia sp. AU28863, assembly GCF_002223195.1. Taxonomy (NCBI): domain Bacteria; kingdom Pseudomonadati; phylum Pseudomonadota; class Betaproteobacteria; order Burkholderiales; family Burkholderiaceae; genus Burkholderia; species Burkholderia sp. AU28863. Next base: position 1,623,240 of record NZ_NKFE01000003.1, on the reverse strand, counting down.
GCATCGCGCCGACGATCAGGTAGGCGGCCCGGCCCGAGAAGATGTGGCACGCGAGGTATGCGGCGACGACGACGTACAGGCCGACGCAGATGCCGAGCACGCGGTCGTTGGTGCCGAGCAGGCGGCACAGCGAGTCGTAGACGATCCAGCCGGCCGCGAGGAAGCCGAGTGCGGACGCGACGGCGACCACCGGGCCCATGTCGAGCACGTTCTTGTCGATCAGGTACGTGTTCGGGGCAAGCAGGTACAGCACGAAGAACAGCGTGAAGCCGGACAGCCACGTCGTGTACGACGGCCACTTCGACCAGTGCAGGTCATCGGGCATTTCCGGCGGTGCGACCGTGTACTTCTGCATGTTGTAGAAACCGCCGCCGTGGACGTGCCACAGCTCGCCGAACACCCCGCGCTTGCGCTGGTTCGGGTCGGTCGGCGGCTTCAGGCTGTTGTCGAGCGCGACGAAATAGAACGACTCGCCGATCCACGCAATGGCGACGATGACGTGCAGCCATCGCAGCGCGAGGTTCAGCCAGTCGGTGATGAAGCCTTCCATGAAACTCCTCCAGACTCAGATCGTTTGTCTTGATGCAGGCGCTGATTCGTCTGTCAGCTGCCGCGATAGGTGCTGTACGACCACGGCGACACGAGCAGCGGCACGTGGTAGTGCGACCCAACGTCGGCGATGCCGAAGCGCAGCACGACGCGGTCGACGAAGCGGGGTTCGGGCACCTTCACGCCGAGCGCCGCGAAGTAGTCGCCGGCATGGAACACGAGTTCGTATTCGCCGGCGGCGAGCGCCGCGCCTTCGAGCAGCGGTTCGTCGCAGCGGCCGTCGCTATTGGTCAGCACGGTCTTGATCGCGCGGCGCGATTCGCCGTCCAGCGCGTAGAGGTCCACCTTGATGGCGGCGCCGGGACGGCCGTGCGCCGTATCGAGTACGTGGGTAGTGAGCTTTCCCATTCGTTGTTCCTTGTGTGAATGCGAGGTTCGGCGGCGACTCGATCCATTGACCGTGCGGCGGATCGAGGCTCCACGTCACGTGGCTACATACCCGTCGGCGAGAGTGAAGCGAGCGCCGTGCAGGCATTGTAAAAAGGTTCCCCGTGCAAATACGTGCGCGATATCGAAGATAATGCGCCGCGCATGAGCGGCTGTCGACGGCCCGCCGGACAGGGCTGAGCGCGCCGGTGTCGGGCACGCGGCGGGGCATCGGGCGGCGTACCATACCGGATCCCTGAAGCAGGGTATTCGGGATCGCGTATTGTGCGCGGCGCGCACTTGGGCGATCCTCCCGCCGTGCGCGTCGGCCGGTGGCCGGGCGCACCCCGAAGACGGCGAGCACGCCGGGTAACCGGGCCAGGGCGTTCGAACGGACGCAGGCGCCGGGGCGTGCCGCGATTCAGCGTTCGAACGGCTGTGTGACCGCTTCCAGGGCAGCCCCCTGGAGGCAGACCGACGCGGAGAACGCATGAATCTCGAGCAGCACGCCGGCGCACGCGCGCCGACCCCTTCCTCATCCCGCCCGACGACCCTGCTGGTCAAGCACGCCGACGTGCTCGTGACCATGGACGACACGCGCCGCGAGCTGCGCGACGCGGGACTCTACATCGAAGACAACCGGATCGTCGCGGTCGGTCCGAGCGCCGAGCTGCCCGACACGGCCGACGAAGTGCTCGACCTGCGCGGCCACCTCGTGATCCCGGGGCTCGTGAACACGCATCACCACATGTACCAGAGCCTCACGCGCGCGGTGCCGGCCGCGCAGAACGCCGAACTGTTCGGCTGGCTCACGAACCTGTACCGGATCTGGGCGCACCTGACGCCCTCGATGATCGAGGTGTCCACGCTGACCGCGATGGCCGAGCTGCTGCAGTCGGGCTGCACGACGTCGAGCGACCATCTGTACATCTACCCGAACGGCAGCCGGCTCGACGACAGCATCGGCGCCGCGCGGCGGATCGGCATGCGCTTTCATGCGAGCCGCGGCGCGATGAGCGTCGGCCAGCGCGACGGCGGGTTGCCGCCCGACTCGGTCGTCGAGCGCGAACCCGACATCCTGCGCGACGCGCAGCGCCTGATCGAGACCTATCACGACGAAGGCCGCTACGCGATGCTGCGCGTGGTGGTCGCGCCGTGCTCGCCGTTCTCGGTGAGCCGCGGGCTGATGCGCGATGCGGCCGTGCTCGCGCGCGAATACGGCGTGTCGCTGCACACGCACCTCGCGGAGAACGTCAACGACATCGCGTACAGCCGCGAGAAGTTCGGGATGACGCCCGCCGAATATGCGGAAGATCTCGGCTGGGTCGGCCACGACGTATGGCACGCGCACTGCGTGCAGCTCGACGATGCGGGCATCGGCCTGTTCGCGCGCACCGGCACGGGTGTCGCGCATTGCCCGTGCTCGAACATGCGGTTGGCGTCCGGCATCGCGCCGGTGAAGAAGATGCGGCTCGCGGGCGTGCCGGTCGGGCTTGGCGTCGACGGTTCCGCATCGAACGACGGCGCGCAGATGGTGGCGGAGGTACGCCAGGCGCTGCTGCTGCAGCGGGTCGGTTTCGGGCCCGACGCGATGACCGCGCGCGAAGCGCTCGAGATCGCGACGCTCGGCGGTGCGAAGGTGCTGAACCGCGACGACATCGGCGCGCTGAAGCCCGGCATGGCCGCGGATTTCGCCGCGTTCGACCTGCGTCAGCCGTTGTTCGCGGGCGCGCTGCACGATCCGGTCGCGGCGCTCGTGTTCTGCGCGCCATCGCAGACGGCGTACACGGTGGTGAACGGGAAGGTGGTGGTGCGGGAAGGGCGGCTCGCGACGCTCGATCTGCCGCCGGTGATCGAGCGTCACAACGCGCTGGCGCACGCGCTCGTGGAGGCGTCGCGCTGACGCGTCGGCGGGGAGGCCGCGCCGCACGGGGCGCGGCCGTTGCCGCCACCGCCCGCCGCGCAACGGCGTGACCGGCGCGCGCGTGGCGCGCCGTATGCGCTTACGCCTCGATCAGCGTGCGAGTGGCTTCGGCGACGAGGCTGCGCAGCCAGCGCACTTCGTCGGAGTAATGGCAGCGCTCGTGCCACAGCTGGTAGTACTGCATCGGCGGGAAGTCGAGCGGCGCCGGCACGACCGACAGCGGCAGGAACTTCGCGTAGTGATCGGCGAACAGCCGCGTGGTCGTGAAGATCAGGTCCGACTTCACGAGCACGTAAGGCGCGAGGTTGAAGTACGGCAGCGTGACGACCACGTGGCGCTTGAGCCGTTCGCGCGCGAGATGCACGTCGATCGCGCCGCGCTGGCCGACCGAGTACGGCGTCGGCGCGAGATGCGGCGCGTTCAGGTACTGGTCGAGCGTGAGCCCGCCGCGCTTGGCGAACGGGTGCGTGTTGCTCATCAGGCAGACGATTTCGTCGACGAACAGGTTCGACAGGTGCAACTGCTCGGGCGGCTCGGGCCAGTTGCCGACGACGATGTCGAGCTTGCCGTCTTCCAGCGCGAGCTCGTAGTCGAACGCGGGGCCGAGCGAGTGGAACTCGAGCGTCGCGTTCGGCGCGGCCAGGCGGAAGCGTTCGACGACGGTCGGCACGAACAGCACGTTCAGGTAGTCGGGGCAGCCGATCCGGTAGCAGCGGATCGACGTGGCCGGGTCGAAGTTGTGCTGCTGGAACTTGATGCGCTCGATTTCGCGCAGCGCGTTCTGCACGGGCTCGAGCAGGCGCAGCCCGTATTCGGTCGGGACCATGCCGGATTTGCCGCGCACCAGCAGCGGATCGCCGGTGATGTCGCGCAGGCGCCGCAGCGCGGCGCTGATCGCCGGTTGCGACTGGTTCAGTTTGACGGCCGCGCGTGTGACGCTGCGCTCCATCAACAAGGTGTGCAAGACGCGCAAGAGGTACGTGTCGATCGCCTCGCGTTGCTGGCTCATGTTATCTCCGGGTTATATGGCTGGGCTGATCGAGGGATGGGGTGGGTATATCGTTTTTAATATGAACGAAAATCAGCGTCAAGAGATGGATACCCGCGGCTACCGGCCGGCCGCGCGTCGACAAGGGGCCCGAACGGAGCGAAATGCGGGCGGGCACGGCGCCGCGCGGATGCGCATTGCACGCATCCGGCGGTGGGGCGTCGCGTGACGCGTAGGCGCGTCAGTCGTCGATACGCATGCCGACCTTCAGCGTGACCTGCCAGTGCACGACCTGGTCGCCTTCGATGTGGCCGCGCGTTTCGGTCACCTGGAACCAGTGCAGGTTGTGCAGCGTCTTGCCGGCTTTCGAGATTGCGTTGCGGATCGCGTCGTCGCTCGATTGTTGCGACGAACCGGTCAGTTCGATCAGCTTGTACACGTGGTCGCTCATGATGCGCTCCCTGGGATATCGGTCTGTGTTGGCGGGGCAAACCGCGGTCCCGCTACGGTCCCGTGCATGCCCGGCTTCTTGAGTGATAGGTATGATGGGCGGCAACTGCAACCCATATCGGAGACGAGGCGCATCGTGGAAGTCGGATTTTGCGGACCGGGATTGATGGGCGCGCCGATGATTCGGCATTTGCTGGCGGCCGGGCATCGCGTCAGCGTATGGAATCGCTCGCGCGACAAGGCCGACGCGCTGGTGAAGGACGGCGCGCAGGTGGTCGGCACGCCGCGCGAGCTGGCCGAGCGCGTCGAGACGGTGTTCGTGTGCGTGCTCGACGGCCGGGCGGTCGGCGACGTCGTGTTCGGCGAGCACGGGCTGCTTTCCGGTGACGCGAGCACGCGCCGCCTGCGGCGCATCGTCGATCATTCGAGCATTCCGCCCGCCGCCACGCGCGACTATGCGGCGCGCGCGGCCGCGCTCGAGGTCGGCTGGGTCGATGCGCCGGTGTCCGGCGGCGTGCCGGGCGCGCAGGCCGGCACGCTCGCGGTGATGGCCGGCGGCCGCGTGGCCGAGCTCGACGCGGTGCGCGCGCTGATCGATACGTACGCGTCGCGCATCACGCACATGGGCGACGCGGGCGCCGGCCAGACGGCGAAGCTGTGCAACCAGGCGATCGTCACCGCGACGGTCACCGCGATCGCCGAGGCGGTCGGCCTCGCACAGGCGAGCGGCATCGAGGCCGCGCGTCTGGCCGAGGCGCTCGCCGGCGGCTGGGCCGATTCGGTGCTGCTGCAGACGTTCGTGCCGCGCATGACGTCGGGTGGTCACCCGCCGATCGGCGCGCTCAGTACGTTCCAGAAGGATGTCGACGCAATCGCCGACGCCGCGCGCGACACGGGCGCGGTGATGCCCGTATCGGCCACCGTGCAGCAGGTGCTGAGGCTCGGCGCCGCGCAGGGGCTCGCCGGCGCCGATTTCGCCGCATTCATCGACATCGTGCGGCCGAACAACGGCCGTGGGCCGGCATCGTGACGGGCAAGCGGGACGCGTAAATGGCAGATGGGCCGCCTGGAGGCGGCCCATCGAATGACTGGCGGTTCAGCCGAGCGAGCGGGGTGTCGTGTCGCCCGCGTTCTGGCGGCCGAGGCCGCCGCGCAGGCTCGCCTTCGTGCCTGCACCAAACTCGGGCAGGATGCGCGCACGCGCCCGGCTCGCGAACACGAGGAAGCCGAAGCCGTTCGCTTCGTACCAGTATCCGCCGTTCTCGAGGCCGTCGAGCGGCTGCTCGAGCGCGTTGGCGATCGATTCGATGCAGCGCTTGCGCAGCTCGGCGATGGCCGGATAGGGCGGCTGCGCGCCGCGTACGCTGCACAGAAGCACGTCGAGCCCGGGCAGCACGTGCGCATAGAGGACGGGTTCGTCCTGCGCGCGGGCGCGGGCAATCTTGGTGTCGAGCTGGGCAAACGGCTTCGAGTGGCGCAAGACCGCGAGGAACGACTCCTGGCCATCCTGCGGCGCACGCCGACGTTTTTTCGGGAAGGACATAAACACTCGCCTCAAAAACAATTGCAAGAAATGCGGCACTTTCATGCGACCCACTCCCGGCTATGTACGCCGCATGTCGATCCTTTATAGCACACGAAAATGCTGCATTCGTGCAGTACGACGATCAATGTCTCCCGTCGACCTGCTCGCCATGATCGACACAGCCAGCGTCTTGGCGCCCGTACTGTCGTTTAGTCTCCATCATAGACCTGCTTTTCCCGCGCGTGCATTCGCTCGTCACAAAAAAGTGAGATGGGCCGCATGCGGCGGTGCATCGCATGCGCAATAAAAAGGCCCGCGCGGGGCGGGCCTGGCTGGCGGAGCGTGTCGCGATCAGCGCTGCTTGAGCGAATCGCGGATCTCGCGCAGCAGCACGATGTCTTCCGGCGTCGCGGCCGGTGCGGCCTCTTCCGGCTTGCGCAGCTTGTTGATGAATTTCACCATCAGGAAGATGATGAACGCAAGGATCACGAAATTGATCGCCACGGTGATGAACGAGCCGTAGCCGAATGCGGCGACGCCGGCGGCCTGCAGGTCCTTGAACGAATCGGGATTACCCTTGAACGACGGCGGGATGGTGCCGAGCAGAACGAACTTGTTCGAGAAATCCAGGCCGCCGGTCAGCACGCCGATGACCGGCATGATGAGGTCCTTCACGACCGAGTCGACGATCTTCGAGAACGCGCCACCGATGATCACGCCGACGGCGAGATCCATCACGTTGCCCTTGACGGCGAACTCCTTGAATTCCTTGATGATGCTCATGAGCGGCTTTCTCCTGTGTGGGGCGGGGGAGGCGTGCCGCGACGCGCAGGATTGCTTTGCGTCGAATAAGGGTCGGTGGCACGCCGATGGCCGCATGATAGCGAACGCGTCCCGTTGCCGGTAGCCCATCTTGAAATGATTGACAAATCCGGGCGTCGACGCGGCCGCTCATGCGGCAGGGCCTGGCGTGCGTGGCCGGGCGTCGACATGCGGGCGACGCCCGGTGCGCGGGTACTCAGGTGTTGTCGTCGGTCCAGCCGTCGTCGTTGCTGCCGAGATCCATCCCGCCGCCGCTGTTGCCGTCGCTCCAGTTCGAATCGTCGCCGCGGCCGAGGTCGAAGCCCGGGTCGGCGTCCTGCCGGCGGTGCTCGCCGTCGACGATCACGTCGCGTTCGACCACGCGCTCGCGGCCGCCGGACATCGCTTCGCCGAGCAGCACGCCGGTCAGGAGCCCGCCCATTCCGCCGCCGAAACCGCCGCCTTGCTGGATCACGACGGGCGGTTGCTGTTGCGGATACGGTTGTTGCGGCGGGTAGGGCTGCTGCTGATACGGCTGACCCTGGGCGCCCGTCATGCGGTCGGCTTCCTGCGCATAGACGGAGCCGCTGCCGTTCGCCGGCGCCGTGGGCTGCGCGGCCGGGTCGGGGCGGCCTTCGACACGCGCCTTCACGCTGGCGTGGCGCTGTTCGAGTTCATCGACGCGATACGGCGGCACCGGATTCTTGCCGTTCGACAGCGTCTCGACGAGCGTGCGCGCGTCGTTCTCGATCGCTTCGAGTTCGCCGGTCAGCGCCGCGGCGCCGGGCGCCGTCGACAGTTTCGCGTCGAGCTTCAGCGGCCGGATGTCGTTCAGCACGTCGGTCGCGCGCTTGAGCTGCGTACGGCGTTCATCGTCGGCGCGGCCGTCGTCTGCCGTGCGCGCGCGCCGCAGCGTCCAGCGCAGCACCAGCGCGATCACGGCGACGATCAGTCCGAGGCCGATCCACATGCTGGTGGACGGGCCGTGTTTTTCGGCCGGCGCGACGGCGGGGGCGAGCCCCGGCTGCAGCGTGCCGGCCTGCGTGGCCGACGGCGTGTTGCCGCTGACGCGCGCGGCGTCGGCGCGAATGCGCGACTCCGTCTGCGCGAAGCGCGACGCATCGGTGAAGCGCAGTTGCGGATCGAGCGATTTCGCGCGCTGCAGTTGCGCGAGCGCGTCGGACGCGCGGCCTTCGCGGTCAAGCACCTGCGCATACAGGTAGCGCGCGTGCGCGTTGTTCGGATGGGCGTCGATGACTTGCGACAGCTGCGTGTCGGCTTGCTGCCAGTTGCGCTGCGCGATCGACTGCTCGACCTGCTGCAACGACGGGACCGCAAACGCGGCGGACGACAGCAACATCAGCGAGAGGCCGAGTGCGGCGAGAGATTTCTTCATGGTCGAACCGGGCGCATGCGCCCGTCTCCTGACGATCGGTTCGCGCCGCGCGCCCGGGCCGGGGGCGCGGCGCGGTGGCCCGGCGGTTACTGCGCAGGCGTATCGAGCTGCTTCTTCAGCGCGGCGAGGCGATCCTCGACCGACGGGCCCTTGTTCAGCGCGGCGAGCTTGTCGTCGAGCGCCTTGCCGCTCGACGTGTCGGCCGAATTGAGGCGCGCGTCCGAGCGGGCGTTCTGCAGCGCGACCTTGTCCTCGAGCTTCTGAAAATCCTCGGACAGGTTCTTGCCGCCGATGCCGCCCAGCGCGCTGGCGGCCACGTCCTTCGCCTGCGCGATTTCCTGCTTGGCCTGCAGGATGTTCGAGCGCGCATTCAGGTCGTTGCGGCGCTGGCGCATGTCGGCGATCTGCCCCTTCAGCTTGTCGACCGACGGCTCGAGCGTCGCCAGCTCGGCCGCGAGCGCATCGCGCTCCGCTTCCGCGTTCGACTGGGCCGCGAGCGCCTCGCGGGCGAGCGCTTCGTCGCCGCCCTGCAGCGCGCGCTTCGCGCCGTCTTCATACTTCTTCACCTTGTCGTCGGCCGCATCGCGCTTGCTGCGCTGGGTGGCGACCTGTGCCTCGATCTCGATCAGCGAATTCTCGGCACGGCCGATGCTGTCGTCGAGCTCCCGCACGATCTGCCGTGCGTCGCGCGACGGATCCTGTACCGAATCGGCCGCATCGTTCAGCAGGCCTTTGATCGTGCGCGAAATAGAGTCGAAAAGCGACATGAAATCCTCCGTGGTTGAAAGGCGCCGCGTGACCGCGGCAATGCCCGTCGCGAGCCCGTTCCGGCCCGCGTGAGCCGGCGGATATTACACCACCGGTTCACTTAAATACGGCTTAAACGCGCGCGTTCAAGCGGCTCGCGCATCAGGACGCCAACCTTTCGCGGCTGAAAGAAAATCGCCTGCGTGCGCGGTATCGCGTGTCCATCATAGGCCGAGGATGCCGACAATACGCGCCGGAAATCACGGCATTGCGGGAATTTTTACAAAAAATCGCGAAGGCACCCGGGCGATTTCATTAAAATGCGCTGTCACGTCGCGGGAACGGATCGCCGCGCGGCGGGGTCTGTCGACGTGACAGCCGTATCTCGATGCACCCACTCTGATTCATCCGCTTGCATTTCCGCATGCGTCCGAGGGCGCCACGACCGCCCGCCATTCCGACATGCCAATTATCAAACGACCGCCTTCTTCTTCCGACAGGAACGAACCCCACTACACGCTGCGCCGTTCGCCGTCCGGAGCCTATTACCCCGATGACGACGATCGCGACGACGGCCGCCGCGCGCAGCAGCGCAGTGGCGGTGGCGGAGGGCGCCGCCGCACGTTCGGCTCGCGCGTCGCGCTGTGGTTCGTCGGCCTGTTCGCGACACTGGCGGTCGTCGGCGCGCTGATCGTCGGCTATGCGCTGGTCGTGATGGCGCCGCAACTGCCGTCGCTCGATGCGCTGACCCATTACCAGCCGAAGGTGCCGTTGCGCGTGTTCACCGCCGACCACGTGCTGATCGGCGAGTTCGGCGAGGAGCGCCGCAGCCTCGTGCGCTTCCAGGACATTCCCGACGTGATGAAGAAGGCCGTGCTGGCGATCGAGGACTACCGCTTCTACGAGCACGGCGGCGTCGATTTCCTCGGCATCCTGCGCGCGGGCGTGGCCGACCTGATGCACGGCGGCGCGCGCCAGGGCGCGAGCACGATCACGATGCAGGTCGCGCGCAACTTCTTCCTGTCGAGCGAGAAGACCTACACGCGCAAGATCTACGAGATGCTGCTCGCGTACAAGATCGAGAAGGCCCTGACGAAGGACCAGATTCTCGAGCTGTACATGAACCAGATCTATCTCGGCCAGCGCTCGTACGGCTTCGCGGCCGCGGCGCGCGTGTACTTCGGCAAGGACCTGAAGGACATCACGCTCGCGGAAGCGGCGATGCTCGCGGGGCTGCCGAAGGCGCCGTCCGCGTACAACCCGGTCGTCAATCCGAAGCGCGCGAAGGTGCGTCAGGAATACATCCTGAAGCGGATGCTCGACATCGGCTACATCACCCAGCCGCAGTACGACCAGGCGATCAAGGAAGAGATTCACGTGCGCACGCCCGGCAACCAGTACGCGGTGCACGGCGAGTACGTCGCCGAGATGGTGCGGCAGATGATGTACGAGCAATACAAGGACGAAACCTACACGCGCGGGCTGACCGTCACGACGACGATCAACTCGGCCGACCAGGAAGCCGCGTATCAGGCCGTGCGTCGCGGCATTCTCGACTACGAGCGCCGTCACGGCTATCGCGGCCCCGAAGCGTCGATCAACCTGCCCGCGGCCGGCGACGAGCGCGACGAGGCGATCGACGACGCGCTCGCCGACCACCCGGACAACGGCGACCTGCAATCGGCGGTCGTGCTGTCGGCATCGCCGAACGCGGTCGAGGTGCAGTTCGTCGGCGGCGCGACCACGACGATCGGCCCGGCCGGCCTGCGCTTCGTGTCGGCCGCGCTCGGGGCCCGCGCGAACAACGCGCTGCGCATCAAGCCGGGCTCGGTCGTGCGCGTGCTGAAGGACGGCAAGACGGGCTGGCAGGTCGTGCAGCTGCCGCAGGTCGAAGGTGCGCTCGTCGCGATCGCGCCGCAGGACGGCGCGATCCGCTCGCTCGTCGGCGGCTTCGACTTCAACAAGAGCAAGTTCAACCACGTGACGCAGGCGTGGCGGCAGCCGGGTTCGTCGTTCAAGCCGTTCATCTACTCGGCGTCGCTCGACAAGGGGCTCGGGCCGGCGACGATGATCAACGACGCGCCGCTGTACTTCCCGCCGAGCGTGCCGGGCGGCACCGCATGGGAGCCGAAGGACGACGACCAGCCGGACGGCCCGATGACGATGCGCACCGGTCTGCAGCGTTCGAAGAACCTGGTGTCGATCCGGATCCTCGCGTCGATCGGCACGCAGTATGCGCAGCAGTACGTGACGCAGCGCTTCGGCTTCGATCCGGCGAAGACGCCGCCGTACCTGCCGATGGCGCTCGGCGCGGGCCTCGTGACGCCGCTGCAGCTTGCGACCGGCTACGCGGTGTTCGCGAACGGCGGTTACAAGGTCGATCCGTACCTGATCGCCGAAGTCGACGACGCACGCGGCCAGCCGCTGCAGAAGTCGCAACCGGTGGTCGCGGGCGGCACCGCGCCGCGCACGATCGAAGGCCGCAACGCGTACGTGATGAACAGCCTGCTGCATTCGGTCGCGACGGGCGGCACGGGCGCGGGCACCAATGCGCTGGGCCGCAACGACCTGCAGGGCAAGACGGGTACCACGAACGACGCGAAGGACGGCTGGTTCGCCGGCTATCAGCAATCGCTCGTCGCGGTCGCGTGGATGGGCTTCGACCAGCCGAAGAGCCTCGGCAGTCGCGAATTCGGCGCGCAACTCGCGTTGCCGATCTGGGTGAACTATATGCGTACCGCGCTGAACGGCGTGCCCGAGCAGCAGATGCCGATGCCGGACGGCCTGACGACGATCGACGGCGAGCTGTACTACGCGGATCGCACGCCGGGCAATGGCTTCGTCGCGAACGTCGACATCAACCCGGCCGAGAACGCGATCAGCGCGAACGACGCACTCGGTTCGGCCGGCGCGGCCGGGCTGGCGCCGCCGCCCGTCACGCCGCAGGAGAAGCAGCAGATCATGGACATGTTCGAGAGCAAGTAAGCGGTACGCTGTTCTTCAGCCATGCGACGGGCGCCTTCGGGCGCCCGTTTTTTTGCGTGCGGCCGGCAGCGGAAGACGGCGAATCAGAACGACGCGCAGGCCGGCACGACGGTCATGCCGACCGATTGCTGGTGAAATCGCTCGACGTACGCTTGCCGGATCGCGGCGAGTCGTGTGCGCGTGTCGCGCGTATCGTCGGCGATGATACGGATCACGAAGCTGTCTTCACGCGTGATCGCGCCGGTCGAGCGGTCGCGCCACTGGCCGTGCGTGTCCCAGTAGGTGAGGCCGTCGGGGAAGCGCGGCGTGACCGTATCGGCGAGGAATGCCGCGCGTTCGGCATCGGTGACGGGGCCGCGCCCGGCGATGTCGCGCCCGAACAGCAGGTCGGCCTGCAGCATGCGGCTTTCGCCCGGGTGCGTGCAGGCCGCCGGTTGCGTGCTGGAGGGGGACGAGGGCGGTGCCGCACACCCGGCGAGCAGCGCGAGCGCCGTCGCGCATGCGGCTACCCGCCGCATTTGCCCATTTCGTGACGATCGACCTTCGCGCGCGCAAAACGCTGCGCGCTCAACCACTTGCGTGCGGGTCCGGCGGGTTATCAACAGGGCTGTCAACATAATCTGGGGATAACCCTAGGGTCCGCACACGCGCGATGCGCGATCAGTGCTGCAGTTGCGCGTGCGCGAGATGCATGCCGAGCGTGGCGGGGTCGGTGTTCGTGCCCGACAGCAGCACGCCGACGCGTTTGCCCTGCAGCGTTTCGCGCAGCGGGCCGAGCAGCGCGGCGAGCGCGGCCGCGCAGGCCGGCTCGACCGACAGTTTCAGGTGCGAGAACAGGAACAGCATCGCGGCGCGCAGCGCGTCGTCGGAGACGGTGACGATGCGATCGAGGTGGCGCCGGCACAGCTGATAGCTGTATTCCTCGGTGTGCGGCGCCATCAGCGAATCGGCGATGGTCTGCATCGCGCTCATCTTGATCGTGTGATTGGCCGCGAAGCTGCGGCTCATCGCGTCGGCGCCTTCCGGCTCCACGCCGTACACGTGCACGCGCGGGTTCGCGAGCCGCAGCGCGGTCGCCATGCCGGCCGCGAGCCCGCCGCCGCCGATCGGCACGATCACCGCGTCGAGGTCCGGCGTCTGCGTCGCCCATTCGTACCCGAGCGTCGCGGTGCCGAGGATCGTGTGATAGCCGTTGAACGGATGAATGAAGAAGCGGCCTTCCTCGGCCTCGATGCGCCGCACGAGATCGAACGCCTGCGACGCGCTGCCGGCCAGCACGACCTCCGCGCGGTACTGCTTGCACTGCGCGATGCGTGTCGGGCTCGCGGTATGGAACATCACGACCTTCGCGCTGCTGCCGAGCCGCATTGCCGCATACGCGACGGCCGCCGCATGATTGCCGGCCGACACGCAGGTGACGCCGGCGTTCTTGCGGGCTTCGTCGAGCGCGAGCAGGTGCGTGAACGCGCCGCGCGCCTTGAAGCTGCCGCTTGCCTGCAGCAGCTCGAACTTGAAGTTGACGTGCGTGCCTTCGAGCGAAGGCAGGTCGGCGCGCTCGAACACGGGCGTGCGCGCGACCCACGGCGACAACGCGAAATGCTGGGCGGCGATTTCGTCGAGCGTCGGAATCGGCTCGCCGTCGATCGTCGTATGGGCTGTGCCCTGTTGTTCAGTCGACATGACGTGGCGGGTGGCGGAGTGGGCCGGCCCGCACACGCGGGCCGGCGTGGCGGGAGGCAGTCAGTGCGCGTCGACCGACATGCTGCGGATGAACTTGCGCAGGAACTGCTCGCAGCCGGCGAGCTGCGCGAGCTCGACATATTCGTTCGGCTTGTGCGCCTGCTCGATGTTGCCGGGCCCGCACACGACGCTCGGGATGCCCGCGCGGGCGAACAGCCCGGCCTCGGTGCCGTACGCGACCTTGCGCTTGTCCTGGTCGGCCGTCAGCGCGCGCACGAGCTGCGTGATCGCCGCCTGTTCGGTCGCGTCGAGGCCGGGCGCCGCGGCGATCTTCGAGAATTCGATCGCGGCGTTCGGGTGCTCGCGCAGCATCTGCGGCAGCAGCGTTTCCTGCGCATACGCTTCGATGCGCGTGAAGATCTGCTCGGGATCGAGCGTCGGCAGGTTGCGGAATTCGAAGTCGAAGCGGCACTCGGCCGGCACCGTGTTGATCGCGTTGCCGCCCTGGATCGTACTCGTCTGCGCGGTCGTGAACGGCACGTCGTACAGTTCGTCGAACGGGCCTTCGGCGCGAAAGCGCTCGGCGATGTCGCGGATGTGGCAGATGAGCCGCGCCGCATACTCGATCGCGTTGAGTCCCTTCGGCGTCAGCGACGAATGCGCGGCATGGCCGCGCACGCAGCAGCGGTACGCGTTGATGCCCTTGTGCGCGATGATCGGCCGCATGCTGGTCGGCTCGCCGACGATGCAGCCCGACGGCTGCACGCCGCGCTTCACGAGATCGGCGATCATCAGCGGCGCGCCCGCGCAGCCGATCTCCTCGTCGTAGGACAGCGCGAAATGGATCGGCTTCGCAAGCTTGGTCGCCTGCATCTCGGGCAGCAGCGCGAGCGCCGCGCCGATGAAGCCCTTCATGTCGCAGGTGCCGCGGCCGTACAGGCGGCCCTCGCGGATTTCCGGCGCGAACGGGTTGCTGTCCCATTGCTGGCCGTCGACCGGCACGACGTCGGTGTGGCCAGACAGCACGATGCCGCCGTTGGTCGAACCGTCGTGCGCGGGCACGGTGGCAAACAGGTTCGCCCAGCCCTCGCGCGGATCGTGCGTGATCGTCGACGCGATGCCCTTTGCGGCGAGCGCGTCGCGTACCGTTTCGATCAGGCCGAGGTTCGGCACGCGGCTCGTCGTGTCCATCGACACGAGCTGCTTGACCCAGGGCAGGCTGACGAGCGATGCGTCGCCTTCGGTGGCGGCGGACGGCGCCGTCGTGTCGAGAGTGGACATGGCAAAACTCCGTCTGATGAATGGGAAATCATACTCAAAAACGCGCCGGCCCGCCTTCGCCGGGCGCGGTGCGGTGCAGCAACGTCGCGCCCGTCAGGATTGCGTCACCGGGCCGCGACGGCCGCGCCCTGTTTCGGGCCGAGTGCGCGCAGCGTTTCCTTGATCGTCGATACGCGGATCGCGAGGTCGGGCGAGCGCGTCTCGATGCGCAGCTTGTCCTGGCCCGCGAGCTTGATGTGGCGATGCTTCTGCACCATCTCGATGATCCGCATCGGGTCGATCGGCGGATTCGGCTCGAACTGCAGGCCGATCGCGACCTCGCTCGCGTCGATCTTCACGATGCCGAGCGGTTTCGCGGCGATCCGCAGCCGGTGCGTCTCGACGAGCGCGTGCGCCTGCGGCGGCAGCTTGCCGAAGCGGTCGATCAGCTCCTCCTGGATGCCGTCGATCGCGTCGCCGTGCTCGCAGTTCGCGAGCCGCTTGTACAGCGACAGCCGTTCCTGCACGTCCGCGCAGTAGTCGGCCGGCAGGATCGCGGGTGCATGCAGGTTGATTTCGGTCGTCGCGGCGAGCGGGGCGGTGAGGTCGGGCTCCTTGCCGTTCTTCAGCGCCTTCACCGCGTCGTTCAGCATGTCCGTATAGAGCTGGAAGCCGATCTCGTGGATTTCGCCCGACTGCTTGTCGCCGAGCACCTCGCCGGTGCCGCGGATCTCGAGGTCGTGCATCGCGAGATAGAAGCCCGAGCCCAGTTCCTCCATCTGCTGAATCGCTTCCAGCCGGCGCTGCGCCTGCTTGGTCAGCGACTGCGGATCGTGGACCAGCAGGTACGCATAGGCCTGGTGGTGCGAGCGGCCGACGCGGCCGCGCAACTGGTGAAGCTGCGCGAGGCCGAACTTGTCCGCGCGGTGCATGATGATCGTGTTCGCGCTCGGCACGTCGATGCCGGTCTCGATGATGGTCGTGCACAGCAGCACGTTCGCGCGCTGCGCGACGAAATCGCGCATCACGCGTTCGAGCTCGCGCTCGTGCATCTGGCCGTGCGCGATCACGATGCGTGCCTCTGGCACGAGCGCCTCGAGCATCGCCTTGCGGTTCTCGATCGTCTCGACCTCGTTGTGCAGGAAGTACACCTGGCCGCCGCGCTTCAGCTCGCGCAGCATCGCCTCGCGGATCACGCTTTCCTCCTCGCGGCGCACGAAGGTCTTGATCGCGAGCCGCTTCTGCGGCGCGGTCGCGATCACCGAGAAATCGCGCAGCCCTTCGAGCGCCATCCCGAGCGTACGCGGGATCGGCGTCGCAGTGAGCGTCAGCACGTCGACTTCCGCGCGCAGCGCCTTCAGCGCTTCCTTCTGGCGCACGCCGAAGCGGTGTTCCTCGTCGATGATCACGAGGCCGAGGCGCTTGAACTGCACGTCCGACGACAGCAGCTTGTGCGTGCCGATCACGATGTCGACGCTGCCTTCGTTGATCTGCGCGATCGCCGCATTCACTTCCTTCGCGGTCTTGAAGCGCGACAGCTCGACGATGCGCACCGGCCAGTCCGCGAAGCGGTCGGCGAAGGTCTGCGTGTGCTGCTCGGCGAGCAGCGTGGTCGGCGACAGCAGCGCGACCTGCTTGCCGCCGAGCACCGCGATGAACGCCGCGCGCAGCGCGACCTCGGTCTTGCCGAAGCCGACGTCGCCGCACACGAGGCGGTCCATCGGCTTGCCGCTCGTCATGTCGCCGATCACGGCCGCGATCGCCGCGGCCTGGTCGGGCGTTTCCTCGAAGCCGAAGCTTTCCGCGAATTTCACGTAGTCGCGCGGGTCGAGGGAGAAAGCGTGGCCTTCGCGCGCCGCGCGGCGTGCGTACAGGTTCAGCAGCTCGGCGGCCGTATCGCGGATCTGTTGCGCGGCCTTGCGTTTCGCGCGCTCCCACTGGCCGGAGCCGAGCGCGTGCAGCGGCGCGCTGTCGGGATCGGCGCCGCTGTAGCGCGAGATCACGTGCAGTTGCGCGACGGGCACGTAGAGCTTGCTGTCGCCCGAGTATTCGAGATGCAGGAATTCGGTTTCGCCTTCGCCGAGATCCATCGACACGAGGCCCATGTAGCGGCCGATGCCGTGCTGCGCGTGGACGACCGGGTCGCCGACCTTCAGCTCCGACAGGTCGCGCACCATCGCGTCGACGTTGCTCGCCTGTTCCTGCCGGCGGCGGCCCGCGCGGCGCCCGAGCGCGCCGTACAGCTCGGTCTCGGTGACGATCGCATAGCCTTCGCCCGGCACCGCGAAGCCGTTCGCGAGCGGCGCGACGCCGAGCGCGAAGCGTTCGTCGCTCGCGAGCCAGCCCGCGAAGTCGTCGTTCGACGCGGGGCGCAGGTGGTGTTCGGCCAGCAGTTGCAGGATCGTCTCGCGGCGCCCGGCCGATTCGACCGTCAGCAGCACGCGCTTGCCCGACGATTCGACGAACGTGCGCAGCGATGCGAGCGGATCGTCCGCATGGCGGTCGACGGTCAGTTCGGGCAGCGCGGTCGCCCAGCCGCCGGCCGGCTGCGCGGGCAGCACGACGCGTGCGAACGGCTTCGCGAACGCGAAGAAATCCTCGTCGGACAGGAACAGCCGCTGCGGCTCGAGGATCGGCCGCTCGCGATCGTGCGCGAGGAACGCATGGCGCTGCTTCGTATCGGCCGTGAAGCGGCGGATCGACGCTTCGAGATCGCCGGTGAACACGAGGTGCGCGTCCTGCGGCAGGTAGTGGAACAGCGTGGCCGTCTCGTCGAAGAACAGCGGCAGGTAATACTCGATACCGGCCGACGGCACGCCGTTGCCGATGTCCTTGTAGATCGGCGCGCGGCTCGGGTCGCCTTCGAAGGTTTCGCGCCAGCGGCTGCGGAAGGCCGTGCGCGCGGCTTCGTCGAACGGGAACTCGCGGCCGGGCAGCAGGCGCACGTCGCGCACCGGATACAGGCTGCGCTGCGTGTCGGGATCGAACGCGCGGATCGAATCGACCTGATCGTCGAACAGGTCGATCCGGTACGGCAGCGGCGAGCCCATCGGGTACAGGTCGATCAGCGAGCCGCGCACGCAGTATTCGCCCGGCCGCACGACCTGGCTCACGTGCTCGTAGCCGGCCAGCGTGAGCTGCGCCTTCAGCTTCGCCTCGTCGAGCCGCTCGCCCTGCGCGAACGCGAACGTGTAAGCGGCCATGAACGATGCGGGCGGCATCCGGTACAGCGCGGTGGTCGCGGGCACGAGCAGGATGTCGCAGCGGCCCTCGCCCAGGTCGTGCAGCGTGGCCAGCCGCTCGGACACGAGGTCCTGGTGCGGCGAGAACGTGTCGTACGGCAGCGTTTCCCAGTCGGGCAGCAGGCGCACGCGCGCGTCGGGCGAGAAATAGCGGATTTCCTGCGACAGCCGCTGCGCGTCGACCGCGTTCGCGCAGATTACCGCGAGGAGCGGCACGTCCTGGCGGTTGTCGGCGAGATAACGGGCGATGGCGAGCGCGTCGGCGGAGCCGTGCGCGCCGTCGAAGGCGAAACGCTGGCCGGGCTTGACGCGGGCAACGGGTGAAGCGAACGGGGTGGAAGCGTTATCTGGCATAGGGACGACAGGGGTGGCGTGCACGGGCGCAGCGCGGTGCGCCGGTCGAGACGAAAGACCTATTATAAAATCCGCTTCTCGATTTCATCTTTCCGGCGTTTCCCTTCGTGACTCCCCGACTTTTCGCCCTGATTCCTTGCGCCGGCACGGGCAGCCGTTCCGGTTCGGCCGTGCCGAAGCAATACCGCACGCTGGCCGGCCGCGCGCTGCTGCACTACACGCTCGCCGCGTTCGACGCATGCAGCGAATTCGCGCAGACGCTCGTCGTGCTCGCGCCCGACGATTCCCATTTCGACGCGCGCCGCTTCGCGGGCCTGCGCTTCGCGGTGCGCCGCTGCGGCGGCGGCTCGCGGCAGGCGTCGGTGCTGAACGGGTTGATGGAGCTGGCCGAATTCGGCGCGACCGACCACGACTGGGTGCTCGTGCACGACGCCGCGCGCCCGGGCATCACGCCGGCGCTGATCCGCACACTGGTCGCGACGCTGAAGGACGACCCGGTCGGCGGGATCGTCGCGCTGCCGGTGGCCGATACGCTCAAGCGCGTGCCGGCCGGCGGCGACGCGATCGCGCGCACCGAGTCGCGCGACGCGCTGTGGCAGGCGCAGACGCCGCAGATGTTCCGCATCGGCATGCTGCGCGACGCGATCCTGCAGGCGCAGCGCGAAGGGCACGACCTGACCGACGAGGCCAGCGCGATCGAATGGGCCGGCCACACGCCGCGCGTCGTGCAGGGCAGCCTGCGCAACTTCAAGGTCACGTACCCGGAAGATTTCGCGCTTGCGGAGGCGATCCTCGCGCGCCCCGCGAACGCTTCCTGACTTTCACCCCATCTAAAACCGGATTACGCATGGATTTCAGAATCGGACAAGGCTACGACGTGCACCAGCTCGTCGAAGGGCGCCCCCTCATCATCGGCGGCGTGACGATTCCGTACGAGCGCGGCCTGCTCGGCCACTCGGATGCGGACGTGCTGCTGCACGCGATCACCGACGCGCTGTTCGGCGCGGCGGCGCTCGGCGACATCGGCCGCCATTTCTCCGACGCCGACGCGGCGTTCAAGGGTGCGGACAGCCGCGTGCTGCTGCGCGCGTGCGCCGAGCGCGTGAAGGCGGCCGGCTTCACGATCCAGAACGTCGACAGCACCGTGATCGCGCAGGCGCCGAAGCTCGCGCCGCATATCGACGGGATGCGCGCGAACATCGCCGCCGACCTCGGGCTGCCGCTCGATCGCGTGAACGTGAAGGCGAAGACCAACGAGAAGCTCGGTTATCTGGGCCGCGGCGAGGGGATCGAAGCGCAGGCGGCTGCGCTGCTGATCAAGCAGGGCGGCTGACGTCCGGCCGTAGCGGCGTGGGGTTCGCGCCGCACGTCGCGCCGCCGAAATGAAAAATGCCACGCGAATGCGTGGCATTTTCGTTTGGAGCGGGCGCGGCTCACGGCCGCGCCCCGTGCAACCGCTTATTCGCCTTCGGCGGCGATCACCTGCGCGGCGGCGTTGATCACCGACGCGATGCGGCCGACGTCGCGCAGTTGCGTGACCGTCATCCCTTGCTCGTTCTTCAGCAGCGCATAGTGCGACTTCACGCAGAAGTGGCACTTGCCGACGATCGACGCGGCGAGCGCGTACATCTCGAACTTGCGCTTGTCGACGCCGCCGTGCGTCGCATACGCGCCCATCCGCAATTCGGCGCGCTGCGTCTTCAGGTCGGCGTCGTCGGCCATCTCGACATACGGATACCAGGTGTTGTTCATCCCCATCAGCGCGGCCGCCGTCAGCACGGCGTTCGTCTCTTCGGGCGACAGCACGCCGGCTTCGCGGATCGTCTTCACGAGCACCGTGCTCTTCGCCGCGATGGCCGCCGCCAGCGCCACGCCGACCGCGTCGGTGCCTTCGAGCGACGAGCGCGAGATCGTGCCGTCGAGGTTCAGGCGAATGTCTTTCGCGTAGTCGGGGATACGTGCCTTAATCGAGTCGATGAATTCCATTGATATCTCCTATGGGTTGGCCGTTAAAAAAGCCCGCAGGCAGGACGTGCGCCGCGGGCTTCGTGCATTGCTACGCTTACAGCGTTGCGCCGCCGACTGCGCGGTTGCACGGGCACAGTTCGTCCGTTTGCAGGCCGTCCAGAATGCGCAGGACTTCTTCCGGGCTGCGGCCGACGTTCAGGTTGTTCACCGACACGTGCTGGATCGTGTTGTCCGGATCGACGATGAACGTTGCACGCAGGGCCACGCCTGCTTCCTTGTCGCGCACGCCGAGCTGGTCGATCAGTTCGCCCTTGACGTCGCCGAACGAGTAATGGTTCAGCTTGTCGAGGTCCTTGTGTTCACGGCGCCATGCGAGCTTGACGAATTCGTTGTCCGAGCTGCCGCCGAGCAGGACGGCGTCGCGCTCTTCGAACTGCTTCGTGAGCTTCGCGAATTCGACGATTTCCGTCGGGCACACGAACGTGAAATCCTTCGGATAGAAGTAGATGATCTTCCACTTGCCCGGGAACGACGCTTCGGTGACGGTCTCGAACGCCGACTGGCCGTTTTCCTCGTGATTATTGAAGCCCGGCTTCGCGGCTACGACGGTGAAAGCTTCGAGTTTATCGCCCACGGTTTTCATGCGGATACTCCTGTGTGAGTTGGGAAGAAGACTGAGTCAAGCTACCTCGGTGCTGCAACGATGATGTGACAGCATGGGGAAAACTATAACACTATTAGTAAGTCGCTTCAATAGATTTTGACTAACGACCCTCATAGCTTTTGTCAACCGGGTCGATAGTGTGACGCGCAAGATGCGTGCGCGGGCGTGTCACGCGGTCGCACGCGCCTTGCCGGCGCCCGGGAATTCCAGCGTGACTTCGAGGCCGGCTTCCGGGTGGCGGTTGCGCAGGCGCAGCGCGCCGCGATAGCGGCCGACGAGGCGCAGCACGATCGCCATCCCGAGGCCCGTGCCGTCCGCCTTGGTGCGCGCGGTGTCGACGCGGTAGAACGGCCGCATCACGAGCGGCAGCTGATCCTCGGGGATGCCGGGGCCCTCGTCGCTCACCGACAGCTCGACGCGCGCATGCGACACGCGCGTCTCGAGCGTGATGCGAGAAATGCCGTCCTGCTTGCTCTGGCCGTACTTGCGCGCGTTCTCGACGAGGTTGCCGATCACGCGCCGCATGTCGGTCTCGTCGGCTTCGATGATCGCGCTCGGCGCGAGTCGCGTGCGGATCTCGACGCCGTCCTCGCCCGACACGCGTGCGGCGACTTCGTGCGCGACCGACGACAGGTCGACGGGCTCGGGCTTGCGCTGCGACGGGCGCGCGTAGTCGATGAAGGCCGCGATGATGCGGTCCATCTGTTCGATGTCGTCGACCATCGCGTCCTTGGTCGCCTGGTCGGACGGGCTCATCTCGGTTTCGAGCCGCAGCCGCGCGAGCGGCGTGCGCAGGTCGTGCGAGATGCCCGCGAGCATCAGCGCGCGATCGGCCTCGAGCTGTTCGAGGTCGCGCACCATCTGGTTGAAGCTGCGGTTGGTGTCGGCCGCGACGCCCATCCCGCGCTCGGGCAGCGGCTCGGGCGCCTGGCCCGAACCGACCTGGCGCGCGGCGAGCGCGAGCCGCGAGAACGGCCGGTTCACGAGGCTTGTGATGAACGCGGAGCCGAACAGCGACAGCGCGAGCGCGAACAGCCCCCAGCCGGCCCACTGCAGGCCCGTGACGTTGTCGAGCTGGTCGCGGTCGAGCGCGACCCAGTAATCGTCGTCGTCGATCTTGAAGCTGATCCACACGCCGGGAATGTCGTTGACCGACTGCGCGATCACGGTATCGTCGCCGAGGCGGCTGCGGATGTCGTGTTCGATCAGGCGGTTCAGCGATTCGTCGGGCTGCAGCTTGAACTTGTCGGTTTTCTCGCGCGGGTACACGCGCACGCCCTCGTTGCTCTCGAGATCCTGCAGCAGCGCGCGCCGCAAGTCGGGATCGGAATAGAGCAGGGCGGTGCGCGTGAGCTTCACGACCGCGACGAGCTGGAGCGCGACGCGCTGCGCACGCGGCTCGCGCTCGATCACGCGAAAGCTCTGGAACCACGCGGCGAGACTGACCGAGATCAGCAGCGCGATCAGCAGGAAGGTGCGCCAGAACAGCCCGCCGAACGCGAGCTGCAAAAGGCGCCGGTCGATACGCATGGGACGGGCCGTGGGCGGGGCGAAACCGGGAAGGAAAAAGCTCAGGCGGCGCCGTCGGGGATGAACACGTAGCCGAGGCCCCAGACGGTCTGGATGAAGCGCGGGCTGCCCGGATCCGGTTCGATCAGCTTGCGCAGGCGCGAGATTTGCACGTCGAGGCTGCGGTCGAACACTTCGTATTCGCGGCCGCGCGCGAGTTCCATCAGCTTTTCACGCGACAGCGGCTGGCGCGGATGACGCGCGAACACCTTCAGCACCGAGAATTCGCCGGTCGTCAGCGGAATTTCCTGGCCGGACTTCGTCAGCGTGCGCGTGGCGAGGTTCAGCGAGAATTCGCCGAACTCGAACACCTCGGTGGTTTCCGACGGCGCGCCCGGCAGTTCGGCCGGCGCCTGGCGGCGCAGCACCGCGTGAATGCGCGCGACCAGTTCGCGCGGATTGAACGGCTTCGGCAGGTAATCGTCGGCGCCCATCTCGAGGCCGACGATGCGATCGACGTCTTCGCCCTTCGCGGTGAGCATGATGATCGGCGTGCGGTCGTTGCTGCCGCGCAGCCGGCGGCAGATCGACAGGCCGTCTTCGCCCGGCAGCATCAGGTCGAGCACGAGCAGGTCGAAGCGCTCGCGTACCCAGAGCTTGTTCATCGCCGTTGCGTTTTCCGCGACGTAGACGTTGAAACCCTGTTCGCCGAGATAGCGGCGCAGCAGATCGCGCAGGCGAGGGTCGTCGTCGACGACGAGAATCTTGGAGGGGTTTTTCGTTTCCATGATCGGCATCTTATCGCGAATGGGAATTGACGCACGGCCGGGGATTTTCGTGCGTTACAGTCGGTTACAAAATTTACCCGTAGTGTCGCGCCGAGTAAAGGCAGGCTATAGAGATTCCTTTACTCGAAGCCGAAATTCGGTAGATACTCCCCTGCACTCCATCTTTCATCTTTGCACACCCGAATTCCGCAGGGTTTTTCAAGTACCAGAGGTAACCGGTTGCCGCGTGACGAAGGGAACAAATCGACCAAAGAAGCGAGGACGGTCATGCGATCTGCCCGGATTGCACTGATGCTGACGATCGCGCTTGCCGGTCCGTATGCGTCGAACTTCGCGTATGCGCAGCGCCCCGAGCAGGGCGCATCGTCGCGCAAGCTGCCGCGCGGCAAAGCGCCGCAACCCGATCGCGCCGCCGATATGACGGTCCGTTCCGCCGTGCCTCCCGATCTCGAACAGCGCCGCCGCGACGGGCACATGACGCCCGAAGAGCGACACCTGTTGCGCCAGCACATCGAAGACGCCGTTCGCGAGCTGTACAAGCGCTGAGGCGTGCCGTCGTTCTCCTTGCGCGGAAATGTCCGCGCGGAAAGAATTCGTAGCACTTTTTCCGTCAACTTTCCGCTGCCGAATGCCGTTGTACGGGCATCCGCACCGCCGGTGCGTTCCCGGAGTCCATGACGATGAAAGCGAACGCTGCCGCACCGGCGCCGTCGCCTGCCATGCAGTCGCCGGTCGATGCCGACGACGCGCTGTTTTTCTTGAGCCGCACCGGTTTCTCTCCCGCGCCCGCCGAGGTCGCGCGCATCGTCGGCATGACGCGCGCGCAGGTCGTGGCCGACACGCTCGGCAATGCGCGACACGAGCCCGTCACGACATGGCCCGACTGGCTCGCCGAGCCGCCGCCGACGCGCGCGCAGCGCCAGGCGCTGACGCCCGACATGCGGCGCGACGAGCAACGCGAGCGCAATCGCCGCTACGACGCGTTGCGGGCGGCCTGGGTCAACGAGATGGTCGCGACGCCGTCGCCGCTGACCGAACGCATGACGCTGTTCTGGCATGGACATTTCACGTCCGGACAGGACAAGGTGCCTTACCCGCAGACGATGGCCGCGCAGAACGCGCTGTTTCGCCGCGAGGCGCTCGGCAACTTCGGCACGCTGCTGCATGCGGTCGCGAAAGATCCGGCGATGCTGCAGTATCTCGACGGCGCGAGCAATCGCAAGGGGCGGCCGAACGAGAATTTCGCGCGCGAGGTGATGGAGCTGTTCACGCTCGGCGAAGGGCACTACACGCAATACGACGTGACGGAAGCCGCGCGCGCGATGACGGGCTGGACGGTCGATCCCGATACGCTGCGCTTCGCGGTGCGGCCCGACTGGCACGATGCCGGCGACAAGACGATTCTCGGCGAAACCGGGCCGTTCGACGGCGACGGTTTTCTCGACATCCTGCTGAAGCGGCCGGGCACCGCGCGCTTTATCGTCGGCAAGCTGTGGCGCGAGTTCGTGTCCGATACGCCGGAGCCGGGCACGCTCGATGCGGTCGCCGAGCGGTTTCGCGCGAGCGGCTACGACATTCGCGCGGCGCTTGCCGCGCTGTGGTCGACCGACGCGTTCTGGGATCCGCGCAACCGCGGCGTGCTCGTCAAGTCGCCAGCGGAGTTCGTCGTCGGCTCGGTGCGGCTGTTCGACATCGCGTACGGCGATCCGCAGAGGCTCGCGGACACCGTGCGCACGCTCGGGCAGAACCTGTTCTATCCGCCGAACGTGAAGGGCTGGCCGGGCGGCGCGCTGTGGATCAACAGCACCACGCTGCTGTCGCGCAAGCAGTTCGTCGAGCAGTTGTTCCGCGCGACCGAGACGGTCGGCATGCGGCCGCCGGCCCGTGCGATCGCGCCGCCGCCGAACGCGCGTGCGCAGGCGATGCCGGTGGTCGACACGGCGTCCGTCGGCGACCTGCGCGGCATGCCGGCGAAGCCGGCGCGCGGCGGCCTGCGTTTCGACCTCGAACGCTGGCTCGCCCAGTATCGTGCACGGCCGCAGGCGATCGCGGGATTGTCGACCGAACTGCAGCTGCAGCATGCGGTGCTGCAGCTTTCGCCGGTCGCGGCGATCGACACCGATTCGACCGGCAGCGCGTATCTCGAGGCGCTGCTGATGGATCCGGCCTATCAACTGAAATGATGCAAACGACGACGAAGCGGGCAGCCGCCGCGGCAAGGACGCCGGGCGGCGAACCAAAGGATGTGCGATGAACCGACGTGATTTTCTGACGCTCGCAGGCGCCGCGGCGGCTGCCGGCGTGTCGATGTGGCAAGCGCCCGCGATGGCGGCTGCCGCGACGCAGGCTGGGCGCAAGCCCGCTACCGGGTATGCGAACGTGCTGATCCTCGTCGAGCTGAAGGGCGGCAACGACGGCCTCAACACGGTGGTGCCGTATGCCGATCCGCTGTATTACCCGCTCCGGCGCAGCATCGGCATCAAGCGAGACCAGGTGCTGCAGCTCGACGCGCAGACGGGGCTGCACCCGTCGCTCGCGCCGCTGATGCCGCTGTGGCGGGACGGTCAGGTCGCGGTCGTGCAGGGTGTCGGCTATCCGCAGCCGAACCTGTCGCATTTTCGTTCCATCGAGATCTGGGACACCGCGTCGCGCTCGGATCAGTACCTGCACGAAGGCTGGCTCACGCGCACGTTCGCGCAGGCGCCCGTGCCACCCGGTTTCGCGGCGGACGGCGTCGTGCTCGGCAGCGCCGAGATGGGGCCGCTGTCGAACGGCGCGCGCGCGATCGCGCTCGTCAATCCCGCGCAGTTCATCCGTGCGGCCCGGCTCGCCGAACCGTTGTCGCTGCGCGAGCAGAACCCGGCGCTCGCGCACATCATCGACGTCGAGAACGACATCGTGAAGGCGGCCGACCGGCTGCGTCCGCGCGGCGGGATGCGCGAATTCAGGACGGCCTTTCCGGCCGGCGCGTTCGGCACGTCGGTCAAGACCGCGATGCAGGTGCTGGCCGCGTGCGAAGCGTCGGGGCCCGGCGCGCAGGACGGTGTCGCGGTGCTGCGCCTGACGCTCAACGGCTTCGACACGCACCAGAATCAGCCGGGGCAGCACGCCGCGCTGCTCAAGCAGTTCGCGGAAGGGATGGGCGCGATGCGCGCGGCATTGATCGAACTCGGGCGCTGGAACGAGACGCTCGTGATGACATATGCGGAATTCGGGCGGCGCGTGCGCGAGAACCAGAGCAACGGCACCGATCATGGCACGGCCGCGCCGCATTTCGTGATGGGCGGCCGCGTGGCGGGCGGTCTGTACGGCGCACCGCCGGCGCTCGGGCGGCTCGACGGCAACGGCAACCTGCCGGTGGCCGTCGATTTCCGCCAGCTTTACGCGACCGTGCTTGGGCCCTGGTGGGGGCTCGATGCGACGCGCGTGCTGCAGCAGCGTTTCGACACGCTGCCGCTGCTGAAGGCGTGATGCGCGCGGCTTAGCGACGGCGCGCCGCGCGCCACGCGATCCACAGCTTGCGGATCGGCGTCAGCGCAATGCGCTGGTGCAGCACCTGGTAGCCGTCGCGCGCGATTTCGTCGAGCAGCGCGCCGGCCAGCGCGAGCTGCGCGCGCAGTGTGCGCTGCGCGCGACGTTCGGCGGCGGGAATCGCCGCATCGGCGGCCGCGAGCGCTTCGCGCGCGCGGGTCGTCTGGAATTGCAGCAATTCGGTGAAGGCCGGGCTGTAGCGGCGATTCAGCAGATCGGCCGCGGTCACGTTGTAGCGCTGGAGTTCGTCGATCGGCAAATAGATGCGGCCGTGGCGCGCGTCGTTGCCGAGCTCCTGCACGAATTGCGCGAGCATCAGCGCGCGGCCGACGTCCGCGGCCCACGGTTGCGGGTCGGCCGGGTTCGGCGAACTGGCGCGCGCAACCAGCGACGCGAACGTGCCGCCGACCTGCGCGATATAGCGCTGCAGGTTCGCGAAATCGAGGTAGCGTGCCTGTTCGAGGTCCATCCCGTAACCGTTGACGAGCGTGCGCAATGCATCGGCCTCGGCGGCGATCGCCGGGTGATGCTGCGCGAGCGCCTTCGTGACCGGGTGCGACGGCTGCCCGTCGACGAGTGCCGCGAGTTCCTTGTGCCACCACGCGAGCTTCGTGTGCCCGACGGTCGGATCGCTGGTTTCCTTGACGGTTTCCTCGAGTTCGCGGCGCAGCGCGAACAGCGCGGTCAGGCGCGGTTGCGTGGCGAGCGGCGCCTGGCGCAGCGCGTAGTAGACGCTGGAGCCGGCGGGGGCGGCCTTTTGCTGACAGTAGTCGTCGAAGTTCACGGGCGAAATCGGGTGGGGCGGGTTCGGGGGACGCGCGGCGGCGCGCTGCCGAAACGTCGAGCGCGGCATTCTAGCACCGCGGCACGACGGGCGCCGACGGGGCGAGACAACGCCGAACGGATCGGGTAGAATCTCGCGCTCGCCTGATCGGGCATGCCGGTTTTCGGGCCGGCGTGAAGTCCCGGGCAAGCGCCGGGCGCGTGGAGCACGCATCTTGCGTCCCGCGCGATCAGGCGACGGAAATGCGCGTGAGTGGCGAAATTGGTAGACGCACCAGGTTTAGGTCCTGACGCCCGCAAGGGTGTGCCGGTTCGAGTCCGGCCTCACGCACCAGAAGTCGAACGCGCCCCGTCACGGGCCGTTCGCGAAAAAGCGCTGCCGGTCGGCTGACCGCAGCGCTTTTTTGTTGATGGCCCTCAGCCGGGATGATGCCGTTCGCGCAGGCACGGTAAATCGGCGACGGGTAACATGGCGTAATGTTTCCACACGCTGGCTGTTCAACGGGGGCCGTCGATGACCAACACCGTACGTACGTCGATCGGCGTTCTCGCGCTGATGCTGGCCATGCCGGCGGTCGCGGCCACGCCTGCCGACAACGTGGCGTGGAGCGCAAGACCCGAGGCGACCGTCAGGAAGCCGCTGGACTGCACTGTTTCCACTTCGACTTCTGCGGGGTGGCGGATCGTGGGCGGTGAGCCTCCTTCCGCGGAGTCCGTGCTGAAATCGGTTGGTACGGTGCTGGCTGTGTCTGCACTCAGTGTGGT
Organism: Burkholderia sp. AU28863; assembly: GCF_002223195.1. Lineage (NCBI taxonomy): Bacteria > Pseudomonadati > Pseudomonadota > Betaproteobacteria > Burkholderiales > Burkholderiaceae > Burkholderia > Burkholderia sp. AU28863. The sequence continues at coordinate 1,594,905 of NZ_NKFE01000003.1, read as the reverse complement.
ATCGAGGGGCAGCATGCAACAATCCGTGAACGCATGCCGGCCTGCAAATGGCTCGTAGGTGCGCGCTGCGTCGTTCGACAATCAAGCGCCGCACGTCGCCCGCCCGCGACGCTTCGCCGTTTCCGCCGGACCTATTCCCAGAAGCTGCGTATCGCGACGGCCACGATCACCGGCACCGAGAACACCAGCGGAATCGCGAAATACTGCGCTTCCCGGTCGACGACCCAGCTATAGATCACCCACGCCGCACCGATCGCGAACGTGATGAGGCCAACCGTCACGGCGGCGATGTTCAGGGCCAGCTTCGACGGCTGGCGGCGCGTTTTGGCGTTGTCGTTGTTGTCGCGCGGGGACGATTTCATCGGAAGAGTGCGGCCTCGTGCCGGAACAGGGGTAAAGACACAGGAAACCCCATCCGCACCGATCGCGCAAGGGCCGGCGCCAGCCGGCCCCGTCACGTCCGTTCGCGCGTTACAACCCGAAAGACGCGGCCAGTTCGTCGAGCAGGGCGCGCTGGAACGCGACGAACCGCTCGCCCGGCTGCTGCGCGATCGCGAGGTCGAGCATCGGATCGGCGACCTCGGTGCGAATGCCGGCCAGTTCCTCGACGATCGCGAGCCCGCAGAACGGTACGTACGCCTCCGAATAGCCGCCTTCGTGAACGATCACGAGCCGCCCGCCGCAATGGCGCTGCGCGGCGTCCTTCACCGCGCGGGTCATGAACCGGTAGCTGTCGGTATGCAGCTGCATGCGCGCGAGCGGATCGACCGCGCTCGCATCGAGGCCGCTCGCGATGACGATCAGCTCGGGGCGAAAACGCGCGAGCGCCGGCAGGACGATCCGCTCGAACGCATAGCGATACGCATCGTCGCCGCTGCCCGCGAGCAGCGGCACGTTCAGGTTCGCGCCGATGCCCGCGCCTTCGCCGCGATCGTCCGCGCCGCTGTAGCCGGGCGGGAAGCAGCGGTCCTGGTGCAGCGAGATCGTCAGCGTATCGGGATCGTCGTAGTAGATCGACTGCGTGCCGTTGCCGTGATGCACGTCCCAGTCGATCACCGCGACGCGCTCGATGCCGTGCTTCGCGCGCGCGGCCTCGATCGCGATCGGGATGTTCGCGAGCATGCAGAAGCCCATCGGGCGGTCGCGCAGGCAGTGATGGCCGGGCGGCCGCGACAGCGCGAACGCATTCGCCGCGCGCTCGCCGACGACCGCCTCGACCGCCGCGATCGCGAGACCGGCCGACAGCGCGGCGATCTCGTAGCTGCCCTTGCCGAACGGCGCGAGATCGCCGAGATCGCCGCCGTTCGCGTCGCTCAGCGCGCGGAACGCGTCGAGGTAATGCGCCGGATGGATGCGCAGCAAGTCGGCGGTCGTCGCGGGCTCGGCGCCGCGCAGGTCGAGCTGTGCGGCCAGGCCCGACGCCTGCACGAGCGACAGGAAGCGGCGCTTCGAATCGGGCGATTCCGCGTAGCCCGCGCTCGACGGCGGCTGGACCCAGCCGCCGACCGGGAAGAACAGCGCGTGCGTGCCGCCGGTATGCCAGAAAGTGCGTTCGTCGGTGAAGAAGGCAGTGCGATTCATGGATGCGTGACCTGTCACGGTTGGGAGGAAACGGAAGAACGGCGATCGATGTGGCGCAGCGCGGCGAACGACGCGATCGCGACGGCCGTCGCGGCCGCGAACAGCACGCGCATCGTGCCGCCGGCGTCCAGCATCAGGCCGGCCAGCAGCGGGCCTGCGGCGAGGCCCGCGCCGATCACGAAATTGAGCGTTGCGACGAGGCGACCCGATGCGTCGATCTGCGCGACGGTCGCGAGGATGAACGGCAGCACGAAGGTCCACGCGAACTTGAACGTGAAGATCGCCGCGCTGTAGCCGGCGGTGTCACGCATCGCGGCGAGCGCGACGAGCGACGCCGCGAGCAGTGCGTAGCCGGCCGCCAGCATCGCGCGCCGCGCGAGCCGGCCGCCCGCGCACGACGCGAGCGCCGCGCCGGCGATCCCCATCACGCTCGCGATCGCGAGCACGTTGCCGGTCGACTGCGGATCCAGCCCGGCCTCGGCGGCCGCGCGGCTCGCGAATGTCCACACGCTGCCGATCGCGAGATAGAACGTCAGCACCGCGCCGATGGCGAGCACGACAAAGCGTCGCGGCATGTGCGGCGCGTCGCCGCGCGCGGATGCCGTTCGCGTGCCGAGCGACGACGGAAAGCCGCGCGACAGCGGCGCCGCGAGCAGCGCGAGCGCGGCGAGCGCGACGTACAGCGCGCGCAGCCCGAATGCGGCGAACACGTGCGGCAGCACGAACAGGCCGATCGCGCCCGCGATCAGCTGGCCGACGACCCACAGGCCGTACACGCGGTCGCTGTTTTTGCTCGTCGCCGCGCTCGTCATGCAGAGCACCATCAGCGAGCCGCCACCAAGCGCCGTGACGGCGCGCAGCGCGAGCAGCGCGGCGAAGCCCGGCATCCATAGCGCGGTCAGCAGGTTGCCTGCGCCGAACAGCGCGATGGCGAACGCGGCGACGCGGCGCGCATCGACCCGACCGAGCCACAGGTAGGACGGCACGGTCGCGAGGCTGAACGCGCCGAGTTCGATGAAAAAGTACGTACCGATCTGCGATGCGGACAAGCCGAGCTGCGTCGCCAGCTGACCGGCGACGGCGGGCGCCACGAGGAGCAGCAGCGGCGTGACGGCCGCGAACACGACGAGCGCGACGAGCGTCGAGCGTGCGAATGTCGATGCGCGACCGTCGGGCGAAAGGGCGGCATCCGGGGACAGGGTTTTCATGGCGGGATCTCGTTGGGGGAATCAGAACAGGTGGTACATGCCGACCATCGCGCCGAACTGCGACGCGCCGGCGAGCGGCGTCGGGTCGTATTCGTAGACGGTCTGCGAACTCTGGCCGCTGTTGCGCGCATAGCCGAGGTTCACGTACGCGACGGTGCGTTTGGACAGCGCGTACGTCGTGCTCGCGATGAACAGCGTTGGATGGCCGACCGCCGGCGTGCGCGAATCGGTGTGGTAGATGCCCGCATTCAGGCCGATCCCGTTCGACGTCAGGTAGCGCGCACCGCCCCAGACGATCGTGCGGGCCGCGTCGAGGTCGCCGGTCAGGCGCTCGACGCCCGCATACACGGTGAGCGGCAGCGTCGCGAACGCATAACGCGCGGCGAGCGTGCCGAGTTCGCGACGCCGTGCGGACGCGTCGGCCGCCGCCGATACGTCGCCGTGCGCCTGGTGCAGCACCGCGCTCACCGACAGGCCGTTGCTCGTGTACTGGCCGCCGAGCTCGAGCACGCGTCCGGCACGCGTATTGCCGGCGACGCCCGAGGTCGCGGCGAGCGCCTCGACGTCGAAGCCGGCGAAGGTCGGCGACTGGTATTTGACCGAGTGGTCGATGAAGTTCGCGCTCATCGGTACGAGCACGCCCTGGCCGCTGTACGACGCATACCAGAGCGGGTCGTAGAACAGCGTCTTGTCGAACAGCACACTGAACTGGCGGCCGAGCGTGACGGTGCCGACCGGCCCCGCGATGCCCACGTATGCGCCGCGGAAGAACGCGTAGCCGGGCACGGTCGCGGTGCCGTCGTTGAGGTTGAGGCCCTGTTCGAGCTTGAACAGCGCCCGCCAGCCGCCGCCGAGATCCTCGTGGCCCTTGATCCCGACCTGCGAAGGCAGGATGCCGTAGTTCTGCAACCGCACGGCCGAATGGCGCCCGTCGGCGTGCGTCAGGTATTGCACGCCGGCGTCGAGCGCGCCGTACAGCGTGAGGGTGGACTGCGCGTGCGCGGCGGCGCCGCATGCGGCCAGCGTCGCGGCGGCCGCGGCCGTGCGGATGAAGCGGGGTGTCGTCACGTCGGGTTCTCCATACCGTCCTGCATCGGTTTGTCGTTGGTGTGGTCGCGACGCAGTGTCCGCAGCGGGAAAACCGTCGAACAGTCGTCCAGATGAACGGTGCGGAAAACCCGCGGCGCGCGGCGCGAAGGCCGCGCGATGCCGCCGCGCGCCGTGCTGCGCAGCAGCAACGGGCGGCGCACCGTTCAAATGGATGGGGCAGGCGAGCGTTCCGGCGCCGTGGCCCGCCAAAAAAGCCGCTCGCTATAATCGGCCGGTGTCGTTGCGCACATCAGCAGCCCGAGCGGGCAGGGAGCGGAAAGTGAGGATCACGACGGATATCGGGCAGGATCTCGACGCACTGCGCGACGTGCCGGCCGCCATCGTGCTCGACGAGTTCGCGTGGCCGCCGCGGCCGGCACGTCGCGCCGATTTCGACGGCGTCACGCGCGGCGACGCAGCGCAGCGCGCACTCGGGCTGATGCTGCTCGACCTGTACGCGGTGGCCGCGCAGTCCGCCATCGGCGAATTCGAATACCGGTTCTTTTCGCTACTGCAGGCGCTCATGCCGTTCGATGCCGCGTGGACGGGCGTTGCGACCCATCTGCCGACCGGTCCGGTGATGCACAACAGTTTTTTGTACCGGTTGCCGCACGCGTTCTTCATCGACTGGAAGCGCGTGCGCGATTGCGATCCGCTTGCGCACCGCACGTTGCGCGGCGCGCACGGTCGCGCGGTGCGGCTGTCGGTCGTCGAGCCGGGGCTCGATGCGCGGTTTCGCGACTGGTGCGTGAAGTACGGGCTCGCGCAACTGATGTTCGTGTGTACGCTCGACCGCCGCTTCGGCCTGACGACGTTCGTGTCGATCTACCGTCAGGGCCTGAACCGGCCGTTCAGCGACGACGACGCGTGTCGTTTCGAGGAGGTCATTCCGCATCTCGCGGCCGCGTTGACGATCAATCGGGCCGCGCAGCTCACGCGCGAACGCGAGCGTGCCGACACGGTCGCGCCGGCGGCGCGTGCGCTGTGCGACAACTTCGGGGTGCTGCACCATGCCGATCACGGGTTCGACGACGTGCTGCGCACCGAATGGCCGGCCTGGGCCGGCGCGCGCGTGCCGGAGCCGCTCGTCGCGCACCTGCGGCGCCAGTCGGGCCGGCCGTTCGTCGGCGACGCGCTGCGCATCCAGTGCGTGCCCGTCGCGGGGCTGTTCCAGATCGACGCGCGGCCGCGCTCGCTGCTCGACCGGCTGAGCCCGCGCGAACTCGCGGCGATCCGTTTTTACGGCGCCGGGCGTTCGCACAAGGAAGTCGCGCAGCAGATGGCGATCTCGCCGACGACCGTGCGCCACTACCTGCGCTGCGCGTACCGCAAGCTCGGCATGCACGACAAGAGCCAGATCGCCGGCATGCTCGGCGCGACCGGCGGTGCGACCGACGACGAAGCGGTGGAGGCCGGCGGTCTGCCGCGCTGACGTGTACGAACGTGTGCCGCGCGGAGGGGCACTACGCGGGCTGAATGGTTGTGTACGCAACCATTGAGCGTTATGCTCGTCAGCTCCCAGGAGACGGAATGCCATCATGAACGACACGAATTTGGGGGCGGTGCGCACGGCGGTGGTCGGCGTCGGCGCGATCGGCGGATTGCTCGCGGCCGCGTTGTCGAGAGCCGGCATGACCGTGAGCGCGTACGCACGCGGCGCGACGCTCGATGCGCTGAATACGCACGGCGTGCGCGTGATCGACGAGACGGGCGCAACCTCGTCGGTGCCGGTGCGCGCCAGCGACGACGCGGCGGCGCTCGGCGTGCAGGACTACGTGGTGATTGCGCTGAAGGCACAGGCGCTGCCGGCGCTGGCCGCGCGCATTGCGCCGCTGGTCGGGCCGGACACCGTGATCGTCGCGGCGATGAACGGGCTGCCCTGGTGGTTCACGCACGGGCTCGAAGGGGCGATCGACGGCGTGCCGCTCGATGCGGTCGATCCGGCCGGTGCGGTGTCGGCAGCGTTGCCGCCCGCGCAGGCGATCGGCTGCGTCGTGCACCTGTCGTCGAGTACCGACGCCCCGGGTGTCGTGCGTCGCGGGCGCGGCAACCGGCTGATCGTCGGCACGCCCGATCCGCGGCTCGACATGGCCACCGCGCGGTTCGCCGCGGCGCTCGCGGCTGGCGGTTTCGACGTCGAGTCGACGCGTGCCATCCGGACCGAGATCTGGGCGAAGCTGTGGGGCAACATGAACATGAATCCGCTGAGCGCGCTGACCGGGTCGACGGCCGAGCAGTTGCTCGACGATCCGTTCACGCAGGATCTCGCGCTGCGGATGATGGAGGAGGCGGCCGCGATCGGCGCGAGGCTTGGCCTGTCCACCGGGATGAGCGGCCCGGAGCGGATCGCGGTCACGCGCAAGCTCGGCGCGTTCAAGACGTCAATGCTGCAGGATTTCGAGGCGGGGCGCTCGCTGGAGATCGGGCCGATCCTCGGCGTGTTTCCGGAGCTCGGCCGCAAGCTTGGCGTGCCGACCCCGTACTGCGACGCGGTGCTCGGGCTGTTGCGCCAGCGCGCGACGAACAGCGGGTTGTAGTGCGCACGGGGCGGCTGAATTCGCGGCTGCCGGGAACGCGACCCGGGCGGCCCGTCCGATTCGTCGGATCAAACCTGCCGACAGCTCGCCGATCCGGCGAGGCGGCCGCCTCGCGGCTCAGTCGTCGCGTTCGGTCGCGTGCGTGACGACCTTGTCGAGCAGCCGCTCGAACGTCTGACGTTCGCTGTCGGACAGGCATGCGAGCAAGCCGTCGTTCCATTTGCGCACGATCGGCATGATCTTGCGATGCAGCGCGCGACCGTCCGGGGTCAGCGCGATCAGCACGATCCGGCCATCTTCGTCGCTCGCGCTGCGCTCGAGCAGCCCCTGGCGCAGCAGCGCTTCTGCCGCCCGGCTCGCCTGGCTCTTGTCGAGATTGGTGTGGCGCGCGAGATCCATGATCGAGAACGGGCCGAACGCGCCGACAGCGGCGATCACGCGCGCCTCGGGCAGCGAGATGTCGAGCTTGTGCCGGTACACCTCGCCGATCCCGCGGTCGGAGCGCTTCGTGAGCGCATGGAGGCGATAGGTCAGAAACTGATCGTGCCCGGCTTGACGGCCTTTCATGTCGAATCCTGAAGAAAAAGGGCGGGCCCGATTGTTCCTGTATCGCGCGCTCGGGTCAACGGTCAGTGTGCACCGTACTTCAGGCGTGTCAACTGTTCCGCTTCGTTCGCGAGCAGGTTGGCCGCGTCACGGATCGCGACGTCGAGCGTGATCGGCCCCGGAGCCGGCGAAAAGCAGCCGCAGAAATGCTCGGACAGGCGCGGCAGCGCGGCCGGGTCGACCGCGCCGGACAGCAGCGACGCGCTCACGCCGGCGGCCCGCGCGTGCCGGCACGCGATGAACGGCGCCTTGCCGTGCAGCGTCTGCACGTCGGAGCGGCCTTCGCCGGTGATCAGCCAGTCGGCGCCGGCCAGTGCGGCGTCGAGCCCCACCTGGCGCGCGACCACTTCCGCACCGGGCTCGAAGCGTGCGCCGAGCATGTGCAGCGCGAAACCGAGGCCGCCCGCGGCGCCCGCACCCGGCAGATCGCGGCCGCGGCGGTCGAGTTCGGCTTCGAGCAGGTCGGCGAAGCGGGCGAGGGCCGCGTCGAGGGTCGCGACCTGGGCGGCTGTCACGCCCTTTTGCGGACCGAACACGGCGGTCGCGCCGTGCGCGCCCGTCAGCGGGTTGTCGACGTCGGACATGCCGACGAATTCCGTTTCCTTCAGGCGCGGATCGAGCCCCGATGCGTCGATGCGCGCGATGTCGGCGAGCCGCGACGGCACCGGCTCGACCGGCTGGCCGCCGGCGTCGAAGCACTGCAGGCCGAGGCCCGCGAGCAGCCCGGCGCCCGCGTCGTTGGTGCTGCTGCCGCCGAGCGCGACGAAGAAGCGGCGCACGCCGTCGTCGAGCAGCGTGCGGATTGCCTCGCCCATCCCGCGCGTGCTGCGCGCGTCGACCGGCACGCTCATGCCGACCGGGTCCGTGATGCCGACGATCTCGGCCGTCTCGACGATCGCGGTGCGCGCATCGATCACGCCGACCGCCGCATCGCGCGCCGCCAGCGACGCGCCGGCCACCTGCAGCGTGCGCCGCGTGCCGCCGCCCGCCAGCATCGCGTCGAGCGTGCCTTCGCCGCCGTCGGCCATCGGGCAGCAGCGCACCACGGCGTCGGGCCGGGCGCGGCGGATGCCGGTGGCGATCGCGTCCGCGACCTGCTCGGCGGAAAGCGAGCCTTTGAACGAATCGGGCGCGATGACGACGACAGGCGCGGACGGGTGTTGCGGCATGGTGTCTCCGGGAGGCGTGATTGGTGTGAAGAATGAATGGTCGGGCCACGAGGGTGGCGCACACGCTATTGGAGCTTACAGGATGGCGGGCCGCGGGTGGATACGCCGTTCGGCATAGCGGCGATCCGCGTGCATGGGCCGTGCAACGGGCCGTCGACGGCGCGGGACGCATGCGTGTCGCACCGATCTGGCGGTATGAGGAAAATTGTTTGCTAGAATAGTCGATTCTTCCGGCCAAAGCCGTGCTCCGAGCCGCTTGCGCTAGCCATCCGGCGCGTGCAGGGATGGCGTGGCGCTCCGGCGCGGCATGCGAGTGCGACGCACCGCATGCTGCAGGCAGGCACGGCAAGGAAAACCCGATTCGCTCGAATAATTTTAGGACGATTGAAGCCATGGCTAACGTTGTTGAGAACCTCGGCAAGCTTGAACGCCGTGTGACGATTTCTTTGCCGAAAGACACCGTGCAGAAGGAAATCGACGCCCGCATCCAGAAACTCGCGAAGAACGTTCGCATGCCGGGGTTCCGCCCGGGCAAGGTGCCGCTGAAGATGGTCGCGCAACAGTACGCGGGTCAGGTCGAGGCGGAAGTGCTGAGCGACAAGATCGGCCAGGAATTCTTCACGATCAGCCGCGCGGAAAACCTGCGCGTCGCCGGCCAGCCGAGCTTCGAGCCGAAGCAGGAACAGGCCGAGGATGCATATGCGTTCGACGCGACGTTCGAGGTTTACCCGGAAGTGAAGATCGGCGATCTGGCGACGGCTGAAGTCGAGCGCTCGACCACGTCGATCGGCGACGCCGAAATCGACCGCACGCTGGACATCCTGCGCAAGCAGCGCGTGCACTTCCACGCACGTGGCGAAGCCGGCGAGCACGGCGACGGCGGCGCGGACACCGCAGCGAAGAACGGCGACCGCGTGACGGTCGACTTCGTCGGCAAGATCGACGACGTCGCGTTCCAGGGCGGCACGGCCGAAGATTTCCCGTTCGTGCTCGGCGAAGGCCGCATGCTGCCGGAATTCGAAACGGCGGCGCTCGGCCTGAAGGTCGGCGAACAGCGTACGTTCGACCTCAAGTTCCCGGACGATTACCACGGCAAGGACGTCGCCGGCAAAACGGCGCAGTTCACGGTCACGATGAAGAAGATCGAATGGCCGCACCTGCCGGAAATCGACGCGGAATTCGCGAAGTCGCTCGGTATCGAAGACGGCGACCTCACGAAGATGCGCGCCGAGATCAAGGAAAACCTCGAGCGTGAAGCGAAGCGTCGCACGCAGTCGATCGTCAAGAACCAGGTGATGGACGCGCTGCTGAAGATTTCCGAACTCGACGTGCCGAAGGCGCTGATCGAGCAGGATCAGCAACGTCTCGTCGAAATGGCTCGCCAGGATCTGGCGCAGCGCGGCGTGCCGAACGCGAAGGACGCGCCGATCCCGGCCGAAATGTTCGCCGAGCAGGCCGAGCGTCGCGTGAAGCTGGGCCTCGTGCTGGCCGAACTCGTGAAGGCGAACGGCCTCGAGGCGAAGCCGGAACAGATCCGCGCGGAAGTCGACGAGTTCGCGAAGAGCTACGAAGACCCGAAGGAAGTGGTCCGCTGGTATTATTCCAACCAGCAGCGCCTCGCCGAGATGGAAGCGTTCGTCGTTGAAAGCAACGTCGTCGATTTCGTGCTGGGCAAGGCAAAGGTGACGGACAAGGAAGTGAGCTTCGAGGCACTCGCGAGCGCATCGGCGCAAGCGTAAGTGTTGCTCTAGCGGCGTGCCGGCTGTCGGAGCGACGGCCCGCACGCCGTTTTTACGTCAAGCGCACGGTTGCCATTAATATGGCGATTGGGCGGGCGGCTTCCTTCCGTTCAATTTTCCATTCGAACAAGGTTCATTGAATGATCACTCGCGCTGAATTGCTGGACATGCTTGCTTCGAACGCGCCGCAGGGTTTCGAGGCGCAAGCGCTGGGGCTGGTGCCGATCGTCGTCGAAACGAGCGGCCGCGGCGAGCGTTCGTACGATATCTATTCGCGTCTCCTGAAGGAGCGCCTGGTGTTCATGGTCGGCGAAGTGAACGACCAGACCGCCAACCTCGTGGTCGCGCAATTGCTGTTCCTCGAGAGCGAGAATCCCGACAAGGACATCAGCCTCTACATCAACAGCCCGGGCGGCTCGGTGTCGGCCGGGATGGCGATCTACGACACGATGCAGTTCATCAAGCCGGACGTGTCGACCCTCTGCATGGGCCTCGCGGCCAGCATGGGCGCGTTCCTGCTCGCGTCGGGTGCGAAGGGCAAGCGCTTCGCGCTGCCGAATTCGCGCGTGATGATTCACCAGCCGCTCGGCGGCGCGCGCGGCCAGGCATCCGACATCGAGATCCAGGCACGCGAGATCCTCTACCTGAAGGAGCGGTTGAACAACCTGCTCGCGCAGCATACGGGCCAGGACGTCGAACGCATCGCGCGCGACACCGACCGTGATAACTTCATGTCGAGCGAGGACGCGAAGGCGTACGGGCTGATCGATCAGGTGCTGTTGAAGCGCCCGTGAGCTTAAACGGGGTGCCGCCCCGATTCGGGCCGGCGCCCTCAAACGTCCCGAGTGCCCTGAGCATCTGCGGCAAGCGCATCCAGCCGGCTCCGGTCGCGCCCTAGGCGCGGCGTCCGGAGCAATCGGCGTATCATGTCATTTACCTGTCCGGAGGCTCTACATTCATGGCGGACAAAAAAGGTTCGAACAGCGAGAAGCTGTTGTATTGCTCGTTTTGCGGGAAAAGCCAGCATGAGGTGAAAAAACTCATCGCGGGCCCGTCGGTGTTCATCTGCGATGAATGTATCGACCTCTGCAACGAAATCATTCGCGACGAGGCGGCTGCCGCCGGCGTCGAGGCCAGCCTGTCCCGGTCGGATCTGCCGAGCCCGCAGGAAATTCGCGACATCCTCGATCAGTACGTGATCGGCCAGGAGCGCGCGAAGAAAATCCTCGCGGTGGCCGTGTACAACCACTACAAGCGCCTGAAGCATCTCGACAAGAAGGACGACGTCGAGCTGTCGAAGAGCAACATCCTGCTGATCGGCCCGACGGGCTCCGGCAAGACGCTGCTCGCGCAGACGCTCGCACGGTTGCTCAACGTGCCGTTCGTGATCGCCGACGCGACGACGCTGACCGAAGCCGGCTACGTCGGCGAGGACGTCGAGAACATCATCCAGAAGCTGTTGCAGAACTGCAACTACGAAGTCGACAAGGCTCAGCGCGGGATCGTCTACATCGACGAAATCGACAAGATCAGCCGCAAGTCGGACAACCCGTCGATCACGCGCGACGTGTCGGGCGAGGGCGTCCAGCAGGCGCTGCTGAAGCTCGTCGAGGGCACGATGGCGTCGGTGCCACCGCAGGGCGGCCGCAAGCACCCGAACCAGGATTTCATCCAGGTCGACACGACCAACATCCTGTTCATCTGCGGCGGCGCGTTCGACGGTCTCGAAAAGGTGATCACCGATCGTACCGAGAAAACCGGCATCGGCTTCGGCGCGACGGTCAAGAGCAAGCAGGAACGCGATGCGGGCGAAGTGCTGCGCGAGACGGAACCGGAAGACCTGATCAAATTCGGTCTGATCCCCGAATTGATCGGCCGCCTGCCGGTGGTCGCGACGCTCGGCAAGCTCGACGAAGCCGCGCTGATGAAGATCCTGGTCGAGCCGAAGAATGCGCTCGTCAAGCAGTATCACAAGCTGTTCGCGATGGAGCGCGTCGAGCTGGAAATCCGGCCGGGCGCGTTGCAGGCAGTCGCCCGCAAGGCGATCCGCCGCAAGACCGGCGCGCGCGGTTTGCGTTCGATCATCGAACAGGCATTGCTCGACGTGATGTACGAGCTGCCGACGATGAAAGGGGTCAGCAAGGTCATCATCGACGAGAATGTCATCGATGGGGACGGCAAGCCCTTGCTGATCTACGAGGACACGCCGAAGGTGGCGGGTTCGAACTGACCGGCTTGCCGACGATGTTCAGCGAAAAAGGCCGTTCATGAGTCCGTGGGCGGCTTTTTTTCGTTTATCTTGTGGGTAACTCTGACTCGACACGCGGTGGTTACTTTCTTACCGAATATTTCCCGCACTTGAAGGCTTGCAATTCGTTGTGGCGGCCTCAATTACCGAACAATTGATTCCACTCATGGGGAAATGAAATGTCAGGCACCCAACTTCTCCCGCCGGAACGCATCACGCTCCCGCTGCTGCCGCTGCGGGACGTCGTCGTTTTCCCGCACATGGTCATTCCGCTCTTCGTGGGCCGGCCGAAATCGATCAAGGCCCTCGAAGCAGCGATGGAAGGCGGCAAGCACATCATGCTCGTCGCCCAGAAAACCGCGGCCAAGGACGAACCGACCGAAAAGGACATGTACGAGGTCGGTTGTATCGCCAACATTCTGCAGATGCTGAAGCTGCCGGACGGCACCGTGAAGGTGCTCGTCGAGGGCCTGCAGCGCGCGAAGGCGTTGTCCATCGAGGAACAGGAGACGCAGTTCTCCTGCGAAGTGATGCCGCTCGAGCCGGATCACGCCGACAGCGCCGAGACGGAAGCGCTGCGTCGCGCGATCGTGTCGCAGTTCGACCAGTACGTGAAGCTGAACAAGAAGATCCCGCCGGAGATTCTCACGTCGCTGTCGGGCATCGATGAAGCCGGTCGCCTCGCGGACATGATCGCCGAGCGCCTGCCGCTGAAGCTCGACCAGAAGCAGCACATCCTCGAGATGTTCCCGGTGATCGAGCGCCTCGAGCACCTGCTCGCGCAGCTCGAAGCCGAGATCGACATCCTGCAGGTCGAAAAGCGCATCCGCGGGCGCGTGAAGCGCCAGATGGAAAAGAGCCAGCGCGAGTACTACCTGAACGAACAGGTCAAGGCGATCCAGAAGGAACTGGGCGAGGGCGAGGAAGGCGCGGATCTCGAGGAGCTCGAGAAGCGCATCAACGCCGCGCGCATGCCGAAGGAAGCCAAGAAGAAGGCCGACGCCGAGCTGAAGAAGCTGAAGCTGATGTCGCCGATGTCGGCGGAAGCGACCGTCGTGCGCAACTACATCGACACGCTGATCGGCCTGCCGTGGCGCAAGAAGAGCAAGGTCAACAACGACCTGTCGAATGCCGAGCAGGTGCTCGACGAGGATCACTTCGGCCTCGAGAAGGTCAAGGAACGGATCCTCGAGTATCTCGCGGTGCAACAGCGCGTGGACAAGGTCAAGGCGCCGATCCTGTGCCTCGTCGGGCCTCCGGGCGTCGGCAAGACGTCGCTCGGCCAGTCGATCGCGCGTGCGACGAACCGCAAGTTCGTCCGGATGGCGCTCGGCGGCGTGCGTGACGAAGCCGAGATCCGCGGCCACCGCCGCACGTACATCGGTTCGATGCCGGGCAAGATCCTGCAAAGCCTCGCGAAGGTCGGCGTGCGCAATCCGCTCTTCCTGCTCGACGAAGTCGACAAGATGGGCATGGATTTCCGCGGCGATCCGTCGTCGGCGCTGCTCGAGGTGCTCGATCCCGAACAGAATCACACGTTCGCCGACCACTACATCGAAGTCGACTTCGATCTGTCGGACGTGATGTTCGTCGCGACGTCGAACTCGCTGAACATTCCGCCGCCGCTGCTCGACCGGATGGAAGTGATCCGTCTGTCGGGCTACACGGAAGACGAGAAGGTCAGCATCGCGCAGCGTTACCTGCTGCCGAAGCAGAAGAAGAACAACGGGCTGAAGGAAGGCGAGATCGAGGTCACCGAGCAGGCGATTCGCGACATCATCCGCTACTACACGCGCGAAGCCGGTGTGCGTTCGCTCGAGCGCGAAGTGTCGAAGATCTGCCGCAAGGTCGTGAAGATGCTGCTGCTGAAGAAGGCGTCGGGCGCGATCAAGGTCGATGGCGAGAATCTCGACACGTTCCTCGGCGTGCGCAAGTACGACTTCGGCCTCGCGGCGAAGGAAAACCAGGTCGGTCAGGTGACGGGCCTCGCGTGGACGGAAGTCGGCGGCGACCTGCTGACGATCGAAGCCGCGGTGATGCCGGGCAAGGGCAACGTGATTCGTACGGGCTCGCTCGGCGACGTGATGAAGGAGTCGGTCGAGGCTGCGCGTTCGGTCGTGCGCTCGCGTTCGCGTCGTCTCGGTATCAAGGACGAAGCGTTCGAGAAGCAGGACATCCACATCCACGTGCCGGAAGGCGCGACGCCGAAGGACGGTCCGTCCGCCGGCGGTGCGATGACGACCGCGCTGGTGTCGGTGCTGACGGGTATTCCCGTGCGGGCCGACGTCGCGATGACGGGCGAAATCACGTTGCGTGGCGAAGTGCTGCCGATCGGCGGGCTGAAGGAAAAGTTGCTGGCGGCGCATCGCGGCGGCATCAAGCTCGTGCTGATCCCGGAAGAGAACGTAAAGGATCTCGCGGACATTCCGGACAACGTGAAGAACGCGATCGAAATCGTGCCGGTCCGCTGGATCGACAAGGTGCTGGAGCTCGCGCTCGAGCGTTCGCCAACGCCGCTGCCGCCGGAAGAAGAGGCGAAGGCTGCGGCGCCGGTCGGCGAGGCGGCGAAGGATGCCGGCTCGACGGAAGTCGTCAAGCACTGAGGCCCTGAACACCGTCGTTGCTGACGGTCGTTCACGAAACCCGCGGCAGTGTCCGCGGGTTTTTTTATGCGCATCGGAATCGTGCGAGCGCGCGCGGTAAAAAAATTCGCGTGCAGGCTTGGCAAAATGATCGGGGATGAATTAAACTTGCGGGCTCGCTGATTGTTGATGCGGAAACGCAGATCGCAGTCAGAACGAATCGGAAACGGGTGCTTAGCTCAGCTGGTAGAGCGGCGCCCTTACAAGGCGTAGGTCGGGGGTTCGAACCCCTCAGCACCCACCAGTTTCCCGATTCAGCCAGACCAAGGAGCGGTAGTTCAGTCGGTTAGAATACCGGCCTGTCACGCCGGGGGTCGCGGGTTCGAGTCCCGTCCGCTCCGCCAAAAATAAGAAAGCCCGCCTTGTGCGGGCTTTCTTATTTGCATCGTTCGTTGCGCCTGCTTGCGGGCGCGTGACTGCGGAGTGGAGGAAGCCGCCTGCGCGGCTTCCGGCGGGACTCGCAGAGTTGCGCGTGCACGCGCAACCGCGGCCTGCAGGATGTAGGCGAGTCCCGTCCGCTCCGCCAAAAAATAAGAAAGCCCGCCTTGTGCGGGTTTTCTTATTTGCATCGTTCGTTGCGCCCGCTTGCGGGCGCGTGACTGCAGAATGGACGAAGCCGCCGCGCGGCTTCCGGATTCCGGTTCCATTCGCGCACAGCATTTGCCTGCTTTTTTCCCGTCCCACCCCGTATGTTGTAATATCGGTCGTTTTGTCCAATTTTCCCGTCACGCATGCTCGATTTCTTCCGTAATCACCAGCGCCTGATGATGGCGCTCCTGCTCCTGATCGTGTTGCCGGGGCTGGGTTTCGTCGGGATCCAAGGCTTCCGCGGCTTCTTCGACGACAGTGCGAACGTCGCGGCGGTCAACGGGCACAAGATCACGCGGGTCGAATTCGACGGCGCGTTCCGCCAACAGATCGACCAGGCGCGCCAGGCGCTCGGTGGGCAGTTCGACATCAAGATGTTCGACACGCCCGAGCATCGCAAGCAGGTGCTCGACGGCCTGATCCAGCAACGCGTGCTGGCCGACGAGACGCAACGTCTGCACCTGACCGCGTCCGACAACGCCGTGCGCGATGCGCTGATGAGCGATCCGATGATCGCGTCGCTGAAGAAACCCGACGGCACGATCGACGTCGAACGCTATGCGCAACTGCTGTCGTTCCAGGGGATGACGCCCGAGCAGTACCAGGAGCGCGTGCGTTACAGCCTCGCGCTTCAGCAGATTCCGGCCAGCATCGTGTCGAGCGCGTTCACGCCGAAGAGCCTCGCGCAACGCCTGTCCGAACTCGCCGCGCAGCAGCGTGAAGTGCAGGCACTCGTGCTGAAGACGAGCGACTTCGCAGCGAAGGTCCAGCCGACCGACGCGCAGCTCACCGCGTACTACGACGCGCACAAGCAGAGCTTCGCGACGCCCGAAACCGCGACGATCCAGTATCTCGTCTATTCGCCGGCCGCAGCGGCCGCGAGTGCGCAGCCGACCGAAGCGGACATCAAGAAGTTCTACGACGACAACCCGACGCATTTCCGTACCGAAGCACAGGTGCGCGTGAGCCACATCTTCATCGCCGCGCCGGGCAGCGCCAGCGCGGCCGACAAGGCGGCTGCGAAGGCGAAGGCCGAGCAACTGCTCGCCGACGTGAAAGCGCATCCCGATCAATTCGCGCAGATCGCGCAGAAGAGCTCGCAGGACGCGCCGTCGGCGGCGAAGGGCGGCGACCTCGGCTTCATCACGCGCGGCTCGACCGCGGGCGGCAAGGCGTTCGACGACGCCGCGTTCTCGCTCAAGCAGGGCGACGTGAGCGGTATCGTGCAGTCGGATCTCGGTTTCCACATCCTGAAGGCGACCGAAGTGAAGCCTGCCGTCGTCAAGCCGTTCGCGGAAGTGAAAGACCAGATCGCGATCGACCTGAAGCAGCAGTACGCGGCGAAGGCGTTCTCGGACAATGCGGAAGGCTTCACGTCGACCGTCTACGAAAAGGCGAAGACGCTGCAGCCGGCCGCGGACAAGTACAAGCTGACGATCCAGACGGCCACCGTCACGCCGACGCCGAATCCGCAGCTGCCGCCGACGAGCCCGTTGAACAATCCGAAGTTCCTGGCCGCCGTGTTCGCGAACGACTCGGTGAAGAACCAGAACAACACGCAGGCGATCGACGTCGGCAACAACACGCTGATTTCGGCGCGCGTGACCGAGCACAAGCCGGCTGCGGTGCCCGCGCTCGACGCGATCAAGGATGTCGTGCGCCAGAAGGTCATCGCCGAGCAGGCCGCGGAACTCGCGAAGAAGGACGGCGCGGCGAAGCTGGCCGAATTGCAGAAGTCGAAGTCGGCCGACGGCTTTACGGCCGCGCAGAAAGTGTCGCGCACGCAGTCGCAGGGCCTGACGCCGGCCGCGCTGAGCGCCGTCTACAAGGTCGATGCGAAGACGCTGCCGGCTTACGTCGGTGTCGACCTCGGCGCGGACGGCTATGCGATCTACCGCGTGAACGCGGTGATCCCCGGTTCGGCGGTCGATCCGCAGCAACTGGCGGCCGCGCAGCAGCAGATGGCGCAGGTCGACGCGCAAAGCGAAGGCGAAGCCTACCTCGCCGCGCTGCGCGACCGCTCGAAGGTGAAGCTGTACGGCAGCACGACGGCCAGCCAGCAGCAGGACGGCGACAACTGAGCACCGTTTCGCCCGCAACCATCGAAAAGCCCCGCTCGAAGCGGGGCTTTTTGTTTTCCGGTGCGCTGCGCTCAGCCGTGCGGCTTGCCGAGCAGCGGCTTCAGCGCCGGCCATACATTGTCGAGCAGGATGCCCTGGGCCTGCTGCGCGGGATGCATCTGATCGGCCTGGAACATGTCGGGCTTGTTCTCGATGCCGGCCAGCAGGAACGGCACGAGCGGCACGCCGAGATCCTTCGACAGCCGCGTATAGACGGCATGGAACTTCTGTGTGTAGTCGGGCCCGTAATTGGGCGGCACGTACATGCCGACCAGCACGACCTTTGCCTGCGCACGTCGCGCGCCGGCGATGATGTCGCGCAGGTTCTGCTCGGTCGTCGCGAGCGGCACGCCGCGCAGCGCATCGTTCGAACCGAGTTCGACGACGACGATCGACGGCTTGAGCCGCTGCAGCACCGCGGGCAGCCGCGCGCGGCCGCCGCTCGTGGTGTCGCCGCTGACGCTGGCGTTCGCGACGCTATAATCGATTCGCTCGGTCGCGAGCCGTTGCCGCAGCAACGCCACCCAGCCGGTGTCGCGCGGCAATCCGTATTCGGCCGACAGGCTGTCGCCGAGCACGACGATCACGGGCGGGCTCGATGCCGGCGTCGTCGCGGCGCGTGCGGGCACGGTGACGGCCAGCAGGGTGCCCAGCAGCGCGGCGGCCGCCGCGCGTCTTTTCCAGCGAAATGTCGTGTCCATGTTCAAGATTACCGATCCGATCATCGAAGTCCATGACGTGTGCAAGCGGGTCGCCGATGCAACGGGCGAGCTGACGATCCTCGACGGCATCACGCTCGCCGTGCCACCGGGCAGCAGCCTCGCGATCGTCGGCGCGTCGGGGTCGGGCAAATCGACGCTGCTCGGCGTGCTCGCAGGGTTGGACAGCGCGACGAGCGGCACGGTTCGCCTGCTCGGTCGCGCGCTCGACCAGCTCGACGAGGACGAACGCGCGGCATTGCGCAACGGCGCGGTCGGCTTCGTGTTCCAGTCGTTCCAATTGATGCCGCACCTGACGGCGCTCGAGAACGTGATGCTGCCGCTCGAACTGCAGGGCGGCATCAGTGCGCGCGACGCGGCCGACCGCGCCCGGGCGCTGCTCGTGCAGGTCGGTCTCGGCGAACGCACCGCGCATTATCCGAAGCTGCTGTCGGGCGGCGAACAGCAGCGCGTCGCACTCGCACGCGCGTTCGTCACGCGCCCGGCGATCCTGTTCGCCGACGAGCCGACCGGCAGCCTCGACGCGGCCACCGGCCACGCGGTCATCGACCTGATGTTCGAACTGAACCGCACGCACGGCGCGACGCTCGTGCTCGTCACGCACGATGCCGAACTCGCGCGCCGCTGCGCGACGACGGTCACCATCGACGCCGGGCGCATCGTCGCGCCGCGCGCGGCTTCGCGCAACGCGTGAATGTTCGTACCGGCCGCGGGGTGGAACGCGCGGCCGGCACCACGGGCATGACGCCGCCGCGTCAGTGCTTCAACGCTTGAGCGCCGCGCGAGCGCGCTCGATCAGCGCGGTGGTCGACGAGTCGTGCTTCGCCGGATCGACCGAATCGGCCGACAGATCGGCTTCGACGACCTTGCCCAGAATCTTGCCGAGCTCGACGCCCCACTGGTCGAACGGATTGATGTCCCACACCGTCGCCTGCACGAGCACCTTGTGCTCGTAAAGCGCGATCAGCGCGCCGAGCGTGCGCGGCGTCAGCGCATCGACGAGCAGCGTCGTGGTCGGGCGGTTGCCGGGGAACGTCAGGTGTGGCGCGAGCGCTTCCTTGCCCGGCCCGGCGACCTTGAGCGCTTCGTCGAGCGTGCGGCCGAGCATCAGCGCCTCGCTCTGCGCGAAGCAGTTCGCGAGCAGCTTCGGATGATGGCTCGCGAGAGGATGCTCGGGCGTCAGCACCGCGATGAAGTCGATCGGCACGATCGTCGGCCCCTGGTGCAGCATCTGGAAGAACGCATGCTGGCCGTTGGTGCCCGGTTCGCCCCACGTGACGGCCGACGTCGGGTAGTCGACGAAGGCGCCGTCCAGGCGCGCGGACTTGCCGTTGCTCTCCATCTCGAGCTGCTGCAGGTACGACGGCAGGTAGTGCAGCGCTTCCGAGTACGGCGCGACGAGATAGCTCTGCGAGCCGAAGAAATTCCGGTACCAGATGCCGATCAGGCCGAGCAGCACCGGCAGGTTGCGCTCGAGCGGCGCTTCGCGGAAGTGACGGTCCATGTCGTTCGCGCCGGCCAGCAGCTCGTCGAACTGCTCCGGGCCGACCGCGATCATGATCGACAGCCCGACCGCCGACCACAGCGAATAGCGGCCGCCGACCCAGTCCCACATTTCGAACACGTTGTCCGCGGCAATGCCGAACTTCACGACTTCGGCCGGGTTCGCCGACACGCCGACGAAGTGCTTCGCGAGCGCGTCCTCGGGGCAGCCGCGCGCGACGAACCAGTCGCGCAGCGAGCGTGCGTTCGTCATCGTCTCGAGCGTCGTAAACGTCTTCGACACGATGATCGCGAGCGTTTCCTCGGGATCGACCTGTTCGAGCACGCGCGCGAGATCGGCGCCGTCGACGTTCGATACGAAGTGGGTCGAGATCTCGGGCGTCGCGACGTGGTGCAGCGCATGCACGACCATCTTCGGGCCGAGATCCGAGCCGCCGATGCCGATGTTGATCACGTGGCGGATGCGCTTGCCCGTATAGCCCGTCCACGTGCCGCTGCGCACGGCGCGCGCGAACGTCGCCATCTTCGCGCGCTCGGCGCTCACCTGCGCGTGGAACGGTGCCTGCGGGTCGGTCGCGCGCAGCGCGGTGTGCAGCGCGGCGCGGCCTTCGGTCGGGTTGACGACCTCGCCCGCGAACATCGCGTCGCGGCGTGCCTCGACGCCGGCGTCGCGCGCGAGCTGCACGAGCAGGCGTAGCGTTTCGTCGTCGATGCGGTTCTTCGAGAAATCGGCCGCGAGACCGCCGCCCGGAATCGTGAAGCGTTCGGCGCGGGTCGGCGCGCGGTCGTTTTCCGGCGCGAACCAGTCGCGCAGCCGCGCGTGGCGGATCTGTTCGAAGTGGGATTGAAGGGCAGTCCAGGCGGGGAGCGATTTCAGCGTCATGGCGGTTCGAGTGAAGCGTGAATCGGGAGGAATGCCGCGCCGGCTCATCGGGATCGGAAAGCCGGCGGACGAGAAGGCCCGCCGTGCGGCGGGGCAGTCAGTATAGCGGCGTTACGTGTCGGCGCGCGGCGACGGATAAAAAAGGCGATTGACCAGCGTGCGCACCATCGGCGCGAGTTCGCCCGCGGTGAGCCCGGCCGGGCCGGTGCCGTTCGCGGTCAGCGTGTCGGCCGCGAGGCCGTGCAGGTAGACGCCGGCCAGCGCGGCTTCGTACGGCGCGACTCGCTGCGCGAGCAGCGCGCCGATCAGGCCGCCGAGCACGTCGCCGGTGCCGCCGGTGGCGAGTGCGGCGTTGCCGGTCGGGTTGATCGTCACGCGGCCGTCGGGCGCCGCAATCACCGTACCCGAGCCCTTCAGCACGACGATGGCCGCGTAGCGTGCGGCGAGCGCTTGTGCAGCCGCGACGCGATCGCGCTGCACCGAGGCCGTGTCGCCGCCGAGCAGGCGCGCGGCTTCGAGCGGATGCGGCGTCAACACGCACGGATTGCCGCGTGCGCCGCGCGCGGCGACGGCGGTCGCGAGGTCCGCGTGCGTCGCGACGAGGTTCAGCGCGTCGGCGTCGAGCAGTGTCGCGATGTCGTGCGCGAGCACGTCGCGCACGAGCGTCGCCGCGGCTTCGCGCGTGCCGAGCCCGCAACCGGCCGCGATCGCGGTCATCGTGCCGAGATCGAGGGTGTCGGCCGGGTGCAGCATCAGTTCGGGGAAGGGCGGATCGTACGGCGGCGCGCCCGCGCCAAGGAAGCCGACGTGCACCTTGCCGGCGCCCGCGAACAGCGCGGCGCGGGCGGCGAGGATCGGCGCGCCGCACATGCCGGTGTCGCCGCCGAGCACCGCGAGGCTGCCGTACGTGCCCTTGTGGGATGCGAAGGCGCGCGCGGGCAGTGCCGCGGCGAACCGCGCGGGCGCATTCAGCACGATGGCCGGTGCGGCGGGCGGCGCGACGTCGAGCGACGCGACGTGGATCTCGCCGGCGAGATCGCGGCCGTCGCCCGTGTAGAGGCCGGGCTTCGCGCCGATGAAGGTGAGCGTGTGGGTGGCCGCGACGGCGGCGCCCGCGCCGACGATCCGGCCCGTATCGCTGTCGAGTCCGCTCGGCACGTCGAGCGCGAGCACGCGGCCGCCGCCGCGGGCATGGGCGGCGATGCGCGCGGCCTGCTCGGCGAACGCGCCGTCGAGCGCGCGGCCGAGACCGATGCCGAACAGCCCGTCGACGACCCACGCGTAGCCCTCCAGCGACGCGGGCGGGGCGGCCGACAGCGGCACGCCGGCCGAGCGTGCGAGACCGAGCGCCCATTGCGCATCGTCCGGCTTGACCGGCACCGGCATCCACGCCTGCGTCGCGACGCCAAGCTGCTGGAGTTGCGCGGCGGCCACCAGCGCGTCGCCGCCGTTGTTGCCGGGGCCGACTGCGAACCAGACGGGGCGATCGTCGCCGGCGACGCGCTCGGACAGCCAGCGCGCGGCGGCCGCGCCGGCGCGGCCCATCAGCGTGTGCGGCGGCAGTACGGCGGTGGCGTCGGCTTCGGCCGCGCGCAGGTCGGCGACGCGCAAGAGCGCGATCGGATCGGAATCGGGGAGCGGGCGGGTAGCGGGGGTAACGGGGGTAACGGTCATCGCGGGATCGTGGCGGCTGGCAAGGGTGCCGCCACGGGCCGGCCCGCGGCGGTCAGGTCGTGAAGCGGCCGGCGTTCAGCGCGGCGAGCGTGTCGGCGGGCCAGTGCTGAGCGTTGCCGCCCAGATAGTCGGTCACCACTTTAGCAGACCCGCACGCGAGGCCCCAGCCGGCCGGGCCATGGCCGAAATTGACGAACACGCGCGGATGCGGGGTCGGACCCACCACGGGCAAGCCGTCCGGCGATAGCAGTTGCATGCCGCGCCACGACAGCGCAGCCGAGATTTTCGCGGCGCCGGGCACCCAGTCATGGACCGCCTGGCCGAGCAGCGCGAGCGCGGCCTCGGACAGCGGCTCGGCAAGCGGCTTCGCGGTGTCGGCGAGGCTCTGCAGCACGGCGGCCCCGCCGACGCGCAGCCGCTGGTGGGTGCGCGTGATCGAGATCCGCTTGATCGAATCGACGACGCACAGGTGCGGCGAGTGTTCTTCATATGCGACCGGCGCGGTGAGCGTATGGACGCGCACCGGGTGCAGCGGCAGGCGCCAGCCGAGCCGTTCGAGCAGCGCAAGGCTGCCCGCGCCGGCGGCGACCACGATCGCATCGGCGGACATCACGTCGACCTCGCGCGCGCGCGCCGCGCTCCGGTTGCCGGGCGGCGCGAGTTCGACCGCGACGCGGCCGTTGTCGACGCGGATCGCGGCGACGTCCGCGCCGAAGCGGAACTGCACGCCGTGCTCGTCGAGCGTCTGCTTGACCAGTTTCGCGAACAGCGGGCAGTTGCCGGTGCGCTCGGTTTCGAGCAGCACGCCGCCGGCAAAGCCGGGTTCGGCCGGCACCGAAGGCTCGAGCGCCACGCATTCGTCGGCGGTGAGCGTGCGGTACGGCTGGTCGAGCGTGCGCAGCAGGTCGAGCGCGGGTTGCAGCGCGTCCCAGTCGCGCGGATCGCGCACGACGTGCAGGAGGCCGGGCTTTTGCTCGAATTCGAGCTCGAGGCGCGCCTCGATATCGGCGAGCGTGTCGCGCGACACGTCGATCAGCGGGCGCAGCCGCGCGTACTGCGCGGCAAATGCGTCGGGCTCGCGCAGCGTGCCGAGCTGCTTGACGAAGCGGCGCACGCCGCCGTTGAAGCCCGGCTTGTAGACGATGCCGCTGTCGCGCGCCTGACGCTGGTGCATGAAAGTCGGGCCGAACCAGACGTCGAGCGGGCTCGGCAGCAGCGCGCCGCCGTCGCCATAGGTCGCGCCTTGCGCGACGGTCGCGTGGCGTTCGACCACGCACACGCGATGGCCGGCCGCGCGCAGCTGGTAGGCGGTGGCGACGCCGCTGATTCCGCCGCCGATGACGATGACATCCATTGGATTGCTTCGATGACGGGCGGCGCGCACGCCGCCCGGTGAGAATTCGCTGAGGGCCCGGGCCCGGTGAACCCGGAATGATAGCGCCAAAAGTGCGCGAGCCGGCGGCGGCCGAGCATGGGCCGTGCGGCCGCGCCACGGCGGCCGCCCCGCGGGCCCGCGCAGGGCCGGCCCCGCGTGCGGCCGGGTGCGCCGCCCGCACGGTCGCCGTGGCGGTGCAGGCGGACTACCGATTGGCCGGTCTTGGGCGGCCGACTTCCGGGTATAATTACGGCCTTCCTTTCGCCCCACGTCGCCACCTCGCGCGACTCATCGACGTCAGTCCAGCCCATGGCTCACTTCTCGTGTTTTCCCGGCGCTTCGGCCCTCTCCGATTTCCGTCAAACCCGTCTGCTCGACACGCTCAGGCAAATCGACGCCAACATCGTCGCGGTGCGCGGCCAGTTCCTGCACTTCGTCAATGCGGCCGAACCGCTGTCGGCCGACGACAGCGCGCGCATCGATGCGCTGATGCACTACGGTGCGCCGTTCCAGCCGGCGGGCGAAAAGGGCGCGACCGAGACCTTCGTCGTGCTGCCGCGCTTCGGCACGGTTTCGCCGTGGGCCAGCAAGGCGACCGACATCGCACAGCACTGCGGCCTCACGCAGGTGCGCCGCATCGAGCGCGGCGTCGAATTCACGGTCACACTGAAATCGGGCCTGCTCGGCGGCAAGAAGGCGCTGTCGGACGACGCGCGCGCGGCCGTCGCGGCCGCGCTGCATGACCGGATGACCGAAAGCGTGGTCGCGGCGCGCGACGATGCGAGGCACCTGTTCGACGAACTGCCGGCCAAGCCGCTGTCGACCGTCGACGTATTGGGTGTCGGCCGCGGCGCGCTGGAGCGTGCGAACGTCGAGCTGGGCCTCGCGCTCGCCGACGACGAGATCGACTACCTGGTCGACGCGTTCCGCAAGCTCGAACGCAACCCGACCGACGTCGAACTGATGATGTTCGCGCAGGCGAACAGCGAACACTGCCGCCACAAGATCTTCAACGCGCAGTGGACGATCGACGGCGAAGCGCAGGACATGTCGCTGTTCGCAATGATCCGCAATACCGAGAAGCTGAGCCCGCAGGGCACGATCGTCGCGTATTCGGACAACTCGTCGATCATGGTCGGCGCCGAAGCCGAGCGCTGGTTCCCGCGCAAGGCCGGCGCGGCCGGCGAGCCGGGCGAACGTTATGGCCGCCACACCGAGCTCACGCACACGCTGATGAAGGTCGAGACGCACAACCACCCGACGGCGATCTCGCCGTTCCCGGGTGCGGCGACCGGCGCGGGCGGCGAGATCCGCGACGAGGGCGCGACGGGCCGCGGCGCGCGTCCGAAGGCCGGCCTCACGGGTTTCACCGTGTCGAACCTCGACCTGCCCGATGCACGCCAGCCATGGGAAAACGCGCGCGACGCCGCGCAGCCGGTCGCCGAGCGCAACCCGAACGAAGTGCATGGCCCGTACGGCCGTCCGGACCGCATCGCGTCGCCGCTGCAGATCATGATCGACGGCCCGCTGGGCGGCGCCGCGTTCAACAACGAATTCGGCCGCCCGAACCTCGGCGGCTACTTCCGCGTGTACGAGCAGAACGTTGGCGGCACGGTGCACGGCTATCACAAGCCGATCATGATCGCGGGCGGCCTCGGCAACATCGCGGATCAGCACACGCACAAGCACGACGTGCCGGCCGGCTCGCTGCTGATCCAGATCGGCGGGCCCGGCATGCGGATCGGCATGGGCGGCGGCGCCGCGAGCTCGATGGCGACCGGCGCGAACACGGCCGAACTCGACTTCGACTCGGTGCAGCGCGGCAACCCGGAAATCGAGCGTCGCGCGCAGGAAGTGATCAACGGCTGCTGGCAGCTCGGCGCGGAAAACCCGATCCTGAGCATCCACGACGTCGGCGCGGGCGGCCTGTCGAACGCGTTCCCCGAAATCGTCGACGGCGCGGGCAAGGGCGCGCGCTTCGAACTGCGCAAGGTCGCGCTCGAGGAGTCGGGTCTGTCGCCGCGCGAAATCTGGTCGAACGAGGCGCAGGAGCGCTACGTGCTGGCGATCGCGCCGGCCGACCTGCCGCGCTTCGAGGCGATCTGCGCGCGCGAGCGCTGCCCGTTCGCGGTGGTCGGTGTCGCGACCGACGAACGCCAGCTGAAGCTGGTCGACGACGAAGCGACGGGCGTCGACGAATACCCGGTCGACATGCCGATGGAAGTGCTGCTCGGCAAGCCGCCGCGCATGCACCGCGACGTCACGCGTGTCGCGGTCGAGCGTGCGCCGGTCGACGTGACGGGCATCGCGCTGTCGGCCGTCGCGCTCGACGTGCTGAAGCATCCGACGGTCGGCAGCAAATCGTTCCTGATCACGATCGGCGATCGGTCGGTCGGCGGTACGTCGGTGCGCGACCAGATGGTCGGCCCGTGGCAGGTGCCGGTGGCCGACTGCGCGATCACCGCGCTCGACTACGCGGGCTTCAAGGGCGAGGCGATGACGATGGCCGAGCGCACGCCGCTCGCGGTGATCGACGCGCCGGCGTCGGGCCGCATGGCCGTCGGCGAAGCGATCACGAACATCGCGAGCGCGCCGATCGCGTCGCTCGACAAGCTGAAGCTGTCGGCGAACTGGATGGCCGCGTGCGGCACGGCCGGCGAAGACGCCGCGCTGTTCGACACGGTCAAGGCGATCGGCATGGAGCTGTGCCCGGCGCTCGGGATCGGCATCCCGGTCGGCAAGGACTCGCTGTCGATGAAGACGAAGTGGGACGAGCAGGGCGTCGCGAAGGAAGTCGTGTCGCCGGTGTCGCTGATCATCTCGGCGTTCGCGCCGGTCGAGGACGTGCGCCGTCATCTCACGCCGCAACTGCGCCGCGTGGCCGACGCGGGCGATAGCGTGCTGATCGCGATCGATCTCGGCCGCGGCAAGAACCGGATGGGGGGCAGCATCTTCGCGCAGGTCACGCAGCAGGTCGGCGACACGACGCCGGACGTCGACGACGCGGAAGACCTGAAGCGCTTCTTCAACGCGATCCAGTCGCTCAATGCGCAAGACAAGCTGCTCGCGTACCACGACCGCTCGGACGGCGGCCTGTGGGCGACGGTGTGCGAAATGGCGTTCGCGGGCCATGCGGGCGTGTCGCTGAACGTCGACATGCTGACGCTCGACCCGAACCACGAATCCGACTACGGCGACGCGAAGGACTGGGCGAAGCAGACGAGCGGCCGTCGCGACGACCGTACGCTGCGCGCGCTGTTCTCCGAAGAGCTCGGCGCCGTCGTGCAGGTGCGTGCGTCCGACCGCGACGCGGTGCTCGGCGCGCTGCGCGAGTTCGGCCTGTCGACGTGCTCGCACGTGATCGGCTCGGTCAACGATCGCGACGTGATCGAGGTGTACCGCGACGCGAAGAAGATTTTCGACGCGCCGCGCACCGAACTCCATCGCGCATGGAGTGAAGTGAGCTGGCGCATCGCGCGCCTGCGCGACAACCCGGCCTGCGCGGATGCCGAATACGACGCGCTGCTCGATGCGACCGATCCGGGCATCTCGCCGGTGCTGACGTTCGATCCGGCCGACGACATCGCCGCGCCGTTCATCGCGACGGGTGCACGGCCGCGCGTCGCGATCCTGCGCGAGCAGGGCGTGAACTCGCATCTGGAAACCGCGTACGCGTTCGACCGCGCAGGCTTCGATGCGCACGACGTGCACATGAGCGACCTGCTCGCGGGCCGCGCATCGCTGGCCGATTTCGCGGGCGCGGTCGCATGCGGCGGCTTCTCGTACGGCGACGTGCTGGGCGCGGGCGAAGGCTGGGCGAAGACGATCCGCTTCAACGCGAATCTCGCCGACATGTTCTCGGCGTTCTTCGCGCGTCCCGATACCTTCGCACTCGGTATCTGCAACGGCTGCCAGATGCTGTCGAGCATCGCGTCGATGATCCCGGGCGCGGAAGCCTGGCCGAAGTTCACGCGCAACAAGTCCGAGCAGTTCGAGGCGCGCTTCTCGTTCGTCGAAGTGGAGAAGTCGCCGTCGATCTTCTTCGCGGGGATGGAAGGCTCGCGGATTCCGGTCGCGGTCGCGCACGGCGAAGGCTATGCGGACTTCTCGCAGCAGGGCGACATCGATCGCGTCGCGGTCGCGATGCGTTACGTCGACCACCGCGGCGAAGCGACCGAACGCTACCCGTTCAACCCGAACGGGTCGCCGGCCGGCATCACGTCGGTCACGACGGCCGACGGCCGCTTCTCGGTGCTGATGCCGCACATGGAGCGCGTGCATCGCACGGTCACGATGAGCTGGCATCCGGAAGGCTGGGGTGAGGCGAGCCCGTGGCTGCGCGTATTCCGCAACGCGCGTCGCTGGATCGGTTGATCGGGATGATGTTCGACCCGAACGCGCCGGTCGAGGTCGTCACGCTGCGTGACGAACGTGCGAGCGAGGCCGACGCGATCGGCCGCGTGATCCGCGCGGCGTTCGCGGGCGAGCCGCAGGGCGGGCAGGTCGAACGGCGCATCGTCGACACGCTGCGTGCGGACGGTGCGCTGAGCGTCTCGCTCGTCGCGGAGCGCGACGGACGTATCGTCGGGCACGTCGCGTTCTCGCCGGTCGCGATCGGCGGCGAGCCGGCCGGCAGCCAGCAGTGGTACGGGCTCGCGCCGCTCGCGGTGCGGCCCGATTGCCAGCGGCAAAGCATCGGCGCGGGGCTCGTGCGCACGGGGCTCGACGCGTTGCGCCGGCTCGGCGCGCGCGGCTGCGTGGTGCTCGGCGAGCCCGCGTATTACGCGCGTTTCGGGTTCGAACCGCACGGCGACATCGTGTTTCCGGGCGTGCCGGCCGAGTATTTTCTTGCGCTGTCGTTCGACGAATCGGCTCCGCTGCCGGCGGGCGACGTGCGCTATCACGACGTGTTCTATCCCGCCGCGTAGCGAACGTCGCGCGCGGGTAACGCCTGGCATGGAAAAGCCGCTCTTCGGAGCGGTTTTTTATTGCGCGTCGGCCCCGCACCATCGCGTCGCGCGACATCCGTTTCGTGCACGCCAAAAGAAAAAGCCGCTCCGAAGAGCGGCTTTTCGATGCGCGTGCGACGCGCGCCGGCGTTACTGGATCTTCGCCTGCTGGCGCAGACCTTCCTCGAACGCCTGCAGCTTCTGCTGCACGAGCTGCTGCGCGATCTGCGCCTTCACCTGGTCGAACGGCGGCGGCGCGATGTCGCGGATGTCGTCGACGCGGATGATGTGCCAGCCGAACTGCGTCTTCACCGGCGTGTCGGTCATCTGGCCTTTCTGCAGCTTCTGCGCGGCCGCCGCGAATTCCGGCACGTACGCCTTCGGATCGGACCAGTCGAGATCGCCGCCGTTCTTGCCCGAACCCGGATCCTTCGAGTATTGCTTCGCGAGATCCTCGAACTTCGCGCCGCCCTTGATCTTCGCGATCAGGTCCTTCGCCTGCTGCTCGCTCTCGACGAGGATGTGGTGCAGGTGGTACTCGCGGTTGCCGCCCACGCCCTTGACGAGTTCGTCGTAGCGCGCCTTCACTTCGGCGTCGGTCGGCTGGTTCTTCTTCAGGAAGCTCTCGATCATCGAGCGCAGCACGACGGTCTGCTGCGCGACGGCGACTTGCGCCTTCACGTCCGGACGGTTCGGGATGCCTTCGCGGATCGCTTCCTGCATCAGGATTTCGCGGTTCACGAGTTCCTGGCGCACGGCCTGCTGCAGTTGCGGGCCGTCGGTCTGGCCTTGCTGGACGAGCTGCGCGACCATCGCGTCGGCGCGCGACTTCGGAATCGGCGTGCCGTTGACGACGGCGATGTTCTGGGCAAATGCCGGTGCCGCTGCAAACGCAGCCGCCGCGACCCACAGGCGGGGGGATTTCAGGATCATCGGGAATTCCTAATGAGACTAGATTGAAGATTCGTTGAATTCTTCGGGCGTGTAAGCCACGATCGCGAGCGCGTGAATGCCGCGCTGCATCGCATCAGCGAGCGCATCATACACCAGCCGGTGCCGCGCGACGCGCGGTTTGCCCGCGAACGCGGACGATACGATCGTGACCGTGAAATGGCCGCCGGCGGCCGCGCCCGCATGGCCCGCGTGCTGTGCGCTGTCGTCGCGCACGGTGAGCGACAGCGGCGCGAGCGACGCGGTGAGGCGCGCTTCGATCAGCGCGATGCGTTCGTCGGCGGAGGCGTGGAGAAAGGCGTCGCTCATGTCATTCGTCCTTCAGGTACTTCGTGAGCCACAGGCTCTGCAGGATGATGAACACGACCATCGCGCCCGTCGTACCGAACAGCTTGAAGTTCACCCATTGCGACTCGGTGAAGTTGTGCACCACGTACAGGTTCGCGACGCCGAGCACCGCGAAGAACGATGCCCACGCGACGTTCAGCTTGTCCCACACGGGGACGGGCAGCGTGAGCTGCTTGCCCATCATCTTCTCGATCAGGTTCTTGCTGAACGCATAACGCGCGGCGAGCAACCCGATCGCAAACAGCCAGTACAGCACAGTCGGTTTCCATTGAATGAATTTCTCGTCATGCAGGACGAGGGTGGCGCCGCCGAACACGACGATCACGCCGAGGCTGACCCACAGCATCGTGTCGACCTTCCGGTGCCGGAAGGCGACCCACGCGACCTGGGCCAGCGTCGCGACGATCGCGACAGCGGTGGCGGTGAAGATGCCCCAGACCTTGAAGGCTACAAAAAACAGGATGATCGGAAACAGATCGAACAGGAATTTCATGGCGCTCGCAGCTGCGTGACGGGCTGCTGGCGCAGCCTGTCATCGTTGTAGGGACCCGCCAGGCATCGCCGTCGCGGAGCGGGGCGGCCGGCCCGCGGCTGGCCGCCCGGCAGATCCGCCCGGCGCCGCTCATTCGTTTTCGGGTCGGGACTCGAAGTTTAACGCAGCCGAATTGATGCAGTACCGCAAACCGGTCTGGTCGCGCGGGCCGTCTTCGAACACGTGGCCCAGATGGGCGCCGCAGTGGTTGCAGCGCACCTCGACGCGCACCATCCCGTGCGAGTAGTCGACCTTCTTGTCGATCACCTCGCCGTTGAGCGGCTTGAAATAGCTGGGCCAGCCGCAGCCCGAATGGAACTTGGCGCCGGATTCGAACAGCGGCGTGCTGCAGACGACGCACTTGTAGATGCCGGCATCCTCGGTGTCGGTGTATTCGCCGGTGAACGCGCGCTCGGTCGCCGCGTGTTGCGTGACCTCGTACTGCATCGGCGTGAGCCGGCGGCGCAGCTCGGCGTCGTCCTTCTGGTACGGGAAGGTCTTGTCGTCGGAATCGTGGGACATGGGGTTCTCCTGATCGGTCGGTCGAGATGTGCGGGTTGCGGGCTCAGGACGAGCAGCTCACTTCGAGCGTGCCGGCCCAGTCGGGCGGCAACGCCGCATACGCTTCATGCTCCGGTTGTTCGTCGAACGGGCGGCGCAGGATCTGCGCGAGCCGCTCGACTTCCGAAAAATCCTTTTCCTTCGCGCGCCGGATCGCAACTTCGGCCAGATGGTTGCGAAGCACGTATTTGGGGTTCGCGCGGTTCATTGCAACCGCGCGCGCCGCGTCGTCGCGCGTTTCCTCGGACAGCCGCGCGCGGTAGAGGTTCGCCCAGGCGTCGAACGCTTCGCGGTCGATGAACAGGTCGCGCACCGGTGCGTCGCGGCTCGCGTCGTGCTTCGAGAGCTGCGCGAGCCGGCGGAACGTCAGCGTGAAATCCGCATGGCTCGCATGCATCGTCTCGAGCAGCTTGTTCGCGAGGTCGGCGTCGCCGTCGCGTTCGAGCGCGAGGCCGAGCTTCGCGCGCATCGCGCGTTCGAGCGCGGGGCCGAAGTGTTCCGGAAACTTCGCGAGTACGGCCTGGGCGTCGTCCACCGCGCGCTCGGCGCGCGCATCGTCGTCGGCGATGCCGTGCTGCAGCCCGATCAGCGGCAGCAGCGCCTGCGCGAGGCAGTAGCAGTTCCAGTGCGCGATGCGCGGCTGCATCCGGTACGCATAGCGGCCGCTGGTGTCCGAGTGGTTGCAGATGTGGTTCGCGTCGAATGCATCGACGAAGCCGAACGGGCCGTAGTCGATCGTCACGCCGAGGATCGACATGTTGTCGGTGTTCATCACGCCGTGGCAGAAGCCGACGGCCTGCCATTGCGCGACGAGCTCGGCCGTGCGTAGCGTCGCGGCTTCGAGCAGCGCGAGGTACGGATCGTCCGCGTCGCGGCAGGCCGGATAGAAGCGGTCGATCACGTGATCGGCAAGCTGACGCAGCAGGTCGGGGCGATCGTTCGAGAAGAAGTGCTCGAAGTGGCCGAAGCGCACGAAGCTTTCCGACACGCGCGTGACGACGGCCGCCGTCTCGATCTCCTCGCGCACCACCGGCTGGTCGGAGCCGATTACCGTCAGCGCGCGCGTGGTCGGGATGCCGAGGTGATGCATCGCTTCCGAGCACAGGAATTCGCGAATCGACGAGCGCAGCACCGCGCGGCCGTCGCCCATCCGCGAGTACGGCGTGCGGCCGCCGCCCTTGATCTGCAGTTCGTAGCGCCGGCCGTCGGCGCCGGGCAACTCGCCGATCGTCAGCGCGCGGCCGTCGCCGAGCTGGCCGGCCCACACGCCGAACTGATGGCCGGAATAGACCGACGCGTACGGCAGCGCGTGCGCGGGCCAGTCGCGCGTCGGGTTGCCGGCGAACAGCTCGGCGAAGCCGGGCTGCGCGGCGATCGCGGGCGGCAGGTCGAGCAGTTGTGCGACTTCGTCGGAAAAGCCGACGACGTAAGGCGCGGCAAGCGGCGCGGCCGGCAACCGCGTATGAAACGCGTCGCCGAGCGTGACGAACGCGCGCTCGGCGGGCGCGCCGAGCGTCGCGGCGAGGTCGGGAAGGGTGTCAGCCGCATCGGCTGCGCTTCGGGAAAACGACATGTTGAGCGCCTCTGGGTAAGCCGATATTGTAAGGCGGCGTCGCGCCGCCCGCATGGCGGCCCGCGCATCGTGCGCCACGCCCGTCCGGGCCGCCGACGGGCGCGCATGAGGGCTGCTTCCGGACGGAAACGGCCGCCAGGCTGGTCACCGATTCGCATCCTCACGGAGAACAAGACGATGGGTAAGCCGTTGCTGGGCCAGATGATGGATGTGCCGCTGCTGGTGTCGTCGCTGATTGCGCATGCCGCGCGGCACGCCGGCGACACGGAGATCGTGTCGAAGCGCGTGGAAGGCGACCTGCATCGCTATACGTACCGCGATTGCGAACGCCGCGCGAAGCAACTGGCGCAGGCGCTCGCGCGGCTCGGCGTCGAAACCGGCGACCGCGTCGGCACGCTGGCGTGGAACGGCTACCGGCATCTGGAAGCGTATTACGGGATCGGCGGGGTGGGCGCCGTTTGCCACACGATCAACCCGCGCCTGTTTCCCGAACAGATCGCGTACATCGTCAATCACGCGGAAGACCGCTACGTCTTCTTCGACATCAATTTCGCGCCGCTCGTCGATGCGATCGCGCCGCAATGTCCGCACGTGAAGGGCTGGATCGCGATGACGGACGCCGCGCACCTGCCGTCCGGCGCGACGCCGTTCCTCTGCTACGAAACGCTCGTCGAAGCCGAGGACGGCCGCTACGACTGGCCGCGCCTCGACGAGCAGCAGGCGTCGGGGCTCTGCTACACGTCGGGGACGACCGGCAACCCGAAGGGTGTGTTGTACTCGCATCGCTCGACCGTGCTGCATGCATACGGCGCCGCGCTGCCCGACGCGATGAACCTGTCCGCGATGGATGCCGTGCTGCCCGTCGTGCCGATGTTCCACGTCAACGCGTGGGGGCTGCCGTACGCGGTGCCGCTCACCGGCGGCAAGCTGGTGCTGCCCGGCAAGGATCTCGACGGGAAATCGCTGTACGAACTGATGGAGGCCGAGCGCGTGACGTTCTCCGCAGGCGTGCCGACCGTGTGGCTCGGCTTGCTGAACCACATGCGCGAGGCCGGCGTGCGTTTCTCGACGCTGAACCGCACGGTGATCGGCGGCTCCGCGTGCCCGCCCGCGATGCTGCGCACGTTCGAGGACGAATACGGCGTGCGCGTGATCCATGCGTGGGGGATGACCGAACTGTCGCCGCTCGGCACGCTCGCGAAGCTCAACTGGGCGCAGTCGCAGCGGCCGCTCGACGCGCAACGCCGGCTGCTCGAAAAGCAGGGGCGCGTGATCTGCGGCGTCGACATGCGGATCGTCGGCGAGGACGGCCGCGAGCTGCCGTGGGACGGCGTCGCGTTCGGCGAACTGCAGGTACGCGGTCCGTGGGTGATCGACCACTACTTTCGCGGCGATGCGTCGCCGCTGTCGGACGGTTGGTTCCCGACCGGCGACGTCGCGACGATCGACCCCGACGGCTTCCTGCAGATCACCGACCGCAGCAAGGACGTGATCAAGTCGGGCGGCGAATGGATCAGCTCGATCGACATCGAGAACGTCGCGATCGCGCATCCCGGGGTGGCCGAAGCCGCGTGTATCGCGTGCGCGCACCCGAAATGGACCGAGCGGCCGCTGCTCGTCGTGGTGCCGCGCGACGGCGCGAACCTGACGCGCGACGCGCTGCTCGCGTTCTACGAAGGCAAGGTCGCGAAGTGGTGGATCCCCGACGACGTCGTGTTCGTCGAAGCGCTGCCGCACACCGCGACCGGCAAGCTGCAGAAGCTGAAGCTGCGCGAGACGTTCCGCGATTACGTGTTGCCGACGGCAGCGTGCGCGCCATAAGCCGCGTGTCTGGGGCGCCGCCTGCCCGCGAACCGGTCGCCGATCCGTCCCCGGATCGGGCACGAAATTCAAATTGAACGACCGTGCTTTTTCGTTGTATGCTGCCTGCGTTCATTCGGACATGCGGCCGTTCGACCGCGCACAATGAAGCGCAGCCAATCCGGCGCGCGATGCATGGAGGCAGGCAGATGGCAGTGGATTACTCGACTCGCGACGGCGTGGCCGTCATCACGCTCAACAATCCGCCCGTCAACGGGCTCGGCCTGTCGACCCGCCAGGGCGTCATGGACGCGCTCGATCGCGCCGCGCAGGATTCGTCGGTCACGGCCATCGTGCTGACCGGCGCGGGCCGCGCGTTCTCGGGCGGCGCCGACATCACCGAATTCAATACGCCGAAGGCGCTGCAGGAGCCGACGCTGCACACCGTGATCCGCGCGGTGGAGGCGAGCGCGAAGCCGGTCGTCGCGGCGCTGCACAGCGTCGTGATGGGCGGCGGGCTGGAACTCGCGCTCGGCGCGCACTACCGGGTCGCCGCGCCGGGCGCGCAGGTCGCGCTGCCCGAAGTGAAGCTCGGGCTGCTGCCGGGCGCGGGCGGCACGCAACGGCTGCCGCGTGCGGTGGGGCTCGAAACCGCGCTGAACATGATCGTGTCGGGCGCGCCGGTGCCGTCGGAGCAACTCGCGAAGAGCGGGCTGTTCGACGAGATGGCCGACGGCGACCTGCTCGACGCGGCCGTCGCGTTCGCACGCAGGGTCGGCGCGCAGAACGGGCCGCATCCGCGCGTGCGTGATCGCCAGATCGTCCACGAGAACGCGGCGGGCTTCATTCAGTTCGCACGCAACTCCGCGCGGGCCGCCGCGCCGAATTTCCCCGCGCCGCACAAGTGCATCGATGCGGTCGAGGCCGGCGTGCTGAACGGCTTCGACAAGGGCAGCGTCGCGGAACGCGACGGCTTCGTCGCGCTGATGATGACGCCGGAAAGCCGCGCGCTGCGCCATGCGTTCTTCGGCGAGCGCGCGGCGAGCAAGATTCCCGACGTGCCGGCCGATACGCCGCTGCGCGAGATCCGCCGGGTCGGCGTGATCGGCGCGGGCACGATGGGCGGCGGGATCGCGATGAACTTCGTCAACGCCGGGCTGCCCGTCACGCTGCTCGAGACGAAGCAGGATGCGCTCGAGCGCGGCCTCGCGACGATCCGCAGGAACTACGACGCGCAGGTGAAGAAGGGCAAGCTCACGCAGGAGAAGCTCGACGCGCGCATCGCGCTGATCACGCCGACGCTGTCTTACGACGACCTGAAGGACGCCGACCTGATCGTCGAAGCGGTGTTCGAGGAACTCGGCGTGAAGGAGCAGGTGTTCAAGAAGCTCGACGAAATCGCGAAGCCGGGTGCGATCCTCGCGTCGAACACGTCGACGCTCGACGTCGACAAGATCGCGGCGTTCACGAAGCGTCCGCAGGACGTCGTCGGCATGCACTTCTTCAGCCCGGCGAACGTGATGAAGCTGCTCGAGGTCGTGCGCGGCGCGCAGACCGCGAAGGACGTGCTCGCGACCGTGATGGCGGTGGCGAAGAAGATCCGCAAGACGGCGGTCGTGTCGGGCGTGTGCGACGGCTTCATCGGCAACCGGATGATCGAGCAGTACATCCGCCAGGCGCTGTTCATGCTCGAGGAGGGCGCGCTGCCCGCGCAGGTCGATCGCGCGATCGAGAAGTTCGGCTTCGCGATGGGGCCGTTCCGGATGAGCGACCTCGCCGGCAACGACATCGGCTGGGCGATCCGCAAGCGCCGCTACGTCGAGCAGCCCGATCTGCACTATTCGAAGATCGCCGACCGTCTGTGCGAACAGGGCCGCTTCGGCCAGAAGACGGGCGCCGGCTGGTACGACTACGTGCCGGGCGACCGCAAGGCGAAGCCGTCGCCGCTCGTCGACGAGATGGTCGTCGCGTACTCGAAGGAGCGCGGCGTCGAGCGGCGCAAGATCGGCGACGACGAGATCGTCGAGCGGCTGGTGTTCGCGCTCGTCAACGAAGGCGCGAAGATCCTCGAGGAGAAGATCGCGTCGAAGGCGTCCGACATCGACATGGTGTACCTGACCGGCTATGGCTTCCCGCTGTGGCGCGGCGGCCCGATGCTGTACGCGGACATGGTCGGCCTCTACAACGTCGAGCGCGCGATTCGCCGCTATGCGGCCGCGCCGAACGGCGACGCATGGCAGCTCGCGCCGTCGATCGCGGAACTGGCGAAGGCCGGCCGCGGGTTCAACGGCTGACGCCGCCGCATCGCGGCGCGACCGATCCTGTCTGGAGATACGCAATGAAACGCACCGACGACGTCCTGCTCGTGATCGACGTGCAATACGACTTCATGCCGGGCGGCGCGCTCGCGGTGCCCGACGGCGATGCGGTCGTGCCGGTGATCAACGCGCTCGCGCAACGCTTCGACCAGGTCGTGCTCACGCAGGACTGGCACCCGCGCGAGCACGTGTCGTTCGCGGCGAACCACCCGGGCCGCGAGCCGTTCTCGACGCTCGCGCTGCCGTACGGCGAGCAGGTGCTGTGGCCCGTGCACTGCGTGCAGGACACCGACGGCGCGGCGCTGCATCGCGACCTCGACATCCCGCACGCGAGGCTCGTGATCCGCAAGGGGGGCGACGCGCAGGTCGACAGCTATTCCGCGTTCGTCGAAGCCGACCGCACGACGCGCACGGGGCTCGCGGGTTATCTGCGCGAGCTCGGCGCGAAGCGCGTGTGGTGCTGCGGGCTCGCGACCGACTATTGCGTCGCGTGGTCGGCGCTCGATGCGCGCGCGGCCGGTTTCGAAGCCGCGGTGATCAACGACGCGTGCCGGGCGATCGACCTGAACGGGTCGCTCGCGCACGCATGGCTGCAGATGCAGGCAGCGGGCGTCGCGCATGCGACGTCCGCCAGCGCGCGCCCGGCGGCGTAGCGCAGACCCCAACATGAAGCAGGACCGAAGGAGACTCGCATGACCGAAGCCGTAATCGTATCGACCGCACGCACGCCGCTCGCGAAATCCTGGCGCGGCGCCTTCAACATGACGCACGGCGCGACGCTCGGCGGCCACGTGGTCGCGGCCGCGCTCGAGCGCGCGAAGCTCGACCCGGCGCGCGTCGAGGACGTGATCATGGGCTGCGCGAACCCCGAAGGCGCGACGGGCGCGAACATCGCGCGGCAGATCGCGCTGCGCGCCGGGTTGCCGGTGAGCGTGCCGGGGATGACGGTGAACCGTTTCTGTTCGTCGGGGCTGCAGACCATCGCGCTGGCCGCGCAGCGGATCATCGCGGGCGAAGGCGAGATCTATGTGGCCGGCGGCGTCGAATCGATCTCGTGCGTGCAGAACGAGATGAACCGGCACATGATCCAGGAAGGCTGGCTCGTCCAGCACAAGCCCGAGATCTACTGGAACATGCTGCAAACCGCCGAGAACGTCGCGAAGCGCTACGGGATCTCGAAGGAGCGTCAGGACGCGTACGGCGTGCAGTCGCAACTGCGGGCCGCGGCCGCGCAGGAAGCCGGGCGTTTCCGCGACGAGATCGTGCCGATCACCGTGCTCGCGGGCATCGCCGACAAGGCGACGGGCCGCCTGTTCACGCAGGAAGTGACGGTCTCGGCCGACGAAGGCATCCGCCCCGACACGACGCTCGAAGGCGTGTCGAAGATCCGTTCGGCCGTGCCGGGCGGCGTGATCACCGCGGGCAATGCGAGCCAGTTCTCGGACGGCGCGTCGGCATGCGTCGTGATGAGCGCCGAGGCGGCGCAGCGCGAAGGGCTGCAGCCGCTGGGCGCGTTCCGCGGCTTCGCGGTGGCCGGCTGCGAACCGGATGAAATGGGCATCGGCCCGGTGTTCGCCGTGCCCAAGCTGCTGAAGCAGGCCGGGCTGACAGTCGACGACATCGGCCTGTGGGAATTGAACGAGGCGTTCGCGGTGCAGGTGCTGTACTGCCGCGATACACTCGGGATTCCTGAGGACCGCCTGAACGTGAACGGCGGCGCGATCGCCGTCGGCCATCCGTACGGCGTGTCAGGCGCGCGCCTGACCGGCCATGCGCTGATCGAGGGCAAGCGGCGCGGCGTGAAGTACGTGGTCGTCACGATGTGCATCGGCGGCGGGCAGGGCGCGGCCGGCCTCTTCGAAATCCTCTGATCTTTGACCGGCGGCGGCCGCGGTCGCGCTTCGGCGTCGCCGCGCGCCGCCGCAGCGAATCGGCGCGACCGATGCGCCATTCGAAACGATCGGGAAGCAAAAGGCATGCACCCGGCAATGCCGTTTCCCCTGACTTGTCAAACGAATTACCCCTCCTATACTTGCTCTGACATTTGCCTTTCGGCACGATGGGCCGGATCGCGCGTGGGGGCACGATCCGTCCCGAGAAGATTCCAGCCAACGCAGCAGACCGACCGGGGACCGAATGAGTACGACCTATGCAGCCGGGGAACCGCCGCGCGTCGTCAGCGCGGCCGTCAGGCTCTACGCGAAATGCCTGCTGGTCGGATTCGCGTTGCTGCCGGCCTATCTGATTGCCTATCTGTGGTTCTTCAGCGACCGGAGCGTCGTGTTCGAGAACCACGCCTTCCATGAAATCGCGATCGCGGCGGCGACGATCGAAGGCGCGTTCGTCACCTACGTGACGTGGGTGTGTTACCGGTCGTCCGGCGAGCCGCTGCTGCGCTGGCTGACGCTCGGTTTTCTCGGCTTCGCGATGATCTACGCGCTGCACGGCGCGTTCACCGGGATGGCGCACCACAATATCTGGCTGTTCCTGCTGTACGGGCCCGCGTCGCGGTTCGTGATGTCGGCGCTGCTGCTCACGGGGCTGCTGTCGTATTCGCGTCCGCCCGACCGGCTCGACAAGCGCACGAGTGTGCGGACGTGGCTGCCGTGGATCGTGTTCTTCCTGATCGTGAACGTGGCGGTCGCGTACGTCGCGTATTCGCCGGTCGCGGGTGCGCTCGGCACGCGGCTGTCGATGGAAGGCGGCGCACTGGTGTTCTCGCTGCTGAACGTGGGCCTGCTGCTCGCACGGCGGATCCGCTCGCCGCTGATGGTGATCTACGGCGTGTCGATCATGGCGTTCGCGCTGTCGTCGCTCGCGTTCATCCTCGGCAAGCCGTGGAATCACATGTGGTGGCTCGCGCACGCGATCTTCGCGGGCGGGTTCTTCCTGTTGAGCTACGGCGTCGTGCAGGCGCTGCAGACGACGCGCTCGTTCTCGGCGATCTACAGCCAGGAAGACCTGATGAGCCGGCTGTCGGAATCGATGGCGCGCACCGAAAGCGCGCTGCAGGAGTTGCGGCGTACGAATCAGAAGCTCGAGTACATGGCCGCGACCGACCCGATGACGGGCGCGTCGAACCGCCGCCAGTTCATCGCGCAGGTCGAGCGCGAAATCGTGCGGGCCGAGCGCGACGGCACGCCGTTCTGCCTGCTCGCGCTCGATCTCGACAATTTCAAGAACATCAACGATGCCTATGGGCACCAGATCGGCGACGAGGTGCTGCGCGGCGTCGTGCGCCAGTGCCTCGAGGCGATCCGGCCGGCGGGCGCGCTCGCGCGGGTCGGCGGCGAGGAATTCATGGCGCTCTTGCCCGAGATGCCGCTCGAAGGCGCGCGGATGACGGCCGAGCGCGTGCGTTCGTCGATCGCGAGTGCGCCGTTCGGGCTGGACTTCAAGCGCGTGCAGGTGACGGTCAGCGTCGGCGTCGCGCAATACGGCGTCGACGGCGGCACGGTCGATGCGCTGCTGCGGGCGGTCGACGAGCGGCTGTACCAGGCGAAACGGGAAGGGCGCAACCGCGTGGTGTCGCGCTGATCCGCATGTCATCGACACCCCGGCGACGGGCGCGCCCCCGGGGCTTTGGCGGGCCGGTGGCGGCGCCGGCCGGCACGCGCGCGGCGACGCGCTAGCGCGACGCCACCGCCGTCGCCTGCTTCGGCAGCCCGCCCTGCATCGGCTGCGACGCTTGCCACCAGTACTTGCCCGCGCGCTGCTGCGGATCGCGGATCGCGAGATACGTCGTACTCCAGAGCTGCGCCGCGTTGGCTTCGGTCGCATCGGCGCTGCGCGTGCCGAATGCGTCGGTCTGGTACTTGCCGTTCACGTAGGACCACGTCCACATTTCCGACGTGCGCATGTCGCGTCCGTTCGAGATCACCTGCCAGATCGTCTGCCGCGCCTGCGTGAGCAGCGTGCGTGTCGCGGCCGACAGGTCCTGGCGCGCCAGCTGGCGATCGAGCCCGGCCACCCACATCGCCTGCTGCCACGACCAGATCACCGTGCCGTGATACGCGGAACTCGTGAACTTCGGCCACAGCGACGGGTTCGCATACGCGGGGTTCGCGATCAGCATCCCGACATCGGTCACGAGGCCGGTCGGGAACGGCCGCGTGACGTCGGCGACGATCCGCTGGAGCTGATCGTCCGGCGGCGTGCCGAAGAGCAGCGCGAAGCCGCCGTCCGAATTCATCACCGGGATCGGGTTGCCCTGCTGGTCGAGCGACAGCGCGTAGAAGGCCTGCGACGCGTTGGGCGCGGCGCCGGCCGGCACGCCGGCGGACGGCGCATAGGCCGACACGTCGGCGGCCGCCTGCGCGGCCGGCACGCTGACCTGGAACAGCGGCGGCGCCTGCGTTTCCCACGTGGCCGCTTCGTTCGCCGTGTTGGCGAGCGTCGCGCGCTGCCCGGCATCGAGATACGGATCGAGCAGGCCGCGGGCGAGAAACGCGTTCGCCGCGCGCAGCGCGGCCGGCACGAGCACCGCGTTCACGTCGTACGGGTACACGCCGCCGCCGAGGCCGTCGGTGCTGTCGCGCCAGTTGCCGACGATTTCACCGGGCCGCAGGTGAATCAGGTTCGCAACCGACGGCTGCTGCGCGAACGGCTGCGCGGTCGTCGCGACGTGCAGCAGATTGACGACGAGGCGGCTGCCGTTGGTCTGCCCGTCGCTGCCGCGCTGCGCCAGATAGGCTGCCGCACGCGCCTGGCCGCGCGTATCGTCGATCAGCCACGCGGCCGCGATCGGCGCGAGCAGGTAGTCGCTGTCGATCATCTTGTAGTCGTAGGTCGGTGTCGGATCGTTCGGTCGCCCGTTCTTCTGGTTGTCGACCAGCGCGAATTCGCCGATGCCTTCCTCGTGCGCGACCTTGCCGTCGGCCGACAGGCGGCTCAGCACCGACGACAGCCCGGCCTCGATCGCAGCGGGTTCGAGCACGGGCATCAGCATGCGGACCG
Organism: Burkholderia sp. AU28863; assembly: GCF_002223195.1. NCBI lineage: Bacteria > Pseudomonadati > Pseudomonadota > Betaproteobacteria > Burkholderiales > Burkholderiaceae > Burkholderia > Burkholderia sp. AU28863. Next base: position 1,553,236 of record NZ_NKFE01000003.1, on the reverse strand, counting down.
AAATCAGCGTGTCACGGCCGAAGTACGTGTCGTACTGCCACGAGCCCGCCAACAGCTTGTCGTTGAAGCTCAGGAATTCGAGCACGTTCTGGCTGACCGGGTCGGGATTCACCGACGGGGCGAACAGGTCGGCGTGCGTGATCGGCGACAGCGGCGTCTCGCCCGACAGCACATCGATGTGCAGCTTCAGCGTGTGCGAGCCCGCCGGCGCGTTCAGCACGAGCTTGCCGCCCGCTGCCGGCGCGATGCTGCCGCCGTCGCGCAGCGTGATGCGCAGCGCATAGCCGGGCGCGCCGTCGAGCCGGTCGCGTTGCCATTGCGCGGTGCCGCCCTGGACCGTCGGCGCGGTGAGGATCTGCGGCGGAATCGTTGCGCCGCCGTTGAAGTCGCGCAGGAAGCGCACGTTGCTGAGCACGCCCTGGCGGATCGTCAGCGTAGCGGTGTCGACCGACACGTCGGCGCCGATGCCGTACAGCGGGCGGCCGTGTGCGTCCGGCGCCGACAGCGCGGACGGCGGCGTGTCGAGAGTCCAGTTCACCGGCTGCGCGGTGTCGTCGAACCACAGCCCGGTGCCGCTGTTGCCGGCGGGGAAGACCACGAGCAGGCGCGGCTTCGTCGACGAGCGTACCAGCAGGTGTGCGGCGACCTTGTCCTGCCGGTAGAACGCGTTGATCTGGCCGCCGGTATCCATGCGGAACGACAACGCGGCGGTGTTCGACGGCGAGGTGGTCGACCGGACGTCGTCGTCGTTGCAGGCCGACAGCAGGCCGGCGCAGACGAACCCGAGACACAGCGACTTCGCAAGGCGATGCATGTTCATGTCCCTCCTGATGACTGGCGATTTTTTATCCGGATATCTAATGGGCGGATCTTGGGTCCGTTGGGTGCTGCTTTGCATTCACTCTCGCGAATGACTGGAGTGAATGAGGGTATTGCGTTTCTTCGAAAGGAAAATGAGTTGGCAAATAACCGAGTGGCCGATATATGCCGAAAGCTGAAAACGACAGGGGCGCACGTCGATGCCCCGCGGGAAGGTCGATACAACGGGCCTTCGTGCAGGTGAGTGGCGAATCCGGAGCGGCGAGGAAAACGATACGTAAGCCGTCGTAGGCGATTCTAAATTTGCGGGAAAGTCGAAGTCAATAATGTTTTTGTCTTCCAATATTGGATTGAAATCCGGTCGCAATTATTACTCGTTGCGCCGGTAAAATGTGCGATTCAATGGGATCGAGTTAATGCATTCCGGATATCGGTTGAGAAACGATCGGCAATGCTCCGTCACGCCGGCGATTGATGCCGGATAGGAAACGAATCGGCGCATTGTGTCGGTCGGTGTCATGACAGGCCGACATGCGCCGCCACCGTGCGCGAAGGCCGTTAGCAATCCGCGTTCCTGCGCATGCCCGCACGACGATGCATCGTCGCTTCGACGCTTCACCGGCTAAAGAGGCTCGACGAAGAGCGCGCGAAGCTCGAGCGGCCCGTTCGCGGCCGATTTGTCGCCGGACACGGTCATGCTGCAGGACGTGCTTTCAAAAAACGCCGAGGCGTTCCCGACGTCGTGAACGGTCACGGACTCGAAGCAGCGTTTCGCGCAAGCCAGCGGCAGACTTTCGCTTTGTTGCAGCTGCCCCCGCACGGTCATCGTCACGAGTCGGTCGCGGGGATCGAAGCGCGCTGTAGAGACGCGTCGAACGTGTGTATCGGGGGGCAGGAGCCGGCTACGGGCGGGCAATTTTTCTTGCTGAATATTTATAATCGCCCGCGGCTGAGCCTTTCCGCTCGCGCTGGGCGCAAATATCGCCCTAACTGATTTAGTATGAGCAATCTGCGCTCGGCGCGAGGGGCGCGCATTCGCGGTGAGGAGACCCATGCATCCCCGTAAGACTGCCCCTTACATCATCGTGGCGATTGCTTCCGTGATCGCATGCGCGCTCATGGCGCTATGCGTGCTGCAACTCTTGCAGAGCCGCGACGACGCGATGGAGCGGGCAAGGGAAACGTCACGCAACCTCGGACTGGTCGCCGAGCGCGACATCGAACGTAATTTGGAGTTGTACGACCTGTCTTTGCAAGCGGTCATCCATGGGTTGCAGCGCCGCGATGTGATGGACGCTTCGCCCGGTCTGCGCCGTGCGGTGCTGTTCGATCACGCGATGACCGCGCAATTTCTCGGCTCGATGCTCGTGATGGATGCAGGCGGCAATATCGTTCTGGATTCGGGCTATGACGAGCCGCGCAAGGGCAATTTCGCCGATCGGCGATACTTCACGGTCCACCGCGACAACCCGAACGTCGGACTCTATATCAGTGACCCGTTCGTCTCCCGTTTGCGTGGAGGAAAGCTCAGTATCGCGCTCACGCGGCGGATTTCGAACCCCGATGGATCGTTTGGCGGCATTGTCGTTATCGCGGTCAATCTTGATTATTTCCATCAACTCTTCGCCGGGCTTTCGCTTGGCAAGCATGGCTCGATTTCGCTCATCGGCGAAGACGGCAAGATGGTGATGCGTCAGCCGTACGATGTGCATACCATCGGCCGCGACATCAGCAAAGCCGCGACGTTCCGGCGGTTTCAGACCGCGCGCGAGGGCGCCTTCTCCGAAACGTCATCGATCGACGGCGTGCGTCGCCTGTACTACTTCAAGCATTTGCCGAAACTGCCGCTGATCATCATGGTGGCGGAGGCAGAGGAGGACATTTACGCCGCATGGCGGCAACGTGCGATCAAGATCGGCGGACTGGTCGCGACGTTCGGGGTGGCGTTCATCGCACTGTCCCTTCTGCTCGGTTCGCAGCTACGGCGCCGTATGCGGGCGGAGTCGGAACTCGTGCTGCTCGCCCGGACGGACGGTCTCACCGGCCTGAGCAATCGCCGCAGCTTTGGCGAGGTACTGGACCAGGAGTGGCGTCGCGCGCGACGTGCGCATTCCGTTTTCTCGCTGCTGTTCGTGGATGTGGACCGGTTCAAGGCTTACAACGACACGTACGGCCATCAGGCCGGGGACGATGCGTTGGCGGCTGTCGCGCGGTGCATCGGCGACAATATTCGCCGGCCGGCCGATACGGCGGCGCGTTATGGCGGAGAGGAGTTCGTCGTACTGCTTCCTGACACGCCACAAACCGGAGCGGCGCAGATTGCCGAGCGGATCCGCGCGGCAATCGATGCGTTGGCCCTCGAGCACGCCGGCAGCGAATACGGACGTGTGACGGCGAGCATTGGCCTGGCGTGCTGGATGCCGGATCAGGAAGGGCAGCCTGATGCCGTGATCAAGGCGGCGGACGAGGCGCTGTACTACGCGAAGGCGACCGGGCGGAACAAGGTCGCCGCGCTGCAGCCGGCGGAGTGACGGGGGGTGCTGCATTGCGTCGCTCGTTATAGAGCTGCCGCCAGCGTTCGATGAGCACCTGGCCTCGGCGCGGCTGCGGAACCATTCGCGGTTTAGCAATGCGTCTCGCAGTTTAGATGTATGGCTTCGCCATGTCTCCGTCCGGAATGCCGAGTCAGAGAATTGCAAGCAGCCGCAGTTGATGTTCGGTCTCGGTCCCTTTTACCAGCGCGTAGAACCGTGCCTCCCGACGCTCAGGCGCTGAAAGATTCTGCGTCTCGGAAAACGTATTCCAATCGTCGCCGTCGATGCACTCGAGTTTTCCGCGAGTGCGTGCAAAGGCAAGCAACAACCGGCTTGCGTCGCGTCGGATAACGATACGGTCTATATTCAACACATAGGGCCGCCAGCCACCCAACACAACGACGTAGTGAGGTATGGAACTTTGGTCGATCGTCATCGCCGGCGTGTCATTTTTTCGAGATGGTGTTAGCAAGTCAGACTCCTTCCAATGCGGCCATTCGTATAGATGTTCGATGCAGAAGAATGCGGTGAGCGATGCTTTTCCCGTTCGTTGGGTGACAGTGCGGATATTCAACCAAACTGTGACGTCAGCCACCCCTCCGCCCATTTCGTTGCGTACGCAATTGCATCGCCACGACTGTAGAAAACGGCCAGGTCGCCGCTAGCGTGCACTTCTCGCTCCGATCCATCCAAGAGGAACGTGGTGATTCTCGCGTGCGCGACGTACTGCTCATCGGCCCTGCGTGGTGTCGGATTGATTCGGAATCTTGTCGAATTGAAGAACATATGCGCCCAACTTTCGTGGTGAACTGAGCCATCGATGGAACAGCCGGAAATGGAATCAGTCGCAAGGAACGGTTGTTCGATGCTCGATGATCGAGCCAGCTATGAGGACGGCATCTTGCTGGCTTGCTGCTGATGCCCGGATGCTCGTCCCCGTGCGAGTATCGTCACTGTCAGACCTGCTGCCGAAGGTAGCGAACGCACTTTGACCGCAGATTCAACCGACTCAACAGCGCGCCTCGCGGCCGCGTTGTCGAATCGTCTTCCGTGCCGAGAAACTGTTCCGCACATGTGAACTTGTCTGCGGAGCTGACGGACTTCGCTATCTGAAGCGATGCGTGACCTATCCAGACACGATCGCGCCATTCGCATTTCGCACGATGGACGACGAGCCATGCCTGCAATGATTCAACGAGCTGAAATGGCGACAGCCACTCACGAGTTTTCCTTTGAGTGACGAGTTGCATTGCAACAAGGAAACAGAGCAAATCCACGTATCTGGTCGCGAAGCGCATGATGGTCGTCGTCTTGTTGTCGATACTCGCGAATGCTTCGGCACCCGTATCATCCCCGGGTACTGAGCGCCTTCTCTATTGCCGCAATCAACCTGAATGCATCGTCCCGACCAATCAGGAGGCCACGGCCAGTGTACTCATATCCGAACGCATAGAAGCTCGGCAGGAGTGTCACCATTTCCTTCTTTTGATCGAAATCTACTTCGCATTTTGTCAGCGGGAAAAACGGAGGAACATCGGCCGGCATATTGAACACGATGGTCCCCTAGTACATCTTGCGAGGCGGCAACATGTGCTTCGCGCGCCGGCGCTATCTGACAACGGCGCCGGCCTTTTTCCGCTTGCGTTCCGTCGTCGGCTTCTCGTAGCTCGTGCGGCTGCGCAACTCGCGAATCAGCCTTGTTTTCTCAATGCCGCGCCGAAATCGCCGCATGCACAACAAATTGCGTTGCGTTGGCGCGTGGCCTCAGCGTGCGCTGGAAAAGAACGCCTGACTGCGTCGATTGTCATCGATGATGTTCTCGGCATAGCGCACCGACGCTCGACGCGCGTCGCCGGCGTTGTCGAATGGCGATGCGTCGCCCAATCTGAAGGTCTGGCTCTGCGTCAGCGTATCGGTGGTGCCGCGCAGGCAAATCTTGACCGCCGCGTCGAATCCGGCGTCGTAGTTATGCGGGCAGCCGTTCAGCGCCGGCACGTGAGGATAAATGAGTGGATAAATCTCGAATCCACGATAGACATGCATGCTCATGACGAACTCCTGGCGTTCGGCCACGACGAGTCGCATGGGCGAACACATCCGGCCAGTATTCCCGTTATGGGGGGCCGATGGGTGAAGGGGACAACGTTGCAGCGCGAAGGAGGGGCGATGCAGCAAGCGGAAGGCTGGAGGGGCGAACGTCAGAGGACGACTGGTCGCTCGGATGAGCCCATCATACGCGCATCGCTTGCTTTGCGTTCAATTTATTCGGGAGTGGCACAAAGGCGCACCACACATGAGCGGAAGGTGTGGGAACGGCTTGCTAGATGAGGGGGCGTTGTCGCCTGTCTGGCCGGCGTTCGGGCCGGCGCATGCACCCCATGCGCATGCGGCGACTGTCGTGCCGTTTTCTAGTGTCACGCAGAAGTTGCTGTCTGGATGCACTTCCTCGACGACGCCATCCGGACCCGCGAGCGTTATTGTGGAGCAAGCGAGCGTTTCTTTGAATGTGATTTCGTGACGGAGAGAGGCTTGGGTGGCACCCAGTTTAATGCGGTGCCCAGCTTTGGCAGGATCATGGCTTGCTTGGCACGGGGAGGCGCCTTGTTACTGCGAGGCCAGCTTCGGGTCATGGGGGTTCTCCTGCTGCGCCACTCGCTTGGATCGGTGAGCGCTATGTGTGCGATCGCGCTGGTGCGGCCTAACATGCGCGCGGCGTGCGACATTGGGGTATAGGCACACGCCCGGAAGCGATGGCCTGATGCAAATCGGACGGCCATGCCGGGCCTGCGTCGAGTCGCCCATGCGACGCCGGGTTTGGCACGTGAAGCGGCCGCGATGTGCCGCTCCGTCGATGGGCTGAGGGTTCGGCGATTACAGCGGGGTAATGTTCGAGGCCTGCAGGCCTTTGGGGCCGCTCTTCGTTTCGTAGCTGACTTTCTGACCTTCCGCGAGGGTCTTGAAGCCGTCGCTGCGGATTTCCGAGAAGTGGGCGAACAGATCATCGCCGCCTTTGTCGGGGGTGATGAAACCGAAGCCTTTGCTGTCGTTGAACCACTTGACGGTACCGGTATCCATGTTAGATCTCCTGAAAATAAACGAGCGCATGTGCCCCGAATGAACGAGGAAAAAGAAATCAAGGAGGGAGAGGACAACGAATACCGCAGGCTGCGGTCGATGATGAGCAGCAATCGCGCTTCTTGAATACTTCAGCGGCCGACAGTACGCGTCGTCAAGAAATGTGTCAAGCGCTTTTGAACGCGGCAGAGCAAGTGACTGAAATTCGGTCGGCGACTGCTCACCGACGTGACTGCTTGCTCTTAGGGAGCCATCCCTGTTGTTTCGTCTGCGACCGGCTGTTCGGGACCGGCACCCGCCCATCCGCAAAAGCACAAGCGTAGGTTTGTACGCCGGGCTTGTCAGATAAAGAGCAGGTACTGCTGCATCATTCGAGTGACAGTTGCTGATACCGCTGTAGGGTGCGTGCTCGTGTGACTGCGAAAAATTGATTGGGTAACCTGAATTTACCAGTGGTCCCCGTGGGGGTCGACCACCTCTCATTGGCCGCGAGAGGGGGCAACCCGGCGGGAGCGTAGGTTGCCGCGCACAGGCCCGGCTCTTGAATACACCAACGCCGTACCCACTGGGGTATCCACGATGCTGGCCGTGTGTAATCGACAAGTCGTGGACATGACATGTGGGCGCAGGCAAACCCCTATCCTCTCAAATGTTTCATTTCCTCGGCTTCCACCGCGGCAAGCCGCTCTTCGCTTGCGGAAACAGATTCCATGGCTTCGTTGATCGATGCCAAAGCGAACTCGCAGGCTAGTTTCGTTGCTTCAACGGTCGGCTCCGGCTCCTCGTCGTCGCTTGGCGGAGGAGACAGCATGTCTTCGAGCATCATGGCCAGTTCTTGGGTATCCCATTGGTCGCCCCTTTGCTCCTTCCTCTTTATGTAATGCCGAATTTCCGCGTCTTGTTCGCTCGAGAGCGGGAGGTGTCGAAACGTGTTGCTTGGGCTGGCGTCAATCATGATGTTGCTCCGAATCGTGAAGTCGGCTTGCTGTACCTGCCTCCCGGATTGCGCGTGAAGAGGGGCGAGCTTGATTCTCCAATACAAAGGATTGCTTATAGACAATCTGTTGATGAAGGCCTGCTGCGTTTTTTTCAAGGAGTCTGATCGCTCGTCTGATATGTACCAATTCGCGTTCCACGCTGCAGTGCCAACTCATCTTCGCCGCCTTTTGATCGAGACCTGCAATTTGAATTGATGCCCAGCGAGAGCACTAGGGTTCACTTGAACGGGCTGCGCAGGAGCCGGTTCCGAGGGACGTATGCCGCACGACGTGGCGGACTGAAGAGACGGAAAATACCGTGCACAACCGCGGGAGGCCCAAGCTGGAGGGAGGAGCCATCGATTTGCACATGCGGCCCGCATGAGGCCATCATACGCGCCTCGCCGGAGGGGGCAGCCATTTTATTTCGGCCGTGACCAGGAGTGTAGATGCAATGTCGCTGCATCATGTCGAGATCGGTCGGTAGCGCTAGCGTCGGCATGCGGCCATGGGCACTCTAGAGACCGAACATCGCGCCCGCTGAAATAAGGGCGGAAGCTGCCTATCGTCTAGCTTACCAGGAGCAGTTTCCGACGCCATCCGGAGTAGGTGCGGCCGAGAGGGGGGGGCGCGAGCGGAGCTGTCACCGCCCTGAACCATGCGTGTGCCGGATTCGCTGGCTGGCGGCCGTCGTAATGGGTCGGCAGCGATTCGCTTGTAGACCAGTATCGAGATGCGCGGGCTGGCGCTTCGGACGATGCAATTCGAAGAATCTCGGTCACCCTGCTACCCGTTCCGTGTATAGTGGGCCTCCCCTTGTGGAGTAATCAACATGCCGACATATCCGCTTCTTCTCTACAAGGGGTTCGAACTTCATCCTCTTGTATTTTCCCGTACGTTTATTCGCTTTGACAGACATTCCCGTTATGCCGAAGGGTATGACATTGCGGTGCGCATATGTCGTCCGGCCTCGATAGCAAGCTCCCCCGGTAGTCGTATTTTCCGGCTGAACCAGCCCCACACGTTCTCCGACTTTGGAGTTGCGAGACGCGCAGCACGGCAACAAGGTAAGGACATCGTCGACGGGAAGGTGGGCGGGGCTTCAGTCGCCGACTTATGAAAGCGCAGCAGTGGCGCCAGAGCAATTGACCATCGCAACTGTCCCTTTGCCTGTTTCACGGTCGTTTTTGGGAAAGGAGCCGCAAGGACCTTTGCGATGGTATCGGCCGTGCAAGTCAACCTGGATGGAATCTCGCATCGTCTCGCGCTGCGCGCGGTCATCCAGGTGTGCTCAACGCTGAGCGCAGTGTTTCGCGTTGCGAGGCACACCATCTCCTGTGTTCGTTCGCGGGTACCTCGGCGCGCCTATTACGGTCGCGAACGATGCTTGCCTCCATTCCTGGCCCACCTTTGGTTTGTCAATGCCGGACATCAAACCTGTCGAAGTCGAATGACGGAAGTGTCGATAACGGCCTATCCCCAAAAAGCACGAGCGCAGGTTTTGGCGTAGGTTTGTGCGCCGGGCCTTGTCAGATGGCGCAGGTACTGCTGCATCGGTCACCAACAGGGGGACATCTGCTGCGCCGCCGTCTTGGGGTTGGAGTGCTTCTCGCTCGACGTCGTCGAGCCAATTTGCCCACGCTTGCATCAGCCACGCGTCGCTGACTCCGCGAAAAGTGGCTTTGCCTTCGTTGATACGTGCCGACAGCAATTCGTGCCGAGCATGTGACTGGTGCGGTCCCTTCTTGACGAGTTCGTGGGCATCGTCACGCGCAGCGCGCGTCTTGAAGGCTGATCGTGGGATATTCGCTAATCGGGAAGAGGTTTTCCTTCCCGGCAATCCTGTATTTGTAACGCCAGAGCTTGAAGCCGGACGGCTTCACCAGCAGATACCGTCCATTGCCGTCGGTAAGTTTGGTAGGCTTGTCGCCTGCCTTCGCTCGTCGGATTTTGACGTCGGCGAGTGATACGGTGAGAAAGCGGCTATCTTCCGTGAAGATTTCAATTGATGCCCTTTATTACCCGTTTTTTCGACCGGACGAGATCTCGAGCGAACGGAGAGTCGAGCGGCGGGCGGGCGTAAGATGCCCGACTGGCAAGGGTTCCACGCGAATCGCCGAACCAACACGAACAGGAGCAACCGAAGTGATCAGACATATCGTCATGTGGAAGTTGAAAGAATCCGCGGAAGGCGCCACGCGCGCGCAGAACGCGCTGAAGCTGAAGGAAAAGCTCGAAGGCTGCCGCGACCTCGTGCCGGGCACCCTGCAGATCGACGTCGGCCTGGCGACGCCCGGCCTCGACGCGACCGCCGACATCGTGCTCGTCTCCGATTTCACCGACAAGGCGGCGCTCGACGCGTACCAGGTGCATCCGGTTCACCAGGAAGTGAAGAAATTCGTCGTCGCGGTGGCCGAATCGCGCGAGTGCGTCGACTACATCGTCGACGTCGCACGATGAGCGACGCGGCAACCCCGACGGAAGGCCCGTCGATCGAAAGCCCGTTCGTCGATCTGCTCGGCGTGCAGCTCGTGTCCGCGAAGGATGGTGCGAGCGAGATCGTGCTGCCGCTCGAGGAGCGCCACATGAACACGTGGAGCATCGCGCACGGCGGCGTGACGATGACGCTCGCCGATATCGCGCTCGCGATGGCGGCGCGCAGCCTGACCGACGACGGCGTCGGCGTCGTCACGGTCGAGATGAAGGTGAACTTCATGCAGCCGGGCCGCGGCGAGCTGCGCGCTTACGGGCGCGTGATGCACCGCTCGACGACGATGGCCTACTGCGAAGGCGAAGTGCGCGACAGCGACGGCAATTTCGTCGCGAAGGCGCTCGGCACGTTCAAGTACATGCGGCGGCTTGCGGTCGGCCGCGACATCAAGCGGCAACGCTCGCGCACGGCGCCGGACGCCCATCCCGGCCCGAGCGACGCGTAAGCATCCGCCACGCGCGGCCCTGTCTCTTCGATGCGGCAGGGCCGTTTCGTTTGGCGGCATGGAATGCCGGCACACGGCGCGGCGCGCCGCGTGTCCGGCCCCCGCGTGGCATCATGTCACGCTTGTCCGTTCACGGCGCCCCGCCGGCGCCGTCCACTCCGATGCCGCTGAATCCGAAGATCGCCCAGGTGCTCGACATGATCGAGCGCGCGAAACGTCCGTCGTATCACCACCAGACGCCGCAGCAGGCGCGCGCCGCGTACGAGAAGAGCGCGCCGATCCTCGACGTCGCGCCGGCGCCGATGCATTCGGTGGAGGAATGCGTGGTGCCGACGCGCGACGGCCGCACGATCGGCGCGCGGCTGTATCTGCCGGTCGCGCCGAGCCTGGCGGAGCCGCTGCCCGCGCTCGTGTACTACCACGGCGGCGGCTTCACGGTCGGCAGCGTCGACACGCACGATGCGCTGTGCCGGATGTTCGCGCACGATGCGCAGTGCGCGGTGCTGTCGGTCGCCTACCGGCTCGCGCCCGAGCACAAATTTCCGACCGCGGTGAACGACGCGGACGACGCGCTGCAATGGCTGCATCGCGAGGCAGCCGCGTTCGGCATCGACGCCGCGCGGCTGGCTGTCGGCGGCGACAGCGCGGGCGGAACGCTCGCGACGGTCTGCGCGGTGCTCGCGCGCGACGCGGGCATTCGTCTTGCGCTGCAGCTTCTGATCTATCCGGGCGTGACACGTGACCAGGACACCGAGTCGCACGCGCGACTCGCCAGCGGCCACCTGCTGACGCAGGACACGATCCAGTGGTTTTTCACGCAATACGTGCGCGATCGGGCGGATCGCGACGACTGGCGTTTCGCGCCGCTCGACGGCACGCGCGATGCGCCGTCGTTCGCGGGCGTCGCGCCGGCGTGGATCGCGACGGCCGAATACGATCCGCTGAGCGACGAGGGCGCCGCGTACGCGGACAAGTTGCGTGCGGCCGGCAACGCGGTCACGCTGGTCTGCTATCCGGGAATGATCCACGAATTCTTCAAGATGGGCGGCTACGTGCCGGAGGTGCGGGTCGCGCATGCCGATGCGGTCGCGGCGCTTAAGGCCGCATTCGACGAGGTTTGACGGCGGGCGCCGGAAGGCGCGCGCCGCGGGAGGATGGCGATGACGAACGGCGTGGGCAGGGTGGAAACGGGCGACTGGACGGTGCTGGGCGGTGACGCCGCGCGGATTCGCGACGCGGTGTTCGTGCGCGAGCAGCAGATTCCGCCGGAATGGGAACTCGACGACGACGATCCGCTGTCGCTGCATGCGGTCGCGTACCGGACCGACGCGGCGACCGGGCTGCGCCGCGCGGTCGCGACGGGGCGGCTGTTGCCGTCCGGCACGATCGGCCGCGTCGCGGTGCTGGCCGACATGCGCGGGCAGGGTGTCGGGTCGGCAGTGCTGAATGCGCTGCTGGACGCCGCGCGGCGCCGCGGCGAAGCAGTCGTGCGGCTGTACGCGCAGGATTCGGCGGTGTCGTTCTATCTGCGGCACGGCTTTGCGGCGGTCGGCGAACCGTTCGTCGAAGCCGGCGTCCCGCACGTCGAGATGGCGCGCGCGCCGTAGCGCGCCACGTGTGCGCTCAGCGCGGCCGCGCCGCGTCGATATCGAACGTGAACGTGCGCTCGAATGCGCCGGGGCGGACGGTGCGGTGCGAGCCGTCGTCGTCGCTGCGTTCCTTGACCTCGACCGTCAGCCGCACGCCTTCCTTCATCGTGACGCGCAGCGCGGTCGTGCCGCGCGTGCCGTATTCGGGCGTCTCGATGAACGCGGCCGACAGCGCGCGTTCGCGCTCGATCGGAATGCCCGTGTGCGGCAGCGCGTCGTCGTCCGCGACGTGCGGGTCGCGCATCAGCGCGATCAGTTCGTCGAGCGACGGGGTCGGGTTGTCGGTGAGCAGCGTGCCGAGTTCCGCGCGCTTGCGCACCACTTTCGGCCAGGGCGTATCGAGCCGCGCATTCGACAGCGCATGCACGCCCGGCGCGATCGCGACGGGCGCGGCGACACGGCTTTCGCCTTCGGGCGCGCGGTTGCAGAACCACGCGAGTTCGCGCCGGCGCCAGTCGCCGACGAGCAGGTTGAAGCCGTTGTACACGGCCGCATGCTCGGCAAGCTGCGCGAGATAGTCGAGCGGCGCGACAGGCGAGCCGCCGAGAAAGTCGGAGACCAGCTTGCCGCGGGTCGGCGCGCCCGCGCGGATGTCGAACGGCGCGCGGTAGTTGGTCAGCGCGGCGAAGCGGCCGTCGCGCGAGACGCCGAGCCACGTGCCGCCTGCTTCGAGATCGCGGCCGGCCAGTACGCCCGGCACGTCTTCCCACCAAGAGAGCGGCGCGCTGGTCCGGCGAAAGAACTCGTCGCGATTGGCGGCGAGGGTAAAGACGGGACCGGCGGCGGCATCGGGCTGCCAGTCGAAGGCAATCAGACACATCGGGCGAATCTCTCGCAGGAAACGTCGCGCGCCGGCTGCGACTCGCGAGCCGGCGCGCGAACGGGTTGTCAGTGCATCACGCTTCGGTCGGCCACGCGTACGGCAGCGCGTCGAACGCGAGCGCCGGGCCGTCGGCCGAACCGAGGTGCACCGTGCCGCTGTCGAGCGCGGCGAGCTTGATCTCGACGAGCGCGTCGACGCCGCCCGCCGGCGCGGCCGCCGCGTTGACGACCATTCCGCACGGCTGGCCCGGGTCGTCGCTGTGGAACAGCTCGACGCCGGCATGCACGGTATCGGTCTCGCCGGCGACGTGCGCGAGCGCGGTGCGGCGCTTGATCGTGCCGCGGTACTGGCTGCGCGCCACCACTTCCTGGCCCGGGTAGCACCCTTTCCTGAAGTTAACGGCACCGATCACGTCGAAGTTGACCATTTGCGGGACGAACTGTTCGACGGCCGGCTGCGTGATGCGCGGCTCGCCCGCGCGAACGTCGAGCCAGTCCCACACGGCAGGCGACACGACGGGCAGCGTGCCGGCCAGCGCGGCGAGGCGCGCGTCGACCTCGGCGCGCGGGCCGATCCACAGATAGCGCTTGCGGCCGGCCGCATCGGGCACGCGGATCAGCGCGCCGGCCGGGCCGTCGACCTTCACGTGCACGCCGTCGGGCAGCGCATCGAAGATGCCCGACAGCGCGTCGCGCACGTCGCCCGCGAAGCCGGCCACCGCGAGCGCGTCGCTGGCGTCGGTCAGCTTCGCCTTCGCGCGCAGCACGAACATCGACAGCCGCTTCTGCACGGCCGGCTGCACGTCCTTCGACACGAGCAGGCGCACGTCGTGGCCGGCGCGCCACGTGAGGAACGACGCGAGCAGGCGGCCCTTCGGCGAGCAGTACCCGGACAGCCGCGCGCTGCCGGCATCGAGGTGCTCGATGTCGTTGGTGAGCTGGCTGTGCAGGAACGTCGCGGCGTCGCCGCCGGCCACGTCGATCACGCCGAACTGCGGCAGCGGCATGCAGGCGCCCGGCGCGTCGAAATCGGCGGCGGACGGGCGGGGGAAAACGGGGAGCGAGGCAGATGCGGCCTGGGCAGCCGGTGAAGCGAACGGTGTGCTCATGGAATGAGGGAACAGTCAACCCTGACTTTGACGGAGGCGAGCAAGTATTATATGGGTCTTACCTGAGTCACGTTTCCATGTCCCTACTGAAGAAATGCGCCGCGACGATCGTGGCGCTGGCCGTCGTTGTGGCCGCTGCCGGCGCGGGCGGCGGGTATTACTGGGCGACCCGGCCGCTGTTGCTGGGCGCGGCATCGCTCGACGTCACGATCAAGCCGCGCAGCAGCGTGAAGAGCGTCGCGCTGCAGCTCAAGCGCGGCGGCGTGCCGGTCGAGCCGTTCGCGTTCGTCGCGATGACGCGCGTGCTCGGGCTGTCGAGCCGGCTCAAATCGGGCAACTACGAATTCAAGACCGGCATCACGCCTTACGACGTGCTGCAGAAGATCGCGCGCGGCGACGTGAACGAGTACGTCGCGACGGTCATCGAGGGCTGGACCTTCAAGCGGATGCGCGCGGAGCTCGACGCGAACCCCGATCTCGCGCACGCGACGGCCGGCATGAGCGACGCCGAGCTGCTGCGCGCGATCGGCGCATCGGAGAGCGCGGTGCAGCGCGGCAGCGGCGAGGGGCTGTTCTTCCCCGATACCTACCTGTTCGACAAGGGCACGAGCGACCTGAACATCTACCGGCGCGCGTACCGCCTGATGCAGACGCGCATCGACGAGGCATGGGCCGCGCGCACGCCGGGGCTGCCGTACAAGACGCCTTACGAAATGCTGACGATTGCGTCGATCGTCGAGAAGGAAACGGGCCACGCGGCCGACCGCGCGTTCGTCGCGGCCGTGTTCGCGAACCGGCTGCGCATCGGCATGCCGCTGCAGACCGATCCGTCGGTGATCTACGGGCTCGGCGATGCGTACGACGGCCGTCTGCGCAAGCGCGACCTGCAGGCCGACACTCCCTACAATACCTACACCCGACGCGGGCTGCCGCCCACGCCGATCGCGTTGCCGGGTGTCGCCGCGCTGCAGGCGGCGATCAATCCGGCGCCGACGAGCGCGCTCTATTTCGTCGCGAAGGGCGACGGCACGAGCGTGTTCTCGGACACGCTCGGCGACCACAACAAGGCCGTGGACAAGTACATACGAGGTCAATAATGGCGAGCGGTAAATTCATCACGTTCGAAGGCATCGACGGGGCGGGGAAGACCACCCACCTGCAATGGTTCTGCGAACGCCTCCAGGGCCGGCTGGCCGCGGCCGGCCGGCAGGTCGTCGTGACCCGCGAGCCGGGCGGCACGCAGCTCGGCGAGAAACTGCGCGAGATCCTGCTGAACCAGCCGATGGATCTCGAGACGGAAGCGCTGCTGATGTTCGCCGCGCGTCGCGAGCACCTCGCGCTCGTGATCGAGCCGGCGCTCGCGCGCGGCGACTGGGTCGTGTCGGATCGCTTCACCGACGCGACGTTCGCTTACCAGGGCGGCGGCCGCGGGCTGCCGCGCGACAAGCTCGAGACGCTCGAGCGCTGGGTGCAGGGCGGTTTCCAGCCGGACCTCACGGTGCTGTTCGACGTCGCGCCGCAGGTCGCGAGCGAGCGTCGCGGCGCCGCGCGCATGCCTGACAAGTTCGAAAGCGAGTCCGACGCGTTCTTCTCGCGCACGCGCGCCGAATACCTGCGGCGCGCGGAAGAGGCGCCGCACCGCTTCGCGATCGTCGACGCGACACGATCGATCCCGGAGATCCGCCAGCAGCTCGAACGCGTGCTCGCCGCGCTGTAACCCGCAAGGAACGCACCCCATGATCTATCCGTGGCAAACCGACGACTGGAACCGCCTGCAGCAACTGCGCGCGCAATGGCCGCATGCGCTGTTGCTGCACGGTCAGGCCGGGATCGGCAAGCTGCAGTTCGCGCAGCATCTCGCGCAGGGCTTCCTGTGCGAATCGCCGCAGCCGAACGGCGAGCCGTGCGGTACCTGCGCGGCCTGCAACTGGTTCTCGCAGGGCAACCATCCGGACTACCGGATCGTGCTGCCCGAGGCGCTGGCGGGCGAGGCGCCGGGCGCGGCCGACGATGCGAAGCCCGCCGACGCGGACGAAGGCGGCAAGAAGACGCGGGCGCCGAGCAAGGAAATCAAGATCGAGCAGGTGCGCGCGCTGCTCGACTTCTGCGGGGTCGGTTCGCACCGCGGCGGCGCGCGCGTCGTCGTGCTGTATCCGGCCGAGGCGCTCAATGTCGCCGCGTCGAACGCGCTGCTGAAAACGCTGGAGGAGCCGCCACCGGGCGTCGTGTTCCTGCTCGTGTCGGCGCGCATCGACCGCCTGTTGCCGACGATCATCAGCCGCTGCCGGCAGTGGCCGATGACCGTGCCGGCGCCGGAGGCCGCCGCCGCGTGGCTCGCGGCGCAGGGCGTGGACCACGCCAGCGCGCTGCTCGCCGAAGCCGGCGGCGCGCCGCTCGCCGCGCTGGCGCTCGCGAGCGACGAGAACCGCCCGCTGCGCGATTACACGCTGGGGCAACTGGCCGCCGGCGCGGGCTGCGATCCGTTCGCCTGCGGTGAAGCGCTGCAGAAGCTGCCGGTGCCGCTGGTGCTCGGCTGGCTGCAGCGCTGGCTGTACGATTTGCTCGCGCAGCGGATGGCCGGCGCGCCGCGCTACTTCCCGACGCACGCGGCTGCCCTGGCGCGCTGCGCGGAAGCGGTCGACGCGAATGCATTCGCGCGCTTCATGAAGGCCGTGACGCGGCAGCGGACGGTCGAGAACCATCCGCTCAACGCGCGGCTCGTATTCGAGGAATTGTTTCTCGGATATCGGGAAATGTTTGCTTGATCCGATATTGTTTCCGATGGGTTGCGAAACGATGAGCGGATCACGCGGCGGCGCGACCGTGGCCGGCCGGCCCGCCTGCGTCGCCCGGTGCCGCATGCCGGCGGGCGCATGAGCGCCCGTCTCACGTATTCAGGAAACACGATGTTCGTCGACTCTCACTGCCACATCAATTTCAAGGGCCTGGCCGACCGCCTGCCGGCCGTTCTCGATAACATGCGCGAGCACGACGTCACGCACGCGCTGTGCGTGTCGGTCGATTTCGAGACGCTGCCCGACGTGCTCGCGATCGCCGAAGCGCACGACAACGTGTACGCATCGGTCGGCGTGCATCCCGATCACGAGGACGCGTGCGAGCCGACGCTCGCGGAGCTGGTCGAGCTGGCCGCGCATCCGAAGGTCGTCGCGATCGGTGAAACCGGCCTCGACTACTACCGTCTGGAAGGCCGCTCGATCGCCGACATGGAATGGCAGCGCGACCGCTTTCGCACGCATATCCGCGCGGCGACCGCGACGATGAAGCCGCTGATCATCCACACGCGTTCGTCGTCGGAAGACACGCTGCGCATCATGGCCGAGGAGCGCGCGGACGTGCCGGGCGGCGTGATGCACTGCTTCACCGAGCCGTGGCCGGTCGCCGAGCAGGCGCTCGCGCAGAACTTCCATATCTCGCTGTCGGGCATCGTCACCTTCAAGAACGCGACCGACGTGCAGGACGTCGCGCGGCGCGTGCCGCTCGACCGGCTGCTGATCGAGACCGACTCGCCGTACCTCGCGCCGGTGCCGTATCGCGGCAAGCCGAATGAACCTGCGTACGTCAGCCATGTCGGACGCTTTATCGCATCGGAGCGCGGGATCGCCGTCGAGACGCTCGCCGATGCGACGACGCAGAACTTTTTCCGGCTGTTCAAGATCGCCCGCTAACGACGCGCGCGCAGCCGACAACCCAGGGAAGGAGCCCACAACAATGACGAAGCCGACCAACCATCTGCCCAAACGCGCACTCGTTGCAGCCGCATTCGTCGCGAGCGGCCTGTTCGCCGCCGCCGGCGCGCATGCCGAGTCGCTTGACGCGATCGTCAAGGCCGTCAAGTTCGACGACATCGCCGATATCGGCAAGCAGCTCAAGAGCGGCAAGCTCGACCCGAACACGATCGCGCCGAACGGCGACCCGATCCTCGTGATCGCCGCACGCGAGAAGTCCGACAAGGTCGCGGCGGCGATCGCCACGACGCCGAACGTCGATCTCGAGAAGGAAGACAAGGCCGGTGAAAACGCGCTGATGCTCGCGTCGCTGAACGGCGACCTCGGCCTCGTCAAGCTGCTGATCGACAAGGGCGCGGAAGTGAGCAAGAAGGGCTGGGCGCCGCTGCACTACGCGGCGACCAACGGCCAGGACGCGGTCGTCAAGGTGCTGCTCGACCACGACGCGTACATCGACACCGCCTCGCCGAACGGCACGACGCCGCTGATGATGGCCGCGCGCGGCAACCATGCGTCGACGGTCACGCTGCTGCTCGACCAGGGCGCCGATCCGCAGGTGAAGAACCAGCTCGGCATCACCGCGCTCGAGTTCGCGAAGCACTACAACGCGCCGGACGCGATCGAGATTCTGAGCAAGCGGACGACGCGTATCGGTGCGGCGACGCCGGCAGATGCTCAAAAGAGTGCAAAATAACGGTTTTTGGTGCGGCGGCGCGTGTCCGCCCGGCCGGCTTTCCGGCCGGAGCAGGGCATCCGGCGCCGCACCGGCCAAGGCAGCAGGCGGTCTCCGGCCGCATTGACATAAGAAGGAACACCATGTTGCGCGCAATGTTTTGTGCCGCGGCGTTTGCCGTGCCGTTGTCGGCGGCGGCTTTCACGGGCGCGGATCTCGACCGGCTGTGCGCGAAGACGGACGTCAAGTCGCGGGCGTCGTGCGCGGCCTATATCGAAGGCGCCGCCGACGGCGTCTATAACACGATCGATGCGATCGGCGGCACCACGGGGCCGCGCGTCGGCCAGTACTTCTGCCTGCCGCCCGACATCCGGGCGCAACAGATGACGGACGCGGTGCGCAAGTACATCGCGGAAAATCCGAAGCTGGCCGACTACAACGCGAGCACCGCGGTGTCGCTCGGTCTCGGCAAGGCGTTTCCCTGCAGGAGCGGAAACTGATCTGACGCCGTGTCCGGGCGCGTGCGTGGCCCGGACGTCGCCGACGCATCCAGGACGAAGCCTGTGCGCTTCATCACTCGAGGGCGCCGATGATTTCAATCGAGGAACTGCAGCGCATCGCCGATGCGCCGTTGCATTCGTGGCTCGGCACGCTGGGCGTGTCGGTCATCGTCATACTGGTCGTCACGGTCGTGCACCGCCTCGGCGCACGCATCGTGAAGCGCATCGCGCAGCCGTATCCGCTGATGAGCGCGATCCTGCGCTACATCGACAAACCGTCGCTCGTCGTGCTGGCGCTGCTGGCGCTCGAGTTCCTCTGGGTCCAGGCGGACGACGGCATGTCGTTCGTGCGCGGCATGCGCACCGCGGCCGCGGTCGGCTCGATCGTGTCGCTCACGTGGCTGCTCGTGCGGCTCGCGGCCGGCGTCGGCGACGCGATCATCCAGGCCCATCCGATCGATACGGCCGACAACCTCCAGGCGCGGCGC
The DNA here is from genome assembly GCF_002223195.1 of Burkholderia sp. AU28863. NCBI lineage: Bacteria > Pseudomonadati > Pseudomonadota > Betaproteobacteria > Burkholderiales > Burkholderiaceae > Burkholderia > Burkholderia sp. AU28863. The sequence continues at coordinate 1,533,908 of NZ_NKFE01000003.1, read as the reverse complement.
GTCCATACGCAGGCCAAGGTGCTCGTGCGGACCGTGATGGTGCTGATCGTGATCATCGGCACCGGCGCCGCGCTGATGACGTTTCCGAACGTACGCCAGATCGGCGCGAGCCTGCTGGCGTCGGCCGGTGTGGCCGGGCTGGTCGCCGGTATCGCTGCGCGACCGGTGCTCGGCAACCTGATCGCGGGCTTGCAGATCGCGCTCACGCAGCCGATCCGGCTCGACGACGTGGTCGTGATCCAGGGCGAGTGGGGGCGCATCGAGGAAATCACCGGCTCGTTCGTATCGGTGCGGCTGTGGGACCAGCGGCGTCTCGTCGTGCCGCTGCAGTGGATCATCGAGAACCCGTTCACGAACTGGACGCGCAGCAGCGCGGAAATCATCGGCACCGTCTATCTGTCGGTCGACTACCGCACGCCGCTCGCGCCGCTGCGCGAGGAACTCGCGCGGCTCGTCCATGCCGCGCCCGAATGGGACGGCCGCGTGCAGGTGCTGCAGGTGACCGACGCGACGGAGCGCACGATGCAGCTGCGCGCACTCGTCAGCGCGGCCGATTCGTCGTCGTGCTGGGATTTGCGCTGCCGCGTGCGCGAAGGGCTGATCTCCTATTTGCAGAACCGCTATCCGCAATGCCTGCCGCGCAGCCGGATGGAACTGTATCCGCACGAATCGGCGCCGGACGCGCCGAATCCCGAACGGCCGCATGCGCGGTCGCCTGCCGCCAGCACGGCGGCCAACACCGCAGCCGATCCGCAGGCTGTCGACGGCCGCTGAGCGCGGCCCGGCGCCTGCTGCGATTCCCCGTTTCCCATTCCCATGACCGCGCTGAAGACGCTCGCCATCGCCAATTACCGCTCGCTGCGCGAGCTGATCGTGCCGCTCGCGGCGCTCAACGTCGTCACGGGGCCGAACGGCAGCGGCAAGTCGAGCGTGTACCGCGCGCTGCGGCTGCTCGCCGATACCGCGCAGGGTCGCGTGATCCCGTCGCTCGCGCGCGAGGGCGGCTTGCCGTCGACGTTGTGGGCCGGCCCCGAGCGCTTTTCGCGCGCGATGCTGGCCGGCGAGGCGCCGGTGACGGGCACCGTGCGCAGTGGCCCGGTGAGCCTGAAGCTCGGCTTCGCGTGCGACGATTTCGGCTATTCGATCGATCTCGGCCTGCCGCTGCCGAGCCATTCGCAGTTCGCGCTCGATCCGGTGATCAAGCGCGAATGCATCTGGGGCGGCGCGGTGCCGCGCCCGTCCACGCTGCTGGTCGACCGGCAGGGCGCGCAGATCCGTGCGCGCACTGCATCGGGCGACTGGCAGACGATTCCACAGCCGGTCGCGAGCTTCGACAGCATGATGACCGAATTCGCCGACCCGACCGGCGCGCCCGAGATGATCGCGATGCGCGAACGGATCCGTTCGTGGCGCTTCTACGACCATTTCCGGACCGATGCGCAGGCGCCGGCGCGCCAGTCGCAGATCGGCACCCATACGCCGGTGCTCGCCGATGACGGGGCCGATCTGGCCGCCGCGCTGCAGACGATCCGCGAAATCGGCGACGCGGCGGCGCTCGACGCGGCGATCGACGACGCGTTTCCCGGCGCGTCGGTCGAGATCGACAATCCGGGCGGCCGCGGCCGCTTCGACGTGCTGATGCGCCAGCCGGGGCTGCTGCGGCCGCTGGCGGCGGCCGAGCTGTCCGACGGCACGTTGCGGTACCTGCTGCTCGCGGCTGCGCTGCTGACGCCACGGCCGCCCGCGCTGATGGTGCTGAACGAGCCGGAGACGAGCCTGCATCCCGATCTCCTGCCGGCGCTCGGCCGCCTGATCGCGCAGGCGGCCCGGCACTCGCAGGTGCTGGTCGTGTCGCACGCGGCGAGGCTCATCGCGACGCTCGAGCGCGAGGCCGGCTGCGAATCGCTGGTGCTCGACAAGCAACTCGGCGCGACCGCGCTCGTCGATGCCGATTCGCGCGACCTGCCGGCGTGGAAGTGGCCGTCGCGTTGACAGGCCGATCGCGTGCTGGGGGGGCGGGATCCGGCGTCCGGCGGCGCCGGATCGGCCCCGGTCGGCCCCGGTCGGCCCCGGTCGGGCCCGCGGGGAAGCGGCCCGGGGCCGATCGGTCGAATGTATCCGGTCTGTAACAACCCCCAAAAAATGCAAGACCTGCGGTTCCGCTTCCCGGGATCGCGAATAATAATGAGATATCCGGCTGGCGCCACGCCGGCCGGTACGGCAGGGACAGGGAACGGCGCGCGAGTGCGGCCCGGCCGGGCCGTAACGGACAGGACACAGGAGACGTGGACCATGAGAATTGCCCAGATCGCCCCGCTGACCGAATCCGTGCCGCCGAAGCTGTACGGCGGCACGGAGCGCGTCGTGTCCTACATCACCGAGGCGCTCGTCGAGCTCGGCCACGACGTGACGCTGTTCGCGAGCGGGGATTCGACGACGCGGGCGAAACTCGAGCCCGTGTGGCCGCGCGCGCTGCGGCTCGATTCGTCGATCCGCGACCGCGTCGCGCCGCACATGCTGCTGATGGAGACGGTCGCGCGCCGCGCGAAGGATTTCGACGTGCTCCATTTCCACATGGACTATTACTCGTTCTCGGTCTTCAACCGGCAGGAAACGCCTTACGTGACGACGCTGCACGGCCGGCTCGACCTGCCCGAGCAGCAACCGGTGTTCGACACGTTCAACACGGCGCCGGTGATCTCGATTTCCAATTCGCAGCGCCAGCCGTTGCCGCAGGCGAAATGGCTGACGACCGTCTATCACGGGCTGCCCGATACGCTGTACATGCCGCAGCCCGTCGAGCCGCGCTATCTCGCGTTCCTCGGCCGCATCTCGCCGGAAAAACGCGTCGACACCGCGATCCGCATTGCCCGCCAGTGCGGGCTGCCGATCCGGATCGCCGCGAAGATCGACACGGCCGACCAGGAATACTTCGAGCGCGAGATCAAGCCGCTCTTCGCGTTGCCGCACGTCGAATACATCGGCGAGATCGCCGATCACGAGAAGGCCGAATTCCTGTCGGGCGCGCATGCGCTGCTGTTTCCGATCGACTGGCCGGAGCCGTTCGGCCTGGTGATGATCGAGGCGATGTCGTGCGGCACGCCGGTGATCGCGTTCAACCGCGGCGCGGTGCCCGAAGTGGTGGACGAGGGCGTCTCGGGTTTCATCGTCGAGGATGAAATCAGCGCGGTGGCCGCCGTGAACCGGCTGCACCTGCTGCCGCGTGCGCGCGTGCGGCAGCGTTTCGAGGAGCGCTTCACGTCGCGCCGGATGGCGCAGCAGTACGTCGACGTGTACCAGTCCGTGATCCGCGCGCAGAAACGCTCGCGCTTCAAGGTGATCGACTCGACGACCTGATCGGCCTGGCCAACCTGACCGACGTGGCGCGCGGCGCCGGCGGATAAAAAAACGGCGATGCCCGCAAGGACATCGCCGTTTGCGCATGCCCCGCGCGCAATGCGCGCCGGCAGTGCGTCGACGTCAGATCTTGAGCTTCGTGACCTTCGTGCCGTTGATCGACACATCGCCCATCAGACCGGCGTTGGTCAGCACGACGACCTGGATCGGCGCCGTGGCCGTGTTGGAGTCGACCGCACCGTTCGCGCCCATCTTCACGAGTGCGACCGATGCGCCGGCGCCGGCTGCCCAGCCGTCCGAGTTGCGGAATTCGTCGAGCGCCTGCTGCGTCATGAACAGGAACACGACCGCCTTCGACTGCGCGCCGGCCTGCAGGCCGACCGACAGCGACGACGTGTTGTAGTAGCCGACGGTGCTGCCGCCGACGCGCAGCGCGCCGTTGCCGGACTGGGCGCCGACGATGAAGCCTGCCTGGAGCACTTCGGGGAAGACCAGCACGCCGCGCGATTTCGCGACGAGCTCGCGCGAACCCTTGACGGTGGAGTACATGCGCGACAGCGTGGCGTCGACGCTCGCATCGATCGACTGGCGTTTGGACGCGTTGGTCGCGGCGTTGTCCGGCTTGTCCGGGGTGGTGGTGCAACCGGTGAGCGCGAGGCTACCGACGATCAGCGCGGCGGCGGCTTTGAGCACAAGAGTCCGTTTTTGCATCGTTGTTCTCCATCGGATGATGTTCGGAGTGAGTCTCGCTCAAGGAGCGGATCACGTCGGCAGTTATATCACAGCGGATTAGGGCCTCTTTTCGTTGCCGTGTGAAAAAGCGTCAAATCGCGCGGGGGTGTCGCGGCGCGCCAACGGACGAAGCGGCGCCAACGCGCGCCCGGCGCGGGGTCGGCGTGCGGCGAACGCGCGCGGCGAACGCGAGCGGAGAGCGGCGGCGCTTGCAGTGTGCGTCGGTGTCAGTGCGTGACGGGCGGAACGGGCGGCTTGATCGGCGGGCGGCGCAGCGCGCGGCGGATCAGCGCGATCACGACGCCGCATGCGAACAGGAACGCGGCCGGGACGACCCAGTAGCCGACGAACGCATGCCACAGGTAACCGGCGAGCGTATTGCGGCGCACCACGTATTCGTCGCGGGCCGCCTGCTGGCGCGGCGCGTTGGCGGCGAGCACGTCGGCCGGGCAGCCGGCCGCGCGCGCTTCGTCAGGATCCCCGTGGCACTTCGCGGCGGCGCCGGCGGCCTGCTGCGCGTCGGTGAGCTGCCAGGTGGTCAGCGCAAGCTGCAGGTCCGCCTTGTTGTACGCCATTTCCTCGCGGATCTCGCGCACGGCGATGATCGCGACGGGCACCGCCCAGAACACGATCACGATCAGCCAGCGGCGGAACCAGCGGTGTTGTCTCCATGCCATCCAAGCCTCCGTTTGACGCGCGTGCGCGTCTGTCTCGAGGGCGGCCCGATGGCGCTTCTTGGTCTTGGGTGGGCCGCGTTGCAGCCATCATAGAAGAAAACGCGGCGAATTGCCGCACCATGTGGCGCCGCCGCGGCGGCGGACCGGAAAAACGGGGTGGGAAGGGCAGGAATGCGTCGGTCGATGCGCGTGCAACGAAAACGAAAAATGCCGCGCCCGCCGAAGCGGGGCGCGGCATCCGAGACGGGAGCGCCGGAATTCAGGCGGCCGGCTGGTTGCTCAGGCAGCTCTTCATGAACGCCTTGCGATCGTCGCCCTTCTTGCCGGTGGCCTGCGTGTTGCACGCCTTCATCTTTTCCTGCTGCGTCATCGCCTTCGCGGGCTTCGCCGACAGGCAGTCCTTCATGAACGCCTTGCGTTCGTCGCCCGTCTTGCCGGCTGCCTGCGTGTTACAGGCCTTCATCTTGTCCTGCTGGCTGTTCGCCGCGAATGCGGGGGAAGCCAGCATGCCGCCGAGAAGCACTGCGGCTACGAGCGATTGGATTTTCATTTCGACACTCCCATGGGGTGAATTGCGTGTGATCGACGCCGTCATGAAGCACGACGCGATGAGGACAGGGCCACATCGCACCACACGTTCCGATTATGGCAAATCAAGGTGAAAACACCAGAACGGCACTTTCTATAACGTTGCGGACGCCATGCCCGTTGACGGCGCACGCGGCCGGCAGGTCGGGACAAACCATGATGCGGGGCGGCCGGCACCGGCCGCCGCGCCGGAACCTGCCGGCACATGGCCGGGAGCCATTACAATCGCGGCCATGAATACACCGAACACCGCATCCCCTTCGTCCGCGGCGGCGCTGCCGCGCATCGCCGTACTCGCCACCGGCGGCACGATCGCCGGCGCCGCGCCCGACGCGGCCAGCACGGCCGGCTATCAGGCCGGCGCGCTCGGCGTCAATTTTCTGGTCGACGCCGTGCCGGCGCTCGCGTCGGTCGCACGCATCGACGCCGAGCAGGTGGCCAGCATCGACAGCAAGGATCTCGCGCTGCCGCTGTGGAATACGCTCGCCGCGCGGATCGACGCGCTGATGGCCGATCCGGCCATCGACGGCATCGTGATCACCCACGGCACCGATACGCTCGAGGAAACCGCATACGCGCTGCATCTGGTCGTCCGGGGCGACAAGCCCGTCGTGCTGACGGCCGCGATGCGGCCGGCGACCGCGCTGTCGTCCGACGGCCCGCTGAACCTGTTGAACGCGGTGACGGTGGCCGCCCATCCGGCCGCGCGCGGGCAAGGCGTGCTGGTCGCGTTCAACAACCGGATCCATGGCGCGCGCGACGTCGTGAAGACGAGCACGTATGCGGTCGACGCGTTCCAGTCGCCGGAGCTTGGTGCGCTCGGTTGGGTGCAGGACGGTCGCGTCGAATTCGCGCGCCGCGTCACGCGCGCGCGCGACGCGCAACTGGCGATTGCCGTGACCTGGCCGACGGTCGAAGTCGTCGCGAGCTATGCGGGCGTGACGCGCACGGCCGTCGACGCGCTCGTCGCGGCCGGCGTGCGCGGCCTCGTCGTCGCGGGCACCGGCAACGGGTCGATCCATGCGACGCTGCAGACGGCGCTCGCCGATGCGGTGAGCGCGGGCGTGGCGGTGGTCCGTGCATCGCGCGTCGGTTCGGGGCACGTGATGCGCAACGGCGCCGCGAGCGACGATGCGCTCGGTTTCGTGAGCGCGGGCTCGCTCCATCCGTTCAAGGCGCGCGTGCTGCTGATGCTCGCGCTCGCGAACGGCATTCACGATCGCGACGCACTGCAACGCGCATTCGACACGCTGTGACCGATGGCCGCCGCTCGGGCGGCGCGCGGCGCGCATAAAAAAATGGCAGGCCAAGGGCCTGCCATTTTTGCGTCAGTGCTGCGCGAACGCTCAGGACTGCGGCGGAATCACGAGCTTCTGGCCCGGGTAGATCCGGTCCGGGCTCGACAGCATCGGCTTGTTCGCCTCGAAGATCGCCGGATACTTGTTCGCGTCGCCGTACACTTCCTTGGCGATCGCCGACAGCGTGTCGCCCGGCTTCACGTCGTGGTATCGCACTTCCGGATCGTCCGGCTGCAGATTGTCGTCGTTGACGCCCGCGACACCCTGCACGTTGCCGGCCGCGACCTTGACCTTCGCCTTCGTGTCGAGATCGGCGACGCTGCCCGACAGCGTGACCGTGCGCGATGCGCCATCGAATGCGACGGTCAGGTTCGACGTGTCGAGACCTTGCGAGTTGATGTAATTCTTGATCGCATCGGCCGCGGTCTGGTTCGCGGCATTCGGATCTTCCGCTGCCTGTGCATCGGCGTGACCCAGCAGTTTTTCACCCGCCTCCTTGATAAACGAAAGAAGACCCATCGTTGCACTCCTTAGGTGGTTGAAAAGAAAACGCGCCGTGAAGTGGCGAAAAAAACACCGCGCTGGATGCGGACCCCGGACGGGAACGCAGGCGCGGCGGTTTTCTCGAAAGGCGTGGCGAAAGTGTAGGCGTTCATCGCGACGAATGCATGAAAAATCGCACGCTCGAACGTAAAGAAATGTAATACGCGAAATCCGACAGGCGGACACCCGACGACGACGTCTGACCGACCAAGGCTTCCCCGGCGCCGCCGGGTGCCGCTGCGGACCCCACCACGCCGCTCTCAGCCCAGAGCGGCGTTTTTCGCCCCGTCCCGCATGCCGTTGGCGATGCAGGGCGGGGCGCCCCACCGTGATGCGCGTGATGTCGCGCACCGATGCGACCGGCCGCGGCCGGGTCGCGTGCATGCGTCGCGCGCGGCCGCCATCGCAGCACAAGCGCGCGTTGCTGCCTCCGCGTTACGCGGCCGGCGTCTGGCCGATCTCGAAGTTCGACATGATCTCGAGCGCGCGGACGAGCGCCGAGTGATCCCACGCCTTGCCGCCGTGCGATGCGCACACGCTGAACAACTGCTGCGCGCTCGCGGTGTGCGGCAGTGCGAGGCCGAGCTTGCGCGCGCCGTCGAGCGCGAGGTTCAGGTCTTTCTGGTGCAGCTCGATGCGGAAGCCCGGATCGAACGTGCGCTTGGTCATCCGCGCGCCGTGCACTTCGAGGATGCGCGACGCGGCGAAGCCCCCCATCAGCGCCTGGCGCACGCGCTCCGGATCGGCGCCCGAGCGCGCGGCGAACAGCAGCGCTTCGCCGACCGCTTCGATGTTCAGCGCGACGATGATCTGGTTCGCGACCTTGCAGGTCTGCCCCGCGCCGTTGTCGCCGACGAGCGTGATGTTCTTGCCCATCTTCTCGAACAGCGGCTTCGCGCGCTCGAACGCCTGTTCCGGCCCGCCGACCATGATCGTCAGCGTCGCTTCGCGTGCGCCGACTTCGCCGCCGGACACCGGCGCGTCGAGGTAGTCGCAGCCGAGCGCGTTGATCTGCTTCGCGAATGCCTGCGTGTCGAGCGGCGAGATCGAACTCATGTCGATCACGAGCTTGCCGGCCGTCAGGCCCTTCGCGACGCCGTCGTCGGCGAACAGCACGTTACGCACGTCGGGCGTGTCCGGCACCATCGAGATGATGATGTCCGCGTGCTGCGCGACTTCGGTCGAGTTCGCGACGACCTTCGCGCTGCCGCGCAGATCCTCCGGAATCGGGAACGCGCCGTTCACGACGAGCCGATGATCGCCCTTGAGCAGGTTGCGCGCCATGTGCGCGCCCATGATGCCGAGGCCGATGAAACCGATGGTTGCCATGTGAATGTCTCCTATAGGGCTGAAAACGGGAAGGGCGCGACTCAGGCGGCGCGACGCGCCGAGGCCGGTGCGCAGCCGGCCACGCTTTGCAGCCAGCCGAGGCCTTCCGTCGTGGTGGTGCGGGGCTTGTATTCGCAGCCGACATAGCCGGCATAGCCGAGCCGGTCGAGCAGCGCGAACAGGAACGCATAGTTGATCTCGCCGGTGCCCGGCTCGTTGCGGCCCGGGTTGTCCGCGAGCTGGACGTGGCCGATCGATGCGAGGTTGCGTTCGATCGTCGCGGCCAGTTCGCCTTCCATGCGTTGCATGTGATAGATGTCGTACTGCAGGAACAGGTTGTCCGAACCGACCGCGCGGATCACGTCGAGCCCTTCCGACGAGCGGTTCAGCGCGAAGCCGGGGATGTCGAAGCGGTTGCACGGCTCGACGAGCAGGCGGATGCCTTCGCGCTTGAGCGCATCGGCCGCGAAGCGCAGGTTGTCGACGATCGTCACGAAAGTCTTGTCGCGCGCGGTGCTCGCCGACGGGATGCCGACGAGGCAGTTCAGCTGCGGCACCTTCAGCGCCTTCGCGTAGTCGATCGCACGGCCGACCCCTTCCTGGAACTCGCCGACGCGATCGGGCAGGCACGCGATGCCGCGCTCGCCCTGATCCCAGTTGCCGGCGGGCAGGTTGTGCAGCACGAGACGCAGGCGGTGCGACTCGAGCCGCTCGGCGAGGGCCTCTTTCGCGTACGGGTAGGGGAACAGGAACTCGACGGCGTCGAAGCCCGCGTCCGCGGCCGCCTTGAAGCGGTCGAGGAACGGCACTTCGTTGAACAGCATGGTCAGGTTTGCAGCAAACTTCGGCATGAGCTAAGCCTCTTCGGTCGGTCAAGAATGTCGTGCGGTTCAGTCGAGCATCGAGATCGCAGTCGGTGCGTGCGCGGCCTTTTCGGCGAGATCCTCGAATTCGTTGATCGCGTCGATTTCGGTACCCATCGAGATGTTCGTCACGCGTTCGAGAATCACCTCGACGACCACCGGTACGCTGAACTCTTCCGCGAGCGTTTGCGCCTGGCGCAGCGCCGGCTCGATCTCTTCCGGCTTGAACACGCGCAGCGCCTTGCAGCCGAGGCCTTCGGCAACCGCCACGTGGTCGACGCCGTACCCGTTCAGTTCCGGCGCGTTCACGTTGTCGAACGCGAGCTGCACGCAGTAGTCCATGTCGAACGCGCGCTGCGCCTGTCGGATCAGCCCGAGGTACGAGTTGTTCACGACGACGTGCACGTACGGCAGCTTGAATTGCGCGCCGGCCGCGAGCTCCTCGATCATGAACTGGAAGTCGTAGTCGCCGGACAGCGCGACGATCGGTCGGCTCGGGTCGGCCGCACGCACGCCGAGCGCGGCCGGGATCGTCCAGCCGAGCGGGCCGGCCTGGCCGCAGTTGATCCAGTTGCGCGCCTTGAACACGTGCAGGAACTGCGCGGCGGCGATCTGCGACAGGCCGATCGTGCTGACGTAGCAGGTATCGCGGCCGAACACCTTGTTCATCTCTTCGTACACGCGCTGCGGCTTGACCGGCACGTTGTCGAAGTGCGTCTTGCGCTGCAGCGTGCGCTTGCGTTCCTGACATGCCGCGACCCACGCGCTGCGATCCTTCAGCTTGCCGGCGGCCTTCCATTCCCGAGCGACCGCGACGAACAGCTCGAGGGCGGCCTTCGCGTCGGACACGATGCCGAGATCCGGGCCGAACACACGGCCGATCTGGGTCGGTTCGATATCGACGTGCACGAACTTGCGGCCCTTCGTATAGACGTCGACGCTGCCCGTGTGGCGGTTCGCCCAGCGGTTGCCGATGCCGAGCACGAAGTCGGCCGCGAGCAGCGTCGCGTTGCCGTAGCGGTGCGACGTCTGCAGGCCGACCATGCCGGCCATCAGCGGGTGGTCGTCGGCAATCGCGCCCCACGACATCAGCGTCGGGATCACCGGCACGCCGACCGTTTCCGCGAACTGCACGAGCAGCTCTTCGGCCGCCGCGTTGAGCACGCCGCCGCCCGACACGATCAGCGGCTTGTCCGCGTCGTTGAGCATCGCGAGCGCCTTCTCGATCTGCGCGCGGGTGGCCGCGGGCTTGTAGACCGGCAGCGGTTCGTACGTGTCGATGTCGAATTCGATTTCGGCGAGCTGCACGTCGATCGGCAGGTCGACCAGCACCGGGCCCGGACGGCCCGAGCGCATCAGGTGGAACGCCTGCTGGAACACGCGCGGCACGAGCGCCGGTTCGCGCACGGTGACGGCCCACTTCGTGACCGGCTTCGCGATCGATTCGATGTCGACGGCCTGGAAGTCTTCCTTGTAGAGACGCGCGCGCGGCGCCTGGCCGGTGATCGCGAGGATCGGAATCGAGTCGGCGGACGCGGAGTAGAGGCCGGTGATCATGTCGGTGCCGGCGGGGCCCGACGTGCCGATGCACACGCCGATGTTGCCCGGCGTTGCCCGCGTGAAACCTTCGGCCATGTGCGATGCGCCTTCGACGTGGCGCGCCAGCACGTGGCTGATGCCGCCCGACTTGCGCATGGCCGAATAGAACGGGTTGATCGCGGCGCCCGGCACGCCGAACGCGGTCTGGATGCCTTCCTTCTCGAGCACGAGTACGGCTGCGTCGACGGCTCTCATCTTGGCCATGAATGTCTCCTTGGATAGTCGGATCTTGCGAATCGGTCTGTTGGGAACACTGTAGGGATGCAGGAAAGGTTTGATAAGATCAGCCGAAGTTGCTTATTTCGAAACTAAAAGTATGGAATGACGGCCGGACGGGCTTCGCGCCGGTGTCGGAGCCGGGACGGAGGCAGCAAATGGATCGTTTCAAGCAGATCGAGACGTTCGTGCGGGTCGCGGACGCGGGTAGCCTCGCGGCGGCCGCGCTCGAGGAGGGCGTGTCGCCGGTGGTGCTCGGGCGGCGCATCGACGCACTGGAGAAGCGCCTCGGCGTGAAGCTGATGTATCGCTCGACGCGGCGGCTGGTGGTGAGCGAAGAGGGCGCCGCGTTTCTCGAACGCTGCCGCGGGCTGCTGTCCGAATGGGATCAGGCCGAGAACGAGCTGGCCGCCGGGCGGCGCGCGGTCAGCGGGCACCTGATCGTGTCGGCGCCGGCCGCGTTCGGGCGCAAGCACGTCGCGCCGCACGCGCCCGGCTTCCTGGCCGACAAACCGGAGATGCAGCTGTCGTTCAACCTGACCGACCGCGTCGTCGATCTCGTGCGCGAGGGTTATGACCTGTCGATCCGGATCGGCGGCGCGGTCGATCCGAACTTCGTCGCGGTGAAACTCGCGTCGAACCGGCGCGTGGTGTGCGGCACGCCCGGGTATTTCCGCCAGCACGGCCGGCCGAAATCGCTCGACGACCTGCTCAGGCACAACTGTCTCGCGTTCAACCTGCAGGGCGGGCAGAACCGCGGCTGGTATTTCCAGCGCCACGGCAAGATCGCGACGATCCGCGTGACCGGCAATCTCGACTGCAACGACGGCGAGCTGCTGCACCGCTGGGTGGCCGAAGGGCTCGGGCTCGGCTGGCGCTCGACGTGGGAAATCGCCGCGCAGCTCGAAACGGGCGAACTCGAGACCGTGCTCGACGAGTACGCGCTGCCCGACTACGACATCCTCGCGGTCTACCCGCAGCAGCGCTACGTGCCGGCGCGCGTGCGCTATTTCATCGACTATCTGCGCGAAGCGTATGCGCGCCCCGGCTATTGGAGCACCACGCCGTAACGCGACGGGCCGCCCGGCCATTCGGCGATTTTTTACGCTTCATGCGCGCGGCGCGGGAATAAACTCGACGCAGCAGCGGTAAGGTCATCGAGCGCGCACGTTGCCGGTCTGTCCGGGCGCCGTGCGCGCAACGGGCGCGGCGTCGGCCGCCGGGACCAGGGAGGCCATGTGGGGCAAGCCGGACAGGCGGTCGATGACCGGGCGGCGGACGATGCACTCGCGCGCGGCGAGCGGTTTCGCGCGCTCGTGCTGCCGCATCTCGACGCCGCGTACAACCTCGCGCGCTGGCTGAGCGGCAGTGCCGGCGACGCGGACGACGTCGTGCAGGACGCGTGCATGCGCGCGCTGCGTTTCGTCGACTCGTGTCGCGGCGACAACGCGCGGCCGTGGCTGCTGACGATCGTGCGCCACACCTGGTACACCGAATGGCGGCGGCGCACGCATGCGCACGAGGTCGCGCTGCCCGACACGCTCGACGACGCCGACGTGCCCGACGACTGGCAGCCGTCGACGGAGGACCCGCTCGCGCACGTGCTGCGCGGCGAGAACGTGCGGCTCGTGAACGCGGCGCTCGCGAAGCTGCCGCCCGAATACCGCGAGGTGCTCGTGCTGCGCGAGATGGAGGACCTGAGCTACCGCGAGATCGCCGCGATCGCGGACGTGCCGGTCGGCACGGTGATGTCGCGGCTCGCGCGCGGCCGGCGCAAGCTTGCCGCGCTGCTGGGCGGGGCGCCGGCGACCGAAGGCCGGCCGGGCCGTGCGCCGGCGGGCGGAACCGCATCGGAGGCTATCGATGGACTGTAACGAAGCGCGAGCGTTGCTGGACGCGGACGTCGACCGCGAGCTGTCGGCGCCTGATGCGTTGCGGGTCCAGCAGCATGTCGAAGGGTGCGAGGCGTGCCGCCGCGAACGCGCGCGGATCGTCACGCTGGTGCAGGCGGTGCGCCAGGCCGACTATCACCGCGCGCCGGACGCGCTGCGGGCGAGCCTCCTCGCGAGCCTGCCGGCAGCGGCCGACGCGCCTGCCCGTGAGCCGTCGCGGGCCGCGACGTGGCCTGAACGGCAGTCGGCGCCGCCCCGGCGGCCGCGTGGACGCGACTGGTTCTCCTGGCTGACCGGGCGGGGCGGGCCGGCACGCCCTGGATCGACCGGCGCCGGGCCGCGCGTGGCCGCGTGGCCGGGCCTCGGCTGGGGCGTCGCGCTGCTGATGGCGGTCGCGGCGGCGGGCGGAATGGCATGGTCCGGCCGGCACGCCGACACCGACCGGACGGTCGACGAGCTCGTCGCGAGCCATGTGCGGGCCGACCTGTCGGCGCGCGACATCGACGTGATCTCGACCGACCAGCACACGGTCAAGCCGTGGTTCAACGGCCGGCTCGACTACGCGCCGCCGGTCGAGGATCTCGCCAAGGACGGCTTCGCGCTGGTCGGCGGCCGGCTCGACTACGTCGGGCGGCGCCGCGTCGCGGTGCTCGTCTACCGCCACCGCCAGCACGTGGTCGACGTCTACGTGCAGCCGGACGGCGAACGGCCGGCGGCCCCGTACGCGACCGTGTCGCAGGGGTACGCGCTGGACCGCTGGAACGCGGCCGGAATGACGTGGTGGGCGGTGACCGACGCCGAGCCGTCGGCGCTCGCGGCGTTCCGGACGGCGCTCGACGCGCGGCTTGCCGGCGCGCGCGGCGAATGACCCTGCGGGCCAGGGCGCGGCGCGCCTGTGTTCCGACCCCGGCCGCGGAAGGGGGCCAGGGCGGTCACGGGCCCGCATACCGTTCAAGTCTTTGAAAACACGGCCGAATCAGTCGGCGAATCGTCGATTGGCCTTGCATGCGCCCCGTAACCGGGTTAGAATCTCCGGCTTCTCACTTGCCACACCGGTTCAGACGCCCGGGTGGCTTTAATCCACAAGGAGTGTGTATGCGTCATTACGAAATCGTATTCATCGTGCACCCGGATCAAAGCGAGCAAGTGCCCGCGATGATCGAGCGCTACAAGTCCACGATCACGTCGCACGGCGGCCAGATCCACCGTGTCGAAGACTGGGGCCGTCGCCAGCTGGCCTACATGATCGAGAAACTCGCGAAGGCTCACTACGTCTGCATGAACATCGAGTGCGACCAGACGACGCTCGACGAACTCGAACACGCGTTCAAGTTCAACGACGCCGTGCTGCGTCACCTCATCGTCAAGATGAAGAAGGCCGAAACCGGCCCGTCGCCGATGATGAAGGAAGTTCAGCGCGAAGAAGCCAAGAAGGCGGCTGCCGCTCAGCCGGCCGAAGCGCAGGCTTAAGTTCGTCACTTATTAAGCCATCAAGGAGCGCGCCACTCACGTGAACAGGTTGCAATTGACGGCGAGCGTCGTCGAACGCGCACCGGTGCGATACACGCCGGCCGGCGTTCCGATCGCAAGCGCCACGTTGCATCACCGCACGGAAGTCGTCGAAGCAGGCATTCCCCGTCAGGTCGAAATGACGATCGAGGCGGTGGCGGCCGGTGAGGCGAGCGGCAAGCTGGAAAGTCGTGAAATGGGCGTCGAAACGCTGTTCACGGGCTTCCTGGCCAAGAAAAGCCGCAACGCGAGAACCTTGGTGTTTCACATCACTGCATTGCAGGACACAGGAAAGGACTGAAATCATGGCCCGCCCGACTGGTAAGAAATTCGACAAGCGTCGTCAGCAACAAAACCCGCTCTTCAAGCGCAAGAAGTTCTGCCGTTTCACGGCTGCCGGCGTCGAGCAGATCGACTACAAGGACACGGAAACGCTGAAGGACTTCATCGGCGAAAACGGCAAGATCACGCCGGCTCGCCTGACGGGTACGAAGGCGCACTATCAGCGTCAGCTGGATACGGCGATCAAGCGTGCGCGTTTCCTCGCGCTGCTGCCGTACACCGATCAGCACAAGGCGTAATCAGGCGACGCAATAAGGAGAATTCGAATGCAAATCATTCTGTTGGAAAAAGTCGCCAATCTGGGCAACCTCGGCGACATCGTCAAGGTCAAGGACGGTTACGCTCGCAACTTCCTGATCCCGAACCGCAAGGCTCGCCGTGCAACGAAGGAAGCGATCGCCGAATTCGAAGTGCGCCGCGCTGAACTCGAAAAGATCGCGGCTGAAAAGCTGGCGGCATCGCAGGCAGTCGGCGAGAAGCTGAACGGCCAGTCGTTCGAAATCACGCAGAAGTCGGGCGTGGACGGCCGTCTGTTCGGCTCGGTCACGAACGGCGACGTCGCGGAACTGCTGAAGAAGGCAGGCTACGAAGTCGAGAAGCTGCAAGTGCGCATGCCGGAAGGCCCGCTGAAGATGATCGGCGAGCACAACGTGCAAGTCGCGCTGCACACGGACGTCGTCGTCGACGTCACGATCAACGTGATCGGCGACCACGCGTAAGCGTGCGCAAGCTTGCCGGGCGGCTTCCGCCGTCCGGACAAGGGCAGGCGCCCGGGTAACCGGGGCCTGCCTTTTTTATTGCCCGCTCGCCGGCAAGCGGTGGTAGCGCTGCCGCCATCTATTCGCGATAATCCCAACCCATGAACGCGCCGCAAGATCCCCAAATCGAATCGCTGAAAGTCCCGCCGCATTCGGTGGAAGCCGAGCAGTCGGTGCTCGGCGGCCTGTTGCTCGACAACGCGGCCTGGGACCGGATTGCCGATTTCCTGTCGCAAGGCGACTTCTACCGCTACGACCACCGGATCATCTACGAGCACATCGGCCGCCTGATCGCGTCGACGCGCCCGGCCGACGTCGTGACCGTGTACGAAGCGCTGACCACGTCCGGCAAGGCCGACGACGTCGGCGGGCTCGCTTACCTGAACGCCCTCGCGCAGAACACGCCGAGCGCGGCGAACATCCGCCGCTACGCGGAAATCGTGCGCGACCGCGCGGTGCTGCGCCGGCTGGTGTCGGTCGCCGACGAGATTTCGGCCGACGCGTTCAATCCGCAGGGCAAGGAAGTCCGCCAGCTGCTCGACGAGGCCGAATCGAAGGTGTTCTCGATCGCCGAAGAGGGCGCGCGCGGCAACCAGGGCTTCCTCGAGATCGGCCCGCTGCTCACGCAGGTGGTCGAGCGCATCGACACGCTGTACCACACCGCGAACCCGAGCGACGTCACCGGCACGCCGACGGGCTTCGTCGACCTCGACCGGATGACGTCCGGGATGCATGGCGGCGAACTGATCATCGTGGCGGGGCGCCCGTCGATGGGTAAGGCGCAGCCGCTCGACGCGCGCGTCAGGACGTTGACGGGCTGGAAGCCGATGGGCGAGCTGGCGGTCGGTGATGCGCTCGCTTCGGTCGACGGCGCACCGTCGATCGTGACCGGCATCTACCCGCAGGGCGAACGCCAGGTGTATCGGGTCCGCTTTTCGGATGGGCGTTCGGCCGAATGCTGCGACGAACACCTGTGGTGCGTCCATTTCCGCGAGTGGGAAAAGCCCCGTGTGCTGTCGACCGCGGAGATTCGCACGTTGCTGACGCGCGAACGCTACCGGAACCGGTTGTGGATCGACATGCCGAGCGGCGAGTTTGGTCATCGCGAGGCGCTGCCGGTTGACCCGTGGGTACTCGGCGCGCTGCTGGGCGACGGTGCGCTCGGCGGGACTGCCGTGCGTTTCAGCGTGAAGGCCGAGGAAACGTTGAACCGGATGCGCGAGCGTGTCGACGCGTCGCTCGAACTTGAATACGCGGGCCAGTACGACTGGCGCATCAAGCGCCGGCCGTCGACGGCCACCGCGGCCCGGCCGTCCGCCAACCCGCTCAAGGCTGCGCTCGAGCAACTCGGTGTGTGGGGAAGGACGAGCTACGACAAGTTCATCCCGCGTCTCTACCTCGATGCGGACAAGGACACGCGGCTGGATGTGTTGCGCGGGCTGCTCGACACGGATGGCTGGGTCGAATCGTGGGGTACGGTGCGTTATTCGACCGCCAGTGCGCAGTTGGCGAGCGACGTGCGCGAACTGGCGCGTTCGCTCGGTGCGTGGTGCCAGGTTGCCGAAAAGGCGACGAGCTTCACGGTCGACGGCGAACGCAAGGCCGGTCCGACGGCTTACATTTGCATGATCAGTCATCCGGATCCGCAGAACCTGTTCCTGTTCGAGGGCAAGCGCGAGCGGCTGACGGCCGGGCGGACGCGCCGCAAGCTGCCGGTGATTACGGGTATCGAGCCGTCGCGCCGGACCGCCACGCAGTGCATCTCGGTTTCGCATCCGTCTCGGCTGTACGTGACCGACGATTACGTCGTCACGCACAACACGGCCTTCTCGATGAACATCGGCGAATATGTCGCGGTCGAGTACGGGTTGCCGGTCGCGGTGTTCTCGATGGAAATGCCGGGCACCCAGCTCGTGATGCGTATGCTTGGCTCGATCGGCCGGCTCGATCAGCACCGGATGCGCACGGGCCGCCTGACGGACGAGGACTGGCCGAAGCTGACGCACGCGGTGCAGAAGATGAGCGAGGCGCAGCTCTTCATCGACGAGACGGGCGGCTTGAACCCGATGGAGCTGCGCTCGCGCGCGCGACGCCTGGCGCGTCAGTGCGGCAAGCTCGGCCTGATCATCGTCGACTACCTGCAGCTGATGTCGGGTTCGTCGCAGGGCGAGAACCGCGCGACCGAAATTTCGGAAATCTCGCGCTCGCTGAAGAGTCTCGCGAAGGAGCTCGACGTGCCGGTGATCGCGCTGTCGCAGCTGAACCGCGGCCTCGAACAGCGCCCGAACAAGCGCCCGGTGATGTCGGATTTGCGCGAATCGGGCGCAATCGAACAGGACGCGGACGTGATCCTGTTCATTTATCGCGATGAGGTCTACAATCCGGACAGCCCCGACAAGGGGACGGCCGAAATCATCATCGGCAAGCAGCGTAACGGTCCGATCGGGCCCGTTCGGCTCACGTTCCTGGGGCAATACACGAAGTTCGACAATTTTGCCGGGGCGCAGACCTTCTACGGCGAGTAAAGCCGGTTGTAAACACCTATTTCGCCAATTGTTGTATCCAATCCCGGCGTGCGCATATGCGCACGTCGCGTCGGGACCGAAACCGGTACAATGTCGCCCGTTTTCGTGACAGTAGTTTGACAATCTCTCAGGAATCCCATGTTCGGTCGATTCATGCCCACCGAGGGCAAGTTCTTTGAACTCTTCAACGCGCACGCGAAGCACATCGTTTCCGGTGGCCGCGAACTCGAACTGCTGATCGACAATCTCGCCGACGCCGAGATTCACAAGCAAAACGTGCAAATTGCCGAGAAGGCCGCCGACAAGCTCACGCACGAGGCGATCGATCTGCTGCACAAGACCTTCATCACGCCGCTCGATCGCGACGAGATCCATAAGCTCATCACGACGATGGACGACATCCTCGACCTGATGGAAGACGTCGCGACGGCCGTGTCGCTGTACGACGTGCAGTCCGTCACGTCCGAGGCGAGCCAGCTTGCGCACATCGTCACGCAGTCGGCACAGCACGTGCAGCAGGCCGTCGGCTTGCTGTCCGACATGAAGCAGTCGGCACAGATCCTCAAGCAGTGCGAGGAAATCGACCGCTGGGAGTCGGAGGCCGATCGCGTGCTGCGCGCGGCAATGTCGAAGCTGTTCCGCGAGGAAGACGACGTGAAGACGCTCATCAAGCTTAAGGCGATCTACGAGCTGCTCGAAGAGATCACCGACAAGTGCGAAGACGTCGCGAACATCATCGAAGGCATCGTGCTGGAAAACGCCTGAGCGGACCACGATGCATTCGATACAACTCGCCCTATGGATGGTCGCGACGCTGGTGCTCGTCGCGCTCGTATTCGACTTCATGAACGGCTTTCACGACGCGGCGAACTCGATCGCCACCGTCGTGTCGACCGGGGTGCTGAAGCCCCAGCAGGCCGTGGTGTTCGCGGCCGCGTTCAACGTGATCGCGTACTTCATCTTCCACCTGAAAGTCGCGCAGACCGTCGGTAAAGGCACGATCGATCCCGAGATCGTCGACCATTACGTCGTGTTCGGCGCGCTGGTCGGTGCGATCGGCTGGAACGTGATTACCTGGTATTACGGGATTCCGTCGAGCTCGTCGCACGCGCTGATCGGCGGCCTCGTCGGCGCGGCGCTCGCGAAGTCCGGCTGGGGTGCGCTGAACGTCGACGGTCTCCTGAAGACGATCGCGTTCATCTTCATTTCGCCGCTGCTCGGTTTCATCCTCGGTTCGCTGTTCATGCTCGGCGTGTCGTGGCTGTACTTCCGTACCGCGCCCAGCAAGGTCGACCGGCGCTTCCGCCGGCTGCAGCTGCTGTCGGCCGGCCTGTACAGCCTGGGCCACGGCGGCAACGACGCACAGAAGACGATCGGTATCATCTGGATGCTGCTGATCGCGAGCGGCTACGCGTCGGCTGCCGCCGATGCGCCGCCGGCTTGGGTGATCGGCGCATGCTATCTGTCGATGGGCCTCGGCACGCTGTTCGGCGGCTGGCGTATCGTGCGCACGATGGGCCAGAAGATCACGAAGCTCAAGCCGGTCGGCGGCTTCTGCGCGGAAAGCGGCGGGGCGATCACGCTGTTCGTCGCGTCGTTCCTCGGCATTCCGGTGTCGACCACGCACACGATTACCGGCGCGATCGTCGGTGTCGGCGCGACGCAGAAGCTGTCGGCCGTGCGCTGGGGCGTCGCCGGCAACATCGTGTGGGCGTGGGTGCTGACGCTGCCGGCAGCCGCGCTGTTCGCGGCCGGCGGGTGGTGGCTCGGGCATCAGATCTTCTGATCGACGACGCTGTCGGGTCGACATGAAATGCGCCGCAAGCCGAAAGGCTGCGGCGCATTTTTTTTGGGGGGGGGCCAAAGCGCGCTGCGACGCGGATGGGCCGACTGCGAATGCCGTCGACGTCACCGTCGCTCGGTAAGCAACAACCGGTCAGTAACTGCCGTTCGCGAACCGCGCGATCGGATCGTCGGCCGTACTCGTGCGCGGGCTGACGGGTGCGGACTGCGTCGACGCGCGCCATACCTGCACGGGCGCGGGCTCGATACTGCGTGGGGGCGCCGACGCGGCGGCGGGCGGCGGTTCGGCATCGAACGCGGCGGCCTGGGCGGCCGTCAGCGCGGTCGTCGGAATCTGCGTGCCGACTTCCGCCGGCGCGGCCGGTGCGGCATTGGCCGTCATCGCGGCCGCGTCGTCATTCACCGACGTGGCCTGCTGCTGGGCCGCCCGCATCCGCGGTGGCGGCGGTTCGTACGGATCGGCGGTCGAGGTTGCCGGTGCGGCTGCGGCAGCCGTCACGACGGGCGTGCTCGGCGCGGCCGGAGCGGGAGCCTGCGCCGGCGTCGCTCTCGCTTGCGACGGCGCAGGCTGCCGCGGCATGGCCGCAGCCGTCACGACCACCGGAGCGGCCGCGACCGCCGGCGAATTGCGCGGCTCGTCGCGCTTGGCCTCGTAGGTCGGCGCATCGAACGGCGTCGGGGCCGAGCGCGGCGGCGCGACACGGCGAATGCCGTCGAATCGCTTGGCCCAGTACGGGTTCGTCAGATAGTCGAGCCGCACGGTGCCGCCCGTCGACGGCGCGTTGACGAAGCGCAGCTTGCCGACATAGATGCCGACGTGCGAATGCGGCCGTCCGGTCGTATTGAAGAAAATCAGGTCGCCCGGCGCGATCTCGTCGGGTTCGATCGACACGCCGCGGCCGCTCATGTCGGCGGTCGTGCGCGGCAGGTTCACGTCGGCCGCGCGGCCGATCACGTAACGCACGAGCCCGCTGCAGTCGAAGCCGCTCGTCGGCGTGTTGCCGCCCCAGCGATACGGCACGCCGACGAGGCTCATCGCCTGGATCGAGATTTCTTCCTGACCGACGCTGTGGTCGACGAATTTCGGGAAATTGGCGGGCGCCGGGAAGGCGCGCGGCGTCGTGATCTTCATGCCCGACGCGGAACGCGATGCCGACTGCGGCGGCACGCTGGAGCAGGCCGCAAGCAGGGAGACGACGGCGACGGGAACCCAGATTCGAAGCATGGCAAGGCGGGCGAGCGCGACCGCTCGCGAATCGTATGACAACAGACAGACCCGATGGTAGACGCTCCGGCGGGGCTTAAGCAACCATTCTTGAGAATTTACTTGAAGTTTCGCGCGTAAACTGCATGGTTGCGTGACGAAGCGTTACCTTTGTCTTCGACCCCAAATAAAAACGGCGCTCCGAAAACGGAGCGCCGCGTGGCGTCGAAAGCCGGCCGACGGGCCGGCGTGCGCGTTACAGAATGTCCGACGCGTAGTCGGCGAGCCGCGAGCGTTCGCCGCGCGCGAGGGTCACGTGGCCGCTGTGGCCCCAGCCCTTGAAGCGGTCGACGACGTAGGTCAGGCCCGAGCTGCCTTCGGTCAGGTAGGGCGTGTCGATCTGCGCGATGTTGCCGAGGCACACGATCTTCGTGCCCGGGCCCGCGCGCGTGACGAGCGTCTTCATCTGCTTCGGCGTCAGGTTCTGCGCCTCGTCGATGATCAGATACTTGTCGACGAACGTGCGGCCGCGCATGAAGTTCATGCTCTTCACCTTCAGACGCGAGCGGATCAACTCCTGCGTCGCCGCACGGCCCCATTCGCCGGCCGCGTCGTCGGTCTTCTGCAGCACTTCGAGGTTGTCGTCGAACGCGCCCATCCACGGCTGCATCTTCTCTTCCTCGGTGCCCGGCAGGAAACCGATGTCCTCCCCGACGGGCACGGTCGCGCGCGTCACGATGATCTCGTTGTAGCGCTTGTCGTCGAGCACCTGCGCGAGGCCGGCCGCGAGCGCGACGAGCGTCTTGCCGGTGCCGGCCTGGCCGAGCAGCGTGACGAAGTCGATCTCGGGGTTCATCAGCAGGTTCAGCGCGAAATTCTGCTCGCGATTGCGCGCGGTGATGCCCCACACGTTGTTCTTGTGGTGGCTGTAGTCGCGCAGGGTCTGCAACAGCGCCGTCTTGCCGTTCAGCTCGCGGACGATCGCATGGAACGTCGGCTCGCCGTTCTGCGGCTCGAGATAGACGAACTCGTTGACGAGCATCGACGCGACGAGCGGGCCGGTCACGCGGTAGTACGTGGTGCCCGTCTTCGTGTCCTGCCAGCTCTCCATGCCCTTCGCATGCTTGGTCCAGAAATCCTGCGGCAGTTCGCGCACGCCGTTGTACAGGAGATCCGAATCCTCGAGCACCTGGTCGTTGAAGTAGTCTTCCGCCGGCAGGCCGAGTGCGTGCGCCTTGATCCGCATGTTGATGTCTTTCGACACCAGCACGACCTGGCGATCGGGCCGGTCGCGCTGCAGCGCGCGCACGACGCCGAGGATCTGGTTGTCGGCCTTGCCTTCGGGCAGGCCTTCGATGGGCGCGATGTCGGCGAGCTTCGTCTGGAAGTACAGGCGGCCGAGCGCGTCGCGGCTGCCGAGGCGCGACAGCGGAATGCCGGCCGAGATCGGGCCGCCGTCGGCGACGAGCGCGTCGAGCGTACGGCTGACCTGACGGGCGTTACGCGCGACTTCGGACATCCCCTTCTTGTGGTTGTCGAGTTCCTCGAGCGTCATCATCGGCAGATAGACGTCGTGTTCCTCGAAGCGGAAGAGGCTGCTCGGGTCGTGCATCAGCACGTTGGTGTCGAGCACGAACAGCTTCTGCAGTTCGGCTTCGGCGGGCTTGCGGCTGCGCGACTTCGTCGCGGCGCCTGCATCGCGCGCGGGCGCGGCGGCCGGTTTGTCGGCAGCCGGCTTGTCGTTGCGTGCGACGACTGGCGCCGCGGGTTCGGCCGGCGCCTGCAGCGGCTGCAGCAGCGCGGCCGTCTGCCTCGTCTTGCGGCCGCGCGCGGGGGCGCTCGCGGCCTCGGGCGCCGAAGACGCGACGGCGCGCAGCGGCGCGGCCGTGTTCGCGGCTTCGATCATCGGTTGGGCCACGCTGGCCGGACCATAGTCACCGGCTGTGGATGCGTCCCCTTCGGCGGATTTCTTCGCGGCTTTCGCGGGCCGCGCTTTCGCCTTGTATTCGTCGGGCGGCAGCAGGCTGCCGAGCTTGCTGGGGGGGGTAGGCAAAGGCATGGTGTCCCTCGGGAGGAATCGTGTCGCATGGCGTGCGCCGCTGATCGCATCCTGCGTGACGTAGACGCATGCAGTTTGCGCGCGGTGGCGCACAGGAATTTCGTCTAGCCGGTTCGCCTAAGTGTCGATCAGCTCCTCGATGCGGTAAGGGCCGGACCGGGGTGGGCCGGCGCGCGTTCCATAAAAAAAGCCGCTGCCCCGTCGACAGGGGCATGCGGCTCGGCTGATGCCGTCGTGATGCGCGTCAGGTGCCGGGAAGCAATGCAACGGGCACCGGCGCAGCTACGAGAAATATGGGGCGAACTGGCATTCATTGCGGCCCAATATAACGCGCCTCAAAGCGCTTGTACAGCCTTTAGCACGTCGTCCACGTGACCCGGTACCTTGATGCCGCGCCATGCCTGGCGAAGCACGCCGTCGGCGTCGATCAGGAACGTCGAGCGCTCGATTCCGCGCACTTCCTTGCCATACATTTTCTTCATCTTGATGACATCGAACAACGCGCACAGCGCTTCGTCGGCATCGGAGATCAGCGGGAACGGCAGTTCGAGCTTGGCCTTGAAATTGTCGTGCGAGCGCAGGCTGTCGCGCGACACGCCGATGACTTCCGCACCGGCTTTCTTGAACTTCGGATAGAGATCGCGGAACTGCAGCCCTTCGGTCGTGCAGCCCGGCGTGTTGTCCTTCGGATAGAAGTACAGCACGAGCTTCTTGCCCTTCAGGCCGGACAGCGAAATGTCGCCGCCCGTGGCCGGTGCGGTGAAATCGGGAACTTGACGGTCAACTTCGACGGACACGTGCTTCTCCTGTTGTTATGGAATGGCGCCGCTGCGGCGGCGCGGTTCGGCGGGGCGTCGCGGCAGCGCGCCGCAAGGGCGGAGCGGCGACGCCGGCTCGCGGCGAATTCAATCAGGCTGGACGACCAGTTCGCCGGAGCGGCCGGGGATTTCGCCCCACGCGACAGGGTACGATGGCAGCGAGTCGCGGTCCAGCGTCGCGTAGTAGTCGCCCATCGTCGCAAACGTGTGACCTTGCGCCCGCCAGCCGGCGAGCAGTTGCTCGAACACCGGCGCGAGCTTCTGGCCTTCCAGCTCCGCATGCAGCGTGAATACCTGGTCGTGCGGATTGGTTTCGGTGAACTTGAGGATGTGCGCGGCGACGTTGTGCACATCGACGCCGTCGACGCCGAGCACTTCGTCGAGCGTCGGCAGCGTGGTCGGCATCTGCACGTGCGACAGCGTGCGGCCGCCGACGACGGGCAGGTACGGCGAATGGCCGCGACCGTCGGATGCGTAGCGCATCCCCCATGCGTCGATCTGCTCGAATGCGGCGTCGTTCATCTGCCAGCCGGCCGCGCCGTGCGTGACGGGCGACGCGCCGAAGATCTCGATGAAGCGCGCGTGACTCTTCTGCATTTCACGCGCGGTCCAGTCGCGATCGCGCACGCGCACGTTGTCCTGCCAGACCACGTGATCCCACGTGTGGATCCCGCATTCGAAGCCGGCCTCGTGAATCGCGCGCATGTCGGCGATCGCGCGGCGGCCGATGTCGGGGCCGGGCAGCAGCACGCCGTACATCAGCTGCTTCACGCCGTAGTGTTCGACCACCGACGTGCGCGACACCTTCTTCAGGAAGCCCGGGCGGAACACGCGCCGCAGCGCCCAGCCCGTGTGATCGGGCCCGAGGCTGAAGAGGAAGGTCGCGCGCGCGTTGAAGCGCTCGAAGATGCGCGCGAGGTTCGGCACGCCTTCGCGCGTGCCGCGCAGCGTGTCGACGTCGATCTTGAGGACGATGCGAGCCAAGCGAACGTCCCGGTCAGCCTTGCTGTTCGACGAGCGCGCGCGCGTCGGCGACGTGGCTGCGATACGCTTCGAAGATGTTGCGCAGCGCGTCGTCGAACGTCGCCTGCGGCGCCCAGCCGAGTTCCTGCATCGTGTTGTCGATCTTCGGCACGCGGTTCTGCACGTCCTGGTAGCCGTTGCCGTAGTAGGCGCCGGACGTCGTTTCGACGAGCTTCACCTGCTTGGCCGAATCGGCGTACTCGGGGAATTCCGCGGCCAGTTCGAGCATCTTGTGCGCGAGCTCGCGAACCGAGAAGTTGTTCTTCGGATTCCCGATGTTGTAGATCTTGCCCGACGCGACGCCGCCCTTGTTCTCGATGATCTTCATCAGCGCGCTGATGCCGTCGCCGATGTCGGTGAACGCGCGCTTCTGCGAGCCGCCGTCGACGAGGCTGATGTTCTCGCCGCGCACGATGTGGCCGAGGAACTGCGTGACCACGCGCGAGCTGCCTTCCTTCGGCGTGTAGATCGAGTCGAGGCCCGGGCCGATCCAGTTGAACGGACGGAACAGCGTGAAGTTCAGGCCTTCCATCCCGTAGCCCCAGATCACGCGGTCCATCAGCTGCTTCGAGCACGCATAGATCCAGCGCGGCTTGTTGATCGGGCCGTAGGTGAGCGCCGACGCGTCCGGGTCGAACTGCTCGTCCGAGCACATGCCGTAGACCTCGGAGGTCGACGGGAACACGAGGTGCTTGCCGTACTTGACGGCCGAACGCACGATCGGCAGGTTCGCCTCGAAGTCGAGTTCGAACACGCGCAGCGGCTGCTGGACGTAGGTCGCCGGCGTCGCGATCGCGACGAGCGGCAGGATCACGTCGCACTTCTTCACGTGATACTCGACCCACTCCTTGTTGATCGTGATGTCGCCTTCGAAGAAATGCATCCGCTCGTGGTTGACGAGGTCGCCCAGCCGGTCGGTCTGCATGTCCATGCCGAACACTTCCCAATCGGTGGTTTCAAGAATGCGCTTCGACAGGTGATGGCCGATGAAGCCGTTCACACCCAGGATCAGGACTTTTTTTGCTTTCATGAATGACGGGAAGAATGAATGAACTGCGCGAATTCCGCGGGCGTCACGACGGTTTCGCTGCCGTCGCGTTGCTGCCGGAGCTCGAGAATGGATAGGGCACGGCTGTCGCCGCAGACGCCGAATAGCGCATTATCGCTTACGTGCAGGCCGGGCGGCAAATCTGCCGCGGCGGCCGCTGCCGCGCTGCCGGGCGCCGCGAGGCGCGCGCGCGCGATCACGAAGCGGGCGCCATCGACGTCCGTGAATGCGCCCGGATACGGGGGCGCGACCGCGCGCACCAGGTTGTAGACCTGCGCGGCCGGTTTCGACCAGTCGATGCGGCCGTCCTCGGGCTTGCGCCCGCCGTAGTAGCTGCCGGTCGCGAGATCGTTCGGCAGGTGCGGCGCCTCGCCCGCGAGCAACGCGGGCAGCACGCGCCACAGCGTCTGCTCGGCGGCCACCGTGACCTTGTCGAACACCTGCGCGGCCGTGTCGTCCGGCAGGATCGGCACCGCCGTCTGGCCGATGATCGCGCCCGCGTCGGGCTTCGCGGCCATCTCGTGCAGCGTCGCGCCGGTCTCGGTCTCGCCGTTCAGCACGGCCCAGTTGGTCGGCACCCGACCCCGGTATTTCGGCAGCAGCGAACCGTGCATGTTGTATGCGCCGCGCGGCGCGATCGCGAGCAGGTCCACCGGCAGCATGTGCCGGTAGTAGAACGAGAAGATGAAATCGGGCCGCGCGTCGGACACCGCGCGGCGCAGCGCCGGATCGGCGGGGTCGGCTGGCGCGAGCACCGGAATGCCGTGCTCGGCCGCGACGGATGCGACGCTGCCGAACCAGATGTTCTCGTTCGGATTGTCCTCGTGCGTGACGACCAGTGCGACGTCGACGCCGCGCGCGAGCAGCACCTGCAGGCACCGCACGCCGACGTTGTGATACGCGAAGACGACCGCGCGCGGCTTCATTGCGCGGCTCCCGGGCGGTTCGCGCCGGCGGGCACCGGCGGCATGCCGTCGTGCTGCTCGAGCACCGCCTGGATCAGGTAGCGGGGACGCGCGCGCACCTGCTGGTAGATGCGGCCGACGTATTCGCCGAGCAGGCCGAGCGCGAAGATGATCACGCCGAGCAGGAAGAACGTGATCGCGAACAGCGTGAACACGCCTTGCACTTCCGCGCCGACGATGAAGCGGCGCACGAGCAGCAGCACGAACAGCGCGGCGGAGCCGAGCGACAGGATCACGCCGATGAACGACAGCCACTGCAGCGGCACGACCGAGAAGCCCGTCACGAGGTCGAAGTTCAGCCGGATCAGGCTGTACAGCGAATACTTCGATTCGCCCGCGAAGCGTTCCTCGTGCGCGACCTCGATTTCGGTCGGGTTCTGCGCGAACGTGTACGCGAGCGCGGGGATGAACGTGTTGACTTCGCCGCACACGTTGATCGTGTCGATGATGCGGCGGCTGTACGCGCGCAGCATGCAGCCCTGGTCGGTCATCTTGATGCGCGTGATGCGCTCGCGCAGCCGGTTCATCATCTGCGACGCCTTGCGCCGCCACAGGCTGTCCTGGCGCTGCTTGCGGATCGAGCCGACGTAGTCGTAGCCCTCGCGCATCTTCGCGATCAGCTTGCCGATTTCCTCGGGCGGGTTCTGCAGGTCGGCGTCGAGCGTGATGACGATCTCGCCGCGCGACTGCGCGAAGCCCGCGAGGATCGCCATGTGCTGGCCGTAGTTGCCGTTGAGCAGCACGACGCGCGTCGTGTCGGGCCGTACGTGGAACTGGTCGGCGAGCATCGCGGCCGAGCGGTCGCGGCTGCCGTCGTTGATCAGGATCACTTCGTACGACGCGTCGAGTGCGTCGAGCGCCGGATACAGTCGCGCGAACAGCGCGGCGAGGCCGTCTTCCTCGTTGTACACGGGGATGATGACCGAGACTTCGGGTCGGCCGGCGTCCAGGTGCGCGGCGCCCGGGTGCCCGGCGCCCGGATGCCCGGCGCGTGCTTCAAGGTGACTCATGTACGCTTATTTTCCGTATTGTTCGCAAATCTGATTGACGGCGTCGGCCACGCGACGCACGTCGCCTTCCGTCATCTGCGTAAACAGCGGCAGCGTGACGGTCGACGCGCCGTACCGTTCGGCGTGGGGGAACATCCCCTCCTTGAAACCGCGCGCACGGTACAGCGTGAAAAGATGGATCGCCGGGTAGTGGATGCCCGTGCCGATGCCGCGTTCCTTCATCTGCGCCATGAATTCGGCGCGCGAGATCGTCAGTCGCTCGAGCGGCAGCGTGACCAGGAACATGTGCCAGTTGCCGTTCTCGAATTCGGCGACCGGCAGGCCGAGGCCCAGCTTCACGGCCGAGCCGCCGTCGAACGCGGCGAAATACGCGCGGGCGAGCGCGCGGCGCTGCGCGGTGAAGCGCTCGATGTGCGGCAGCTGGCCGAGGCCGACGCGCGCGGCGACGTCGGTCAGGTTGTACTTGCCGCCGAGCACGTCGCAGTCCATCCCGTCGAAGCCGGTGCGCGTGATGCCCTGCAGCCGGTACTTCTGCGCGAGCACGGCTTCGTCCTCGTTGTTCAGCACGAGCGCGCCGCCTTCGATCGTCGTCAGGTTCTTGTTCGCGTGGAAGCTGAACGACACGATGTCGCCGATCGCGCCGATGCGCTTGCCGTGCCACGTCGAGCCGAACGCCTGCGCGGCATCCTCGATCACGCGCAGGTGGTGCGCGCGGGCGATCGCGTACAGGCGGTCCATGTCGACCGGCAGGCCGGACAGGAACACGGGGATGATCGCCTTCGTGCGCGGCGTGATCGCCTGCTCGAGCTTGTCGAGGTCGATGTTGCGCGTGACGGGATCGATGTCCGCGAACACGGGCGTCGCGCCGGTTTCGATGATCACGTTGCTGGTCGAGACCCACGACGCCGGCGTCGTGATCACCTCGTCGCCGGGGCCGACGCCCGCGATGCGCAGGCCGATCTCGAGCGTGCAGGTGCCCGAATTGAACGCGCGGACCGGACGGCCGCCGCAGTACTCGGACAGCGAGGCTTCGAATTTCTGGCACTGCGGGCCGGTGGTGATCCAGCCCGAGCGCAGCACGTCGACGACGCCCTGGATGGTTTCCTCATCGATCTCGGGGCGGGTGAACGGCAGAAACGGAGCGGTAGTCTGGCTCATGAACGCGTTGGGCCTGTAATGGCGTGTAATAAAAGGGTCGGGCGATCCGTCCGAAACCGGCATTAAACACCGGTTGGCCGATTCGTACCGTGATTTTTTGTAGGCGGACGCTTAACGAACGCCGGGGCCGCGGCCGTGCTCAGCTGCGCGCGAGCACGACCACGCCGATCAGGATGATGCCGATGCCGACGAGCCGCTGGACCGACAGCACCTCGCCGAACAGGTACCACGCCGCGAACGCGTTGACGACGTAGCCGAGCGACAGCATCGGGTACGCGATCGACACGTCGACCCGCGACAGCCCGAGGATCCATACGACGACGCTCAGCACGTAGCAGCCGAGCCCGCCGATGATCGGCAGCTGGGTCGCGATCTTGAACCCGACCGGGATGATGTTCGCACGGCTGAATTCGAAGTGTCCAACGGCGTTGACGCCGGCTTTCAGCAGAAGTTGCGCACAGGCGTTGAGCATCACGCCGGTGATGATGCAGACGAACGAAACGGGGTTCATGCGAAGGACGTCCTTACGATTGCGGTTTCTCGACGATCACGCGGCGGTTGTCGCGCGCGACCACGCGCATCGGCACGCCTTCCTTGACCAGCGCGTCGTACTGGCCGGGCGGCATGATCGCGAGCGCGTGGGTGTCCTGCTTCCAGCGCGTGATCCATTCGCCGACGGTCGGGATCCACTTGTTCGGCTCGACCGAGATCCCGAACGCAAGCTCGTCCTGACGCTGGACCATGATCGTCGTGTGACCCACGTAGAACGGGAACGTGTGATCGAGCATTTCGATCGAGTAGAACGGCGTGTCGGGTGGCAGCTTCGCCAGTTCGGCGCGTACGGCCGGCGCGAGCAGCGCGCCCGAGCTGTAGCGGCCGAATTCGTCGTGCCCGGTGCCGCCGATCGTGCCGAACGCGAGCCACGCGGCGCCGAACGCGGCGAGCGCGGCGGCCACGCCCGCGCGGCGGTTCAGCCACGCGGCCGCGAGCGTCAGCGCGGCCGAGACCGCGAGACCGGCGTACAGCCACATCTGGAACGCGCGGTACAGCGCGTTCGGCGTGCGGGCGTCGCCCTGGTAGGCGAGGAAGATGATCCCGAACGCCGCGGCGACGAAGAACACGAGATAGCCGAGCAGGTGGCGGCGGAAGCGGTCGGCCGTCATCAACGGCAGATACGCGCCGATGATCAGCGCGAGCGCCGGCGCGACCGGCAGCACGTACGAGATCAGCTTCGAATGCGACGCGCTGAAGAACAGGAAGATGAATGCGCTCCAGATCAGCAGCACGAGCATCGGCGAGAAGCCGTTCGGCTGGCGCGGCATGCGCAGCGCATGGCGGATGCTCTGCCACGCGACCGACAGCCACGGCAGGAAGCCGACCAGCAGCACCGGCACGAAGTAGTACAGCGGGCCCGGGCGGTTCTGCTCCGGGGTCAGGTACCGGCGGAACTGCTGGACGACGAAGAAGAAGTTGAAGAACTCGGGGTTGCGCTGCTGGACGAGCACGAACCACGGCGTGACGATCGCGAAGAAGATCACGAGGCCGCTGACGAGGTACAGGCGCTTCCACAGCGCCCAGTCGCGCGCGATCAGCGTATACAGCACGAGCACGGCGCCGGGCAGGATCAGCCCGACGAGGCCCTTGGACAGCACCGCGAACGCCATCGCGGCCCAGCACGCCCACATCCAGCCGCGCACCGCGGCCGGGCGCAGCCCCGGCCGCTGCGCGAGCAGCAGCGAGCACAGCGACAGCGCCATCCAGAACGCGAGTCCCATGTCGAGCGCGTTGAAGTGGCCCATCAGGTTCCAGTAAGGGGCGCTCGCCAGCACGACGGCCGCGAGGAAGCCCGACAGCGGGTTGAACAGGCGCGCGCCGGTGTAGCCGACGAGCAGTACGCCGGCGAAGCTCGCGACGGCGGTATACAGGCGCGCCTGCCATTCGCCGATGCCGAACCATGCGAACGTCAGCGCGTTCAGCCAGGTTTGCAGCGGCGGCTTCTCGAAGTACTTGTAGCCGTTGTAGCGCGGCGTGATCCAGTCGCCGGTGACGAACATCTCGCGCGCCATTTCCGCATAGCGGCCTTCGTCGCTCGGGATCAGGTGGCGCAGCCCGAGCGGCGCGAACCAGACGATCGCGAATGCGACGAGCAGGAGGACGAGCGTGATGCGATTGAGCGGTAGCCTCGACGGCGTATCGTTCATGGATTTTCAGCCTGTTGATTGTTGTGACGGGCCGCCGGCGGGGTGCGCCGGGGGCGGGGCGGCCTGGCCGGGCGATCCGGGGATCGACCCGCTGCGCCGGCCCGTGTTTTACCGCATCGGCGATTAACGTTCAATTAAGAGCGCGGCGGCGACTTTGCGGCCTTCGGCCATCAGGATGTTGTAGGTGCGGCAGGCGGCCTGGAAATCCATCGTCTCGACGCCGATCCGCTTCGCGGCGAGCGCCGCGACGAGCCGCGGGTGCGGGAAGCGCAGCCGCGCGCCGCTGCCGAAGATCACGAGTTCGGGCGTCGGGTCGAGCAGCATCGCGAAATGCTCGGGCGCGAGCGCGTCGAACGACGACACGGGCCAGGCCTGGACCGGCGCGCCGGGCAGCACGATGACGCTCGTTTCATGGCGTTCGAGATTGACGTCGACATAATCGGGGCCGTAGCCGGTGACGGTGTTGAGCGCGCCGCTCGTGTCCTGGTGCAGTTTCAAATCGGTATTCCGCGGTTCCGTAGGGGAATGGGTTGGCCGGGGCGTACGGGCCCGGCGGGCCGGTTTCGCGCGCGGACGCCCGACGGCGCGGGCCCGGCGCGGCTATGGTGCATTGCGAAAGTCGGCCAAAATCCGCTAAATTATAACTTTTTGGCCGCCTGCGGGCGCCACTTGCGTCGTGCGTCGCCACAAGCCGCGTCCGACCGCCGCTTTTTCCCAGTCTAGACAGCGTGCACAGACCGGCCGCTTTCCAGTTTTGATCCCGTCCCCCCGGCCGCAAGGCCAACCCAGGAACCGTGTCGTCGTGAAACCGATTCAGAAGTCGAACAAGCTGCTCAACGTCTGCTACGACATCCGTGGCCCGGTGCTCGAGCACGCGAAGCGCCTCGAGGAAGAAGGCCACCGCATCATCAAGCTGAACATCGGCAACCTCGCGCCGTTCGGTTTCGACGCGCCGGACGAAATCATCCAGGACATGATCCGCAACCTGCCGGCGTCGTCCGGCTATTCGGATTCGAAGGGCGTGTTCTCGGCGCGCAAGGCCGTGATGCACTACACGCAGGAAAAGGGCGTCGTCGGCGTCGGCCTCGACGACATCTACATCGGCAACGGCGCGTCCGAGCTGATCGTGATGGCGACCCAGGCGCTCCTGAACGACGGCGACGAAGTGTTGCTGCCCGCGCCCGACTATCCGCTGTGGACGGCGGCCGTGAGCCTGTCGGGCGGCACGCCCGTGCACTACGTGTGCGACGAGCAGAACGCGTGGATGCCCGATCTCGACGACATCCGCAGCAAGATCACGCCGAACACGAAGGCGATCGTCGTGATCAACCCGAACAACCCGACCGGCGCGCTTTATTCCGACGAATTGCTGCTGGAGCTGCTCGAGATCGCGCGCCAGCACGGGCTGATCGTGTTCGCGGACGAGGTCTACGACAAGATCGTCTACGACGGCCTCGAGCACACGGCGCTCGGTGCGCTGTCGGAGGACGTGATCACCGTCACGTTCAACAGCCTGTCGAAGAGCTATCGGTCGTGCGGCTATCGCGCGGGCTGGATGGCCGTGTCGGGCCTCGGCGGCGACAACCGCCGGCGCGCGAAGGATTACCTGGAAGGGCTCGGCATCCTGTCGTCGATGCGCCTGTGCGCGAACGTGCCCGGCCAGTTCGCGATCCAGACGGCGCTCGGCGGCTACCAGAGCATCAACGAGCTGATCGTGCCGAGCGGGCGCCTGTACAAGCAGCGCGAACTCGCGTATGACATGCTGACGTCGATCCCGGGCGTGACCTGCGTGAAGCCGCAGGCCGCGCTGTACATGTTCCCGCGCCTCGACCCGAAGCTCTACCCGATCCAGAACGACCAGCAGTTCATTCTCGACCTGTTGCTCGAGGAGCGCGTGCTGCTGGTGCAGGGCACGGGTTTCAACTGGGCGACGCCGGACCACTTCCGCGTGGTCTTCCTGCCGAACCTCGACGACCTGACCGATTCGATCAACCGGATCGCACGCTTCCTCGACGGCTACCGCAAGCGCCATTCGGTCTGAGCGGGCAGGGCCACACGGAACTCACTACTTCTTACTCATCGATCACACGCAGCATGGAACCGATCAAAGTTGGCCTGTTGGGCTTCGGCACCGTCGGCAGCGGCACCTTCACGGTGCTGCACCGCAACCAGGAAGAAATCAAACGACGCGCGGGGCGCGGCATCGAGGTCGCGCGCATTGCCGTGCGCAACCCGGCCAAGGCGCAGGCCGCGCTCGGCGCCCAAGCCGGCACCGCGCAGATCACCGACGATTTCAACGCGGTCGTCGACGATCCGTCGATCGCGATCATCGCCGAGATGATCGGCGGCACGGGCATCGCGCGCGAGCTCGTGCTGCGCGCGATCGCGAACGGCAAGCACGTCGTGACGGCGAACAAGGCGCTGCTCGCGGTGCACGGCACCGAGATCTTCGAAGCCGCGCGCGAGCAAGGCGTGATGGTCGCGTTCGAGGCGGCCGTCGCCGGCGGCATCCCGATCATCAAGGCGCTGCGCGAAGGCCTGACCGCGAACCGCATCCAGTACATCGCCGGCATCATCAACGGCACGACGAACTACATCCTGTCGGAAATGCGCGACCGCGGGCTCGACTTCGCGACCGCGCTGAAGGCCGCGCAGGAACTCGGCTACGCGGAAGCCGATCCGACCTTCGACATCGAAGGCGTCGACGCCGCGCACAAGGCGACGATCATGAGCGCGATCGCGTTCGGCGTGCCGGTGCAGTTCGACCGCGCGTACGTCGAGGGCATCAGCAAGCTCGACGCGACCGACATCCGCTACGCGGAAGAACTCGGCTACCGGATCAAGCTGCTCGGCATCGCGCGCCGCGCCGCTAACGGCATCGAGCTGCGCGTGCATCCGACGCTGATCCCGGAAAAGCGGCTGCTCGCGAACGTCGAGGGCGCGATGAACGCGGTCGTCGTGCACGGCGACGCGGTCGGCACGACGCTGTACTACGGCAAGGGTGCGGGCGCGGAGCCGACCGCATCGGCGGTCGTCGCGGACCTCGTCGACGTCACGCGCCTGCATACGGCCGACCCCGAGCATCGCGTGCCGCATCTCGCGTTCCAGCCGGACAGCCTGTCGAACACGCCGATCCTGCCGATCGAGGAAGTGACGAGCGGCTACTACCTGCGCCTGCGCGTCGCCGACCAGACCGGCGTGCTCGCCGCGATCACGCGCATCCTCGCCGAATCGGGCATCTCGATCGACGCGCTGCTGCAGAAGGAGTCCGAGCAGATCGACGGCGCGAACGGCGAAACCGACATCATCCTGATCACGCACGAGACGATCGAGAAGAACGTCAATGCGGCGATCGCGCAAATCGAGAGCCTCGCGACCGTCGTGTCGAAGGTGACGAAGCTGCGCATGGAAGCGCTGAACTGAGGCTGACGACATGAACTACATCTCCACGCGCGGCGCCGGCATCGGCGAGCGCCATACGTTCTCCGACATCCTGCTCGGCGGTCTCGCGAAGGACGGCGGGCTCTACCTGCCGGCCGAATATCCGAAGGTGTCCGCCGACGAGCTCGCGCGCTGGCGCACGCTGCCGTACGCGGATCTCGCGTTCGAGATCCTGTCGAAGTTCTGCGACGACGTGCCGGCCGACGACCTGCGCGCGATCACGCGGCGCACGTACACGGCCGCCGTGTACAGCAACACGCGCCACGGCGAGAACGCGTCCGACATCACGCCGCTGAAGACGCTCGGCGCCGAGCACGGCGCGGCGCTGTCGCTGCTCGAACTGTCGAACGGCCCGACGCTCGCGTTCAAGGACATGGCGATGCAGCTGCTCGGCAACCTGTTCGAGTACACGCTCGCGAAGCACGGCGAAGCGCTGAACATCCTCGGCGCGACGTCGGGCGACACCGGCAGCGCGGCCGAATACGCGATGCGCGGCAAGGCCGGCGTGCGTGTGTTCATGCTGTCGCCGCACAAGAAGATGAGCGCGTTCCAGACGGCGCAGATGTTCAGCCTGCAGGATCCGAACATCTTCAACCTCGCGGTCGAAGGCGTGTTCGACGACTGCCAGGACATCGTGAAGGCCGTGTCGAACGATCACGCGTTCAAGGCGCAGCAGAAGATCGGCACGGTCAACTCGATCAACTGGGCGCGCGTCGTCGCGCAGGTCGTGTACTACTTCAAGGGCTATTTCGCGGCGACGCAGTCCAACGACGAGCGCGTGTCGTTCACGGTGCCATCGGGCAACTTCGGCAACGTGTGCGCGGGCCACATCGCGCGGATGATGGGGCTGCCGATCGCGAAGCTGGTGGTCGCGACCAACGAGAACGACGTGCTCGACGAATTCTTCCGCACCGGCGCATACCGCGTGCGCAGCGCCGAGAACACCTATCACACGAGCAGCCCGAGCATGGACATCTCGAAGGCGTCGAACTTCGAGCGCTTCGTGTTCGACCTGCTCGGCCGCGATCCGGCGCGCGTGATGCAACTGTTCCGCGACGTCGAGGAGAAGGGCGGTTTCGATCTCGCGGCGAGCGGCGATTTCGCGCGCGTCGCCGAATTCGGTTTCGTGTCGGGCCGCAGCAGCCATGCCGACCGCATCGCGACGATCCGCGACGTGTTCTCGCGCTACGACACGATGATCGATACGCATACGGCCGACGGCGTGAAGGTCGCGCGCGAGCATCTGGAGGCCGGCGTGCCGATGGTCGTGCTCGAGACGGCGCAGCCGATCAAGTTCGGCGAGACGATTCGCGAAGCGCTCGATCGCGAAGCCGAGCGGCCGGCCGCATTCGACGGGCTCGAGGCGCTGCCGCAGCGTTTCGAGGTCGTGAAGGCCGACGCGCAGCAGGTGAAGGACTTCATCGCCGCCCATACGCGCGCATGACGCACGGCCGGGCCGCGGGCCCGGTCGCGTAGGACGGCCGGAATGCCGATTCGTCGAACGGATCGGGGTTCCGGCCGTTTCGTTTGGCCCGCGGGTTTTGGCCCCGGACCTCGCATGTGGTGCGAAACAAGTGCCAGACCTGCGGGCTCGTGCCGATCACAGTCTTCGCATGTGCGCCATATCGCGCGTGCGCACGGCGGCGTCGCTACAATGACGTATTGATTCCAACGATCCCCGATTCCATCGATGTCGAACCCGAATCCCGCGGCGCCGCGCGCGCCGATGCTGTCGACCGCCGAAGCGCTCGCCGCGCTGCTCGATGCCGCGAAGCCGCTGCCCGGCGCCGAAACCGTCGCCACGCTCGACGCGCTCGGCCGCGTGCTCGCAGCTGACGTGAGCTCGCCGCTCGACGTGCCGCCGATGCATACGAGCGCGATGGACGG
The DNA here is from genome assembly GCF_002223195.1 of Burkholderia sp. AU28863. Classification (NCBI taxonomy): domain Bacteria; kingdom Pseudomonadati; phylum Pseudomonadota; class Betaproteobacteria; order Burkholderiales; family Burkholderiaceae; genus Burkholderia; species Burkholderia sp. AU28863. The sequence continues at coordinate 1,497,063 of NZ_NKFE01000003.1, read as the reverse complement.
TTATGCGGTGCGCGTCGCCGACCTGCTGCACGGCGATCGGCGTTTGCCGGTGTCGCAGCGCATCCCGGCCGGGCATCCGGCGCAACCGCTCGCGGCCGGCACGGCCGCGCGGATCTTCACCGGCGCGACGGTGCCGCCCGGCGCCGACGCCGTCGTGATGCAGGAGCAGACGTCGGCCGACGGCGACGCGGTCGAGATCCTGCACACGCCGAAGGCCGGCGAATGGATCACCGCGCAGGGTGCGGATATCCGTCAAGGTTCGGTGATCCTGTCGGCCGGCACGCGGCTCACGCCGCAGGCGCTGGGTCTCGCCGCATCGGTCGGCTGTGCGCAACTGTCGGTCGCGCGGCGGATTCGCGTGGCGGTGTTCTTCACCGGCGACGAATTGACGATGCCCGGCGAGCCGCTGAAGCCCGGCGCGATCTACAACTCGAATCGCTTCACGCTGCGCGGGCTGCTCGAGCGGCTCGGTTGCCACGTGACCGACTACGGAATCGTGCCCGACTCGCTGGCCGCGACGCGCGACACGCTGCGCGAGGCCGCCCGCGACCACGACGTGATCCTGACGAGCGGCGGCGTGTCGGTCGGCGATGAGGATCACGTAAAGCCGGCCGTCGAGGCCGAAGGGCGGCTCGCGCTGTGGCAGATCGCGATGAAGCCCGGCAAGCCGCTCGCGTACGGCGCGGTGCGTCGCGGCGACGAGCGCGCCGACGCGCATTTCATCGGGCTGCCCGGCAACCCCGTCTCGAGTTTCGTCACGTTCCTGCTGTTCGTCCGGCCGTTCCTGTTGCGGCTGTCCGGCGTGCGCGACGTCGCGCCGCGCGCGTTGTCGCTGCGTGCCGATTTTTCGCAGAGCAAGGGCGACCGGCGCAACGAATTCCTGCGCGCACGCGTCAATGCGGCCGGCGGCCTCGACCTGTTCCCGAACCAGAGCTCGGCCGTGCTCACGTCGACGGTCTGGGGCGACGGCCTGATCGACAATCCGCCGCAGCACGCGATTAGCGCAGGCGAGACCGTGCGTTTCATTCCGTTTTCCGAATTGCTGTCGTAACGCGGCGGCGTCCGAACCATGAAGATTCAGCTGAAATTTTTTGCAAGCGTGCGTGAAGCACTGGGCGTGGCCGACGAAGAAGCCGACGTGCCGGACAGCGTGACGACCGTCGGTGACGTGCGCGCGTGGCTGCGCGTGCGCGGCGGCGCGTGGGCCGACACGCTCGCCGAAGGGCGCGCGTTGCGCATGGCGTGCAACCACGAGATGACCGATCCCGACACGCGGCTCACCGAAGGCTGCGAGGTCGCGTTCTTCCCGCCGGTGACGGGCGGCTGAGGCGGCGCATGGCGACGATACGAGTCCAGACCGACGATTTCGACCTGAATGCCGAAGTGGCGGCATTGCGGGCGCGCAACCCGAAGATCGGCGCGCTCGCGTGCTTCGTCGGCACGGTGCGTGACCTCAACGAAGGCGATGCGGTTGCCGCGATGGAGCTCGAGCACTATCCGGGAATGACCGAGAAGGCGCTCGAGAAGATTGCGGCGGAGGCTGGCCGGCGCTGGCCGGGCATCGACGTCGCGATCGTGCATCGCGTCGGCAGGCTGCTGCCGCTCGACCAGATCGTGATGGTCGCGACGGTCGCGTCGCACCGCGGCGATGCGTTCGCGTCGTGCGAGTTCGTGATGGACTATCTGAAGACCGAAGCACCGTTCTGGAAGAAGGAAACGACGCCGGACGGCGAGCGCTGGGTCGATGCGCGCAGTACCGACGACGCCGCGCTCGCGCGCTGGGGCGTCGAGTCGGGCAACACGCGGCGCTGAGCACGGCTGAGGGCGGCGCGTGGACGATGCGGCGATGGGCCGCATGTGCGCCGTCGTCGCGCGTGACAAGCGTTACGCGTCCGGGTCGACGCCGCGCCCGACGATCTTCGTCGGAAACGGCTCGCCGCGGGCGCGCGACGGCAACGCGTGCGGATCCTCGCCCGTGTCGCGGCGGCGCGGCGCGATCGCGTCGAGCAGCGCCTGTTGTTCGGGCGGAATCCGGTAGTCCCAGCCGAACCGGCTCAGCTGCAGGCTCTGCGCGATCCGCAGCGCGGGCTCCATGAAACGGATCGCCGCGGCCGGCGCATAACGCGCTTCGACGGTGTTCAGGAACAGCGACAGCCAGCGGCTGAAATGGGCCGGCTCGATGCCGTCGAGCGGCTGGTGCGCCTGCTGCACGTTGCCGCGATAGCCCTTGGTGCCGAGCACGAGGCTCGACCAGAACGTCACCATCTTCGGCAGATGATCGTCCCAGCGGCCGGCGAGCTTCGCGTCGAACACGGGCCCGAGCAGTGGATCGGCGCGCACGCGGTCGTAAAACGCGTAGACGAGATCGCGGATGTTGTCTTCGGTCGGCTCGGCGTCGCGGGGGCGGGCCGGTACGGTATCGGGCGAGGCGGGCAGGGCAGTCATGACAAAAAGGGCCGGTGGAGCAGGGCAGCGACGGGGCGCCGGCGCGGGCAACGAGCAGGACGCCGGCCGGATTTTGACGCAAAATAACGTCCTGTAACCCCTGGAAAACGTGTAGGTATCACGCATCTTATTGCGCGCGCCCGATCCCGGCAACCCGGGGCCGCGCCGCAGGGCGCTCGATCGGCCCTGCGCGCCTCGTGATCGGCCCGACTCACATCATTGGGGCACGATCGATATTTTCCGTATTCGCTCATGAGACTCACCGACTACACCGACTATTCGCTGCGCGTGATGCTGTACCTGGCCGTGCGCGGCGAGGGGCTCGCGACAATCCAGGAGATCTCGGACGCCTACGGCATCTCGAAGAACCATCTGATGAAAGTCGTCCAGCAGCTTGGCGAGCTGGGCTGGGTCGACACCGTTCGCGGCCGCAACGGCGGGCTGCGGCTGTTCGCCGACTCACTGCGGCTGACGGTCGGCCAGGTCGTGCGGGCAACCGAAAACGACTTCGCGCTGGTTGGCTGCTTTTCGCCCGACGGCGGCGAGTCGCGCGGCTGCGCGATCGAGCCGCAGTGCCGGCTGAAGGGCGTGCTGGCGGCCGCACGCGATGCGTTCTTCGCGGAGCTCGATCGTCACACGCTCGGCGAACTGGCCGAGCCCGCGTCCCCGCTCGCGGCGCTGCTCGGCATCCGTCCGGTCGCGCTCGTGCGCGCCGCGCCGACGCCGGACCAGGCACCGGCGCTCGCCGAGCCGTCGTCGAAGGCCCGCTGACACGCAGGCGCCGCGGCTCCTCGCGCCCACCCCATCACGCCGCCGGGCCGTTTTCAGGGTATCCGGCATTTTTTGCGCTGAATCAACCCGAATTTCGCTTGAAAGCCGCATAACCATCCTCATCTTGGTGTTAATCGAAAATTGGAGGTCTCAACCAAATGAGAATCGACAAGCTCACCACCAAGTTCCAGGAAGCACTCGCGGACGCGCAAAGCCTCGCGGCAGGCCGCGACAATCAATACATCGAACCCGTTCACGTGCTCGCGGCGCTGGTTGCGCAGCAGGACGGGTCGGCCCGCTCGCTGATGTCGCGCGCGGGCGTTCACGTGCAGGCGCTGCAAGGCGCGCTGAACGAAGCCATTTCGCGCCTGCCGCAAGTGACGGGCACGGGCGGCGACATCCAGATCGGCCGCGAGTTGGCCGGCCTGCTCAACCAGGCCGACAAGGAAGCGCAGAAGCTCAACGACACGTTCATCGCGAGCGAAATGTTCCTGCTCGCCGTGTCCGACGACAAGGGCGACGCCGGCAAGCTCGCGCGTCAGCACGGCCTCACGCGCAAGGCGCTCGAAGCCGCGATCGCCGCGGTGCGCGGCGGCTCGCAGGTGCACAGCCAGGACGCGGAAAGCCAGCGCGAGGCACTGAAGAAATACACGGTCGACCTGACCGAGCGCGCCCGTGCGGGCAAGCTCGATCCGGTGATCGGCCGCGACGACGAAATCCGCCGCTCGATCCAGATCCTGCAGCGCCGCACCAAGAACAACCCGGTGCTGATCGGCGAGCCGGGCGTGGGCAAGACCGCGATCGTCGAAGGGCTCGCGCAGCGGATCGTCAACGGCGAGGTGCCCGAGACGCTGAAGGGCAAGCGCGTGCTGTCGCTCGACATGGCCGCGCTGCTCGCCGGCGCGAAGTACCGCGGCGAGTTCGAGGAACGCCTGAAGGCGGTGCTCAACGACATCGCGAAGGACGAAGGCCAGACGATCGTCTTCATCGACGAGATCCACACGATGGTCGGCGCGGGCAAGGCCGAAGGCGCGATGGATGCGGGCAACATGCTGAAGCCGGCGCTGTCGCGCGGCGAGCTGCACTGCATCGGCGCGACCACGCTCGACGAATACCGCAAGTACATCGAGAAGGACGCCGCGCTCGAACGCCGCTTCCAGAAGGTGCTCGTCGACGAGCCGAGCGTCGAGGCGACGATCGCGATCCTGCGCGGGCTGCAGGAGAAGTACGAACTGCACCACGGTGTCGACATCACCGACCCGGCGATCGTCGCCGCGGCCGAGCTGTCGCATCGCTACATCACCGACCGCTTCCTGCCCGACAAGGCCATCGACCTGATCGACGAAGCCGCTTCGAAGATCAAGATGGAAATCGATTCGAAGCCCGAGGAGATGGACAAGCTCGACCGTCGTCTGATCCAGCTGAAGATCGAGCGCGAAGCCGTGAAGAAGGAGCAGGACGAAGCGTCGCAGAAGCGCCTGCAGCTGATCGAGGAGGAGATCGACCGCCTCGGCCGCGAATATGCGGACCTGGAAGAGATCTGGACCGTCGAGAAGGCTGCGGTGCAGGGCAGCGCGCAGCTCAAGGAAGAGATCGAGAAGGTGCGGGCGGACATCGCGCGCCTGCAGCGTGAAGGCAAGCTGGAGAAGGTCGCCGAGCTGCAGTACGGCAAGCTGCCGCAGCTCGAGTCGCAACTGAAGCAGGTCACGCAGGCCGAAGAGCAGGAGCAGCACAACCCGACGCGTCCGCGCCTGCTGCGCACGCAGGTCGGCGCCGAGGAAATCGCGGAAGTCGTGTCGCGTTCGACCGGCATTCCGGTGTCGCGGATGATGCAGGGCGAACGCGAGAAGCTGCTGCACATCGAGGAAAAGCTGCACGAGCGCGTGGTCGGCCAGGATGAGGCAATCAGCGCGGTGGCCGACGCGATCCGTCGTTCGCGCGCGGGTCTCGCCGATCCGAACCGTCCGTACGGCTCGTTCCTGTTCCTCGGCCCGACGGGTGTCGGCAAGACCGAGCTGTGCAAGGCGCTGGCGTCGTTCCTGTTCGATTCGGAAGAGCATCTGATCCGCATCGACATGAGCGAGTTCATGGAGAAGCACAGCGTCGCGCGGCTGATCGGTGCGCCGCCGGGCTATGTCGGCTACGAGGAAGGCGGCTACCTGACGGAAGCCGTGCGCCGCAAGCCGTACAGCGTGATCCTGCTCGACGAGATCGAGAAAGCGCATCCGGACGTGTTCAACGTGCTGCTGCAAGTGCTCGACGACGGTCGCATGACCGACGGGCAGGGGCGCACGGTCGATTTCAAGAACACGGTGATCGTGATGACGTCGAATCTCGGCTCGCAGGTGATCCAGGCGATGACGGGTGCGCCGCAGGACGAGATCAAGGACGCGGTGTGGCTCGAGGTGAAGCAGCATTTCCGCCCCGAGTTCCTGAACCGGATCGACGACGTCGTCGTGTTCCATGCGCTCGACCGCAGCAACATCGAGTCGATCGCGAAGATCCAGCTCGCACGCCTGCACGACCGGCTCGCGAAGCTCGACATGGCGCTCGACGTGTCGCCGTCGGCGCTCGAGCAGATCGCGAAGGTCGGCTACGATCCTGTGTTCGGCGCGCGGCCGCTGAAGCGCGCGATCCAGCAGGAGATCGAGAACCCGGTCGCGAAACTGATCCTCGCCGGCCGCTTCGGTCCGAAGGACGTGATCCCGGTCGACGTCAACGACGGCCAGTTCGTGTTCGACCGCGTCGTTCACTGATCGCCTGCCGTCGGCAGCGTGTGCCCGGTTCGCACCGGGTGCGCAAAAACGAACACCCCGCCTCGGCGGGGTGTTTGCTTGTGAAGCGGCCGAACGGGCCGCCCGGTGGTGGTGGTCAGCCCTGCTTGTTGCCGCCGAACATGCCGGCGAGCTGCGTGAGCGCGCCGAGCACGTTCGACGTGTCGACCTGGCCGCCGGCCGGCACTTCGCCGTTCGGCGTCGCGCCGTTGACGACGTGCGGCAGCACCTGCGCGAGGATCGACGACGCCTGCGACGGATCGATGCCGACCTTGCTCGCGAGCGAGCCGACGACGTCCGAGCCGAGCACGTTTTGCAGCGTATCCGGCGAGATCGGCTGGTTTTCGCCGGTGCCGACCCACGAACCGATGATCTCGCCGGCGCCGCCGGCCTTGAACTTCTCGATCAGGCCGTTCAGGCCGCCCGGCTGGTTGTTGATGAATTCGAGCGCGGTCGCGATGAGCGCGCTTTGCGAGTTGCCGCCGGCCTGGCCGCCGATCAGACCGCCAACGATGTCGAGGAGACCCATGGTTCTTCACCTTCACTGAAAAGGGCGCCGTGACGACGGCGCCCGTTGAACGAATGCCGCGCGCACGCCGTCGCGCGCGCGGCGCACATCAGGCGCCCGACGCCGCGGCGGCGGAGGCGGCCTTGTCCTTCTTGCTCTTCTTCTTCGAACTCTTCGTCGCCTTCGCGGACGACGCGGCGGCCGGTGCGCTCGCGCCGGCGTCGGCGGATGCCGCGGCAGCCGCTGCCGCTTTTTCCTTCTTCGATGCGCGCTTGGTCTTGGCCGGCTTGCTCGCCGCTTCCGGTGCGCTCGCCGTCGGCGCGGGCGCCGCGGTCGTCGTGCCGGCCGTCGCGGTCGTGGACGTCGAGGCGGTACCCGCCGACGTCGTGGTCGATGTGCCCGCCGACGTCGTCGCGGCCGGCTTCGACAGCTTCACGCCCTTCGGCGGTGTCGACGAGCCGCCGATCGTCAGGCCGTTTTCCTCGAGATGCCCGACCGATTTCGTGCCGAGACCCTTCACGCGGTTCGCGAGATCGTCGGCGTCCTTGAACGGGCCGTTCTTGGTGCGTTCGTCGATGATCGCCTTCGACTTCACGGGCCCGAGCCCCTTCACGGATTCGAGCGCGGCCTGGTCGGCCGTGTTGACTTCGACGGCCGCGGCAAGGCCGGCGGCGAGTGACAGCGACAGCGCGACGAACAGCATCAGCAGCTTTTTCAGCATGGCAAGGGCTCCCTGGTTCTGACGGATGAATGGCTGTTGCAACGGACGGCGGCGCGCGAGCTGGCCGGGCGTCGCCGTTAAGCATAGGACAAATGCGTGCCCTTTTTGAGACAGGCTGACCGAATCTTGCTGAAGGCTGGTGGTGCTGTAAAGGCCGAAACCGGTGCCGGGGGGCGATTTTGACCATTCTTTACGGTGTCGCCGGGAATCGCGGGTGAACGCGGCACTGGCCGTCAGACAATGCTTGACTTAGAGTGAACTCTAACTCCTAACCTTGTTCCTGCCATGTCGAAAACCGTATCCCAACCCTCCGCCGCCGGTCCGCTGACGATCGGGCAAGTCGCCGAACTGACGGGCGTGTCGACGCACACGCTGCGGTATTACGAGCAGGCCGGCCTGCTGCGCGCGATTTCGCGCACGGCGGCCGGACACCGGCTCTACGCGCCGGCCGATCTTGACTGGCTGGCCTTCGTGATGCGCCTGAAGGCGACCGGCATGCCGATCGCGCAGATGCAGGCGTTCGCGGTGCTGCGCGAGCAGGGCGCGTCGACGTTCGGCGCGCGGCGCGACTTGCTGGTCGCGCATCGCGACGCGGTGCGTGCGCATATCGCGGAGCTGCAGGCAAGCCTCGATGCGATCGGCGACAAGATCGCGTACTACGAGGCGCAGGAACGGGAAACGGAACGACGGGCGACGCCTTCTCACTCTTTATCGGAACAGGACGGACACGATGGAACGACTCGCTGAGGATCGCTACACGCGCGGCTGGAACAAACTGAAGGAAATCGACGGCGAAGCAGGCGAACGCGTGATCGCAGCGCTTGCGCCGATCGCGCCGGACTTCGCGCGGCTCCTGGTCGAATTCAGCTTCGGCGACATCTACAGCCGGCCGCAGCTCGACCTGAAGGCGCGCGAAATCGCGACGATCGCGGCGCTGGCCGCGCTCGGCAACGCGCAGCCGCAACTGAAAGTGCACATCGAGGCCGCGCTGAACGTCGGCTGCACGCGCGACGAGATCGTCGAGGTGTTCATGCAGATGGCCGTGTATGCGGGGATGCCGGCCGCGCTCAACGCGCTGTTCGCCGCGCGCGAGGTGTTCGCGCGGCGCGACGAAGCGGCCGGCGCGACGGACGACGCGAACGAGGCGGCAGGGCAGCCCGCATGACGGAGCGTGCGGCCGTGCGTCACGCGCGGTGCGGCGCGACGATCCGGTACTTCGCGATGCGCCGGTACAGCGTCGCGCGCGACATGCCGAGCGCCCGGGCGGCCGCGTCGGGACGCCAGCGATGCGCGGTGAGCGCGGCGACGATGCGGCCGCGTTCGTCGTCGGGCGGCGCGCCCGGCGGCGTGCCGCCGAGTTGCGCGGCGAGATCGGCCGGCAGGTCGCGCCGCGTCACGCGCGCGGCGTCGCACACCGCGCACGCATAGCGCAGCACGTTGCGCAGTTGCCGCACGTTGCCCGGCCATGCATACGTGGCGAGCTGTTCGGCGAGCGTCGCGTCGAGCGTGAGCACGTGGCCGGTCGCCTGCGCTTCCTCGGCGAACACGGCGGCGATCACGTCGCGCACGTCCGCGCGTTCGCGCAGCGGCGGCAACTCGAACGTCGCGCCACTCAACCGGTAGTACAGATCTTCGCGGAACGCGCCGTCGGCGACCATCCGTGCAAGATCGCGGTGCGTCGCGCAGATCACGTCGAGATCGACGCGCACGGGCGTATCGCTGCCGAGCGGCACGACCTCGCCGTCGGCCAGCACGCGCAGCAGGCGCGTCTGCAGCGCGAGCGGCATGTCGCCGATTTCGTCGAGAAACAGCGTGCCGCCGTCGGCGAGCGCGATCTTGCCGCGCGCGCCGTGCTTGCGTGCGCCGGTGAACGCGCCGGCCGCATAACCGAACAGTTCGCTCTCGATCAGCGCTTCCGGCAGCGCGCCGCAGTTCACGGCGACGAACGGCCGCGCGCGCCGCGCGCCGGCGTCGTGGATCGCGCGGGCGAACACTTCCTTGCCCGCGCCGGTTTCGCCGAGCACGAGGATCGGCAGCCGCTTGCTCGCGACGCGCAGCGCAAGTTCGGCCTGTTGCGCGATGCGCGCGTCGCTGCTGTGCAGGAACGGCGTCAGCGCGCCGACGTGACGCGGCGCGGTGCCCGGGCGCCGCGAGGCCGCGCCGGGTTCGCGGCCGGCGCGCCGTAGCGGCGCACGCAGCCGCGCGTAGAGCGGGGCGCCGGTCGCGCGCACGCGCAGCGCGATGATCGTATCGAGCCGCGCGGCGTCGCGCAGCGGCATCTCGGTCGCATCGAATATCTCGTCGATATGGCGCGGCTCGCGCAGCGCCGGCAGCGCGTCGCGCGCCTGCCGGTTCGCGGCGACGATGTTGCCGCATTCGTCGAATGCGATCAGCCACTCGGGCTGCGCCTCGACGTAGTGACGGTTCGGATGCCCGAACAATATCCAGTGCTGCGCGGTGCTGTGCACGAAATAGCCGTCCTCGATCAGCGCCGCGCTCTGCCGCACGAGCTGGTAGACGAGGCGCTGGCTGTCGCGGCCGTCGGGCGAATGCACGGCCGACGCGTCGAGCACGCCGATCAGCTCGCCGCCCGGCGAGAAGATCGGCGCCGCGCTGCACGTGAGCGTCGTGAACGCCGCGCGAAAGTGATCGGTCTTGTGCACGGTGATCGGCGCGAGATCGGTCAGCACGCTCGCGACGCCGCACGTTCCTTCCTCGCTTTCCGACCAGCACGAGCCGATGTGCAGCCCCGCATGGCGGAAGTCGTTGCGGCGCTCGCGGTCGATCCGGTAGTCGATCGTCACGCCGTGCGCGTCGGTCAGCATCACGCAGTAGTCGGCGACGCGAATCATGTCGTGCAGCCGCGTCAGGCACTGGCCCGACGCGCGCAGGAACGCTTCCTCCTTGTCGCGCACCTCGCGCAGCTCCGCCGCGGTCAGCACGCGCGGGCCGATCGACGACGCGGGGTCGAGACGGTAGCGCTCCAGCGACCGTTGCCACGACGACACGAGGCGCGCGGAATCCGCCGGCGCGGGCAGGCGTCCGGCGAGCGCGCCGAGTACACGGTCGGCGTGCTGGGCCTGGGGGACGGCGTAGGGCATGGTCGGCTCCGGTTCCGTACGGCGGGGATGTCGCTGTTCTTGTAGCACATCCGGTTCGGCGAATCACATTGCATCGCAGCACGCGGCGCGCATGAGACGGTCGTCTCACCGGTATCGCGTCGTGTCTCGCGCAGTTGAGACGGCCGTATGCGCGGCGTGCGGCGGCCGTCCGGCGCGGCGTCGCGTGCACGGCGCCGCGCGAACGCTGGGTTTGCGGGCGCAACGCCGGGCATGCGCGCGCGCCGCGGCAATCGCGTCGTCGTATCGACGACGTGAGACGTCTGCGCGAATTCGACGCGCGCTGCGTCGTCACGGTCGCGCATCCGGAACCCGCGCATGCCCGCCGCGCCCGTGCGGACGCGGGTTTCGCGGCGATCGCACGGACGATGGCACGCCGCTTGCAGAGATGACGGGCAAGCCGCCGCGATCGCGTCGGCGACGACGATCCGCCGCTCGTCGATGGCAGCGGACGAAACAGGCGGGGCCGGCGCGTGCGTCAATGCGCCGGCTCCGTCGACTGGATGGAGACAAACCCGTGACGACGCCCGTTACCGTCGGCGTGATCGCGAACCCTGCATCGGGGCGCGACATCCGCCGCCTCACGACGCATGCATCCGTGTTCCCGACCGCGGAGAAGGCGAACATGATCGTGCGCCTGCTGGCCGGCCTCGGCGCGATGGGCGTCGAGCGCGTGCTGACGCTGCGCGACCGCACGGGCATCGCGACGCTGCTGCTGCGCGCGATCGACACGCATCGCGCGATCGCGCCGCACGAGCGCTGGCCCCAGGTCGAATTCGTCGACCTGCCGATCACCGACAGCGTCGCCGACACGCAGGCGGGCGCGGCCTATCTGCACCGGATGGAAGTGTCGCTGATCGTCGTGCTCGGCGGCGACGGCACCCATCGCGCGGTGGCCGCGCATTGCGGCGCGACGCCGCTCGTCGCGCTGTCCACCGGCACCAACAACGCGTTTCCCGAACATCGCGAGGCGACCGTCGCGGGCGTCGCCGCGGGGCTCGCCGCGACCGGCGCCGTGCCGGCCGAGGTCGCGTTCGTGCGCAACAAGCGGCTCGTCGTGCGCTGCGTCGCGGGCGCGCAGCCGGGGCGCGAGGAGATCGCGCTCGTCGACGTCTGCGCCGCGCGGCAGCGCTTCATCGGCGCGCGCGCGATTTCCGGCTCCGACGACATCGACTCGCTCTACCTGACGTTCGCCGAACCGGACGGCATCGGGCTGTCCGCGCTCGGCGGCGCGTGGGCGCCGCTCGAACGCAGCGCGCCGCACGGGCTCGCGATGCGTTTCGCGGAAGCCGGCAATGCGGCCGGCACGCCGCTCGTCGCGCCGATCGCGCCGGGGCGCGTCGACCGTGTCGTGATGCGCAGTTGCGAGCGGCTCGAACCGGGCACGTGGCACGCGATTCCGTTCGAGCGCGGCACGCTCGCGTTCGACGGCGAGCGCGAGATCGAGGTCGTGCAGGGCGATCGCTACGAGATTGCGCTCGACTGGCGCGGGCCGTTGACGGTCGACGTCGGCCGCACGCTGCGCTACGCATCGTCGCGGCAGCTGCTGCGCGACGCCGGCGCGTGGCACGACTGATACACCGGTTTGACGAAGCCGCTTCGGCATCCATCACGATCATCAAGGAGACATCGCATGACAGCCCCCCTCGAAGGACAGGTCGCCATCGTCACGGGCGGCGCGCGCGGCATCGGCCGCGGCATCGCGCTGACGCTTGCCGGCGCCGGCGCGGACATCCTGCTGGCCGACCTGCTCGACGACGCGCTCGACGCCACCGCGCGCGAGGTGCGCGCGCTCGGCCGTCGGGCCGCGATCGCGAAGGTCGACGTCACGCAGGCCGCGCAGGTCGACGCGATGGTCGCGCAGGCGCTCGCCGACCTCGGCCGGCTCGACATCCTCGTGAATTGCGCGGGCGTGATCAGCATTCATCCGGTCGCCGAACTGACCGAGCGCGACTGGGATTTCGTGATGGACGTGAATGCGAAGGGCACCTTCCTCGGCTGCCGGGCGGCACTGGCCCACCTGAAGGCGCAGGGTCGCGGCCGGATCATCAACGTCGCGTCGATCGCGGGCAAGGAAGGCTTTCCGAATCTCGCGCATTACAGCGCATCGAAATTCGCGGTCGTCGGCTTTACCAACGCGCTCGCGAAGGAGCTCGCGCGCGACGGCGTGACCGTCAATGCGATCTGCCCCGGCATCGTCCGTACCTACATGTGGGACCGGCTGTCCGACGAATGGAAGACCGACGGCGAATCGGTCGAGCAATCGTGGCAGCGGCACCAGTTGACGCTGATTCCGCAGGGCCGCGCGCAGACGCCGGAAGACATGGGCCGGCTCGCGCTGTTCTTCGCGACGATGGACAACGTGACGGGCCAGGCCGTGAACGTCGACGGCGGCTTCACGTTCCACTGACGGCCGCATGGCCGTGCAATCCGCCGCCACGGCTCGGCCGGGGCGGCATTCGCAGTCAGACCTAACCAGGAGACACACATGACCGCTTCGACACAGCTCGGCAGGGACAAGCTGCTGGACGCCTATCGGCTGATGCGCACGATCCGCGAATTCGAGGAACGCCTGCACGTCGAATTCGCGACCGGCGAGATTCCCGGCTTCGTTCACCTGTACGCGGGCGAGGAGGCGTCCGCCGTCGGCACGATCCTGCACCTCGGCCTCGACGACTACGTGGCCACCACGCACCGCGGCCACGGCCATTGCATCGCGAAGGGCGTCGACGTGCACGGGATGATGGCCGAGATCTACGGCAAGAAGACGGGCGTTTGCCGCGGCAAGGGCGGCTCGATGCACATCGCCGACCTGTCGATGGGGATGCTCGGCGCGAACGGGATCGTCGGCGCGGGCGGCCCGCTCGTGTGCGGCGCGGCGCTCGCGGCCAAGCACAAGAAGACGGGCGGCGTCGGCGTGTGCTTCTTCGGCGACGGCGCGTCGAACCAGGGCGTGATCTTCGAATCGATGAACCTCGCGTCGGTGTGGCGGCTGCCCGCGATCTTCGTCGCCGAAAACAACGGCTATGCGGAAGCGACGTCGTCGAGCTGGTCGGTCGCGACCGACAACATCGCCGATCGCGCGAACGGGTTCGGGATGCCGGGCGTGATCGTCGACGGCTTCGACTTCTTCGCGGTGCACGAGGCGCTCGGCGAGGCCGTCGAACGCGCGCGCAACGGCGGCGGCCCGACGCTCGTCGAGGTGAAGTTCACGCGCTATTTCGGCCACTTCGAGGGCGATGCGCAAACCTACCGCGCGCCGGGCGAAGTGCAGAAGCTGCGCGACGAAAAGGACTGCCTGAAGCATTTCGAAACGCGTGTCGTGCGCGCCGAAGCGCTGACGACCGACGACCTGCGCGCGGTCGATGCGCAAGTGAAGGCGCTGATCGACGACGCGGTCGCACAGGCGAAGGCCGCGCCGCTGCCGGATGCCGCCGACCTGCTGGCCGACGTCTACGTGTCGTATCCGTGAGCGCCGGCTGACCCGGCAGCCGGCACGGCAACCCAACATTCCAGGAGACAGACATGGCAAGGAAGATCACTTATTCGCAGGCGATCAACGAGGCGCTCGCGCAGGAAATGGCGCGCGACGACAGCGTGATCGTGATGGGCGAGGACAACGCGGGCGGCGCGGGCGCGCCGGGCGAGGACGACGCATGGGGCGGCGTGCTCGGCGTGACGAAGGGGCTGTTCCACAAGTTTCCGGGCCGCGTGCTCGATACGCCGCTGTCGGAGGGCGGCTACATCGGCGCGGCGGTCGGCGCGGCCGCGTGCGGGATGCGCCCCGTCGCGGAGCTGATGTTCATCGATTTCATGGGCGTGTGTTTCGACCAGATCTTCAACCAGGCCGCGAAATTCCGCTACATGTTCGGCGGCAAGGCCGTGACGCCGGTCGTGATCCGCGCGATGTACGGCGCCGGCCTGCGCGCGGCCGCGCAGCACTCGCAGATGCTCACGTCGCTGTTTACGCACATTCCGGGGCTCAAGGTCGTATGCCCGTCGACGCCGTACGACGCGAAGGGGCTCCTGATCCAGGCGATTCGCGACAACGATCCCGTGATCTTCCTCGAACACAAGCTGCTCTATACGCGCGAGGGCGACGTGCCTGAGGAATCCTATGCGATTCCGTTCGGCGAGGCGAACGTGCTGCGCGACGGCGACGACGCGACGATCGTCACGTACGGCCGGATGGTGCATCTCGCGATGGACGCGGCCGCGACGCTTGCGAAGGACGGCATCCAGTGCGACGTGATCGACCTGCGCACGACGTCGCCGCTCGACGAGGAAACGATCCTCGAAAGCGCCGAACGCACCGGGCGCGTGGTGGTCGTCGACGAAGCAAACCCGCGCTGCTCGATCGCGACCGACATCGCCGCGCTCGTCGCGCAGCGTGCGTTCCGTTCGCTCAAGGCGCCGATCGAACTCGTGACCGCGCCGCATACGCCCGCGCCGTTCGCCGGCGTATTGGAAGACCTGTACATCCCGTCCGCCGATGCGATCGCGCAGGCGGTACTCAAGACGAGGAGCTGACACGATGTCGATTCACATGATCACGATGCCCAAGTGGGGGCTGTCGATGGAGCAGGGGCAGGTCAACGGCTGGCTGAAGGCGATCGGCGAACGCGTGGCGAAGGGCGACGAGGTGCTCGACGTCGAGACGGACAAGATCTCGTCGGGCGTCGAATGCGCGTTCGACGGCACGCTGCGCCGGCAGGTCGCGCAGGAGGGCGAGACGCTGCCCGTCGGCGCGCTGCTCGGCGTGGTCGCGGCCGCCGATGCGAGCGACGCCGACATCGATGCGGCGATCGCCGACTTCCAGCGCGATTTCGTGCCGAGCGCGGCGTCCGACGAGGCGGCCGGCCCGCAGCCGGAGAAGGCGCAGATCGGCGGACGCACGATCCGCTTCCTGAAGCTGGGCGACGGTTCGGGCACGCCGGCCGTGCTGATCCACGGCTTCGGCGGCGACCTGAACAACTGGCTGTTCAATCACGCGGAGCTCGCCGCGCACCGGCCGGTGTGGGCGCTCGATCTGCCCGGCCACGGCGAATCGGGCAAGGCGGTCGAGACCGGCAGCCTCGACGAACTGGCCGATGCGGTGCTCGCGCTGCTCGATGCGCAGCACATCGAGCGAGCGCACCTGATCGGCCATTCGATGGGCGGCGCGGTGGCGATGACGTTGGCCGACAGCGCGCCGGAGCGCGTGGCGTCGCTCACGCTGATCGCGAGCGCCGGGCTCGGTGCCGATATCAACCGCGCGTACATCGACGGCTTCGTCGCGGGCAACAGCCGCAACACGTTGAAGCCGCACCTCGGCGCGCTGTTCGCGGACGACGCGTTGGTCACGCGGCAATTGGTCGAGGATCTCGTCAAGTACAAGCGGCTCGAAGGCGTGCAGGCCGCGCTGGAGAAAATCGCGCATGCCGCGTTCGACGGCGCCGCGCAGCGGCGCGTATTCCGCGACCGGCTCGCGTCGCTGGCGCCGCGCACGCTCGTGATCTGGGGCGAGCGCGACCAGGTGATTCCCGCGCAGCACGCGCAGGGCCTGCCGGACGGCGTGCGTGCCGAGGTGCTCGCCGGCAGCGGCCACATGGTGCAGATGGAGGCGGCCGCCGACGTGAACCGCCTGATCGTCGCGTTCCTCGGAGACTGACGATGGCCGCCGCGCTCGAACGACCCAGCCTCACGGCGCTCGGCCAGCCCGGCGCGAGAAGTCGCGACAAGCTCGCGCGCATTCCGGTGCGCATCGAGCCCGCGGCCGGCGCGGCGTTGCCGAAGCCGCCGTGGCTGCGCGCGCGGCCGATGATGAGCGCGGCGGTGGCCGACATGGCCGCCGTGCTGCGCGAGCATCGGCTGCATTCCGTCTGCGAGGAGGCGATGTGTCCGAACATCGGCGAATGCTTCGCGCAGCGCACCGCGACCTTCATGATCATGGGCGGGCTGTGTACGCGGCGCTGTCCGTTCTGCGATGTCGCGCACGGCCGTCCGGAGCCGCTCGATCCAGCCGAGCCCGCGCGGCTGGCCGACGCGGCGGCAGCGCTCGGATTGCGCTACGTCGTGATCACGTCGGTCGACCGCGACGATCTGCGCGACGGCGGCGCCGCGCATTTCGCCGCATGCATCGCGGCGGTGCGCGCGAGCGTGCCGGGCATCGGCGTCGAGGTGCTGACGCCGGACTTCCGCGGCCGCGCGGTCCGTGCGCTCGACGCGCTGTCGTCGGCCTGGCCCGACGTGTTCAATCACAACATCGAGACGGTGCCGTCGCTGTATCGCGCGGCGCGGCCCGGCGCCGACTATCGCGGCTCGCTGGAACTGCTCGCGCACGCGAAGGCCGCGCGGCCGACGCTCGTGACGAAATCGGGATTGATGCTCGGGCTCGGCGAACGCGACGACGAGGTGCGCGACACGTTGCGCGACCTGCGTGCGCACGAGGTCGACGTGCTGACGCTCGGCCAGTATCTCGCACCGTCGGCGCACCATTTGCCGGTGCGGCGCTATGTGAGCCCGGATGCGTTCGCCGCGTGGCGCGACGAGGCGCTCGCGCTCGGTTTCAGGGAAGTCGTCGCCGGCCCGCTCGTGCGGTCGTCATATCACGCGGCCGACGTGCTGGAGGGCGCGTAGCGCGCCACGCGTCAGGCGGCGGCGGCCGCGGCGGCGTGCGCGCGACCGATGCGGCGCAGGTACAGCACGAGCCCCGCGCCCGCCAGCATCAGGCTGACCGTGTTCGCGAACCAGAAGCCGCGCGCGCCGGTCAGCCACGCGGGCGCGATGCCGCCGACGTCGAAGCCGAGCACGTAGCCGCCGCTGAGTCCGACGCCCCACAGCGCGACCGCATAGATCACGGTCGGCACGATCGCCACCTTGTACGCGCGCAGCACGAACGCCGACGTGACCTGCAGCGCATCGAACACGTGGTAGCACGCGACGATCGCGACGAGCGGCATCGCGGCCGCGGCGACGGCCGGGTTCGGCGTATAGCCGCCGATGATCAGCGGGCGCAGCGCGAACACGAGCACGCCGTAGGCGGCGGCAACACCGCACGCGAACATCACGCTGTGCCGGCCGAGCAGCCGGGCTTCGTCGGCGCGTCCGGCGCCGAGCGCGCGCGCGACCAGCGTCGACGCCGCCACGCCGATCGACAGCGGCGTCATGTACAGCACCGCGCCGATGTTGCCGGCGATCTGGTGGCCCGCCAGCGTCGTCGTGCCGAACTGCGCGATGAACAGGGCCATGCACGTGTACGACGTGACCTCGATCAGGTACGACAGGCCCATCGGCACGCCGAGCTTCAGGATCGCCTTCTGCCGCTCCCACACGGGCCAGCAGAAGCGCGAGAAGATCGCGAGCGGCGCGAACACGTCGAGCTTCGCGAGCAGCGTGTAGCCGATCAACGCGAGCGCCCAGTTGATCAGCGTGCTCGCGAGCCCGCAGCCGGGGCCGCCGAGCGCCGGTACGCCGAGGCCGCCGAAGATGAACCACACGTTCAGCGGAAACTTGAGCAGCAGCGCGCCGATCTGCAGGATCATCGCGAGCCGCGGCTTGCCGGCCGCGTTGGTCAGCGCGTTGTAGATGCGGAACACGAGGCTGGCGGGCAGCCCGTACGACAGGATGCGCAGGTAGTCGACGGTGCGCTCGTGCAGTGCGGCGGGCGCATGCGCGACGCGCAGCAGCGGTTCGGGAAAATGCAGCAGCAGGAAGCCGGGGATCGCGAGCAGCACCGCAAGCCACAGCGCCTGGCGCACTTCCTCGCCGATCTCGGCATAGCGCCGCGCGCCGTACAGTTGCCCGGTGATCGGCTGCAGCGCGGACAGGATGCCCGTCAGCCCGATATAGATCGATACGTAGATCGACGAGCCGAGCCCAAGCGCGGCGAGATCGACGGCCGAGTAGCGACCGACCATCGCGGTGTCGATCACGCCGAACGCGATGATCGCGAGCTGGCCGACCAGCACCGGCCATGCGAGACCGACGATCCGGCGGATGTCGCCGAACATCGTCAATCGGCCGCCTGGCGGCGCGGCGGACGCCGCTTGACGGGCGTCTTCGGCCTTTCGATGCGTTCGTACAGGCGGAAGCGCTCGTCACGATCGGCGACACGGCGGCCTTCCCAGACGAGACGCCACACGTATTGCGACATCGCGCTCGGCTCGCCGAAGTCGGAGCGGTCCTGGCGCAGGATCACGTCGCAGTCGCCGGAGAAATCGAAATGCATGTTGCCGAAGTACGCAAAGGTCGCGATCTGCGCGTCGCCGAGCCGCACCGGCGAGATGCACTCGTAGTCGGACGGCAGGTGCACGGCGATCTGTTGCGCGACATCGCGATAGGTCCGGCCGTAGTTGACGATCGGCAGCCACAGCGTCATCAGCAGCACCCACATCAGCGTGGTGCCCGCGCCCGACAGCACGACGCTGCGCCACAGCACCTTGGGCTGTCGCGACACACGCCAGCGCACGATGAAGCACCAGCACACGGTGACGATCACCGCGCAGATGAACGACAGGATCTTGAAATGCGGCTCGTAGCCGGGCACGAGGCGCGCGAGGTTGCGCGCGAGCGGATGCGGGAAGCCGGTGAGCGACGCGAGCCACACCAGCCACACGAAGGTGCCGAGGATCGTGAAGCTCAGCACCGCGAACCAGTCGATCGCGTTGATCGCGCCGCGCTTGAGGGTCGGCAGCGCGAAGGTCGCGAGCACTGCGAGCGGCGGCAGCAGCAGCATGTACATGCGGTTCGACTGCTGGCTTTGCAGGATCACGAGCGCGACGAGCGGCACGGCGACCGACAGTGGAATCGCGATGTGCGCACGGCGACGCATGCCGGCCCAGCTCCACCATGCCCAGATCGCGAGCGGCCACGCGGGCCACGTGAACAGCGGCAGGTTTTTCGCCGCATAGCCGAGCACGGCCGTCGGCGGGCCCGAAAAGCGCATCAGGCTGCCGTGGATCCACTGGTTGAAGAACCACGCGGCGTCGTCGGGCGCCGCGACGAACGCGGCGAGCGGCCACAGCGCGGCGATCGCGACCGCGAGCGGCAGGCCGACCAGCGGCAGGCGCAGGTTGCGCATCTCGGGCGTGACGAGCCACAGCGCGGCCGTGCCCGCGAGCAGCGCGACGACCAGCACCGGGTTGCCGGACAGCGCGACGAGGCCCATCGCGAGGCCCCACCACAGTGCACCCTGCAGCGGCTTGTCGATGCCGCGCACGATCCCGTACACGAGCATCGCGATCCACGCGAACTGCGCGAGCTGCGGCGTCGTTTCGTGCCCGCGTTCCGCGAGGCCGAAGCAGGCGACGAGCACCAGCAGCGCGCCGTCCGCCAGCGTGCGGCCGTAGTCGCGCGGCTCGGGTTCGCCGCCGAACGCGTATTTGAACGGTTGAACCTCGGCGCGCCGGCCGAGCAGGTAGGCCGCGTACCAGACGAACGCGCACGCGACGCAGAACAGCACGCCGGTATCGACGCGCGACGCGTTGCTCGCGTCGACCCACGGGCCGAGGCCGCGGATCGACAGCGCGCCGAGCCAGTAGCCGAGTGGCCCGTCGGTGGTGATGAACTTGCCGACCAGGTTCGGCAGCAGCCAGTCGTGCCAGCCGCCCTTGGCCATCGTCCACATCACGCCGAAGCCCGCCGCGTCCTCGTTTTTCCACGGGTCGCGGCCGAACAGGCCGAACGCCGCGTAGACGAGGCAGAGCGTGAGCAGCAGCCAGCGCGGCAGCGCGCGCGTGGCGGAGGCGGTGAGACGGACGACAGGCTTCATGCAGATGAGCGATTTGTTATGGGCGGGCGGCCGGCGCGATCGCGCGCGGCCGAGCCGGTTTCGAGCATCCGGCATTGTAGTCGCGCCCGCTGTTGTGCGTCAGGTCGTTTCCCGGGCGCCGGCCGGCGCCTGGCGGGCGAGCAGAGACAAAAAAGGGCAGCCTGGGCTGCCCTTTCGTGCGGTACCGGTGCGTTGCCGCCGCCGGATCGGTGCAAAAGCTTACTTTGCAGCAGCCTTGCCGTTCGCGCGTGCGCCGAACTTGTTCTTGAACTTCTCGACACGGCCTGCCGTGTCCATGATCTTTTGCTGACCCGTGTAGAACGAGTGCGATTCCGACGACACTTCGATCTTGGCGAGCGGGTAGGTCTTGCCTTCGTGTTCGATGGTTTCACGCGTCTGGATCGTCGAGCGCGTGATGAACTTGAAGCCGTTCGACATGTCTTGGAAGACGACTTCGCGGTAGTCCGGGTGAATGCCAGGTTTCATGATTTTCCTTGGTGAGAGCGGTAGCCAACCCGCCGCTTGCCGTGTCGAGCCGCCCCGAAAGGAGCGATTCGGCCGACGCCAAGCCCGGCGCGAGCCACTTGCCTAAGGTCGAAAAACGGCGATTATGCCAGAAAATCAGACGGTTGACGAATAATTTTCACGGTGCGTCGAGCGCGCCGGTGCCGGCCGGATCTTGCCGGTAGTAGCGCGCGAGCAGCCGGTACAGTTCCGGAAATTCGGACTCGAACGCTTTCGGCCGCACGAACAGCGCCTCGCTGCACACCGCGAAGAATTCCGACGGGTGGTCGGCCGCATAGGGATCGATCAGCGAATCCCGCTCGAAGCGCGCCCACGCGCGGTCCGGCACCGCGTCGACGCGCGCGCAGAATTGGTCGTATGCGTGTTCGAACACGTCGGCCCATGCCTGGGCGTCGAGGTGCGGCGCATGCCAGCGGCGAAAAAGGGGCGGATAGCCGTCGGCCGCGCCGTTGACCATGTCGATCTTGTGCGCGAATTCGTGGATCACGACGTTGTACGCGTCCCGGCCGTCCGTCATCTGCGCGTCTTCCCACGACAGGATCACGGGGCCGCCTTCCCACGCCTCGCCGCTCGCATCCTGCTCGACTTCGTGGACGACGCCGTCCTCGTCCTGCACGGTCTTGCGGATCACGAATTCGCCCGGATACACGACGACGCCGACCCAGCCGTCATACAGCGACAGGTCGAGATTCAGCACGGGCAGGCAGGCCTGCGCGGCGATCGCGACGATCATCGCGTCGGTCAGCTCGAGCCCGTGCGCGGTCGAAAACGATTTTTTCGCGACGAACAGGCTCGTGAGCTCGCGCAACCGGCCGAGCGCGTCGGGCGGCAGCGCGGCGAGGAACGGCAGGCGCTCGACGGTTTCGTGCCACAGCGCGTCGGGAATCGGATGGCTGCGCAGCGCGCGGTCGCGGCGGCGGTCGTCGAACCAGCGGGTCAGTTTCGAAAGCATGGAGGCTGCGGACGAAAATCCAAAGCCTGTCTTTTAACTCAATCGATCTGTTTTTGCCATGCCGCGAAGAGGCCGCCGACGAGCGCGACGCCCGCGAGGAAGTAAAAGCCGTCGAGCGATGCGAGGAACGACGCCTGTTGCGCGACCATCCGCGCAATCGACGCGATCGCGAGGCCGTGCGCGTCGTTCAGCGCGTGGCCCGCGGCCGCATAGCTGCGCGTCAGCGCGTCGGCGGTCTGCTGGAACAGCGGATCGAACACGTTCGCGCGCTCGACGAGCCGCGTCTGATGCATGGCCAGCCGGTGCTGCTCGACGATGATCACCGACGACGTCGCGAACGAGATCGTCAGTTGCCGCACGATGTTCTTCACCCGGTAGCCATGCGTGTATTCGTCGATCGCGAAGATCCGGAACGTGAGATTCGCGACCGGCAGCACGATGAACAGCAGCAGCAACCCGCGCAGCAGCAGCGGGACGACCAGCGCGGCTTCGCCGACCTGCGGCGTGATCCGCGTCATCGATAGCGCGGCCGTGACGGCGATCGCGAATCCCGGCACGACGAACCACTTCTTGTGCGTGACGAATTTCGCGTAGCGCAGGTAGGCGAACAGCGCGGTGGCCGAAATCAGCGACATCGTGCCGACCAGACGCCCGGCATTCTCGACCGGATAGCCGAGGCCGCCCTCGAGCAGCCGCGCCGTCAGGTAGCTGAAGCCCGTCGTCTCGTAGTAATAGAACATGTAGAGCAGCAGCCCGACCTGGAACGTCCGCTCTCGAAACGCATGCAGCCGCACGAGCGGCGTCGGGTGATGCCACTGGTGATACGCGAACCACGCGAGCGCGCCGAGCCCCGCGATCGTCAGCACGATCAGCATCGGCGAGCCGCTGTAGAGCTGGTAATGCACCTGCTGCAGCACGATCTGCAGCGCGCCTTGCGCGAGGGCGAACACCACATATGGCCAGAAGTGGCCGGAGCCGCGTTCGTCGTCCGGCGTGCGGCCCGAATCGGGCAGCGTGAGCAAGGCGAGGGCCGCGAACGCGATGCCGGCCGGCGCCGTGCACGCGAACAGTGCGCGCCACGTCGAATGCGCGACCAACAGCCCGCCGACGATCGGCGCGAGCGCGCTGCCGAGCAGGATCATGATCAGGAACGCGCGCGTCGCGGGCGGCCGTGCCTGCGGCTTGAAGCTGATCTGGATCAGGATCCGGCACGCGCCCATCATCGGGCCGATGAAATAGCCCTGGAAGCCGCGCGCGAACGCGAGCTCCAGCGACGTGTCGGCCAGCGCCGCCGCGATCGCGCCGAACGAGAACATCAGCATGCAGCCTGCGACGTAGCGGCGATGGCCGAGCCGGTCGACCCACCATTGCTGCTGCAGGATGCCGAGCACGGCCGTGACCGCGTAGGCGCTCGACGACCACACGAGTTCGTCGGGCGACGCGTTGATGCCGCCCGCGATGTAGCTTGCGAAGAACGAGAAGACGGCGTTGTCGAAGTAATCGATGCCGGTGACGAGCGCGAGCGCCCATGGAAACAGGTCCGCGCGCAGGTTCGCACGGCTCCACAGTGGCCGGCCCGGCACCGCGTTCATTCGCGATCCTTGCGTGCGCGGCGCGTGCCGGCCTCCGCCCGCCGCTGCGCGATCAGCGCATCGGCGTTCTCGCCGGCGAGGCGCCGCTCGACGTAATCGATGTCGTGCTGCAGTTCCTTGCGCAGCGCGACGGCTTCCTTCAGCTCGCGCTGGACGGCCGCGATCCGCCGGTCGAGCGTGTCGATCTGCTCGGCGAGGCCGGCGCGGATGTCGCGCAGCGATGCGTCCGAATACCGTCGCCGGCCGTCGCCCGTTTCTTCCAGCGGACGCTTCAGCATTTCGGTGATGCCATGCAGCGAGAAGCCGAGCGCACGCAGCCGCAGGATGCGCGCGAAGCGCTCGAGGTCGGCTTCGTCGTAGAGGCGGTAGCGGCCTTCGCTGCGCGACGGCGTGACGAGCCCGCGCTCCTCATAGTATTTCAGCGTGCGCGGCGTGACGCCGAGCCGCGACGCGGCGTCGCTGACGGTCAATAGCGGGGTGGAGGCGTCGTTCGGCATCGGATCGGGGGATTGGACGGGACAATGACGCGATTATAGATCAACCTGTACGTTCACGTTCAGGTTTGAATCGAAAAACGGCCGCCGGGCTGGATGCGCGGGCGGCCGTGTTGCGGAGCGGGAGGGCGATCAGCCGCCGCGGCGCATCAGGTCGAAGAACTCGGAATTGCTCTTCGTCTGGCGGATCTTGTCGAGCAGGAATTCCATCGCCTCGACTTCGTCCATGTCGTGGATGAACTTGCGCAGCACCCAGATCTTTTGCAGGATCTCGGGCTTGATCAGCATTTCCTCACGACGCGTGCCCGACTTGTTCAGGTTGATCGACGGGTACACGCGCTTTTCCGCGAGACGGCGCTCGAGGTGCACTTCCATGTTGCCGGTGCCCTTGAACTCTTCGTAGATCACGTCGTCCATGCGGCTGCCGGTTTCGATCAGCGCGGTGCCGATGATCGTCAGCGAGCCGCCTTCCTCGATGTTGCGTGCCGCGCCGAAGAAGCGCTTCGGACGCTGCAGCGCGTTCGCGTCGACACCGCCCGTCAGCACCTTGCCCGACGCCGGGATCACGGTGTTGTACGCACGCGCGAGACGCGTGATCGAGTCGAGCAGAATCACGACGTCGTGCTTCATTTCGACGAGGCGCTTCGCCTTCTCGATCACCATTTCGGCGACCTGGACGTGACGCGTGGCCGGTTCGTCGAACGTCGACGCGATCACTTCGCCGGCGACCGAGCGTTGCATTTCGGTCACTTCTTCAGGACGCTCGTCGATCAGCAGCACGAACAGGATCACGTCCGGGTGGTTCTGCTTGATCGCGTGTGCGATGTGCTGGAGCATCACGGTCTTGCCCGACTTCGGCGACGCGACGAGCAGGCCGCGCTGGCCCTTGCCGATCGGCGCGATCATGTCGATGATGCGGCCCGTGACGTTTTCCTCGCCGCGCATTTCGCGTTCGAGCGACAGCGGCTTGTTCGGGTGCAGCGGCGTGAGGTTCTCGAACATGATCTTGTGTTTCGAGGCCTCGGGCGGCTGCCCGTTGACTTTGTCGACCTTCACCAGCGCGAAGTAGCGCTCGCCGTCCTTCGGCGTACGGACTTCACCTTCGATGGTGTCGCCGGTGTGCAGGTTGAAGCGGCGGATCTGCGACGGGCTGATATAGATGTCGTCGGTGCTCGCGAGGTACGACATTTCCGGCGAGCGCAGGAAGCCGAAGCCGTCCGGCAGCACTTCGAGCGTACCGTCGCCGAAGATCGTCTCTCCCGTCTTGGCGCGCTTTTTGAGAATGGCGAACATCAGCTCCTGCTTGCGCAGGCGGTTCGCGTTTTCGATCTCCAGGCCGTTGGCCATTTCGATCAGTTCGGAGACGTGCAGAGACTTGAGCTCGGATAAATGCATACGGAGAACCCGCCAGGGAGGAGATGCGACGAAAGAAAATAAGGGAGGAGGGCGAGCGGAGGCGCTCAGAGACTTAAATGCGTCTTGTCGACGTTTTTTAATTCTAGCATAGCCCGATTCGCGCTTGAGCGAGCGATCGGCGGCTTGACAACGGACGTGTTGCCGACTGACAACACGTCCGCGGAACTGCCGGTATTACAGGTGGCTGTCCAGGAATGCGGTGAGCTGCGACTTCGACAGCGCGCCGACCTTCTGCGCGGCGGCCGCGCCGTTCTTGAACAGGATCAGCGTCGGGATGCCGCGCACGCCGAATTTCGCCGGCGTGGCCTGGTTGTCGTCGACGTTGATCTTCGCGATCTGCAGCTTGTCGCCGTAGTCCTTCGCGACTTCGTCGAGGATCGGGGCGATCATCTTGCACGGGCCGCACCATTCGGCCCAGAAATCGACGAGCACGGGCTTGTCGGACTTGACGACGTCCTGTTCGAACGATGCGTCGCTGATGTGTTTGATCTGTTCGCTCATTGGGTCAATACCTCTTACGGTTCGGGGACTGCCTGCTTGCGCGTTGCAGCGTACCGGCCTCCGTAGGCTGCCGGCCGCTGCGGCAGGGCACTCCGCCTTCCGGGACGGAGGGACGTAAGCGCTGCATGCCGCGGCTCGCGGGTCGTTCGGGCGTCATATTAGCCTAAATTGCTATCTGCTGCGGGCGGCGATAGTAGCCGCTATGCGAGTAGGGGTACGACGCGACGTTCGACCGTCGTGCCACGCAGGTGGAGGCCGGTCCGCCAATTACAAGGGGCGGGCCGCGTGCAACGTGTCTGAATGAGCGAAGCGCGGGTTTGCCCGGCGAGATTCGCATTGATGCGAACAAACGGTCGCATTCGTCCGGAAGCGGTGATAGAATATGCCGTGACGGGCCTCCTCGCATGGTGGGGCGGTGAACCTGGTCAGGTCGGGAACGAAGCAGCCACAATCGTTTTCCGCCAGTGCCGAGGGTTGGGCTCGTCACCTTCCTTCTCGCCCCGTTCGCAGGGCGTTTTTTATTTCTGCTTCACACTCCGTTCGACCTGCGCCTTGCCCGTGTTCCGCACCGTTTCGCGTGTCGGCGCGACGCAGCGTTACTGATACAATTTCCCGATGACCTATCAAGTTCTCGCACGCAAGTGGCGTCCGAAGGATTTCGCTTCGCTCGTCGGCCAGGAGCACGTCGTCAGGGCGCTCACGCACGCGCTCGACGGCGGGCGTCTCCATCATGCCTATCTGTTTACCGGAACCCGCGGTGTCGGCAAGACGACGCTGTCGCGGATCTTCGCGAAGGCGCTCAACTGTGAAACCGGCGTCACGTCGCAGCCGTGCGGCGTCTGTCGCGCCTGTCGCGAGATCGACGAGGGCCGTTTCGTCGATTACGTCGAGATGGACGCGGCGAGCAACCGCGGCGTCGACGAGATGGCCGCGCTGCTCGAGCGCGCGGTGTATGCACCGGTCGATGCGCGCTTCAAGGTCTACATGATCGACGAAGTGCACATGCTGACGAACCACGCGTTCAACGCGATGCTGAAGACGCTCGAAGAGCCGCCGCCGCACGTCAAGTTCATCCTTGCGACGACCGATCCGCAGAAAATTCCCGTCACCGTGCTGTCGCGCTGCCTGCAGTTCAACCTGAAGCAGATGCCGGCCGGGCACATCGTGCCGCATCTCGAGCGGATCCTCGGCGAAGAGCGGATCACGTTCGAGCCGCAGGCGCTGCGCCTGCTCGCGCGCGCCGCGCAGGGCAGCATGCGCGACGCGCTGTCGCTGACCGACCAGGCGATCGCCTATTCGGCGAACGAGGTGACCGAGTCGGCGGTGTCGGGCATGCTCGGCGCGCTCGACCAGACTTACATGGTGCGCCTGCTCGACGCGCTCGCGGCCGGCAACGGCCCGGAAATCCTCGCGATTGCCGACGAGATGTCGCTGCGCAGCCTGTCGTTCTCGACCGCGCTGCAGGATCTCGCGAGCCTGCTGCACCGGATCGCCTGGGCGCAGTTCGCGCCGGGCTCGGTGCTCGACGAATGGCCGGAAGCGGCCGACCTGCGCCGTTTCGCGGAAACGCTGAGCGCCGAGCAGGTGCAATTGTTCTATCAGATCGCGACGGTCGGGCGCGCCGAACTCGGCCTGGCGCCGGACGAATATGCCGGTTTCACGATGACGCTGCTGCGGATGCTCGCGTTCGAGCCGGCCGCTGGCGCCGGCGGCGCGCCGGGCGGTCAGCCGTCCGTGCCGCCGCGTGCGGTGCCGGCCCCGCGCGCAGCCGCGGCACCGGCCGCTGCTGCGGCCAAGCCGGTGTCGGCCGCGCCCGCTGTCGCGGCGCCTGTTGCGCCCGTCGCGCGTTCGGCGCCGGCGCAATCCGGTGACGAAGCCGCCCGGCCGGTCGCCAAGCCGGCGGTTGTTTCGGCGCCGGCAGAAGCAGCCGTTTCGGCGGCCGAAAAGGCTGCACCGGCACCGGTCGCGGCCGACGCTCGAGCGATCGAGCCGCCGCAGCCGGACGAGAAGGCAGCGCCCGCCGGCGACGCGCCGCCTCCCACCCGTGAACCCGAGCCGGCGGCCGTTGCCGCCGTGCAGCGAAACGACGAACCGGCGCCGCAACCCGAACCGGCGCCGCGCGCCGTGTCGCCCGAGCCGGCCGCCGCCCGTCCGGCGGCGCGGGCGGGCGGTGCTGCCGCCGCGCTCGACGTGCTGCGCAATGCAGGGATGCGCGTGTCGTCGGACCGCGGGCGCGCAGGCGCGGCAGCGAAGCCGGCGGCATCCCAGCCGGCCGCCGAGAAACCGGCCGCGCCGCGTCCCGCCGTCCAGGTGCCGACGCCGCGTGCCGTCGCCCGCGCGCCGCAGGCAGCCGATTCGCGCCAGCCGTCGCCGCCGTGGGAAGACATCCCGCCGGACGACTACGTGCCGCTCAGCGCCGACGAAATGTTCGGCGGTTCCGACGACGGCTTCGTGCCGGTGTTCGACAGCGGTCCCGACGATGTGCGCGTGACGCCGAAGCCGGCGGAAGCCCGTCCGGCCGCGCCGATCGACACGCGCCCGTTGCCGCCCGCGATCGCGCTCGATCCGATCGGCTTCGACGGCGAATGGCCGGCGCTGGCCGCGCGGCTGCCGCTGAAGGGCGTCGCGTACCAGCTCGCGTTCAACAGTGAGCTGACGGCCGTCGATGCGAGCGCATTGAAGTTGTCGGTGCCGGTGCCGCAGTATGCGGACGCCGCGCAGGTGGCGAAGCTGAAGGCCGCACTGGCCGATGCGCTCGGCAAGCCGGTCGAGGTGAGCGTCGAGGTCGGGCCCGCCCGGCGCACCGCGGCGGCGCTCGATGCGGCCGCGCGCGCGGCGCGCCAGCGCGAAGCCGAGCAGGAGATTCACGGCGATCCGTTCGTCCAGCAGCTCGTGCGCGACTTCGGTGCGCGCATCGTCGAGGGGTCGGTGCGCCCGCTCGCCGATTCGGCGCCGGACGGTGCACCGCCCACGCTCCATTGAACTGACCGCCCCGCGACAGGCACAATCACGCCCCGCACACATCGGCCGGCACGCGCCGCGTGCCGGTTTTCATACGATCAAGAAGGAGTATTCCCATGTTGAAAGGCAACCTCGCCGGACTGATGAAGCAAGCGCAGCAAATGCAGGAAAACATGAAGAAGATGCAGGAGCAGCTTGCGCTGATCGAGGTCGAAGGGCAGTCGGGCGCCGGCCTCGTCAAGGTGACGATGACGTGCCGCAATGAAGTGCGCCGCGTGTCGATCGACCCGAGCCTGCTCGCGGACGACAAGGACATGCTCGAGGATCTCGTCGCCGCTGCGTTCAACGACGCGGTGCGCAAGGCCGAAGCAACGTCGCAGGAAAAGATGAGCGGCATGACGTCGGGCCTGCCGCTGCCGCCGGGCTTCAAGCTGCCGTTCTGAGCGCCGCGTCCTTGTCACCGTTTGCCGCCGTATGAAACAGCCGTCCGCCTTGTCCGCTCTCGTCGAAGCGTTGCGCGTGCTGCCCGGCGTCGGGCCGAAATCCGCGCAGCGCATGGCGGTTCACCTGATGCAGCACGACCGCGAGGGCGCGGAGCGGCTCGGCCGGTCGCTGCTGTTCGCGACCGAGCACCTGCAGCACTGCGAGAAGTGCAACACGTTCACCGAAGCGCAGATCTGCGAGGTCTGCAGCGACGAGGAGCGTGATCCGACGCTGCTGTGCGTCGTCGAGACGCCTGCCGACCAGATCATGCTCGAGCAGACGATGACCTACCGCGGGCTGTATTTCGTGCTGATGGGGCGACTGAGCCCGCTCGACGGAATCGGCCCGAAGGAAATCCATTTCGACCGCCTCGTGCGGCGCGCATCCGACGGCGTCGTCAAGGAAGTCGTGCTCGCGACCAACTTCACGAACGAAGGCGAAGCCACCGCCCACTACCTCGGCCAGACGCTCAAGGCGCGCGGGCTGGCGGTGACGCGCCTCGCGCGCGGCGTGCCGGTGGGCGGCGAGCTTGAGTACGTCGACGCGGGCACCATCGCCCGCGCGATGCTCGACCGCCGCACGATGTAAGCCGGGCGTCGCCTGCCGGCGGCGCCGTTCCTCATGCCAGGGAGACACATGAGCACCAGCCAGGGCCCGCTCGCGGGCGTCAAAGTGCTCGAATTCGGAACGCTGATCGCGGGGCCGTTCGCGTCGCGGCTGTTCGCCGAATTCGGCGCGGAAGTGATCAAGATCGAGGATCCGAACGGCGGCGACCCGCTGCGCAAGTGGCGCAAGCTCCACCCGGAGCAGGGCGGCACGTCGCTGTGGTGGTCCGTGCAGGCGCGCAACAAGAAATCGGTCACGCTGAACCTGAAAGCCGACGCCGGCAAGGCGATCGCGCGGCAGCTCGCGAGCGAGGCCGACATCGTGATCGAGAATTTCCGTCCGGGCCTGCTCGAAAAGCTCGGGCTCGGCTACGACGTGCTGTCGGCCGACAATCCGGGCCTCGTGATGGTACGCCTGTCCGGCTACGGGCAAACGGGCCCGTACCGCGACCGGCCCGGCTTCGGCGCGATCGCCGAATCGATGGGCGGGCTGCGTCACATCACCGGCTATCCGGATCTGCCGCCGCCGCGCATCGGTATCTCGATCGGCGATTCGATCGCCGCGCTGCACGGCGTGATCGGCGCGCTGATGGCGCTTCATCACCGCAAGGTCAACGGCGGCGCGGGGCAGGTGGTCGACGTTGCACTGTATGAAGCCGTTTTCAACATGATGGAAAGCGTGGTGCCCGAGTACGGCGTGTACGGGATGGTGCGCGAGCGCACCGGCGCGTCGCTGCCGGGCATCGTGCCGTCGAATACGTACGCGTGCCGCGACGGCAGCATCGTGATCGGCGGCAACAGCGATCCGATCTTCAAGCGGCTGATGAAGGCGATCGAGCGCGACGACCTCGCCGACGATCCCGCGCTCGCGCAAAACGACGGGCGGGTGCCGCGCACGCAGGAAATCGACGACGCGATCGCCGCGTGGCTCGCGCCGCGCACGATCGACGAGGCGCTCGTCGTGCTCAATGCGGCCGACGTGCCGGCCGGGCGCATCTACAGCGCGGCCGACATGTTCACCGATCCGCAGTTCGTCGCACGCCAGATGATCCAGCGTTTCAAGCTGGCCGACGGCACCGACATTCCGCTGCCGAACATCACGCCGAAGCTGTCGGACACGCCGGGCGAAACGCGCTGGCTCGGTCCCGAGCTCGGCGAGCATACCGACGAGGTGCTGCGCGGCCTTGGCTACGACGCGCACGCGATTGCCTCGCTGCGCGAGGCGGGCGCGATCTGAGCGTGGCCGGCGTGGTGCTTTGCGCCGCGTCGCTCGACGAAGGGTTCCCCGACGAGATTTTCTCCGGGCGGAAAACCCGGCGGCCCGGTGTTTTCCCCAGCGCGCGGAATGTCGCCGCGCAGTGCGGCGGCGCATCGCGTGCCCATGCGTATACCCGCCCGTCCGCGGCGGCCGGACTGTCGCTCTCGCGCCATCTTTCCTCGGTTACAATCGCCGGATGCGAATCCTACTCAGCAACGACGACGGCTATCTCGCCCCCGGTCTCGCCGCGCTCAGCGAAGCGCTGCAGCCGCTGGCCGAGCTTACGGTGATCGCGCCCGAGCAGAACTGCAGCGGCGCGTCGAATTCCCTCACGTTGTCGCGGCCGCTGTCGGTGCAGCGCGCAGCGGGTACGGGTTTCTTCTACGTGAACGGCACGCCGACCGATTCGGTGCACGTCGCGCTGACGGGGATGGCCGACACGAGGCCGGACATCGTCGTGTCCGGCATCAACAACGGCCAGAACATGGGCGAAGACACGCTCTATTCGGGGACAGTTGCGGCCGCCACCGAAGGCATCATGTTCGGCGTGCCGGCGATCGCGTTCTCGCTGGTCGACAAGGGCTGGGCTCATCTGGCCGATGCCGCACGCGTCGCGGCGGAAATCGTCGCGCACTACCTCGCGCATCCGCTGGCCGGCCAGCCGCTGCTGAACGTCAATATCCCGAACCTGCCGTACGACCAACTGAAGGGCTGGAAGGTCACGCGCCTCGGCAAGCGTCATCCGTCGCAGCCGGTGATTCGCCAGACCGACCCGCGCGGCGAGCCGATCTACTGGATCGGCGCCGCGGGCGACGCGCTGGACGCCAGCGACGGCACCGATTTCCACGCCGTCGCAAACGGTTTCGTGTCGATCACGCCGCTGCAGCTCGATCTCACGCATACGCAGATGCTGCCTGCGACGCGCGAATGGGCGCGCGCCGGAGGGCGGGCTTCATGAGCGGCGAGCGCGCGAAGCGGTTCCCGCTCGCGCTCGAAGATCTCAAACGAGCGCCACGCAAATCGGAAGGTCGGGCCGGCGAACGCCAAGCGGCGGGCGCGGTGCCGAAGGCCGCCGACAAACCCGCAGCCGGACTGAAACCGGTTGCGGTGAAGCCGGCCGCCGCGCGGGTGCCGCTGTCGGGCACCGCCGCCGCGAAACCGGCGACCGCACCGAAGCCGACCGCGCTGAAACCTGCGCTGCCGAAGCCGGCTGCGCCGAGCATCGCGCCGGCCGGCGCATTCGCCCTCACGTCGGAACGCGTGCGCGAGCGGATGGTCGAACGGCTGCGCGCGAACGGCGTGACCGATGCGCGCGTCCTGGACGCGATGGCCGCGGTGCCGCGCCACCTGTTCGTGGATCCCGGGCTCGCGACGCAGGCCTACGAGGATTCGGCGTTGCCGATCGGCCACCAGCAGACCATTTCTAAGCCGTCGGTCGTCGCGCGCATGATCGAGCTCGCGATGGCCGGCCGCACGCTCGAGCGCGTGCTCGAGATCGGCACGGGCTGCGGCTATCAGGCCGCCGTGCTGAGCCACGTGGCGCGCGACGTGTATTCGATTGAACGCATCAAGCCCCTCTACGAGCGCGCGAAGCTGAACCTGCGGCCGCTGCGCGTGCCGAACATCCGTCTGCATTACGGCGACGGGCGTGTCGGCCTGCCGTCCGCGGCTCCGTTCGACGCGATCGTGATCGCCGCGGCGGGGCTCGACGTGCCGCAGGCGCTGCTCGAGCAGCTCGCGATCGGCGGGCGGCTCGTCGCGCCGGTCGGCGCGCAGAGCGGGCAGCACCAGGTGCTCACGCTCGTCGAGCGCGTCGCGCACGCGCAATGGCGAGAGTCCCGGCTTGATCGCGTTTTCTTTGTCCCTTTAAAATCCGGAGTGATTTGAAACCGATGAGTATGTTGCGCGCGATGCAAAACAACCGATCCAGGGAACCGCTCACGCTCGCCCAGCGCGCGATCTGTGTGGCTGCGTTCTCCACGCTACTGGCCGCCTGTGCGACGCGGCTCGACAACGCGCCCGTCGTCGATCGCTCCGGGTCGCTCGGCACGACCGCCGCCGCGCAGCCCGCGGCGCCGCTTCCGCCGGCGCCGCCGGGTTACTACCGGGTGAAGCCGGGCGACACGCTGTACCGGATCGCACTCGAAAACGGGCAGAACTATCGCGACATCGCGGCGTGGAACAATCTGGCGAACCCGAATCAGATCGAAGTCGACCAGCTGCTGCGCGTGTCGCCCCAGGCCGGCGCCGCGGTCGCGGGCACGCCGGCCGCCGCGCCGATCGTCGGCGGTGCGGTCGCGACCGCGCCGCTGAGCAGCGGTCCGGCCGCGCCGGCTGCAGGCACGTCGTCCGCGCTCGCCGCCACACCGCCGGCCGCGGCAACCGGGTCGAGCGATACGGCGGCTGCTCCGAGCGGCCCCGTGACGTTCGCGTGGCCCGCGCGCGGCCCCGTGCTGAACGGGTTC
The DNA here is from genome assembly GCF_002223195.1 of Burkholderia sp. AU28863. Taxonomy (NCBI): domain Bacteria; kingdom Pseudomonadati; phylum Pseudomonadota; class Betaproteobacteria; order Burkholderiales; family Burkholderiaceae; genus Burkholderia; species Burkholderia sp. AU28863. The sequence continues at coordinate 1,463,722 of NZ_NKFE01000003.1, read as the reverse complement.
GACGATGCGAAGAACAAGGGTGTCAATATCGGCGGGACGGCCGGCGAGGCCGTGAAGGCGGCGGCGGACGGCCGCGTCGTTTACTCCGGCAACGGTCTGCGTGGTTACGGCAACCTCATTATCATCAAACACGATGCGACTTACCTCACGGCGTATGCACACAATCGCGCTTTGATGGTAAAAGAGGGGGACGCGGTGACGAAGGGGCAGAAGATCGCCGAGATGGGTAACAGCGATGCCGACCGCGTGATGCTGCATTTCGAGGTTCGCCGGCAGGGTAAGCCTGTCGATCCGCTGAAGTATTTGCCGCCTCAATAACCGAGACGACCATGCCGAAATCGAAGCGCCACGAGCCGCAAGCCGAGTCTGAGAAGATCAGTCGTGCCACGCAAGCATCGGTGGGGCGAGTAGGTGCTTCGACGGACGACGAAGACGACGTCGCGGAAAACGAACGCGATCTCGAGGCGCGCGACGCCGACGCGGACGGTGGCGACGACGAGCGCGAAGGTCGCCCGGAAGCCGCGCCCGACGTCGACGATTTCCGCACGCTGCTGCAGGCCGAGCTCACGGCCGACACGATCCAGCATTACCTGAACCGCATCAGCGTGAAGCCGCTGCTGACCGTCGAGGAAGAGCAGCGCTATTCGCGTCTGGCGAAGGCCGGCGAATTCGAGGCGCGGCAGGTGATGATCGAGCGCAACCTGCGGCTCGTCGTCAGTATCGCGAAGGGCTACCTGAACCGCGGCGTGCCGCTGCTCGACCTGATCGAGGAGGGCAATCTCGGCCTGATGCACGCGATCGAGAAGTTCGACCCGACGCGCGGTTTCCGTTTCTCGACCTACGCGACGTGGTGGATCCGGCAGAGCATCGAGCGGGCGATCATGAACCAGGCGCGCACGGTGCGCCTGCCCGTGCACGTGATCCGCGAACTGAACCAGGTGCTGCGCGCGAAGCGCCATCTCGAAAAGAATTCGATGTCGACGGGCGAAGCGGCCGAGCGCCGCGAAGCCAGCATCGACGACATCGCCTATCTCACCGGCAAGACCGCCGAGGAAGTCACCGATATCCTCGCGCTCAACGAACACACGGCGTCGCTCGACGCGCCGCTCGACCTCGATCCCGCGAGCAGCCTGCTCGACCTCCTGCCCGACGACCAGAGCCAGTCGCCCGACGCCGAGGTGCAGCACCGCGAGCTCGAAACGCTGACACGTGCGTGGCTGTCACGTCTGTCCGACAAGCACCGGCATGTGATCGAGCGCCGCTTCGGCCTGAACCACATCGAACCGGCGACGCTCGAGGAGCTCGCCGACGAGATGGGGCTCACGCGCGAGCGCGTGCGGCAGATCCAGCAGGAAGCGCTGGTGCGCCTCAAGCGGTTCTTCGCCTCCAACGGCGTGCGCAAGGACGCCGTTCTGTAACCGATGACCCCGATCCTTGTTTTTGACATCGAGACGATTCCCGATGTCGACGGCATTCGCCGTCTGGAAGATCTGCCCGCGACGCTCGACGATGCCGCGGTAGCCGAACACGCGTTTGCCGCACGTCGCGAGAAGACCGGCGGCGATTTCCTGCCGCACCATCTGCAGCGGATCGCGGCGATTTCGTGCGTGTTCCGCGACAACAACGGTTTTCGCGTGCGCTCGCTCGGGACGCCGCAGGACAACGAAGCGACGCTGATCCAGTCGTTCTACCGCGTGATCGAGAAATACACGCCGCAGCTCGTGTCGTGGAACGGCGGCGGTTTCGATCTGCCGGTGCTGCATTACCGCGCGCTCGTGCACGGTATTCCCGCCACCCGCTACTGGGATCTCGGCGAGGACGACCGCGAATTCAAGTGGAACAACTACATCTCGCGCTATCACTCGCGGCATACCGACCTGATGGACGTGCTCGCGATGTATCAGGCGCGCGCGAACGCGCCGCTCGACGCGCTGGCGAAGCTGTGCGGTTTCCCGGGCAAGCTCGGGATGGACGGCAGTCAGGTGTGGCCGGCGTTCCGCGACGGCCGGATTGACGAAATCCGCAACTATTGCGAAACCGACGTCGTCAATACGTACCTGTTGTATTGCCGGTTCCAGTTGATGCGCGGCGGCCTGACGCCGAGCGAGTACGCGGACGAGATCCTGCTCGTGAAGAATGCGCTCGCGCTGGAGCCGGCGCCGCACTGGGCCGAATACCTGGCGGGCTTCGATGCGTAGCGCGGACGGCCCGCGCCGCAACCGGCGCAATCAGGCCAGTTCGAGCAGCACCGGCTGGTGATCGGACGCGCGTACGTCGCCGTCGATCTCGCAGCCGATGACGCGCGGCAACAGCGTGTCGGTCACGAACACGAAATCGCACGCGAGCGGGCCTTCCGACCATTGCACCGTATCGTAGACGCCGGCGGTCGGCGGCGGCGTACGACCGGGATGCCGTGCGACCCACGCGTCGACGAAACCCGGTGCGTCGGCAATCGGCTCGAGGAAGCGCCGGTACGCATCGCTGTCGAATGCGCTGTTGAAATCGCCGCAGACGATCGCATCGCGCGGTTGTCCGGTCGCGCTGAACGGCCCGTCGGCGGTTTCGGCGGGAGCGGGGTGTTCCGCATGCGCGCAGGCTTCGCGATGTCGGTCGCGTAGCGCATCGACCTGTGCCAGCCGCTGGCGCGCCGAGTAATACTCCAGATGCGTGGTGACCACGCGCAACCATCCGAAGGGCGCCCGCAACTCGATATCGAGCGCGACGCGCGGCATCGACGGCGCGCCGGCATCGGCTGGCCAAGGCAGCGATCGGCGCAGCACGCGCCCGACCGGCAACCGCGTGGCGATCGCGTTGCCAAACTGGCGGCGCGGTGCGTCTGGCCGGATGGACGGCAGGTCGGCGCCGATCGCGCCGACGATCGTATAGCCAGGCAGCAGCGCCGCGAGTTCGGCGAACTGGTCGGGGCCTGGCCGGCCGGGCAGTGCGTCGAAGCCGCGCGTGACCTCCTGCAGGCACATCACGTCGAAATCGCCGAGCCGACGGAGGGCCGCGACGGTACCGGCAAGATCGACGACACCGTCGGCGTCCCGACCCCATTGGATGTTCCAGTCGATCAATCGCATGGTCGAATCTCCTTGGTCCGGTGCTGCGAGCAGAACCCGTGCCGCCTGCGCGGCCGCGCATCGCGCCCGGTCGGCCGCGTGCGACCGGGCGCGGGGTGGTCAGCCGCTTATGCGCCACGCGGCGCGCCATGCGCACCGGCATCGGCGCTTGCGTGACGAAAGCGCGCGACGGGAGCCTTCGTCGTCTACAATCTCGCCTTCTTCAACGTTTGTCAGGAAAAGCTGGTGTCCGAAGCCGTCCCCACTTCTGCGCGCAAATCGAAAAACGCGCCCGTCGCGCCCGGGCCCGCCCCGGTTCTCGAGATCGAATCGCTCGACATGGAAGCGCGCGGTGTCGGCCGAACGATGACCGAGGACGGTCAGCCGGGCAAGGTGATCTTCGTCGAAGGCGCGCTGCCGGGCGAGCGCGTGACCTACTCGAGCTATCGCCGCAAGCCCAGCTACGAGCAGGCGACGGTCGTCGACATTCTGCGCCCGAGCGTGATGCGCACGCAGCCGAAGTGCACGTTCTTCGGCACCTGCGGCGGCTGCTCGATGCAGCATCTCGACATGCGCGCGCAGGTGGCGGTCAAGCAGCGCGTGCTGGAAGACAATCTGTGGCACCTGGCGAAGCTGCGTGCGGAAACGATGTTCGCACCGATCCACGGTCCGTCGTGGGGCTATCGCTACCGGGCGCGCCTGACCGTGCGCAACGTCGCGAAGAAGGGCGGCGTGCTGGTCGGGTTCCACGAGAAGAAGAGCAGCTACGTGGCCGACATGACGAGCTGCGAAGTGCTGCCGCCGCACGTGTCGGCGATGCTCGTGCCGCTGCGCCGGCTCGTCGAGGGGCTGTCGATTCGCGACCGGATGCCGCAGATCGAACTCGCGGTCGGCTCGGCCGTCACCGCGCTCGTGCTGCGCGTGCTGGAGCCGATCAACGCGGACGACGAAGCGCTGCTGCGCGCGTTCGCGGACGAGCACAACGTGCAGTTCTGGCTGCAGCCGAAGGGGCCGGACACGGTGACGCCGTTCTACCCGCTCGACGTATCGCTCGATTACACGCTGCCGGAATTCGGCATCCGCATGCCGTTCAAGCCGACCGACTTCACGCAGGTCAATCACCAGATCAACCGCGTGCTGGTGGGGCGTGCGCTGCGCCTGCTCGCGCCGTCGCGCGACGATCGCGTGCTCGACCTGTTCTGCGGGATCGGTAACTTCACGCTGCCGCTCGCGCGATTGGCGCGCGAAGTGATGGGCATCGAGGGCAGCGACACGCTGACCACGCGTGCGCTCGCGAACGCACGCGAGAACGGTGTCGACGGCCACACGACGTTCGCGTGCCGGAACCTGTTCGAGGTGACGGGCGACGATCTCCGCGCGCTCGGCGCATTCGACAAGTTCCTGATCGACCCGCCGCGCGAAGGCGCGCTCGCGGTGTCGAAGGCGCTGGCCGAGATCGCGCAGAGCGGCGCAGGCCCGCTGCCGAAGCGCATCGTCTACGTGTCGTGCAACCCGTCGACGCTCGCGCGCGATGCGGGCCTGCTCGTGCACGAAGCCGGCTACCGGCTGAAGGGCGCCGGGGTCGTGAACATGTTCCCGAATACGTCGCACGTCGAATCGATCGCGCTGTTCGAGCGCGACTGAGCCCGGGCGGCGGACGTAAAAAAACCGGCCCGCGGGCCGGTTTTTCATGGTGCGTGCCGAACGTCAGTTGCGGTTGCCGCCGAAGATGCCGAGCAGCGCAAGCAGGTTCGTGAACACGTTGTACAGGTCGAGGTAGATCGCGAGCGTGGCCGAGATGTAGTTCGTCTCGCCGCCGTTCACGACCCGCTGGACGTCGAACAGCATGTAGGCCGAGAAGATCGCGATGGCGAGCACCGACACGGTGAGCATCAGCGCCGGCAGCTGCAGGAAGATGTTCGCGACCGACGCGAGCAGGATCACGATCACGCCCATGAACAGCCACTTGCCGAGCCCGGAGAAGTCACGCTTGCTGACGGTGGCGATCGTTGCCATCGTCGCGAAGATGATGCCGGTGCCGCCGAACGCGAGCATGATCAGCGACGGGCCGTTCGAGAAGCCGAGAATGAAGCTCAGCAGCCGCGACAGCATCAGGCCCATGAAGAACGTGAAGCCGAGCAGCACGAACACGCCGGCCGCGCTGTTTTTGGTCCGCTCGATCGCGAACATGAAGCCGAACGCGATCGCGAAGAACGCGAGCAGGCTCATCATCGGGCTGGTGGCCGCGAACAGCGAGAAGCCCGTCGCGACGCCGACCCAGGCGCCCAACACGGTCGGCACCATCGACAGCGCGAGCAGCCAGTACGTGTTCCGCAGCACGCGGTTGCGAACCTCGGCGGTGCTGACGGAACCGCCGCGGCCGAAATTGTACGGATAGTCGTTCATGGTTTCTCCTAACATTGAACGCGTGGGCGTCCGGGGCCGGTTCGGCGCGCGCGATGTGCGGCGCAGCAAACCGGGGCAGCTATGGCTAAGATACGTTCCGTGCCGGGAGGTTTCAATGGCCTGGCGGAACAAAACACAGGGATTCTGAACCTTTCATGCGTGTAAGGGTTCAATCGCAATGATACACGGGATCGTGCTACAATAGCGGATTCATTTGAACCTGTAACTTCTTAATTTTTTGGAGTTTTTATGGCAATCGAGCGCACCCTGTCGATCATCAAGCCGGATGCGGTGGCAAAGAACGTGATCGGCCAGATCTACAGCCGTTTCGAAGGCGCCGGCCTGAAGATCGTCGCATCGCGCATGGCGCACCTGTCGCGTGCCGACGCAGAGAAGTTCTACGCAGTTCACGCAGCGCGTCCGTTCTTCAAGGATCTCGTCGATTTCATGATCTCGGGCCCGGTGATGATCCAGGTTCTGGAAGGCGAAGGCGCAATCCTGAAGAACCGCGACCTGATGGGCGCGACGGATCCGAAGAAGGCGGAAAAGGGCACGATCCGCGCCGACTTCGCCGACAGCATCGACGCGAACGCCGTACACGGCTCGGACGCTGCGGAAACGGCAGCGGTCGAAATCGCGTTCTTCTTCCCGGAAATGAACGTTTACTCGCGTTAAGCCCTGGCTGACAGCAAGTAGGCAGGATTCAGCGCACGCGGCAAGGCAGCACATCATGACGAGCGAAACTTCCGTCAATCTTCTCGACTTCGATGCCGAGGGTCTTGTCGCGTACTGCGGCAGCCTGGGCGAGAAGCCGTTCCGCGCCAAGCAGTTGCAGCGCTGGATCCACCAATACAACGCCGGCGATTTCGACGGCATGACCGATCTCGCGAAGTCCCTGAGGGAAAAACTCAAGGGCCGCGCATCGATCGTGATGCCGGACATCGCCAGCGATCACGTTTCCGCCGACGGCACGCGCAAGTGGCTGATCGACGTCGGAAACGGCAATGCGGTCGAAACCGTGTTCATCCCCGAAGAGACGCGCGGCACGCTGTGCGTGTCGTCGCAGGCCGGGTGCGCGGTGAACTGCCGCTTCTGTTCGACGGGCAAGCAGGGCTTCTCCCGCAACCTGTCGACAGCCGAAATCATCGGCCAGCTCCGGATGGCCGAATTTGCATTGCGAGCGTCGCTGGGCCGCGCGCCCGGACCGAACGGCAAGGCCGAACGGGTCGTCACCAACGTGGTGATGATGGGCATGGGCGAGCCGCTCCTGAATTACAGCGCGGTCGTACCCGCGATGCGGTTGATGCTCGACGACAACGCATACGGCCTGTCGCGCCGTCGCGTCACGCTGTCGACGTCCGGCGTGGTGCCGATGATGGACCGCCTCGGCGCCGAGTTGCCGGTCGCGCTGGCCGTTTCGCTGCACGCGCCGAACGATGCGCTGCGCGACGAGCTGGTGCCGCTCAACAAGAAGTATCCGCTGCGCGAGCTGATGGCCGCGTGCCAGCGTTATCTGAAGGTTGCGCCGCGCGACTTCATCACGTTCGAATACTGCATGCTCGACGGCGTCAACGACACCGAAGCGCATGCGCGCGAACTGCTGGCCGTCACGCGCGACGTGCCGTGCAAGTTCAACCTGATCCCGTTCAATCCGTTTCCGGAATCGGGCCTCATCCGCTCGAAGCCGGAGCAGATCAAGCGCTTCGCCCAGGTCCTCATCGATGCGGGTGTCGTCACGACCGTGCGCAAGACGCGCGGCGACGACATCGATGCCGCGTGCGGGCAGCTGGCCGGCGCGGTGAAGGATCGCACGCGCCTCGCGGAGCGAACGGGCGCAGCAGGAAAAATCATCGAAGTTCGGGCAGTTTGACGGGGGCACCTGGCCGGGGTGCCCGAACCCTTTGGCGGTGCAACACGCGAATAGCGATCGGTCGCGGCGCCTCGGCGCCGCGCATGGTATGAACCGTTGCGGGTGCCGGCCGGCAGGAGCCGGCGGCAGCCGCCAGTGAAGAAGAATCGACGCGAGGACAAGGATGAGTGAGCCGCAGCCGTCTAACGGCGCAGAGACGAATGCCGCGAAGCCGGCACCGGCGGGACTGGAATCGCTGGCGGCGGTCGGCAGCCGCCTGGCGCAGCTTCGGGAGACGAAGGGCTGGTCGGTCGACGACGTGTCGGCGCGACTCAAGGTCGCACCGCAAAAACTCCGGGCGCTCGAGGCCGGCGACATCAGCCATTTGCCCGGCGTGACGTTCGCGCTCGGGGTCGTGCGCAGCTACGCGAAGATGCTCGGCGTCGATCCGGAACCGTTCGCGCAGGCGCTGCGCCGCGAACGCGGGGTGCCGGAAGTCGACCTGTCGATGCCTGCGTCGTCGGGCACGGATCTGCCGCGCGGCCGCGTGTCGATCCCGCTCGGCGGCTCGTCGCGCCACCATCCGTGGCTGTGGGGAACGGGGATCGTCATCGTCGCGGTGGTCGCGGTACTGATGTGGCACACTGGCGGCGATTCGTCGGGCCTGCTCGCGCGCTTCAAGGGCGGCGACGCCGAACATGCGTCGGCCGCTAGCGCGGCGCCGGCATCGTCGTCTGCGGAAGAGGGAGCGACGAACGGCGCGTCGGCGGCGATCGCGAATGAGGTTCCGGCCCCGGCCGCTGCATCGGCTGCGCCGGCGCAGGCGATCGCGTCGGCCGTTCCGGCGCCCGCGGCCCCGGTCGCGACGGCGGCTGCGTCGCAGCCCGTGCCGGAAACGGCGGCGCCAGGCACGGCCGCGCCGGCCCAGCCGGCGAGCGTCGTGGTGGCGGCAGGCCAGTCGATGATCGAACTGAAGGTCAAGCAGGATTGCTGGTTCAGCGTGCGCGACAAGAACGGCAAGGAGCTGTTCTCTGCGCTGGTGCGCGCCGGCGAAACGAAGCAAGTTGCCGGTGACGGGCCGTTCAAGGTCACGATCGGCAACAAGGCCGGCCTCGACGCGGTTGCGTTCGACGGAAAACCGGTCGATCCGGCAAAATATTCGGCAGCGCGGGGTAACGTGGCGCGGTTCACGTTGCCCTGACGTCAAGCGCCGTGGCGAAGGCTTGCCGTCGATATCGGCAGGCCGTGAGGGCACGGCGCTTTTTCAATTCATGCGCCGCGTCGCGGCGCATTCCGCGTAAATGGATCTATCGATGCAATCCGAAGCTCAATCCCCACGCAGCAGTCAGATTTGTTCAACCGAGCCGGTGTTCGGCGGGCATCAGCCGCGCCGCGTATCGCATGCGGTGGATGTCCGCTGGGGCGGGCAACTCGTGACGATCGGCGGCGACGCGCCGGTGCGCGTGCAGTCGATGACGAATACCGACACGGCCGATGCGATCGGCACGGCGATCCAGATCAAGGAGCTCGCGAACGCGGGCTCCGAACTGGTGCGCATCACGGTCAATACGCCCGAAGCCGCGGCCGCCGTGCCGGCGATTCGCGAGCAGCTCGACCGGATGGGCGTGACCGTGCCGCTCGTCGGCGATTTCCACTACAACGGCCACCTGCTGCTGCGCGACTACCCGGGCTGCGCGGAGTCGCTGTCGAAGTACCGGATCAACCCCGGTAACGTCGGTCAGGGCGCGAAGCGCGACACGCAGTTCGCGCAGATGATCGAGGCCGCGGCGAAGTACGACAAGCCGGTGCGGATCGGCGTGAACTGGGGCAGCCTCGACCAGGACCTGCTCGCGCGCATGATGGACGAGAACGGCGCGCGTGCGCAGCCGTGGGACGCGCAAAGCGTGATGTACGAGGCGCTGATCCAGTCGGCGATCGGCTCGGCGGAACGCGCGGTCGAGCTCGGCCTCGGCCGCGACCGCATCGTGCTGTCGTGCAAGGTCAGCGGCGTGCAGGACCTGATCGCCGTGTACCGCGAACTCGGCCGCCGCTGCGGCTTCGCGCTGCACCTCGGGCTGACCGAGGCCGGCATGGGCTCGAAGGGCATCGTTGCGTCGACGGCGGCGCTCGGTGTGCTGCTGCAGGAGGGGATCGGCGACACGATCCGCATCTCGCTGACGCCGGAGCCGGGCGCGTCGCGCACGGGCGAGGTGATCGTCGGCCAGGAAATCCTGCAGACGATGGGCCTGCGCTCGTTCGCGCCGATGGTGATCGCATGCCCGGGCTGCGGCCGCACGACGAGCACGCTGTTCCAGGAACTCGCGATGCAGATCCAGACGTATCTGCGCGAGCAGATGCCGGTCTGGCGCAAGGAATATCCGGGCGTCGAGAAGATGAACGTCGCGGTGATGGGCTGCATCGTCAACGGTCCGGGCGAATCGAAGCACGCGAACATCGGCATCAGCCTGCCGGGTTCGGGCGAGAACCCGGCCGCACCCGTCTTCATCGACGGCGAGAAGGTCAAGACGCTGCGCGGCGAGCGGATCGCCGAGGAATTCCAGCAGATCGTCAGCGACTACGTCGCACGCAATTACGGCCGCACCGAGGCCCTGAACTAATTCGTCCACACACACGAACGATGACTGAACAGAAACGCAAGATCGAGAAGCTCACCGGCGTCAAAGGCATGAACGACATCCTTCCGCAGGATGCCGGCCTGTGGGAATTCTTCGAAGCTACCGTGAAATCGCTGCTGCGCGCGTACGGCTACCAGAACATCCGCACGCCGATCGTCGAACACACGCAGTTGTTCACGCGCGGCATCGGCGAGGTCACGGATATCGTCGAGAAGGAGATGTACAGCTTCACCGACGCGTTGAACGGCGAGAACCTGACGATGCGCCCGGAAAACACCGCGGCCGTCGTGCGCGCGTCGATCGAGCACAACATGCTGTACGACGGCCCGAAGCGCCTGTGGTACATCGGCCCGATGTTCCGTCACGAGCGTCCGCAGCGCGGCCGCTATCGCCAGTTCCACCAGGTCGGCGTCGAGGCGCTCGGCTTCGCGGGTCCCGATGCGGATGCCGAGATCATCATGATGTGCCAGCGCCTGTGGGACGACCTCGGCCTGACCGGCATCAAGCTCGAGATCAACTCGCTCGGCCTCGCCGAAGAGCGCGCCGCGCACCGCGTCGAGCTGATCAAGTACCTCGAGCAGTTTGCCGACGTGCTCGACGAGGACGCGAAGCGCCGCCTGTATACGAACCCGCTGCGTGTGCTCGACACGAAGAATCCCGCGCTGCAGGACATCGCGCAGAACGCGCCGAAGCTGATCGACTTCCTCGGCGACGAATCGCGTGCGCACTTCGAAGGGCTGCAGCGCCTGCTGCTCGCGAACAACATTCCGTTCAAGATCAACCCGCGTCTCGTGCGCGGCCTCGACTATTACAACCTGACCGTGTTCGAGTGGGTGACCGACAAGCTCGGCGCGCAGGGCACGGTCGCGGCTGGCGGTCGCTACGATCCGCTGATCGAACAGCTCGGCGGCAAGCCGACCGCCGCGTGCGGCTGGGCGATGGGCATCGAGCGCATCCTCGAACTGTTGAAGGAAGAGGATCTGGTGCCCGAGCAGGAAGGCGTCGACGTGTACGTCGTGCACCAGGGCGAGACCGCGCGCGAACAGGCGTTCATCGCGGCCGAGCGCCTGCGCGACACGGGCCTCGACGTGATCTTCCACTGCAGCGCCGACGGCGCGCCGGCGAGCTTCAAGTCGCAAATGAAGCGGGCCGATGCAAGCGGCGCCGCGTTCGCGGTGATCCTCGGCGAAGAAGAGGTCGCGAACGGCACGGTGGGCGTGAAAGCGTTGCGCGGCGCGGGTGCGGAAGGGGAAAAGAACGTTCAGCAGACCGTACCGGCCGAAAGCTTGACCGAATTCCTAATCAATGCGATGGTTGCATCCGCCGAAGATGGCGACGACTGATCGCGCTGGCATCCGCTCGACAAGAAAAGCCTGAACAGGAAGAAGGAATCGCTCGCCGATGAGTTATCACGACGAACAAGAATCGATTGAAAGTCTCAAGGCGTGGTGGGCCCGCTGGGGCAACCTCACCACGTGGATCGTGCTCGCGGCGCTCGTCGTCGCGGCCGGTTTCAACGGCTGGAACTACTGGCAGCGCCGTCAGGCTGCTGAGGCGTCCGGGCTGTACGAGCAGGTCCAGAAGGCCGCCGCCGCGAACGACAAGGCGACGATGGCCCGCGCGGCTGCCGACATGGAAGACAAGTTCGGCAGCACGCCGTATGCGCAGATGACGGCGCTCGCGGCCGCGAAGACGCTGTATGCGGCCGGCGACGCGGCAGGCGCGAAGGCGCAGCTGCAATGGGCCGTTGATCACGCCAAGGACGACGAGTACAAGCAGATCGCGAAGCTGCGTCTCGCGTCGCTGCTGCTCGACGAGAAGGCGTACGATGCGGGCCTCGCGCTGCTGTCGGGCACGCCGGTCGATGCATTCAAGGGCCTCGTGGCCGATCGTCGCGGCGATCTGCTCGCCGCGCAAGGCAAGACCGACGATGCGCGCGCGGCTTACAAGCTCGCGCTCGACGGCCTGTCGAAGGACGACCAGTCCGCGCGCCAGCTCGTGCAGTTCAAGCTCGACGCGCTCGGCGGCTGAATCCCGGTCCCCTCAACCTCTTAACTCTGCTTCGCTAACCGATGAATTTGCTGAAACGTTACGCTGTGCCCGTTGCCTGCGCGGCGGCTGTCCTCGCTTTGGCGGCTTGCTCGTCGTCGAAGGACGCGCGCCGCGTGCCGACGCCGCTCACCGAGTTCAAGCCCGTCATGGACGTGCAACAGGTCTGGAAGGCGAGCGTCGGCAAGGGCGGACGCTACCTGTTCTCGCCGGTGGCCGTGGGCGACGCCGTCTATGCGGCGGGCGAAAACGGTTCGGTCGAAAAGATCGACGCGAAGACGGGCCAGACGCTGTGGCGCTCGAAGGTCGGCTCGGATCTGTCGGCCGGTGTCGGCAGCGACGGCAACCTGACCGCGGTCGGTGCGCTGAAGGGCGGCGTGTTCGTGCTGGGCCCGGACGGCAAGCAGCTGTGGAAGACCACCGTGCAGGGCGAGATCTTCTCGCCGCCGCTCGTGGGCAACGGCCTCGTGGTCGTCCGCACGATCGACGGCCAGGTGATCGCGTTCAACGCGCAGACGGGCGAGCAGAAGTGGAACTACCGCAACCGTGCGGTGCCGCTGAACCTGCGCGTGTCGGCCGGCATGACGTTCGCGGGCGACGCGGCCGTGCTCGCGGGCTTCCCGGGCGGCGGTCTCGTCGCGATCAATCTGCAGACGGGCGAGCCGTTCTGGCAGACTCCGGTGTCGTTCCCGAAGGGCGTGACCGAGGTCGAGCGCATCAACGACGTCAGCGGCCCGCCGACGCTCGTGGGCGCGGAAACTTGCGCGGTGACGTTCCAGGGGCAGCTCGGCTGCTTCGATGCGAACTCGGGCCGTCCGCTGTGGGAAAAGCCGTTCTCGAGCCGCAGCGGCCTCGCGCAGGACGATTCGGTGGTCGCCGGCGGCGACGACTGGTCGGTCGTCACCGCGTACGATGCGGCCACGGGCAACCAGCTCTGGCGCAACGACAAGCTGAAGAGCCGTGACGTCGGCGTGCCGTACCTGCTCGGGCACGCGGTCGTGATGGGCGATTACAAGGGCTTCGTGCACTTCCTGTCGCGTGAAGACGGCAGCTTCATCGCGCGGATGAAGACCGACGGCAGCGCGATTACCGCGGCGCCGGTCCTCGCGGGCAATACGCTCGTCGTGCAGACGAAGGACGGCGGCCTGTACGGGTTCCGCCCGCGCTGACGCGCAGGAAACAGGCGCGACCGCGGCGCGGCGGGCAGGTCCCGCGCGCCGCGGTCGCGCGACTTGAAGGCGGCCGGCGTTCCCGGCCGCTCGGTATTTGAAAGGCAGTTCGAGACGAAAGACGACGGCGCGCAACGCGCGCCGGGCGCACGCATCCGGCGCGGCGCGAATTCGTGATATTTTCATTCAGCGCAGCCGCCCGCAGCAGCGGGCCTCCCGCTGCTGCGCTTCACCGTAGAAAACACAGATGAAACCGGTCATTGCCCTCGTTGGGCGCCCCAATGTGGGGAAATCCACGCTGTTCAACCGGCTCACGCGCTCGCGCGATGCACTGGTCGCCGACTTGCCGGGTCTCACGCGCGATCGCCATTACGGCGAAGGGCGCGTCGGCGAACGGCCATACCTGGTCGTCGATACCGGCGGCTTCGAGCCCGTCGCGAAGGACGGCATCCTGCACGAAATGGCGCGTCAGACGCGGCAGGCCGTCGAGGAAGCCGACGTCGTCGTGTTCATCGTCGACGGCCGCAACGGACTCGCGCCGCAGGACAAGTCGATCGCCGACTACCTGCGCAAGACCGGCCGGCCGATCTTCCTCGTCGTCAACAAGGCCGAGGGGATGAAGTACACGGCGGTCGCGACGGACTTCTACGAACTCGGGCTCGGCGACCCGCGCGCGATCTCGGCCGCGCACGGCGACGGCGTGACCGACATGATCAACGAGGCGCTGGAAGTTGCGTATGCGGGCCAGCCCGAGGAGGCGGACGAGGACGATCCGTCGCGCGGCATCAAGATCGCGATCGTCGGCCGGCCGAACGTCGGCAAGTCGACGCTCGTCAACGCGCTGATCGGCGAAGACCGCGTGATCGCGTTCGACATGCCGGGCACGACGCGCGACTCGATCTACGTCGACTTCGAGCGTAACGGCAAGAAATACACGCTGATCGACACGGCCGGCCTGCGACGCCGCGGCAAGGTGTTCGAGGCGATCGAGAAGTTCTCGGTCGTGAAGACGCTGCAGTCGATCTCCGACGCGAACGTCGTCATTCTTCTGCTGGATGCGCAGCAGGACATTTCCGACCAGGACGCGCACATCGCCGGCTTCGTCGTCGAGCAGGGCCGCGCGCTCGTGATCGGCGTCAACAAATGGGACGGCCTCGACGATCACGCGCGCGACCGCGCGAAAGCGGATTTGACCCGCAAGCTGAAATTCCTCGACTTCGCGAAGTCGCACTTCATTTCGGCCGCGAAGAAGACGGGTATCGGCGCGCTGATGCGCTCGGTCGACGACGCGTACGCGGCGGCGATGGCGAAGCTGCCGACGCCGAAGCTCACGCGCGCGCTGATCGAGGCCGTCGAATTCCAGCAGCCGCGCCGTCGCGGCCCGGTGCGTCCGAAGCTGCGCTATGCGCACCAGGGCGGCCAGAATCCGCCGATCATCGTGATCCACGGCAACGCGCTCGACGCGGTGACGGAAACCTACAAGCGTTACCTCGAAAACCGATTCCGCGAAACTTTCTCGCTGACCGGGACTCCATTGCGCATAGAGTTCCGTTCGTCGAACAACCCGTACGCGGACAAGGGCTGAAGCACGCCCCGCAAGGCATCGGCCGCATGGCCAGTGGCCGGGCGGGGCAGGCAAAATCAGCTATAGTGTAGCGATTGGCGCCGGATCTCTTTTTCTTCGCCGCCAATCCAGATCAACCTGCAAAAAAAGATGGAGTACGCCATGAGCAACAAAGGGCAATTGTTACAAGACCCGTTTTTGAACGCACTGCGCAAAGAGCACGTTCCCGTTTCGATCTACCTCGTCAACGGCATCAAGCTTCAAGGGAACATTGAATCGTTCGACCAGTACGTCGTGTTGCTCCGTAATACGGTGACCCAGATGGTTTACAAGCACGCCATCTCGACGGTCGTGCCGGCGCGCCCGGTGAATTTCCACCCGGACGCGGAAGCCTCGTCCTAACCTATCGCAGCGGCCGGCATCCGGTCGCCGCGAGCGACCGATGCCAGCCGCCTTATCTTGACACCCGATAATTTGATCAACGCAGCGCTCGTCGGCATCGATTTCGGCAAGACCGATTTCGAAGCCAGTCTCGAAGAACTCAGTCTTCTCGCCTCCAGTGCGGGGGCCCGTCCCGCCGTCACCCTCACGGGTCGTCGTGCCAGTCCCGATGCCAAGATGTTCATCGGCAGCGGCAAAGCCGAAGAACTGCGGCTTGCCTGCGACACGCACAACGTCGAAATCGTCATCTTCAACCACGCGTTGGCGCCCGCCCAGCAACGTAATCTGGAGCAGGCACTTAACAGGCGCGTGGTCGATCGCACGAGCCTCATCCTCGACATCTTCGCGCAACGCGCACGCAGCCACGAAGGCAAGCTGCAGGTCGAGCTCGCGCAGCTTCAATATCTGTCGACCCGGCTCATTCGCGCGTGGACCCACCTCGAGCGGCAAAAGGGCGGTATCGGCCTGCGCGGCCCCGGCGAAACCCAGCTCGAAACCGACCGCCGGCTGATCGGCGAACGCATCAAGATGCTGAAGTCGCGGCTCGACCGGCTGCGCCGCCAGCACAGCACGCAGCGCCGGCAGCGCGCGCGCAGCGGCACGATGTCGGTGTCGCTCGTCGGCTATACGAACGCGGGCAAGTCGACGCTGTTCAATGCGCTGACGAAAGCGCAGGCGTACGCGGCCGACCAGCTGTTCGCGACGCTCGATACGACGTCGCGGCGCGTGTACCTCGGCGACGAGGTCGGCCAGATCGTCGTGTCCGATACGGTCGGGTTCATCCGCGAGCTGCCTCACCAGCTCGTCGCCGCGTTCCGCGCGACCCTCGAGGAAACGATCCACGCAGATCTGCTGCTGCATGTGGTCGATGCGTCGAGCGCGGTCCGGCTCGAGCAGATCGAGCAGGTCAACGGCGTGCTGCACGAGATCGGCGCGGACACGATCCGCCAGGTGCTGGTGTTCAACAAGATCGACGCCGTGCCCGAGCTGGCGGCCCGCGGCGACGCGGTCGAGCGGGACGAGTATGGTAATATTTCGCGCGTCTTTTTGAGCGCGCGCACCGGTCAGGGTCTTGATACGTTGCGTGCCGCCATCGCCGAAATCGCCTTCGCGGAACACCTTTCCGGCGCGACGTTGTCCGACGCGCTCGATGGCACGTCCGCTGAACCGCACGAAGACCACACGATTTCCGAACACGGGCGCTAACCGGTCCCGGCCGGTTCGCCGGCGTCCAATCTGGTGAACAAACTCTGGTGAACGAATACAACGAGCGGAGTACCTGGCGGCGGATGCGCGCCTTGCTGTCGATCAACGATCCCCGCTGGGGACGCGGCGAAGGCAATGGCAAGGACGGATCCCGCCCCCGCGCGAACGAATCGAAGCGTCCGCAAGGCGGCGACGGTCCGCCCGATCTCGACGAGATGTGGCGCAACTTCAACCGACGCCTGAGCGGCCTGTTCGGCGGCAAGGGCGGCAACGGCTTCCGTCCCGACAACGGCCGGGCCGCCCGGGTCGGCGTCGGCATCGTGATCGGCGTGCTGGTCGCGGTGTATGCGGGCAGCGGGCTGTTCGTCGTGCAGGAAGGCCAGACGGGCGTCGTGCTGCAGCTCGGCAAGCTGTCGGGCACGGTCGGCCAGGGCGTGCACTGGCGTGCGCCGTATCCGTTCGCGTCGCATGAGATCGTCGACACGTCGCAGGTCCGCTCGATCGAGATCGGCCGCAACAACGTCGTGCGCCTCGCGAACGTGAAGGAAGCCGCGATGCTGACGCGCGATGCCGACATCGTCGACGTGCGCTTCATCGTCCAGTACCGGATCCGTTCCGCCACCGATTACCTGTTCCGCAGCGTCGATCCCGAGCGCAGCGTGTCGCAGGCCGCGCAGGCCGCGGTGCGCGCGATCGTCGGCACGCGCAGCGCGGCCGACATGCTGAATCAGGATCGCGATGCGCTGCGCGAGCAGCTGTCCACCGCGATCCAGCGCGATCTCGACCGCTACCAGTCGGGGCTCGAGGTGACGGCCGTCACGATGCAGAGCGTCGCGGCGCCCGAGCAGACGCAGGCCGCGTACGCCGAAGTCGCGAAGGCGCGCGACGAGCGCGAGGCCGCGAAGCGCGCCGCGCAGGCGTATGCGAGCGACCTGCTGCCGAAGGCGCAGGGCGATGCGGCGAAGCTCGTCGACGAAGCGAAGGCGTATGCCGATCGCGTGGTCACGGAAGCCGAGGGCGACGCGGACCGCTTCAAGCAGGTCTATGCTCAGTACTCGAAGGCGCCCGCGGTCATCCGCGAGCGGATGTACCTCGAGACGATGCAGGAAATCTATTCGAACGCGACGAAGGTGTTCGTCGGCAACAAGGGCGGTAACAGCGTCGTGTACCTGCCGCTCGACAAGCTCGTCGAGCAGGGGCGGCAAAACGCCGCGGCGTCGACCGGCGCGTCCGCGCCCGACGCGGCGTCGGCACCGGCGGCCACGGCGCCGGCGGCAGCGGCAGCCGCGCCGGCGAGCGCCGCACCGGCCGCCACCGCGTCGGGTGTCGACGTGCTGCGATCGCGCGAAGCGTTTCGCAGCCGGTCGCGTGAAGACGATACGAAGTAACGGGGAGCGCAGAACATGAACCGAATCATTGCGCTCGTCGTCGCAATCGTGATCGTTGCCTTCGCGGCGTCGTCGACGGTCCTCACCGTCGATCCGCGCCATGCGGCCGTGCTGTCGGGCCGCGACGGCAGCCAGCCGGAGCTCGCGGGCCCCGGCGTCCATTTCAAGCTGCCGCCGCCGCTGCAGACGGCCACGCTGATCGACACGCGCCTGCAGTCGTTCGAGTCGTCCGATCCGCTGCAGCTGGCGACCGAAGACAAGCACGACCTGCTCGTCGCGTATGCGGTGAAGTATCGGATCAACGATCCGATGAAATATTTCACCGCGACGGGCGGTGACCCGGCGGCGGCGGCCGAACGGCTGTCCGGCGCGCTGAAGGGCGCGCTCGGCGACGCATTCGGCAAGCGCGCGCTCGACGATGCCCTCGGCGGTCAGCGCGCGATCGCCGATGCGGCGCGCGATGCGGCGAAGGCGCAAGCGTCCGGTTTCGGCGTCGACGTGGTCGACGTCCAGCTGACGCGTGTCGACCTGCCGGCCGCGCAGACGGATGCCGTCTATCAACGGATGATCGGCGCGTTGCGCGATCAGGCGGCCCAGGTGCGTGCGCAAGGCGCCGCCGACGTCGAGCAGATCAAGGCCGACGCGGAACGCGAGCAGCAGGCCGTGCTCGCGAACGCGTACAAGTCCGCGCAGACGATCAAGGGCGAGGGCGATGCGAAGGCCGCGACGATCGCCGCCGACGCGTTCGGCCGCGATCCGCAGTTCTATCAGTTCTACGCGAGCCTGCAGGCGTACCGGAACACGTTCAAGCGCAACGACATCATCGTCGTCGATCCCGACAGCGAGTTCTTCCGCTTCATGCGCAGCCCGACGGGCGGTGCCGCACCGGCGGCGCCTGCTCCCCGCAAACATTGACCTTGGGGCGCCGCGTCGAGCGGCGCCGTCGCTCGCATGGACCTGGCTGGCTCGTTGTTGCTCGCAGTAGCGCTGATGCTGATCATCGAGGGGGCGTTCCCCTTCGTGTTTCCTGTCGCCTGGCGCGACACGTTTCGTAGAATAGCCGAGCGGCCGCCGCATCATATCCGGATCGGCGGGCTGATCGTGATGGTGCTCGGGCTCGTGCTGCTGTTGTTCGCGACCTGACCGGCGCCCCGATCCGGACGGCGCATCCGCCGTTCGTTCCGCCCGATTTCGAAGTTCCGATTCAACTCGCGGCGCGCGTGACGCGCGCCGTTTCCCGTCGTAGGACCGTACCGATGTCGACCTGGTTACTTCCCGAGAATATCGCCGACGTGCTGCCGTCGGAAGCGCGCAAGATCGAGGAGCTGCGCCGCAGGCTGCTCGACCGCTTCCGTTCGTACGGCTACGAAATGGTGATGCCGCCGCTGCTCGAATACCTCGAGTCGCTGCTGACGAGCGGCGGCGCCGATCTGCGCCTGCGCACCTTCAAGCTGGTCGACCAGCTGTCGGGCCGCACGCTCGGCCTGCGCGCGGACATCACGCCGCAGGTCGCGCGGATCGACGCACACCTGTTGAATCGTCAGGGCGTGACGCGCCTCTGCTACGCGGGTCACGTGATGCATACGCGTCCGCGCGGCCTGCACGCGACGCGCGAGCAGATCCAGATCGGCGCCGAAATCTACGGCCACGCCGGGCTCGAGGCCGATCTCGAGATCCAGCAACTGATGCTCGACGCGCTGCATCTCGCGGGCCTGTCGCGCATCCGTCTCGACCTCGGTCACGCGGGCGTGCTCGCGGCGCTGCTGGCGCGCGACGCGCAGGCAGCCGAGCGCGGCGAGTCGCTGTACGACGCGCTGTCGGGGAAGGACGTGCCGCTGCTGAACGAACTCACCGACGATCTCGGCGCCGATACGCGCGCCGCGCTGCGCGCGCTGCCGAACCTCTACGGCGACGCGAGCGTGCTCGCCGAGGCGCGCACGCGCCTGCCGGTGCTGCCCGAAATCACGCGGGCGCTCGACGATCTGGCACAGCTTGCGTCGCAGGCGAAGGGCGTCGAAGTCGCGATCGATCTCGCCGACCTGCGCGGCTACGCGTACCACAGCGGCGCGATGTTCAGCGCCTACGTCGACGGCGTGCCGAATGCGATCGCGCGCGGCGGCCGTTACGACCACGTGGGGCAGGCCTATGGCCGTGCCCGTCCGGCGACCGGCTTCTCGCTCGATCTGCGCGAGCTCGCGCGGATTTCGCCGGTCGAGGCGCGCGGCACCGCGATTCTCGCGCCGTGGGCGCAGGACGATGCGCTGGGTGCGGCCGTCGCGGCCCTGCGGGATGCGGGCGAGGTCGTGATCCAGGCACTGCCGGGCCACGACCACGTGCTCGACGAGTTCGCGTGCGATCGTTCGCTCGTCGAGCGTAACGGCGCATGGGTGGTCGAGCCCCGATAAACGGGTGTTCGCGGGCCGTGCTTCGGCGTGCATATCGTTGAAGCGAAACGGAAAAATTCGGAAACGCCCGCGAACATAGGTAGAATACGTTTTTAACCAGCTAACGAATCAACATGTCTGCCAGCGCAGTGAACGTGACTCCCGGGCGCAACGTCGTCGTCGTGGGAACGCAATGGGGTGATGAAGGCAAGGGCAAGATCGTCGACTGGCTGACGGACCACGCTCAGGGCGTCGTGCGTTTCCAGGGCGGTCACAACGCCGGCCACACCCTGATCATCGGCGGCAAGAAAACGATCTTGCGCCTCATTCCGTCGGGCATCATGCGTGAAGGCGTCGCCTGCTACATCGGCAACGGCGTCGTCCTGTCCCCCGAAGCACTGTTCAAGGAAATCGGCGAGCTGGAAGAGGCCGGCGTGAACGTGCGCGACCGTCTGTTCATTTCCGAAGCGACGACGCTGATCCTGCCGTACCACATCGCGATCGACCAGGCGCGCGAAGCGCGCAAGGGCGCGGGCAAGATCGGCACGACGGGCCGCGGCATCGGCCCCGCGTACGAAGACAAGGTCGGCCGCCGCGCGCTGCGCGTGCAGGACCTGTTCGACGCGAAGACCTTCGCCGATCGCCTGCGCGAAAATCTCGATTTCCACAATTTCGTACTGACCCAGTATCTGGGCGGCGCGGCCGTCGATTTCCAGGCCACGCTCGACACGATGCTCGGCTATGCCGACCGCCTGAAGCCGATGGTGGCCGACGTGTCGCGCCGCCTGTACGACGCGAACAACGCGGGCCAGAACCTGCTGTTCGAAGGCGCGCAAGGCACGCTGCTCGACATCGACCACGGCACCTATCCGTTCGTCACGTCGAGCAACTGCGTCGCGGGTGCGGCGTCGGCCGGCGCGGGCGTCGGTCCGCAGAAGCTCAACTATATCCTCGGCATCACGAAGGCGTATTGCACGCGCGTCGGCTCGGGCCCGTTCCCGAGCGAGCTGTACGATGCGGACAACCCGCAGCGTCAGGACCAGATCGGCGTCACGCTCGCGAACGTCGGCAAGGAATTCGGTTCGGTCACCGGCCGTCCGCGCCGCACCGGCTGGCTCGATGCGGCTGCGCTGCGTCGCTCGATCCAGATCAACGGCGTGTCGGGCCTGTGCATGACGAAGCTCGACGTGCTCGACGGCCTCGACGAAGTCAAGCTGTGCGTCGGCTACCGGGTCGACGGCAAGGACGTGGACATCCTGCCGCGCGGCGCGGTCGATGTCGCGCGTTGCGAACCGGTGTACGAGACGTTCCCCGGCTGGAAGGAAAGCACCGTCGGGATCAATACGTGGGACGCGCTGCCGGCGAATGCGCAGGCCTACCTCGCCCGCGTCCAGGAAGTGGCTGGCGTGCCGGTCGATATGGTGTCGACGGGCCCGGACCGCGACGAAACGATCCTGCTCCGCCATCCGTTCAAGGTGTAAGCTCCAGATGACGCAGCAAATCACGATGACGGCGGCAGACTTGATGACCGATCCGCGCAACGACGACAAGAACCTGTGGGTAGGCTGGGACGAGTATCACCGTCTGATCGAACTGCTCGCGCTCCAGGTGCATGTGTCGGGCTGGAAGTTCGACCAGATCCTCTGCCTTGCGCGCGGCGGCCTGCGCGTTGGCGACCAGCTGTCGCGCATCTATGACGTGCCGCTCGCGATTCTCGCGACGAGTTCGTACCGGGAAGCGGCCGGCACCGAGCAGGGCGAGCTCGACATCGCGCAGTACATCACGATGACGCGCGGCCATCTCGCGGGCAACGTGCTGCTGGTCGACGACCTCGTCGATTCGGGCGTCACGCTCGCGCGCGTGCAGGAGCACCTGAAGGAGCGTTATCCGGCGGTCACGGCCGTGCGTTCGGCCGTGCTCTGGTACAAGGGTTGCTCGAAGGTCAAGCCCGACTATCACACGCAGTTCCTGCCGACGAATCCGTGGATTCATCAGCCGTTCGAGGAGTGGGACACGGTACGTCCGCACAACCTCGAGGCGTGGATCAAGCGCGGTCGCGCGCAGCGCGACGGTTCGGGCGCGTAAGCGGCCGGCCGATCGAAGGAAAGCCTTGTACGGCGCCGCTTGCGGCGCCGTTTTTCGTTGGCGCGCGCGGTGCGCCACGCGGTGCGCGGCGCGCACCCGATAGGCAGGCGGCGCGGCCCCGGCTATGATGGCAGCCCTGCCACAGGTCGCGCCGGATTGCATGCGTCACGTGGATCACGTGGTTCCACGGCAACACGGCAGGGCGGCGTTTCACGGGGGCGCGAGTAGAATAGCGCTCGTTTTGTCCGACCCGGACCCGATTATTACGCTTCATATGAACGACACGACTCACGCGACCGACGCCGCACACTCGCCGCATTCGACGCAACAACACTCGATGCGGGCGCTAGCGATAGCAGCCATCGGCGTCGTGTTCGGCGACATCGGCACCAGCCCGTTGTATTCGCTGAAGGAGGCGTTTAGCCCCGCGCACGGTATTCCGCTGACCGAAGCGTCGATTCTCGGCGTGATCTCGCTGCTGTTCTGGGCCATCGTGCTGGTGGTCGGCGTCAAATACCTGCTGTTCGTGATGCGGGCGGACAACAACGGCGAAGGCGGCGTGCTCGCGCTGATGGCGCTGTCGCTGCGGCCGCTGGACTCCAAAACCCGGGTCGCGGGCGCGTTGATGGCGCTCGGGATATTCGGCGCGTGCATGTTCTACGGGGACGCGGTGATCACGCCGGCGATCTCGGTGATGTCGGCCGTCGAAGGTCTCGAGATCGCGACGCCGCACCTGTCCCATCTCGTGCTGCCGATCACGATCGTGATCCTGATCGCGCTGTTCTGGATCCAGCGGCACGGTACCGCGCTGGTCGGCAAGCTGTTCGGTCCGATCATGGTGCTGTGGTTCGTCGTGATCGCGGCGCTCGGCGTGTACCACATCGTGCGCGTGCCGGGCATCATCGCGGCAATCAATCCGTATTACGCGGCGTCGTTCATGGCCGACCACCTGCTGCAGGCCTACGTCGTGCTCGGCTCGGTCGTGCTGGTGCTGACCGGCGCGGAAGCGCTCTACGCGGACATGGGCCACTTCGGTGCAAAGCCGATCCGGTACGCCGCATACGGGCTCGTGATGCCGTCGCTTGTGCTGAACTACTTCGGCCAGGGCGCGCTGCTGATCCAGAATCCGAAAGCGATCGAAAACCCGTTCTTCCTGCTGTCGCCCGAATGGGGGCTGCTGCCGCTCGTCGTGCTGTCGACGGTCGCGACCGTGATCGCGTCGCAGGCCGTGATCTCGGGCGCGTATTCGCTGACGTCGCAGGCGATCCAGCTCGGCTACGTGCCGCGCATGAAGGTGCTGCATACGTCGGAGCTCGCGATCGGCCAGATCTACGTGCCGGTCGTGAACTGGCTGCTGCTGGCCGTGATCCTCTGTATCGTCATCGGCTTCAAGAGCTCGGATAACCTCGCGGCCGCGTACGGCATCGCGGTGACGGCGACGATGGTGATCACGACCGTGCTCGCATGCGTCGTGATGGTCAAGGTATGGAACTGGAACCGGCTGCTGGTCGGTGCGATCATCACGGTGTTCCTCGCGATCGACCTCGGCTTTTTCGGCGCGAACCTGCTGAAGGTCGCGCAGGGCGGCTGGTTGCCGCTCGGCATCGGCGCGCTGCTGTTCTTCCTGCTGATGACCTGGTACAAGGGGCGTCACATCGTCAAGGAACGCACGGCGGCCGACGGTATCCCGCTCGAGCCGTTCCTGCAGGGGCTGCTCGCGCATCCGCCGCACCGCGTGTCGGGCACCGCGATCTACCTGACCGGCAACGACAAGCTCGTGCCCGTCAGCCTGCTGCACAACCTGAAGCACAACAAGGTGCTGCACGAGCGGACCATTTTCCTGACGTTCGTTACGCGCGACATTCCGTACGTGCGCGACGACAAGCGCCTGAGCTCGCGCGATGCGAGCGGCGGGCTGTACATCGTCAAGGCCGAGTACGGCTTCAACGAGACGCCGGACGTGAAGGCCGTGCTCGAGGAATTCGGCCGCACGCACGACATGACGTTCGAACTGATGGACACGTCGTTCTTCCTCGCACGCGAAACGGTGGTGCCGACGCATCTGCCCGGCATGTCGATCTGGCGCGAACGCGTGTTCGCGTGGATGCATCAGAACGCGGCGAAGCCGACCGACTTCTTCTCGATTCCGGCGAACCGCGTCGTCGAGCTCGGCACCAAGATCGAAATCTGACGGGCGCGAGGGGACCGCGGACGCAGCCCATGCCGAGCAAGTCGCGCGTGTCGCCGAAGCAATAAAAAACCCGCCTTTCGGCGGGTTTTTTGTGGTCGATGCCTTCGCGTGCTCAGCGCTTCAGCTTCGCGAATGCGGCGGCCATCGCGCCGGCCGGTTCCGGCTCGCGCGAACGCTGCGGGCGGGCGGCGCCGCGGCCCGCGTTGCCGCGATCCTGGCCGCCGCGCGACGCCGTGCCGGGCGCGGCCGCGTCGTCGTCGAGGCGCATCGTCAGCGCAATGCGCTGGCGCTTTACGTCGACGTCGATCACCTTCACCTTGACGACCTGGCCGGCCTTCACGACTTCGTGCGGGTCCTTGATGAACTTCGTCGACATCGCGGACACGTGGACGAGGCCGTCCTGATGCACGCCGATATCCACGAACGCGCCGAACGCGGCGACGTTCGTCACGACGCCTTCGAGCGTCATGCCCGGCACGAGATCCGACACCTTTTCGACGCCTTCGCGGAACGTGGCCGTCTTGAATTCCGGACGCGGATCGCGGCCCGGCTTCTCCAGTTCGGCCAGGATGTCGCGCACGGTCGGCAGGCCGAAACGTTCGTCGACAAATTCCGTCGGCGACAGGCCCGACAGCGCTTCGCGATTGCCGAGCACGTCGTCGATGCGCTTGTTGATCTTCGCGAGCATCCGTTCGACGACCGGATACGCTTCCGGGTGCACCGACGAGCGGTCGAGCGGATTCTCGCCGCCGTTGATGCGCAGGAAGCCGGCGGCCTGTTCGAAGGTTTTGTCGCCGAGGCGCGGCACCTTGCGCAGGTGTTCGCGCGACGGGAACGGGCCGTTCGCATCGCGATAGTCGACGATGTTGCGCGCGAGCGTCGCGTTCAGGCCCGACACGCGGGCGAGCAGCGGGGCCGACGCCGTGTTCGCGTCGACGCCGACCGCGTTCACGCAATCCTCGACGACCGCGTCGAGCGAGCGGGCGAGTTCGCGCTGGTTCACGTCGTGCTGGTACTGGCCGACGCCGATCGCCTTCGGCTCGATCTTCACGAGCTCCGCGAGCGGGTCCTGCAGGCGGCGGGCGATCGACACGGCGCCGCGCAGCGACACGTCGAGGTCCGGGAATTCCTTCGCGGCGAGTTCGGACGCCGAGTAGACCGACGCGCCGGCCTCCGACACGACGATCTTCTGCAGGCGCAGCTCAGGGTGTTTCGCGATCAGTTCGCTTGCGAGCTTGTCGGTTTCGCGCGACGCGGTGCCGTTGCCGATGCTGATCAGCTCGGCCTGCGTCTGCGCGGCGATGCGCGCGAGTTTCGCGATCGAGCCGTCCCAGTCGCGGCGCGGCTCGTGCGGGTAGATCGTGTCGGTTGCGAGCACCTTGCCGGTGCGGTCGACGACCGCGACCTTCACGCCCGTGCGCAGGCCCGGGTCGAGGCCGATCACGGCCTTCGGGCCGGCAGGCGCGGCCAGCAGCAGGTCGTTCAGGTTGCGCGCGAACACGCGGATCGCCTCGGTTTCGGCCGTCTCGCGCAGCTGCGTGAGCAGTTCGTTTTCGATATGCGGCTGCACCTTCACGCGCCAGCACCAGCGGCAGACGTCGGACAGCCATTTGTCGGCCGGACGGTTCTGGTTCGCGATGCCGAAATGGCGCGCGATCATCGCCTCGCCGGGATGCGGCACCTGCGCGTCGAGCTCTTCGCCGAGGCCGAGCTTGATCGTCAGCACGCCCGCGTTGCGGCCGCGGAACAGCGCGAGCGCGCGGTGCGACGGCACGGTCTTGATCGTTTCCGCGTAGTCGTAATAGTCGCGGAATTTCTCGCCTTCCTCGTTTTCCTTGCCCTCGACGACGGCCGACGACACGACGCCCTGGTTGTGCAGGTAGTCGCGCAGCTTGCCGAGCAGCTCCGCCGTCTCGCCGAACTGCTCGGACAGGATGTCGCGCGCGCCGTCGAGCGCCGCTTTTACGTCGGCGACGCCCTTGTCGGCGTCGACATACGCGGCCGCCTCGGCCTGCGGGTCGAGCAGCGGGTTCGCGAGCAGCGCCTGCGCGAGCGGCTCGAGGCCGGCCTCGCGGGCGATCTGCGCACGGGTGCGGCGCTTCGGCTTGTACGGCAGATAAAGGTCCTCGAGCACCTGCTTGCTGTCGGCCGCGTCGATCGCGGCACGCAGTTCGTCGGTCAGCTTGCCTTGTTCGTCGATGCTCGACAGGATCGCGGCGCGGCGATCCTCGAGCTCGCGCAGGTACAGGAGGCGTTCCTCGAGCTGGCGCAGCTGCGTGTCGTCCAGGTTGCCGGTCACTTCCTTGCGGTACCGGGCAATGAACGGAACGGTCGAGCCTTCGTCGAGGAGTTGCACGGCCGCCGCGACCTGGCGCGGCTGGACGGACAGTTCGGTGGCGATGCGCTGTACGATCTTGAGTGCTACGGTTTCCGTCATGTCGTGGATGGTCTGTCTGCCTGCTGAAATCGCGGCGCGGGCCGGCAGGCCCGAAGCGGCGGGCTGCCCGGCGGGCCCGGCGGGCCAGAGGCCGCGGGTGAATGAAGCGGGGCATTTTGCCATAAATGGCGGAGCGTCCAGCCGGGGGTGATAGAATTTGACACATGTCCCGCAGCTTTCCTACGACGTTGCCAACTTCCCGTATTTCTCTCGTCGCGCTCGGCGCAGCGCTCGCCGCGGCTTTGTCTGCCGGGCCTTCCGGCGCATTCGCGCAGGCCTCGGACGCCGCCGCGTCCGTGCCCGTTGCCGCTTCCGCCCCGGATTTCGACGCCCGTCAAAAAGTGCTCAATCAACGCTCCGCGGAAAACGATTATCGTTATGCGGTGGCGGAGCACGATTGCTACAGCAAATTCTTCGTCAACCACTGTCTCGGCAAGGCGCGCGACCAGATGCGCGAGGAGCGGGCGAGTATCCGCCAGGAGCAGCTCGCGCTCAACGACGAGCAGCGCGCGGTGCGGGCGCAGCAGCGCGACCAGCAGCAGGCGCTGAAGCAGGCCCAGAACGCGGCGGAAGCGCCGCAGCGGGCGGCGAACGACGCGGCCAACGCGGCTGCATTCCGCGACAAGCAGGAGCAGAATGCACTGAAGCAGGCGCAGCGCGGCGCGGAAGGGCCGCAACGCGCGGCGAGCAAGCAGGCATACGACCAGAAGCAGGCGGATTTCCAGCGCAAGCTCGACCAGGCGCACCAGCAGGCGGCGCAGAAGGCGCAGGAGCGGGCGGACAACGCCACGCGCTACGAGCAGAAGCAGAAGGAAGCCGCGCAGCACAAGGCCGATGTCGAGCGGCGTCAGCAGGAAGCGGCCCAGAAGGCCAAGCAGCAGCAGCAACAGCAGGGGCAGTAACGTGTTGAATTGATCGGGATCAGTCTCGGGCGCGTCGGCACGCCGGCCGTCGCGCTGCTTCGATGAGGAGGCAAGTATGCAAAACCGTCACACGGAACAGCAGCAGGAATTGCACAACCGTTTGGCTGCATTGCAGGAGCAGCACCAGCAGCTCGCTCGGGAGATCGAGCTGAAGGAAGGGCACTCCGACATCGACGACATCACGCTGCACCGGCTGAAGAAGGAAAAGCTGGCGGCCAAGGACAAAATCATTTTGCTGCAATCGCAGCTCGAACCGGATAAGCGCGCCTGAGCGCGGCCTGGCAAGCGCCGGCGCCGCCCGGGCGCTGGACACAGGAACGCTTGCCTTGAATTCACCGCTTGAAGCCACCCCCGATGCCCGGCGTGACACGACGTCCGCCGGGCGCGCTCGTGCGCCCGAAGGCACCTTCGAGCTGAGCCGCAAGCGTGTCGACGAACTCGACACGATCTTCGGCGAAGGCGGGTTGCTGGCGCGCGCGCTCGACGGCTATCGGCCGCGTACGTCGCAGATCGAGATGGCGCGCGCGGTCGCGTCCGCGATGGAAGCGTCGGCGCGCCGGATGCCCGAGCCCGAGATCTTCGAAACCCGCAAGCGGCCGGCGCGCCGCCTGGGCGACGCCGACAAGCCGGGCGGGCCGGCCGCGGAGGATGCCGCGGCAGCCGAGTCCGACAGCGACGCAGGCGACAACACGCTGATCGTCGAGGCCGGCACGGGTACCGGCAAGACCTACGCGTATCTGGTGCCCGCGATGCTGTGGGGCGGCAAGGTAATCGTGTCGACCGGTACGAAGCATCTGCAGGACCAGCTGTTCCAGCGCGACATCCCGACCGTTCGCAACGCGCTCGCGGTGCCGGTGACGGTCGCGATGCTCAAGGGCCGCGCCAACTACCTGTGCCACTACTACCTGCAGCGCACGGCCGATAACGGCCGGCTGCCGTCGCGGCAAGATACCGCGTATCTGCAGGAAATCGTCCGCTTCGCGAAAATCACGAAGAGCGGCGACAAGGCCGAACTCGCAAGCGTGCCTGAAAACGCGCCCGTATGGTCGATGGTCACGTCGACGCGCGACAACTGCCTCGGCCAGGAATGCCCGCACTACAAGGAATGCTTCGTGATGCAGGCACGGCGCGAGGCCCAGCAGGCCGACGTCGTCGTCGTCAACCATCACCTGTTCTTCGCGGACATCATGCTGCGCGACACGGGGATGGCCGAACTGCTGCCGAACGCGAACACGATCATCTTCGACGAAGCGCACCAGTTGCCGGAGACGGCGACGCTGTTCTTCGGCGAGACGCTGTCGACGACGCAGATCCTCGAGCTCGCGCGCGACACGGTGGCCGAAGGCTTGAGCCATGCGCGCGACGCGGTCGAGTGGGTGAAGCTCGGCGGCGATCTCGAGCGCGCGGCGCGCGACTTGCGCCTCGCGTTCGCGAACGACCAGATCGTGCGCATGTCGCTCGCGCAGCTCGGCGACGATCATCCGATGTTCGGTGCGCTCGACGCGCTCGACGTTGCGCTCGACGCGCTCGCATCGGCGCTCGCGGGCCAGGCCGAGCGCGCGGAATCGCTCGGTGCGTGCCTGCGGCGCGCCCGCGAGCTGCAGGACCTGCTGGCCGGCTGGGTCGCGCCCGGCGCGGCGGAAGCAGCCGCGCAGGCCGACGCGGCAGCGGCCGGCGGCAACTCGGCATCCGACGGCGATCCGAACGAGAAGGTGCGCTGGGTCGAGGTGTTCGCGCATACCGTACAGCTGCACGAAACGCCGCTGTCGGTCGCGCCGATTTTCGCGAAGCAGCGTGCGGGCGTGCCGCGCGCATGGGTGTTTACGTCGGCCACGTTGTCGGTGCGCGGCGATTTCACGCACTACGCGGCGCAGATGGGCCTCAGCTCGCGTCGTTCGATGACGCTCGCCAGCCCGTTCGATTACCAGTCGCAGGGGCTGCTGTACGTGCCGCGCAATCTGCCGCAGCCGTCGTCGCCGGCGTTTACCGATGCCGTCTTCGATGCCGCGCTGCCCGCGATCGAGGCATCCGGCGGCGGCGTGTTCATGCTGTGCACGACGCTGCGCGCGGTCGACCGGATCGCGTCGAAACTGCGCGACGTGATCGAATCGCGCGGCTGGAACACGCCGCTGCTCGTGCAGGGCGACGCAAGCCGCACCGAGCTGCTCGACCGCTTCCGCGCGTACGGCAATGCGATCCTGGTCGGCAGCCAGAGTTTCTGGGAAGGCGTCGATGTGCGCGGCGATGCGTTGTCGCTGGTCGTGATCGACAAGCTGCCGTTCGCGCCGCCGGACGATCCGGTGCTGGCCGCGCGGCTCGACGCGTTGACGAAGAAGGGGCTGAGCCCGTTCGCCGTGCACCAGTTGCCGCAGGCCGTGATCACGCTGAAGCAGGGCGCGGGCCGGTTGATTCGTGCGGAGACGGATCGCGGCGTGCTGATGATCTGCGACACGCGGCTCGTCGACAAGCCTTACGGGCGCCGGATCTGGCAAAGCCTGCCGCCGTTCAAGCGCACGCGCGAGATCGCGGTCGTGCAGGATTTCTTCGACGAGCAGCGCGCGGACAAGCGCGCGTGACCGCACGCGCGGCGCGTGTCGTGTGAACGCCCGGCGCCGCCCGAATGCGGCGCCCATAAAAAAACCCGGCTCGATGGCCGGGTTTTTTGCGTGCGCAACGGGTGTTACATCGCGCCGTGCTTCAGAACTGCCACCACGACTTCTTCGTACCGGGGCGAGAATGGCCGGTCACGTACGGGCTGTCGGGGAACGTGCCGGCGAGCACGCGCTTGGTGTCCTCGGCGAGTTCCGGCTGATTCAGCTTGCCGTACGACAGGATCATGATGTGCAGCGCATCCTCGATCGCCGGCGCGCCCTTGTAGTCCTTGATCGCGAGTTGCGCGCGGTTGATGGCCGCGACATACGCGCCACGACGGTAGTAGTAGTCGGCCGCGTGCACTTCGTGCGATGCGAGCGCGTTGACGATGTAGCGCATCCGTGCAGCCGCGTCGGGCGCGTACTTGCTCTTCGGGAAGCGGTCGACGACGACCTTGAACGCATCGTACGATTCGCGCAGCGCCTGCGGATCGCGCTCGCTCATGTCCTGGCCGGAAAAGCGCCCGAACAGGCCGAGATCGTCGTTGAAGTGGATCATCCCCTTCAGGTAGTACGCGTACGGGATGTCCGGATGATCGGGGTGGAGCTGGATGAAGCGATCGACGGCCTGGTCGGCGGCTGCCGCTTCGTTGTCCTTCCAGTTGCAGTATGCAACGTTGATCTGTGCCTGCTGCGCGAAATGGCCGAACGGATCGCGGCCTTGCAGCGATTCGAAATATTTCGCGCACTTGCCCCAGTCGCCGCCGGACAGTGCGTCCTGGGCCTCTGAGTATAATTTGTTGTTCGACCAGGTAGCCGTCTCGTCCTGCTTCTGCGGCAAGCCGTGGCAGCCGGCGATGAGGGCCGCGGCCGCTACCGCCGCAGCCCGGGCGGCGACGGTTCTGGCCGTGCGTTTGGTCGAATTCATCATGCTCGCATGTCCTAGCTTCAAGTCTCGGTGACCCAGTCTAAATGACCCGTTCAAGTTCGCAGAATGCCCAGCCGGGCACACCAAATCGCGAAGATTATAGCCCAAGCGATCGGCCCGCCGACGCTGCGTCGGGGGATTCCCTCGATGACGATCTGGCCGGCGACGCGTTGCAGCCGCCCGTGGTGCCGTCCGCGGCGGCCGACGATGCGCCGCGCGTCGTCGAAGTGCCGCTGTCGCTCGCGGGAGAACGCCTCGACAAGGCGCTCGCCCAACTGTTCCCCGAATTCTCGCGCAGCCGCCTGCAGAGCTGGATCGAGGCGCAGCGCGTGCTCGTCGACGGCGCGCCGGCGAAGATCCGCCAGCCGGTACCGCTCGGCGCGAAGATCGAGCTCGTACCCGATCTGCTGCCCGAGCAGCTCGCGTTCACGCCGGAGCCCGTGCCGCTCGACGTGATCTACGAGGACGACGCGCTCGTCGTCATCAACAAGCCAGCCGGCCTCGTCGTCCATCCGGCCGCCGGCAACTGGAGCGGCACGATCCTCAACGGTCTGCTGCATCGCTACGGCGACGCGGCGGCCGGCCTGCCGCGCGCGGGAATCGTCCACCGGCTCGACAAGGAAACCTCCGGCCTGATGGTCGTGGCACGCACGCTGGCCGCGCAGACGGACCTCGTGCGCCAGTTGCAGGCCCGCACGGTGAAGCGCCGTTATTTCGCGCTGGTGTGGGGCACGATGCCCGAGGAGGGCACGATCGACGCGCCGATCGGCCGCGACCCGCGCGAGCGCACGCGCATGGCGGTCGTCACCGGCGCGTCGGGCAAGCCCGCGCGCACGCATTTCCGCACGGTTGACACATGCTTGTGGCAACGTCAGCCGGTTTCGGCGATTCAGTGCGATCTCGAGACCGGTCGCACGCACCAGATTCGCGTGCATTGCGCGCACGCGGGGCACCCGCTGCTCGGCGATCCCGTCTACGGACGTGCGCGCGGCAAGCGCTCGGTCGCGCCGCTGCCGGACGAGTTCGCGCGACAGGCGCTGCATGCGTGGCGGCTCGGCCTCGTGCATCCGGTCACGGGCAAGGCGATGCAGTGGCGCTGCCCGCTGCCGGACGACATGAACGCATTGGTCGCGGCGCTTGGCTTCGGGCAGGGTGACGAGGAATTCGACGACGACGACGGTGTCTACGACGATGACGATTTCGGCGGCGAGTATCACGACGACGAGCCGTACCTGGACGATGAGGAGGAGTGAGTGCCGATGACGAAGCTGGCGCCGTTGACGTGGCAGGACTGCGTGCAGCCCGACTGGCAGGTGTCGCCACGCGTGCGCGCGCTGATCACGACACGCGACGGCGGTGTGAGCGAAGGCCCGTACGGGCGTTGGCGGGACGGTGCCGCGCTGCCGGGCGGGATGAATCTCGGCCTGCATACCGGTGACGATCCCGACCATGTCGCCGTCAATCGCGCGCGCGTGCTCGCCCTCGCGGGCCAGTCGGGCGCCGCGTGGCTCGAGCAGGTTCATGGCGCGCGGATCGTGCTGGCGGACGAGGTGATCGCCGCGGCGCCCGCTGCCACGGCGCCGGTGCGGGCCGACGCGAGCGTCACGAACCGGCCAGGCGCCGTCTGCGTGGTGATGGTCGCCGATTGCCTGCCCGTGCTGCTGTGCGATGCGCAGGGCCGTGCGGTCGGCGCCGCGCATGCAGGCTGGCGCGGGCTCGCGGCCGGCATCGTCGAGCAGACGGCCGCGCGCGTCGCGGCGCTCGCGGGCGGCACGACGGACGCGCTGCATGCCTACCTCGGGCCGGCGATCGGCCCGCAGGCGTTCGAGGTGGGCGCCGACGTGCGCGATGCGTTTCTCGACACGGCCCCGCAGTCGGAGCATGATGAAACCCGTCATGCGTTCGTCGCGATCGACGGCGCGCCCGGCAAGTTCCTCGCCGATCTCCATGCGCTCGCGCGCCTGCGACTCGCGCGTGCGGGCGTGGCGCATGTGAGCGGCCGCACGGCGTGCACGGTCGCCGAACGCGCGCGCTTCTATTCGTACCGGCGCGACCGCGTGACGGGCCGCATGGCTGCGGCAATCTGGCTGGCCGATTGACGATGCGCGCGTGGTTTTGTTGCGCCGCGAAATCGGGTTATCTCGACATTGAGGCGACAATGCGGCGTTGCATGCGCGACTGAATGAAAAATCCCGGGGTCAAGCCGGAAAAAATGTTTTATGTTTCGCCGGAAGCCTTGTCCCGTCTGTCGTGCGCGGATTATCTCCGTGCTGAAATGTTCAGTGGTTTGATCGTGCGCTTCACATGGGGGAAAACGATAATGATAAAAATACCGCACTGCGGCAGAATCTGGAGACGCCTCTCCAGAGCATGACGGCCCGGCTCGCAGCCGGCACGCCGCGCGCGAGCAGGATTTCACGATTGACGCT
The DNA here is from genome assembly GCF_002223195.1 of Burkholderia sp. AU28863. Classification (NCBI taxonomy): domain Bacteria; kingdom Pseudomonadati; phylum Pseudomonadota; class Betaproteobacteria; order Burkholderiales; family Burkholderiaceae; genus Burkholderia; species Burkholderia sp. AU28863. The sequence goes on along the minus strand of NZ_NKFE01000003.1, from coordinate 1,429,984 downwards.
CACGAATCACCGGTAAGGCAGGTAATGACAGCATCGAAAAATTCGTCGACGTCCGCGCATGCGGGCACTTCCGCGGGCAGCGCCGGTTTCGATCCGGCAGCCCAGCCGATGCAGCAGATGTTCGAGTCGTGGTTGAACGCATGGCGCGGTTTTGCCGATCCGGCGCGTGCCGCGACGGTGTCGGCCTCCGTCAATCCGTTCGCGACATTCCAGTTTCCGACGTCGTTTCCGTTCCAGATGCCGTCGATGCCCGACTTCGGCGCGATGGCGTCGCCGTTCGCGGGGCTGAAGCTGCCGGTGGCCGCGATTCCGCCCGAACGGCTCCAGGCATTGCAGGCCGATTACGCGCGCGACTGCATGGCGCTGATGCAGCAGGCGGCCGCCGCGAAGCTCGAGTCGCCGGAATTGAAAGACCGCCGCTTCAGCGGCGACGCGTGGAAGGCATCGCCCGCGCACGCGTTCGCGGCCGCCTGGTATCTGCTCAACGCACGTTATCTGCAGGAGCTGGCCGACGCGCTGCAGACCGATCCGAAGACGCGCGAGCGCATCCGCTTCACGGTTCAGCAATGGACGGCCGCCGCCGCGCCGAGCAACTTCCTCGCACTCAATCCCGATGCACAGAAATCGATCCTCGAGACGCACGGCGAAAGCCTGCGGCAAGGGATGATGAACCTGCTCGGCGACCTGCAGCGCGGCAAGATTTCGCAGACCGACGAATCGCAGTTCGTGGTCGGCAAGAACCTCGGGTGTACCGAAGGCGCGGTCGTGTACGAGAACGACCTGATCCAGCTGATCCAGTACACGCCGAAGACGGACAAGGTGTTCGAGCGGCCGCTGCTGATCGTCCCGCCGTGCATCAACAAGTTCTACATCCTCGACCTGCAACCCGAGAATTCGCTCGTCGCGCACGCGCTGTCGAGCGGCCATCAGGTGTTCCTCGTGTCGTGGCGTAACGCGGACGCATCGGTTGCGCACAAGACGTGGGACGACTACATGAACGAAGGGCTGCTCGCGGCGATCGACGCGGTGCAGCAGGTCAGCGGCCGCGAGCAGATCAACACCCTCGGCTTCTGCGTCGGCGGCACGATGCTCGCGACCGCGCTCGCGGTGCTCGCCGCGCGCGGCGAACATCCGGCCGCGTCGATGACGCTGCTCACCGCGATGCTCGATTTCACCGATACGGGCATCCTCGACGTGTTCGTCGACGAGGCGCACGTGCAGATGCGCGAGCAGACCATCGGCGGCAAGAACGGGGCGCAACCGGGGCTGATGCGCGGCGTCGAGTTCGCGAACACGTTCTCGTTCCTGCGGCCGAACGATCTCGTGTGGAACTACGTCGTCGACAACTACCTGAAGGGCCGCACGCCCGCGCCGTTCGACCTGCTGTACTGGAACAGCGATTCGACGAGCCTGCCGGGCCCGATGTACGCGTGGTACCTGCGCCATACCTATCTCGAAAACAAGCTGCGCGAGCCGGGTGCGCTGACCGTGTGCGGCGAATCGGTCGACCTGTCGCTGATCGACGTGCCGACCTTCATCTACGGTTCGCGCGAGGATCACATCGTGCCGTGGCAGACGGCCTACGCGTCGACGTCGATCCTGTCGGGCCCGCTGAAGTTCGTGCTCGGCGCATCGGGGCACATCGCGGGCGTGATCAATCCGCCGGCGAAGAAGAAGCGCAGCTACTGGGTCAACGACGACCTGCCCGAATCCGCGGACGACTGGTTCGCCGCGGCCACCGAGCAGCCGGGAAGCTGGTGGACGACGTGGGTCGAGTGGCTCGACGCGTACGGCGGCCGCAAGGTCGCGCCGCCTGCCCAGCCGGGTTCCGCGCAATTCCCGGTGATCGAGCCGGCGCCGGGGCGCTACGTATTGCAGCGCGATTGACGAAAACCGGGCAGCGGCGCACGCTGTCCGGCGCACCGCAGTTTTTTTAACAGGGCCGGTAACGATGCGCCGTGTCGTGCGGGTCTGGAGGAAAGGGAAATGACGGATGTAGTGATCGTATCGGCCGCGCGGACCGCGGTCGGCAAATTCGGCGGCTCGCTCGCGAAGATTGCGGCGCCGGAACTGGGCGCGACGGTGATCCGCGCGGTGCTGGAGCGTGCGGGCGTGAAGCCCGACCAGGTCAGCGAAGTGATCATGGGCCAGGTGCTGACGGCCGGCTCGGGGCAGAACCCGGCGCGGCAGTCGCTGATCAAGGCGGGGCTGCCGAGCGCGGTGCCGGGCATGACGATCAACAAGGTGTGCGGCTCGGGCCTGAAGGCCGTGATGCTGGCGGCGAACGCGATCGTCGCGGGCGACGCGGAGATCGTGATCGCGGGCGGCCAGGAGAACATGAGCGCGGCGCCGCACGTGCTGCCGGGCTCGCGCGACGGGTTCCGGATGGGCGACGCGAAGCTGGTCGACACGATGATCGTCGACGGGCTGTGGGACGTGTACAACCAGTACCACATGGGCATCACGGCGGAGAACGTCGCGAAGGAATACGGGATCACGCGCGAAGAGCAGGACGCGTTCGCGGCGCTGTCGCAGAACAAGGCGGAAGCCGCGCAGAAGGCCGGGCGTTTCGACGACGAGATCGTGCCGGTGTCGATCCCGCAACGCAAGGGCGAGCCGCTGCAGTTCGCGACCGACGAGTTCGTGCGTCACGGCGTGACGGCGGAGTCGCTGGCCGGGCTGAAGCCGGCGTTCGCGAAGGACGGCTCGGTGACGGCGGCGAACGCGTCGGGGTTGAACGACGGCGCGGCGGCGGTGCTGGTGATGTCGGCGCAGAAGGCGGCGGCGCTGGGCCTGACGCCGCTGGCGCGGATCAAGGCGTATGCGAACGCGGGCGTGGATCCGAGCGTGATGGGCATGGGGCCGGTGCCGGCGTCGCGCCGTGCGCTGGAGCGCGCGGGCTGGACGCCGGGCGACCTGGACCTGATGGAGATCAACGAAGCGTTCGCCGCGCAGGCGCTGGCGGTGCACAAGCAGATGGGCTGGGACACGTCGAAGGTGAACGTGAACGGCGGGGCGATCGCGATCGGCCATCCGATCGGCGCGTCGGGCTGCCGGATCCTGGTGACGCTGCTGCACGAGATGGTCAAGCGCGACGCGAAGCGCGGGCTGGCGTCGCTGTGCATCGGCGGCGGGATGGGCGTCGCGCTCGCGGTCGAGCGTCCGTGACCGGCCGTCCGTGACCGGCTCTCCGGAACCGGCCGTTCGCCACTGGCGAACCGAATCCGTGCGCCGGCCGATTGCGGCTTCGGCCGGCGTCACGTGAAGTCAGAGGGGGCTTCAGGCAGCTCTCGAAACCAAAAAATGGAGTGAGATTTATGTCTCAGCGAATTGCGTACGTAACGGGCGGGATGGGCGGCATCGGCACCAGCATCTGCCAGCGCCTGTCGAAAGACGGCTTCAAGGTGGTTGCAGGTTGTGGCCCGAACTCGCCGCGCCGGGTGAAATGGCTCGAGGACCAGAAGGCGCTCGGGTACGACTTCATCGCATCGGAAGGCAACGTCGGCGACTGGGACTCGACCAAGGAAGCGTTCGACAAGGTCAAGGCCGAAGTCGGCGAGATCGACGTGCTGGTCAACAACGCGGGCATCACGCGCGACGTCGTGTTCCGCAAGATGACGCATGAAGACTGGACGGCCGTGATCGACACCAACCTGACGAGCCTGTTCAACGTGACGAAGCAGGTGATCGACGGGATGGTCGAACGTGGCTGGGGCCGCATCATCAACATTTCGTCGGTGAACGGCCAGAAGGGGCAATTCGGCCAGACCAACTACTCGACCGCGAAGGCCGGCATTCACGGCTTCACGATGTCGCTCGCGCAGGAAGTCGCGACGAAGGGCGTGACGGTCAACACCGTGTCGCCGGGCTACATCGGCACCGACATGGTGAAGGCGATCCGTCCGGACGTGCTCGAGAAGATCGTCGCGACGATCCCGGTGCGGCGTCTCGGCGGGCCGGAGGAAATCGGTTCGATCGTCGCGTGGCTCGCGTCGAACGATTCCGGCTTCGCGACGGGCGCCGACTTCTCGCTGAACGGCGGCCTGCACATGGGCTGACGTCCGGGCTGCGCGGGCTGGATGGCCGCGCAGCCGGGCGTTTTCCGAAGGCCCCCGCCTCCCGGATTCGGGCGGCGGGGATTCGTCACTTGCGCTACGCTGCACTCAAAGGCGTTACATGACTACTACAAAGAAGACGGCCGAACGGCTCATCAAGAAGTACCCGAACCGCCGGCTCTACGATACCGAGACAAGCACGTACATTACGCTGACCGACGTGAAGCAGCTCGTGCTGGAGCAGGAGGATTTCAAGGTCGTCGATGCGAAATCCAATGAAGACCTGACGCGCAGCATCCTCTTGCAGATCATCCTCGAAGAGGAAAGCGGTGGCGTGCCGATGTTCTCGTCGTCGATGCTGTCGCAGATCATCCGTTTCTACGGTCATGCGATGCAGGGCATGATGGGCACGTACCTGGAAAAGAACATCCAGGCATTCATCGACATCCAGAACAAGCTCGCGGATCAATCGAAGAACCTCTACGAAGGTAACGCGATGAATCCGGAAGTCTGGTCGCAGTTCATGAACATGCAGGCGCCGATGATGCAAGGGATGATGACGAGCTACATCGAGCAGTCGAAGAACATGTTCGTGCAGATGCAGGAGCAGATGCAGAACCAGGCGAAGTCGATGTTCAGCACGTTCCCGTTCAAGCAGCCGGGCGCGTCGGAGCCCGAAAAGAAGTAAGCGGTGAGCCGGCGTGGACACGCAACGGGTCACGCCGGCATCGCGCGGGACGGCCCGTACGGGACGGCCGGTATGGCACGGCAACGGGCCGCGTCGCGGAACGATTGTCCGCACACGGCGGCATTGCCCGCGCGTGCATGAGCTAGCACATCAGTGCAGATTAAAACGCACAAGGCCGACCGGCAAAACCCGGTCGGCCGAATATCAGATAAAGCGCTGATTGTAAAAGATACCGATGGCCGGATTTTCGGCCGGCTTATCGAACCGCGAAGCGGCTTGCCGCCGATCCGTTCGAACAGTTATTTCCGTAAATAAAGAGATTTCTGTTTTCGGAAAATGCCGAGTAGATGATCGGAAAAACTTCCTTGGCGCTGAACGAGTAAATGCCATCGTTGATGGAGACGAGGAGGTTGCCGCTCGTATCGGTTTCGATCTTGTCGATCTTGCCTGCCTTGCAAAGCGATTCCGCAGATGCATACGAGGATGCAGCAAGCGTCATGGCGCAAACGAGGGTGGCCGCGAGTTTTCTCATGGTCTTTCCTTGGTGAATGAGTGGATTGCTGGGGTTGTGATGCGGGTCATGCACGGTTCAGTATTGGCTGGCCGAATAGGTGCCGATGTCTGATCGATGTGAAATGTATCGGAGATTAATCGGGTGTTGAATGGGGGTGGCGGATTTGGAAATGGTTTTTTTGGATTGTTGAGTGTTTTAAACTATTCGGGTGAATTATGTTGTGCGGTCGGGCGGGGATGGGGTTGGTGGGCGATTGAAGTAAAATAAATCAATCGACTATTTTTGGTTGATGATTTTTGTCGTGTCGTGGGTTGTGGTTATTTTTATTTACTTCTCTATTTTTATTTGCTTGACCGGATTTTTCGAGTAATGGCCTTCGGTATTGAGGCGGGCAGTCGATGCTGTAAAAGGGGCATATTCACGGGCGATGCGCGGGGCGCATACGTTTCGTATGCGTGTTTCGATGCGATACACGTGCAGCATCGTGCACGTGTCTGTAGCCAGAGCGAGGATTGGGCCGCCGGTGCGGCTTGTCAGTGCCGCGGTGAGTGCGGTCGATGGTGGGATGCTTCGCCCGGCGGCGTTCTGCGAGGCGCTGGCGCACGCCTGCGATAACGGTGGTATGCAGGCTGCGTGCGCGAGTGGACAGTCGATAGCGATAGTCACGCGCCTGCGCCGACAACCGGCCGGCCGCAACTCGATGCGGCGCTGTGGCTGATTGGCGATGGCGACGATGCGGTCTGGTTCAACCGGTGCCTGACGGCAGCGACGTATCCGAAGTGAGCATCGGATCGAGTACGGGTCTGCTTCGGTGGACTTTTTGCGACTTCGTCACGGAATTGGGGGCATCACTCCGGATCGAATCCGTTTTCGCCATCCGGCGGCGGCAGATCGAGAACGAGCTTGACCGCACTGTAGTTGGCCTTGAGCGAAAACACGCGGCCGATCACGAGAAACGTCTGCCGGGAATTTTCGAGCTCGACGAAGTCGCCGGGCTGCGGCACGTGGGCACCCTGGTCGTAGGAGAAGCTGGTGCTGGTCTGTTCGCCGATGGCTTCTGCGGCGTGTTCGGTGAATTCGATCGTGATGTGGGTGGTCATGCGAGCCCCGTTGAGTGGATGGAAGAGAGCGATGGCTTCGATTTTCGCATAGCGGCGCGGCCGTCATTCATTTTGGGTCGCTGGACCCTAAATCGCTGTAAACTCACGCTTTTGCTGCCACGCCCCCCATTCCAGATGTCCCAATCCCCCAAAGTAGGGTTCGTATCCCTCGGGTGCCCGAAAGCGCTCGTCGATTCCGAACAAATCATCACGCAACTGCGCGCCGAAGGCTATGAAATCTCCGGCAGCTACGACGGCGCGGACCTCGTCGTCGTGAACACCTGCGGCTTCATCGACGAAGCCGTGCAGGAGAGCCTCGACGCGATCGGCGAAGCGCTGACCGAGAACGGCAAGGTGATCGTCACCGGCTGCCTCGGCGCGAAGTCGAGCGCGAGCGGCTCGAACCTGATCGAGGAAGTCCACCCGAAGGTGCTCGCCGTCACCGGTCCGCACGCGGTGGGCGAAGTGATGCAGGCCGTGCATTCGCACCTGCCGAAGCCGCACGACCCGTTCGTCGACCTCGTGCCGGCGGCGGGCATCAAGCTCACGCCGCGTCACTACGCCTACCTGAAGATCTCCGAAGGCTGCAACCACCGTTGCACGTTCTGCATCATCCCGTCGATGCGCGGCGACCTCGTGTCGCGCCCGGTCGCCGAAGTGATGCTGGAAGCCGAGAACCTGTTCAAGTCGGGCGTGAAGGAACTGCTCGTGATCTCGCAGGACACGAGCGCATACGGCGTCGACGTCAAGTACCGCACGGGCTTCTGGAACGGCAAGCCGATCAAGACGCGCATGACCGACCTGGTCGCCGCGCTCGGCGAACTCGCCGCGCAGTACGGTGCATGGGTGCGCCTGCACTACGTGTATCCGTATCCGAGCGTCGACGAAGTGATCCCGCTGATGGCCGAAGGCCCGTTCAAGGGCCACGTGCTGCCGTATCTCGACGTGCCGTTCCAGCACGCGCATCCGGAAGTGCTGAAGCGCATGAAGCGGCCGGCGAACGCCGAGAAGGTGCTCGAGCGCGTGCAGAAGTGGCGCGAGATCTGCCCGGACCTGACGATCCGCAGCACGTTCATCGCGGGCTTCCCCGGCGAGACGGAAGAACAGTTCGACACGCTGCTCGACTTCATCCGCGAAGCGGAACTCGATCGCGTCGGCTGTTTCGCGTATTCGCCCGTCGAAGGCGCGACCGCGAACGACCTGGACGGCGCGCTGCCGGACGAGGTGCGCGAGGAGCGTCGCGCGCGCTTCATGGAAGTCGCCGAGGAGGTATCGGCGAACCGCATGCAGCGCAAGGTCGGCAAGACGCTCAAGGTGCTGATCGACGAAGTGAGCGCGGAAGGCGGTATCGGCCGTACGGCGGCCGATGCGCCGGAGATCGACGGCGTCGTCTACGTCGAGCCGGCGGCGAAGGCATCGAAGCGCTACAAGGTCGGCGATTTCGTGTCCGTGAAGATCACGGGCGCCGACGGCCACGATCTGTGGGGCGAGGTGTAAGCGATGGCCGCGGTATTCCCGGAGATCCTCGCGCTCGGCGAGGCGATGATCGAATTCAACCAGTCGCAGCCGGGGCGTCCTGAATTCCTGCAGGGCTTCGGCGGCGACACGTCGAACTTCTGCATCGCGGCGGCGCGCCAGCGCGCATCGACGGGCTTCGTGTCGGCGATCGGCGACGATCCGTTCGGCCGCCTGCTGGCCGACATGTGGGCGTCGGAGCAGGTCGACACGACGTACGTTCGGATCGACCGCTCGGCGCCGACCGGCGTGTATTTCGTCACGCACGGCGCCGACGGCCATCAGTTCGACTATCTGCGCGCGGGGTCGGCCGCGAGCCGCTACGCGACGGCCGACCTGCCGCTCGACGCGCTCGCGGCCGCGAAGGCCGTGCACCTGTCGGGCATCAGTCTGGCGATCAGCACGGCCGCGTGCGACGCGGCATTCGCGGCGATCGACCATGCGCGTCGCAGCGGCGCGAAGGTCAGCTTCGACACGAACCTGCGCCTGAAGCTGTGGCCGCTGCCGCGTGCCCGTGCGGTAATGCGCGAGGCGCTGCGGCAGACGGATATCTGCCTGCCGAGCTGGGACGACGTCACGGCGCTCACGGGCGCGAACGATCGCGACGCGATCGTCGACGCGATGCTCGAACACGGGCCGCAGGTCGTCGCGCTGAAGCTCGGCAGGGAAGGCGCGTATGTCGCGACGCCGCACGAACGGCGCGTCGTGCCGGGCTTCGCGGTCGAGGCCGTCGACGCGACCGGCGCGGGCGACTGCTTCGGCGGTGCGTTCGTCGCGCGGATCGTCGCGGGCGACGATCCGTTCGCGGCCGCGCGTTATGCGAACGCGGCGGCGGCGCTGTCGACGACCGGTTACGGTGCGGTCGCGCCGATTCCGCATCGCGATGCCGTGGAACGCCTGATGCAGGGCTGACGCGGAACGCGCCCGCCCGCGCATTCGCGGCGCAGGCTTGCGCGGTCATGCAGGAACCGGGCCCCGGCCCGGCACGGTCCGCGATGGTCGGGCAAATCTGAAGCAAGGAGCAACACGAGGTGGGTCGATATTCGGAATGGCACCGGGCGCTCGTCGTCGCCGGTGCGCTGATGGCGGGCATCGCGATGCCGACAGTGGTCGCCGCGCAGGCGGTCGCACCAGGCGTGCAGCAGGATGAGCCGGCGCCGGCGCGGCCGCTGAAGCCGAATCCCGAGTTTGCCCGCCTGCCGCGCTACGAAGGCACGCTCGGCGATCGGCCGATCGTCGTGCATCTCGGCCCGAAGACGGACGAGGAAGGCGTGCACGGCGAATACCAGTTCGCCGACACGGGAGAAGTCGTGCTGCTCGCGGGCGACCGCGACGGCGATACGCTCGAGATCGAGGAGTCGAACGACGGCACGAACATCACCGGCGTGTGGATCGGCCGCTTCGACGCGGCGGGCGACCTGAAGGCCGACCGGATGAACTCGGACGAATCGGACCCGCAGCCGGTCGTGCTGCACCTGGCGCCGGGCAAGCGCGCGGCGCTGCAGGTGCGCGATGGCCGCGTGCGCGAAATCGAGACGGTGGGCGGCGTCGTCAACCTGCGTACCGACGACTGAGCGCGTGCTGGCTCGGTGCGCGCGGCGCGCATTGTACCGGGCCAAGCGCGCCGATTTTGGCTACTCTAACGACATATTCCGCAACCGAACGGCCTCGTGCCCGGCCCCCAGTCATGACTGCATCCACTCCCAAGCGCGCGCTGCAAACCCGCATCGTTCAACCCGACGACGTCATTCCGGAAGGCTTCCGTTCGTTCGTGCCGCCGGTCGCGCGCGCGTCGACGGTGGTGTTCCCCGATCTCGCGACGATGCGCGCGCTGGTCTGGCACGACGACAACCAGTGGCGCTACGGGCTGCACGCGACGCCGACGTCGCTCGCGCTCGCGCAGCGGCTCGCCGAGATCGAGGGCGGCACGCACGCGCTGCTGCAGCCGTCGGGTCTCGCGGCGATCATGAACGTCTACTTCGGGATCGTGAAAGCGGGCGACGACGTGCTGATTCCGCATAACGTGTACGGCCCGAACGCCGATTTCGGCAACTGGCTCGCGAACGATTTCGGCATCACCGTGCGTGGTTACGATCCGTTGATCGGCGCCGGCATCGCCGAGCTGATCCAGCCGAACACGCGGCTGATCTGGCTCGAAGCGCCGGGCTCGGTGACGATGGAAGTGCCCGACGTGCGGGCGATCACGGCCGCCGCGAAGGCGCGCGGCATCGTCACCGCGATCGACAATACATTTTCCGCGGGGCTCGCGTTCAAGCCGTTCGCGCACGGCGTCGACATTTCGGTGCAGGCGCTGACCAAGTACCAGTCGGGCGGCAGCGACGTGCTGATGGGCGCGACGATCACCGCGAACGCGGAACTGCACGCGAAGCTGAAGCTCGCGCGGATGCGCTGCGGGATCGGCGTGTCGGTCGACGATTGCTCGCTCGTGCTGCGCAGCCTGCCGAGCATGCAGGTGCGCTTCGATGCGCACAGCAAGAGCGCGCTCGCCCTCGCGCAGTGGCTGAAGGCGCGGCCGGAGATCGCGACGGTGCTGCACCCGCAGATCGCCGACTGCCCGGGGCATGCGTCGTTCATGCGTGATTTCACGGGCGCGGGCGGGCTGTTCTCGGTGGTGTTCGACGCACGCTACAGCGCGGAGCAGATCGACCGTTTCGTCGAGTCGCTCGAGCTGTTCGCGATCGGCTGGAGCTGGGGCGGCGCGTGCAGCCTCGCGATGCCTTACGACGTCGCGTCGATGCGTCCGGACTGGCCGCATCGCGGCACGCTGGTGCGTTTCTACGTGGGCCTGGAAGACGAAGCGGATTTGCGCGCCGACATCGAGCGCGCGATGCAGGCCACGCTCGGCTGATCGCGCGCCGGCAACGTCCGGCACAAAAACGAAACGCCGGCGCGATGCGATATCGCGCCGGCGTTTTCATTGACGGTGCCGCGGGATCAGAACAGGCGCAGCAGCCCGTCGAGGCCGACATGGTCGAATGCGACCGTCGCCGCATCGCGCACGACGGGCTTCGCGTGGAACGCGACCGACAGCCCGGCTTCGGCCATCATCTTCAGGTCGTTCGACCCGTCGCCCATCGCGATCGCGCGGCTCGGCTCGAGGCCGAGCGACGCGCACGTGTCGCGCAGCAGGCGCGCCTTCACGTCGGCGTTGACGATCTCGCCGAGCACCTTGCCGGTGAGCTTGCCGTCGACGATCTCGAGCGTGTTCGCGTGCGCGTAGTCGAGGCCGAGGCGGGCTTTCAGCCGCTCGGTGAAGAACGTGAAGCCGCCCGACACGAGCAGCGTCTTCAGGCCGGCGGCCTTCACCCCAGCCAGCATCGTCTCTGCGCCCGGCGACAGTTGCAGCCGTTCTTCGTACACGCGCTCGAGCGCGTGCGCGTCGAGCCCGGCCAGCAGCGCGACGCGGCGCGTGAGGCTTTCGTTGAAATCGCGGATCTCGCCGCGCATCGCCGCTTCGGTGATCTCCGCAACCTGCGTTTTCAGCCCGCAGAAATCGGCGATCTCGTCGATGCATTCGATCGTGATCAGCGTCGAATCCATGTCCATCACCGCGAGCCCGAAATCGCCGAGCGTGCGGCCGGCCTCGACGAAGCCGAAGTCGAGCGCGTGCGTGCCGCAGTACGCGTCGATGTCGAGGCGTTGCGCCGGGCTCGCGTTTTCGATGCGCAGCGCGTGATCGTCGGTCTGCACGACGCGGGTGCCGCGCGACAGCGCGAGCAGCGGTTTGTGATGGGCGTCCGACAGCGGCGCAAGACTCTGGATGACGAGATTGTGGGTCATGACGAGTGGTTGGGAAGCGAATGAATGACGTGCGCGGCCCACGCACGGGCGGCCGCTGCGCGCGCGGGCCCCGTGCGGCTGCGGGCCAGTGCGTCGCGAACGCGCCATTGTAGCCGGTTGGCCGCGCGTGGCGGCCGGCGCCGGCGCGAAACCGGGCGCGGTACGGCGGTGGTCACCCGTTTGCGCGATCCCAGTACGGCGGATCGCCGAAGTGCTCGGCCAGGAACGCGATGAACGCGAGCGTTTTCAGCGGCACGTGCGCGCGGCTCGGATAGACGGCCCAGATCGCGACGTCGTCCGCGAACGGGTAGTCGTCGAGCACCGTGACGAGCGCGCCGCTCGCGAGCAGCGGGCCGACGTCCCAGGTCGACTTGATCGCGATCCCGAAGCCGTCGACGAGCGCTTCGCGGATCGCCTCGCCGTTGCTCGCGACGAGCCGGCCGCCGACCCGCACCGTGAGCGGGCCCTGCGGCGTCGCGAACGACCAGTCGCGCTGGTCGCCGAGGATCACGCACTCGTGCTGCGTCAGGTCGGCCGGATGGCGCGGCATGCCGCGTTCGGCGAGATAGGCGGGCGAGCAGCACAGCACGCGGCGGTTGGTGGCGAGCTTGCGGGCGACGAGCGTCGAATCCTTCAGCGCGCCGAGGCGGATCGCGACGTCGTAGCCGTCGTCGACCAGATCGACGATCTCGTCGGACAGCCGCAGATCGAGCGACACGGACGGGTAGCGGCGCAGGAACGCCGGAATCACCGGCGCGACGTGCTGGCGGCCGAACGACGACGACATCGACACCTTCAGCCGCCCGTACGGCTCGCTGCGACCGCGGCCGACCGACGCGCGCGCGGCGTCGGCCGCGGTCAGCAGCGCGTCGGCGCGCGCCATGAAGATTTCGCCGTCCTGCGTGAGGCTGATGCGGCGCGTGGTGCGGTGCAGCAGCCGCGCGCCGAGCTGGCGTTCGAGCTGCGCGATGCGCGCGCTCGCGACCGCGGCCGACACGCCGAATTCGCGTCCGGCCGCGCTGACGTTCGCGAGCAGCGCCGCGCGCACGAACAGCGCGACGTCGAGCAGGTCGAGCGGCTTGTCGGGCGCGGGAATGGGATCCGGGCTGGGACCAGACGTCATTATTCTGAAATTCCTGAAAATGTTTCAGGAAATATAGCGGTTTTCTCGAATGATCGGGTTGCCTACGATGGCACGCATGGAGGTTGCGCCGCAGCCTGCCGGATTCCCTGAAAGGAGTATCGAGATGAAAGCCGTTGGATTGACCCGTTATCTGCCGATCGACGACCCGCAAGCGTTGCTCGATGTCGAGCTGCCGCAGCCCGTGCCGGGCCCGCGCGATCTGCTCGTGAAAGTCGACGCGATTTCCGTGAACCCGGTCGACACCAAGGTGCGTGCGCCGAAGCCGCAGGTCGAGGAGACGCCGCGCGTGCTCGGCTGGGATGCGGCCGGCACGGTCGTCGCGGTCGGCGCCGACGTCACGCTGTTCCGGCCCGGCGACGAAGTGTTCTATGCGGGCAGCATTACGCGGCCCGGCGCGAACAGCGAATTCCACGCGGTCGACGAGCGGATCGCCGCGCTGAAGCCGCGCACGCTCGACTTCGCGGCGGCGGCCGCGCTGCCGCTCACCGCGCTGACCGCGTGGGAAGCGCTGTTCGACCGGTTGCGCGTGTCGCCGCAGGGCGCGGACGCCGGCAAGTCGGTGCTGATCATCGGCGGCGCGGGCGGCGTGGGCTCGATCGCGATCCAGCTCGCGAAGACGCTCGGCAAGCTGCACGTGATCGCGACCGCGTCGCGGCCGGCATCGGCCGAATGGGTGCGCACGCTCGGCGCGGATGCGGTGGTCGACCATTTCGGCGACCTGCCGGCGCAGTTGCGCGAGGCCGGCCATCCGAGCGTCGACTACGTGCTGATCTTCAACGACACCGACCATCATTTCCCGGCCGCGGCGGAAGTCATCCGGCCGCAGGGCGGCATTTGCACGATCGTCGAGAACGCGAAGCCGGTGCCGGTCGAATTGCTGAAGGCGAAGAGCGCCGCATTTCACTGGGAGTTCATGTTCACGCGTGCGATGTTCGAGACGCCGGACATGATCGAGCAGCACAAGATCCTGAGCGAGGTCGCGCGGCTCGTCGACGGCGGCACGCTGCGCACGACGCTCGGCGAACAGCTCGGCACGATCAATGCCGAGAACGTGCGGCGCGCGCACCGGATGCTCGAGGGCGGGCGCGCGATCGGCAAGCTCGTGCTGAGCGGTTTCTGAGCCGGCAGCGCGCGTCAATAAGGTGGCGGCGCCGCGAACGCAAGCGGGGTAACACCCGATGCGTTCGCGGCGCATTGCATCCCGCTTGGCGGTAGACTGGCAACGCATCATGCATCTAAAACCGCGCGGCACGCGCGTGCCGCCGCATGACAAGGAGGTCAGCATGAGCCAACGCAGCTTGTCGGTCGCCGCATCGTGGTCGGTCGTGTTCGCGGCGGCGTGCGTCAGCGCGAGCGTATTCGCGGCGCCGCCGGTCAAGGGCAGCCTGAAGGGCGGCGGTACGGGACAGCTCGAATACACCGTCAAGGTCGACTCGAAGACCTTCGGCAATGCGCAGGAGACCCGCAAGATCCGCTCGGGCGAGACGGACGATTTCAACTGGAAGTCGGTGCCGCCGAGCGGCGCGGTCGCGATGCCGGACGGCTGCCCGAACGCCGACAATCTGCCGCGCGACGCGAACGGCGCGATGGTGCGGCAGACCCAGGTGCGGCTCGCGCCGTCGGTCGACGCGAAGGGTGTCGCCAACGTGCAGTTGAGCTTCCAGGCAGCCGCGCCGAAGGGCACGCGCAGCGTGACGGCCGGCGGCAAGTCGCTGCAGTGTCCGGACGTCGTGTCGGTGAGCCAGGTGAAGTGGGTGTCGCTTCCGACCAACGGCGGGTCCAAGTCCGTGACGATGAGCGACGGCACCAAGGTAACGGTGTCGATCAAGCACTGAGCGGCGCGCGCGGGCCGGCGTTTCGTCCGGTGCGCGCGCAACCGGTTCGATCGGCGGAGCGAGCAGGACGTCACGCGAGCAGGTCGTGCCGCGCCGCCGTTGCCGTGCGTTTTCGCCATCTGCTTCGCGGCGCGGTGCGCCGACCGTGCAAAGGCGATGCGTGACGTCATGCGGATGTCACGTTATGCTCGCCCGCATCCTTTCCTTTCCGTCACGACACCGCGATGAAACTTCGAATGCGTGCGTTGCTGTCCGCCATCGCGTTCGTCGCCGCGCACGTTCATGCGGCCGACGAGTGCAGTTTCGTGAAGAAGGTCGGCCTGCCGTCGCGACAGCAGGTGGCCGTGGTGTCGAGCGGCGCACTCGAACCGTGCTCGACCGGCAGCTACGCGGTGCGCGTGTATTCGACCGCGCATGCCGCCCCGGGCTTCGATACCGACGATTACGTGACCGGCACGCTGCATGCGCGCGACGGCACGGTCGCCGATGCGTACACGGCCAACCTCGGCGTACGCGCGCCGCAGGCGCTCGTCGTGACCACGCGCTCGGCCGGCAGCGGCGGCTACGTCGGCGCGCAGGCCTATGTGTCGACGGCGCGCGCGGTGCGGCTCGTCGCATCGGTCGACGGGCTCGCGCCCGACGCGGATATCGCGGCCGCCCTTCGGCAGGCAATCGGCAAGCGACGCGGCGCGCACTGATCGCGCCGATCGCCCGATGTGCCGCCGCGCGTCAGTGCGTGCGCTCTTCGAGCCGTGCCGCGAGAAAGCGGTGATCGGCCGAGAACAGCCGGCGATAGGTCATCAGCACCGCGCCGACGGTGCCGAGCGCGGAGGCCGCCGCGATCAGGAACATGATCACGATCTGGTAGCGTACGGCCTGCAGCGGCGACTGGCCGGCCAGCACCTGGCCCGTCATCATGCCCGGCAGGCTCACGACGCCGACCACCGCCATCTGGTTCAGCGTCGGCAGCATGCCGGCGCGCACGGCCTGGCGCGCGGCGTCCTGCGCGGCTTCCCAGCGCGTCGCGCCCAGCGCGAGGGCGGTCTCGACGCGATCGCGGCGCGCCGTGAGTTCTTCCATCATCCGCTCGACGCCGAGCGACACGCCCGTCAGCGTATTGCCGAGAATCATCCCGAGGATCGGAATCGCGTATTGCGGCGCGAACCACGGATGGATGCGGATCACGACGAACAGCCCGACCGCCGCGACGAACCAGCTGCTGAACCAGATCGACGCGATGCTGTCGATGCGCTGGCCGCGGTACGTGCGCTTGCCGCGTCCCGCGCCGGCGAAACCGGCGATCAGTGTCATCAGCGCGGTGAGCGGCAGCACGACGTACCAGTGCGGATGGCCGAACACCCAGCCGAGCACGTAGCCGATCGCGAGCAACTGCACGACGGTGCGTACCGCCGCGAGCGCGAGCTTGCGGCCGAGGCCGAGCGACAGCGCCGCCGAGATCGCGCCGTTGACGGCGACGAGCGCGGCGGCGATGCCAACGTCGACGAGGCTCAAGTCCTGCAGTGCCGGGCTCATTGCGCAGCCTCCGTCGGGGCGGCCGCGTGCAGCACGCCGGCCTGCATCACGAGCCGCATCGTGCCGATCCGCGCGGCCTGGGCCGGATCGTGCGAGATCCACATGTAGGCGCGGGCATCGGGCGCCGCGTCGAACCACGCACCGACGAGCGCTTCGATCGCGCGCGCCGATTCGGGATCGAGCGCGGAGGTCGGCTCGTCGAGCAGCAGCACGTCCGGATCGAGCTGCAGCACGCGCAGCAGCGCGGTAATCTGCGCTTCGCCGCCGGACAGATCGCTCGCGCGCTTGTCGAGAAAATCGGCGCCGCGGCCGGCCTGCGCGGCGAGCGCTTCGGCGCGGGCGCGATCGAACGCCACGTCGCGATAGATCGCGAGCGAGTACGGGTAGCGCAATTGCGATTCGACGCTGCCGTCCATCTGCGCGGGGCGCTGGCGGACATAGGCGATGCTGCGCCGGTAGCGCGGAATCGCGCTGCGCCGGATCCGGCGGCCGCGCCACAGGAGGTGGCCGCCGTCGAGCGGATCGAGCAGCGCGAGCGCGCGCAGCAGCACGCTCTTGCCCGACCCGGATGGTCCGGTGATAGCAATTCGCGATCCCGCGGCGAGGCTGAAATCGGTCGGGGCGAGCAGCGTCTTGCCGCTGCTGGCGTCGCGCCGCGTGATGTGCTGTGCGTCGATGAGGCCGGTGGGCGAGGTCATGTCAAAAGTGAAAAAAAGCGTTAATGGCGCCGAAAGGCCGCCATCTCGTGCGCCATAATACCGATTGAAAAGCCGCAGTTGTCGTGCGCCGTTCGTCCACGCAAGCGGCCCGGCATGGTGCGGCAACGCTTCAGAACAACAACGGAACCGCCATGACGCTAACCCGAGCCATCGGCAAATCGGCTGCATGGATCGTCGGTATCGTCGCGGTGCTCATCGCGGCGGCCGGCATCTTTATCTTCACGTTCGACTGGAACCGCGCGAAACCGTGGGTCAACGAACAGGTGAGTACCGCGCTCGGTCGCCCGTTTGCGATCAACGGCGATCTCAAGGTCGGCTGGCGTCGTCCCGAGGGCGAGACCGGCTGGCGTGCATGGGTACCCTGGCCGAGCTTCTCGGCCACGCAACTCGAGATCGGCAATCCCGACTGGGCGCAGGCGCCCAAGTTCGTCACGCTCGATGCCGCGCACTTCGATCTCGCGCTCCTGCCGCTGCTGGCGCATGAAATCGTCATCCCTTCGATCGACGTCGTCAATCCTGCCGTCGATCTCGAGCGGCGCGCGGACGGCAGCAATACGTGGACCTTCCAGTTCAAGCAATCGTCGCAGCCTTCGCGGTGGAAGGTGCGGCTCGACAGCTTCGGGTTCGCGAAAGGCACCGTCACGTACCGCGACGCCATCACGAAAGCCGACCTGACCGTCGCGATCGATACGCTCGGCCAGCCGATTCCGCTCGGCGACGTGTTGAAGGAACAGGAGCAGACGTCGCGTGCGGCGTCGGCGCAGCGCGTCGGCAAGCACGGCGCCGCGCAACTGGGCGCGAAGGCCGATGCGCAAGCCGCGTCGGGGGCATCGGGGGCGAGTGCGGCTGCGGCTTCGGGTGCGCCGGCGGCGAGTGCCGTTGCGGCGGGGGCTTCCGCATCGTCGGGTTCGTCCGCTTCTTCCGCGTCGGCGGCCGCTGCCGCGTCCGGCGCGAGCGGAGCCGCGGCGCCCGCGAAGCCGTCCGGCCCGACCTATGCGTTCGGGCTGAAGGTCGACGGCCGCTACAAGAACGTGCCGGTCAGCGGCACCGGAAAGGTCGGCGGCGTGCTCGCGATCCAGGACACGACGCGGCCGTTCCCGCTGCAGGCCGACGTGAAGGCCGGCGATACGCGGCTCGCGATCGTCGGCACGCTGACCGACCCGAGGCATCTCGCGGCGCTCGACCTGCGACTGTGGCTGCAGGGCACGTCGATGTCGCACCTTTACCAGCTCACCGGCATCACGCTGCCCGATACGCCGCCTTACGCGACCGAAGGGCGCCTGATCGGCAACTTCAGGCAGAACGCGAGCACGTTCCGCTACGAGAACTTCAACGGCCGCGTCGGCGGCAGCGATCTCCACGGCACGCTCACCTGGGCGCAGCGCGTGCCGCGTCCGAAGCTGTCGGGCGAGCTCGTGTCGAACCTGCTGCAATTCTCTGACCTCGCGCCGGTGATCGGCGCCGACTCGGCCGCGAGCAAGAAGAAGCGCGGCGACACGACGCGCCAGCCGCCGGACCGCGTGCTGCCGGTCGCGGCGTTCCGCACCGAACGGTGGAGCGCGATCGATGCGGACGTGAAGTTCACCGGCCGCAAGCTGATCAAGAGCCCGCAGTTGCCGATCACCGACCTGTACACGCATATCCTGCTGCAGGACGGCGTGCTGACGCTCGAGCCGCTGCAGTTCGGCGTCGCGGGCGGCACGCTCGCGACGAATGCGCATCTCGACGGCAGCCGCACGCCGCTCAAGGGCCGCTTCACGCTGGCCGCGCGGCATCTGAAGCTCAAGCAGCTGTTCCCGACGCAGAAGGTGATGCAGACGGCCCTCGGCGAAATCAACGGCGATGCGTCGCTGTCGGCGACGGGCAATTCGCCGGCCGCGCTCGCGGCGACGTCGACCGGCGAAGTGAAGGCGCTGATCACCAACGGCCGCATCAGCCGCTTGCTGATGGAGGCTGCGGGGTTGAACGTCGCGAACGTCGTCTACGAGAAGCTGTTCGGCAACCGCGACGTCAACATCAACTGCGCGGCGATCGACTTCGTGGCGACCGACGGCATGCTCGACCCGAAGGTGTTCGCGCTCGATACCGACGATGCGCTGATCAACGTCGACGGCCCGATCAACCTGCGCGACGAATCAATCGACCTGAAGATCCATCCGCACACGAAGGGCTTCCGGATCTTCTCGCTGCGCTCGCCGTTGTATGCGAAGGGCACGTTCAAGAACCCGAAGGTCGGCGTCGATGCGGGCGCGCTCGCGCTGCGCGCCGGCGCGATGGTCGGACTCGGGCTGATCAACCCGTTCGCGGCGCTGATCCCGCTGATCGCGCCGAGCAACAACCGCGACGTGCCGTGCTCCGAACTGTTCGGCCAGCTGAAGGCCAAGGCGGCGCAGAAGGGGGCGGCGAAGGCCGGCAAGTGACGCGCAATTGCGGGAGCGGCATGCGCCACCGTGCGGCCTCGGCGTCGTTGCCGCGCCCCGCTGAGCGCCGGCCGCGCTGCGCTGCCGGCGCGCTCAGCGGCGCGCGCGTGCCCAGACGATCACCGGTTCGACCTCCCGGCCGGCGATCCGCACCGGTTCTGCGGTGCCGAGCTGCAGCCGGTCGCCGTCCAGGCTGACGACACGCTGCTGGACGTTGCCGATCCAGTTCGGATACAGGCTGACGTCCATTTCATGGGTCAACGTGCCGTCGTCGTCGACGTTGAAGGGGCCTGAATACGCGATGTAGCCGTGCGCCGCGGCCGCGCGCTCCTCGACGCTGCCGCCCTGCAGGTCGCCGTCCGCGTAGGGCGGGCGGCCGGCCGCCATCAGCTGCGCGGACATGTAGCCGTCGGGCGTGTAGAGGATCCAGCCGCGCGCGTCGCGGCCGAGCGGATAGGTGACGGTGCTGCCGTCGCGCGGGCGGATTTCGTACGACACGAGGCGCCATGCGCCGACGAGTTGTTCGCGAAGCTGGCTGGCGAGCATGCGGGGCTCCGGTGAGACGGCGGTGACGCGCGTGCCGTCATGTTGACGGGCCGCCCGGCGGCGGGCGTGAGAGCCGCGAATAGGCCGTCGGGGCGGGGCGGTCGGCAGTTTCTCCGACACCTGCTAAAATACACGGTTTTCCGTCGATTTCTCTCTTAACGGGACCTGCCGTGCTTTCTACTGCCAACATCACGATGCAATTCGGGCCGAAGCCCTTGTTCGAGAATATCTCGGTCAAATTCGGCGAGGGCAACCGCTATGGTCTGATCGGCGCGAACGGCTGTGGCAAGTCGACCTTCATGAAGATCCTCGGCGGCGACCTCGAGCCGAGCGCCGGCAACGTCGCGCTGGAGCCGAACGTCCGCCTCGGCAAGCTGCGCCAGGACCAGTTCGCGTACGAAGACGTGCGCGTGCTCGACGTCGTGATGATGGGCCACACCGAGATGTGGGCCGCGATGACCGAGCGTGACGCGATCTACGCGAACCCGGAAGCCACCGACGACGATTACATGCACGCGGCCGAGCTCGAAGGCAAGTTCGCCGAATACGGCGGCTACGACGCCGAAGCGCGCGCGGGTGCGCTGCTGCTCGGCATCGGCATCGAGGAGAAGTTCCACAACGGCACGATGGCCGACGTCGCGCCGGGCTGGAAGCTGCGCGTGCTGCTCGCGCAGGCGCTGTTCTCGAAGCCGGACGTGCTGCTGCTCGACGAACCGACCAACAACCTCGACATCAACTCGATCCGTTGGCTCGAGCAGACGCTCAACGAGTACAACTCGACGATGATCATCATCTCGCACGATCGTCACTTCCTGAACTCGGTGTGCACGCACATGGCCGACATGGACTTCGGCACGCTGAAGGTCTGGCCGGGCAACTACGACGACTACATGCTCGCATCGGCACAGGCGCGCGAGCGCCAGGCTGCGGCGAATACGCGTGCCAAGGAACGCGTGGCCGAACTGCAGGACTTCGTGCGCCGCTTCTCGGCGAACAAGTCGAAGGCGCGCCAGGCCACCAGCCGCGCGAAGCAGATCGACAAGATCAAGATCGAGGAATTCAAGCCGTCGTCGCGCCAGAACCCGTTCATCCGTTTCGAGTTCGACAAGAAGCTGCACAACGTCGCGGTGGTCGCCGAAGAGATCACGAAGAAGTACGAGCGCACGATCTTCCAGAACTTCAACCTGTCGGTGCAGCCGGGCGAGCGCATCGCGATCATCGGCGAGAACGGTGCGGGCAAGACGACGCTGCTGCGTTCGCTGCTCGGCGCGCTGCCGCTCGATCACGGTACGGTGAAGTGGTCCGAGAACGCGAACGTCGGCTACATGCCGCAGGACACGTACGAGGAATTCCCGAACGACATCACGCTGATGGACTGGATCGACCAGTACCGCAAGGACGGCGACGACGAAACGATGGTGCGCGGCACGCTGGGCCGCCTGCTGTTCTCGTCGGACGACATCAGGAAGTCGGTGAAGGTGCTGTCGGGCGGCGAGAAGGGCCGCATGATCTGGGGCAAGCTGATGCTCGGCCGCCACAACGTGCTGCTGATGGACGAGCCGACCAACCACATGGACATGGAATCGATCGAGTCGCTGCAGATCGCGCTCGAGCAGTTCGAAGGCACGCTGATTTTCGTGTCGCACGACCGTGAGTTCGTGAGCGGGCTGGCGAACCGGATCATCGAAGTGAAGACGGACGGGACACTGTTCGACTTCGGCGGGAATTATGAGGAATTCCTGGCGAGTCAGGGGCAGGAGTAAGTACCCTGAGGTTTTCTCCGGTCGTGGGTCCAATTTAGGCATCACCGCGCGGAGCGAACCGCCAGCAGCGCTAAAAGCCCGCATCGACAGCAATGTCGATGCGGGCTTTTTCATTTTCCCGCGGCAAAACCGGCCGCGCCGCGCACTCCAGTTTCCTCTGCTTAATCGACTTCAGGTAAATTACCCACCCAACGCCACCCATCATTCCCCATTTCGTCTCCGGAGCCGCCCTCGATGCAGGACCATCCTCTCCCGCTCGACCTGTCCGGCCTTGCGCCCAGCCTGTACGCGCAAGGCACCGAGGAGGGCATCCTGTCGCGCCTGATGGAGCGGATCGCGCCGACCAACCGTTTCTGCGTCGATATCGGCGCGAGCGACGGCCTGCGCAACAGCAACACCGCGCGGCTGCTGCGCGAACAGGATTGGGCAGGCGTACTCGTCGAAGGCAGCGCATACCGCTTCGGCAAGCTTGCCGCCCATTACGCGGGCGCGGAGCGTGTCCGGCTGCGCCACGATCGCATCCAACCCGATACGGTCGATCAACTGCTCGCCGATGCGAACGTACCGACCGACTTCGACCTGCTGTCGATCGACATCGACGGCAACGACTACTGGGTGTGGCGTGGGCTGCAAGCGTTCCAGCCGCGCATCGTCGTGATCGAATACAACCCGTACTACACGCCGCCCGAGCGTTGGGTCATGTGCTTCAATCCCGACCACGAATGGGACGGCTCGACCTATTACGGCGCGAGCCTCGAATCGCTCGTGCACCTCGGCCGCCAGAAAGGCTATGAACTCGTCTGCTGCGACGACATGGGAAACAACGCGTTTTTCGTGCGGCACGACCTGTACCCGCTGCTCGGCATCGCGAACAACGATCCGTCGGTGTTGTTCCGGCCGGCGATGTACAAGCTGCGCTACGTCGGACACAACACGTTCCTGACCGGTCATCCGTATCGGCATGGGCCGGCCGAGCACATCTGAATGGATGCGCTCGCCGTCACCTTCGACGAGATTCGCGACGCCTACGGGCTCGGTCGCGGCGGGCCGCCGACGCAGGTCAGCGAACGGGTGTGGCATCTGCCGGCCGACGGCGGCGCGGGTGTGGCGGTCAAGCTCTATGCGCTTGAACACCATGCGCGTGCGGTCAAGGAAGCCGCTGTCCTCGCGCATCTGGAAACGCATGGCGATACGCGTTTCCATGTGCAGACGCTCGAGCGCACGACGTCCGGTGCGTCGCTGTGGTCGGGGCAGCATTCGCATGCGATGCTGACGCGCTGGGAAGCCGGGCAATTCAAAACCTACGATACCTTTTCACCAACCGAATGGGACGCGCTCGGCGCGAGCCTGGCCGCGTTGCACCTGAGTCTCGAACGATTGCAACTGCCGTCGCTCGATACGATCCGCGCGCGGCTGACCTCGATCGACGCGGATGCGGTACGCCGCAGTCTGCTGGATGCACTCGATGGAGCCGATGCGAGCGCCGCCGCCTCCACGAACCTGCGCCGCTATGTCGATCTCGCGCTGCGCATGCTCGACCGCTACTATCCGGGCAGCATCGATGCGTTTCCGGCCGACGATCCGCAGCATCCGATCCACAACGACTACAACCAGTTCAACTATCTGTTCACGGGCACGCTGCCGCCGCTGATCGTCGACTGGGAAGCGTCGATCGCCGCGCCACGCGAATATGAACTGGTGCGCTGCCTGAATCATTTGCCGCTGGAAGCGCCGCGCCTCGCGCAAGCGTTCGTGCGTGCGTACCGGCGCGTGCGGCCGGTGAACCCGGCGCACATCGCGTGGGCGGTCGATGCCGCATGCGTGCAGCACGCGCTCAAGCTGTGGATCGTGCAAGGCTGGCTCGACGATCCGTCGCGCTTCGCGTCGCACCTGAACGGCGCGGTGACGATGGCATCCGCGATGGTGGACGCGCGCGGCCGTCTGATCGATTTCTTTTCCCGTTGCGTGGAAACAGGGCACTGATGTGAGTGCGAATCCGAACGAGACCCCGAATCCGTCGCGAGCCGGCGCGCGGCAGCATGTGTTTCCGCCGCCGCTGGATCGCGATTACCGCGTCGAGGACGGGCGCGTCCAGACGCGCTCGCTGGAAGCGCATATCGTCGATCACTGCAACCTGACCTGCGCGGAATGCTGCTCGCTGTCGCCGCTGTTGCCGGAGTGGTACGCGAGCCCCGAATCGATCGAAGCCGATCTGCGCAAGGCGGCGAAGGTGTTGCGTCCGCGCATGTTCAAGCTGGTCGGCGGCGAACCGTTGCTGCATCCGGCGCTCGTCGAACTCGTCCAACGCGTGCGCGGCACCGGCATCGCGCCCGTGATCTCGGTCACGACGAACGGGCTGAAGCTCGGCGAGATGCCCGACGCGTTCTGGCAAGCAGTGGATGCACTGACGATCTCGCGCTATCCGAAGCCCGCGCTTTCCGCCGACCTGATCACGCATGTCGAGCGTCAGGCCGCGCGCTTCGACGTACGGCTGAACTGGAAGGTCCAGGACGTATTCACGACGATGAACCGTGCGCAGCCCGGCACGGATCGCGATGAAGCCCGGCGCCTGTATCACGATTGCTGGATCCGCGAGCGCTGCCATATGATTCGCGACGGCATGTTCTACACGTGCACGCGCCCCGCGCATTTCCATACGCTGTACAAGGGCGAGAAGGATTTTCAGGCCGACGGCCTGGCGTTGCGCGACGACGCGGGCATGCTCGACGCGATGCTCGCCTATCTGCAACGCGAGACGCCGCTCGAAGCCTGCCTGCATTGCCAGGGCGGCAGCGCGCCGGTGGCGCCGCATCGCATCCTGAAACGCATTGAAGTGAATACCTTGAAGGCTCGTTATCCATGATCGTCGGCACGCGCGACCCGTTCGGTTTCGATCGTCTGCACTACCATCCGCGCAGCGGCGTGTCGGCGTCCGGCATCCGCGCGGTATTGCGGGCGTCGGGGCAACCGGCCGGCGCGCCGGACACGGCCGCCATCGCGGGCTACCTGAGCGGCGGGCGCCTCATCGGCCGCACCGTGCTGTGCGACGTGCTCGCGGTGCCGCCCGGCCACGCACTGATCCGATCGCCGGAAGGGCTGACGGTGCAGGGGGCGCCCGAGCGGCCGCAGCAGGCCGATCTCGACGCCGTGCTGCGCGCGTCGCTGCAACGCGCGCTCGACAGCGGCAAGCGCGTCGCGCTGGCGCTGAGCGGCGGGCTCGATTCGGCGCTGCTGCTCGCGTTGCTGCGCGAACTCGGCGCATTGCGGCACGTGACGGCCTACGTCCTCGCGACCGACATGCCCGATTACTGCGAACGCGACGCGGCGCTCGAACTCGCCGCGCAGATGCAGGCGAACGTGAAGATCGTGCGCGCGAACGAGGCCGATTTCATCGCGGCGCTGCCGAGGACGACCCACGCGGTCGAGGAGCCGATGTTCAACCTGCATCCGGTCGCGAAGCTGCTGCTGGCCGACGCGATGGCGGCGGACGGCGTCGAGGTGGCGATTACCGGCGACGGCGCGGACCAGGTGTTGCGCCGCGACCGGTCGGCCAACTATCTGCCGCTGTGCCACGCGTTGTTCGACGCCGCGTCGGTCGATCTGCATCCGCCGTTCGTCGACGCCGCCGTCGTCGCGCATCTGACGAGCATGGCGCCCGACCCGAACAAGCAGTGCCTGCGCGAGCTCGGGGCGCGCCTGAACCTGCCGGAGCGTCTCGTGCACGGCCCGAAGCGCGGGCGGCTCGCGCCGGCGATGGATCTCGCGACGCTGCTCGATCGCGACCGCACGCATGCGCTGGCCGACGCGCTCGGCCTTGCCGCGCCCGCTTTGCAGACGGATACCGAACGCGTGCTGTGGACGACGCTGACACTGATCCTCGATCATCTCGATCGCCTTCATCCCGATGCCGCGCATCGCCCGGTCTGAGCCGCTCATGAGACGCATCCTGTTCTGCGTGGTGCCCGAGAAGGGCCACGTCAATCCGTGCATCGGCCCGGCCCAGCACCTGCGCGCGACCGGCTGCGACGTCGCGTTCTATGCGCCGGCCGACATCAGCGCACAGCTCGACGGCGCCGGCGACTTCGCGTTCGTCGGGCCGCGCGAGACGCCCGAGCGCCACGATCTGTCGCGCGGTGCGAGCTTCGCCGCGAACATTCGCGACGCCGACTGGCTGCGGCACTGGATCCGCACGTTGCTGATCGACCTCGCGCCCGCACAGGTGGATGGCATCCGCGCGGTGCTGCGCGAATGGCAGCCCGACGTGGTCGTGATCGACCCGCTGCTGTATGCGGCGGCGATTGCGGCCGAGCTGGAAGGGCTGCCGTGGGTGTCGATGTCGAATTCGCTGAATCCGGTGCTGCCGGACGATCTCGATTCGGAACTGCTGCGCACGGTGCGCTGGCTCGAACCGGAACGCACGCGCCTGTTCGCGCGCTACGGCCTCGACGCACGCTTTCGCGGTTGCGACATCCTGTCGCCGCATCTGACGCTCGCGTTCACGACCGACGCGCTGGTCGGCGCGCCGCCGCGCGGTGTAGAGCTGGTCGGCCCTGCGATGCCGTCGGGCCCGCGCGGCGACGAGACGGCATTTCCATGGGAGCGCCTGGACGCGGATCGTCCGCTCGTCTACATGTCGCTCGGCAGCCAGCTTTACTACCACCCCGAGGTGTTCGCGAAGGTCATCGACGCGACGGGTGCGACGTCCGCGCAACTGGTGCTGTCGGTCGGCGAACTGGTCGATTCGGATCTGCTGCCGGCCGACGACGAACGCGTGATCGCCGTGCGTTACGTGCCGCAACTGGCGCTGCTGCGGCGCACGCGCGCGTTCGTCAGCCACGGCGGCGCGAATTCGGTGATGGAGTCGCTGGCGTGTGGCGTGCCGATGCTGCTGTCGCCGTTCTGCAACGACCAGTTTCATTCGGCGCACTTCGTCGAGCGGGCCGGCGCGGGCTGCGTGCTCGATCTGCAGCAGGCCGGCGTCGCGGCCATTACCGATGCGCTCGAACGCTTGCTGCGTCCCGGATCGCTACGCGAGCAGGCGGCGCGGATCCGCGACAGCTATGCCGCGTGCGACGGCTCCGCGCAAGCCGCCCGCCTGATCAGCGCACTCGCTTCAGGAAGCCGCCTGGCGACAGCGTCATGAGTACGCGGTCCTCGATGTCGTGGTCGATGTCGAACCGGTCGTCGCGGGCGAGAAATTCGCGTGTGGCCGTGGCCGGATTGTTGCCGCGGCCGTACGGCTTGCCGTCGAACATCGACTCGGGCAGGTACTCCATGATGGTGTCCATAACGATCGCGTAGCTGCCGGGCGTCACGAACGGCGCATAGCATTCGAGTTCGCGCAGCACGTGCGCGTGCGTATGCGTGAGATCGAGGATCGCCATCACGCGCGCGCCGTCGTGGATCTGCGCACGCACCGAGGCGAGCGTATCGGCCGCGCACGATTCGCCTTCGATCAGCACCATGCGATGGGCGAGCCGGTGCGAGTGCAGGCGCTGGCGGACCTCGTCGCGCAAGCGCGGTTCGATCGCGACGACGCGGCCCTCGTTGCCCGCCAGTTCCAGCATCGACGCGGTGAACGCCACGCCGCCGCCCGCCGCGATGCCGGTCTGCACGATGCAGTCGGGGCGCTCGCGCCAGATCAGTTCCTGGAGCGCGAGCATGTCGCCGGGCAGATGGAAGAAGCGCTCGCCGAGCCAGCGGGTCTGGAACAGATGGCCGAATTCGGCGGCGCGCGTCAGCCATTCGATGTTGATGTCCCGCATGCGGGCCGAAGGACGCTCTGACATGGTCAATGCAACGAGTAGGAGTGACGTGAAAACGCTGGAACCGTGGCTTCGCCGGTACTGGGACATCGGCCCGGCGCGCCTGCAGGCGCTGGCGTCGGGCCATACTAACAAAACCTATCTCGTCGAGTGCGATGCGGGGCGGACGGTGCTGCGCGTGTCGTGGGCCGGCAAGCCGGTCGAGCAGATGCGGTGCGAGGCGTCGATACTCGGTCATCTTGGCCATCGCGTCGACGTGCGCGCCGCGCCGCGGCTGCCCGCGCTGCCGCGACTGCGGCCGACCGTCGATGCACAAACCGGCGTGCAGACGCCTGACGGAGGCTGGCTGCATCTGTTCGAGCATATCGACGGCCGTCCCGGTCTGCCGGACGACCCGCACGCGGGGGCGATCGATGCGATGCGCACGCTCGCGCATCTGCATACGGCGCTGGCCGCGATACCTGCGAGCGAAGCGGCGCCGCTCGCGTGGCTGTCCGCACGTCATGCACGCGTGGCGGCGCGCGCGATGCCGTCGCTGCCGGCCGACTTGCACGACGACTACGACACGGTGATCCGGCGGATCGGCGCACATCTCGATGCGGCGTCGTCGTGGCTCACGGGGCTCGTGCATTGGCTGCACGGCGACTATCACGCGGGCAACCTGCTGTATGTCGGCAACGCGGTGAACGGCGTGCTCGATTTCGACGATGTGGGGCAGGGGGCGCAATGGCTCGAGGCGGCCTTTGCGTCGTTCGCGCTATCGCGCGATGCGGACCGGGACGACCGCTTCGTGTTCGACCGCGGGCGATGGGCGGCCTGCCTGCACGCTTATACCGCGACGCGGCCGGATACGGCGCCCGATTGGCTGCGCGACAACCACGACACGCTGATGATGCTGTTCTGCGCGGACCAGACGTTGATCCATCTCGAGGCCGCGCAGCGTGGCCTGTGGATGCCGGGGCCCGGTATCGGATTCCTCGGCGGCTGGCGCCAGTTGCTGAACGGCGCGGCGCCCGCGGGCTAGCCGGCCGTCGCGTCAGCGTTGCCGGTTCAGGAACAGCCGCACGGCTTCGACCGTGTCGGGCCGCGCGTCGCCGTGCCGCGATCCGTCGTGCAGGCAGAACAGCACGTCGCGATGCTGCGCCATGCATGCGTCGACATGCGCGCACATCGCGTCGAACAGCGCCTGCGGCGATGGCGCCGGCCGCTGCCAGTCGTCCAGTATCGCGGTCCAGCCCGTGTGATCGCGTTGCAGGCGCGCGAGCACGGCGGCGCGATCGTCGTGCGGCATCAACCCATACGGCAGCCGCAGCGGGATCGCGTCCGGCGCGGCCACGCCGGCGCGGCGATAGACGTCCCGAATCAGCGCATCGGTCGTGTCGATTTCGTCGATCAGTGCGGCATCCGCGAGCGCGCCGGGCTTCGCATGCGAATAGGTGTGATTGCCGAGCCGGTGGCCTTCGCGCGCGATTCGCGTCGCGACGTCGCGCGCGCCCGGCAGGTGCTTGCCGAGCACGAAGAAGGTCGCCGCGCACGACGCATCGCGCAGCACGTCGAGCAGCGCGGGCGTCGAGGGGCCGGGGCCGTCGTCGAAACTGAGGTGAATGGATGTCATGGGGCGCCCGGGCCGTTCACTGAACCGGCTCGATGGCGAGCGGACACGTGCCGGCCGGACGCAGCCGGGTGCCGGTCCATTCGTAGAAGAATCGGGCCGCTTTCGCGTTGCCGCCGCCGCAATCGTCGTTGAAGCAGCCGGCGACGATCAGCAGCCTGCTGCCGGCACGGAAGCCGACGCGCTCGTCGTCGTTGCCCATCACGCCCGAGACGGCCTTCACGCCGGGCATCGTGTACGTCGCGCCCGTGTCCTTGTCGACGATCGCGAAATTTCGGCAATCCGTTCCGCAACCCCAGATAGCGACGCGGTAGTGACCGGCAAAGTTGGCCGGTTGCGCGAACGCGTCGCGAATGACGGTGCGGTACAGGCGCGCTTCGTTGCGGGTGAGCCGAGGCGCGGCAGCCGGTGTGCGCGGCGCGCGGACGGCGGCGGCCGGCGCCGGATAACGGTCGAACGCGGGCGATGCACAGGCCGCGGCCGCCGTGGCTGCGAGCGCCGCACCGGCGGCGCCGGCCGTCAGCGCGGCCGATGCGCCGGCGATCAGCAGAGGTCGATGGGCGAGCGCCACGCGAGTGTCCTTCATGTTCGAGATTGAGGTCGGGCCGCAGCGGCCGAACGGCCGGCGACGGCGATTCTATGACGCTTCGCGCGTGTCGGCGCCGGGGGAGCGCGCATGCACCGTACCCCGGCAATCGTCACGGCCGTCACGGCTATCACGGCGAAAAGGGCGTCGCGTCGGCCGATGCGGCGACCCGCGCACCGGCGGCGCCGGTGCCGCTCAATCGGCCAGCCGCTTGTCGGCGAGCGCCTTGCAGCAGTCTTCGTATACCCACTGCACGAGTTTGGCCCGATAGTCGAGATCGTCGGTATCGACGATTTCCTCGACCGCGTCGCGCGCCCACGACGCGTCGACGAAGCCCGCATGCCGCTTCGCGATGTCCTGCGCGAGCGCCGCGAGCCGGGCGACCGAGAGCCAGTCGGCCTGGCGGTGATGACGGTCGAGCCACCGGTGCGCGGCCTGGACCTGGAACGCGGCGTCCGGCCAGGATTCGTTCAGGTAAAACGCGCCGAGGTTGCCGCAGGTGAGCCAGCAAAGCAGCTCCAGGCGGTCTTGCGAGCCGAGGGTATGGGATGCGTCGGACATGGCAGCGCTCACGAAGTGCGTCGATTCCGGGCGGCGCCGGCCGCGACGGGCCGATGCCGATATTAAAAACATAGCACGATGCGGGCCCGGCCGCGCACCCGGGCGGATGCTGACGTGACGGCGGCCCGAAGCGTGCGGCGCCGGCCGTGCGCGGCGCGACGGCGCGCCGGTCCTTTCGGATGGCTGTCATTCGTCACACCAGCCGCCGAAACGCTCGCTAGAATGTCGGCTTCCCTGGAGGCGGAAACGATGAAAATCTACGACCAGTTCTACATCGACGGCGCATGGCGCAAACCGGCCGGCGCCGGCACGATCGACGTGATCGATTCGGGCACCGAAGCCGTGATCGGCCGGATTCCCGAGGGCGTCGCATCCGACGCGCAGGACGCGATCCGCGCGGCGCGCGCGGCCTTCGACGCGTGGGCGGCCACGCCGGCCGCGACGCGCGCGGGCTACCTGCGCAAGATCGTCGAGCGTCTGCAGGCGCGCAGCGAGGAACTCGCGCAGTCGATCACCGGGGAGGTCGGCATGCCGATCAAGCTGTCGCGCGCGATCCAGGTCGGCGGGCCGGTCTATAACTGGAAGGCGTACGCGAAGCTCGCCGAATCGTTCGAATTCGAGGCGCGGGTCGGCAATTCGCTCGTGGTGCGCGAGCCGGTCGGCGTCGTCGCGGCGATCACGCCGTGGAACTACCCGCTCAACCAGATCACGCTGAAGGTCGCGCCGGCGCTCGCGGCCGGCTGCACGGTGGTGCTGAAGCCGTCGGAAGTCGCGCCGCTCAACGCGTTCATGCTCGCCGAAGCGATCCACGAGGCCGGGCTGCCGGCCGGCGTGTTCAATCTCGTGTGCGGGTATGGCCCGGTCGTCGGCGAGGTGCTGGCCACCGATCCGGACGTCGACATGGTGTCGTTCACCGGCTCGACGCGCGCGGGCAAGCGCGTGGCCGAGCTGGCGGCCGCGGGCGTCAAGCGCGTCGCGCTGGAGCTGGGCGGCAAGTCGGCGTCGGTGATCCTCGACGACGCCGATTTCGCGACGGCGGTGAAGGGCACGGTCAACGCGTGCTATCTGAACGCGGGCCAGACCTGCTCCGCGCATACACGGATGCTGGTGCCGGAAGCCCGCTACGACGAAGCGCGCGAGATCGCGAAGGCCGCGGCCGAAACGTACGTCGCGGGCGACCCGCGGCAGGAGACGACGCGTCTCGGCGCGCTGGCGTCGGCCGCGCAGCAGCAGCGCGTGCAGGCGTACATCCAGCGCGGGATCGACGAAGGGGCGGAACTCGTGACGGGCGGCACCGGGTTGCCGGCAGGGCTCGAGAAGGGCTTCTTCGTGAAGCCGACCGTGTTCGGCCGCGTCGATCCGAAAGCGACGATCGCGCAGGAGGAGATCTTCGGGCCGGTGCTGTCGATCATCACGTATCGCGACGAAGAGGAGGCCGTGCGGATCGCGAACGATTCGCCGTACGGGCTCGGCGGCGCGGTGTGGGCCGGCAGCGACGAACGCGCGATGCGCGTCGCGCGCCGCATCCGCACGGGGCAGGTCGACATCAACGGCGGCGCGTGGAACGGCGCCGCGCCGTTCGGCGGCTTCAAGCAGTCGGGGTACGGCCGCGAGAACGGCGTGTACGGGCTCGAGGAATACCTCGAATACAAATCGATGCAGCTGAAGCCCGCGAAGCCGGCCTGAGCGTTTTCTCCCGTATGACCGCGCAACGGCACGCTCGCGTGCCGTTTTTTGTTGACGGCCGTCAAGGTGCGCGGCGGTGGATCGTCGATCATCGCGATTCCGATGTTCCGACGAGGTTTCAGATGACCGTACGCACTTCCTTTCCGCCGCTGACGATCCGCGGCCGCACCTTGCTGCCCGTCGTGCAGGGCGGCATGGGCGTCGGCATCTCCGCGCACCGGCTGGCGGGCAGCGTCGCACGCGAAGGCGCGGTCGGCACGATCGCGAGCATCGACCTGCGCCACCATCATGCGGATCTGCTCGCGCGTTGCCGCGCGCAACCCGATCGCGCGACGCTCGAAGCGGCGAACCTCGACGCGCTCGCGCGCGAGATCCGTCTCGCGAAGACGTACAGCGAAGGGCGCGGGATGATCGCGGTCAACGTGATGAAGGCGGTGAGCGCGCATGCGGACTACGTGCGGGTCGCGTGCGACGAGGGCGCGGACGCGATCGTGATGGGCGCGGGCCTGCCGCTCGATCTGCCCGATCTCACGCAAGGGCACGATATCGCGCTGATCCCGATCCTGTCGGACAGCCGCGGGATCGCGCTGGTGCTGAAGAAGTGGATGAAGAAGGGGCGCCTGCCCGATGCGATCGTGATCGAGCATCCGGCGCACGCAGGCGGCCACCTCGGCGTCACGCAGATCGACGACATGCACGACGGTCGTTTCGATTTCGCGCGCGTGCTCGACGAGACCGCGCAGGTCATGGCGTCGCTCGGCCTCGCCCGCGACGCGATCCCGTTGATCGTGGCCGGCGGGATCAACAGTCACGACACGGTGCGCGCGGCGTTCGCGGCCGGCGCGAACGGCGTGCAGGTCGGGACGCCGTTCGCGGTGACCGAGGAAGGCGATGCGCATCCGCATTTCAAGCGCGTGCTCGCCGATGCGACGCCCGACGACATCGTCGAATTCGTCAGCGTGACGGGGCTGCCGGCACGCGCGGTGAAGACCCCGTGGCTCGATCGTTACCTGCGCAACGAGACGCGCATTCGCAACAAGCTCGGCGCATTCAAGCAGCGTTGCCCGACCGCGCTCGAATGCCTGAGCGTATGCGGGCTGCGCGACGGCATCGAGAAGTTCGGCCACTTCTGTATCGACACGCGGCTCGCGGCCGCGTTGCGCGGCGACGTCGCGAACGGGCTGTTCTTCCGCGGCCGCGAAGCGTTGCCGTTCGGCCGCGCGATCCGCAACGTGCGCGATCTGCTCGACCTGCTGCTGACCGGCAGTGCGACGGAGCCTGCGGCAAACCGTCCCACGTTTACGCTGGCTTGACCAATATCAAGATGACGAAAAGACCCTACGGGGAGAATGGAAACCATTCTTTGGGGGTCCGTACCATGCATAAAACGATTCGAACTTGTGTCACCGCAGCCGCCGTCGCGGCCAGCTTCGTCGCGATGCCGTCGCTGTCGCACGCGGCGTCGCCGGGCGACGGCATCAATCAGGGTGACGTACTGGTCCGGCTTCGCGCGATCAGCATCCAGCCGAACGAGCGTGCGAGCGATACGCTCGGCGCGATCAACACGGGCGTGAACAACGCGATCGTGCCCGAGCTCGACTTCACGTACATGATCCGCGACTACCTCGGCGTCGAGCTGATCCTCGGCACGTCGCGGCATCAACTGACGTCGAGCCTCGGCAATCTCGGCGGCGTGGGCGTGCTGCCGCCGACGCTCTTGCTGCAGTACCACTTCAACCATGCGGGCAAGGTGCGTCCGTACGTCGGCGCCGGTTTGAACTACACGTACTTCTACAACAACGGGCTCAACGTCGGCGGGGAGGGCGTGTCGATCAACAAGAGCAGCTTCGGCCCCGCGCTGCAGTTCGGCGTGGACGTGCAGTTGACGAAGAAGGTGTTCATGAACGTCGACGTGAAGAAGATCTGGATGAGCACCGATGCGACGCTCGGCGACAAGGGCATCGGCACGCTGCACAT
This sequence comes from Burkholderia sp. AU28863, assembly GCF_002223195.1. NCBI lineage: Bacteria > Pseudomonadati > Pseudomonadota > Betaproteobacteria > Burkholderiales > Burkholderiaceae > Burkholderia > Burkholderia sp. AU28863. The sequence goes on along the minus strand of NZ_NKFE01000003.1, from coordinate 1,396,164 downwards.
CGATCCGCTGATCGTCGGCGTGGGCGTCGGGATGAAGTTCTAGACGCGACGGAACAAGAACAGAGTTGGGGTTGGCGGCATGGCGGTCGGCATGCCGCTCTTTTTTTGTGCAGTGGATTTACAGCTTGTCGTACTGGAAGCGCATCGCGGTGCCTTCGCGCGTGATGCGCTCCCACACCGCGCGCTTTTCGTCGTCGCTCAGGAACACCCAGTTCGAGACTTCGGCGGCCGTGCGGCCGCAGCCCTTGCAGACTTCGTCGAAGAGCGTCGAGCACACGCCGATGCAGGGGCTGTCGGGGAGGTCGTGAAGATTGGAGGCCATCGGCAGGGTTCGCGCAGTTGAATCGTCAGCCGCCATTTTAATGCATCGCGGCGCCGCGGCCGGACGCCGGCGCCGGGCGGACACGCCCGCCCTCCGAACGCCGGTTCGCCGCTGCCCGTTTTTCCCGGTGGACAGCCGCCGATTACCCGATAGAATTCCCCCGGAACGCCCCGCTGCGCGGGCGGCTCGACCGACCGGCGGCGGGAATCTGTTCCGTTTGCGCGACACCGGCATGATTTTTTTGTGACGGGGCGCGAATGATGGTAGTTTTCGGGGTTTTCGAGGGGCGGCGCGCCGGAATGCGCCGCCATGACGAGGCAGACGGCAGCCGGGCAATGCGTCCGGCCGAAGGGAGAACGGGATGAAAGCAAAAGTAGTGGGCCGGTTCGCAGCGCTCGCGCTGTGCGTGGGTGCGTCGGCGGCAGCGGCGAAGGATACGCAGCTCAATGTCTATAACTGGTCGGACTACATTGCGAAGGACACGATCCCGAACTTCGAGAAGCAGGCGGGCGTCAAGGTTCGCTACGACAACTACGACAGCGACGACACGCTGCAGGCGAAGCTGCTGACGGGCAGCTCGGGCTACGACATCGTCGTGCCGACCAGCAACTACGCGGGCAAGCAGATCGCCGCCGGCATCTTCGCGCCGCTCGACAAGTCGAAGCTGCCGAACCTCAAGTACCTCGATCCGCAACTGATGGCGCTCGTCGCCGGCGCGGACCCGGGCAACAAGTACTCGGTGCCCTGGGCGTACGGCACGACCGGCCTCGCGTACAACCTGACGAAGGCGCAGCAGGCGCTCGGCAAGGTGCCGCTCGACAACTGGGACATCCTGTTCAAGCCGGAAAACCTCGCGAAGCTGAAGACCTGCGGCGTGTCGGTGCTCGACGCGCCCGACCAGATGTTCGCGGCGACGCTGCACTACATCGGCAAGGATCCGATGAGCACGAACCCGGCCGACTACAAGGCCGCGATGGACGTGCTGAAGAAGATCCGTCCGTACATCACGCAATTCAACTCGTCGGGCTACATCAACGACCTGGTCGGCGGCGACATCTGCTTCGCGTTCGGCTGGTCGGGCGACGTCGTGATCGCGAAGCATCGCGCGATCGAGGCGAAGAAGCCGTACAAGATCGAGTACTACATTCCGAAGGGCGGCGCGCCGGTATGGTTCGACGTGATGGCGATCCCGAAGGATGCGAAGAACAAGGAAGCCGCGCTGCAGTGGATCAACTACATCGAGGATCCGAAGGTGCATGCGGCGATCACGAACGCGGTGTACTACCCGAGCGCGAACGCCGAGGCACGCAAGTACGTGCGGCCCGACGTCGCGAACGACCCGGCCGTCTACCCGCCGGCCGACGTCGTGAAGACGCTGTTCCTGCTCAAGCCGCTGCCGCCTGAAATCCAGCGTCTGCAGACGCGTCTGTGGACCGAGCTGAAGTCGGGCCGCTGACACGAGCCGAAGTGAACCCGCAGTCATGAAGCCCCTGGTGCCCCCGGGGGCTTTGTTCGTCTAACGCAGGAGAGAAGCAGCACATCATGAATAGCCAGTCGGGCGCGCCGGTCGCGGGCGCGCCGTTCTCCGTTTCCTCCTCCGGCGCCGATGCGCGCGCCGAGAACTTTGTCCAGATCGTCGACGTCGTCAAGAAATTCGGCGACACCGAAGCCGTGCGCAGCGTCAACCTGACCGTGCGCCAGGGCGAGCTGTTCGCGCTGCTCGGCAGCTCGGGCTGCGGCAAGTCGACGTTGCTGCGGATGCTCGCGGGCCTCGAGACGGTCACGTCGGGCAAGATCCTGATCGACGGCGAGGACCTCGCGCAGATGCCGCCGTACAAGCGGCCCGTGAACATGATGTTCCAGTCGTATGCGCTGTTCCCGCACATGTCGGTCGAGTCGAACGTCGCGTTCGGGCTGAAGCAGGAAGGTACGCCGAAGGCCGAGCTGAAGGCACGCGTCGCGTCCGCGCTCGAACTCGTGCAGATGGGCAAGTACGCGAAGCGCAAGCCGCACCAGTTGTCCGGCGGCCAGCAGCAGCGCGTCGCGCTGGCCCGCTCGCTGGTCAAGCGCCCGAAGCTGCTGCTGCTCGACGAGCCGATGTCCGCGCTCGACAAGCAGATCCGCCAGCGTACGCAGATCGAGCTCGTCAACATCCTGAACAAGGTCGGCGTCACCTGCATCATGGTCACGCACGACCAGGAAGAGGCGATGACGATGGCGAACCGCCTCGCGGTGATGAGCGAAGGCCAGATCGTGCAGATCGGCTCGCCGAACGAAGTGTACGAATACCCGAACAGCCGCTTTTCGGCCGAATTCATCGGCTCGACGAACCTGTTCGACGGCGTGACGGTCGAGGATGAACCCGATCACGTGTACATCGAATCGCCGGAACTGCCGAGCCGGCTGTACGTGAGCCACGGGATCTCGGGCCCGCTCGGGATGCCGGTCACGGTGTCGGTGCGCCCCGAGCGGATCGCGCTCACGCGCAAGCCGCCCGAAGGCGCGTTCAACTGGGCGCGCGGCCGGATCAGCAACGTCGCGTACATGGGCGGCTATTCGCTGTATCACGTGAAGCTCGACGGGGGCAAGACGGTGATCGCGAACGTGTCGAGCCTCGCGATTTCCGAACTCGACACGCCCGCGCTCGCCGACGAGATCTACGTGCGCTGGAGCGCGACCGCCGGGGTGGTGCTGACGTCATGAACGCGTTCAAGTCCCTGCTCGAGTGGCCGGTGCGGCGCTTCAACCTGACGGGCGCCACGGCGGTCGTGGCCGGGCCGTTCACGTGGCTCGTGCTGTTCTTCCTCGTGCCGTTCGTGCTGGTGGTGAAGATCAGCTTCGCGGAGCTGCAGCTCGGCATCCCGCCGTATACGGAGCTCGCGTCATACGCGGACGGCGTCGTGCACGTCGCGCTGAACCTGTCGCACTACGCGTTCCTGTTCACGGACAGCCTGTATTTCGCGACCTACGTGAACTCGGTGTGGGTCGCCGCGATCACGACGCTGCTGTGTTTGCTGCTCGGCTATCCGATGGCGTATTACATCGCGCGCTCGAACCCGGCCACCCGCAACCTGCTGATGATGGGCGTGATGCTGCCGTTCTGGACGTCGTTCCTGATCCGCGTGTACGCCTGGATCGGGATCCTGAAGAACAACGGGCTGCTGAACAACTTCCTGATGTGGATCGGGCTCACGCATACGCCGATCGAGCTGTATCGCACGAACTACGCGGTGTACATCGGGATGGTGTATTCGTACCTGCCGTTCCTCGTGATGCCGCTCTACGCGCACCTCGTGAAGATGGACCTGCGCCTGCTCGAAGCCGCGTACGACCTCGGTGCGAAGCCGTGGAAGGCGTTCGTGCAGATCACGCTGCCGCTGTCGAAGAACGGGATCATCGCGGGCTGCCTGCTGGTGTTCATCCCGGCGGTCGGCGAGTACGTGATTCCGGAGCTGCTCGGCGGCGCGAATACGCTGATGATCGGCCGCGTGATGTGGAACGAGTTCTTCAACAACGCGGACTGGCCGATGGCGTCTGCCGTGACGTGCGCGATGGTGCTGCTGCTGCTCGTGCCGATGGCGATGTTCCAGCACTTCCAGGCGAAGGAACAGGGAGGCCGCCGATGAAGCCGAATCGCTACCTGCAGTTCGCGGCGCTGTTCGTGGGCTTCGCGTTCCTGTACATCCCGATCATCAGCCTGATCGTCTATTCGTTCAACGAGTCGAAGCTCGTCACCGTGTGGTCGGGCTTTTCGTTCCGCTGGTATGAGGCGCTCGTCGAGGACGACGAGCTGCTGACGGCCGCGTGGCTGTCGCTGAAGATCGGCGTGCTGACCGCGTTCGCGTCGGTGTTCATCGGCACGTGGGCCGGTTTCGTGCTCGCGCGGATGGGGCGCTTTCGCGGCTTCGCGCTGTTCAGCGGGATGATCAACGCGCCGCTCGTGATCCCCGAGGTGATCCAGGGGATCTCGCTGCTGCTGCTGTTCATCGAGCTCGCGAAGTGGATCGGCTGGCCGGCCGAGCGCGGCGTGTTCACGATCTGGCTGGGCCACGTGATGCTGTGCATCTCGTACGTCGCGATCATCGTGCAGTCGCGCGTGCGCGAGCTGAATCCGTCGCTGGAAGAAGCCGCGCTCGATCTCGGTGCGACGCCGCTGAAGGTGTTCTTCACGATCACGCTGCCGCTGATCTCGCAGGCGCTGATCGCGGGCTGGCTGCTGTCGTTCACGCTGTCGATCGACGACCTCGTGCTGTCGGCGTTCCTGTCGGGCCCCGGCTCGACGACGCTGCCGCTCGTCGTGTTCTCGCGCGTGCGCCTCGGGCTGAACCCGGAGATGAACGCGCTCGCGACGCTGTTCATCATCGCGGTGACGGCCGGCGTCGTGATCGCGAACTTCGTGATGCTGCGTCAGGAACGCAAGCGGATGGCGGGATTTGCCGCCTGACGCTCCGGTTGCGGCCGTCATGAAAAACGCCCGGTGCCGACGATGGGTCGGGCCGGGCGTTTCGTTTGGCCCTGCGTGACGATCGCCAGCCCGTCGTCGGCGTTTATACGCCGAACGCCGCCTTCGCCAGCAACCCCAGCGCGACACACACAAGCACGACCGCGAACCCGGCCTGCACGTGCCGCGCGGAGAGGTGACGCGACGCACCGCGGCCGGCGGCCATGCCGAGCGCGGTCGCGATGCTGAACCACAGCGTCACGTCGAGCGGCGCGCGCGTGCCCGACACGAGCGTCGCCAACACGCCGCCGGTGCCGACGAGCGCGATCACCATCAGCGACGTCGCGACCACCCCATGCATCGACACGTTCGTGAACTTGCGCAGCATCGGCACGATCACGAAGCCGCCGCCGACGCCGAGCAGCCCCGTCATCAACCCGGTCACCGCGCCGGTCGACGCCAGCGCGATGCCGACGGGCCACGACCATACGAGCCGGCCCGTATCGGGATTCACGCGGCCGACGCACAGCGGCGACGCGTCCGCATCGGTTGCCTGCTGCCGCAGCGCCTGTCGCAGCAGCCGGCCGGCGACGACCAGCATCGTCAGCGCGAACAGCGTGAGCAGCAGGCGCTGCGGCAGCACGTGCGCGAGCCGCACGCCGAGCGTGGTCAGCGGCACACCGGCCACGGCCATCAGCAGCGCCGCGCGATAACGCACGAGCCCGCGGCGAAAGCCCTCGAGCGCGCCGAGCGCGGCGCTGCCGGCCACCGCGACGAGCGCGACCGGCGTCGCCTGCAGCATCGGCCAGCTCATCCCGACGACGAGCGCGGGCACCGCGAGAATGCCGCCGCCGGCGCCGGTGAGGCCGAGCACGGCGCCGACGAAGCCGCCGAGTACGAGAGATATCAGCATGACGTCATCGCGCTCCGGTCAACGCGTGATCGCGGGCTTCGCGAGCCATTCGCGGCCCTTGAGCATTGCCTTCCAGTAGAGCGGCGGCAGCACGCGCTCCTTGAGCAGCCACGCGAGCCGCGACGGTCGCTTGCCGTCGATCAGCCAGGCCGGGAAGGTCGGCGCGACCTTGCCGCCGTACAGGAATTCGGCGAGCACGATCTTGCCGCGCTCGACGGTGAGCGGGCACGAGCCGTAGCCGTCGTACGCGGCGTCGCCGTGCGCGCGGCCGAGCGACGCGAGCAGGTTGTGCGCGACGACGGGCGCCTGCTTGCGCGCGGCCGCGGCCGTTTTCGCATTGGTCGTGTTGGTGACGTCGCCGAGTGCATAGATGTCCGGAAACTGCTTGTGCCGCAGTGTCGCCGGATCGACGTCGATCCAGCCGGCCGCGTCGGCGAGCGGGCTCGCGCGCACGAAATCGGGCGCCTTCTGCGGCGGCACGACGTGGATCATGTCGAACGCACGCTCGACGGTTTCCTTGCCGCCTTCCGGCAGCGCGCGCGAGAACGTCGCACGGCGCGCGGGCCCGTCGATTGCGACGAGGTTGTGGCCGAACGACAGCGCGATGTCATAGCTTTTCACGTACTCCATCAGCGCGGGCACGTAATCGGCGACGCCGAACAGCGCGCCGCCCGCATTCAGGAATTCGACGTTCGCGGCGTCGAGGCGCCCCGTGCGCCGCCAGTGGTCGCACGACAAATACATCGCCTTTTGCGGCGCGCCCGCGCACTTGATCGGCATCGGCGGCTGCGTGAAGAGCGCATGGCCGCCGCGGAACGCGCGCACGAGCTCCCACGTGTACGGCGCGAGATCGTAGCGGTAGTTCGACGTGACGCCGTTGCGGCCGAGCGTGTCGGCGAGGCCGTCGATCGCATGCCAGTCGAGCTTGAGCCCCGGGCACACGACGAGCTTGCGATAGCCGATGCGCCGGCAGCCGTCGAGCACGACCGCGTGCGCGTCGGGCTCGAAGCCCGCGACCGCGGCCTGGATTCGCTGCACGCCGCGCGGGAGCAGGTCGGTCATCCTGCGCGCGGTCGTTTCGGGCCGGAACACGCCCGCGCCGACCATCGTCCAGCCGGGCTGGTAGTAGTGGACGTCGGCGGGATCGATCACCGCGATGTCGAGCGACGCGTCGCGCGCGAGCAGGCTCGACGCGACCGCGATGCCGGCCGCACCGGCGCCGACAATCACGATGTCGTGCCGCGCGTCCACGGCTGGCGCCGCGTGGCGGCCGCGCTGCGCGATACGCGATGCGAGCGCGCTCAGGTCGTAGCCGGCCGCGCCGGCGGTGGCGACGAGGTCGTCCAGCGGGCGCAGCCCCGCCTGCGACAGCGCCCATAGCGTGGCCGACCGCGTGCCGCTGCGGCAGTACGCGAGCACGGGCCCGTCCAGCGACGCGACGAGCGCGCCGAACCGCGCGGCCTGGTCGTCGGTCACCTTGCCGGTATCGACCGGCAGGTAATGCACGTCGATGCCGAGCGGCGCGGCGGCCGCGCGGATCTCGGTGACGGTCGGCTGGTCGGCGCCTTCGCCGTCGGGCCGGTTGCAGATGATCGCGCGGATGCCCGCCGCGTGAAGCGCGGGCAGGTCGGCCGCCGCGATCTGCGGCGAGACCGACAGCGTGTCGGTCAGCTTGCGGATGCTCATGTCGGGTTCTCCGGTGGGGCGCGCGGCTCAGATCGCGTCGAGCGGAATCTTCAGGTAGCGCACGCCGTTGTTCTCGGGTTCGGGCAGGTGGCCGGCGCGCATGTTGACCTGCACCGACGGCAGCATCAGCACGGGCATGTCGAGCGTCGCGTCCCGCGCGGTGCGCATCGCGACGAAATCGTCCTCGGTCACGCCGTCTTTCACGTGCACGTTCGCGCGGCGCTGCTCGGCGACGGTCGTCACGAACTGCACGTCGCGGCCGCCCGGCTGGTAGTCGTGGCACAGGTACAGGCGCGTGTCGGGCGGCAGCGCGAGCACGCGCATGATCGAGCGGTACAGCGTGCGTGCGTCGCCGCCGGGGAAGTCGCAGCGGGCCGTGCCGTAGTCGGGCATGAACAGCGTGTCGCCGACGAACGCCGCGCGCTGCGTCGCGTCGTCCACGCAGTAGGTCATGCACGCGGGCGTGTGGCCCGGCGTGTGCAGCGCGCGGATCGTCAGCGCGCCGAGCGCGAGCGTGTCGCCGTCGTCGACGAGCCGGTCGAACTGGCGGCCGTCTTCCGCGAAGCCGGGGCCTGCGTTGAACAGCGTGCCGAACACGTGCTGCACGCGGCGCACGTGCGAACCGATCGCAATCTGGCCGCCGACCTGCGCTTTCAGGTACGGCGCGGCCGACAGATGGTCGGCATGCACGTGCGTTTCCAGCAGCCAGTGCACGGTCGCGCCGAGTTCGGCGACGCGCGCGATCAGCCGGTCGGCGCTGGCGGTGCGCGTGCGGCCGGATTTCGGGTCGTAGTCGAGCACGCTGTCGATCAGCGCGCATGCGCGGCTCGCGGCATCGAGCAGGAGATAGCTGACGGTGTGGGTCGCCGGGTCGAAAAAGCCTTCGACCGACAGCGCGGGGGCGTGGCTCACGGGGTGTCCTCGATCGGGTTCTGCATCTGCAATGGCGGTCTTTATCTCAAGAAGCATGCCAGCCGGCGGCGCGGCATCGGCCGATATCGCAGTGGCTTGATTCGGCTCGGGTTTTCGGCGCATAGGCGGCGTCGAGAAGGCGGCAGCGACATCCGGTGGCGGACGAGCACTGCCACAACTGGCAGTACCGTGGCAGAATTGGCAGTCAGCCTGGCAGTCCGTCCGGGCGCCTCTTCGCCGAGCGAGCCGCCGCATGAATCCGCACGACACCATTCCGATCGTCCCCGCGCCGCGCCATGACGCGATGCCCGACGTACACGCGCTCGTCGCGTATCTCGAGCAGGATCCGCAGCCGATGATCGTGGTCGACCCCGACTACCGGATCCTCGCGGCGAACGATGCATACCGGCGCCAGTTCGGCGTGGCCGGCGTCGAGCACGTGGGCCGGCACTGTTTCCAGGTGTCGCATCACTACGACGTGCCGTGCGACCAGGCCGGCGAGCATTGCCCGATGAAGCAGGCGCTCGAATCGCGCGGGCTGAACCGCGTGCTGCACATCCATCACACGCCGCGCGGCCCCGAGCATGTCGACGTCGAGCTGCGGCCGATCTTCGACGCGGACGGCAACGTGATCGCGTATGTCGAGCGGCTGACGACCGTGCGCAGCGCATCCGCGCAGCCGAGCGCGGAAGGGCTCGTCGGCGGTTCCGACGCGTTCAATGCGGCGCTCGGCGCGCTGCAGCGCGTGGCGCCCTCGACGCTGCCGGTGCTGCTGCTCGGCGAATCGGGCACCGGCAAGGAGCTGTTCGCTCGCGCGCTGCACGAGGCGAGCGATCGCGCGATGGGGCCGTTCGTCGTCGTCGATTGCTCGGGGATCGCCGAGACGTTGTTCGAGAGCGAACTGTTCGGCTACGAGAAGGGCGCGTTCACGGGCGCGAACCAGCGCAAGCCGGGCCTCGTCGAAACCGCGCAGGGCGGCACGCTGTTTCTCGACGAGATCGGCGACGTGCCGCTGCCGATGCAGGTGAAGCTGCTGCGGCTGATCGAATCGGGCACGTTCCGGCGCGTCGGCGGCGTCGAGGCGCTGCGCGCCGATTTCCGGCTCGTCGCGGCCACGCACAAGCCGCTGCGCGAGATGATCGACGACGGCCGGTTCCGGCAGGATCTTTACTACCGGATCAACGCGTTTCCGATTCCGCTGCCGGCGCTGCGCGAACGGCAGGGCGACGTCGCGCTGCTGGCCGAATCGATCCTGCGGCGGATCGCGAATGCGCGCGGCAAGGCGGGCGACGCGAATGCCCGGCCATTCGCGGCCCGGCCGTTCACGCTGACCCAGCGCGCGCGGGCGTGCCTCGACGCATATGCATGGCCCGGCAACATCCGCGAGCTGCGCAACGTGCTCGAACGCGCGTGCCTGTTCGCGGACGACGGCACGATCCGCGTCGAACATCTGCCGGCCGAGCTCGTCGCGGCCGCGGCGGCGCCGCACGCGCAGGCGGCGGACGCACGCGGCGTGTCGGACGCGGAACTCGTCCGGATCGCGCGCGCGTTCGACGGCACGCGCAAGGCGCTCGCCGCGCAGCTCGGATTGAGCGAACGGACGCTGTACCGCCGGATGAAGGCGCTCGGGCTTGGCACGCGCGAGCGCTGAACGGGCGAGGCACGCGCGGCTGGCCGCGGCACGCGGCTTTGTCGATAATGGCGCGTTCCATTCCAGCGTGCTCCCATCGCCGATGAAAAGACATGCCCTTTCGCATTGCCTGTTGCTTGCCGTCGCAGCGCTGGCCAGCCCGGCGCACGCCGCCGACTACACGTGGACCGATGCGGCCGGTGCGCATGCGGTGACGCTCGCCAGAACCGCGTCCGGCGACGACGTCGAACTCAAGGTGTCCGCGACGCTCGACGGCCGCGCCGACTGGACGGTGCGCGACTACGTGAAGGCATGCCCGGTCGACGTGATTCTCGACGTCGTGCCGAAGTCGATCGAAATGCGCGACCTGCTCGGCAATGGCCGCAAGCAGTTCCTGTTCGCGTACAAGGTCGGTTGCCGCGGCGACGTGAGCGCCGATCAGGTCAAGTACTTCCTGATCGACGCGGGCACGAAGTACGTGCTGCGCGGCGAGGAAACCGTGACGATCAACGGCAAGTTCGTCGATGGCGGCGCGGCGCCCGTGCCGAACGCGGACCTGAAGGCACAGCCCGCGTTTCTGCGTTACATGACGCAGCGCTGGCACGGGATCAGCCTGCGCAACGACTAGGCGGGTGTGTGGCCGTTGGGCGCGAGATACCGGCTGCCCATGGTGAAACAGGCGGCGCACGGGAAACCCGCGCGCCGCCCGCCCGTCATCCGATCAGCGCGCTGGCGCGAGTTGCGCCATCGCCTCGCGCATGAAACCGAGCAGCGTCTCGTCGGTCCACGAATCCTTCGTCAGCGCCGGCTCGTTCATCAGCGCGTGGCGGAATTTCGCATGCGTGGCCGGGTCGTGGCCCGCGTAGCTGCAGAACAGCTCGAACCAGCGCTGCGCGAGCGCGCGGCCCTGCGGCGAATCGGGCCGCGTGCCCGCATCGATCGCGTCGCGCACGTCGGCCATCAGTTGCGGCCATTCCATCGCCCGTTCGCGGTAATGCGCGCGCATGAAACGGATCTCGTCCGGCGTGAGGTATTTCTCGAAGAGCCGCATCTTCGTTTCCGACGAGGCCCGCAGCACGTAGTCGCGCAACGCGGTCGAAATGCCGATCTTCGACTGCATCGACGGTTCGTGCTCGTGCATCAGGTTCAGCTTCGCCAGCAGCCGCGGATCGTTGTTCGTGTCGCGCACCAGCAGCGCCATCCAGCGCGCGGCGAGCGCACGCACGCGCTCGTCCTCGGCGGATACGCCCGCATCGTGCAGCGCGCGGACCTCGTCGACGAGCGCGATCCATTCCGCGTCGCCGGCCTGGCTCTTTCGGTACATCGGCAGGCGCGCGAGTTCTTCCTCGGAGAAATATTTGTCGTACACGGTCATCAACTCCAGTGTGGTGAGCCAATCGGCCAGTTCCGGCTCGGTGCCCGCCGCGAGCTGCGCGTGCAGGCTCGCGAGTCGCTCGCGCAGCTGCGCGGTTTGCGCGAGCTGGCGGTCGAGCGATGCGATCTGCTTCGCGACCAGATCGACGAGCGGCGTGCCGGGCCGGGTCAGGTAGTCGCCGATTTCGGCGAGCGACAGTCCGAAGCGACGCAGGGCCTGGATCTGGTGGAGTCGGGCGATGTCGTCGCGGTCGTACAGCCGGTAGCCGTTGTCGGCGCGCGCCGAAGGCGTCAGCAGACCGATTGCGTGATAGTGATGAAGCGTGCGGACGGTCAGTCCGCTGCGTTTCGCCAGGTCTCCCACTTTCAGCCGCATTCGTTCCTCCGTTCGGTGCGCACACTGGAGTCTCGAACGTTACGCTACGTGAGGGTCAAGCGGAAGATCGGCGATCGGACGCGCGTGGCGGGGAGTCGCACGCGCGTCCGATCGGAGGGCGGTTATTACGGTAATTGCGCCGAAGGGGCGGGCGCGGCGGCGCGTGCCTGCGTGCCGGTCGTGCCGTCGCCAGCGGCTTGGCCGGATTTACCGGACGTGTCGCCGTGGTCGGCCGGCGGCGTGCCCATCGCCTGGTAAAGCCGCGCGGTATCCGCGAACCGCGCACCGGTCGCGCGAATCTCGTCGAGCCGCGCATTGCGGTACTGCAACTCGCTCGCGCGCGCGGCCGACGGCGGCAACGCACCGAGCCGCACGCGGGCGGCCGCGTCGTCGTATGCGCCACGGGCGGACAGCGCGGCGCGCGACGACGCATCGAGCGCCTCCGCGTCGTGCTCGAGCGCCGCGAGCGAATCGGCGACGTTCTGGAACGCGCCGAGCACCGCCTGCTTGTACTGGTCGACCGCGGCCTCGTAGGTCGCCTTTGCCGCGCGGCGCTGCGCGAGCAGCGCGCCGCCGTGGAAGATCGGCTGGCTCAGCGACGCGCCGACGTTCCAGATCGCGCCGGCGCCCGACAGCATCGCCGGCCAGCTGAAGCCGCCTTTGCCCATCGCCGCCGACAGCGACAGTTGCGGAAACATCTGGGCGGTCGCGAGGCCAACCTCGGCGGCGGCGGCTTTCAGCCCCGCGTCGGCGGCCTGGATGTCCGGGCGGCTTTGCAGCAGGTCCGACGGCACGACGACGGGCACCTGCTCGGGCAGATGCAGATCGGCGAGCGCGAGATCGGCCGGCGGCCGGTCGGGCGTGCGACCGACCAGCACGGCCAGCGCGTGGCGCGCCGAGTCGCGCTGTTGGCGCAGTGCGGGCAGGCTGGCCGCGAACGTGTCGGCGCTTTGCCGGGCATTGAGCGCGTCGCTGCGCGATGCCGAGCCGAGCGCATGGCGGCGCTCGGCGTCGTGCGCCTGGTCGTTCGCGAGCGCGACGAGCCGCTCGGTCGTGTCGATCTGCGCATTGAGCACCGACACGGTGATCGACGCGGTCACGATGTTCGCGGCCAGCGCGCGCCGCGCGGATTCGAGCTGGAACGCGCTGACGTCGACGCGTTTCGCGAGCGCGCGGTTCGCGAAGCGCGACACGCCGAACAGGTCGACCGTATAGCTCGCCTGCAGTTGCCCGACGAACGTGTCGTACAGCAGCGTCGGCGCGCCGAGCGCGGGGATCGGCACGCCGAGCGCGCGCTGGCGCGTGGCCTGGCCGACTGCGTCGATCGACGGCAGCATCGAGCTGCCGATCTGCCCGCGCAACTGCTCGCGCGCGGCATCCAGCGAGTGCGACGCCGCGCTCAGCGTCGGGCTGTTGCGCAGCCCTTCGTCGACGAGCGCGTTCAGCGCCTCGGAACGGTACTGTTTCCACCAGTCCGGCACCGGCTGCGCGCCGACCTCGAACTGCTGCGCGACGCCTTGCGCGGACACCGTCTGCTGGACTTGCGGCACGGCGCCATAGTGCGCGGGCGACGGCATCGCGGGCGGCTCGCCGCTCGGCGCGAACCATGCGCAGCCCGCGAGCGGGCCGGCGACGCTCGCCGCGGCGAGCACCCGCACGGCTTTCTTTTTCAGGGTCATCGATCGATCCATGGTCAGGCTCCCGACGGCGCGGCAGGCGTGCCGCCTGGCGGCGGGCCGTCCTGCGGGTCGCGTTCGTCGCGCTTCACGCGGAACCACGTCGCGTACAGCGCAGGCAGGTAGAACAGCGTCAGCACGGTCGCGCTCGTGATGCCGCCCATCAGCGCGGTCGCCATCGGCCCGAAGAAGTTCGAGCGCAGCAGCGGGATCAGCGCGAGCACGGCGGCCGCGGCCGTCAGCGTGATCGGGCGGAAGCGCCGCACGGTCGCGCCGATGATCGCATCGACGCGGCCGTGGCCGACCGCGATGTCCTGCTCGATCTGATCGACCAGGATCACCGAGTTGCGCATGATGATCCCGAACATCGCGATCACGCCGAGCATCGCGACGAAGCCGAACGGCTGGCCGAACAGCAGCAGCGTCGCGACCACGCCGATCAGCCCGAGCGGCGCGGTCAGCACGACCATCAGCACGCGCGAGAAGCTCTGCAGCTGGATCATCAGCAGCGTGAACACGGCGATCGCCATCAGCGGCATCTGCGCGTTGATCGACGCCTGCGCCTTCGCGCTTTCCTCGACCGAGCCGCCGATGTTGATCTGATAGCCGACCGGCAACTGCGCGCGCAGCGCGTTCAGCTTCGCGTCGACCGCATGCGTGACGTCGATGCCCTGGGCGCCGGCGCGCACGTCCGACTGCACGGTGATGGTCGGCTGGCGGTCGCGCTCCCACACGACGCCGTATTCGAGCGTCGGCGTGAAGCGGCCGAGCGAGCCGAGCGGCACGGGGCCGTTCGGCGTCGGCAGCGCGAGGCCCGCGAGCTTCGCCGGGTCGACGCGGTCGGCGCGCGGCGCGCGCAGGTCGACGGCGATCAGCTTGTCGCGCTCGCGATACTGCGTGACGGTCGTGCCGGACAGCGTCATCGCGAGGAAGCTCGACACGTCCTGCGACGTGACGTTCAGCTCGCGCGCCTTCTTCTGGTCGAGCTCGAAGCGCACCGAACGCTCGGCTGGCTCGTCCCAGTCGAACTGCACGTTCACGGTGCGCGCATCGCCGCGCATCGTCGCCGCGACCTTCTCGGCGATCGAGCGGACCGTCGCGATGCTGTCGCCGCTCACGCGAAACTGCACCGGATAACCGACCGGCGGCCCGTTCTCGAGCCGCGACAGGCGCCAGCGCACGGCTGGAAATTTGTCGCGCAGCGTGGTTTCGAGCCAGGTCGCGAGCTTCTCGCGATCCTCGACCGATTTCGCGGTGATCACGAACTGCGCGAAGTTCGGCAGTTGCAACTGCTGGTCGAGCGGCAGGTAGAAGCGCGGCGCGCCGCTGCCGACGAAGTTCACCGCATGGTCGATCTCGGGACGCTTGTCGATCGCTTTCTCGAGCCGCTCGGTCTCGCGCAGCGTCGCCGCGAACGACGCGCCTTCGGGCAGCCGCAGGTCGACCAGCAGCTCGGGCCGGTCGGAGCTCGGGAAGAACTGCTGCGGCACGAGCGTGAAGCCCATCAGCGCGACGACGAACAGCGCGCCCGTGATCAGCAGCACGACGAAGCGCCGCTCGATGCACCAGTCGATCCAGCCGCGCAGCCGCCGGTAGAAGCGGGTGTCGTAGATGTCGTGCTCGTGATCGTCGGGCAGGTGCGCCTCGTGCGCGTGCCGCTTGCGCTCGGGCAGCATGTGGAAGCCCAGCAGCGGGATCAGCACGACGGCCGCGAACCACGACGCGATCAGCGCGATCGCCGACACCTCGAAGATCGAGCGCGTGTATTCGCCGGTGCTCGATTTCGCGAGCGCGATCGGCAGGAAGCCCGACACCGTGACGAGCGTGCCCGTCAGCATCGGGAACGCGGTGCTGGTGTACGCGAACGCGGCGGCGCGCGCGCGGCTGTAGCCCTGTTCGAGCTTCACGGCCATCATCTCGACCGCGATGATCGCGTCGTCGACGAGCAGCCCGAGCGCGAGCACGAGCGTGCCGAGCGACACCTTGTGCAGCCCGATGTCGAACAGGTACATGAACAGCGCGGTGACCGCGAGCACCACCGGAATCGAGATCACGACGACCATCCCGGTGCGCAGCCCGAGCGACACGAGGCTCACGACCAGCACGATCGCGACCGC
This sequence comes from Burkholderia sp. AU28863, assembly GCF_002223195.1. NCBI lineage: Bacteria > Pseudomonadati > Pseudomonadota > Betaproteobacteria > Burkholderiales > Burkholderiaceae > Burkholderia > Burkholderia sp. AU28863. The sequence continues at coordinate 1,380,717 of NZ_NKFE01000003.1, read as the reverse complement.
TTCGGCGACGGCTTCGAGAAAGTCGTCGACCGAGTGCGACACCGCATGCGGCATGCTCGACACCTCGGTCAGCTTCAGGCCGGCCGGCAGTTGCGCCTGCAAGTCCTTCGATTCGGCGTCGAGCGCCTTGCCGAGCCGGATCACGTCGCCGCCCGGCTGCATCGTCACGCCGATGCCGAGCACGGCTTTGCCGTTCATGCGCATCTGCGTGACTTGCGGATCGTCGTACCCGCGTTTCACCGTCGCGAGATCGCCGAGCCGGAACGTGCGGCCGTTGATGCGGATCAGCGTATTCGCGATCGCATCGACGTTGTCGAACTGGCCGCTCGGCCGCACGAACACGCGATCGTCGGCGGTCGTCAGCACGCCGGCCGACGAGATGTCGTTCTGCGCGTTGATCGCCTGGCCGAGCTGCTGCGGCGAGATGCCGAGGCGCGTGAGCTGCGCGTTATTCACCTCGATGAAGATCCGCTGGTCGGGGTCGCCGAAATAGTCGACCTTGCCGACGCCCGGCACGCGCAGCAGCACGGTGCGCAACTGGTCCGCGTAGTCGTGCAGTTGCGCGGGCGTGAAGCCGTCGCCCTCGAGCGTCCAGATGTTGGTGTAGACGTCGCCGAATTCGTCGTTGAAGAACGGGCCCTGCACGCCGGGCGGCAGCGTGTAGCCGATGTCGCCCACTTTCTTGCGGATCTGGTACCAGGTATCGGGCACGTCCTTCACCGGCGCCGAATCCTTCATCGTGAAGAAGATCAGCGATTCGCCGGGGCGCGAATAGCTGCGCAGGAAGTCGATGGCCGGCGTTTCCTGCAGCTTGCGGCCGATCCGGTCGGTCACCTGTTCCTGCACCTGCCGCGCGCTCGCGCCGGGCCAGAACGTGCGGATCACCATCACGCGGAACGTGAACGGCGGGTCTTCCGATTGCGCGAGCCGCGTGTAGGCGAGGATGCCCGCGAGCGTCGCGAGCGCGATCAGGTAGACGACCAGCGCCTGGTGGCGCAGCGCCCATGCGGACAGGTTGAAGCGGCCTTCTTCGTGGGAGACGCTCACGATGCGAAGTCCTCCGGATGCAGCGGCGCGATCGCGCGCACCTTCTCGCCCGCGCTGACCGTATGCACGCCCTGCAGCACGACGCGCTCGCCCGGCTGCAGCCCGTGCGACACGGTGACCGTGCGCTCGTTGAAGCGCGCGACGTCGACGCGGCGCAGTTCGAGCGTGTCGTCCTTCGTGCGCACGACCCACACGGCCGGTTGCGCGCCGTCGTGGAACAGCGCGGTCGCGGGCAGCGTGATCGGCTGCGTATCGCCGGCGGCCGGCGCGCCGTCGAACGCGACGTCCGCGGTCATCCCGAGCCGGATCGCCGGATCGGGCGCGCCCAGCGTGAGCTTCACGCGGTAGGTGCGGCTTTGCGGATCGGCGGCCGGCGCGATTTCGCGCACCTTCGCGGCGAACTGTCGGCCCGGCAGCGACGGCAGCGTGACGGTCGCCGCATGGCCGGGCGCGAGCGACGCGAGCGCGGCTTCGGGCACGTCGCTCACGACGTCGACGTCGCCCGACCACGCGAGCTGGTAGACCGGCTGGCCGGCCGACACGTTCTGGCCGGTATCGGCCTGTTCGGCGGTGATGGTGCCCGCATGATCGGCGACGAGCGTCGCGTAGCGGAGCTGATTCTTTGCGAGCGCGAGTTGCTGCTGCGCCTGGTCGCGCTGCGCGAGCGCCGACGTGTAGCTGTTCTGCGTCTGTTCGAGCTGCGCGGTCGCGATCAGGTTTTCGCGGGCCTGCGCGCGATCGCGGTCGAGCTGCTGCTTCGCGAACGCGAGGCTGTGCGACGCGGCGTCGAATTGCGCCTGCGCGCTCGCGGCGTTCTTCTCGACGTCGGACGGATCGAGCAGCGCGACGACCTGGCCGACCTTCACCGTATCGCCGAGCCGCACCCGGCGCTCGATGATCTTGCCGGCGATGCGGAACGACAGCGGCGTGGCATAGCGCGGCTGGATGTCGCCGGGCAACGTGCGCGCGGCCGCGACGGTGTCGGCCCGCGCGGGCAGCGCGACGACGGGGCGCGGGGCGGGCGGCGCGGATTCTTTCGGATGACAGGCGGCAAGGACGAGCGCGGCGCCGATCAGCAGCGCGGCGCGGGAACCGGAGCGATTCACGAAACCCCCAGGTGAGGTGGAGCGGAACGAGGCCGGCAAGCGCGGCGCGCGCTTGCCCCAGAACGGCGCCGGCATCGGCGCACGCGGACAGACGGACAACATTTTGAGAAACTGTGGTGGATTCTAATACACACCTGTATCCGAATGCAAAGATGAATCCGAAAGGGAAAGGATGCTAGACTGCGCGCCATGAAACCACAGCGCTTAACTCGCGAGCAGAGCAGGGACCAGACGCGCGAACGTCTGCTGAAAGCCGCGCATCGCATTTTTATGAAGAAAGGCTATGTGGCCGCGAGCGTCGAGGACATCGCGGCGGCGGCCGGCTATACGCGTGGCGCGTTCTACTCGAATTTCCGCAGCAAGTCCGATTTGTTGCTGGAGCTGCTGGAGCGCGATCACGCGGAGGTGCAGGCCGACTTCGAGGCGATTTTCGAAGGCGGCGGCACCCGCGAGCAGATGGAATCGATGGCGCTCGCGTATTACCGGACGCTGTTTCGCGATGACGAATACTCGCTGCTGTGGGGCGAGGCGAAGCTGCAGGCGGCGCGCGACGCCAAGTTCCGCGTGCGCTTCAACCAGTTCTTGCACGGCAAGCGCGTGCAGATGGCCGAATTCATCGAGCGTTTCGCCGAGCGCTCGGGCACGCCGCTGCTGCTGCCGGCCGACACGCTCGCGTTCGGGCTGATGTGCCTGTGCGACGGTGTGCAGTCGTACTACACGGCCGATCCGCAGCACGTGTCGGCCGACGTCGCAGAAACGGTGCTGGCGGGGTTCTTCGCGCGGGTCGTGCTGGGGCGTGCGCCGGACTGACCGGCACGCGCCGTGCGGCGATGCGCGTCAGCGCTCGCCGGTCATCCGCCGGTACGCGTCGAGCAGCGACGTCTTGTAGACGACGCCTGCGAGCGTCGGCTCGGCTTCGCTCTCGATCACCGGCAGCCGTTCGCCCTGGAACGCCATGAAGCGCTCGAGCGCGGTCGCGAGCGGCATGTCGGGCGTGAGCAGCGGAAACGGCGTATGCGCGTAGTGCGCGGCCGTCTTGTCGGTTGTGTCGCGCTTGTCGAGCAGGTCCGACGTGATGTCCTTCAGCGCGACCGCGCCGCGGAAGCGCCCGGCATCGTCGGTCACGTACAGGTACTTCACCGGATATTCGAGAAACACGCGCGTCATGTCGGCGACGCTCGCGGTGAGCGGCACGACCGTCTGCGCGGGCTGGATCAGCTCGCGCATCTGCGTGGTGCGCAGCCGCTGCCGCTCCTGCGCGTCCTGGTAGTGGTGCTGCGTGATGTCGTACATCGACGTCGTGCCCGTCGCGCGCGCGACGAAATACGCGAACACGCACGACACCAGCAGCGGCAGCACGACCTGATAGCTCAGCGTCATCTCGAAGATCATCAGGATCGCCATCAGCGGCGCCTGCGTGGCGCCCGCCATGAACGCGCCCATCCCGACGATCGCATACGCGAAATACGCGGACGTATGGCCCGGCCACAGCGCGTCCATCGCAAGCCCGAACAGCGAGCCGAACACGGCGCCGACGAACAGCGTCGGCGTGAACACGCCGCCGATCGCGCCCGAGCCGGCCGTCGCGGCGGTCGCGATCACCTTGAACACGAGGACCGCGACGAGCGCCTGCCAGGTCCATGGCGAATGGAGGATGTGGTTCACGACGCTGTAGCCGTTGCCCCACACGTCCGGAATCCACACCGAGATCACGCCGACCACGAGGCCGCCGAGCGCGAGCCGCACGGGCAGCGGCACCGGCAGCCGTTTGAACTGCGTCTTCGACGCGTCGAGCAGATGCAGGAACTGCGGCGCGAGCACGCCGCACAGCGCGCCGAGCACGACGAACGGCAGCACCTCGGCGCCCGTCACGGCCGGAAACACCGGCATCTCGTACGGCGGCCGGTAGCCGACGAATTCGCGCATCACGATGTTCGCGACGACCGACGCGACGACCATCGGCCCGAAGCTCTCCATCGCGATCGTGCCGAGCACGATCTCCGACACGAAGAACGCGCCGGCGATCGGCGCGTTGTACGCGGACGTGATGCCGGCCGCGGCTCCGCACGCGACCAGCAGACGCAGGCGTGGCGGGTCGAAGTGCGCGAAGCGGCCGACGAGCGACGCGGCGAGCGCCGCGAGTTGCACCATCGGGCCTTCGCGGCCGATCGAGCCGCCGCTGCCGATCGTCAGCAGCGACGACACGCTGCGCCACAGGCTCTGCCGCACCGGCACGACGCCGTTGCCGAGCGCGACCGATTCCATGTAGTCGGTCTTGGCGGCCGCTTTGTCGCCGCGCGTCGCGAGCAGCAGCACGCAGCCGGCGAGGAAGCCGCCCGCGGCCGGCATCCAGAATCGCACGTACCACGGCAGGCTCTTCGCCATCTGCACGAAGCTGCCGCTGTGCCCCGAGATCAGGCGCTGCATCAGGTCGATGCCTTCGCGGAACGCCATCGTGGCAAAGGCGCCGCCGACGCCGACGATCGCCGACCAGATCAGCATCGTATGGGCGTCCGACAGGCGGAGCAGCGTTCGGGCGCGAGTGCGCAGCTTCAGCAGGAACGAGAGCACGGCTGAAAGGGGGCGATGGAAAACGACGCGAAGCATAGCACTGCGCCGCGCCCGCGGGACCGCCCCATCGGGCGTCTCATCGGGCGCGGCGCGCGAACCGTCGCGGACGTGCGGCTCAGCCAAGCCAGTGCTGCACGGCCCAGGTGATCGCGTAGCCGCCGGCGATCAGCCACACGTTGAGGATCAGGCCGGTCATCAGCGCGCGCGGGCCGGCCGCGCGGATCTGCGCGACGCGCGTTTCGATGCCGAGTGCGGTCATGGCCATCGTCAGCGCGAAGGTGTCGAGCACGTTCAGCGCATGGGTGACGTCCGCGGGCAGCACGTTCAGCGAATTGACGATCACGAAGCCGAGGAAGCCGAGCGCGAACCACGGCACCGCCACCTTGCGCTGGCGTTGCGTGCCGCCGGCCGCGTCGTGCGCCGAGCGTGCCGAACGGGCGAGCCACCAGCCGAGCGCCAGCAGCACCGGCACCAGCAGCATCACGCGCGTCATCTTCACGATCGTCGCGACGTGCACGACCTGCGGGCTGATGTCGCTCGCCGCGCCGACCACCTGCGCGACTTCGTGGATCGTGCCGCCGAAGAACAGGCCGAGGCCGGCCGGATCGAGGTTCAGCAGCCCGGCGTGATAGGCGAGCGGATACAGGAACATCGACAGCGTGCCGAACAGCACGACGCTGCCCACGGCCATCGCGCTCTGATGCGGCTTCGACTGCAGCGTCGATTCGAACGCGAGCACGGCGGCCGCGCCGCAGATCGCGCTGCCGGCGGCGGTCAGCAGCGCGGCATCGCGGTCGAGCTTCATCAGCCTCATGCCGACCCAGGTGCCGATCGCGAGCGTGCTGACGACGACCAGCACCGATACCGCGAGGCCCGGCAGCCCGACCTGCGCGATTTCCTGCAGGCTCACGCGCAAGCCGAAGAACGCGACCGCGATGCGCAGCAGCCTGCGGGCGGAGAAATTGACGCCGGCCGCCCAGCTGGCCGGCATGCCGTCGCGCAGCGCGTTGCCGTACAGCGCGCCGGCGACGATGCCGACGATCAGTGGCGACAGGCCGAGCCCCGCGATCGCGGGAAGCTCGGACAGGCTGGTGACGGCGGCGGCGAACAGCGCGACGAACAGCACGCCGTTCAACTGGCCGCGCATCGACGGCGCGGCGTGGCTGAGAGGGGAAGTCGGAGCAGTGGACATGGAAGCACCGTGATGGAGCGTGTGGCGATGCTGTAATCCTAATTTCGTTATATCGATATGAAAAATTGTGATTTGTGACGTAAACTATCCGGAAATCCGATAATTCATCCACATGACCCCGGATCAACTGATAACGTTTGCCGCCGTCGCCGAGCATCTGAACATCAGCCGCGCCGCCGTGGCGCTCCATCTGTCGCAGCCGGCCGTGTCGGGCCAGTTGCGGCTGCTGCAGGACGAGTTCGGCGAGCCGCTGTACCAGCGCGACGGCCGCGGCATCCGGCTGACGCCGGTCGGCGAACAACTCGCGCAGTACGCGAAGGCGCAGCGCGACACGTTCGCGCAGGCGCGTGCGTTCCGCGACGCGGTGCGCGGGCTGGAAGCCGGCACGCTGCGCATCGGCGCGAGCACGACGCCCGCGAGCTACCTGCTGCCCTACCTGATCGCGGCGTTCCAGCCGCGCGCGCCGCGCGTGTCGATCCAGACGATGAGCGGCAACACGGCCGACGTGGTCGCGGCGCTGCCGTCGCTCGACATCGCGCTGATCGAAGGGCCCGCCGGGGAGGCGCTGCCGCCCGGTACGGCCGTGCATGCGTGGCACGAGGACGAGATCGTCGCGATCGTGCCGGCCGGCCATCCGCTCGCGGCGCCCGGCTACGGCGCGGGCGTGACGCTCGACGCGCTTGCCGCGTATCCGCTCGTGCTGCGCGAGGCGGGCTCCGCCGTGCGGCAGCTCGTCGAGCGCGCGTTCGCGCATGGCGGCGCGCCGATGCGCGTCGCGTTCGAGATTGCCGGGGTCGAGGCCGTGAAGGAAGCCGTGCGCGCGGGGATGGGCGTCGGGTTCGTGTCCGCGATGTCGCTGCGTCACGACGATGCGGCGCTCGTGCTGCGCTCGCTGGCGCCCGCGCCGCTCACGCGGCATTTCTCCATTCTCGTGCCGCATGGCGGCGCGCCGTCGCGGCTCGCCGCGCAATTCCTCGAAATGAGCCTCGCGCAGGACCTCGCGTAGGCGCGCGAAGCCGCGCCGGGAACACGCGTTGCATGCGGTCGGCGCGCGCATTCGTGCGATAACGGAGCCTTAGGGATTTCCTCTATGGCGTGCGTCCGAAGCGAAGCGCACCATCCGTCTCAAGCAAATGGAACCGGTTCCATTCCGGTGAAAAAGGGCAATATGGCAGACATCGTGATCGTGGCGAGCGCATTCGGGATGGATCGGGTGCGCCAGGAGGGCCACAGTGCATTCCTCGCGACCGTGGCGGCATCCGGTGCGACCGGTTTCGAGGTACGGCGCGAACTGTTCGCGTCGGACGACGACACGGCGCCCGGCGCGCTGGCCGCGCTCGGGGCGCAGATCGCCGGCCACGGGCTGTGGTCGGTCTATTCGACGCCGGACGCGCTGTATACGGAAACGGGCGCGCTCGATGCCGACGCATTGCGCGACGGGCTCGCGCAAGCCGACGCGCTCGGCGCGCGCTTCGTGAAATTCCAGCTCGGCGGCTTCGCCGGCGACGCGCATGCGGCCGAGATCGTCGCGCTGTCGCGCGGCGCGCAGGCCCGCGTGGTGGTCGAGAACGGCCAGCTCGAGGTCGGCGGCGCGTTCGCGCAGTTCCGTGGGCTGTTCGCCGCGCTCGCCGATGCCGGCATGCGCGATGCGCTCGGCATGACGTTCGACATCGGCAACTGGCAGTGGCGCGGCGAAGCGCCGCTCGACTGCGCACAGGTGCTCGCGCCGCATGTGGAATACATTCATTGCAAGGCCACGGAAGGCGAGGGCGCGCGTCGGTTCGCCACCGCGCCGGCGCCGAACGATCCGCTCGTGACCGGCGTGCTCGCGGCGCTGCCGCAGCATGCGCCGCGCGGCATCGAGTTCCCGTTCGACGCGGCCGACCTGGCCGGCGATGCCTGCCGGCGCGTCGCGTGGCTCGCGACCGCGTGACGGCAGCAGGATCCTGAGGAGTTCAGTCATGAAAGCAGCACTCGATGTCGTGACCTACGGCGAAGCGATGGCGATGTTCGTCGCGACGGAGCCCGGCCACCTCGCACACGCCGGGCAATTCGCGAAGCGGATCGCCGGCGCCGATCTCAATGTCGCGATCGGTCTGTCGCGGCTCGGCTTCCGGGTCGGCTGGATGAGCCGGGTCGGTAGCGATTCGTTCGGCCGCTACGTGCTCGACACGCTGGCGCGCGAGGGCATCGACGCATCGTGCGTGACCGTCGATCCGCGCTACCCGACCGGTTTCCAGCTGAAGTCGCGCAACGACGACGGCAGCGACCCGACCGTCGAATACTTCCGCAAGGGTTCGGCGGCGAGCCATCTGTCGTGCGACGACTACGTGGCCGACTACGTGCTCGGCGCGCGCCATCTGCACCTGACGGGCGTCGCGCCGGCGATCTCGGCGACGTCGTGCGAACTCGCGTTCCGGCTTGCGCGCGAGATGCGTGCGGCCGGCAAGACGATCTCGTTCGACCCGAACCTGCGCCCGACGCTGTGGCCGTCCGCCGACGTGATGGCGAAGACGCTGAATGCGCTCGCGACGCTCGCCGACTGGGTGCTGCCGGGCCTGTCCGAAGGGCGGCAGCTCACCGGGCACGACACGCCGGCCGACATCGCGGGCTTCTATCTCGCGCAGGGCGCGCGCGGCGTCGTGATCAAGCTCGGCGAGCAAGGCGCGTATTTCCGCACGGCCGACGGCCGCGAAGGCACGGTCGCCGGCGAGCGCGTCGAGAAGGTCGTCGATACGGTCGGCGCCGGCGACGGCTTCGCGGTCGGCGTGGTCAGCGCGCTGCTCGACGGGCGCAGCATCGAGCAGGCGGTCGCGCGCGGCAACCGGATCGGTGCGCTCGCGATCCAGGTGATCGGCGATTCGGAAGGGTTGCCGACGCGCGACGCGCTCGACCGGCTCGAAAAGGTCAGCAATCACGCCGATCGCTTAGAGGAAACCGTCACCGCGCAATGAGAGGCCGGACACGGCACAATCCGCGGATCCATTTCGTGCTTCATGCACGGTTTTGCATGAGACCGGGCGACGCAACGATGCGCCGATCCCGGTCTACTCAGGAGACACTCTGATGGCAGCCAATCTCGCAGCTCGACGCTGGTGGACGATCATGCCGATCGTCTTCATCACGTACAGCCTCGCCTACCTCGATCGCGCGAACTACGGGTTCGCGGCGGCGGCCGGCATCAACCAGGATCTCGGCATCAGCAAGGGCCTGTCGTCGCTGATCGGCGCGCTGTTCTTCCTCGGCTATTTCTTCTTCCAGATCCCCGGCGCGATCTACGCGGAACGCCGCAGCGTGAAGAAGCTCGTGTTCGCCAGCCTCGTGCTGTGGGGCGGCTGCGCGGCGCTGACCGGCGTGGTCAGCAACATTCCGTCGCTGATGGCGATCCGCTTCGTGCTCGGCATCGTCGAGGCGGCCGTGATGCCGGCGATGCTGATCTACATCAGCAACTGGTTCACGAAGAACGAGCGCTCGCGTGCGAACACGTTCCTGATCCTTGGCAACCCGGTCACCGTGCTGTGGATGTCGATCGTGTCCGGTTATCTCGTGCATGAATTCGGCTGGCGCCACATGTTCATCGCCGAAGGCGTGCCGGCCATCATCTGGGCCGTGTGCTGGTGGGTCCTCGTACAGGACAAGCCGGCCGATTCGCCGTGGCTCAGCGCACAGGAAAAGCGCGACCTCGACGCCGCGCTCGCGGCCGAGCAGGCGGCGATCAAGCCGGTGCGCAACTATGGCGAGGCGTTCCGCTCGCCGGCCGTGATCAAGCTGTGCGCGCAGTATTTCTGCTGGAGCATCGGCGTGTACGGCTTCGTGCTGTGGCTGCCGTCGATCGTGAAGAACGGCTCCGACCTCGGGATGGTCGCGACCGGCTGGCTGTCCGCGCTGCCGTACCTCGCGGCGACGATCGCGATGCTCGCCGCGTCGTGGGCGTCCGACAAGGTCGGTTCGCGCCGCGGTTTCGTGTGGCCGTTCCTGCTGGTCGGCGCCGCCGCGTTCGCCGCGTCGTATGCGCTCGGCTCGTCGCATTTCTGGATCTCGTATGCGCTGCTGGTCGTCGCGGGCGCCGCGATGTATGCGCCGTACGGCCCGTTCTTCGCGATCGTGCCGGAACTGCTGCCGAGGAACGTCGCCGGCGGCGCGATGGCGCTGATCAACAGCATGGGCGCGCTCGGCTCGTTCGTCGGCTCGTATTTCGTCGGCTACCTGAACGGCGCGACCGGCTCGCCCGTCGCGTCGTACGCGTTCATGAGCGCCGCGCTCGTCGCCGCGGTGATCCTCACGCTGTCCGTCAAACCCCAGGCGCGCGATGCGCATCCGCTCGCCGCGCCGCTGCAAGGAAAATGAAACGATGAAGCCCCGTATCGTCGCGTACAAGCCGCTGCCCGATGACGTTCTCGCGTACCTGCGCGAGCATGCGGACGTCGTGCAGGCCGACGGCGCCGACGCGCTCGCCGCCGCGCTCGGCGACGCCGACGGCGCGATCGGCGCGAGCCTGAAGGTCACGCCGCAGATGCTCGATCGCGCGCCGCGGCTGAAGGCGTGGTCGACGATCTCGGTCGGCTACGACAACTTCGACGTCGCCGATCTCACGCGGCGCGGCATCGTGCTCGCGCATACGCCGGACGTGCTGACCGAGTCGACGGCCGATACGGTGTTTTCGCTGATCCTGGCCTCCGCGCGGCGCGTGGTCGAACTGGCCGAGTGGGTGAAGGCCGGCCACTGGCATCGCAGCATCGGCCCGGACCTGTACGGCACCGACGTGCAGGGCAAGACGCTCGGCATCGTCGGGCTCGGGCGGATCGGCGGCGCGGTCGCGCGCCGCGCGGCGCTCGGCTTCCGGATGCAGGTGCTGTACGCGAACCGGTCCGCGCATGCCGAGGCCGAGGCGCAGTACGGCGCCCGGCGCGTGACGCTCGACGAACTGCTCGCGCAGTCGGATTTCGTGTGCTTGCAGGTGCCGCTGTCGCCCGACACGCGCCACCTGATCGGCGCGCCCGAATTCGCGAAGATGAAGCGCGGCGCGATCCTGATCAACGCATCGCGCGGGCCCGTCGTCGACGAAGCCGCGCTGGTCGACGCGCTGCGCGCGGGGACCATCCGCGGCGCGGGCCTCGACGTATTCGAGAAGGAGCCGCTGCCGGCGGATTCGCCGCTGCTGCGGATGAAGAACGTCGTCGCACTGCCGCATATCGGCTCGGCGACGCACGAGACGCGCCATGCGATGGCGCGTTGCGCCGCGGAAAACCTGGTCGGCGCGCTGGCCGGCACGCTGCGCACGAATCTCGTCAATCCGGATGCGCTGGCGCACGCCTGAGCCGCCTCCCGCAACCGGCCGGCGCGGCGCCGGCGCCGTTAGAGTCGATGATCTTGGTGCCGGAGGGCTGGCTGCGTTATGATCGCCCGCGCTCGTCGCATCGACGACCGGCCACGCGGCCGGCGGTGTCGCGCGACGGGCATCCGCGCCAGGTCCGGTGCGGCCGACTGCCGTAGCACGCTGCTGGCGGGCGCGGCTCGACCGCGCAGCACCGGCCAGCGCAGGCGCCCACGCGCCACGACAGGGGAGGCCGCCGGTTGGCTTACGTTCCCAACAACAATGGTCCGTCTGCTCACGAAGCGGCGCGGATCGTACGTCGCGAGGCACGACAGTGACCGATTCGCAACCTTCCACGACGCGTCCGGCGACGATCAGCGACGTCGCGCGCGAGGCCGGCACGGGCAAGACCAGCGTTTCGCGCTATCTGAACGGCGAGACGCATGTGCTGTCCGTCGATCTGCGCCAGCGGATCGAGGCGGCCATCGCGCGGCTCAACTACCGGCCGAACCAGATGGCGCGCGGGCTCAAGCGCGGCCGCAACCGGCTGCTCGGCATGCTCGCGGCCGACCTGACCAATCCTTACACCGTCGAAGTGCTGCAGGGCGTCGAGGCCGCGTGCCATGCGCTCGGCTACATGCCGCTCATCTGTCACGCGGCGAACGAAGTCGAGATGGAGCGCCGCTTCCTGCAGCTGCTCACGACCTACCGCGTCGAAGGGCTGATCGTCAACGCGCTCGGCGCCGAGGAGGACGTGCTGCGTCCGCTGCGCGGCGCCGGCATTCCGGCCGTGCTCGTCGACCGCACGGTCGAGGGCTTCGAGGCCGACCTGATCGGCCTCGACAACGCCGACGCGATCGAGACGGCGCTCGCGCACCTCGTCGAACACGGTTTCGACGCGATCCATTTCGTCGTGCAGCCGTTCGAGCGCGTCAGCTCGCGGCGCGTGCGCGAGACTGCGTTCCGTGCGGCGCTGGCGGCGCGCGGGCTGCCGGTGTCGCCGACGGTCGTGCTCGACCTGAACGAAGCCGACGCGGCCGCGGCGGCGCTCGCCGACGTCGATGCCCGCATCGACGATGCGGCCCGGCGCGGCGTGCGCGCCGCGCTGTTCGCCGCGAACGCGCCGGTCGCGCTGGCGATCGCGCGCCATCTGCGCGCGCGCTTCGGCGCCGCGTGGCAGCAGCAGGCGGCGCTGCTGTCGATCGACGATCCGGAATGGGCCGAGCTGATCGGCATCACGACGATCCGTCAGCCGACCTACGAAATCGGCTACAAGGCCGTCGAATTCGTGCACGAGCGGATCGACGGCGCGGCGGGCGACGTGCGCGTCGCGATGCTGCCCGGCGCGTTGATTGCGCGCGCGTCGACTGCAAGCTGAGTATCATTCGGGGCACGCAGCGCGCCGGGTGCGCTGCCTCGAACCAAGGAAATACATGACTGTCGCTCCCGTCACGCTGGCGGCGCTGATCGCCGCCACGCTGATCATCGCGCTGCTGCCGCTCGTCCTCTACCGCTTCCTGCGCAAGCCGCTTGCGCTCAATCGCCGCGATACGATCGTCGGCGTGGCCGTCTTCACGCTGTTTGCGATGATTCTCGAGCGCGCGTTTCACGGGCTCGTGCTGAGCCGCACGCCCGAGGACGGCTGGCTGACGCAACCGCTCGCGTTCGTCGCGTACGGCGCGCTCGCGACCGCCGTATTCGAGGAAGTCGGCCGCTATCTCGGGATGCGTTTTCTGAACCGCCGCTACGGCGCATCGACCGGCTACGCTCGCGGGATCGGCTACGGGATCGGCCACGGTGGCGCCGAAGCGTGGTTCGTCGGCGTGCTCGTGTGGGGCCAGTGGTCGTATCTCGCGTGGCTCGCGAGCCGCGGCCAGCTCGAGACGCAGCTGGCCGACCTGCCGGTCGACACCGTGGTGCGGCTGCACATGATGCTCGCGACGCTGTCGGCCCAGTCGATCCTGCTGTTGCTGCTCGAACGCTGCGCGGCGTTCGCGGTGCAGCTGGCGCTGTCGGTGCTGGTGTGGCGCGGCGTGGGGGCCGGCCGAATCGCCGTATTGCCGCTCGCGATCGTACTGCATGCGCTCGCGGCGACGCCGACGCTGCTGTACCAGGTGCGCGTGCTGCCGGCCGCGTGGGTCGAGGCCGCGTATTTCGTGCTGGCCGCGGTCCTGGTGGCGGTGCTGGTGAAGACGTGCCGGCCGTCGCGTGCGGCGGCCTGACGGAGAGACGGAATGGACGACTATCTGATCGAATGCCAGAGCGCGGAATTCGACGCGCTCGCGCGCGTGATCTGCGATCTATTTCCGGAGCAGACGCGCTTCGCCGAAAGCAGCGACGCGCGCGGGCGCTTCCTGTCCGTGCACTGGCTGGCGATGCGATTCGGCGCGACGCCGAAGCGGATGACGCTCGACATCCGGATCGTGCCGGCCGCGCTCGCGCGCTACCTGGCGCTCAAGCCGATGCAGCGCGCGCGCAGCCATGCGGTGCTGCATGCGTATACGGAAGCGATGCTCGGGTCGCTCGAGGAACGGCACGCGGCCGGCGAGGCCGTCGAGCGCGATGCGGAACTCGAACTCGACGAAGATTTTGCGTGAGCGGCGGCGCCGGCACCGGGCCGGCGCGGTGCGTTACGCGTCGCGGTAGACCTGCGCGAAGCGCTGCGCCTGCACGACGCCGTAGTCGCCGGGCGCGTACTGCATCACCCAGTCGCCGGCCATGCCGCGCAGCGTGTCGCCGTTTTCCGAGCGGGCGATCGTAAACGGTTCGTCCATCCGGCGCGCGAGCACGACGGCCGGCCGGTTGCGGTAGGCGCCCGGCGCGCCGTGCGCGAGCGCCGGATCGGCGGGCAGGTATTTGGCGTCGAAGCGCGCGCGCGACACGACCCAGCGGTCGCCGGTCGAGCCGGTGATCAGCGCGTCGCCCGCGACGTAACGGTTCGGGCCTTCGAGGCTCATCAGTTCGCCGTCGGCGTCCGCGAAGGACACGGCGACGGTTTCGTCCTTGACGACATGACGGGCCTGCGGATCGGTACGCAGATCGAGTTGCTTGAGTTCGAGCATGGCGGGGAAGGGCGGGAAAGCGGGAAAAGCCGGGAGCTTATCCCGAATTCGGCGCGCCGTGTGACGCGCCGTCGCCGATCGCGGCGCCGTCCGGCCCGGCACGGCGCCGGCGGGGAGGCCGTCAGGGCTGCGCGGGCGCGCTCGCGGCCGGCGCGGCGGCCGCCTTGCCTTCCTTGCCCTTCGTCCTGCCCTTGCCGTGATGCTCGCCGCCGTGGTGCAGCCAGCTGCGGAAGGTGGTGTCGGCCAGCGCCTTCTGTTCCGCCGGGAAGCTCTCGTAGAGCGGCGCGAATGCGTCGGCAAGCTTCTTCGCGCCGTCGGCGTTCGCCTGCGACAGTTCCGCATACTGCTTGATGTCGTCGAGCGCGGACACGTCGTGCTTGGCCATCCGTTCGCTGTAGAGGCGGCCCATCGTTGCGCCGTTGTCGCGCATCGTGTCGGCGAACGCCTTCCATTGCGGCTCCTGCGCCGACGTGATCTTCAACTGGTCGTGCAGGTACTTGATGCGCTGCTCGATGCGCGCTTCGTGGCGTGCCGCACGCTGCTCGGCGCTCGGGCCCGACGCCGCGGCCGTCGTGGCCGGCGCCTGGGCCGGTGCTTGCGGCTGCGCCGGGGTTTGCGCGAATGCGCTGGCTGCAACGACGAGCGTAGCGAGGGTGAGCGAGATTTTCTTCATGGTTGGCTCTCCGGGGTGGTGTCTTGCGAGCGGGCGCGGCGGCCATCGCCGCCGGCGCGACTCTCGCGTCGCCCGTTATTAGTAGCACGTTGCCTCCGGTGCGGCAGTGAATGCGACACTTGCTTACATCCGATACGAATCGAAATCGAAGTCTCGAATCCGGGCCATGCCGGTTGGGCGCGCCGGCGTTCGGCGCTATCATCGCGTCACTTTCCACTCCGCCGGCACATGCGTACCGGCCCAGCGTCATGCGTCCACCCCGCCTCGACCAACTCGACGATCTCGACCGGCAGCTCGTCGCGCTGCTGCAAGCCGATGCGCGCGCGAGCGTCGCGGATCTCGCGCGCCAGCTGGACGTGGCGCGCACGACGGTCGTCGCGCGCATCGCGCGGCTCGAACGCACCAACGTGATCGCCGGGTATAGCGTGCGGCTCGGGCAGGACGTGCTCGACGCCAGCATTTATGCATACGTCGGCATCATCCTCACGCCGAAGTTCGGCAAGGACGTATTGCGCAAGCTCGACCGGATGCCGGAAGTCCAGCTGCTGTGCGCGGTGAGCGGCGAGTACGACTACGTCGCATGGCTGCGCGCCGATTCGCCCGAACGGCTCAACGACCTGCTCGACCAGATCGGCACGCTCGAAGGCGTCGAGCGCACGACGACGTCGATCATCCTGTCGCGCAAGATCGATCGCGGGACGATCGGCGGCTGACTTATTGCCGCACGCGGCGCCGTGCATGACGGACGGCGCGAGCGCATGCGCCGCGCAGGTGCCGCGCAGGTGCCGTTGTGTCACGGGCGCCTGGACTGGCATCGGCTACGTGCCCGCACGCATTCGCATCGACCTTCGCTGACCATCATGATGGGCACAGGCGCTCGTCGCCATCCTTCCGCGTACTTCGCGCCTCTCTCGCGAATCTCCTTTCGTATTCCGCCGCGACCGGCGCGCCGCACCTGACGCATCGGCAGTTCGCGCGTCACGCTCCACGCCGTGCCCCGTCTTCGTCGTTGCAATGCGCAACCGCCCGGCAACGACCGGTTTGCGACAGCGCCTTGCACGATTTTTAGATGAATTGGGTATTTCGACGAAATGTATCGTCATAACGTCGAAACTGCAGGTCGTTTCGCATCATTCTTCGTCTTGGAACTGATTTTGAGCGTCCCTACACTGTGTCCATGGCTCAACGCCGTCCACAACACCAACCCATCATCAGGAGATAAGCGCATGAAAATCGCCATCGTCGGCGCAGGTCTGATCGGCCACACCATTGCTCACATGCTGCGCGAAACGGGCGACTACGAAGTCGTCGCGTTCGACCGCGACGCGGATGCGCTCGCGAAGCTGTCGCGCGAAGGCATCGCGACGCAACGGGTCGATTCGGCCGACGCGAATGCGATTCGCGAAGCGGTGAAGGGCTTCGATGCGCTCGTCAACGCGCTGCCTTACTACCTCGCGGTCAACGTGGCCGCCGCCGCGAAGGCCGCGGGCGTTCATTACTTCGACCTGACCGAAGACGTGCGCGCCACCCACGCGATCCGCGAACTGGCCGACGGCTCCGACCGCGCGTTCATGCCGCAATGCGGCCTCGCGCCGGGCTTCATCGGCATTGCCGCGCACGAGCTCGTGAACGGCTTCAGCGAAGTGCGCGACGTGAAGATGCGCGTCGGCGCGCTGCCCGAATATCCGACCAACGCGCTGAAGTACAACCTCACGTGGAGCGTCGACGGCCTGATCAACGAATACTGCCAGCCGTGCGAAGCGATCCGCGACGGCCGCAAGCAGTGGGTGCAGCCGCTCGAAGGCCTCGAGCACTTCTCGCTCGACGGCACCGAATACGAAGCGTTCAACACGTCGGGCGGCCTCGGCACGCTGTGCGAGACGCTGTCGGGCAAGGTCGAGACGCTCGACTACAAGTCGGTGCGCTACCCGGGCCACCGCGAGCTCGTCCAGTTCCTGCTGGAAGACCTGCGCCTGTCGACCGATCGCGACACGCTGAAGTCGATCATGCGCCGCGCGGTGCCGTCGACGAAGCAGGACGTCGTGCTCGTGTTCGTCACGGTGACGGGCGTGAAGGACGGCCAGCTGGTGCAGGACGTGTTCACGCGCAAGATCTTCGCGAAGGACGTGTGCGGGATGCACATGAGCGCGATCCAGATCACGACGGCCGGCGCGATGTGCGCGGTGCTCGATCTGTTCCGCGAAAAGAAGCTGCCGCAGAGCGGTTTCATCCCGCAGGAAAAGGTGTCGTTGAAGGCGTTCCTGTCGAACCGTTTCGGCAAGCTGTACGACGGCGGCACGATGGAGCGCGTGCACGCGGTTGCCTGATCGCGGTCGCCGCACCATTCGCCCATCTGCGGCACGAGGGCCGTACGACGCCGGGAGCGCAGCAGCGCTTCCGGCGTTGTTTTTTGAAGAAGTGGGAAGGGCGCCGGGCGGCGCGCTCAGGCCGGCAGCGGCGGGACCATCGTCGCCGGTTGCGGCGGCGGCACGATGCGGTACAGCAGTGCGTCGATGTCCGCATCGGACGGCGCGGTGTTGTCGAACATCACGATGCCGTCGCATTCGCGGCCGGTCGGCACGAAGCGGCGCTGCCGGTATTCGTCCCAATGCGCGAGCTTGTACGCATCGTTCGGATTGGCGCGCGCGACGATCCGCTGATGCGCGACGTCTTCCGACGTGTGGACCCAGACGACCGTCAGCGTGACGTCGGGCGCGATGCCGAGCCATGCGCGATCGAGGATGCGCCGGTCGCGCACTTCGCGCGACAGCGGGCCGACGACGAGCGCGCCGATACCGAGCGCGAGATTTTCACGGGCCGTGTCGAGCAGGCCCTGGTATTCGGGATCGCGAAGATGTTTCAGGTAGAGCGGGCTGTCGCGGTCGTTCGGATCGTCCGTGAGCGCGCCCATCGCGGCCGCGCTGTAGCGGCCGTACAGCGTGTCCTTGTCGAGCAGGCAGAACGCTTCGCCGGTCGCGCGCATCAGCGGCCCGATGAGCCGCTTCGCGAGCGTGGTCTTGCCGGTGCCGGCGTGACCGCAGAAGAACACGAGATGCGTCACGAATACCGGCTCCCCGCCTCGTGGCGCGACGTGTCGCTGCGCTTGTCGCTGCGCGAGAACACTTCCGCTTCCAGCCACATCGCGTTGATGATGCCGAAGCCGAGCGCCACGCCGATGCCGAGTATCCACGAGAAATACCACATAGGTCTGCCTCCTTGACGGTGGGGCCGCACGGCCGTTGTGCATTGCGCAACGCAGACCCGGCGGGCCTGTCGACGTGCCCCGACGCGCGTGCTGCGGCGCACGCAGCCCGATCATGACCAATATCGGCGTGCCGCGCAAGCCGGGCCGTCCGTGCAGCAAACCGGTAAACTGATGCGCAAACCGCAACATCGTGGACAACATGCTGATCAACTGCGCTGCTTACCAGGACGGCCGCAAGCTGGCCGATATCGACATCGATGCCATCAGCGATTACGTGTCGAAGCCCGAATGCTTCGTATGGGTCGCGCTGAAGGATCCCACGCCCGAGGAAATCGACCTGATGGGCGAGGAGTTCGGGTTGCACGAGCTGGCGCTCGAGGACGCCCGCAAGGGTCATCAGCGGCCGAAGATCGAGGAATACGGCGATTCGCTGTTCGCGGTGCTGCATACCGTCGAACTCGACGACGACGACGAATTCAAGGTCGGCGAACTGAACGTGTTCGTCGGCCCGAATTACGTGCTGTCGATCCGCAACCATACCGAGCACGACTTCCGCGACGTGCGCAAGCGCTGCGAGCGGGAGCCGCATCTGCTGCGGGAAGGTTCGGCGTTCGTGTTCTACGCGTTGATGGATCAGGTCGTCGACCGGTATTTCCCGATTCTCGAAACGCTCGGCGCCGAGCTCGAGGAACTCGAGGATCGCATCTTCGCGAAGGCGACGCCCGCGTCGTCGCGCGCGATCATCGAGGATCTCTATTCGCTGAAGCGCCGGCTCGTGCTGCTGTACCAGCACACGGCACCGCTGATGGAGCCGCTCGCGAAGCTCACCGGCGGGCGCGTGCCGCAGGTCTGCAGCGGGATGGCGGCCTACTTCCGCGATGTGTATGACCATCTGCAGCGGATCGTGAAGACGATCGAAGGGCGCCGCGAGATGGTCGTCACCGCGATCCAGGTCAACCTCGGGATGATATCGCTCGCGGAGAACGAGGTGACCAAGCGGCTCGGCTCGTTCGCCGCGCTGTTCGCGATACCGACGATGATTGCCGGCATCTACGGGATGAACTTCGCGAACATGCCCGAGCTGCACCTGAAATACGGGTTCTACGGCTGCATCGCGGTGATGGCCATCGCCGATCTCGCGCTGTGGTGGCGCTTCAAGCGGGCAGGGTGGCTGTAGCCCGATTTCACGCAG
Organism: Burkholderia sp. AU28863; assembly: GCF_002223195.1. Lineage (NCBI taxonomy): Bacteria > Pseudomonadati > Pseudomonadota > Betaproteobacteria > Burkholderiales > Burkholderiaceae > Burkholderia > Burkholderia sp. AU28863. Next base: position 1,361,355 of record NZ_NKFE01000003.1, on the reverse strand, counting down.
GACGCGGCGCGTGCTTGCCGACCACGACGCGCCACGGCCGCACGCGCCACGATTTCACGAGGCCGTTCTGCACGTACGGATCGGCGCGTGCGAACGATTCGGCCGCTTCCGGCGAATCGCCTTCGAACACGAGCACGGCCTGATCGGCCGGCTCCGCCAGCGCACCGGCGAGCACGAGTTCGCCGCGCTCGGTCGCGGCCTGCGCGAGCGCGAGGTGCTCCGCACGGAACGGCTCGCGCCGCGACAGGTAATCGTCGACGAGTTCGTAGATCAACTGGTAATGCATGGTCGCTCCAGGAGTCGGTTTCCGCCGCGGGACAGTGGGCGGCCGGCTCAGTATAGGGCACCGGGAAAGCCGTTGGCGACGGGGTTGGCCGGCGTGCGTGCGGGCATTGGCGGCTCGCTTTTTTGAACAACGCATCCGGGCGGGGATCTCGTTGGTTTCTGCAAAAATGCAACTAACAGTCTGGCATCTCATCGTCATCCAATTGTCGAGCTTATCCGCCTTTACATAGGCGTCCCCTAAAGTTCGTCTACAGAAATGAGGGCCCTCCAAGCCTGTGCCGGGTCCGGATTTCGCAAGCCGGCGAGGGCGGCGAGCGGATGAAAAGCGACAGGCGGCCGGCGGCGGGCCATCTCCGTCGGGCGTCACACGTGAGCGTTTCCATTGGGCCGAAATGCGACCTATGCTGAACGAATCCGGAGCGAACGTCGTTCGCCCGATTGACCCGATTCGCCCAGACGAGGTGCGCCATGCCGGTCTCAGCCACCCTGCAGGATTGCCTGCGCCAGAAGTCATCGCGGTACGAAGTCGTGTACCACCCCTATAGCCATACGAGCATGGAGACGGCCGCCGCCGCGCATATTCCCGGCGACCGTCTTGCGAAAACCGTGCTCCTCGAGGACGCCGAGGGCTACGTCGCCGCCGTATTGCCGACGACGCATGCCGTGCGTCTGTCGGATCTCTGGGTGAAGACGGGACGCCATCTCGTGCTCGCCCGCGAGGTCGAATTGCGCGAGCTGTTCAAGGATTGCGACATGGGCGCGCTGCCGCCGGTCTGCATGGCGTACGGGATGAAGACGTTCCTCGAGGAGCGTCTCGCGCAGCAGCCGGAAGTCTATTTCGAGGCCGGCGATCACGAGGCGCTGATTCACATGACGCAGGACGAATTCCTGATGCTGATGGAGACGGCCGAGCGCGCGCATTTCTCGCACAGGATGCAGGGAATGATGCTGTCCTGAGCGATGCCGGTGGTTCGTCGAGGAAGCATGCGCGCAGGCATTTGCCGCCGGGTTAGGTAAGGGGGAGATGCCGGTGCGCGCAGGGGGCGGGCAATGGATTCATGCTGATGCAGCGGCGTTCTGCTTCGAAAAATAGATTGGTTGTGCAAATCATTTAACGGAGCGCGGATGAGCGGCCGGATTTATCGGATTTGATTTGCAATCCTTGATATATAGGCGATGCGAGCGTCATCCGCGCATCGTGGGACCGCCGTGGAATCGGCTAGCAGGCTGTTCGCGCTGATGCAAGCCCTTCTTGGCATGCGTGGGCCGTGACCTCACACGGGATGCATGCGCGGCAGTGGCTCACTCGCTGCCGTCCCTCGGCGCCCCAACGAAACGCATCCGGAAAATTCTTACGCGCGTGTCAATTCGGTGCGACGCACTAAAGTGGTGATTATTTGTACACGAATCACCGAATGAGTGCGATAACCATACAAATCAATTACTAAATCAATCGGAAATGGTTAATGAAGTTTACTAACTCGTTATTCGAGTAATGTCTCCAAACTTTGTATTCGGGCATCAAATAAAGTTTGACGCCCAAATTTTTTCCTTGCTATCTTCTGCACCCAAGACGAACGGCCCGGCTGACATCGGCGTGTAACGAAGGATCCAACCGTCATACGAGAAATGTGCCCGTGTCGACGTAGCTGACAATTGCCTGACCACGCTGGTGCGGGTAGACGCCGGATAGGGCGGCTATCCCGTTGCGGTTGAAACGATTCCTTGAAATTGAATAAATCGGGATCCGGATTCGATGCTTTCGATTCGGATTGCAGATTGAATTAAAAATGAAATTTCGCGTTGAGGCGGAGACGGAACCGACCGGGTTCCGGCGTCGGCCATCATCGCGAAACTGGGCGATTCGCTTGGGGGAAGGATAGTGGGCATGAAAGTCGAAGAGCATCTGGTTGCTTCGAACAGCGGACTGGCCACGCTGGGGCGTCCGCGGGAATTCGGCAAGAAGCAGCAGAATCCGGTGCGCCGTTTCGGCGGCATCGCAGTCGTCCTCCTGTTGCATGCAGTGCTGATCTACGCATTGCTCAATGGCCTCGCGACCAAAGTCGTGCAGGTGATCCAGCATCCGATCGAAACCCGCATCATCGAGCCGGTGAAGCCGCCGCCACCGCCGCCGATGCCGGTCGTCAAGCTTCCGCCGCCGAAGTTCGCGCCGCCGCCGCCGCCGTTCGTGCCTCCGCCCGAAGTGCCGGTGCAGGCGCCGCCGCAGGCGACCATCACGCACCAGTCGGCACCGGCGCCGTCCGCGCCGGCCGTGCAGGCGCCGGTCATCGCACCGCCCGCGCCTGCCAAGCCGGTCAGTCACGAAGTCGGGGTCGTCTGCCCGAATTCGGACACGATTCGCGCGTCGATGCAGTACCCGAAGGAAGCGCAGGAAAACAACATCACGGGTGACGTGACGATCGAGTTCGTCGTGGATGCGGAAGGGAACATCACGAACGAGCGCGTGGCCCAGTCGGCCGATCCGGTGCTCGATCGTGCGGCCTACAACACCGTGAAGCGGTTCAAATGCGTGGCGCAAGGCCAGGCAGTGCGGGTCCAGGTACCGTTCTCGTTCAACCTGAATTGATGCAGTGGGCGGTCCGGCGGGCGCCGGACCGGGGAAAACCGGCTCGAACCTTCATTGTAAGTTCAACGAAATAATTGGAGTGGGGTATGACCAAGCGTTCTCTGGCCGCGCTGGCGGCAAGCCTGTTGATGTCCGTCGCTGCAATCGACGGGCTCGTTGCACCGCAATTCGCTTACGCGCAAGCGAGCGGAGCCACGGCGGCATCCGACGCGTCGACACAGGCCGCGACGGCGACGCCGGCGCCGTCCGCCGCCGAGCCGGCCCCGCCGCCGGCGCCGGCCGCGACCGAAGCCGTCGAGAATCCGTACGGGCTCGGGGCGCTCTGGAAGAACGGCGACTTCGTCGCGCGGTTCGTGCTGATCCTGCTCGTGATCATGTCGATGGGCAGCTGGTACATCATGGTCACGAAGTTCGTCGAGCAGTTGCGAGCAAACCGCCGCGCGAAGCTTGCGGACGCGCAGCTCTGGAGCGCGCCGTCGCTGGCCGAGGGCGCGAAGCTGCTCGACGAGGCATCGCCGTTCCGCTTCATCGCCGAAACGGCGATCGAGGCGGGCGAGCATCACGACGAGGCGCTGCTCGAGGCAGTGGACCGCAACACGTGGATCGACGTGTCCGTCGAGCGCTCGATCACGAACGTGTCGAACCGCATGCAGGACGGGCTCGCGTTCCTGGCGACGGTCGGCTCGACCGCGCCGTTCGTCGGGCTGTTCGGCACGGTCTGGGGGATCTATCACGCGCTGACGGCGATCGGGATTGCCGGCCAGGCGTCGATCGACAAGGTCGCGGGCCCGGTCGGCGAGGCGCTCATCATGACGGCGATCGGCCTGGCGGTCGCCGTGCCTGCCGTACTCGGCTACAACTTCCTGGTCCGGCGCAACAAGTCGGTGATGGAGCGGGTCCGCAACTTCGGCGCGCAGCTGCATACCGTGCTGCTGGCCGGCAGCAAGCGTCCTGCTCGCGTGCCGTCGGCGGCCGCGTCGCTCGTGAACTGACCGGCTGACGGAGGCGCGCGATGGGCATGAACGTCGGGCAGGACGAAAGCGACGAGGTGATCGCGAACATCAACACGACGCCGCTCGTCGACGTGATGCTGGTGTTGCTGATCATCTTCCTGATCACGATTCCGGTCGTCACGCACACGATCCAGCTGCAGTTGCCGAAGGAGGTCGTGCAGCCGCTGCAGACCACGCCGAAGAGCGTCGAGATCGCGGTGAACCGCGACGGCGATTTCTTCTGGGGCGAGCAACGGGTGGACGCATCGGCTTTGCTCGCGAAGCTGAAGGGTGTGTCGCAGCAGCAGCCGCAGCCGAGCGTGCACGTGCGGGGCGACCAGAACACGCGCTACGAGTTCATCGGCCGGGTCATCACGATGTGCGAGCGCGCGGGTATCGCGAAGGTGTCGTTCATTACGGAACCGCCGGCGCGTGGTGGTTAACGTTGCGTGGGGACGGCACACGCGCCGCTGTCGATCGACGGCGACGCAAGGGATCGGAGCAGGCATCGACAGGAGCAGACGATGGGAATGAACGTGCCTTCGGGCGGGGGCGGCAGCGAGCCGGACGTGATGGTCGACATCAACACCACGCCGCTGATCGACGTGATGCTGGTGCTGCTGATCATGCTGATCATCACGATCCCGATCCAGATGCATTCGGTGAAGATGGACCTGCCGGTGGGCAATCCGCCGCCGCCGGCCACGCAGCCGGAAGTCGTGCAGATCGACATCGACTTCGACGGCACGACGACGTGGAACGGCGCACCGGTGCCGGACCGCGCGGCACTGGAGGCGAAGCTGACGCAGGTCGCGCACGAGCCCGTGCAGGCGGAGATCCATCTGCGACCGAACAAGCTGGCGCCGTACAAGGACGTGGCGGCCGTACTGGCGTCCGCGCAGCGCGTGGGCGCGACGAAGATCGGCCTGATCGGAAACGAGCAGTTCATGCAATGACGGAACGGGCCAACCGATGAACCAGCGACGATGGAAACGGATGTTGGCGCTGACGGCGCTCGGTGCGGCCTGCATGCTCGGCCGGCCGGCGTGGACGGCCGACGCGTTGCGGCCCGAGGTGGCGAAGCCGCTGGCGGCGGCGCAGGACCTGTATCGCGCGCACAAGTATCGCGACGCGCTCGGCAAGATCGCGCAGGCGGCCGCCGTGCCCAACCGCACGCCGTATGAGACCTACATGGTGGAAGCGACGCGCGGCGCGGCGGCGATGGCGGCCGGCGATACCGGCGTGGCCGCGCAGGCCTACGAAACCGTTCTGAACTCGGGACGCCTGTCGGGTGCGGACGAGCAGCGGACGACAGCGGCGCTCGCGGGAATCTACTTCCAGCAGAAGAACTATCCGCAGGCGATCCGCGTCGCGCAGCGCTACCTGAAGGCGGGCGGCACGGATCCGGAAATGCACACGCTGCTCACGCAGTCGTATTACTTGTCGAACGATTGCAGCCAGGTCGTGAGCCAGTTGAAGGCGGGCGCGGACGCACAGGTGAAGGCCGGCCACGCGCCGGACGAAGGGCAGTTGCAGATGCTGGCGACCTGTGCGCAAAAGAGCAAGGATTCCGGTGCTTATCGCAGCGCGCTCGGCATGCTGGTGGCTTATCATCCGAGCCCCGCGTACTGGGAGGAAATGGTTTCGGCCATTCGCGGCAGCCCCGGTTATCTGTCGTCGCTCGACCTCGACATCTATCGGCTGCGCAGGGCGACGGGCTCGCTGACGACGGCCGACGCCTATATGGAGATGACGCAGCTCGCGCTGGTGGCGGGCACGCCGGCCGAAGGCCGGCAGGTGATCGATCAGGGCTTCGCGTCCGGCGTGTTGGGCAAGGACGCGCAGGCGGGCCGCGAGAAACGGCTGCAGGCGCTGGCCGCGAGGCGCGCGCAGTCGGGCGCGGACGCTGCCGACCCGGTGGCGCCGATCGACGCCGGCATGAATCTGGTGTTCGCGGGCCACGCGGCGCAGGGGCTGTCGATGATGGAGCAGGCGATCGCGAAGGGAGGGCTCGAGCATCCCGATGCGGCGCGGCTGCGGCTCGGCGAGGCGTACTACGTGGCGGGCCAGAAGGCGCATGCGGTCCAGGTGCTGCATACGGTGAAGGGTACCGACGGATCGGCGGATCTGGCGAAGCTCTGGACGGTCGTCGCGTCGCGGTAAGGCGACGCTGGGGACGCGGGGGCCAAACGCGGGATGGGCGCCGTACCGCATACACGTGCCATTGCGCCACCTGAAGGAAGGGAAGTCTGACTGGACGACGAAAAGGGGCAGCCTTGTTAATTAGTAAGCCAAATGAAATGAGAGCGAATCGCGAGACCGCGAAGCGGGAATCCCGTTTCGCTCGGCGTGCGATGTGCGCGCGGCGGCAAAGGGCAGCGGAGCCTCGCGTCGCGGCGGCAGCCTCATGGCGCCGGGCAAGGCCTGCCGACATCAAACCGATTTCGATTGAGAGGGTCCGTTCTTCCATGGTCTTGCCTCCCGATGAATCGGTGCTCGTCGCGGTTTCGCTCGGCAACAAGATCCGCGCGCTTCGGCAGCGGCTGAAACTCACGCTCGACGAAGCGGCCACGACGGCAGGGATATCGAAGCCGTTCCTGTCGCAGGTCGAGCGCGGGCGCGCGACGCCGTCGATCACGTCGCTGGTCCGGATTGCGAAGGCGCTCGGTGTGACGATGCAGTACTTCATCGACACGCCGACCGAGGCGCGCTCGGTGTGCCGCGGCGATGCACTGCGGTATTTCCAGTTCACGAACTCGGCGAATTCCTTTGCCCGGCTGACGAATCTCGTGGACGGCCGCAAGCTCGACGCGATCCTCGTCAGGATACCGGCGGGGCAGTCGCCGTCGGAAGTGACGACGCATGCAGGAGAGGAGTTCCTCTATGTGATGCGTGGAAGGGTCGCGCTCACGCTGGAGGATTGCACGTTCGTGTTGAGCCCGGGCGACACCGCGCACTACGAGTCGACGATGCCGCATGCGTGGCACAACACGGCCGACGAAGAGGCGGTGATCGTCTGGGTTGGTACGCCGCGGCTGTTCTAGCCGAGGCGGCAGGCGCCGTACGCCGCGATGCAGGAGAAGTAACCGATCGATGGAAGGCCGCACGCAATACGGCGGGCGAACATTTTCGCTGCCGACAGGACGGGATCGTCGTCCATCGAATCGGAAGTGGCAGGAAGTGCGCTCTTTCCATGTAGTAAGTAAGACGAATCAAAATATAGAGACGGTGATGCTGAGTGGCACGGGTACCCCGAGGCCGATCCGTTCGAGTCGTGGCAGTCGGAAGCGTGGCTATCGCGGGTTCCGTTACACGGGCGCCCAGGACGAGCAAGGAGTGCAGCAGGTGGGGTCTTACTACGAGCGAGAGGGAACAAGATGAAGCAGAGAGTTTTGGCGTTGGCCATCAAGCGGATAGTCTGGGCGGAGCTGGCGCTGACGGCCGCGCTGGTGCCCCCCGCGTTCGCCCAGAGCCAGCCGGCGCCGGGAGCCGCATCGATCGCGGACGCAGTCGCGAACGGCGCCCCCGTGATCGTTGCACAGGCGGACGGTGCGGCGGGTGCTGTCGCTGCCACGGGGGCTGCGGGATCCGGAGCGGCACCCGTGGCGACGCCTGGCGCGAATGGGCAGGGCAAGGTCGCGCAGATCAAGCGGTTCGAAGTGACGGGTTCGCTGATCCGGCAGGCCGACAAGGTCGGCTTCAACCAGGTTCAGACCGTCACGAGCAAGGACATCGAGAACAGCGGCCAGACCAGCGTCGCTGACTACCTGCGCAGCACCTCGGCGAATTCGGCAAGCAGCTGGAGCGAAGGCTCGACGAACAGCTTCGCACCGGGCGGCGCAGGTATCGCGCTGCGCGGCCTCAGCGAGAAATACACGCTGGTGCTGATCGACGGCATGCGGGTGTCGCCGTATGCGTTCGCGGTGAACGGCAGCGATCAGTTCTTCGACCTGAACACGCTGCCGCTCAACATCATCGACCGTATCGAAATTGTCAAGACCGGCGCGGTGTCTCAGTATGGTTCCGACGCAATCGCGGGCGTGGTGAACATCATCACGAAGAAAAACTTTCAGGGTCTTGAATTGGGGGGCAGCTACGGTGGCGCGACGAACGGTGAAGACGGCCAGGGCACGACGAAGTTCAGCATCCTCGGCGGCTTCGGCGACCTGAACGCCGACCGCTTCAACGTGACGGCGGCGCTCAGCTACTACAAGTCGAACGGCATTTCGATCGCCGATCGCGACACGACGCAGAACCAGAACTTCTCCAATTTCCCGGGCGGCCTGTCGAACCAGAGCGTCTCCTACTGGCGCAATCCGACCACCGGCGCGAAGGTGCCGCTGAGCCCGTGTCCGAACGGAGGCCAGGCCGTACCGGGCACCTCCGTCGCGCAGGTCAACGGGCCCGGCACGGTCTGCGCAAACAACACCGCGTACGCATCGTCGCTGTCGCCGTGGACTGAACGTCTGAGCGCGAAGGTGCACGCCGACTTCAAGATCAACGACGCGATGCAGGCGTTCGCCGATCTGTGGGAAAGCAACAATACGACGGTCACGAACAACTTCGTCGGCCGCCTCGGTAACAGCACGCAGACCTATGATCCGGCGACGGGCGGTCTCAACCCGATTTCGAACCTTGTACCGGGCAGCAACCCGTATAACCCGTTTGGCGTGCCGGCGAAGCTGGTCTACGCGTTCCCGGCCGCGCAGGCCGTGCATACGAGCTCCAACTTCTGGCGTGCCGCGACCGGCGTGAAAGGCTCGTTCAGCACGCCGCGCGTGGGGGATTGGGATTGGACGGCGTCCTACACGCATTCGCAGGACACGGTGTCGAACAACTATTCGAACCTGATCAACGCGGCCGCACTGGAGAATATCGTCCAGAACGGCGTATTCAATTTCGCCAATCCATCGTCGACACCGAACGGGTTGAACGGGCTGTACGGAAGCACGTCGACACAGGCCATCACGAAGCTCGACGCTGTCGACGCGACACTGTCGACGCCGAACCTGTTCACGTTGCCCACGGGTAACGTCGGCCTGGGTCTAGGTACGCAATTCACGCACCAGAGCCAGTACATCGGTACGGGCGCGGACTACGCGAATGGCACGCTCATCCAGCCGTCGCTGCAATCGGTCAACGGGGAGCGCAACGTCGCGGCGGTCTACTACCAGATCGACATTCCTATCCTGAAGAACCTGACGTTCAGCCAGTCGGGGCGTTATGACCACTACAGCGACTTCGGTGGCGCGTTCTCGCCGCGCTTCGCGTTGCGCTTCCAGCCGATCCGCGAGCTGACGATGTACGGTTCCTACAACCGTGGCTTCCGCGCACCGACGCTGATCGAAAACACTTCGTCGAGGACCTACGGCGCGCAAGGCGCGGTCGATGCGAACGATCCTAACAACCCGAACGCATACAACCTCGTTGAGGAAGTGCAGACCGGTAACAGCAAGCTGCAGCCGGAGCGGACCAAGAACTACAACATCGGCTTCCAGCTGTCGCCCACCCGCAATACCGATTTCGGCTTCGACTGGTACAAGATCCACATCGACAACGTGATTGGCACGGAAGACATCCAGACGGTGGTCGACCAGAATGATCCGTCGAAGGTGATCCGTAACCCGAACGGCTCGATCGCGTACGTGCTGCTGCCGTACATGAACCTGTCGTCGCTCGATACGGACGGCTTCGAGACCACCTTCCGCCAGTCGGTGTCGACCAAGATCGGCACTTTCACGCTGTCGGGCGACTGGGCCTACGTATGGCACTTCAAGATGCCGGTGGGCGGCGAGACGACCGACTTCGCGGGCAACAACGGTTCGCTGAACGAGCCGTTCGGCGGCAGTTTCCCGCGCTGGAAGGGCAACACGAGTCTGAACTGGAACTACCACAACCAATGGAACGCAACGTTGACGTGGATGTTCACGGGGCCGTACAGCCAGGCCATCCTGTCGCCGGGCCAATATCCGAACATGCAGGACAGCGTGGCTTCGTACAGCCAGTTCAACCTGATGGTCAGCTACACCGGCTTCAAGCACTGGACGATCTACGCGGGCATCGACAACATCTTCAATCGTGCGCCGCCGTTCGACCCGGTTTATATGAACGCGAGTTACCAGACGGGCTACGACACGTCGCTGTACACGTATGTCGGTCGATTCGCACAGGTTGGCGCGACCTACAAGTTCTGATGGCGATTGCGATGCACTGATGGGCTTTAGACCGGCCGCTCCACGTCCACCTCCCCATTTTTTGGAGCGGCCCTTTTTCGCCTGGCGCCACGACGGCCTGCAACCGGGACGTGCGGCGATGCAGTTTGCAGGATCGTTTTCAGCACGAACAACCAGTGGGGTGCAGGTGGCACGCGGCATCCTGCACAGGCATCTACCGCGCGCAGGCATCGCGCCCGCACGCTTTCGGACAGACGGACCATGAAACTGTTGAAATGGCGATGGGCAGGCGTGCCGCGCGCGGCGCTGTTCGCATGCGCCGTGCTGCTCGTGTCGGGCAGCGCCATGCCACGTGCGGCGCTCGCGGTGTCGGCGATCGCGCAATACGACCAACCCAAATACCCGGCCAATTTTACGCATTTCGATTATGCCGATCCCGACGCGCCGAATGACGGCACGCTCAACTTCGAGAACTACGATCAGGCACAGAGCTACGACTCCCTCAACCCGTTTCTGACCCGCGGCTCGCCCGCACCGGACATCAAGAACCTGATGTTCGACACGCTGATGCAGCGCAGCTGGGACGAACTCGCGTCCGAATACGCGTTGATCGCCGACGACGTCGAGGTGGCGCCCGACGGGCTGTCGGCCACATTCCACATCAACGCGGCCGCGCGCTTCTCGAACGGCGACCCGATCACCGCGGCCGACGTCAAGTATTCGTTCGATACGCTGACGAGCCCGCAGGCGTCGCCGCTGTACAACGCGCAGTTCTCGATCATCCGACGCGCGGTGGTCGTCGACGGTCACACGATCCGCTTCGAGTTCAAGCACGCGGAGCGTGACGCCGCGCTGATCGCGGGCGACCTGCCGGTGTTCTCGCCGAAATGGGGGCAGCGCGCGGACGGTACGCGGCCGCCGTTCGACCAGATCGCGAACGTGCCGCCGATCGCGAGCGGCGCGTACCTGATCGAGCAGCGCAGGAACGACAAGCAGATCGCCTATGTGCGCAATCCGCACTACTGGGCGGCGAACTTGCCGTCGCGGCGCGGGATGTTCCGTTTCGCACGCGTGTCGTTCAAGCTGTATCTCGACCAGTACACGGCACTCGAGGCGTTCAAGGCCGGCGATGTCGACGCGCGGATGGAGTACAGCTCGACGCAGTGGGCGCGCAAGTACGTCGGCAAGAATTTCGGCAACGGCACGCTGAAGAGGGGGGAATTCCCGGACGGCCCCGCGCAGATGCAGGGTTTCCTGATGAACCTGCGCAAGCCGATGTTCCAGGACGTGCGCGTGCGGCATGCGCTCGCGCTGGCATTCGACTTCGACTGGATGAGCCGGATGATGTTCTACGGACAGTACCGCCGCACCAACAGCTTCTGGGACGCGAGCCCGTTCGCCGCGTCCGGCATGCCGAGCGCGAAGGAGCTCGCGCTGCTCGAACCGTACCGCTCGACGCTGCCGCCGGAGGTGTTCGGCCCGATGGTCAAGCAGCCGTCGACGCTGCCGCCGGGCTCGCTGCGCGCGAACCTCAGGCAAGCGCGCGACCTGCTCGCGCAGGCCGGCTGGCATTACCGCGACGGCGCGCTGCGCGACGCGAGCGGCACGCCGATGACGATCGAGATCATCGACGACCAGCCCGGCATGGATCGCCTGATCCTGCCCTACACGCAGGCGCTCGCGACGCTCGGCATCCACGCGTACCTGCACGAGATCGACAGCGCGCTCTACCAGAAGCGGCTCGACAATTTCGAGTACGACATGACGACGTATATCTACTCGCCCGTGACGATCCCGGGCGCGGAGCTGACGCGCCGTTTCGGCAGCGCGGCCGCCTCGCAGACTGGTTCGGAGAACTATCCGGGCGTGAAGTCGAACGCCGTCGACGCGCTGATCCGCGCGGCGCTCGCGGCCAACACGCTCGACGATCTCGAGACGGCCACGCACGCGCTCGACCGCGTGCTGATCAACCTGTACGTGCTGGTCCCGCAGTACTACATGCCGAACGCGCGGATCGCGTACAAGACGACGCTCGGCCATCCGCCGGTCGTGCCGGCTTCCTATCAGTACGAGGACTGGATCATCGACTACTGGTACGTGAAGCGGCCGGTGGCCCGACCCGCTCCGGCGGCCTGACGGAGAACGACCATGCTGGCATACATACTCAGGCGACTGCTGCTGATGATTCCCACGCTGATCGGGGTGGTGACGATCACGTTCGCGGTCACGCAGTTCGTGCCGGGCGGCCCGGTCGAGCAGGTGCTCGCGCAATTGCGCCACGGCAGCGCGCGCGGCGGGGAGGCGGGCGGAGGCGGGGGCGGCTACCACGGCAGCCAGGGCGTCGATCCGCAGCAGATCGAGCAGATCCGCAAGCAGTTCGGCTTCGACAAGCCGCCGCTCGAGCGCTACGCGCTGATGCTGAAAAGCTATGCGACGTTCGACCTCGGGCAGTCCTATTTCGCGCACCGCAGCGTATGGGCCGTGATCCGCTCGAAGCTGCCGGTGTCGATCACGCTCGGCTTGTGGACGGTGTTCCTCACGTACCTCGTGTCGGTGCCGCTCGGCATCGCGAAGGCCGTGCGCAACGGCTCGCGCTTCGACACGGTGACGAGCGTGCTCGTGCTCGGCGGCTACGCGATTCCGGGCTTCGTGCTTGGCGTGCTGCTGCTGATGCTGTTCGGCGGCGGCACGTTCTGGCAGGTGTTTCCGATGCGCGGCTTGACCTCGGACGACTTCGACGAGCTGACGCTGATCGGCAAGGCCCTCGACTATCTGTGGCATATCGCGTTGCCGGTGACGGCCTCGGTGGTCGGCAATTTCGCGATCGTCACGATCCTCACGAAGAACACGTTCCTCGACGAAATCGGCCGGCAATACGTGCTGACCGCACGCGCGAAGGGCGCGCCGGAGCGCGACGTGCTGTGGAAGCACGTACTGCGCAATGCCGCGATCCCGCTGCTCACCGGGCTGCCGGCCGCGTTCGTCGGTGCCTTCCTGAACGGCAACCTGCTGATCGAGACGCTGTTCTCGCTCGACGGCATGGGGCAGCTTTCGTACGACTCGGTGATTCGCCGCGACTATCCGGTGGTGCTCGGCTCGCTGTTCCTGTTCACGCTCATCGGCCTCCTGACCAAACTCATTGCTGACGTCTGCTATGTCCTCGTCGACCCCCGCATCCAGTTCAACCGCCTGGATCACTGATCCGGCCGCCGTCGCATGCGCGACGTCCCCGTCGCCGTGGCGACGCACGTGGCTGCGGTTTCGCACGCAGCGGCTCGGCTACTGGAGCCTCGTGATCTTTGCCACGCTGTTCGCGCTCAGTCTGCTGGCCGAAGTATTGTCGAACGACCGGCCGCTGGTGGTGCGCTACGACGGGCACTTCTATTTCCCGATCGTGAAGAACTATCCGGAAACGCAGTTCGGCGGCGATTTCCCGGCGAAGACCAACTATCTCGATCCGTACATCCGCGCGAAGATCGAATCGCACGGCAACTTCGCGATCTACCCGCCGAACCGCTACCGCTACGACACGATCGACTATTTCGCGTCGCGGCCGTATCCGGCGCCGCCGTCCGCGAGCAACTGGCTCGGCACCGACCAGTTCGGCCGCGACGTGCTGGCGCGGCTGCTGTACGGATTTCGGCTGTCGGTGCTGATGGCGTTCGCGCTGACGGTGTCGGGTGTCGCGCTCGGCGTGCTGACGGGCGCGCTGCAGGGCTTCTACGGCGGACGCACCGATCTCGTCGGGCAGCGCCTGATCGAGATCTGGAGCGCGCTGCCCGACCTGTATCTGCTGATCATTTTCGCGTCGATCTTCGAGCCGTCGCTGTGGCTGCTGTTCGTCCTGCTGTCGATGTTCGGCTGGCTCGTGCTGTCCGACTACGTGCGCGCGGAGTTCCTGCGCAACCGCGCGCTGGACTACGTGAAGGCCGCGCGCACGATGGGGCTGTCGAACTGGCAGATCATGTGGCGGCACGTGCTGCCGAACAGCCTGACGCCGGTGATCACGTTCCTGCCGTTCCGGATGAGCGCGGCGATCCTGTCGCTGACGAGCCTCGACTTCCTCGGCCTCGGCGTGCAGCCGCCGACGCCGAGCCTCGGCGAGCTGCTGCAGGAAGGCAAGAACTACCTCGACGCTTGGTGGATCTCGATCTCCGCGTTCTCGGCGCTGGTCGTCACGCTGCTGCTGCTCACGTTCATGGGCGACGCGTTGCGCAATGCGCTCGACACGCGCGCGCGCGGCTCGGCCTTCGGCGGGGAGCAGCGATGACGGCCCCTTTGCTGGACATTCGACGGTTCTCCGCGCACTTCGGCGCGAAAGCCGCCGTGCAGGACCTGAGTCTCGCGGTCGGGCGCGGCGAGCGCGTGGCGCTCGTCGGCGAGTCGGGCTCGGGCAAGAGCGTGACGGCCCTGTCGATCCTGCGGCTCGCGCAGCAGGCGACGCTGTCGGGACAGGTGCTGTTCGACGGCGAGGATCTGCTCGCGAAGACCGAGCAGCAGATGCGCGGCATCCGCGGCGCCGATATCGCGATGGTGTTCCAGGAGCCGATGACGGCGCTCAATCCGCTCTATACGATCGGCAAGCAGATCGCCGAGAGCCTGCGGCTGCACGAGGGGCTGCGGCCGGGCGCCGCGCGCGAGCGCGGCATCGCGCTGCTGCGGCGCACCGGGATTCCGGAGCCGGAGCGGCGCATCGACAGTTTTCCGCATCAGTTGTCGGGCGGCCAGCGGCAACGCGCGATGATCGCGATGGCGCTCGCGTGCCGGCCGCGACTGTTGCTCGCGGACGAACCGACGACGGCGCTCGACGTGACGGTGCGCCAGCAGATCGTCGACCTGCTGATCGAGCTTCAGGAGCAGGAGGCCGCCGCGCGCGGGATGGCCGTGCTGCTGATCACGCACGACCTGAACCTCGTGCGGCGCTTCGCGCAGCGCGTGGCCGTGATGGAGCAGGGCGTGCTCGTGGAGACGAACACGACCGGCGCGCTGTTCGCCGCGCCGCAACACGCGTACACGCGCCGGCTGCTCGACAGCGCGCCGCAACGCGCGGTCGACCCGGTCGCGGCCGGCGCGCGGACGATCCTCGACGTCCAGCAACTCGCCGTCGATTACCGCATCGCGGCGAAGGGCTGGCGCGCGGTGTTCGGCAAGACGGCGTTCCGGGCCGTGCACGACGTGCAGCTGAGCCTGCGGCGCGGCGAGACGCTCGGCATCGTCGGCGAATCGGGATCGGGGAAATCGACGCTGGCAGCGGCCGTGCTCGGCCTGCAGCGGCCGGCGTCGGGCGGCATCGAGATCGACGGCATGCCACTGGCATCGCTGCGCACGACCCGCGGCCGGCGCGCGCTGTACGGCCGCATGCAGGTCGTGTTCCAGGATCCGTTCGGCTCGCTGTCGCCGCGCATGACGGTCGAGCAGATCGTCGGCGAAGGTCTCGCCGTGCACCGGCCGACGGTGGCCGGCGCCGCGCGGCGTGCGCGGATCGCGGCCCTGCTGCAGGAGGTCGGCCTGCCGGCCGACGCGATGCTGCGCTATCCACACGAATTTTCCGGCGGCCAGCGCCAGCGCATCGCGATCGCGCGCGCACTGGCGGTCGAGCCGGAACTGCTGGTGCTGGACGAACCGACGAGCGCGCTCGACGTGTCTATCCAGAAGCAGGTGCTGAATCTGCTGACGAACCTGCAAAAGAAGTACGAACTGAGCTACCTGTTCATCACGCACGATCTGGCGGTGATGCGCGCGATGGCCCATCGGGTCATCGTGATGAAGGCGGGGCGCGTGGTCGAGGAGGGCGATACGCTCGACGTGTTGCACGCGCCGTCCCACCCGTATACGCAGGCGCTGCTCGCGTCGTCGATGCTCGCGCCGGAACCGGGCCCGCTGCAGCGGGAAGGGGGCGCGGATGATTGACGTGAACCGGGCGCGGCGCGCCCGTGCCGTTCGCTGACGCATCGCGATGCCGTCGTTCTTCATCGACCGCCCGGTGTTTGCGTGGATCGTCGCGCTCGCGATCGTCGTCGCGGGTGTGCTTGCCATTCCGCAATTGCCGATCGCGCAGTATCCGCGCCTTGCGCCGCCGCGCGTCGTGATCACCGCGACCTATCCGGGCGCGTCGACCGAGACGGTCGACGGCAACGTCGGCAGCATCATCGAGGAAAGCCTCGACGGCGCCGACGGGCTGCAGTACTACGAGACGAGCAGCGACGGTCACGGCAATCTCGAGATCGACGTGACGTTCGCGCCCGGCACCAATCCGGACATCGCGCTCGTCGACGTCAACAACCGGCTGAAGCAGGTCGAGCCGCGGCTGCCGCAGCAGGTCGTGCAGCAGGGCATCGGTGTGTTCAAGGCCGCCAACACGTTCCTGATGCTCGTCACGCTGACGTCGACCGACGGCACGCGCGATTCCGCGCAACTCGGCGACTATCTGAACCGTTACGTGCTGCGCGAACTGAAACGTGCGCCGGGAGTCGGTGCGGCCCAGCTATGGGACGCCGACGAGGCGCTGCGGGTCTGGCTCGATCCGAACAAGTTGCGCGAATACGACCTGGGCGCCGACGACGTGATCGCGGCGATCGGCGTGCAGAACGCGACGGTGACGGCCGGCGCAATCGGCGATGCGCCGTTCGTGCACGGCCAGCAGCTCACCGCGACGATCGTCGTCAAGGGGCAGTTGACGTCGCCGGAGGAGTTCGGCCGGATCGTGCTGAGGTCGAAGCAGGACGGTTCGGTGGTGCGCGTCGCCGACGTCGCCCGCGTCGAAATCGGCCGCGACGACTATTCGTTCTATTCCCGGCTGAACGGCCGTCCCGCGGCCACCGTCGGCATCCAGCTCGGCCCGCGCGGCAACGCGCTCGAGACGTCGAACGCGATTCGCGCGCGGCTTGCCGAGCTGTCGAAGACGCTGCCGCCGGGCGTCGCGATCGAGATTCCGTTCGACGGCGCGCATTTCGTTACGATCGCCATCCGGGAAGTCGTGCTGACGCTCGCCGAAGCCGTCGTGCTGGTGTTCTGCGTGATGTGGCTGTTCCTGCGCGAGCTGCGCTACACGCTCGTGCCGACCGTGGTGATTCCCGTCACGCTGATGGGCGCGTTCGTCGCGATGTGGGCGTTCGGGCTGTCGATCAACGTGTTCACGATGTTCGGCCTTGTGCTGGCGATCGGCATCCTCGTCGACGATGCGATCGTCGTGGTCGAGAGCGTGCATCGCGTGATGGAGGAGGGCGTGTCGCCGCGCGATGCGACGCGCCGCGCGATGAAGCGGATCGGCGGGGCGATCGTCGGCGTGACGGCGGTGCTGACCGCCGTGTTCGTGCCGATGGCGTTCTTCCCGGGCAGCGTCGGCGGCATCTACCGGCAGTTCGCGGTGTCGATGATCGCGTCGATGCTCGTGTCGTCGTTCATGGCGCTGTCGCTCACGCCGGCGCTGTGCGCGAATCTGCTGAAACCGGTCGGCCGTCGCGAAGGCGGGGGTGGCCGCGTGCCGCGACGCGGCATCGGCGCGCGCGTGGCCGACCGCTTCGGCGTCGCGTTCGCGCGCGCGGAGGCCGGTTATCGGCGCATGACCGTGTCGGCGGTACGCCGCACGGGCGCGGTCGCGGGCATCTACGTCGCGCTCGTGGCCGCTTGCGGGCTGCTGTCCTGGATGATGCCGGGCGGTTTTCTGCCGACCGAGGACCAGGGACAACTGCAGGTGATGATCCAGTTGCCGGCTGGCGCCACGCAGGCGCGCACGGTCGCGGTTGTCCAGCGCGTCGAGGCGATCCTGCGAGCGGAGCCGGCCGTCGCGAACGTGACGAGCGTGATCGGCTGGAGCTTCGCGGGCAGCGGGCAGAACGTCGGGATGGCGTTCGTCGAGCTGAAGGACTGGGCGCAGCGCGACGCCGATGCGATGACGTTGCGCGATCGTCTCAACCGGCGTTTCGACGCGATTCTCGACGGCGACGTACAAGCGACGCTGCCGCCGTCGGTGCCCGGCATCGGTCACGCGGACGGCTTCACGTTCCGTCTCGAGGATCGTGGCGGGGTCGGGCTCGACGCGCTGAAAGCCGCTCGCGAGCAATTGGCCGCGCGTGCGAAGACGGACCCGGCGCTCGCTTCCGTGCATGTCGAGGACCTGCCGGATGCGCCGCGCATCGAACTCGACGTCGATCGCGCGAAGGCATATGCGCTTGGCGTGCCGTTCGAGCGCATCGCTGGGCTGCTCGGTGGCACGTTCGGCTCGAACTACATCAACGATTTTCCGGCGTCGGGCCGGATGCGCCGCGTGATCATCGAGGCCGATCCGGCCGCGCGCGCGACCGACGCGCAGTTGATGGCGCTGACGGTGCCGAACCGGACGGGGGACATGGTGCCGCTGTCGGCCATTGCCGCACCGCACTGGACGGTCGGGCCCGTGATGCTGAATCGCTACGACGGCTACCCGTCGCTCGACGTCAGCGGGCGGGCGGCGGCCCACACCAGTTCGGGCGCGGCAATGGCGGAGATGGAGCGGCTGGCCGCCATGCTGCCGGCCGGGATCGGTTACGACTGGGTCGACGCGGCGCGCGAGGAGCGGATCGCCGAGCGGCAGACGCCGCTGCTGGTGGGGTTGTCGGTGCTCGCGGTATTCATGGCGCTGGCCGCGCTGTATGAAAGCTGGACGATTCCGCTGTCGGTGCTGACGATCGTGCCGCTCGGCATCGTGGGCGCGTTGGCGGCGGCGCTCGCGCGCGGGATGCCGAACGACGTGTACTTCAAGGTCGGGATGATTACGGTGATCGGATTGTCGGCGAAGAATGCGATTCTGATTGTGCAGTTCGCGCGCGAACTCGTCGCGCGCGGCGTGCCGCTGCGGCCGGCGGTGGTGGAGGCGGCGGCCGCGCGGTTTCGGCCGATCGTGATGACGTCGATGGCGTTTCTGCTCGGCGTCGTGCCGTTGGTGCTGGCCACCGGCGCGGGCGCGGAAAGCCGGCGTTCGATCGGGACCGGCGCGTTCGGGGGCGTGCTGGCGGCGACGATGTTCGGGCTCGTGTTCGCGCCGGTGGCGTTTCGGGTAGTCGTGTCCCTAGGTCGGCGCGGGCGACATGCGGCGGTGACGAAGCGCGTGGAAACAGCTGGGAATCTGGAGATCGATTGATGGTCGAGACGGGGTGTTGCGGAGGGATCAAGGGACGACGATGTGTGAATAACACACGAAAGCCGTCAATTCGGCGGTGCGCGACGCCACGCACGTGCTCGAAGGGCGGTTCTATCAGGAATCCTATCGGCTATTCGGGGAACACCACACGGGCACGACCGGGGAATCCCGTTCTTGACGGGTGTCCGTCTCGGCTAAACAAAACAGTTCGGACCGGCGAGCGCCTGCCGTGTGCTCCATTGCGGCGCATTCGCGATCGGTTGAAAAAAGCAGAAGAACAAGCCAGAAAGGCTAGGGTAGCGGTTGATGAACCATATCGATTTCCATTCGGCACCAACCGAGTGCATTTAATGCACCTAAACAAAGTTATGTGGCATCAAATATTTTTTGACGCGTCGATTCTGTCCTGCTATGTTCGCGTCCAACGTAAAACTTTGGTAGTGAACGGTAACGAAGATTCCGTGCATTAAGACTTTCAAAGTGAAGACGTAAAGCAACCCTTCAACGGGCGACTGCCTTCCCGCGCAGCGCATGCGCCGTAGTTGATGAAGCCGATGGCGACAATGTGCCAGGTGCAGCTTGTAGTGCGGCTGGCATGCAACCGTCCGATGCATGGATGGATCGATCCATGTAATTAGAGGTACTGATTTATAGGTGTGTCGCTTCTTGTACTTAAGCTTAATTTCCTTGGAAAAAGAATAAATAAATTTGAAAGAAATAAGCAAGCGAACGGAATGGTTGTGAGCACCAGATGACGGATCAGGAACGCGGGGCAACGCTATTTAAAGGCCGGCGAATCTCCGTGCATACAAAAAGGTCAGGCCTTGCGACGACAAAGGGGTGTTATGAAACCAACGGCTTTGGGATCGGCAATACGCAGCATCGCATGGGCTGAAGTCGCGTTGACGGCGGCTTTGGGTACCTCCGCTTACGCGCAGACAACGCCAGTCGACGGGAGCGTCGCCGCCGAGCAAACCGGCAGCACTGCCGCCACCTCGCCCGCGCCGGCATCGGGCACCGCCGCGGGCGGGCAGACCGTGAAAAAGCTCGACAAGTTCGAAGTGACGGGCTCGCTGATCCGCACGTCCGACAAGGTCGGCCACACCGAAGTGCAGGTCATCACCGCGAAGGAAATCCAGCAAAGCGGATACACGACGGTCGCCGATTTCCTGCGTTCGACCTCGGCCAATTCCGCAAGCAGCTGGGGCCAGACGACGATGAACAGCTCGGCCCCCGGTGGCGCCGGCATGGCGTTGCGTGGGCTCAGCGAGAAATACACGCTCGTGCTCGTCGATGGCCAGCGTGTCGCGAACTATGCGCAGTCGGTGAACTTCACCGACACGTTCTTCGATGTCAACGCGATCCCGCTGAACATGGTGGAGCGCGTCGAGATCGTCAAGACCGGCGCGGTGTCCGTCTACGGGTCGGACGCGATCGCGGGCGTCGTCAACATCATTACGAAGAAGAACTTTCAGGGCCTGCAGATCGACGGCCAACTCGGCAAGGCGCAGCATCCGGGCGACGGGCAAGGCAACTTCAGCGTACTGGCCGGCTTCGGCGATCTGAATTCGGATCGCTTCAACGTCACCGCGGCCGCCAGCTATTACCGCGATTCGGGCTCGACGCTCGGCGATCGCGACATGACGTCGGCGCAAGACTTCACGCAATATCCCGGCGGGCTGGCCGCGCCGCTCGGGCCGAACCAGCAGTCGTACTGGTCGCTGGCGGACGGCTCGAAGGTGCCGCTTTCGCCGTGCCCGCCGGGCAGCAAGACGAGCGCGACCAATTGCACGTACAACCCGGCCGCCTCGACATCGCTCGTTCCCTCCACGACGCGCCTGAACGCGAAGGTGCGCGCCACCTTCAAGATCGACGACAACACGCAGGCCTATGCGGGCTTCTGGGTGAGCCGCGATGAAACGGTCCAGTTGCAGGGACCGGCCTCGATCTCGAGCACGACGAACATCTACAACCCTTCGACCGGGTCCGTTTCGCCGCTGCCGCGCACCGTACCGGTGAGCAACCCCTATAACCCTTTCGGCGTGCCGACGGCGATCAACCTGACCTTCCCGGGCAACGTCGTGGGGGCGGACACGGTATCGACGTTCTGGATGGCGAACACGGGCGTCAAAGGCGCGTTCGACGCGGGCAGGTTCGGCGCGTGGGACTGGTCGGCCGATTACGGCCACTCGCAGAGCACCGTCGATACGACGTATCGCAACCGGATCAACGTCGCGGGCCTCGAGAACATGCTCGCCAGCGGCAGCTACAACTTCTCGAACCCGGCCTCCACGCCAAATGGCCTGAAGGGCGTTTTCACGGACGACGATCAGCAGGCCATCTCGAAGGTCGACAGCGTGACGGCCAAGGCCTCGACGGCGAATCTCTTCACGCTGCCCGGGGGCGCGGTCGGTCTGGGCCTGGGCACCGAGTTCCGCCACGAATCGTCGACGATCAACCCGCAGACGCTCGCGTCGCAAGGCGTATCCGCGCCCGCGAACGTGCAGACGGTGGAGGGCTCGCGCAACGTCGCCGCCGCGTTCTACCAGGTCGACATTCCGATCCTGCACAACCTGACGTTCACGCAGGCGGGCCGCTACGATCACTACAGCGACTTCGGCGGGGCGTTTTCGCCGAGCTTTGCGCTGCGTTTCCAGCCCGTGCAAATGCTGACGACGTATGCATCGTATAGTCGCGGCTTCCGCGCGCCGACCCTCGTCGAAAACTCGCAGGCCGTCTATCTCTCTCACCAGAACCTCGTCGATCCGAACGATCCGAGCGGTGTGCCGACCAAGCACTTCACGACGGAGCAAGTCGCGGGCAATCCGAATCTTCAGCCCGAGCACACGAAGAACTACAACATCGGCTTCCAGCTTTCGCCCGACGCGATGACCGATATCGGCGCGGCGTTCTACAAGGTCCGCATCGACGGAGTCATCGGCACCGACGATCCGAACGCGGTGCTCGTCGCCAACGATCCTTCCCGCGTCGTGCGCAACGCCGACGGGTCGGTGCGTTACCTTGTGCAGCACTTCGTGAACCTCGGCGCGCTCGACACCGATGGTTTCGATCTCAACTTCCGCAAGGCGCTACGCACCAAGTACGGCACGTTCACGCTCGCAGGCGACTGGGCTTATGTGTGGCACTTCAAGCTGCACAGCCCCGGAACCGCACCGCAGGACTTCGCCGGCAACAACCTTGCGCTGCTGCAGCCGTTCGGCGCGAGCAACCCGCGCTGGAAGGGCAATACGAGCCTGAGCTGGGACTACCGGCAACTGACCACCACGCTGACCTGGCAATACACGGGACCCTATACGAACGCCGTGGCCGCGGAATTCGGCGACGGCGGCACGGGCTCGGTGGCGTCGTACAGCCAGTTCAACCTGATGTTCAACTACCGCGGCTTCAAGCATTGGACGATTTACGGCGGCATCACGAACCTTTTCGACAAGAAGCCGCCGTTCGACGTCGAGTGGCAAGCCGTGCCCGACATTACGGGCTATGACCAGTCGCTCTACACGGACCTCGGCCGATTCTTCCAGATCGGGGCGACGTACCGGTTCTGACGACGAGGAAGCCGCCAGGCGGCAACGGTCCCGGCGCGCGGCGCGCGCCGGGACGACGAAGGATGAGCGCGGATCAGATCGGCTATATCGAGCAGAAGTGCGGTGGTGAGATACACACGTTCGATCCGCTTGCAGCACGAACGACGGTGGCCGGCAGTATCTTCTTCATGTTTTCAATTTGACATAATCAACATTATCGACATTTTTTGTTGTGGCAGCCATATCCTAATGTCGTGTTCTGGCTATTTACAGATGTCGTGTTTTTGACTGCTGGCATGCTGGACGGCTCGTTGAGCAAGCGCGGGAGCCGACCATGCAGCCAGCCGGATTGGTGACACTGACGATGCGAGAGCTTGATCGACTCAAGGTGATCCAGGCCGTGGTGGATATGGGTTTGAAGCCCGGGCGTGCAGCCGAACGGCTGGGCCTGAGCGTGCGCCAGGTAGAACGGCTGGTCATCCGGTATCGCGAGCACGGACCTGGCGGCGTCGCTTCGGGCCGTCGTGGCCGGCCAGGCAACCGCAAGCTCGACGACGGGCTCGCGTTACGCGCCTTGACCATTATTCGAGAGCGCTACGCCGATTTTGGGCCGACGCTGGCCTGCGAGAAGCTCTGGGAGTGTCACGGCATTCGGCTGGCCAAGGAGACGGTCAGGAAGCTGATGACAGACGCAGGTTTGTGGATTCCGCGCCGGCAGCGTCCGCCGAAGGTCTACCAGCCGCGAGCGCGCCGGGCGTGTCTGGGTGAACTGATCCAGATCGACGGCTGCGATCATCGGTGGTTCGAGGAACGAGCGCCGGCCTGCACGCTGCTGGTGTACGTGGACGACGCGACGAGCCGGCTGATGGTGCTGCACTTCACGCAGACCGAATCGACGTTCAGCTACTTCGAGGCCACGCGAATGTATCTGGAGCGCTACGGCAAGCCGGTGGCGTTCTACAGCGACAAGTACAGCGTGTTCCGCAATACGAGCGCCAGCAAGACCGGCCAGAGCGTGACGCACTTCGGCCGGGCGATGTACGAACTGAACATCGACACGTTCTGTGCGAACAGCAGCTCGGCCAAGGGGCGCGTCGAGCGGGCCCACCTGACGCTGCAGGATCGGCTGGTCAAGGAGATGCGACTGCGCGGCATCAACACGGTAGCGGATGCCAACGCTTATGCGCCCTCCTTCATCGCCACGTATAACGCGCGCTTCGCGAAGCCGCCGCGCAGCGGCTTTGATGCGCATCGGCCGCTGCGATCCGACGAGGATCTGGACCGGCTGCTGACCTGGCGTGAGACACGCCGGGTGACGAAGGCGTTGACGGTGCAGTACGACCGGGTGCTGTACCTGCTGGACGATACGCCAGGGAATCGAGCGTGGATACATCGCGACGTCGAGGTGTGGGAGTACCCGGATGGTCGGATTGAAATCCGAGCAGCCGGTCAGATACTGGCAGCTCAGTCCTATGACCGGCTGGCTGAGGTCGACCAAGGCGCAATCGTGGACCACAAGCGGCTGAGTCACGCGTTGCAGGTGGCGCAAGCGTTTCAGGCGCAGCGCGACAGCCGGCGGATCGGCACCGCGCCGTCGCGAACGCATCGCGGGCTGCCGGTGCGGGCAAATGAAGCGCAACCCGGCACGAAGAAACCCCGCCGGTTCACGGTGGCTGACATGGAAACGGCGATTCTGGAAGTTGCGTTAAAAGCAGAAACTGAGCGGCGGTCTGCGAAGGCCCGCGGGTGAACGTCAGCGCCCTGCTGCTTCGGGCTTGGCGCTTCAACGTTCAATGATGGAAAGGCCGATGAAACATGCGACATCTGAATTTAGCTGGCGCTACGACATCTGAATCCGGGTATGACATTCGTTTGTAGTATGGAACTAGAAATTGCGCGCCACGCCGACCATGAACATGTCCTGGTCGTTGTCGTTGCCGGTTGCGACACGATTGAAGCGCAAGCTTGCCGCCCAGTCGTTCGTGATCTGATAGGCCACTTGCGCGCTGAGCAACGCATTGAGCCGTGTCGTGCCCGAAACATCGTTCCGATCCCGCGAGAGATACGGACCGACGCCTGCCGAAAGCGTCCATTTGTTCTTGAGCGGCGCGACGTACCAGAATTGCGCGGCCACGCCTCGTCGGCCGGCAACACCATTGTTGCCTTCATAGATGAGGCTCGCCGAATACGCCCACGCATTGCCGAGCGGCCGCTTGACTTCGACCATGTATCCCTTTTCGATCGGCACTTGAGGACGGTTCGTCTGCGACGTCCCGGCCCAAACGCCGACCTGCGTCTTGCCGTCCGAAAACGCCGGGCGAGGATCGCCGCCGAAATCCGAGCCGATACCGAAGAGCACCGCGTCGGAGTTGAATCCGCCGATCATCTGGACGTGGTTGTACTGCAGCTTGAGGAAGAAGCGGTTGGGAACGACGTAATACCGCACCGCTGCCGACGCACGCACGCCCCAGCGCTTTTCATTGCGTGGCTGGTCGTCGACATGTGTCGTGTCCATGCTGAAATACGGGCCCGCCGAAAATTCGAGCGCCAGACGACTGCCGATCGGCCAACGAAACGAACCCAGGGCGGCGAAACCGTCACGGTGGTGATCCAGCGGATGCCCCTCGTTCATGTACGCGAGGTAGACCGACAGGTAATCATTCAAGACGTCACCGAAGCCGACTTCGTAAGCACGCCAATGCATGTCGCCGCCCTCGGTCGCGCGTCCGTCGCCATACACCGCATAGACGTTGAGCGCTCGCTCCGATGGTTTGGGCCCGATCGGCGAGCTTGAAGGACCGTCCTCGGCGTGCGCGTGTGCCGGGCACGCCAGTATTGTCAGACCAGCGATCGAGCTTGCAAGGACGAAGCGCGAACAGATGCGACGGCACTTTTCCATCTGGACACCCTCACCTCGGTCACCACGATTTCGTGGACAAGCTGATAGCGATTATAGGCGGCGTCCGGTCAGTCGGCTGACGTGTATCGCATGCCGACCTACCCTCCCGATCCCGCCAAACCGCTCATTCACCCTGCAACTACCACTACTGCCAGTACCTGCACTGTCCCTGCCCCCGTAACCTTGTCGTCATCGCTGGCGCGCCGTCGAAGGCCGCGCCGCTTCGACCGGAGACACGACAGATGCCATTCGACTGGACACAGGAACAGCACGTGACGCGTGCGCGGTTTCGCGATATCGGCGCGGAGATCGCCATCGCCGTGGAGCAGGACGGCCGCACGCCCGCCGAATTCGACGAGACCGGCTGGGCGCGGCTCGGGCACGAAGGACTGTGGGACATGATCGTGCCCGAGACGTATGGCGGCGACGGTCACGGCTGGTGGCATTTTTCCGCGGCGCTCGAAGGGCTTGCGTCGTCGATCCGCCGCCCGGCGCTGCTGCTGTCGGTGATCGCGCAGGCCGGCATGGTGCGCGCGCTCGAGCGCCATGGCACGGCGGCGCAGCAGGACCGCTATTTCGGCTCGATCCTGCGTGGCGAACTGAGCGCGACCGCGATTGCCGAGCCGGGCACCGGCACCGACGTGCGCAGCATCGCGACGACGCTCGCCGAGCACGGCGACGGCTACCGGCTGACCGGCAGCAAATTCAATATCGCGCATGCGCCGCTCGCGCGCTTCATCCTCGTCGTCACGCGCATCGAAACGCCGGGCCGGCGCAACACCGCGCTCGTGATCGTCGATCGCGACCAGCCAGGCATGACGGTGGCCCCGCCCGACCGCAAGCTGGGCCTCAACGACCTGCCCACCGGGGCGCTGCATTTCGACGACTGTCCGATCACGCGCGGCCAGTTGCTCGGCGAACCGGGCGCCGGGCTCGGCAACCTGATCGACATCATCTCGCTCGGCCGTCTCTATTACGGCCTCGTTGCGGCCCAGGTGACGGCGCCCTATCTGCGCGATGCGATCGGCTATTGCCGCGAGCGACGCAGCTTCGACAGCACGATCGATGCTCACCAGTACGTGCAGCGCCGTCTCGTCGACCTGCAGATCGGCATCGAGCGCGGTACGTGGCTCGCCCGCGGCGCGCTCGCGCAATTGCTGACGGATCACCCGCAGGCGTTGATGACGTGCTCGATCGCGAAGCTGGTCGGCGCACAGGATCTCGTCGACGGCGCGATCGGTCTCGTGCGGCTGTACGGCAGTCTCGGCTATCAGGCCGGGCCCGTGGCCGCGTTCGCGTCGGACGCGCTGGGCTTCATGAGCGTCGGCGGCACCGAGGAAATGCATCGCAAGAACATCTTCAACCAGATGATGCGCGCCGGCTGAGTGCCCGCGCCATCGCCACGCGCAGCCCCGCGCCCTACAGGAAACCACGCATGACACCGACGAACCGACGCCCTTCCCGCCTGCGCCGCTCCTGGCTGTTTCTCGCCGGCGCCGATCACGATGCGCTCGTTGACGGCACCGCGAGCGGAGCGGATGTGCTGATCCAGGAACTCGAAACCTTTACCCCGCCCGACCGGCGCCCGGCCGCGCGCGAACTGAGCGAGCGGGTGCTCGCGGGCTGGCGCGACGCCGGCGTGCTGGCCTCCGTGCGCGTGAATCCGCTCGACGCAGGCGGCATCGACGACCTGCGCGCCGCGATGCGCGGCCGCCCGGATATCGTGATGATGTCGTACGTCGCGACGCCCGAGCAGGTCGTCGCGCTCGACGAAGCCGTCACGCGCTTCGAGCGCGAATACGACATCGCGCCGGGCTCGACCGAACTGGTGCCGAACGTCGAGACGACGCTCGGCCTCGTGAACACGATGGCGATCGCGCGCTCGAGCCCGCGCGTGTCGGCCGTGCTCGTCGCGACCGAGGACATGGTGGCCGACATGGACGCCGAGCGCACCCGTGCGGGCCGCGAGCTCGACTACGTGCGCTCGCGCTTTCGTGTCGAATGCGCGGCGGTCGGCGTGACCGCGATCGACTGCCCGTACAGCTATGCCGACAACGAAGGCGCGGAACGCGACATGCGCGTGTCGCGCGGCCTCGGCTACCAGGCGAAAGCGATCGTCAACGCACAGTTCGTGCCGGTCGTCAATCGCGTGCTGACGCCGACGGCCGATGAAGTCGCCCTCGCCCGCCGCGTGATCGACGCGTTCGATCACGCGCGGCGTACCTCCGGTGGTCGCCGTGTGGCCGCCGCCGTCGTCGACGGCTTCCTCGCGGAAGTCCCCGACTATCTCGCCGCGCATCGGCTGATCGCCCGCGCGACGCAATTCGGCATCGCATGAGTGTCGCCATGGATACGATCGCCACGCGCCTGAAGGCGCTGAAAACCCTCGCGCATGCCGCGCCGCACGTGCCGGCCGACAACTGGGCCGCCACGCCGCACGCGCAGTTCGAGCGCTGGCTCGACGAGGCCGTGACCGCGGGCGCGCTCGAACCGCAGGTGACGACGCTGTCGACGGTCCGCCCGGACGGACGGCCCGATGCACGTTCCGTCGTCCTGCTGAACCTCGACGCGCGCGGCTGGCATTTTGCGGCGAACGCGCGCAGTCCCAAGGGGCGCCAGCTCGCGAACCGGCCATTCGCGGCGCTGACGTTCTACTGGCCCGCGATCGCGAGCCAGATCCGGCTGAGCGGCCCGGTCGAGCGCTTGCCGGACGCCGAAGGCCATGCCGATTTCGCGAGTCGCCCCGAGCGGTCGCGCGCAAGCATCCTGGCCGGACGGCAAAGCGAACGGCTCGACGATCCGGCCGATCTGACGCGTGCGATCGACGCGCAGCTCGAACGGCTGGCCGCGGATCCGGCGCTCGTGTCGGACGACTGGCACCTGTATACGCTGGCGCCGGACGACGTCGAGTTCTGGCGGGCCGACAGTTCGCGCCGTTTCGCGCGGCAGGCTTATCGTCGCGTCGGCGAGCGCTGGGAGCGGTGTGCGCTATGGCCGTGAAGCGTGACGAACCGCCGTCGCTGCCGCGCGACGGCGCACACGACCGCCTGCACGACGACACGCGGCTCGCGCACGCGGGCCGCGACAGCGCCGCGTGGCACGGCTTCGTCAATCCGCCCGTCTACCATGCGTCGACCGTGCTCAGCCCGACGGTGTCGGATCTGCTGAACCGCACGCAGCCGTATATCTACGGCCGTCGCGGCACGCCGACGACGGAGGCGCTCGAGCGTGCGGTGACGAGCCTCGAAGGCGGCGCCGGCGCGGTGCTGTGCCCGTCGGGCCTGTCCGCGTGCACGCTCGCGCTGCTGTCGTGCCTGACGCCCGGCGACCATCTGCTGATGACCGCGTCGGTCTACGGCCCGGTGCGTCACGCATGCGAAGGCGTGCTGGCGCGGCTCGGCGTCGAGACGACGTGGTACGACGGCAGCACGCCCGTCGCGGCCGCGCTTCGTCCGAACACGCGCGCACTGTACGTCGAGGTGCCCGGGTCCTACACGTTCGACATGCACGACATCCCTGCCCTCGTGCGGCTCGCGCACGCGCACGGCGCGCAGGTCATCGCGGACAACAGCTGGGCCACGCCGCTGTTCTTTCAGCCGCATGCGTTCGGGATCGACGTGTCGATCCAGGCCGGCACCAAGTATCTGGTCGGGCACTCGGATGCGATGCTCGGCACGGTATCGGCCAACGCGCGCGCGTGGCCCGCGCTGAAGCAGCTGCATGGCGATCTCGGACTGTGCGCGGGCCCCGACGACGTCTATCTCGCGCTGCGCGGGCTGCGCACGCTCGGCGTGCGGCTGCGGCAGCACCAGCGCAACGCGCTCGCGGTCGCGAGCTGGCTCGCGCGGCGTCCCGAGGTGCAGCGCGTGCTGTATCCGGCGTTGCCAGGGGATGACGGCCACGCGCTGTGGCGCCGTGATTTCCGCGGCGCGTCGGGGCTGTTCTCGGTCGTGCTGCAGCCGGCTCCCGCGCAGGCGATCGACGCGTTTCTCGATCACCTGACGCTGTTCGGGCTTGGCTATTCGTGGGGCGGCTACGAGAGCCTTGCGCTGCCGTTCGAGCTGGACGCACACGGTCTCGCGGCGCGCTGGCCGTCCGGCAGCCGCGGCGTGCGCCTGCACATCGGGCTCGAGGATGCGGACGACCTGATCGCCGATCTTGCGGCGGGCCTCGACCGCTACGCGGCTTGCGCGTCGATCGCCGCCTGCGAGGATGCCGCGCGATGCTGACCGTCTGGGGCCGCCGCACGTCGTTCAACGTGCAGAAGGTGTTGTGGCTCATCGGCGAGCTCGGCCTGCCTTACCGGCATATTGCGGTCGGCGGCGAGCACGGCTCGCTGCAGACGCCCGCGTTCGCCGCGCTGAATCCGACCTGCCGGATTCCGGTGATCGACTGGGACGGCGACGTCGTGTGGGAGTCGCACACGATCCTGCGCTATCTCGCCGCGCGCGTGCCGAACAATCCGTTCTGGTGCCGCGACACGTTCGCCCGTTCGCGCGCGGAGCGCTGGATGGACTGGTCGCAGACCACGCTCGAACCCGACGTGATGACCGGGTTGTTCTGGGCACTCGTGCGAACGCCGCCGGAGCGGCGCGACGAAGCGATGGTGCTCGACAAGGCCGCGCGCAGCGCGACGCATTACCGGCTGCTCGACCGGCTGCTGTCGACCCAGCCGTTTCTCGGTGGCGCGTCGCCGGGCCTGGCCGACATTCCGGCCGGCACGACGCTGTTCCGCTATTTCTCGCTCGACGTCGAGCGGCCGCCGTTGCCGCACGTCGAGGCCTGGTACGCCCGCCTGTGCCGGCGGCCCGCCTATCGCGAACAGGTGATGGTGTCGTTCGACGCGTTGCGCGGCCAGCCGGGCTGACCTTCTACCGACCATCCGACATGACGCACTTAGCCCTTCGTCCGATCCTGATCGTGCTGCATCGCGAACAGTCGAGCCCCGGCCGGATCGGCCGGCTGCTCGCCGCCCGCGGCCATCCACTCGACATCCGCCGCCCGCCGCTCGGCGATCCGTTGCCGGCGACGCTCGCCGACCATGCGGGCGCCGTGGTGTTCGGCGGGCCGATGAGCGCCAACGACGACGATCGCTGGATCCGCGACGAGATCGACTGGATCGGTGTGCCGCTGCGCGAGGCGGCGCCGTTCCTCGGCGTCTGCCTCGGCGCGCAGATGATGATTCGCCACCTGGGCGGTCGCGTGAACGTGCATCGCGACGGACGCGCGGAAATCGGCTACTGGCCGATCGCCGCGACGCCGGCCGGCCGGCGACTCGGTTCATGGCCGTCGCACGTGTACCAGTGGCATCGCGAGGGCTTCGAGCGCGTGGCCGGGCTCGAGATCCTCGCGACCGGCGAGCATTTCGAGAACCAGGCCGTTCGTTACGGGCCGCGCGCGTACGGTGTCCAGTTCCATCCGGAAGTGAGCTATCCGATGATGCGGCGCTGGAGCACGGCGGCCGCGCACAAGCTGACGGTGCCCGGCGCGCAGGACCTGGCGACGCAGGCCAGCGAAGGCCGCCGGCACGACCGCACGACGGCCGCGTGGCTCAGCGCGTTTCTCGACCGCTGGCTCGGCGAGACGCCGGCATCGGCGTCAGGTGGACACCGTCACGTCGGAGATGCTGATCAGTCCCCACTCCACCGCGCGCAGCACGGCTTCGTGCCGACGTGACACGTTGAACTTGCGACGGATGTTCATGAAGTGGAAGTTGATGCACGACTCGGTCACGTTCAGGATGTGGCCGATTTCCCACGAGGTCTTGCCGGCCGCATGCCAGCGCAGGCATTCGACCTCCCGCCGGCTGAGGCGCGGCACGCTGTCGGGCGGTGCGTGGCAGCGCGTGCCCGCGATCGCTTCGCAGGCGATGTCGCGCAACAGCGTGAGCGCCGCCAGATGCCGGTTGCAGCGCTCGCGCGTGGCGGCGAGATCGTCCGCGCTCGCGCACGACAGCATGCCGACCTCCCCCTTCGGGCCGCGCACGGGCAGCACGACGCCGCTGCGCATGCCGTATGCGGCCGCCGCTTCGTAGCATGGCCGTTGCCCGGCCAGCCCGAACAGCGTGTCGTCCCAGACGAGCGGCAGCGCCGAGCGGAAGCAATGTTGCAGCGTCGGATCGATGCGGTCGAATTGCCGCTGCCGGTACAGCGCCGTCCAGCCCGGCACGCCGCTGCTCCATTTGCGCGCGAGATCGAACGATGCGCCGGTAAACGGCAACACGATCAGCACGACCTTGTCGAATCCCATGCCGGCGGCCGCGTCGGTCATCCGCTGCCATGACGCATCCGTGTCGCCGGGTACCAACCATTTCAGACAATCCAGTCCTTTCATACAAGCCACCCCGTTTATTTGTTGGAATCTGCAATCAGGCGGACTTGCGCAACCGGTTCGAGGCGTTGCGCGCGAACGGGCCGCGCTAGACCGCCTCCATCAGGCGTCGCCGGCCGGCCTGCTTCGCATCGTCGAGCGAAGCGGTCACGTCGAACGGAATCCCGAACGCCTTTTCGATGCCGGCCGCGTTGGCGATGGCCGCTTCCCGCTCGTTCGGGTCCGGTTCGACCGACACGAGCGCGCGGCAAACCGCGGCGAGCGCGGCGCGGTTCTGCTTGAGCCACATGCCGCGTTCCTTGCGGTCGTCATGCTGCTCGTCGGGCCGGGCCGGCGGAAAGATCATGACAAACGGCTCGCCGTGCCGCATCAGCGCGTGCATGTCGTCGAGCCAGCGCTGCGCGTAGCCGCGGGATGCAATGGCATCGTTGCGGACGATGACGAGCGGAAATTCCGTGACGTCGAACACGGCGAGCGCCGCCAGTGCGGAGGTGGCGTTTTCAGCGTGGTGGGTAGGCATCGGGTCAATCTCCATCGAATTGAACAGCATGGGTCGGAACGGGCCGCGCGGTGCCCGCTTCATCGTTTCGCGGCGGCGCCGGGGCCGAACGGCGGACGGGCGAGCCACACCACCGCGATCACGGCGAGATACACGCAGCCGAGCGCGAACGACACGTCGTTGAACGAAATCTGGTATGCCTGCGCGTCGACCAGGTTGCCGAGCAGCGTCGCCGCGCGTTGCGGATCGCCGCCGCCGAGCTGTGCGAGTTCGGCGCGAACGGCCGGATCGAACTGGCTCAGGTGTTCGCTGAGCTGCGCGTGATGCAGGATCGCGCGCCGGTCCCACAGGAACGACGTGATCGACACGGCGAAGCTCGCGCCGAGCG
Source organism: Burkholderia sp. AU28863 (assembly GCF_002223195.1). Classification (NCBI taxonomy): domain Bacteria; kingdom Pseudomonadati; phylum Pseudomonadota; class Betaproteobacteria; order Burkholderiales; family Burkholderiaceae; genus Burkholderia; species Burkholderia sp. AU28863. Next base: position 1,328,539 of record NZ_NKFE01000003.1, on the reverse strand, counting down.
TGCGCAGGAACGTCGACAGGCCGGAGCCCGCGGCGATCTCGTCCGGCTTCAGGTCGGACAGCAGGATGCTGTTGATCGGCATGATGAACAGCGCGAGGCCGAGGCCCTGCAGCAGCTGGATCAGCGCGATGTGCGTGAAGTCGACGTCGGGCACGAAGCCCGCGCGCAGGAACGACGACGTGCCGAGGATCGCGAACGCGCAGCACACGAGCACGCGCATGTTGAAGCGCGGCGCGTACTTGCCCATGAACGGCGTCATCAGCACGGGGATCACGCCCATCGGCGCGACGGCCAGCCCGGCCCAGAACGCCGTATAGCCGAGCGTGCGCTGCAGCCATTGCGGCACGATCACGTTGACCGCGAAGAACGCCGAGTACGCGAGCACGAGCGTCAGCGTGCCGGCCGCGAAGTTGCGATGCGCGAACAGCCGCAGGTTCACGATCGGGTTCGGCTCGTTGAGCTCCCAGATCAGGAACAGCGCGATCCCGAACGCGGCGACCACCGACATCACGACGATGAACGTCGAGTTGAACCAGTCCGCTTCGTTACCCTTGTCGAGCACGATCTGCAGCGCGCCGACGCCGACGACGAGCGCCGCGAGGCCGACATAGTCGACACGCGCGGCGACCGTCGTCTCGACGCGCGCGCGCATCTGCGCGAACACGCACATCGCGGCGAACACGCCGATCGGCAGATTGATCAGGAACGCCCAGCGCCACGAGTAATGTTCCGTCACCCACCCGCCGAACACGGGGCCCGCGATCGGCGCGACGACGGTCACCATCGCGATCATCGACAGCGCGAAGCCGCGCCGCTGCGGCGGGTAGATCGACAGCATCAGCGCCTGCGTGGTCGGGATCATCGGCCCGGCCACGAGACCCTGCAGCGCGCGGAACGCGACGAGTTGCGGCAGGTTTTGCGCGAAGCCGCACAGCAGCGACGCGAACGTGAACGCCAGCGTCGCCCACACGAACAGCCGGACCTGCCCGATGCGCTTGACGAGAAACCCGGTCAGCGGCAACGCGATCGCATTGCTGACCGAGAACGTCGTGACGACCCATGCGCTCTGCGTCGTGCTGACGCCGAAGTTGCCGGCGATCGTCGGCAGCGATACGTTCGCGACGGTGCCGTCGAGCACCTGCATGAACACCGCGAGCGCGAGGCCGAACGTCGTCAGCGCGACGTTCGACGGACGAAAGCCGGCGTCGGCGGCCGGCATCGGGCCGCTCATCGCACACGCTCCGCACGCACGGCCGCCGGCAGGTTCGCATGCACGACGTCGGCGATCAGGCTGTCGGCGCGCGCGAGCTCGTCGCGGTACACGTCGGTCCGGAACACCGGCGCATCCTGCGCGCGATGCGACAGCATCGCACCGCTGCGGTCGTGCTGGTCGACGCGCGCATGCATCGACAGGCCGATGCGCAGCGGATGCGCGTCGAGTTGCGACGGGTCCGTCAGTTCGATGCGCACCGGCAATCGCTGCACGATCTTGATCCAGTTGCCGGTCGCATTCTGCGCGGGCAGCAGCGAGAACGCGCTGCCGGTGCCGACGCCGAGGCTCTGCACGCGGCCCGTATAACGCACGGCGTCGCCGTACAGGTCGGCGGTCAGTTCGACCGGTTGGCCGATCCGCATGTGCTCGAGCTGCTTTTCGGTGAAGTTCGCGTCGACCCACAACTGGCGCAGCGGCACGACCGCGAGCAGCGGCACGCCCGGCGACACGCGCTGCCCGACCTGCACCGTGCGCTTCGCGACATAGCCGGTGACGGGTGCGACGATGTCGGTGCGCGCACGGGCCAGATAGGCGGCACGCAGCCGCGACGCCGCGGCCTGGACGTCGGGATGCGACGCGACCGCGGTGTCGTCGACGAGCGCCTTGCTCGTCTGGTGCTGTTCGCTCAACGTCGCGAGCGCGCTTTGCGCGGCGGCGTACGCGCTTTGCGCGGACGTCAGCGTGTCGAGCGCATGCGCGAGCTCCTCGCGCGAGATCGCGCCGGAGCGGCCGAGATCCTCGCGGCGCCGGTAGTCGGCCTTCGCCTTGTCGAGCGCGGTGCGCCGCGCGTCGAGGTCGGCGCGTGCGCCGTCGATGCTGTTCGCGAGCCCGCGCTCGTTGCTGTACAGGCCACGCACCTTGCGCACCGTGGCCGCGAGATCGGCTTGCGCGGCCGCGAGCGCGATCTGCGCGTCGCTTGCGTCGAGACGGACGAGCGGCGTGCCGGCGCGAACGAGATTGCCGTCGTCCGCATCGATCGACACGACGGTGCCCGTCACCTGCGGTGTCAGCTCGACGACGTTGCCTTGCGCGTACGCGTTGTCGGTGGATTCGTACCAGCGGCCGACGATCCCGTACCAGATGGCCCAGCCGACGATGCCGAGCGCGAATACGGCGACGAGCGCCCGCACGAGGTGCTTGCGTCGTGCGGGCGGCGGTGTGGCCGGTGCGGCGCCGCCCGGCGCCGGTTGTGTGCGGGCGTCCGACCCGCCTGGCGCGCGCGGCGCACCGGTGTGGTCGGCCGACGGGGGCTGGCGGGCATGGGCCGGATCGGCGGCTGCGGGCCGCGCGGGAGTCTGCAGGGTGTTGTCGCTGCTCATGGTTCGATGTCAAGGACGGTGGGAGGGAGTGGCGGCGAGCGCGACGTCGTCCGGCTCGGCGTGGAAGCCGCCGCCGAGCGCAGCGACGAGCTGCAGCGACTGGTCCGCGCGCTGGGCGCGCAACGCGGCGACTTCGCGGCTCGCGATCAACAGCTGCTGGCGCACGACGAGCGCGTCGAGGTAGCTGCCGACGCCGGCCCGGTAGCGCGCGTCCGCGAGCCGCCACGCATCGGTGGCGGCGTCGAACGCCTGCTGCTGCGCATCGACCTGCACCGCGAGCGAATGCAGCCGGTGCAGATCGTCGGCCACCTCGCCGATCGCGCCGATCAGCGTCTTGTTGTAGCTGGCGACCGCGACGTCGTATTGCGCGTCACGCTTGCGCAGCACGCCGCGCCGTTCGCCGCCGTCGAAGATCGGCAGGCTCACGGCCGGGCTGACGTTGTAGGTGCGCGAAGCGGCCTGGAACAGCGATGCGCCGCCGCGCGTCGCGAGACCGATCAGCGCGGTGAGACTCACGTCGGGCAGGAAGTCCGCGCGCGCGGCCGCGACGTTGCGGCTCGCGGCTTCCACCCGCCAGCGTGCGGCGACGAGATCGGCGCGCCGGCCGAGCAGCGCGGCCGGCAGGTCGGCCGGCACCGCGAGCGCGGCGGTGGGCAACGGCGCGGGCCGCACGAGCGCGAGGCCGCGATCGGGGCCTGCGCCGAGCAGGATCGCGAGCGCGATGCGCGCGCTGTCGATCGCCTGCGCCGCGCGTGCCTGCTCGCGCATCGCGGCCGCGACCTCGCTTTCCGCCTGGCGTTGCTGTGCGACGTTGTCGATGCCTTTCGTGACACGCTGACGCGTGAGCGACAGCGCTTCGTCGGCGCGCTCGTATTCGGCCCGCGCGACGTCCTGCTGATCGAACGCATAGGCAAGATTCACGTAGGCGCGCGCGACGTTGACGGACAGCAGCACGCGCGCGGCCCGCGCATCGATCCGCGCTGCCCGCGCTTCGCCGAGCGCGGCTTCCCACGCGGCGCGGCGGCCGCCCCACAGATCGAGATCCCAGCTCAGGCCGAGATTGATCTCGCGCGTGTGGCTGAAGAAACCGCCGCCCTCGCTCGCCGAGAACTGCGTGCCGGACGTGCGTTCCCCTTTCGCGCTGGCGCGGCCGACGAGGTGCGGCAGGCGCGCAGCCTGCGCTTCGATCACGAGCGCCTGCGCTTCGCGCGCACGCGCATCGGCGGTCGCGAGATCGGGATTGCCGGCAAGCGCCTCGTCGATCAGCGCATTCAACTGCGCATCGTTCAGCGCAACCCACCAGTCGGCGGCCGGCCAGTCGGCGGCTGGCGCATGCGCGAGGCTGCGCGACGCGGCGAGCGTATCGGCGCCGCGCAGCGTGCCGGCGGGCGTGAGCCCGTCGCGGCTCGCGCATGCGCCGAGCATGGCGAGTGCCACGGTGACGGCCATTCGCGACAGGACGCGCGACGCGACGGCATCGCGTGGCGGCGGAGCAAGTGCTGCATGCATCGCATTCCTCGGATTCGTTTGGATATGAATACGACACGCATTGTTGGACGCTCCCCGGCAAAGCTGATAATGTTGTTTAGACAAAAAATAATGAATTCCGGCCATGCCCATCCGAGACACCTCTCCCGTCCGCGCGGCGCAACGCGCCGACGCCGATCCGAGCGAACGCGCGGACGGCCCGTCGCTGATCGCCGTCTGGGGCGAGGACGACGGCAGCAACGCCTACCAGCTCGGCACGCGCGAGGTCGACTGGCACAGCCATCTGCGCGGCCAGGTGTTCTGCGTCGAAAGCGGGTTCGCGCACGTGCGCACGCCGCACGGTTCATGGCTGCTGCCGCCGCATCGCGCGGGCTGGATTCCGCCGGGCGAGCAGCACAAGGTCAGCATCAGCGGCGCGTTGAGCGGCTGGAGCGTCGTGATCGCACCGGCCGCGAGCCGCCGGATGCCCGACCAGCCATGCGTGATCGCGATCAGCGAACTGATGCGCGCGCTCGTGCGGCGCGCGGTGTCGTGGGCCGATCAGGACCGGCTCGACCTCGAGCAGGCGCGCATGAGCGTCGTGCTGCTCGACGAGATGCGCCGCGCGCCGCACGAACCGCTGCACTTGCCGATGCCGCGCGACCGGCGGTTGCTGCGGATCGCCAACGCGATCCTCGGGCAGCCGCACGACAGCCGGACGCTCGACGCGTGGGCCGAATGGGCCGGGCTGTCCGCCCGCACGCTGAGCCGGCTGTTCGTCGCGGAAACCGGCACGAGCTTTGCGCAGTGGCGGCAGCAGGCGCGGCTCACGCATGCGCTCGAACGTCTGGCGAACGGCGACAGCGTCGCCAACATCGCGGACGCGCTCGGCTATGCGACGCCGAGCAATTTCATCGCGATGTTCCGCCGCGCGTTCGGCGATTCGCCCGCGCATTACTTCGCGAAGCGCAAGCAGCCGTAATGCCGCGCGGCATCGCCCGGCCCCCTATCACCCCTGCCAGTACTGCGCGCGCATCGACGTCGCTATAGTCGCCGTGCGACCGGCCGGTCGGTCGCCCAATGTGACCTGTGGAGGGTGTCGATGTCGAATGCCGTCGGATCGGACAACACGCCGATCGTCTCCGAGCAGCAGCTCGCCGATCATCTCGCCGCCGGCTGCAAGCCGGCCGCGCAGTTCCGGATCGGTACCGAGCACGAGAAGTTCGTCGTTTCCCGCGCGACGCACGCGGCTGCGCGCTATGAAGGACCGTCCGGCATCGCCGAGGTGCTGGCGCGGCTGCGCGGCGACGGGACGCCGATCGTCGACGCCGGGCACACCGTCGGCGTGATCCAGCGCGACGGCGCCGCGATCTCGCTCGAACCGGCCGGCCAGCTCGAACTGTCGGGTGCACCGCTCGATACGCTGCACGATACGCACGCCGAACTGCATGCGCACCTCGCCGCGGCGCGTGCGGCATGCGATCCGCTCGGCCTGCGCTGCGTGCCGCTCGGCTTTCACCCTCACCTGTCGCGCGACGCGCTGCCGTGGATGCCCAAGCAGCGCTACGCGATCATGCGGCGCTACATGCCGCGCGTCGGCACGCGCGGGCTCGACATGATGCAGCGCACCTGCACCGTGCAGGTCAACCTCGATTTCGCGTCGGAAAGCGACATGGCGCGCAAGCTGCGCGTGTCGCTCGCGTTGCAGCCGATCGCGACCGCGCTGTTCGCGAATTCGCCGTTCGTCGACGGCCGCCCGTCGGGCCTGCTGTCGACGCGCGCCGACACGTGGCTCGATACCGACGCGGATCGTTGCGGCGTGCCGGCCCTGTTCCTGTCGCGCAGCTTCGGCTTCGAGCGCTACGTGAGCTGGCTGCTCGACAACGTGCCGATGTACTTCGTGCGGCGCGGCGATCGTTATGCGGACGCGACCGGGCACACGTTCCGCGATTTTCTGCGGCGGCGCATTCCGCATCTCGAAGGCGAGATGCCGACGCTGGGCGATTTCGCGGACCATCTGACGACGGTATTCACCGAGGTGCGGCTGAAGCGCTATCTCGAGATGCGCGGCGCCGATGCCGGCTCGCCGGCCATGATGGTCGCGCTGTCCGCGCTCTGGACGGGCCTGCTGTACGATCCGGCCGCGCTGTCGGAAGCCGCGACGCTGGCTGCCGAGATCGACCGCGGTACGCTGCTCGTGCTGCGTCGCGACGTGCCGCGTACCGGGCTCGACACGCCGGCCGGCGGCCGGTCGTTACGCGCGATGGCGGCCGATGCGCTCGCGATCGCGCATCGCGGGCTGCGCGCGCGGGCGCGTAACGATGCGGCCGGACGCGACGAATCGATGTATCTCGCGCCGCTCGACGACATCGTCGCCGGCGCGCCGACGCAGGCCGAACACTGGCTGGCCCGCTATCGCGACGCGTGGGCCGGCGACGCGACGCGGATCCATGACGAAGCCGCCATCTGAGCGCGTCGCGCCGGGCCGCTCACGCGCAACAGGCGAGCAGCGGCTCGTGCGCGAACTCGGCGCCGAGCGGCAGCGCATGGCCGCGTCGCCGTGTCCGCACGGCGTGCGCGAGCGTCTCGAACAGCTGCGCGGTATCGGCGAACGACAGGCACGCGTCCGTGATGCTCTGCCCGTAGCGCAGCGGCACGCCGGGCACGAGATCCTGCCGCCCTTCGATCAGGTTCGACTCGATCAGCACGCCGACGATGCGCGTATCGCCGGCCGCCACCTGCGCGGCGACTTCCGCGCCGACGGCGAGCTGGTTCCGGTACTGGCGGCGGCTGTTGCCGTGACTGACGTCGATCATCACGCGCGGCGCGACGTGCGCGGCCGTCATCCGCTCGCAGGCGGCATTCACGGCGGCCGCGTCGAAATTCGGCTCGCGCCCGCCGCGCAGCACGACGTGCGTATGCGGATTGCCGGGCGACGCGCTCGCGCATAGCCGGCCGTCCGCATCGATCGACAGGAAGCGGTGCGCGTGCGCCGCCGCGCGCATCGCATCGACGGCGACCTGGACATTGCCGTCGGTGCCGTTCTTGAAGCCGATCGGGATCGGCAGCGACGACGCCAGCTCGCGATGCACCTGCGACTCCACGGTGCGCGCGCCGATCGCGCCCCAGGCGACCAGATCGGCCAGGTAGCGCGGCGACAGCGGATCGAGAAACTCGGTCGCGGCCGGCATCTCCGTGCCGTTGACGTCGCACAGCAGCGTGCGGGCCGTATGCAGGCCGACGTCGATCCGGTCGCTGCCGTCCAGCAACGGATCGTTGATCAGCCCCTTCCAGCCGACCGTCGTGCGCGGCTTCTCGAAATACACGCGCATCACGATTTCCAGCTCGTCCGCAAAGCGCGCGCGTTGCAGCGCGAGCCGTGCCGCGTAGTCGCGCGCGGCGTCCGGATCGTGTATCGAGCACGGGCCGGCGATGACCACGAGCCGGTCGTCCGCGCCGTCGAGCACGTCGACGATCGCGCGGCGGGTCGCATGAACGGTGCGCGACGCGCGCCACGCCGGCGGCAGCGCGCCGGCGAGATCCGCAGGGGACGGCAAGCGCGGCACGGCGTCGCGGTTGGTCGTCCAGGCGTTTGCATGCATGGGGACTGCCCTCCTGTCGATAATGAACGGGATTTTTTACTACAGCGCGACTGTATTGAATGGCGCTTTCCAAGCGCAACTAACATATTTATCAGTTTCTCATTCATAACCTTATGAATGAGAAGAATAAGAGTCGGATTCGATAATCGAGGGGCCGGGTGCGAGCACGTTTGCGGCGTTGCGGGAGCCGTGTGTTAATCGGGTTTCATTCGAAAATGCGGATGTGATATTGCAGAGCGGAATGCAGGCTGGTGCGACTTTCCGCCACGCGTCGCTATTCGTTCTGATAGTGGCGGCTCGATAGTCGTTCGATTAATTTTCGGATGCCCGACAGGCCATTCGGGCTCGAAAATATAAATCAACCCAGTCATTGCGGAGAGTCACCATGTCGAAACGACATTACGAAACCCCCATTCACGTCAAGTATCGCGATACGGATTCGATGGGGCATGTGAGCAGCCCCGTCTATTACGACTACCTGCAGCATTCGTATCTCTGCTACATGTTCGACCTGCTCGGCCTGCCCCGCAGCGAGAAGCTGCCGCACATCATGGTGAAGACGCAGTGCGAGTACCTCGCGCCGGCGCAATTCGGCGACAACCTGACCATCCGCTCGAGCATCGTGCGCTTCGGCAGCAAGAGCTTCGATCTCGAACATCTGATGGAGCGCGACGATCGGACCATCGTCGCGCGCGGCGTGTCGACGCACGTGATGTTCGATTACGTGAACAACACGACGCTGCCGGTGCCCGACGAATTCAAGACGCGCGTGCTCGAATTCCAGGGATCGTTGTGATGCGTGCGCACCCGTTCGGGAGCAATACATGAGCTGCGCGGTGGCGCGCGCCCGGCGCCGGATCGGCGCGATCGTGGAGCGGCGGGACGATCGCGCGATCGTGATCGTCCGGCATGCGGCGCAGGCGTTGCTCGAGCCGGCTGCGCTCGAGCGGCACCGTGCGCTCGCGTACCGCCACGAGGACGAGCTCGAGGTGCTGCTGCAGCCGTGCGGTGGCGCGCACGACGGCGTGCGGACGCTGCTCGGCCGGCTGCGGGATGCCGGCGTGGCCGTGGCGCTCGATGCGGCGACGGTCACCCACGATGCGTCGCTGCTCGAATTCGCGAGCTGGGTCACACGATGTACGACGCACGACGGCTCGGCGACGGCCCCTGACGACGCGGCCGTGCCGGGCGGTGCGCTGCTCTCCGGGCTGGTCGTGCGATGGCGCGATCTGCACGGCAGGTGGCGGCGGACCGAGCGCGACGCCGAAGCGGAACGCACGCCTCGGACCATCGCGGCGGATGCAGCCGAGCACATCGCAGCCGGCGATCCGGACGAGCCGATACTCGGCGCGCTGCTCGACGCCGACGACGCGTCGACCGGTGCGGCGCTCGACACGCTGTCGGATGCGGTGCGCGCGCGACGGATCTGCCTGGCGACGCGGGCGCGCTGGCCGCTCGCGCGACGGTTATGAACACCGCCGTGGCGACGGCGGGCGGGCGCGCGTTTCTGGTCGGCATGATGGGCGCGGGCAAGTCGACGCTTGGCCGCGCGCTCGCGGCTTCGCTAGGCTGGGCGTTCGCCGACAGCGACGACGAGATCGAGCGGCGCACGGGCCGCTCGATCGCCGCGCTGTTCGACCTGGTCGGCGAAGGCGGCTTTCGGCTGCTGGAAACGCAGATCGTCGACGAGCTGACGCAGCACGCGAACGTGGTCGTGGCGACCGGCGGGGGCGCGGTCCTGAATCCGCGCACCCGCGCCCGCCTGAGCGAACGCGGCAGTGTGATCTATCTGCATGCGGACCCCGATGTGCTGTGGCGCCGTACGCGCGACGACGCGCGGCGGCGGCCGCTGCTGCAGGCGGGCGAGCCGCGGCAGACGCTCGCCGCGCTGTACCGGATGCGCGACCCGCTGTATCGCGAATGCGCGCATGTGCTGGTCGATACGACCGCACACGGCGTCGCGCGCGCAACGGCGGAGGTGTTGACGCTGCTGTTTGCGCGGATGAATGGGCCGGCGTGATGGCGCGTTCACTTCCCTGCCCTTCGAATTGGCCGCACGCTCGACGCCATACGCGTTTTTGAAACGGCAAGTTTGGATTCTATATAGTGCTATTGTGATAAGAAAAGTTATCCGGATAGAGGCATTGTTTTATCCAACTGCGTGTTCCGCGACAGAAGGTGCAGGTCATCAAACCACCGGAAAATCGGTTCCCTCGCGAGCTCCCGCCACGTTTCGACATTCACTCGCGGCGATCACCTTGCCGAGCGCCCGAACCCTATCGGCCAAGAACCACATCGGCGAAACCGCATCGTCTGGCTGGCGGCCGTGGCTCATTGGGGGCGAAATCGCCTGAAAGCCTTGCCAGGCAAGGCGCTACCCGTTTCAGATACATTGAAATACAAAATATCGTATGCGATTTAATCGAATCCGCTTGACGTGGGCGGTCGTCAAGTGGAAACTGCATCGCATGCGATCGAATCGCATCTGACACAAACCCCAAACTGACGGAGCAAACGATGAGCAAGATCGACAAAGTGCTGTACACGGGCAAGACGCATACGACTTCCGGCGGTCGCGACGGCGCGGCGCGCAGTTCCGACGGCCGCCTCGACATCCAGTTATCGTCGCCGGGCAGCGCCGGCACCGGCACCAACCCGGAACAGCTGTTCGCCGCAGGCTGGTCGGCCTGCTTCATCGGCGCGATGCAGCTTGCGGCGCGTGCCGAGAAGGTGACGCTGCCGGCCGATCTCGCGGTCGACGCCGAAGTGGATCTCGGCACGGCGGGCAACGCGTACTTCCTGCAGGCCCGCTTGAACGTGAGCATGCCGGGGCTCGAGCGCGACGTCGCGCAACGCATCGTCGACGCCGCACACCAGACCTGCCCGTATTCGAAGGCGACGCGCGGCAACATCGACGTCGACATCCGGATCGCCTGAACGTTGCATCGGGCGGCCGAGCGCCGCCCTCCCGAATTCCCGATTCCTTTGCCATCGAGGTGAAAAAATGAAGACCCAATTGATCGCTGCCCTGCTCATCGCTGTTTCGTCCGCCGTTGCCGCTCCAGCGTTTGCCAATGAAGCCGCCGTGACGCGTGCGCAGGTGCGCGCCGAACTCGCGCAGCTTCAACAGGCCGGCTATCCGCTGAACCGCGCGACCGACGCCACCTACCCGAACGATCTGCAGGCCGCACTGACGCAGATCCACGCTGACGATGCCGTCGCGGCCAACGCACCGGCTGCCGGCTACGGCAGCAACGGCGACGCCGCGACGCAATCCGGCCGCCGATATGTCGCAAGCGTGGCCGAGCGCTCGGTGTACTTCGGTCACTGAGCGCCACGCCGGTACGTGAACTCCGAGTCCTTTTATCCCTGATTCCATTTTGTCGAGGTGAATGATGAAAACCCAATTGATCGCTGCCCTTCTCGTCGCCGTTTCCGCTTCTGTCGCCGCACCGGCGTTTGCCGACGCAGCCGTCGTGTCCCGCGCGCAAGTACGCGCCGAACTCGTCCAGCTCGAACAAGCCGGCTACCGGCCGGGCCGCGCGAACGATCCGCATTACCCGGCCGACCTGCAGGCCGCGTTGACGCGCATTCACGCCAGCGACGCGGTGGCGGCCGATGCGTCGGCATCCGGTTACGGCAACGATGCCGCCGCCGCGACGCAGTCGGGCAGCCGCCCGGCGACGCGTATTGCCGAACGCTCGATCTACTTCGGCCATTGAGCGAACGCGCGGACGACGCCGATGGCCGGCGTGCGGCGCGCGCCCTGAATTCCTGAATCCCTGTCGAGGTGAATGATGAAGACCCCACTGATTGCCGCCCTCCTCGTTGCCGTGTCGGCCGCCGTCGCCGCGCCGGCTTTTGCCAGCGAAAGCACCGTCACGCGTGCGCAGGTGCGCGCGGAACTGGCCGCGTTGCAGCAAGCCGGCTACCAGCCGAATCGCCCCAACGATCCGAATTACCCGGACAATATCCAGGCGGCGCTGAAACGGATTCGCGACGACGGTGCCGTCGCGGCCGATACGCAGACAGCCGGTTACGGCAGCGATGCCGGCGGCGTCACGCAGTCCGGCAGCCGAAACACGCTGCGCACCGCCGAGCGATCGATCTATTTCGGACATTGAACGCGGTACCGCGAATTCGGTCGCTGGAGTCCGCCATATAAAGCGCATGCGATATAATCGTGTGCGCTTTTTTCATGTTGCCTGGGTCTGCGTCGACAGTGCTACCTGCCCGGCCCATCCAGGATTATTCTGTGCGGCATTCCATCTTCCACCAAGGAGCCGCCGATGCCGGACGCCGTGACCGGAAACACGACAGGCGATGCGCACGTGCTCGACCGGGTCGTCTGGAATGCGCTCGCGGGCCGGCAGCGCCGTTTTGCGCTCGGCGACGGCCGTGCGCGGCGGTTCCCGGCGGCCATCGCGCCGTTTGCCGCGATCGACGACACGAGCCCGGCGTCGTTCGACGCACTGCGCGGGCTGATCGCCGCACACGGGCCGGCGGCGCTCGTCACGCCGGACGAAATGGAGCCGCCGGCGGGACTGTCGGCGATTCGGCGCGCGACGTTGCTTCAAATGATTTGGCAACGGACGTTCGACCCGGCACACGAATCGGAACATGTTCCGCTCGGCGAAGCCGACGTGCCCGACATGCTCGCGCTGACCGCCGCCGCGCAGCCGGGCCCGTTCGGCCCCCGCACGTTCGAGCTCGGCCACTACATCGGCGTACGCAGCGAAGGCCGGCTGGCCGCGATGGCCGGCCAGCGGATGCAGGTGGACGGATTTACCGAGATCAGCGCCGTCTGCGTCGATGCCGCGTTTCGGCGGCAGGGGCTGGCGGCGCGGCTGATCCGGTCGTTGATCGCGACGATCGGTGCGCGTGCGGAAACGCCTTTCCTGCACGTCCTCACGACGAACCAGGTGGCGATCGACCGCTATCTCGCGCTGGGTTTCGTCGTCCGTCGCGAGATGCACCTGCTGGTGCTGGAGGATGCGCACGCATGACGACGCGGCCGGCGCGATTTACGCGCCGGCCGCTTGCGGTGCCTGGGGGTTTTTATGCGTCGGTCGACCGGATCAGGTTGCCGCGCAGCGTGACGATCGCCTTCTGCACTTTCGCGAACTCGTCCGGCTTCAGCCCGGTCGCTTCGACCAGGTTCATGTCGAGCCCTTTCTCGCGCACGCGGCGCCCGCTTTTCGTCAGGCTGACGAGCACCTGACGCTCGTCGGACGGATCGCGGTGCCGCTCCAGATAGCCCATTGCCTCGAGCTTCTTCAGGATCGGCGTCAGTGTGTTGGATTCGAGGAACAGTTTCTCGCCGAGCTGGCCGACGGTCTGGTTGTCCTGCTCCCACAGCGCAATGATCGTGATGTATTGCGTATACGTGAGGCCGAGCTCGTCGAGGATCGGCTTGTACGCCTTGCCGAACGCGAGGTTCGCCGAGTAGATTGCAAAGCACAGGAACTCGGACAGCTTCGGCGCGGCAGGCGACGGGGTTTCGGTCGGTTTCATGGACTTCCTCCAGCGACACGAACGGTCGCACACAACCGCATTATATATCGCATGCGATTTTATCGGAAGCATGATAATCGGGGCCGATCGGCTGACGCGCGAAGCGCTCAGCCCGGCTTGCGGCGCTTGCCGGTTTGCTGACGGCTCACCGACAGCAACGTGCACTGCACCGGATGCGCGATTTCGGTCGCGAGGCCGCCCGCGGCAAACAGCAGGATCATCAGCCAGCGTTTCATGCGTCCTCCACGACCAACAGGCTCGCGCCATCGGCGACCGTCGCGTCGAGCGCGTACGGATCGACGCCGTCGAGGCAACCGAGGTTGACGCGCCAGCAGGCCGGATCCTTGCGGGTCTGGTGAAACGGATAGACGCCGCAGCCGTTGCAGAAGTAGTGACGCGCGGTGTGCGTGTTGAAGCGATAGCACGTCAATGCGTCCTCGCCTTCGACGATCGTCAGATTGGCGGCGGCGAACATCGGGCTCATCAGCGCGCCGCGCCGGCTGCACAGGCTGCAGTTGCAGCGGATGGCCGGCGCAATGGCCGTCGTGACTTCGAATTTGACGGCCCCGCAATGGCAGGACCCCTTGAACCAGGTTGCAGACATGATGGACTCCGGAAGAGGTCATGCCTGCTTTATAGCGAACCCGCGCGCGGGCGGTGTATCGCACTGTATCGATGGTCGGCGCGGATACAGGACATTGCAAATCGGCGGCTCGTGCGGTCTGTCCAGCACGCGTTGTAACCGCTCGATTGCCGTGCGCGTGTTTCATGGAACGGCGTTCGTGCCGGCCGATTGAGCACGACCGTGTGGCCGTCGGCGGCGGTTGCGCCGGCGACCACGCAACCGGCGTCATGGTTTTCCCGGACCGCCGGATGGTGCGAGTGCCCATCGTTTTCGATACGCGCCCGCCCGCCACGCCGGCTGCAACGGCCTGCCGCGCGAATCCTGGCCACCGCGCGTGCCCTACCCTTTCTGCCCAGGAAACGAGGCTTGAGACATCCTCAATTATCACGTGCTGCCGATTTGCCCACCATGTGTTGGACGATCGGCACAGCCCGCATGGCCGGCGCTTGCGCGAGCCAGGCGATGCCTGTCGTCGCGCCGCGCAGCCGACGCGTTACGCCGGTCGCGAACGGCCAGAGCCTCGCGCCACCGCATATCGATAATCAGGAGACACCATGAACAGCCAATCCCTCGACCTCGACGGCCACGCGGGCGGACCCGCGTCCGCCCGACCGCCGGCCGCCTCCGCAGGCGCCGGCGTCGACGCAGCGGCCCTCCCCGGCCGCCGCGTCACGCTCGGCGATTTCATGGACGATCTGCCGGTCGGTGCGTTGCATCGATTCGTCGTCTGGGTGATCGGCATCGGGTTGTTCTTCGACATGTACGAGATCTTTCTCGTCAGTACGATCGGCTCCGCGTTGCAACACGAATACGGGCTGAGCCGGCAAAGCGCCGATTTCAAGCTGCTGCTGGCGTCCGCGTTCATCGGCATGTTCGTCGGCGCGATGTGCCTGGGCAGCCTGGCCGACCGTATCGGCCGGCGCAAGGCGTTCCTGCTCACGCTCGGGTGGTACAGCGCGTTCTCGCTGGTCGGTGCGTTTTCGGTGAATGCCGACATGCTCGTGGCATGCCGCTTCCTGACCGGCATCGGCGTCGGCGCGATCTATCCGGTCGCCGACAGCTTCCTGTCCGAAATCCTGCCGAAGGACAAGCGCGGCCGGCTCGCCGCGTGGGCCTATACGACTTCGTATGTCGCGGTGCCGCTCGTGGGCTTTCTCGCGCTGTGGCTGAACCCGCTGCATGTGGCGGGCGTCGCCGGCTGGCGCATCATTCTCGCGATCGGCAGCCTTGGCGCCGTGTACGTGCTGTTCGTCCAGCACCGGCTGCCGGAAAGTCCGCGCTGGCTGCTCGCGCAAGGCCGCACGGCCGACGCGCATGCGGCGCTGCGGCGTTTCGCGGAAAGCGCCGGCGTGCGCGTGCCCGAACACTTCGCGGAACCGACCGAACCGCAGCGGCCGCTCGGGCTGGGCGAGCGCATCGCGCTGCTGCGCCGCCAACCGTATGGCGCGCGCTACCTGATGCTCGCAATCTTTCACCTGTTCCAGGGTTTCGGCTATTACGGGTTCGGCACGCTGGCCGGCACGGTCGTGAAGAGCCGCGGCTTCGACGTGACGGACAGCACGCTGTTCATCGCACTATCGTTCATCGGCTACCCGATCGGCTCGCTGTTGTCGATTCCGCTGCTCAACTGGATCGAGCGCCGCACGCTCGTGATCGTATCGATCCTGTCGATCGCGGTGTTCGGGCTGTGCTTCGCGTATTCGGGCAATACCGTGCTGATCGTCGGCTTCGGGTTCCTGACGACGTGCGCGTCGAACGTGTTCAGCAACGCGTATCACGTGTACCAGGCCGAGATCTTCCCGGCGCGCGTGCGCTCGACTGCGATCGGCAGCACCTATGCGCTGTCGCGCATCGTCAGCGGCGCGCTGCCGTTCGTGTTGCTGCCGGTACTCGTCAATTACGGCGCGGGCGCGATGTTCGGCGTGATCTCGGCCGCGCTCGGGATCGTCGCCGTCACGCTGCGCGTGCTGGGGCCGCTGACCACGCGGCGCAGCCAGGATGAGATCAATCCGGTTTGACGCGGCGATCGGCGCGGAGCGCACGGGCGCATGCCCGTGCGTCGCCGCTTCATCGCATCCCTCGCATTCACCGCGCCGACATGAAATCGAACAGCTTCGCGACGTCGGTCGTCAGCACCGTGTCGGCTTTCACGCCGACCCACAGCGTGCGCGTCGCCCACGTGTCGTCGAGCGTCACGACACCGAGCCGCGCCGCGCGCTCGCGGGTCACCGCGTCGCGCGGCAGCACGCCGATGCCGAGGCCGGCCTCGATCATCCGGCTCACGCCGTCGAAATTCGATACCTGGATCCGCAGCTTCAGCGAGCGCTCGGCCGCGAACGCGGCGTCGGTCATCCGTGCGAGCAGCGAGCTGCCGTCGCTCAATCCCACGTAATCCTCGTCGAGCGTATCCGCGAAGCGGATGCTGTCCCGCGCGGCGAACCGGTGCGTGCGCGGCACGAGCAGCACGAGCTCGTCGCGCCGGTACAGCCGCCGGTCGATGCCGGGCGCCGGCACGTTGTCGGCGAATACGCCGAGATCGGCCTTGCCCGACGCGAGCGCGTCGACGATCTCGTGGCTCAGCCGCTCCTCGAGACTGACCTTGATGCCGGGGTTGTCGGTGAGGAACGCGGCAAGATCGGCGGGCAGGAACTGCACGATCGCGGACGTGTTGGTCCACACGTGGATATGGCCGCGCACGCCGGCGACGTAGTCGCTCATCTCGTGCGCCATCCGGTTCACTTGCTCGATCACTTTCGCCGCATGATCGAGCAGCGCGCGCCCCGCGGGCGTCAGCTCGACGCCGCGCGCATGCCGGACGAACAGCGCGCTGCCGGTCACGCTTTCGAGTTCGGCGATGCGCTTGCTGACCGCGGACAGCGTGAGCTGGCCGTGTTCGGCGGCCCGCGTCAGGCTGCCGTGCTCGGCGACGAGCGCGAACACGCGCAGCGACTGCAGATCGAAATGAAGCGGGTTCACCATGTCGGGATCCTGGAGGGCCGTGCGGATATGCGGTCAGCGCGCCGGCCTGACGCCGATCATACGCCGGGCCTTGCGCGGGCGATACGCACGATATGGCGCGGGCTATCGCGGCGCGATTGCGCGCAATGCGGCGAGCATCGCGCCGTCCGGCGTCGCGAGATCGTCGAGCACCGCGAAGTGCTGCATGCCGGGCAGCCACGTGCGGGCGATCCGCTCGCCGGCGGCTTCACATGCCGTCGCGTATTCGTCCGCTTGCCGGATGAGTTCGGGCAGTTCGGCATCGCCGACCGCGACGACGGTCGGTGCGCCCGGTCCGACATGACGCAACGGGCTGTACGCGTCGACCTCCCGCGCGGTGAGCTGCAGCTTGTCGTTCAGGCAGCACAGCGCGATCGGTTCGAGATCGACGAGCGGGCTGATCGCGAGTGCCGACACGACGGCCGGATGTGCGCGATACATGGCCGTCAGGTGGCCCCCCGCCGAATGGCCGCTCAGGTGGATCGGCCGCCCCGCGGTGCCGAGGCCGTCGGGGTCGGCCGCGAGATGGTCGAGCAGCGCGCCGATCTCGCCGACGATATCGGTCATCGTCGCGATCGGCGCGAGCGTGTATTCGGCCAGCACGACGTCGTAGCCGCACGCAAGCGGCCCGCTCGCCGCATACGCGAAATCCTCCTTCGTGCAGTGTTGCCAGTAGCCGCCGTGGACGAACACGAACAGCGGCGCGTCGGGCTGCCCGCACGGCAGCCAGTCGAAGCGCTGCGCGGGTTGCGCACCGTAACGCAGGTCGCGGCGGCCGGGCGTCGCAGCGTACAGCGCCGCGCTGCGCGCCTGGCATGACGCGAGCAACGCGGGGAAATCGGGAACAGCCTTCGTGTTCAGGTAGGCGGCGTCGAGCGCCGCGCGGTCCATGCCGCGATAGAGGATCGTCATTCGGGAAGCGCCTTGGATCGGGTTGCGGATGCGCGCGGCCGGTTTGTCCGTGCGCGCGGCGAAGGCGACGGCCGGGCCGGCGCCGTTGCACCATTATCCGCAGCGCGGCCGCGCACGGCTATCCGGAATCGGCGGCCGCGGCGCGGGCCTGTCCGTTTTCGGCGAAGGACTGTTGCGTCGTGCGCACGGCGTGCCGGCGCCCCGCGCGGGCGGCCGGACCCGGCAGGTCAGATCGGCTCGGCGATTTCGATCAGGTTCAGGTCGGGATCGCGCACGTAGACCGAGCGGATCTTCTGCGTCGCGCCCGTGCGTTCGACGGGCCCTTCGACGATCGGCCAGTCGACACGCCGCAGGTGCGCGATCACGTCGTCGAGCGGGACCGACGCGATGAAGCACAGATCGAGCGCACCCGGCGCCGGCAGGTGCGCTTTCGGCTCGAATTCCGCGCCACGTACGTGCAGGTTGATCTTCTGGTGACCGAAACGGAACGCGAGCCGGCCCGCGCCGAAGGTTTCGAGCTGCATCTGCAGCACCTCGGTGTAGAAATGCTTCGTCCGCTCCGGATCGACGCAGGTCAGCACGAGATGATCGAGGTGGTCGATCAGCGCCATGGCATTCGCTCCTGTTTCTGTTGACGTTCAAGAGAAAGCGCGCTGCGCGGGCATGTCGTCGGCGTCGGCGCGCGGCGGCGGATGAAGGTCCGAGCGGCGTCCGGCCTTCAGGAGCTGGCTCGGCACGTCATGCCCGATCAGCGCGGGCAGCCGCGCCGCCGCGGCGAGCACGGCCGCGAGGTCGATGCCCGTCTCGTAGCCGTCGAGTTCGAGCATGTGCACGAGCTCCTCGGTGCACGCGTTGCCGGTCGCGCCCGGCGCATACGGGCAGCCGCCGAGCCCGCCGAGCGACGCATCGAAGCGGTCGATGCCGGCGTCGAGCGCCGCGAGCGTGTTCGCGAGCGCCATCCCGCGCGTGTTGTGGAAGTGCAGCGTGAGCTGCAACGCGCGGAAGCGCTCGCGTGCGCGGCGGGACAAATCGCGCACCTGCGACGGAAACGCCATGCCCGTCGTGTCGCACAGCGTGAAGCCGTGCACGCCGAGGTCCGCGAAGCGCTGCATCCACGCGAGCACCGTTTCGGCCGGCACGTCGCCTTCCATCGGGCAGCCCATCGCGGTCGACAGCGACACGTTGATCGCCACCCCCGTGCCGCGCACCGCGTCGATCACGTCGCGCAACTGCGCGAACGACTGCTCGCGCGTCATCCGCAGGTTCGCGCGGTTGTGGCTCTCGCTCATCGACATCACGAGGTTGACCTCGTCGACGCCGCACGACAGCGCGCGCTCGGCGCCGCGCACGTTCGGCACGAGCACCGTATAGACGACGCCCGGCGCGCGCGCGATGCCGTGCATCACGGCCTCCGCGTCGCGCAGCGCGGGAATCGCCTTCGGCGACGTGAACGACGTGACCTCGATCTTCGCGTAGCCACAGGCGCTCAGCGCGTCGACGAGCGCAATCTTGTCGTCGGTGTCGACGAACGCCACTTCGTTCTGGAAACCGTCGCGGGTCGCGACTTCGTGGATATGGAGTCGTTGCAGATGGCAGGTCATGTCTTCGTCCCGGTGGTTGTTTCAGATCACGCCGCGCGTGCGCCAGTCGTCGCGGGTCGCCGCATCGATGCCGAGCGATTCGAGTACCGCATCGGTATCCGCGCCGAGCGCGGGCGCCGGCCGCTCGATGCGCCCGGGCGTCGCGTCGAGTTTCGGCACGATGCCCGGCACGAGCACGGGTGTGCCGTCGGGCAGCGCGGCGTCGACGATCATGTCGCGCGCTCGGTAGTGCGGATCGGCCGCGATGTCGGCCACGTCGTAGATGCGTCCGGACGGAATGCGTGCGTCGTTCAGCGCGGCGAGCACGTCGTCGAGGTCGTGGCGCGCGCTCCACTCGCCGATCGCCGCATCGATGCGCGCGACCTGGGCGACGCGCCCGTCGTTGTGCGCGAGCGCCGGATCGTTGCCGAGATCGGGCCGCCCGATCAGTTCCATCAGGCGCCGGAAGATGCTGTCGCCGTTGCCGGCGATCAGCGCGTACCGGCCGTCGCGGCAGCGGTACGCGTTGGTCGGCGCGATGCCCGGCAGGCTGCTGCCGGCCGGCTCGCGCACCGCGCCGAACGCCGCATATTCGGGCAGCAGGCTTTCCATCATGTTGAACACCGATTCGTACAGCGCGACGTCGACGACCTGGCCGTTGCCGCCCTGCCGTTCACGATGGCGCAACGCGAGCAGCACGCCGATCACGCCGTGCAGCGCCGACAGCGAATCGCCGAGCGAGATGCCGACGCGTACCGGTGTGCGGCCCGGCTCGCCGGTCAGGTGGCGCAGGCCGCCCATCGCCTCGGCGATCACGCCGAAGCCGGGGCGGTCGCGATACGGGCCCGTCTGGCCGAAGCCCGACACGCGCAGCATCACGAGCCCGGGGTTGATCGCGGACAGCGCGTCCCAGCCGAGCCCCCAGCCTTCGAGCGTGCCGGGCCGGAAGTTTTCGATCAGCACGTCGGTGTCGGCGACGAGGCGGCGCACGACGTCCTGCCCTTCGGGCGTGCGCAGGTCGAGCGTGAGCGAAGCCTTGTTACGCGACTGCGCGGCCCACCAGACCGACGTGCCGTCGTGCAGCAGCCGCCATTTGCGCAGCGGATCGCCGACGCCGGGCGGCTCGACCTTGATGACGTCTGCGCCGAATTCGGCGAGCATCCGGCCCGCGAACGGCCCGGCGATCAGTTGGCCAAGCTCCAGCACGCGGATGCCGTCCAGGGGGCGTGTCATGACTGTCTCCGATGAAATCGTGTTGTCGACGACAGCGATCATGACGGCGTTCGCGCACCGCGAAAATCGATCGATGGTCAACCAGCCTTTCCGGAACGGAAAGGGATGTGACGGCGCGAGCACATTGTCGGCTGCGTGTGGGTAGCCAGCCTTTCCATACCGGAAAGCGCGCTCGCGCAACGGTCAAACGACGGGACGCGCGGCGCCCGCAGAATCGGATCCGTTCCGCGCCACCGGGCGCCTGTCAGCGAGACCCGCCATGTTTTCCGTTTCCTCTCCCGCGAAGATCGTGTTGCTCGACCGCGCGACGCTGTCGCCGCAGACCGTGCTGAAGCCGTTTCCGTTTCCGCACGTGGCGCAGACGTTCGACCGGACGGCCGCACACGAAGTCGCGGCGCGCATCCGCGATGCGGACATCGTCGTGACGAACAAGGTGCGGCTCGACGCGACAACCCTCGCCGACGCGCGGCGGTTGCGGATGATCGCGATCGCCGCGACCGGCACCGATATCGTCGATCTCGATACATGTGCGGCACGCGGAATCGTCGTGAGCAATATTCGCGGCTATGCGGTGCGTACGGTGCCCGAGCACGCGTTCGCGCTGATCTTCGCGCTGCGCCGCAGCCTCGTCGCGTACCGCGACGCGGTACGCGACGGACGCTGGCTCGCCAGCGGGCAGTTCTGCTTCTTCGATCATCCGATTCGCGACCTGGCCGGTTCGACGCTCGGGATCGTCGGCGACGGCGTGCTCGGGCGTGCGGTGGCCGCCATCGCGCGGGCGCTCGACATGCGCGTGCTGTTCGCCGCGCACGACGACGCGGCAGGCGACGGTTATGCGTCGCTCGACACGCTGCTGCGCGTGAGCGACGTGATCACGCTGCATTGCCCGCTCACGCCCGCGACGCGGCATCTGATCGACGCGCACGCGTTCGCGCGGATGGCGCGCCGGCCGCTGCTGATCAATACCGCGCGCGGCGGCCTCGTGGACGAAAGCGCGCTCGTCGAGGCGTTGCAGTCGGGACGGATCGCGGGCGCGGGGTTCGACGTGGTCACGCAGGAGCCGCTGCCGGCCGCGCATCCGTTTCACTCGATCCTGTCGCATCCGGCGTTCATCCTGACACCCCATGTCGCATGGGCCAGTGACGAAGCAATGCAGGCGCTGGCCGATCAACTCGTGGACAACGTCGCCGCGTTCGTCGCCGGCGAGCCGCGGCATGTCGTGTGACACGCGCAAACGGAACGGCTCCGCTCGATTGCTCGAAGCGGGGCCGACGGAATGCAGGGCTGCCGACGGCAGCGACGCGGCACGTATCGGAATCGTGCATTCGCGCTGTCTTGCGGCGGGTTTCCGAATACGTAACGAGACTGCTTCAGGGCATTCAGACCGGCAGTGACGTCGCGCAAGTCCGAAAAGCGGAAAGCCGGTTCAGTAAGCGGACATCTCGACGCAAGGGTCGACCTTGGACGGCGAGCAGATGGCCGAGTACTTGGCGCTCTCGCGCATCAGCGCTTCGCCCTCGTGCAGCGCGATCTTGATCTCGGGGTGACGTTCGTACGCGAGGAAGGCCGAGCACACGACGGCGGACATCACGACGAGGGAAAACACAAATTTTTCAAGGGTTTGGAAGCGTTCAGGCATGGTATGACCTTTCTCTCATGCCTGAAATTATACCTTGAGATAAGGGTTTTCCCTATACCTCTGCCCGCATACCGAGGATGCGTTCAAACGAGATGGACGCGGCGCTCGCGCCCTTTTTATCGGGAAAAGCAGCAGTGCGGCCCGCGCAAGCGCAGCCGCCTGGAGGATGCAGGAGAAGAAGGCTGCCGCCGGCGCGTCACTGCGGCGCCGACGCGCCGCTCGCCGCATTGCCCGGCCAGGCCTTGCCGATATGGTCGATCAGCGACTTCGCGGTGCCGGTCACGAGCGCCGCGTCAACGCCCGACGTCTGCCATGAGCCGTCGGCCGCCTTCACGAAGGTGAGGTTCGCGCGCGACGGCGAGTAATCGGCGTTGCGCCACGTGACCACGACGTCGCACGAGTACGTCCGATCGCCGAGCTTCTTGCAGTCGCCGTCCGGTTTCGCCGACACGACGTCGGCCGACACGGGCAACGGCTGGCCGAACAGCGCGTTCAGCCCGCCGTGGTTCTCCGCTTCGAGCGCGCGGCGCACGGCGGCGTCGACGTCGCTCGAGCCGGGACCGTCGTGGAGCAGATTGCAGGCGGCCAGCAGCGTCGAGGCGCCGGCGAGTGTCAGCAGCGTTTGGAACTTCATGGATATCCGTCGATCGGGTGAACGCCGCGTAGTCTGCAACGTCCGCGTGTCGTGCGCGGTATCCATTTGTAACCAATTGCACGGTTGCCCGACAGGCTGCCGGCCCGCGCGATCGTGCGGCGCCTCGCCTACTGCCGCTCCTGCTTCACGCGGCTCACGAGCTGGGTCGGACTGACGAACTGCAGCGCGATCACGACCCACACGAGCGTGATGGCCATGTAGATCATCGCCATCGCGTCGATCGACTGCGGCGCGCGCACGCCGGTCGAGAACACCGCGTAATACAGCGCGACGACGAGCGTCTGCGTGCTCGGGCCGGCGGTGAAGAACGTCAGCTCGAACATCCCGATCGTGCGCACCAGCACGAGCAGCCCGGCCGCGAGCATGCCGGGCACGAGCAGCGGCAGCAGCACGTAGCGGAAATAGCGCGACGTGTTCGCGCCGAAGATGCGCGCGGCGGCTTCGAGATTCGGGTCGATCTGCTCGATGAACGGCGTCATCACGAGGATCACGAACGGCAGCGCCGGCACGAGGTTCGCGAGGATCACGCCCGGCAGCGTGCCCGCGAGCCCGATCTTGTACATCACGGTCGCCATCGGAATCCCGTAGGTGACGGGCGGCACCATCAGCGGCAGCAGGAACACCAGCAGCGCGAAGCGCTTGCCGCGAAACTGCACGCGCGCGAGCGCATACGCGGCCGGCACGCCGAGCGCGATCGACAGCAGCACGACCGCGCCGACGACCTCGACGGTCACCCACAGCACGCTCGCGAGCTGGAAGTCTTCCCACGCCTTCGCATACCAGTGCAGCGTGAAGCCCTGCGGCAACGGCGTGCCGAACCAGCGCGTCGCGACCGAGTTCACCGCGACGGTCGCGATCAGCAGCATCACGTTCAGCAGGAAGAACGTCATCAGCCCCCAGACGAGCGCCCTCCAGGCGCGGCCGGCGAGATGGCTTTTCATCCGGTGCGGCTCCCTTGCATCGACGGGCTGCGCACCGCGCGCGTCGTGCTTCGGCGGCCACGTGCGAGCGGCATGATTGTCGGTCGCCATCAGCCCTTGCCTCCCGTGACCGCACCCGTATAGAAGAAGCGGCGCGCGCCGAGCATCGACGCGACCACCAGCAGCTGCACGAAGCCCATCACGATCGCGATCGCTGACGCGAGCGAATAGTCGTAGCTCTCGAACGCGGCTTCGGCCGCCGCGATCGAGATCACGCGCGTCGGGCCGGCCGGCGCGCCGAGCAGCACGGCCGACGGGAACACCGAGAACGCCTGCACGAACGACAGGCATGCGGCCATCGCGAGCCCCGGCACGAGCAGCGGCAGGTAGATCCGCCGGAACTGCTGCCACGGGTTCGCGCCGAGCGTCGCGGCCGCGCGCGCGAGCGTCGGGTCGATGCCGCTGATGTACGACAGCATCAGCAGGAACGCGAACGGAAAACCCGACACGATCAGCGACAGCAGCACGCCCCAGTAGTTGTGCGTGAGGCGCACTTCGTCGGTGTACAGGCGCAGCCCCTGCAGCGCCTGCGGAAACCAGCCGTTCGGCCCGAAGTACGTGAGCATCCCGTCGGCGACGAGCACCGTGCCGAGCGTGACAGGAATCACGAGCAGCGTCGTGACGAACTTCTGGTACGGCGAATTGCGGCGCAGCGCGAACGCGACAGGCACCGCGATGCCGACGTTGAGCAGCGTCGCCGGCACCGCGAGCTTCAGCGTGACGAGCACGGTCGGCCACATCGCGGTGTCGGTGAAGAACTGCACGTAGTTCGCGAGCGCGCCGCCGCCGTTCGTCGGCTGGAACGACAGCACGAGGCCATACGCGAACGGATAGATGAACAGCGCGGCGATGAACGCGAGCGCCGGCGTGACGAGCCAGGCTTTCGCGTCGCGCGGCGCGCCGCCGGTCGCGAGCGTGCTCATGCGGCCTCCGGACGAGGTACCCCCGCGCATGCCGATTGGTGCAGCCCGTTCATTGCGCGTCTCCCGCATAGACGAGCGTGCGCGCCGGCGGCACGCGCAGCCGCAGCGCCTCGCCTTGCGCGAACTCGCCGGCCACGCGCGCCCAGATCGCGCCGAACGGCGTGATCGCGCGGATCAGCGAGTCGCGGCCGCCGTACTCGACCGTCTCGACCGTCGCGTCGAACGCATTGTCGGCACCCGCTTCCGCGCGCTCGATATCGTCGGGGCGCAGCGCGATCACGACTTCCTTCGCGTCGAAGCCGGCCATCGGCACACCGACGAGGCGCACGCCACCGGCTGTCACTCGAACGCCGTCGCCGGCCATCCCTTCGAGCGTGAACGGCAGCACGTTGCGATAGCCCATGAAACGCGCGACGTGCAGATTGTGCGGGCGCGTGTAGACGTCCTTCGGCGACGCGACCTGCTGCACGACGCCCTCCTTCATCACGACGATGCGGTCGGCCATCGACAGCGCCTCGTCCTGGTCGTGCGTCACGTAGATCGTCGCGCGTTCGAGTTGCGTGTGGATGCGGCGGATCTCCGCACGCATCTCGATGCGCAGTTTGGTGTCGAGGTTCGACAGCGGCTCGTCCATCAGCACGAGCGGCGGCTCGATCACGATCGCGCGCGCGATCGCGACACGCTGCTGCTGCCCGCCCGACAGTTGCCCGGGCAGCTTGCCTTCGTGACCGACCAGTTGCACGAGTTCGAGCGCCTGCTGTGCGCGCCGCCGCGTTTCCTGCTTCGCCACGCCGCGCATCTTGAGGCCGAAGCCGACATTGTCGAGCACGGACATGTGCGGAAACAGCGCGTAGTTCTGGAACACCATCCCGAAGCCGCGACGCTCGGGCGGCAGCACGTCGATGCGCGTGTCGTCGAGCCAGATACCCCCCCGCGTGAGCGGCTGCAGCCCGGCGATGCAGTTCAGCGCGGTCGATTTGCCGCAACCCGACGGGCCCAGCAGCGCGATGAATTCGCCGCGCCGGATCTCGAGGTCGAGGCCGTTCAGCGCGGCGACCTGCGCGCCTTCCGCATTGGTGAAACTGCGGCACACGCCGTCGAGCCGCAACCGTTCGAAACTGTGCTTCATTCCACGAACTCCATCGACGCGGGCGCCGCGACGCCCGCCGGTTCAGCCGTCATTTCGACTTCTGCGAACCGATCTCGCGGTCCCATTTCTGGAACGCGGCGACCATCGCCTGCGCGTTGAGCGGCTGCACATGCGGGCGATCGGCGAGCAGCTTCGCGTATTCGGGGCGGCCGAATTTCCTGATCACTTCCTGGCTGTGCGCGGGCGCCATCTCGAGCGTCACGCCCTTCACCGCCGGGCCCGGATAGAAGTAGCCGTCGTCGTAGGTCATCGCCTGTTGCGCGGGCTCGAGCAGGAAATTCATCAGCTTGAACAGCACGTCGAGCTTTTCCTTCGGCACGCCCTTCGGGATCACCATGTAGTGCGCGTCGTTCACCCACGTCATGTTGTCGAACGCCTGGACCCTGAATTCGGCCGGCACGATCCCGAGCGCGCGCGGGTTGAGATCCCAGCCGGTGACGGTCACGGTCATGTCGCGCGTGCCTTCGCCGAGCTCCTTCATCACCGCCGACGTGCCGCCCGGGTAATACGGCACGCAGTCGTTCAACTGTTTCAGGAACGCCCAGGTCTTGTCCCAGCCGTTGATCGGGTCCTGCGGATTCTTGTCGCCGAGCACGTACGGCAGCCCCATCAGGAATGTGCGGCCGGGGCCGGAGTTCGCCGGGCGCGCATAGATCAGCTTGTTCGGATGCGCCTTGCACCACGCGAGCAACTGGTCGGGCGTCTTCGGCGGGTCGCTGACCTTCGCCGGGTTGTATTCGAGCAGCGGGCCGGCCGGCATGTAGGTCACTTCGAGGCCGAAGCCCTGCGCGAGATCCTGCATCTTGCGCGGGCCGGGCGCGTACTTGTCCAGCACGCCGGGAAGCGCGGCCGCGTTGTCGGGCAGGAGCTTCTGCCACAGGTTCTGTTCGATGCCGGCGGCCAGTGCGTCGGTGCCCGTCAGCACGAGATCGATGTCGGAGCGCCCCGCCGCCTGCATCGCCTTGATCTTGCCCGGCAACTGCGGCGCGGGTGCGTTCGTGAACGTGACGCTCGCGACG
This sequence comes from Burkholderia sp. AU28863, assembly GCF_002223195.1. Taxonomy (NCBI): domain Bacteria; kingdom Pseudomonadati; phylum Pseudomonadota; class Betaproteobacteria; order Burkholderiales; family Burkholderiaceae; genus Burkholderia; species Burkholderia sp. AU28863. Next base: position 1,301,651 of record NZ_NKFE01000003.1, on the reverse strand, counting down.
AGCCCCGGATTCTTCTCCTTGAACGCCTCGATGGCCTTCTGCGTCAACTGCAGGTTGCCTGCGACGTCGACGATGTTCAGCGATACGGGGGCGGCAACGGCGGCGGCCGACAGCGCGAAGCCCAGGGCGAGTGCGATCCGGCGGACGCGGCGAGCGATCGGGGTGGTGTTCATGTCTCCTCACTTCGGTCGATGGAAGGGACCTTTCTTGTCAGGAAATCATGACGGCGTTATACGATGTCGGTCAACAAAAAACCACGGGATGCGGGGCGGGACTTTCCCTGACAAAAAGCTTCCGTTGGTTGATGAATTGCGTTGGGGTCGATTTTGCCGGCGGTTGCGCCATCGCCTGACACGTCGTGTAGGACGTCGTATCTCGGTGGAAGACGGAACGCGTCGGGCCGTAGCTGTCCGGCGGCCGCCGGAGCCGGGGGGCTTGCCGTGTCTTGCGGCATCGTGAGCGACGCCGGGCACGGCTATCGCGCCGGACGACCGACCCCTGCATCGATTCCCCGGATCGGCTACAGTGGGCGCTTTCGGCGCGCTCCGCCCTGCCGCCGCGAACCGTGCACGAGCGCGGCGGCACGGGCGCAGCGCGGATCATTCACTTCGACGAGCGAACCTTCATGCCCGATCTGTCCGCCTTCCCGATCACGCAAAAGTGGCCGGCCCAGCATCCCGACCGTCTCCAGCTCTACTCGCTGCCGACGCCGAACGGCGTCAAGGTGTCGATCATGCTCGAGGAAACCGGCCTGCCGTACGAGCCGCACCTCGTGCGCTTCGACACGAACGACCAGTTGTCGCCCGAATTCCTGTCGCTGAACCCGAACAACAAGATCCCGGCGATCATCGATCCGAACGGCCCCGACGGCCAGCCGCTGCCGCTGTTCGAATCGGGCGCGATCCTGATCTATCTCGCGGACAAGACGGGCCAGCTGATCCCGAAGGATCTCGCGGGCCGCTACGAGACGATCCAGTGGGTGATGTTCCAGATGGGCGGCATCGGGCCGATGTTCGGCCAGGTCGGCTTCTTCCACAAGTTCGCCGGCCGCGATTACGAGGACAAGCGTCCGCGCGACCGCTACGTCGCCGAATCGAAGCGCCTGCTCGGCGTGCTCGACGCGCATCTCGCGAAGCGCCAGTGGATGATGGGCGATACCTACACGATCGCCGACATCGCGATCTTCCCGTGGGTGCGCAACCTGGTCGGCTTCTACGAGGCGGGCGATCTGGTCGGATTCGGTGAATTCCGGCACGTCAAGCGGGTGCTCGACGCGTTTGTTGCGCGGCCGGCTGTCGAGCGAGGGCTCAATATTCCGGCACGGGGCTGAGTGACGGGGCGGCAGCGGGCATGCCGCCCGAGCCACGCTCGAGCCAGCCCACCGCAATGCGCGGTGGGCATTTTCTGCTCATCGCGAATTGTCGGGGACCGCTGGAAGACTGTCGGTGCTCGGCCAATCGCCGTCATACACGTCGTTGCTGCTTCGGAAATTCAAACGACGAATTTCCGCCCGTGAGCGGCCCTTTGCCTCGCACGAATCCTCGGATTGCCCGCCATGTTCGCACGCTCCGCGTGTGCCCGATCAGAACGCAGAGCGGATCGTGCCACCATCTACGCGGATCGTGGCGCCGCTCACGTAATCGGCATAGTGGCTTGCGAGATAAGCAACCGCGGCCGCGATCTCTTCGGGACGACCAAGACGGCCGACGTCGTTGGGCACCATGTCGCGAACGAAGCCACGCTCGATCTCCTCCCACGTTTGGCCCCATCCGTGCTGCGGAGCAATGTGCTCGAGCAGTTCCCGGACGGCAGGCACGAGAATCGCGCCCGGCGCCACGATATTCGAGGTCACGCCGGAGTCCTTGAGGTCGCGGGCGAGCGATACAGCGAGGTTGTGCCTGGCGGCAAGCGACGCGTTGTAGTCAGGCTGCATGGGGACCGGCTGACCGGCGAGCCCACCGCCGATCTGGATTACGCGGCCCCACCCACGCTCGCGCATGGCGGGCACCAGCCGCTGGATCATGCGCACGGCGGACAGTACGTTGACCTCATAGCTCTCCATCCACTTGTCGGGTAAGGCCGTGTTCCAGGTCAGGTGGTGATAATAGCCGGCGTTATTGACCAGGATGTCGATGGCTCCCCCTTCGGTCGCCTGGGCAACCACGGCATTGGCGCCCGCATCGCTTGCAAGATCGCCCAGTGCGACTTCGGCATGGCCGCCCGCCGCTGTGATCGCTGCCGCGACCGCCGCTGCGCGATCACCACTTCGGCCATGAACGACCACCGTTGCACCTTCCGCCGCGAGCATCTTGGCAATCGCCTCACCGAGTCCGGCCGTCGATCCCGTCACCAGCGCACGCTTTCCCCTCAGATTCAAATCCATGAGTGTTTTCCCTTGATCACCGTAAACTTATACAATCGTATACTTTTATGTTCAAAAAATCTACGGGTGTTTGATTAATGAAAACGCTGGGCAAGAAAGGCGCGGCTACGCGCGAGGCGATCCTCGCAGCCGCGCGACAGGCATTTACGCAGTCGGGCTACGATGTCGGCGTGCGCGAGATCGCTGAGAAGGCGGGCGTCACCGCGATGCTCGTGAATCGTTATTTCGGGTCCAAGGAACAGTTGTTCGAGGAGGTAGTCGACGTGGTACTGTCGGCGCCGGGCATCCTCACTCGGGAAGTGATGACCAACGCGCCTGACGTATCGACACTATGCCGCGATGTCGCTGCCGCGCTCGTGGCGAAGACAGCACCGGACATCACCTCGATGGACGGGTTTCTCATCATGCTGCGGTCGGCCAACAACAGGCAGGCTACCGCCATTCTGCGCAGCAAGTTCGAAACGCACTTCGCCCGACCGTTAAGCGAGCTGCTGCCCGGCGAAGCAACCTCGCAGCGGGCCGCGATGTTTCTCGCGGTCATTGCCGGCTTCCAGGTCATGCGGCAGGTCGTCGAGATGGCCGCATTGGCGCAAGCAAAACCGGATCAGCTGGAGCGACAACTACAGGCGCTCTTTGAGTTGCTGATTATCGGAACGCCGATCAAGGACTTGGCGGGCTGAAGTGTTGCGAAAGGGCATTGCAAATATTGCCTAATGGCGGGTATGGCGTTGGTTGAGCCGTCCGCGCGCAAAAGCCGGACTGACCGCAACGGGTCGGCAAGCGACGTCCACGAAAATTCCGAAGAGCTTTTTTGCCCGCCGCGTACGTTTCCATCACGCAGTCTTCAACGCGGCGTCTCTTGCTCCTCTTCAGGCGCCCCGGCGTCCAGCCCCGCCAACAGTTTTCCCAGCAAGTGCGACAACTGCGCCTGTTCCGCCGCCGACAACACAGCCAGCACCGCACGCTGGTTATCGATATGCGCAACAACCGCTTCGTCGATCAGCGCTCGCCCGGCATCCGTCAGCGCGACGAGCGTGCCGCGCCCGTCGGCCGGATTCGGCCGGCGCTCGACCCAGCCGGCCTTCTGCAGCCGGTCGATGCGCGCGGTCATTCCGCCCGACGACATCATCAGCGCGTCGTACAGCGCGGTCGGCGTCAGCGCGAACGGCGCGCCGCCGCGCCGCAGCGTCGCGAGCACGTCGAATTCGCCCGGCTGCATGCCGTAGCGCGCGAATAGCGGATTGAGACGGTCGCGCGCGATCACGAGCGCGGCTTCCTGCAACCGCCCCATCACCACCATCGACGTTGCGTCGAGATCCGGACGCTCGGCGCGCCATTGCGCGAGCGCATGCTCGGCTCGATCCATTAACCCTCCTCGGTCTACCAGTTATCTTGACGTCGAGACAAATCTGCATTTATCTTGATGTCGAGATACTTTACCTGAAAAACGCGCGGCGCCTTGCTGGCAGCCGCGCACCGATATCGAGGGCCTTGCGATGAATCGCTTCACTTCCCCTGGATGGCGGCTCGCCGCGATCGTGCTCGTCGGGCTGAACCTGCGGCCGGCGCTCGCGGCGATCGGCCCGCTGCTCGACATGATCCAGCGCGCAACGGGTATCGGCGACGGCGCGGCCAGCCTGCTGACGACGATTCCGATCCTGCTGATGGGGCTCGGCGCGCTGAGCGCGCGGCGCCTGCAGCGCATGACCGGGATCGCGGGCGGCGTGTGGCTCGGCGTCGCGTTGATCGGGCTGGCTTGCGCGTCGCGCGTCGGTGCGCAGCACGCATGGCTGCTGCTCGCGAGCGCGTGCTGCGCGGGTGTCGGGATCGCGATGGTGCAGGCGCTGTTGCCCGGCTTCGTGAAGGCGCATTTCGCGACGCGCATCGGCGGCGCGATGGGCGTCTATTCGACGTCGATCATGGGCGGCGCGGTGCTCGCGAGCGTCGTCGCGCCGTTCGCCGCGGCGCGCTGGGGCTGGCTCGCCGCGCTCGCGGGCTGGGCGCTGCCGGCGGCGCTCGCCGCGCTGGCCTGGCCGCTGGCGAGCCGTGGCGGCGACGCGCTTGCCGCCGGGCCGGCGTCGGTATCGAATGCACGGCCGTTGCGCTCGCCGCGCGCATGGCGGCTCGCGCTGTTCTTCGGCATCGCGACCGGCGCTTACACGCTCGTGCTCGCGTGGCTGCCGCCGTACTACATGCGGCTCGGCTGGTCGCCGACCGCGGCCGGCAGCCTGCTCGGCGGCGTGACGCTCGCGGAAGTCGTCGCGGGGCTGACGATTTCCGCGACCATCGATCGCCTGCCCGATCGCCGGCCCGCGCTGCATGCGGCGATCGCGTCGCTGTTCGTCGGCTTGCTGGTGATGCTGGCCGCGCCCGACGCGCTCGCGTTGCCTGCCGCGCTGCTGCTCGGCGCGGGGATCGGCGCGCTGTTTCCGCTGTCGCTGATCGTCACGGTCGACCATGCGGCCACGCCGGCCGATGCCGCGTCGCTGACGGGGTTCGTGCAGGGTGTCGGCTACCTGGTGGCGGGCGTGTTCCCATTCGCGGCCGGCCTGGTGCGCGAGCATCTCGCGGACCTGACGCCCGCGTGGATCGCGATGGCGTGCCTGTGCGCGGTGCTGTTCGTGCTCGCGGCCGGGTTTGCACCGAAGCTGGCGCGGCACGTCGCGCGGGCCTGAGCGACGCCGCGGGCCAGTGGCGCTGGCGCGCGTGCGTCAGCCCGCGCTCGCGTACAGCGTCGAATCCGCGAACCCTTCGGCGTCGAGCACGCGCCCGATCAGGATCAGCGCGGTGCGCTCGATCTGCGTGCCCTGCACCTTGCCGACGATGTCGGCCAGCGTGCCCGTCACGCGTTCCTCGTCGGGCCAGCTCGCGCGATAGATCACGGCCACCGGGCAAGCGGCGCCGTAATGCGGCAGCACTTCGTCGACGATGCGCGCGAGATGACGCACGCCGAGATGGATCGCGAGCGTCGCGCGATGCGCGGCGAGCGCGCCGAGCGCTTCGCCTTCCGGCATCGTCGTCTTGCCCGCGAAGCGCGTGAGGATCACCGTCTGCGCGACGCCGGGCAGCGTCAGCTCGACGCCGAGCGTCGCCGCGCATGCGGCCGTGGCCGTCACGCCCGGCACGATTTCGTACGGAATCCCGAGCGCTTTCAGGCGGCGGATCTGCTCGCCGATCGCGCCGTACAGCGACGGGTCGCCCGAATGCACGCGCGCGACGTCCTGCCCTTTCGCGTGCGCGGCGGCAAGCAGCGCGACGATCGCATCGAGGTCGAGCTCGGCCGTGTTGACAACCTGCTCCGCGCAATGACCGTCGAGCACGGCGGCCGGCACGAGCGAGCCCGCATACAGGATCACCGGGCACGTGCGCACGAGGCGCTGGCCTTTCACCGTGATCAGCTCCGGGTCGCCGGGGCCCGCGCCGATGAAGTACACCGTCATCGAAAATTCTCCGTCAATTCGTGGGATGGCCCGCTGCGTCGCGTCACGCGCGCGCGGCCGGATCGAGTGCGTCGATGAGCGCGTTGACCGAGTCGAACGCGCGGTCGGCATCGGGCAGCGGCGGCCGGCGCAGCATCACGACGGGCAGCCTGCGTTCGCGCGCGACGTCGAGCTTGGCCTCGGTGGCCGCGCCGCCGCTGTTCTTGCTGACGACGATGTCGATGCCGGCCAGCGCGAACAGCGCGCGCTCGCCGTCAGGCGTGAACGGCCCGCGCGCGGCGATGACCTGTGCGCGGGCGTTGCCGGGGTGCGCATCGAGGCAGCGCACGAGCCAGTACTGGTGCGGCGGGATCGCGTCGAGGTGCGCGAGCGGTTCGCGGCCGAGCGTGAACAGCGGACGCCTGAACGGCGCGAGCGCGGCCTCGATGCCGGCCCAGTCGTCGACCATCCGCCAGTCGTCGCCCGGTTGCGGCGTCCACGGCGCGCGGCGCAGTGCCCACAGCGGCACGCCTGCGTCGCGCGTCGCCGCCGCGGCGTTCGCGCTGATTTGCGCGGCATACGGATGGGTGGCGTCGATCACGAGGCCGATGCCGGCGTCGCGAAGATACGCGGTCAGCCCGGCTGCGCCGCCGAAACCGCCAACGCGCACGTCGCACCGCAAATCGTCGGGCGTCTTGCCGAGGCCGGCCAGACTATAGACGTGATGCGGGCCGAGCGCGCGCGCGATTTTCAGCGCATCGCCGGTGCCGCCGAGCAGCAGGATGCGCGGGCTCATCGCGCCTCCCCGACGAAGCGGCCCTGTCGGTCGATCGCGAACATCTCCACCGCGACCGACGGCGGCACGATGTCGCGCGCCACTCGCAGCGCGTGCGCGCAGACGAGATCGCCGAGCGGCACGCCGTCGGCCTGCGCGAGTTTCAACGCTTCCTGGCTCGTGTTCGCGGCACGCATCGCGTCCTGCAGCGCCTCGCTCGCGCCGGCTTCCGCCGCCCACTGCGCGAGCAGCGGCAGATCGATGCTCGAATGGCGGCTGTGCAGGTCCAGATGGCCGGCCGCGAGCTTGCTCAGCTTGCCGAAGCCGCCGCACATCGACAGGCGCGCGATCGGCGCGCGCCGCAGGTGCTTGAGCACCGCGCCCGCGAAATCGCCCATCTCGATCAGCGCCATGTCAGGCAGATGGTAATGCGCGCGCATCGCATCCTCGCTCGCATTGCCCGTGCAGGCGGCGATGTGCGCGATGCCGTTCGCCCGCGCGACGTCGATACCCTGATGAATCGACGCGATATAGGCCGAACACGAGAACGGCCGCACGATGCCGGTCGTGCCGAGGATCGACAGCCCGCCGACGATGCCCAGGCGCGGGTTCATCGTCTTCAGCGCGAGCGCCTCGCCGCCTTCGACGCCGATCGTCACGTCGAAACCACCCGTATAGCCGTGTTCGGCGGCAAGCGCTTCCAGGTGCGTGGTCATCATCTGGCGCGGCACCGGGTTGATCGCCGGTTCGCCGACCGCCAGCGTGAGCCCCGCGCGCGTGACCGTGCCGACGCCCGGCCCGGCATGAAAACGCACGCCCGGCGCCGCCGCGAGCGCGACGCGCGCGAAGATCAGCGCGCCGTGCGTGACGTCCGGATCGTCGCCGGCATCCTTGATCGTGCCGGCTTCGGCGCCGTCGGCCGTGGTGCGGCAGAATTCGAGCCGCATCATCACGCGCTGCCCCTTCGGCAGCACGATCTCGACCGCGTCGTCCGCGTGACCCGCGAGCAGCAGCCGTGCCGCCGCGAGCGACGTCGCGGTCGCGCAGCTGCCGGTCGTATAGCCGAAGCGCAGCGGCGCGGGCTGTTCGGGGGTTTCGTCGCGCATCACGCGTCCGTTGGGTTCGACGGGTTCGACATAGTCGACGAACCGGCCGCGTCGGCAGCGGCTGTCGTGTCGGGCTTGCGCACGTCGTACAGCGTGACCGGCAGCGGCTGTCGCCACGTGTCGAAGCGGCCGAGCGGCTCGGCGTGCGCGAGCGACACGCGCGTGAGCGTGCCGCCATGCGCATCGCGCCACGCGGCGAGCGCCATCTCGCCTTGCAGTGTGACCGCATTCGCGACCAGCCGCCCACCGGGTTTCAGCGACGCCCAGCACGTGTCGAGCACGCCGGGCGCCGTCGCGCCGCCGCCGATGAAGATCGCGTCGGGCGCGGCGAGCCCCGCGAGCGCATCGGGCGCACGGCCCGCGACGAGTTGCAGGCCCGGCACGCCGAGCGTATCGCGGTTGTGTTCGATGAAGCGCTGCCGTTCCGCATGCGCTTCGATCGCGATCGCCTGGCAGGATGGATGCGCGCGCATCCATTCGATGCCGATCGAGCCGCTGCCGGCGCCGACGTCCCACAGCAGTTCGCCGGCCGCGGGCGCGAGGCGCCCGAGCGTCATCGCGCGCAGGTCGCGCTTGGTGAGCTGGCCGTCGTGGCGGTACGCGTCGTCGGGCAGGCCGGGCGTGAGCGCGCGGCGCGGCGCGTCGGGGCTCGCCCGGCAGTCGAGCGCGACGAGATTGAGCGCGGCGGTTTCGTCGATGTTCCAGTCCTGCGCCAGGCCGTCGATGCGCCGCTCGAGCGGGCCGCCCAGATGTTCGAATACGCTGACGCGCGTCGGCCCGAAGCCGCGGGCGGCGAGTTCGGCCGCGACCGCGGCCGGCGTGCGGCCGTCGGCGCTCAGCACGAACAGCCGCCGGCCCGGCAGCAGGTGGCGCCCGAGCGTCGCGAGCGGACGCCCGACGAGCGAGACCGCGCCGACGTCCTGCAGCGCCCAGCCGAGGCGTGCGGCCGCGAGCGACAGCGACGACGGCGCGGGCAGGACGCGCCATTCGTCGGGGGAAAGCGCGCGGGCGAGCGTCGCGCCGACGCCGAACAGCATCGGGTCGCCGCTCGCGAGCACGCACACGGGCGCGCCGCGGCGCGCGAGCAGCCCCGACAGGTCGAACGGCGACGGCCATGCTTCGCGCGCGGCGCGCAGCCGCGCCGGCAACATGTCGAGATGCCGTTTCGCGCCGACCACATGGGTCGCATCGTGCAGCGCGCGCCGCGCGTGGCGTCCGAGCCCCGCGTAACCGTCGTCGCCGATGCCCACTACCGTCAGCCACGCCGTCATGCACCCTTCCCCATCGTTCGATTCCATCGTGTCGCCGCGCGGCCGTGAAAGCGCCGATGCAGCCGTCCGTATTGCAAAAAACGGCATGGTACCGTGTTCCACCCGGCGTTTCATCTGCCGGCCCGCCCGCGCCCGACCGTTGCCCGCTTTGCCCGCCGCGAACGCCGGGCCGGTCGCGAATCGCGGCCGAAATCGGGTATCCTACGGCCGTTCGTTCGCCGGTGCCCTTCGGGGCCGAAGAGGGAACACAGGGCGCACCGCGCGCCGCTGTGGCTGCCCCCGCAACTGTAGACAGCGAGCCGATCTCCCCCTCATGCCACTGGTTTCACCGGGAAGGCCGGGAGGCGGCGCCGACCTGTCAGCCAGGAGACCTGCCGGCCAGAAAGTGCGTGCGTGCCAGTCGGCGTCGGGCGGGGTGTACCGATGCGCTGGCCGCGGCGCCACACTGTTCCGGTATCCCGTTGAGTTCCGCCCCCGATTCGATTCCTGCGTCGCCCGTCGTGCGCCCGTCGGCTTGCCCGGGGCTCGTGCGCGTGGTCGCGGCCGCCGACGGCGGGCTGTGCCGGATCAAGCTGCCCGGCGGCCGGCTCGACGCGCGCCAGGCGCGTGCGATCGCCGCCGCCGCGCGCCTGTACGGCTCCGGCGAGATCGATGCGACCAATCGCGCGAATCTCCAGTTGCGCGGCGTTCGCGACGGCGCGGCCGATGCGCTCGCGCACGCGCTGCTCGACGCAGGGCTCGGCCCGCGCACCGGCGCCGACAACACCGCCGTCGATGCGGCCGCGCTCGCGGCCAGCGACGACATCCGCAACGTGATGCTGAGCCCGCTCGCCGGGCACGACCCGGCCGCGCTCGTCGATAGCCACGCGCTCGCCGTGCCGCTGCTCGACATGCTGGCGAGCGAGCCGCGCCGCGGCGAACTGTCGCCGAAGTTCTCGATCCAGTTCGATGGCGGCGAAGCGGTCGCGGCGCTCGATCATCCGCACGACATCTGGCTCGCCGCGTGGCGCCGTGGCGACGGCGCGGTACGTCTCGCGGCGGGGCTGGCCGGCTGTCCGCCGGTTGCGCACGGCGACCGGCCCGCGTCGGTCGACGTGTCGGTCGATCAGGGCGTCGCACTGGTTCGCGCGCTGCTGCTCGCGTTCCTCGATCTCGCGCCGGCCGACGTCACGCGGATGCGCGCGTTGCTGGCGACGTGCAGCGAACGCGCGCTGCTCGAGCGCGCGCAACAGGATCTGCCGTTCCCGCTCGCGGCCGATCCGACGCTCGCCGGCTGGCGGCGCCCGCGCGCGGATGCCGCGTTGCGTTTCGGCGCATACCCGTCGCGCGACGCGGCGCGCTGCAGCGTCGGCGCGCAATTCGCGCTCGGGCGGCTCGACGCGGCGCAACTGGAGCGGCTCGCCGCGCTGGCCGAAGCCGACGGCGACGGCACGCTGTCGATGACGCCGTGGCAAGGCGTGTTCATGCACGGCGTGCCGAACGAACGCGCGGCTGCGGCGCGCGAAGCCCTCGCATCGCTCGGGCTCGTGTGCGCAGCGTCCGACCCGCTGGCGACGCTCGTCGCCTGCACCGGCAGCGCGGGCTGCGCGAAAGCGCGCGCCGACACGAAGCACGACGCGCGCGTGCTCGCCGCGCGCGCTGGCCATCCGCTCGACGTGCATCTGACCGGTTGCGAACGCCACTGCGCGCTGCCGCACGCTGCCGCGCATACGCTCGTCGCGGTGGCGCCCGCACACTACGACCTTTATCGGCGCGACGCGGCCGCGGGCCTCGGCGCCCCGCTCGCGCGCCGTCTGACGATTGACCAGGCCGCGGTCCGACTCATGGACGCGCGGCACAGCCAGGACACCACCGATGCTTGACTACATTCGCGACGGGCAGGAAATCTACCGCCAGTCGTTCGCGACGATCCGCGCCGAGGCCGACCTGTCGCAGGTGCCGCCCGATCTCGAGAAACTCGCGGTACGCGTGATCCACGCAAGCGGGATGGTCGACGTTGTGTACGACCTGCGCTTCTCCGCCGGCGCCGGCACGGCCGGCCGTACCGCGCTCGCGGCCGGCGCGCCGATCCTGTGCGACGCGAGGATGGTCGCCGAAGGCATCACGCGCGCGCGGCTGCCCGCGGCCAACCGCGTGATCTGCACGCTCGGCGAGCCAGAGGTGCCGGGCCTCGCGCAGCGCCTCGGCAACACGCGTTCGGCCGCCGCGCTCGAACTGTGGCGTCCGCATCTCGCGGGCAGCGTCGTCGTGATCGGCAACGCGCCGACCGCGCTGTTCCACCTGCTCGACATGATCGACGCCGGCGCGCCGCGCCCCGCGCTGATCGTCGGTTTCCCGGTCGGCTTCATCGGCGCGGCCGAATCGAAGGCGGCGCTCGACGCCGACAGCCGCGGCGTGCCGTACGTCACGCTGCTCGGCCGGCGCGGCGGCAGCGCGATGGCCGCCGCCGCGGTCAATGCGCTTGCGACGGAGGTCGAATGACGAGCGCGCGCGGACGGCTGTTCGGCGTCGGGGTCGGCCCCGGCGATCCCGAACTGATGACGATCAAGGCGCTACGCGTGCTGCAGGCGGCGCCCGTGGTCGCGTATTTCGTCGCGAAGGGCAAGAAAGGCAACGCGTACGGCATCGTCGAGGCGCACCTGCTCGACGCTCAGACGCAACTGCCGCTGGTCTACCCGGTTACGACCGAGGCGCTGCCCCCTCCGCTGTGCTACGAGACGGTGATCGCCGATTTCTACGACACCGCGGCCGAGATCGTCGCCGCGCACCTCGATGCAGGCCGCGACGTCGCGGTGATCTGCGAAGGCGACCCGTTCTTCTACGGCTCGTACATGTACCTGCACGACCGGCTCGCGCCGCGTTACGACGCCGAGGTGATTCCCGGCGTATGCGCGATGCTCGGCGGCACGGCCGTGCTCGGCCAGCCGCTCGTCTATCGCAACCAGAGCCTGTCGGTGCTGTCGGGCGTGCTGCCCGAGCACGAACTGCGCGAACGCCTCGCGCGGGCCGACGCGGCCGTCGTGATGAAGCTCGGCCGCAATTTCGACAAGGTGCGGCGCGTGCTCGACGAACTCGGGCTCGCGAAGCGCGCGCTGTACGTCGAGCGCGCGACGATGGCGAACCAGCGCATCGTGCCGCTCGACGAAGTCGATCCGATGGCGTCGCCGTATTTCTCGCTGCTCGTCGTGCCGGGGGAAAAATGGCAAGGATGACGACGCCGCCCGCGATCGTGATACTCGGCGCGGGCGCGCTCGATACCGCGCGACGTATCCAGGCGCGTTATCCAGGCGCCCTCGTGCACGGTCTCGCATCGCGCGTCGATGCCGACGTGCCGTTCGACGAACTCGGCGCGCACCTGCGCGAACTCTATGCGCGCGGCTTGCCGATCGTCGCGCTGTGCGCGGCCGGCATCGTGATCCGCTGCCTCGCGCCCGCGCTGGCCGACAAGGGTGTCGAGCCGCCCGTGCTCGCGGTTGCGGAAGACGGTTCGGCCGTCGTGCCGCTGCTCGGCGGGCTGACGGGCGTCAACGTGATCGCGCGCGAAATCGCCGCATGCGTCGGCGTCGCGCCGGCGATCACGACCAGCGGCGAACTGCGTTTCGGCGCGTGCGTGCTCAATCCGCCCGAAGGGTATGCGCTCGCCGATCTCGCGCAGGGCAAGCGCTTCGTGTCCGACCTGCTCGCGGGCGCGTCGACGCGCATCGACGGCGCCGCGCCGTGGCTCGACGATGCCGCGCTGCCGCGCGACGACGCGGCCGCGCATGCGATCCGCGTGACGCCCGACGCATGGCGCGGCGCGCGCGACGAACTCGTGATCCATCCTCGCAGCGTGGTGGTCGGTGTTGCCGCGGATGCCGTGCGTGCCGATGAAGCGCTTGCTGCGCGCATCGACGCCATGCTCGACGCACAGGGCCTCGCGCGGCTGGCGCTCGCGGCCATCGTCGCGCCGGCGTCGGCTATCGGCGACGCCGCGCTGGAAACAGCGGCGAGCACGCTCGACGTGCCGCTGCGTTTCGTCGATGGTGATTTCGTCGATAGCGACCGCGACGCGCCCGCCGACGCCGCCACGCTGCTCGGCCGTGCACTGCGCGCCACCCACACGATGCGCGCGGCATTGCACGGTCTCGCGTGCGCGGTCGCGTCGCAGCCGGTCGACCCCGCCACGCTCGGCCGCGCGCGCGGCCGCCTGACGGTACTCGGTCTCGGCCCGGGCGGCGCCGCATGGCTCACGCCGGCCGCGGGCGCGGCGCTCGCGGACGCGACCGACATCCTCGGCTATACGACCTACGTGAACATGGCCGGCCCGTTTCGGGCAGACCAGCGCGTGCACGGCACCGACAATCGCGAGGAAATGCAGCGCGCGCGCCATGCGTTCGAACTGGCGGCCGAGGGCCGGCGCGTCGCGGTCGTATCGTCGGGCGACCCAGGCGTCTTCGCGATGGCCGCGGCCGTGCTCGAAGCGCTCGACGAAGCGCGTAACCCGCAATGGGCCGCGGTCGATCTGCGCGTGGAACCCGGCATCTCGGCGTCGCTCGCCACGGCCGCGCAGGCCGGCGCGCCGCTCGGCCACGATTTCTGCGCGATCTCGCTGTCGGACAACCTGAAGCCGTGGGACGTGATCGAGACGCGCCTGCAACACGCGGCGCAAGCCGATCTCGTGATGGCGTTCTACAACCCGATTTCGCGCGCGCGGCCGTGGCAGCTCGACCGCGCGCTCGACATCGTGCGTGCGCATCGCGCGGCCGATACGGTGGTCGTGCTCGGCCGCGACATCGGCCGGCCGGGCGCGACGCTTGCGACGACGACCCTCGGCGCACTGCGCAGCGACCAGGTCGACATGCGCACGATGGTGATCGTCGGCTCGTCGACGACGCGGCGCTTCTCGATCGGTGAGGGGCACGAGTGGGTCTATACGCCGCGCTGGTATCGCTGAACGGCGCGAACCTGCGTCCTGACCGGGCATCGACGTGTGCCGTTACGGCTTGCCGTGCCGCACCAGGAACCGGTCGAGCTGCGACGCGAACGTCTTGCCGTCGCGCGCGCTGAACGGCGCCGGGCCGCCCGTGTCGATGCCGGCGCTGCGCAACTGATCCATCATTGCGCGCGTCGACAGGCGCTCCTCGATGTTCTCGCGGCTGAACCAGTTGCCGCGCGGGTCGAGCGCATGCGCGCCCTTGTCGAGCACGGCGGCGGCCAGCGGGATGTCGGCGGTGATCACGAGGTCGCCGGCTTCCACCAGCTCGACGATGCGCGCATCAGCCACGTCGAAACCGGCCGGTACCTGCACCGCCTTGATGAACGGCGACGGCGGCGTACGCAGAAACTGGTTCGCGACCAGCGTCACGCAGATTTCGGCACGGCGCGCGGCGCGAAACAGCATGTCCTTGATGACGGCGGGACACGCGTCGGCATCGACCAGTACTTGCATGGCGGGAGTTTCCAGTGGGCAGAAGCGCAAACGTCGATCATAGCGCACCGCCGCCCGGCCATCAGCCGGCGAGATCCGTGCGAAGCGCGTCGGCCGTCACCCACTGTGCGCCCCACGCCGCGGCGAGCCGCGCGCCCTCCCCGATCCGCACGGCCGCATCGTCGAAGTCGACGAACACGACGTGATCGGCCGCCGCGGGTCTGGCCGGCATCTCGCGCGTGCGGCCGTCGGACAGCACCCACAGCCAGCGCTGCTTGCCGGGCTCGCGGCGCGCGGCGCGGGCAAGCAGCTGCGCGGCGGTCGCGATGCCGTCCGCGAGCGGCGTGCCGCCGCCGCCATCGACCGGCTCGAGCCAGCGTGCATTCCACCAGCGCGGCACGGCCGGGCCGAAGCGCCGCGCGGCGCCGTTGCCGCCGAAGCAGACCAGCGCGGTTTCGGCGCGCTCGCGCGCGGCCTGATCGAAATACGCGACGATCAGCCCCTTCGCGAGCGCGAGCCGGTCATGCGACAGCATCGACGCAGAACAGTCGAGCACGAAGCAATGCAGCGCATGCGGCGTGCCCGCGCGTTTCCGGAAGCGCAAATGATCGTGATGCAGCTTGCCGACACGTTTCGCGGCGAGCGTCGCTGGCCACGCAACGGCCGTGCCGGCGCGTACCGCACCAAGTACGCGGGCGGCTGCGCCTGCCTGCCATCGAGGACCGCGAACGGCGTTCGCGGCGGCGCCGGCTCGATGGCTCAGCGTTTTTTTAGCGGCAGCGGCACCACGCTTTTCACGTCGCGCAGCCCGGCCGGTTCGGGCGGAAGGTAGCCCCAGTCGCTTTGCGATGCGGACGTGTCGGCCTCTGTGCCGTCGGCGTCGCCCTGTCGCTTGTCAGGCTGCCGGGGTGTATCCGACCGCAAACGATCGTCACGCTCACCCCCTTGTTGCGACGACTGCTGCGATGGCGGCGGCCCCGCATGGCGCCGATGCCGCAGCACGGCTTCCGCCACGCGCTCGACATGCGACACCGTCACCGCATCGGCCTGCTCGAGCGCGGCCAGTGCGCGCGCGGCGCGCAGCATCACGAGATCGGCGCGCAGCCCGTCGACGGCCGCGTCGATGCACAGCGCGCTGACGCGCGCATGCACGGCGTCGTCGAAATCGAGCGTCGCGAGCCGCGCGCGCGCCGCACGAATCCGGTCGCCGAGTTCACGCTGGACGGGCGCATGGCGTGCCCGAAACGCGTCCGGGTCGAGATCGAACGCCAGTCGCGCCTTCACGATCCGTTCGCGCTGGGCGGCGTCGAAGCAGTTCTCCAGCTCGACCATCAGCCCGAAGCGGTCCAGCAACTGCGGGCGCAACTCGCCCTCCTCGGGGTTCATCGTGCCGACCAGCACGAAACGCGCATCGTGCGCATGCGACACGCCATCGCGCTCGACGATGTTCACGCCGCTCGCGGCGACGTCGAGCAGCGTATCGACGAGCCCGTCGGCAAGCAGGTTCACTTCGTCGACGTACAGCACGCCGAGATGCGCGCGCGCCAGCAGGCCGGGCCGAAAACGCACGCCGTTTTCGGCCAGCGCATGCGCGAGATCGAGCGTGCCCGTCACCTGCTCGTCGCTCGCCGACAGCGGCAGCGTGACGAACTGCCCTTCCGGCAGCAGCTCCGCCAGGCCGCGCGCGGCCGTCGATTTCGCGGTGCCGCGCGGGCCGCTGACGAGCACGCCGCCGAGCGACGGGTCGATCGCGGCAAGCAGCAGCGCCTGCTGCAACGCGTCCTGCGCGACGAGCGCCGCAAACGGAAAAACCGCGCGGGCGCGGTGCGTGGTCGGATCGGTCATGGCCGTCCTCCTTCCTGGCGTTGTTCGCTGGCGAGCCACACCGCTTCGATCCGCTCGCGATAGGGGCCGGGCTGCTGCCACAGCCCGCGCTGCATCGCTTCGACGAAGCGTTCGCAGATGCCGTGCAGCGCCTTCGGGTTGTGCCGTTCGAGGAACGCGCGGGTGGCGTCGTCGAACAGGTACGCGTCGGCGACGAGCGCGTACTGATGATCGGACAGCACGCGCGCGGTCGCGTCATAGCCGTACAGGTAGTCGACGGTCGCGGCCAGCTCGGCCGCGCCCTTGTAGCCGTGACGCTTCACGCCGTCGAGCCATTTCGGGTTGACGACGCGCGAGCGGATCACGCGGGCGATCTCCTCGCGCAGCGTGCGCATCTTCGGCGCGACCGGGTTCGCATGGTCGCCGTGGTAGATGCTCGGCTGCTGCCCGGACAGGTGCCGCACGGCCGCCGTCATCCCGCCCTGGAACTGGTAGTAGTCGTTCGAATCGAGGATGTCGTGCTCGCGGCTGTCCTGATTCTGCACGACGACGTCGATCGTCGCCAGCCTTTCGCCGAACACGTCGGGCGCTGCATCGCCCGCGCTGTTCTGCGCGTACGCATGGCCGCCCCATTGACGGTAGGCATCCGCGAGATCGGCGTCGGTCTGCCAGCGGCGCTGATCGATCAGGTCCTGCAGGCCGGCGCCGTAGCTGCCCGGCCGTGCGCCGAACACGCGCCAGCCGGCGCGCCGGCGCGCTTCGTCGGGCGCCACGCCCTGCGCGATCCACTTCTCCCGTTCGCGCTCGATGCGTGCGCGAATCGGATTCAGCTCTTCGGGCTCGTCGAGCGCGGCGACGGCCTGCACGGCCGCGTCGAACAGGTGCATCAGGTTCGGGAACGCGTCGCGGAAGAAACCCGACACGCGCAGCGTCACGTCGATGCGTGGCCGGTCGAAGATCTCGATCGGCAGGATCTCGAAGTCGGTCACGCGATGGCTGCCGTGCGCCCATTTCGGCCGCACGCCGATCAGCGCGAACGCCTGCGCGATGTCGTCGCCGCCGGTGCGCATCGTGGCCGTCCCCCACACCGACAGCCCGATCGCGCGCGGATAGTCGCCGTGATCCTGCAGATGGCGTTCGATCAGTTGTTGCGCGGATTTCAGGCCGAGCGACCACGCGGCCTGCGTCGGCACCGCGCGCGTATCGACCGAGTAGAAGTTGCGGCCCGTGGGCAGCACGTCGGGACGGCCGCGCGACGGCGAGCCGCTCGGCCCCGGGGGTACGAAGCGGCCGTCGAGCCCGCGCAGCAGCTGACGCATTTCCTCACCGCCGCACGCATCGAGTGCGGGCAACAGCGTCGAACGCACGCGTTCCAGCACCGCGAGCGTATGCGGCCATGCGCCGGGCGGCGGCATGTCGATGCCGAGTTCGTCTGAAGCGGCGCCGCACACGGCGTCCAGCCAGTGCTGCGCAAGCCGTTCGAGCCGCTCGCGCGTATCGCCGGCATGGCGCCACGGCGACGCGTCGAGCGCCTGCAGCACGGCCGGCCGCGGCCCGGTCCACGGCGCGGCCCAGTCGGCTGCGAGCGGATCGAAACCCTCGCCGAGCGCAAGATCGCGTGCGAGCGCGCCGATCAGCCCGGCCCGTTCGCCCTTGCCGTCTCCAATCGGGAAGCGTGCGAGCGCGAGCAGCGTGTCGCGCCGCTGGCGCTCGACCGGCGACGCGCCGAACACGTGCAGCCCGTCGCGAATCTGTGCTTCCTTCAATTCGCACAGCCACGCGTCGACGCGCGTGAGCAGCGCATCCTCGTCACCGACATCGCGCGGCGGCGACACGCTCAGCTCGTCGTGCAGCCGATGCTCGGCGATCGTCGCGAGGATCGTCTTGCGCAACAGCTTCGCGCGCCGCGCGTCGACCATCAGCGCTTCGTAGTATTCGTCGACCTGCCGTTCGAGATCCTGCAGCGGGCCGTAGTTTTCCGCGCGCGTGAGCGGCGGCATCAGGTGATCGACGATCACGGCTTGCGCGCGGCGCTTCGCCTGGCTGCCCTCGCCGGGATCGTTGACGATGAACGGATACAGGTGCGGCAGCGGCCCGAGCGTCAGGTCGGGCCAGCACGCGTCGGACAGCGCGACGCTCTTGCCCGGCAGCCACTCGAGATTGCCGTGCTTGCCGAGATGGATGACCGCGTCGACGCGATACGCATCGCGCAGCCAGAAATAGAACGCGAGATACGCATGCGGCGGCACGAGATCCGCATCGTGGTAGCTCGCATAGTCGTTGTCGTCGCGCGAGCGCGACGGCTGGATGCCGACGAACACGTTGCCCGCGCGCCAGCCGGCGATCGTGAAGCGCTGCTGCCGCAGCGTCGGGTCCGCTTCGGGCGGCCCCCACCGTTCGCTCAGCGCATCGCGCACAGTGGCCGGCAGCCGCGCGAAACGCGCGACGTAGTCGGCCAGCGCGTAACTCTGAAACGCGGGACGCAGCGTGCGCACGGCGGGATCGTTGGTCACGCCTTCGGTGAGTCGAGCGATCAACGCGTCGCCGTCGGGCGGCAGGTCGGCCACCGTATAGCCGGCATCGCGCAGCGCCGCGAGCACGCGCAGCGCGGAGGCCGGCGTATCGAGCCCGACGCCGTTGCCGATCCGCCCTTCGCTTTGCGGATAGTTCGCGAGAATCAGCGCGATGCGCTTGTCGGCGTTATCGAGCTCGCGCAGCCGGCACCAGCCGCGCGCCAGCGCCGCGACGAACGCGATCCGCTCCGCATCCGGCTGGTAGCGCACGACGTCGACTTCGGTGTGCGCGCAACGATACGCGAGCCCCTTGAAGCTCACCGCGCGCGTGACGATGCGCCCGTCGACTTCGGGCAGCGCGACATGCATCGCGATGTCGCGTGCGTGCAGCCCCTGGTTGTCGGCCACCCACGCGTCGCGATTGCCGCCGGACAGGATCACCTGCAGCACCGGTGCGTCGCCGGCCAGCACGTCGGGCTCGGGGCTGTCGATCGCGCCGGCCGCGAACGCGGTGGTGTTCAACACGAGCGCGACGTCGTGCGCGTCGCACAGCTGCGTGATGACCTCGCGGCTCACCGCGTCCTTCAGCGACGTCACCGCGATCGGCAGCGGATTCAATCCTGCGTCGATCAGCGCGTCGGCCAGCGCGTCGAACACGGCCGTGTTCGCGGCCTGCCAGTGCGCGCGATAGAACAGGATCGCGACGACCGGCGCGCCCGGCGTCCAGCGCGGCCGCCAGTCGTCGACGCTCGCGCGGTCGCGCGCCGGGTGATACAGCGCGGCGGCCGGCAGCGGGCGCGGCGGTTCGGGCTCGTCGCCGAACCTGAGCGTATGAAACGCGATGCTGCGCAGCAGCGCGTCGGCATTGTGCACGCCGCCTTCGCGCAGATAGCGCCACCACAGCCGGCACAGGTCGGCCTTGACCGTGCTCTTCGCGATGAGGTTCGGGTCCTCCTGCAGGTCGCCCGAGAACATCGCGAGCTGCTGCCCGCGCTTCGACGCGAGCGACACGGCCTGCTCGATCCCGTACGGCCAGTACGCTTCGCCGCCGAGATGATCGATCACGACCGTCTTCGCGTGACGCAGCACGTCGTCGACGTAGAAATCGACCGACGCCGGCTGCCGCAGGAACGTGACGTTCGCGAGCCGCACGCTCGGGAACCCGGCCGGCAAGTGCGGCACGACGCTCGCGAGCAGCGACAGCGTCGTGTCGGCCGAGCTCAGGATCACGATGTCGGCCGGCTGCTGGTCGATCCGGACGACGCCCTGCGTATCGTCGACGAAGCCGCCCGGCGTGGTGCGCAGCAGATGCATCGTGCGTTACGCCTGTTGCGGCTCGGCCGCGCACGCGGCGTCGAACGCACGTTGCAGCGCGGCCGCGTCGAGATCCTCGCCGATCAGCACGAAGCGGCTCGCGCGCGTTTCGCCGTCCTGCCAGCGACGGTCGAAATAGCTGTCGAAGCGGCGGCCGACGCCCTGGATCACGAGCCGCATCGGCGCATCGGGCAGCGCGGCGAAGCCTTTCGCGCGATAGATCGTGTGCGTTTCGACCACGCGCTGCAGCGCGGCGATCGTCGCTTCGCGCGTGCCGGCGTCGCCCGACACCACGACCGAATCGAAATCGTCGTGATGGTGATCGTGATCGCCGTCGTCGGCCGCACCGTGATGGTCGTGACGCAGGTGGATCGTTTCCTCCGATGCCGATTCGAGGCCGAGCAGCATCGCGAGGTCCAGTTCGCCGCGCGTCGCGCGCACGATCTTCACCTGCGGCGGGATTTCTTCGCGGATCGCGGTTTCGATCTGCGCGAACTCGGCGTCGTCGACGAGGTCGGCCTTGTTCACGATCACGAGATCGGCGGACGACAGTTGATCGGCGAACAGTTCGTGCAGCGGCGATTCGTGGTCGAGGTTCGGATCGGCGCGACGCTGCGCGTCGACGGCCTGCGGGTTTTCCGCGAACTGGCCGCTCGCGGCGGCCGGCCCGTCGACGACGGTCACGACCGCGTCGACCGTGAAGCTGTTGCGGATCGTCGGCCAGTTGAACGCCTGCACCAGCGGCTTCGGCAGTGCGAGGCCCGACGTCTCGATCAGCACGTGGTCGATATCCGCGCGGCGCTCGACGAGCGCTTCCATCACCGGATAGAACTCTTCCTGCACGGTGCAGCACAGGCAGCCGTTCGCGAGTTCGTACAGCTGGCCCGCTGCTTCGCCCTGCGCGCCGTCGGCATCGTCGCAGCCGATGCCGCAGCCCTTGAGGATTTCGCCGTCGATGCCGAGCTCGCCGAATTCGTTGACGATCACCGCGATGCGGCGGCCTTCGGCGTGCTGCAGGATGTGGCGCATCAGCGTCGTCTTGCCGCTGCCGAGAAAGCCCGTGACGATCGTGACGGGCAGCTTGCGTAGGGTCATGGAATATCCAGGTTGGTAAGGGAGGGTCACGCCGAGATCGTCACGTCGATCTCGTCGTAGCGCTTCAGCCGGTAGATCAGGGCCGACACGAGCCAGCAGGCGAGGAACAGGCCGATCACGACATAACCGAGCATGCCGAAGTGCGACGCCACCATCGACGCGAAGTCCCATACCGGGCCCTGCAGCGACAGCTTGTCCGCGAGCAGCGCCAGCACCTCGATGCCGCCGATCAGCGCGGCGACCAGCACCGACACGAAGGTGATCGTCATGTTGTAGTAGATCTTGCGGATCGGCCGCACGTACGCCCAGCGATACGCACCCATCATCAGGATGCCGTCGGTCGTGTCGACGAGCGTCATGCCGGCGGTGAACAGCATGGGCAGCGCCATCACGGACCAGAACGACAGGCCGCCCTGCACCTGCGCCGCCGAGATGCCGAACAACGCGATCTCGGTCGCCGTGTCGAAGCCGAAGCCGAACAGGAACCCGACCGGATACAGGTGCCAGCTGCGCGACACGAGCCGGAACAGCGGACGGAACAGGCGCGCGAGCACGCCGCGCTGGTTCATCAGCATGTCGAGATCGGCATCGACGATCGCCTCGCCGCGGCGGGCCGCGCGAAACGTCCGGTACACGGAGATCAGGATCAGCAGGTTCGCGGCCGCGAGCACCAGCAGGAAGAACGCCGACACGCTCGTGCTGATCACGCCGCCCCAGGTCTTCATGCTCTCGAAGCGCGCGAGCGACGCCGCGGTCAGCGCGACCGCCACCGACATCACGATCACCACGGTCGAATGGCCGAGCGAGAAGAACAGGCCCGCGCCGAGCGGGCTTCGCCCCTCCTGCATCAGCTTGCGCGTGACGTTGTCGATGGCCGCGATGTGGTCGGCGTCGACCGCATGACGCAGCCCGAACACGTACGCGAGCAGGGCGGTGCCGAGCAGCACGGGCTGGCCGTGGAAGGCGGCGAATGCCCAGATCCACGCGCCGACGTTGAAGGCGATCAGCAGCACATAGATCGCGACGATCTTGCCGCGCAGCCCGGATGAACTGTCGTTGAACAGGTGAAACAGCGAATCGAGCATGACGCTCCCTTGCGAACGGTCGACATGAAGCATGCCAACACGGCCGTCGCGACGCGGCCCCGTGCGGTCTCGCCTTCCATCGGGCCGGATCATGCGCGCTTGTGCGGACGGCCGGACGACGGGAATCGGGAAACGCTCGGGTGTCGGGCACGCTGCGGCCGTGGACGATGCGCCGCCTCCCCGCGGCGCTGAACCCCAACGTTTAGGCCGGTATCCGGGCTGACGAACACGCCGCTTCGCCTTCCCGGATGCGCGGCATCCAGTGGCGGTCGTCCGCATGCGGCAGGCATGCGGCGAAGCGGCGTTGCATCGCGCTGGGCGCGACGCGTTCGCTTACCGTTGCGGGGGCAGCACAGGTTGGCCCGACTGCGGCGCAGGCAGGCTCCCTGTTTCCCGTTTAACTGCGCGCGCCGGAGGAGCGCGCGCGAGCACCGAAACGCGTGCGAGTGTAGGCGCCGGAGGCGGAAGCGTCAAGGCGACGAGTGGCCAGGTCGGTCGGATGAACCGGCGAGCAGCGATCCGGCGCGGGTATGCCGGGGAAATCGTTCGACTGTCTGACGCACCCAACAACCCGCGCGGGATCGAACGTGAAGTAGTACGACTCGCCATCCTAAGCGGTTTTTCAGAATTGACGGTTGTTCACGTTGTCCGCAATAGCAAGGCCAGCGCCGCAGCAGGTGCAGTGTGGGGTTGCGTGCGGAAACGTTCATGCTCATTGGAGATTCGGATGATTGACGTTGCGCAGCCGATATTCGATTGTCCAATTCAGACAGTTTTAGAGACCGACGGCGGATGAGCGCCCACCCCGTATGCGTTTGCGCCGGTGCCCTGTGCTATCGTATGCGCCGCGTTCGGTGCTCGCATGCGCATTCCGTGCATGCAGTTAAACGGGAAACAGGAGGCGGATCGCCGCCCTGCCTGTGCTGTCCCCGCAACGGTACGCCGCCCGCGCGACGCGCTTCCCCGCGCACGCGCCCATGCCGCCCACGATGCCACTGCCCTTCCACCGGGCGGGAAGGCTGCGGCCTGGCAAGCGGCCAGCCCGGATACCGGCCGACGCAAGGGGCGAGCCCGATGCTCGCCGAACGCCCGATCCGCGGGGGACGGATCGAGTGCACATTCCGCCCGCGTCCGCGCGGGCTTCGTCCGATCCGTCATGCTTCACCTGTCTGCTGGCCGCCGCCCCGCCCGCCTTCCCCTTTCCACTGTTTCGACACGGTGCGCGCCGTGCCGCGCCCGATGAGCCGCGCCTGGCTCATCGGCGCCGGCCCCGGCGACGCCGAACTGTTGACCCTCAAGGCCGTCCGCGTGATCGGGGAGGCCGACGTGCTGCTGGTTGACGATCTCGTCAATCCGGACGTGCTGCGTCACGCGCGCGCCGAGGCGTGCATCGAGCATGTCGGCAAACGCGGCGGCCATGCATCAACGCCGCAGGAGACGATCGTCGCCTCAATGCTTGCGCATTTGCGCGCGGGCCGCAGTGTCGCGCGGCTCAAAGGCGGCGATCCGTTCGTGTTCGGCCGCGGCGGCGAAGAACTGCTCGCGCTCGGCGCAGCCGGTTTTCCGGTCGAGATCGTCAACGGTATCACCGCCGGCATCGCCGCGCCGGCCGCGCTCGGCATTCCGGTCACGCATCGCGGTGACGCGCAGGGCGTGATCTTCGTCACGGGTCACGGCGCGGCCGACGACGAGCCCAACTGGCACGCGCTCGCCGCCACCCGCATGACGCTCGTGGTCTACATGGGCATTCGCCGCGTCGACGCGATAATCGCGGCGCTGCGCGCGGACGGCCTGCCGGACGACACGCCGTGCGCGGCGATCGAATCGGCCACGCGCGACGGGCAACGGCACGCGCTAGCCACGCTCGCGACGCTGGTCGAACAAATTCGCGCGAAGGGCATCGGCTCGCCGGCGATCGTCGTGATCGGCCGCGTGGCGGCGCTGGCCGCCGAGCCCGCCGTGCAGGCCGCGCTGGCTGGCGGTGCGTGGCCGGAGCGCACGTGATCCGGGTCGCGCTCTGCATCGGCCTTCGCGCGGGCGCAAGTGCCGCGCAACTCGATGCTGGGATTCGTGCTGCGCTCGCCCGCTTCGGCGTCGCGGGCGTGGCCGAGCCGTGCGCGCAGCTCGCGGCGCCGCAAGGCAGGCTGCTGGGCCCCAAATCCATCCGGGACGGCGTGACGGTTGCCCTCGCCGGCCCGCTCTGAACCCTTTGTTTCGCTTTCGACAGGACGATTTCCGATGAAGACCGATGCCGAATCCCATCAGCGGATGACCGAACGCCGCCGCGCCGGCCATGAAAAGAAGCAGGCTGCCGCTACCCAGGAAAAGGGCCTGCTGATCGTCAATACCGGCAACGGCAAGGGCAAGAGCACGGCCGCGTTCGGCATGGCCGTGCGCGTGCTCGGCCATGGCATGCGGCTCGGCGTCGTGCAGTTCATCAAGGGCGCGCTGCACACGTCCGAGCGCGACTTCCTTGGCGCGGTCGCGGAGTGCGATTTCGTGACGATGGGCGACGGCTATACGTGGAACACGCAGAACCGCGACGCCGACATCGCGACCGCGCGCAAGGGCTGGGACGAGGCGCGCCGGATGATCGAAAGCGGCGAGTACCGGATGGTGATCCTCGACGAGCTGAACACCGTGCTGAAGTACGAATACCTGCCGCTCGACGAAGTGCTCGCGACGCTCGTCGCGCGCCCGGAATCGGTGCACGTCGTCGTCACCGGGCGGCATGCGCCCGATGCGCTGATCGATGCGGCCGACCTCGTCACCGAAATGCGTCTCGTCAAGCATCCGTACAAGGAGCAAGGCGTGAAGGCGCAACCCGGCGTGGAGTTCTGAGCGATGCCGGCCTGCCCCGCGCTGTTCGTCAGCGCGCCCGCGTCCGGCCAGGGCAAGACGTCGGTGACGGCCGGCCTCGCGCGGCTGCACCGGCGGCTCGGCCGCCGCGTGCGCGTGTTCAAGACCGGGCCGGATTTTCTCGATCCGATGCTGCTCGAACGCGCGAGCGGCGCGCCCGTGCACGCGCTCGACCTCGGCATGGTCGGCGAAGCCGGCTGCCGCGCGCTGCTCGCCGATGCGGCGCGCAACGCGGACCTGATCCTGATCGAAGGCGTGATGGGGTTGTTCGACGGGACGCCGAGCAGCGCCGATCTCGCGGTCGCGTTCGGCGTGCCGGTCGTCGCGGTGATTGCCGCGAGGTCGATGGCGCAGACGTTCGCGGCGATCGCGTTCGGGCTCGCGCGGTTCCGGCCGGAGGTGCCGTTTCACGGCGTGCTGGGCAATCGTGTCGGGTCGCCGCGACACGCGGAACTGCTGCGGCAGGCGCTGCCGGACGACCTGCGCTGGCTCGGGCACGTGCCGGCCGATGCGGGCATCGCGCTGCCGGAACGGCATCTCGGCCTGCACCAGCCGGCCGACATCGACGATCTCGACGCGCGGCTCGAGCGTGCGGCCGACGTGCTCGCGCGGACGGCGCTCGCCGAATTGCCGCCGGCCGTCGCGTTCGCGGAACCGGACGTTCACGCCGCGCTGCCGCGCGTGCTCGCCGGCAAGCGGATCGCGATCGCGCGCGATGCCGCGTTCTCGTTCATCTATCCGGCCAATCTCGCGCTGCTCGACGCGCTGGGTGCGCAGTTGCGGTTCTTTTCGCCGCTTGCGGACGAACCCGTGCCCGGCGATTGCGACGCGCTGTTTTTGCCGGGCGGCTATCCGGAACTGCATGCGGCGACGCTTGCCGGAAATGCCGTGACGGCTCGGACGATTCGCGCGCATGCGGCAGCCGGCCGGCCGATCGTCGCGGAATGCGGGGGGATGGTGTATCTGGGCGAATCGCTGACCGACGTGGATGGCTCGACGACGCCGATGCTCGGCCTGCTGCCGGGGCAGGCGACGATGCAACGCCGGTTCGCGGCGCTCGGCATGCAGCAGCTCGATACGCGCACCGGGCCGATGCGCGGCCATACGTTTCATTATTCGCGGCTGGATACGCCGCTGGTGCCGGTCGCGACCGCCGCCCGGCCCGATGGCGACGCCGGCAGCGGCGAAGCAGTTTATCGCGCGGGCGCGATCGTCGCGACGTACATGCACATGTACTGGCCGTCGAATCCGGATGCGGTCGTGGCGTTGTTCAGTGGGGAAGCGTTCTGAAAGGATCGCGCACGAAGCGCTATCCGGTTTCGTCACACCCCAAACGCCTCGGTCGGCTCGACCCAGTACAACGCGCCGGTCGTTGAAGTCGTAGCCGAGGTTGTGCACCATGCAGACCCCCATCACTATTGCTGTACGCTAGGCCCGTCGCGATGCACGGTGTAGCCCCACGACTGCAATTGCTCGCGCCAAGTCGCCGCAAACCAACGGGATCGTCGAACAGCTGCACAAGACCATGCTCAACGAGTTCTATCGCATCGTCTTCCGCAAGAAGATCTACGACTCGATCGCCACCCTGCAGACAGACCTTGATGCGTGGCTCGACCAGTACAACAATGAACGAGAGCATCAGGGGCGTTGGTGTTACGGCAAAACGCCGGTGCGCACTTTCCTCGATTCACTCGAACTCATCCCCCATTGATGGGTCGTTCTTTGTAGGCCCGACTACTTGTCAGATCGAGTCTCGGCTAATACAGATCACGCGACTGCGGAAATGATGGCTTGCCGTCCGACTCAGTTTCGAATTCCGACGCCCAACGGCAGCCATGTAATTTTTGCATGTCCGACTACTCACTTTCACGCCAAACTCCGAGCTTGCCAAGGCTTTCCGCGAGCTTTAAGCGCGCGGTGTACCACGCAGACACGGCAAGCGCTCGTCGCTTCCACGCGTCAGCGAGTGCAGCCTGCACGGTCAGAAGATCGGTGAATGTACCGACCCCAGCCCGATAGCGCCCGCGCGCAATCTCTAGTGAGTCCTGCGCGTCTGAGAGCAGTTCGTCCGAATTATCTAAGTTTGCGGTGTCAGCCTGCAGGTTTTGGTAATTCTTCCACACGTCAAACGACACTTTTAGTTCGGTATCACGGACAACTGCCTCCTGTGCGTCGACTTGTGCCTGAGCCTGCTCGATTCGATAACCGGATGAAAAGCCCTCAAACAGCGGAATTGTTACTTGCACGCCGATAGTGCTCCCACGGCTACGAATAACCGGAATCGACTCAGGTTGCTGCTGATAGGATGGATTGTTCTGCGTGAGACTGCCGAACAGAGAAATCGTCGGACGACTCTGTGCACGGACCGCGTCGACGTCTGCACGAGCCGCGTCGAGCTTTGCGCGAGCAGCAACTAGCTTTGGCTGCCGCTGTTTTGCTTCGTCAATCAGTTGATCAATACTGGCATCAAAGCCTGCCGGAACTTTTGTCTCGCGGGTTTGGACTGCAATCCGAATCGGAACATTTGCATCGAGACCCATTGCGACGGCGAGGGCTCCGGTTGCGACGCGCACATCACCTTCAGCGCTGTTCCGTTCGAGCACCGCACGGCGATAACTAGTGCGCGCCTGCAATTTGTCAGCAAGGGTACCAGCGCCGGCATCGTGCTTCGCACTCGCCTCCACTAGGCTCTCGCGAACAATCGACTCGGTGCGCTGCGCAGCGTCCAGCAACGCCTGCGCGTCACGGAGAGCATAAAACGCCTGTGCCGCGTTGAAGAACACTGTCTGCAGCGTATTATCCTGTGCCGCATTCGCGGCAATAAGCAGCGAACGCGCCTCCCGCCTGGCCGCGTCGCGTTTCCCGAAATCGAACAGCACCCAACTCAGGTCCAGCACCCCATACTTGCTTGACGCATGCTGCGATTGCTCGATTGCGCCCAGAGATGTTCCGTATGTGGTGGACAGCGCATCGCGCTCGAGGCCTATCTTCGCTGTAAGAGTCGGCCAGTATGCGGCGTCAGCAACGCCGAGCGCTGCGGTCTGCGCACGGGCGTACGCCCAAGACTCACGCGCCTGCGGGTTCGAGCAGATTGCACTCATGATCACGTCGTCGAATTCGAGCGGACGGTTGTCCGGGATATCACGGCACGACGCATCTTTAAGAAGAGGTGCGGCGGGTGTCGCAGCCACAAGTGTCCGCACGCGGTACGGATCGAACCCTTGTGCACGGGCGACGGACACACCAGCCAACAACAGCACGAATCCGCACTTGGCGAATCGCTTACTCATAGAATTACAGCTCCTGTGCCATCGAAGACTCAACGCGTCAAGCCAATCCGACAGACGCCGCAACGTCTTCAAGCATAACCTTACCGTTATGCAAGACGATTACGCGAGAAGCCGAAGCGATCGTTTGCGGGCGGTGCGCGACGATCAGCCGAGTCATTTGCAGTGCCTCTACCGCAGCGTTGACCTCCTGCTCACGCTGCAGATCTAGATGGCTCGTTGCCTCGTCAAGTACAAGAATTCGTGGACGCTTATACAGCGCACGGGCAAGCAATACGCGCTGCTTCTGACCACCCGAAAGCACGGTGCCCATGTCTCCCACCAGGGTGTTGTAGCCCATGGGCATGGCAACAATATCCGTATGCACAGCCGCGAGTTGCGCACATTCGGCAATCCACTGTGCATCGGCGTCTGAATCGAAGAAGCTAATATTGTCGGCGATCGAGCCGGCGAACAGCACGTCGTCCTGCATCACAGTACCAATGAACTCGCGCAATCGATCGAGCCCGAGTTGTTCAACATTGAGTCCGCCAATCTGGATTGTGCCGCCAGTTGGCTCGAGCACTCCAAGCAAGACATTCACAAGTGTCGATTTTCCACAACCGGAGGCGCCAACGAGCGCGACAGACTCGCCCGGCGCGATCGTGAAAGATACTTCGTCGAGTACCGCTGGCTCCCCCGTGGCGTAGCGGAAACTGACTTTATCAAATTTGATACTGGCCTCGAGAGCGCTCAACTCGCCTGGAACATTGCGCTGGCTGGCGTCGATTTCTGGCTTTGCAAACACGATGTCGGCCAGCCGCTCACCGTGAAGTTGCAGCATTTTAACCTCAACATACTTGTCAATTAGGCTACTAACTCGGCTATCGAACTGCATCTTGTAAGCGTTGAAGGCCATTAGTATACCTACGGTAAACTGGCCATTCATCACCATCCGCGCACCAAGCCAGATCGTCAGCAGATTTTCGATTCCGAACAGTAACCCGTTCAATTGCTGGTGCAGAATTTGCAGCTTCTGCACGTGAAGACCGGCATTCACTTGTTCGACGAGAAGGGTAAGCCAGGTTGACCGACGTTCGGTCTGTCGGTTAAATAGCTTGACTGTCTTCACGCCTCGCACCGTCTCCAGAAAGTGGGTCTGCTGCTTCGCAGCGTGCACTATCTGTTCTTGTGTCGCGCGCCGCAGTGGCCGATACCACAACCAACGGCTTAACGTATAGAGGGCCATGGCACCGACAGCTACGAAGCCAAGTACACGGCTATAGACGAACATCATCCCAAGCGTGACCAGCGTCATTAGCCCATCGATCATCGCACTCAGAAATGAAGTCGTGAGCGCATGTTGAATTGTGTCAATCGAACCAAAACGAGAGACTATGTCTCCGAGGCTGCGCCGTTCGAAATACCGCGTGGGCAGGCTAAGCAGATGCGTGAACATGTTTGCCCGCCACTGAATGTTCAATGTGGCACCGAGGTACATAAGAGCCCAAGCACGGGCTGCGCTAGTCGCCTGCTGCATCAGCAGGAGCAAACCGAAACCGATGGCGAGCACAGTAAGCAGATCGCGATCGGCACTAACAACCACCTCGTCGATTACCCATTGCAGAAACAGCGGTGCAACAAGCGTGAAAATCTCGAGCGCAATGGCGAGTACAAGTATCTGTCCAATCGAGCGGGTCAATCCTGACACCGGACCAAGTAGCTGGCGCAGCTTGATCGGTGGAGGTGCCGCTTGGGGTTTGAATGAGGCCGTCGGCCACAGTTCGAGCGCAGCACCGGTGAACGCGTGGGATACCTCTGCAAGCGACAACTTACGAATCCCCAGCGCTGGATCATGGAGCACTGCATTCTTTCCGTTCACCTCCTTCAATACCACAAAGTGATTGAAGTTCCAGTGGAGCACGCACGGCAGGCGTAATTGGGACAGCTGAGTCATGTCCAGCTTTAAGGCGCGGACGCCGAGATCGAGTCCTTGCGCGACTTCCATCAACCTTCGCAGCCCCGTTCCCTTAAGCGACACTGGATAACGGCCACGTAATGTCGCGAGATCGAGATAATGACCGTGATGGCAAGCGACCATCGCGAGGCACGCGATCCCGCATTCAGGTGCTTCGGTTTGCAGGATCATCGGTAGCTTGCTGCTTCCGATGCCTAGCGAGAGACGGTCGAGAATAGACATGAATTGATGGTTAATCAAAGTTTACCAGTGACGCTATAAAGCGGCTCTAACACCCATTCGTATAATTTTCGGCGCTCCTGAAGAATGTCAGCTTGCAGCGCCATGCCAGCCTGCAGCGGCTCCGACATGCCGTGTACGGTGACAGTCTGCGCATCGAGCGCTACGGTTGCGCGATAGTAAGTAACATGGCCGTTCGGATCGGTGGCCAAATCGCCGCCATTTTGGAGATCCGCGGCCGATAGAGCCGTACGCGAAATCGACGTGATGCGGCCGTGGTACTGGCCGAACTTTTGAAACGGATACGCCTGGTAGCGCATCTGCACGCGGTCGCCGATATGCACGAAGCCTATCGCTCCGTTCGGCACGAACAGGTAAGCCTGCCAGTGAGAGCCGTCTGGAACGATGCTTGCGACCGGATGGGCAGTGTCGACGGTCTGTCCCGGCTCGGCGATCACCGTGGCTGCGATACCGCTCTCGGCTGCTGTGACGACGAACTCCCGCCGCGCCTCACTTTCGATCAGCGTCTGGTCTACCTCCATAACGTTGCGGTCAATTTGTCCGACCTGATTCTGCTGCTTGAGCGCGAGGCCACCGAGGGCATTTGTGGTCTCCTTAAGTATCTGCGATAAATTCGAGCGGTCGCGCTGCAGCCCCTGCAATTTCGACCGCTGATCAAGCAGGTCGGCCTGTCGTTGCTGAAACTGATCCGTCGAGATGTAATCTTGCTCCAACAGGCGCTTGTAGCGCATGACGGCATCAGTGGCGAGCGCCACGCGTTCTCGCTGGCTCGCAAGCTGGTCGTCGAGACCTGCAAGCTCAGCGCGCTGGCTTCCGAGCTTAGCCTGTAGAGTGTCACGCTCGTCTTGCTGTAGCAGACGCGTCTTGTCGATTTCTCGTAGCAACGATTGCTTGCGACGACGGGCCTCATCGATCAATGCAACTTGTGTATGCCCCTGTGCAGCGCTTTGGAGGTCGAGAGAAACCGTATACAGCACCATCCCGCGGGTCACGTGCTGGCCCTCCACTACCGCCTTGCGCAAGACGACGCCTGACTGGGGCGCATACACCTTGACGACGCCAGAGTCGGGTACAACAATACCACTGACCGTCGTGCGTCGAGCGTAACTGCCGAATATAAACAGTAATATAACCGCGATCGCCATGCATGCCGCCCCGGACGACAGCAATGTAAATGTCATCGGCCGCACCAGAAGAATTTCACCGAGCGCCGATGTACGTTGGCTTTCTTGAGCTTCTACGCGAAATTTTGTACGCACCACGATCCTTAAAGCACTCTAGACTGGCAAAACATTATCCGCACCGAAGACGCGTCGCACCTTACAATAAAACGCTAATTAAACTCGATTTTTTCATAAATCCTCGCTTTGAAATCGAAGAGGTTCGTCGATTCAAGATATCGAACCTGCAGACCTTTTCACCGTCGGAGTTCTCCACACATCAAAATACTTGACGTTCCTCGGAAAATTTACGACTATAAAAATCAAGCAGCTCCAATGAACCAGATTCGGTCAACATACACACACCCATTATCCAGACGCAGCCCCCTCGCTCCATTCGGTCCAATGAGGCACATAATCAGAAAATAGCCCCACCCACATAATCATCTAGCCATCGACGCATCATCAAATCCTAATCATGATCATTTAAGGCATTAACTCAAGGCAACTTTTCTCATAAAATTCTCTCTCGATATCGACGAGATGCGCCCATCCGACGCATCAAGTCTATATACCATGCCTATATTTTCACCTTCACCAGCCCAAAATACAAACCGTTCTTTTTCAAATTTTTTGCAACAGAAGTTAATGAACTCCCACGATGTCGAATCATTCAACAAGCATGCATCCATTATCCAAACATACTCCCCCTCACTCCACTCAGACCAATGAGGGACATAATCCGAAAACAAAATCCTCCCAATAACGGCGTCACTCAGATACGCCCACGCGACATACCCAGATGGCACTCCGCCGTGAAAGATAATTTCCACCTGATCGTGCGCAACGGCATTTTCCGTCCAACATCGCAACATTGAGATTGTTCGTGACGAAAAATTAGGATCTCGCGCCAAAATATTTACAATACACCCTAAGCGCGTGTACTTCAGTCGATCCGATTCTTGCCAAAATTCATTAAAATCCACCATCACCGGCACCGAATACAAATAATGCATCGAATTTTTTGTAGAAATCGATCATCGCAGATCCAAGTCGATTGGTATTAAAATACCCCAAAGCCGATGCGCGAGGAATCTCTTCGGACACGCCCGCAAATAACACCATAAAATGATCGTTCATCATGTTATAGCTTACCTTCAATACGCCGTCATTCCAACATGTAACAACATTCCCATAGTCAAATCCGAGAAAAAATCTTCCCGCAATTGCCACCCCATCACCATACATCTCTATTTCGCGAACAAGAGCGTTAGCATCTCGTGAATTATTATTAATAATATTTAAAATATCACCAGACATCTTGGTGTATGATAGCTCATTCTTTTCCGCAGAAAATCTTACCGAATTTAACGCAATCCCAATTTTCAATTGATTTTCCGGAATTCCATTTTCCAATGCAATATTCCGAACCAATTTTCTCACTTTCAGCCGTCGCGCATGATACTCCACTGCCTCGTCATCGCTCAAATTTAACGTAGAAGGCGGAGAATTCGAGGCTGGAAAAAAACTTAGCTCTAGAAGACTGCGTTCGGCATCCCAATTCCTCGAATGCTTCTGTCGTTCTCGCTTTGACCAATTCGACTTCAAAATCGACTGCAACTCCTTAGCCCACTGTTGAACCTCATCGTCCCGGATAATAGTCTTTGCAATCAACGGCGGAATGCCAGCGGTACAAAGAAAATATTCGCAAGAAGCCTCCGTAAGATAGCAAGTAAATTTCGCAACAATTTCGCTTGCCCATGTTTGATAAATTAAATCCGACAATCGTGCGAATTTTACGTAATGGAAAGCTAGTGACGTCAATATCTCCATCACGATAGATTCTTGGTCCCAGAACCGGGACCAAGAACTAACCGTCATAGGATTCGACGCGCAATCTCGCGTATGCAATAGCGTCGATGATGTAAGATCGAGCCAGCGACCATCCAAAGAAACATTAGACGACGAAATACTATGGTACAAGAAATGCGATCTAGCAAAAGCCAGCTGACATGCTAATCGACGTGCAAGCTCGCACAACCCATCAAGCACGATGTTCTCCGGCCGCACTCGCGACTCAAATGTACATCTAAGGATTTCGGGTAGCTTTTGACACATTGCAGCTACCCGATGAACATCTCGAGATCGATCAGCCACAGATTCGTGTGGTCTTTTTTTGAAATATGCCGCTCGCTCAAAATGAGCCGGGCGAACATATGTTTCTCGTATCAACAGCCCTCGATCTATCGGCGTATCAAAGACACAATTCGGTCTTTGAGACATATTTATTGCAACGACAGCAAGACATTCCACTACACCGAATGGCAACTTATCTTGTAGAATCTGACTCCAAATCATCTCATACAAAGCGAGCGGAAGCGTCAAAATTCCGTCTCTTTGCCCTGTCGCCTCTGTGTAGCCAACCAACGGATTCGGGCCGATACCTTTGACATGGTAACGTTCGCCGTCGTAGCCACATCGAGCCCCTCCACCATGAGGCCCCATCCCAATCCCACCATAGCGCTCGGCATAGAAAACTTTTTTTCGCGACATCTCGTCTGGTGAAGCATCAGATATCGCGTAAGAATACTGGTCTAACAAATCGGATTCCGAAATCGGAAGACCGGCTGCACGATAGACGATGTGCCCTTCGCCTCTCCGAGCGACGGGGAACGGCACCAAACATGGCGATAGAATATCTGCAACGGTTGCCATAAATTGAAGGATCGCGATGAGAAGACAAATTTCAAATTATTGATACATCACCACCACTCGTTTTGTGACAAACTATTCAAATACGAATTCAGACATACCACAAAGCACCGGAGTTCGCGGCACCGTTATACAAATCTATGATCTTGACATCCCCAACGCCATGACGGACGCACATGTAGTGCGTGACAAGAGCGTTCATTTCATATTTTTGCAACATATCCACGTATAAATCGGAAATCCTTGGCGCCGCATTCTCATTTAAGGCTGCCGCGGTGGATACAAGCCCCTTGAAATATTCCGATTCCCGCCCTAATTCTTTCTGAGCAATAACGAACAGTTCGCAATCCATTCGCTCGCATTTTGCCCAGCCCTTGAGACGATCAACAATAATTGGCTCAACACCATCACTCAGCGTCGTCCCAATAATTTGAGCAAAACCATTGTTACTCAAAAATTGCGGCAGCTTTTCGAGGACACGCCACGAAACTGCCCAACCGTCTACACCTCCGTGACCAACGAACGGGTATGCCTCGTCACCGGGAAAAGGGAGCAGTGGCGGATTACAGATTATGTGATCGTAGACATTTTGCCGAGGCAACGCGTCATATAGATCTCCAACCCGAATCTCCCAGTTATCGATACCGTTAATATCTCGATTCAACTCCGCGATGGCCGCAGCGTACGGGTTAATTTCAACAGATGTGACCTTTCCTGCAATCGCAGATGATATGAGGGACTGAACTCCTGGGCCAGAGCACAAATCCAAGGTCTGACCATTTCTCATCGGCCGCAAACGGGTAACCAATCCAAAGGAATCATCCCCGTAATAAATTTTCGGATTAACATTGGGCGTTTCGAAGAAAAGCCAGTATCCCATTACCATATAAAGAGATAGCGAATTGGACCGCAGAAATTCGCCTTCGCAAATCAACACACCACACTTAATAAGCGGTGTTAGCGCATCCATCTCCTCAAGCCCAAACTCCGACACAGCCACGGAGGACCCAATTAAAAGCAATCTATAGAATCGACGCAACCGCAAGTCGGTTATGCTTTTCTCCATACTACGCCAAACCTCGAGTCGAGGTGCCCCCGGGAAAAAAGACGCACAAAGATCCGCATAGCCGATTTTAGCCAGAAAAGTTGTTAATTCGCTCATATTGAACATCACAGAATCGGTGAAATTTCAGAGAGATATTTCTTCGCTATCTCCCTAGCCCGGGGATTGTGAACGATACCTTCACATATTTCACAAACCGAAGAATACCTATCCTTAAATATCTTTTCATCCCCCGCATATGATTTAATAAAATTCATCAGAAAATAGGGCCCATATTTTCTGATTACTTTAATTACAAGACTTTCATTGGCCTTCTTTAGCAGATCCCCAACCCGAAATTCCCGAACGTCACCAAAATCGAGAAATTCATTCCCGTGCGCTTCAGTTCCACAGCATGCAACCAGATGACCGCCCGCTGATAGCGCAGCACTCCTCACCGCCCATGGGCAAGGCAAATTCAGTACTTTTTCCTCCGGAAAAATAATCGCGCCGTCGGGAAGATCGGATCCGCGCCCCAGCCGTTGCAGTCTCGAATTTGAAAGCAAATAGCGCGTTCCGTCTTCCGAGGGCGCCACCGTAGCATTTTGGCCACCCTCGCCATCCCAAAACGCAGGCAAGTCCTCCGCCAACTGCGCTCGAATAAAATCGCTCGTGATGTGTGATTTCGGCCCGTAACAATTTGCGATAACTACGCTATCGAATCCCTTATTTTTACTGGCTCGCCAAGCATTGACGATACAGCTAAAATCAATATCAGGCTGATGAAAATCGTCTACGCTATAATTTATTTCCGCCAGCCCTGCCTCGCGGAAAGAAGTCACCATTCGTTCGGCAAGCTTCTCTGTTATCGCCCAAGACGCATTGGTGACAAGCCTGGTATTTAATCCCTTGTCAGCACAAAAAGCAATAGCGTCCAGCAAATCCGATCTCAGCAGAGTTGGCTCTCCTCCTGCAAATATAACCGTATCTAATCGATTATTCTTTTCAATTAGACCCTCTATCGTCTCCGATATGACTTCAAGCGAGAGCTTTCCGGTTCGTTGCGGCGACGAATTCATCGAACAATGCCCGCACGTTGCAGTGCATTGATTGGTTGTTAATATTGTAAATTGGCTCACCTCAATCATCTCATCTCTCCGCCGAGCATATGAACCCCTTTTTATAAACCAGATGGCCACCTAATAATTCAAGGCAAAGCGCATTGAAACTTAGTGAGAGTTATTAGTCCCCACCTCTTTTAAATCCACGCCAAACCTACCGGCCGAACAGATCGAAATACTCACATAAACATGTTATGCGCACTCAAAAAAATCGCCAACCATCAAATGCAATTCAATTACTCGACTGCGATTCACACTAGCAGCGCGAATCGCCGTCCATACAAACCGAACTCGCGACTTCAATGCAGTAAATCAGCCTTAACCAAATGCCATTTTCCCTCGACCCTATCCACGATGATTTGAATTTTCAAATTCTTGTACTCTGCAAGAACTGTGGACTGACGACCGAGACCCGAATCAAGCGAATGATATTTCCAGACCAAGTGTTTGAGCAATGCTGATCTACGATAGACATTCAACCCTCGCTCACTCAGCACACTTATCAATTCCGGACTAAACACATCGCGGTCGATACAAATTTGCTTGGCACTCGCCACTTCATCATTCACATAAGCCGAGCCAAATCCCATTGTATTGACGTTCGAAATAGCATTTGCATTAGAGATAGCATTAACCTGTGCAGTCACATTTGCATTAACAACAACGACTGCATTTGCAGTGGTAATGGCATTGACCAATGCGACTGCCGTCACCCCGATCCCGCCATGGACATCATCAATCCAATCGTCCCCACCTCCACTCGTGCACAGCACCTTATTTATATCTGGCGCGCTCATCATCGAGCTTATAATTACCTGCCTTGCGGGAGCAGATATATTCTCGAGATAGCTCGACAGCAACGTCCCATCCTCGCCTTTGAATACTGGAAAGTCCAATGAATTTTTCCGAATTGTCGAAACCGGGTCCCTCCAGAAATCCGAAAGAATCTCGGGATTTTCAGAAAGAAAATTCTTAAGCTTTATTGAATTTTGGTAAAAATCGATTTGCTTCATAACACCCTCTTATTTAAAATAGTAGTTGCTATATAACAAACTAACGATCACCGGAATGAAAAGTTGAATCATAAACAATCCAATACCAACAAGATCGGACCCCCCTTTTCGCCAGCTACCAACGGCAAAATTCACGGCAAAAAAAGCGGCACCGCAAAACACCATGCACACCCCATACAGTCTATTCGTTTTATACCAATTATTAACGTTACTGAGCGTCGCATGCGTCCTCACGCCGTAATATTCATTCGGCGGAATTTTATAGAAAATAAGCGGAATCGCGACAGCAATCAATATCAAGCTGGAAATTGTGAGAAATATATATGTTTTCTTCATTTTCGCCCATCCTCATCAGTTACAACAGACCAGCAGTAGAAATACAATCGCCCGAAACACGATCGTATCATGACCCTCTTCCGCCATATTTAATCTCGCAATTATCAGAATTTTCTATGCCCTCCCGAGATCTGGATAACCGATCCATCATCACTATAAAAAACAGAATCTCAAACCAATACTGTCCTTGCAACATTTAACCCAACCAAATGTTCTTCCAATACCGAGGTGGTAAGTTCGTTAGCGCTCGGCACATTTACACATGAGATTGCTATAATTTAGCATGAACATGGTACGTTGTAGAGACATTCTTCATAGTAATATTTTTGAAAGAAAACGCTCGGCGTACGTTCACATCAGCCGCCAATCTGCCCCCCCTGATGCCGGAATTGGATCATTCTGGTCGAGAGCGATCTGAAGAATATTGAAGTTGAAATTCACGGGATGCGTGACTGCGCGGGCTCCATCGAGACGAAATTGGTGTGCGTAGAACCCAGTGGGGCCTACTCTCGTTGTATTCGACCCGCCATCGTTCGATCTGCTCCCTGGCGTCGGTCAGCGATGTGAACCAGTGCACATTCAGGCTGACCCTGAATCCGTAGGCGTCTCCCGTCGAACAGTGCATCCGCAACGAAATCTATGCTCCAGATTTCGTTGATCGCGGTCACGATATGCTTGGGCTGTCGCAGCCGAGCCGATTTGTTACGTCGTGGCCGCTTATGCCTCAGTGAAAGGCCCTCCGCCCGATACAGCCTGTAGACGCGCTTGCAGTTATCTCGCCAGCCTTCCCGTCGCAGGACCACGTGAACGCGCCGATACCCATAGTGCACGCGCGTGGCGGTGATCTCCTTGATACGCATGAGCAGCGCCGACGAATCACGCGCAACCGACTGATACCGATACAGCGAACGAGACATGCCAAACAACGCGCAAGTCTTCGTCAGGCTGGTTCGATAGCGATCACGCAATTCATCGATCAACATGCGCCGACGGGCAGGCTTCAGAGCTTTTTTGCGAGTACGTCCTGCAGCATGGCCTTGTCCAGGCTCAGGTCCGCCACGAGCCGCTTCAACTTCGTGTTTTCCTCTTCGAGCTGGCGCAAGCGGCGCAACTCAGAAGGCCCCAGCCCTCCGAATTTCTTCTTCTAGTTGTAGAAAGTCGCCTCGCTTATTCCGAGTTTGCGGCAGATCTCCTCGACCTTCGTACCCAGCTCGGCTTGCTTCAGGGCAAATGCGATCTGCTCTTCCGTAAACTTGCTCGTCTTCATGGCATGGCCTTCGTGTCCGCGTGGACACATCATGCCGAATTTCTCTACTTTTGAACCGGACTATTTCTCGGGTCAGGGTCACCTCCTACCCTCAATCTCCGGAGATGAACTTCGAGTTACGCGTACTGCATTGCTCAACGCGGAAAAGCTTGGCGGCCGTCACGCATGTGCGTCTCTAATCATCAACAAGACGGGCTGCAACGGCCGCTCAGTTCCCACTTCTAGATCGGTGGGAAATTGGGAATTTACCAATCTCATACCACTCAACTTACCCCGAGATGGTCGTCCAGAAACCTCACCATTACCTCGTAGAATTCGATTCGATTCTCTTCGTTCACAAATCCGTGCCCCTCGTTTTCCTTGAGCAGATATTGGACATCGATGCCACGCTCGCGTAATGCGTTGACAATCTGATCGCTCTCAGCTTGTTTCACTCGGGGATCGTTAGCACCTTGCGCGACTAAAAGCGGAGTAATGATTCGATCTGCCGAAAAGATCGGAGATGCATCTTGAAGTGCCCGCTTTCCCTCTTCAGTATTCGGATTTCCTATCATCTCATACATCATTTCGAGGCCAGGTCTCCAGTAAGGCGGCACCGATTCGAGCAATGTGAGGAGATTAGAAACTCCGACGTAGTCAACCGCCGCGGCATACCGACTAGGTGTAAACGCGACACCGGCTAATGCTGCGTAGCCTCCATAGCTGATACCATAGATACCAATGCGATTTGGATCAACGAGCCCTTCACCAATCAGCCAGTCGATGCCATCGTCAATATCATATTGCATCGCCCGCCCCCATTGGCCGAAACTCGCCTCCCAAAATGCACGGCCGTATCCGGTCGAGCCGCGAAAATTGACCTGCAATACTGCAAAACCGCGGTTGGCGAGCAGCTGGACTTCCGCGTTATAGCCCCAATGATTGCGAGCCCAAGGCCCACCATGTGGATATACAACAAGAGGTAGTTTGGTAGTTTCGCCACTCCCTGATTCAAAACCAACCGGTAGTGTTAGATACCCATGGATTTTTAGACCATCGCGTGACACGTACGAGATTGGCTGCATCGGAGCCATGTCATCCGGGTCAAGCCATGGCATAAAATCTGCTATCGGGGTCAATCGGCAGGTTCCAAGATGATAGGCAAATATGGCGCCCGGAAAGCGATCACTCGTCGCCTGAACGATCGCTAGTGTTTCGTCGCGAGTAAAATCAACTAAACTGATCGTTGTGCCGGGCAATTGTTTTTCTAGGTCTGCATAAAGTTGCTCCGTCTTAGCCTCTAGGTGATGCCGTCGGATATAGTCATCTGCATACCAGATAGTGGTGAGAACTCTGCGCCGTCGCGAGTACGACATTCCGCTAATGTCGACTTCATCATGCTCGAACAACAACTCACCTTCACACCCTGTCTTAGGATCGAATTCGAAAAGCGCGATTCGATCCCGTCCGCGATTCGAAAGCACATAAAGACGTTGATTATCGAACGTAAAAAAAAGGGGTGCAAGCGTTTCCCGAAAGTTTGTCGTAGCGACCGGTCGAAACGGGTCAGTCTCATCGTCACGGTAGAGTAATATCTTATTCACGCCATCTGACGCTATCGCAACACGCAGCTTGAACGTATGATCCGTCATCCATCCGACAATATTACCAGGATTTTGAGCTACTAATGAGGACTCGCCTGTCACAACATCGATCCGAAATACATCAAATAACTGCGGATTCCTCTTATTGTGACATATCAACAAATGGCGATCATCATCCATTAACTCGTCAACGATTGACGCGCGCACACCATTATAGGGGGTCAAATCTACTGGTTCGCCGCCATCAATAGGCACCGAAAGCAAATGATAGTTTTCGTCACCACCAAAGTCTTTCACATAGAGAATACGGTCGTTTCCTTTCCAACAGTGACCGAGAACATCACGGGAAGTTTCTTTCGTAAGCGCTAACGAATTACCTATCGCATGCCCTTCCGCATCGATCTTCTGCACGAAAACGTTAAGACGTCCGGCATGAGTGGATAGAAACGATAGATAACGGCCATCCGGCGATAATTTAAATCCAGCCTTTTCTGGATAACGAAAAAAATCACGAACTTCGTATAATTTGGATCGTTTCATGTTTCGCTGACTCAGTTATGACGACTTGACCCGGATTACTCGAACAGTGAATCTAAAACAAGCATTTCTAGAGGGATTTTTCAAGAAAACCCGGTTAACCTTCGAATCTTTCACGCAGTTCTCGGGCTGGGGCCGCGAGCCCAATTCAGTGTTATTCGCGATCACCAAGTTTGCTAGACCAATAAGCTGAACAACTGCGCCGTTTTTCGTGATCAAACCCTTGTGTACCGCACCTTGCGATGACGAAACAGGTTCTTGAACACATGAAAGAGGGATGCTCGGCTCGTGCCCGCGTCTGCGCCTTGGTTCGTTTGAGCTCGCCCAGGAGATTCTTCCGCGGACCTTCCGTCATCGCTTTGATCTTTCCGCGCTTGGACGCGACTTGCCACTTCACGGCTTTGCCTTTCATCTCGTCGCGCTTGTCTACGCCAACGTAACCCGCATCGCCAAATGCATCTTGTGCATGGCCGTGTAACAGTGCGTGGTCCTGCGATACGTCAGCGGCACTCACTGCCGTGCCGACCAGACTATGTATCAGTCCAGACTCAGCGTCGACGCAGATATACGCCTTCACGCCGAAGTGCCACTCGTTACCTTTTTTGGTCTGGTGCATCTCCAGACCGCGGCTCTTTTCCGTATTCTTGGTCGACGGAGGCGCCGCGATAATCGTCGAGTCTTCCAACGAGCCTTCTCTCGTAATCAGGCCACGCTCACACAACGAGATATCGATCTCGTCGAACAGCTTGCGTGTCAGCTCGTGCTCCACCGGCCAGTGACGGAAACTCAACAGCGCCGTTGTATCCGGCACGTTTTCGACCACCATATTGATGCCAGCGAATGCCCGCATGTCGATGCGACCGTAAAGTGCATCTCCGTGGCCTTCATCGGACAGGCCATACCACTGCTGCAGGAAATAGATGCCCAGCATACGTTCGAGTCCAAACGGCGGACGGCCGCGTGCGCCCGTCGGGTAAAACGTAGCCAGCTCCGCCACCAGACTTGGGTCATGGAACCACGCTTTCCATTTCTGTCAGAAAGCATTGACGACGTGTCATGCGCTTCTTGCCAGCGCCTTCCGCTTCAGCGGGGCTCATCAGCCGTTGCATCAACTTGCTCCTTACCCGAGGCTTCGTTTTACAATGGTTCCGACGATACCGGCGGCGCCGGCCGAGCCAGCCGATTAAATCAGCGGCTCCTTAAGAACGTCGCTCTGGCGACAGCCGATCTGTGCCAAATCCACGAGGATTTTTTAGAGGCCTGTTCAAAAATCCTGCTCAACCCGCCTGACGATATTCCAACAGACGAGCGAGCAGCCGAGTTTGAGGAACGCTTCGTGAATGTCCGCGCGACGATCGAAGCGAATGCCTAGACGACGGAAATAGTGGAACCAAGAGTGAGTACGTTCGACGACCCACCGATACGCGCCGAGTCCGCTGCCGTGTTCGATTCGACGCTGTGCGATCACGGGCCTGATGCCGCGTTCGCACAGCGCGCGCCGGTGCCGCTTGGAGTCGTAGCCCCGATCGGCATAGACGACGCCGAGTTTCTGAAGCGCTCGGCCACGCACGCCTCGAATCGACGGAATCGAGTCGATACGCGGCAGCAGTTGCGTTACGTCGTTGGCGTTTGCGCCGATCAGGATTGCGACGACGGGAATTCCGTTGGAGTCTACGAGGATGTGATTCTTGGAGTCCGGATGTGCGCGATCCGTGGGGTTCGGGCCAGTTTTTCGCCCGCCCCAACCGCACGTACCGACGATGAATCGACCGCAGCGTATGAAAGGTCGAACTGGCCCGTCGCACGCAGCTTGTCGCGCAACAATTCGTGCAGCCGATCCCACGCGCCAGTCTTTTGCCAGTCGTCTAGTCGACGCCGGCAAGTCACGCCCGAGCCGAATCCCAGCCGGGTCGGCAAGTGGTTCCAACGGATGCCTGTCCTGAGCACGAACAGGATGCCGTTGAGCGCCACGCGATCCAGCACACGCGGACGCCCCGGATCGCTCTTCGCGCGAGGTTTCACGACAGGCAGCAAGGGTTCGATCAGTTTTCACAGCTCGTCGTCAAATGATCGGCGCTTCCATCCTTGGACTCCCGTTGTTCCGGTGCCCAAGGTTAACAAATTGCCGAAGAAGTAAACAGCCCCCTCTCAGGGAATTTGAACTGGCCTCTAAGAAGTGGAGCCTGCATTATCACATGGAGCGCCTTGTGTCCTGTTCCACTGATTCGCTAACAAAGTCTGTGCAGCTTTTCAAGGTTGGAATCGGCTGAAGCAGACCAAACGAACGGTTTGCAGTTTTCGTTGTAGTGGGGAACGAATTGATCGAAACGGTTGATCAGTTGTTTGACCGATCTGAACGAGCCTCTGCGGATCGCTTTGCCAGTAATCAGCTCAAAGAAGCGCTCGCCCCTTTAAGCCACGAACTGTAGGAGGGAATGAATTGTATGTGTTAGCGGGGGCGGGCTGCCAGCCACGCCTTGACCTTCGGATGCTTGTGACTGACGCGATTGTCCACGATGCAGCGCACTTCGAGATCAGCCGGGACAGCCTTGTCGATTTCGCGCAGGAACGACTGGAATTCCTAATGTCGACGGCGCCGTTTGCAGATGGCAACCACCGCGCCGTTGAGCACGTTCAGTGTGGCAAACAGCGCAGTGGTTCCATGACGCAAAAAATCGTGCGTGGCGCCTTCGACAGTGCCGAAACCCATCGGCAGCCTGAGTTGCGTACGCTCGAGCGCCTGACACTGGCTCTTCTCGTCCACGCACAAGACCAGGGCGTTCTCCGGTGGACTCAGGTACAGGACGACCAGATCGCGCAATTTCTCGATGAAGGATTGGTCGGTCAAGAGCTTGAGGCTTTCGGTGCGATGCAGTTGCAGCCTCAACAGCTTGAAATACCGGTGCAAACTCGTCGGCGAGATGGCAGTTTCGGCTGCAATTGTGCGTACGCTTCAGTGCGTGGAGCCATCCGGGGGTTTGGTATGCAGGGTCTTGTGAATCAGCTGAGCC
The DNA here is from genome assembly GCF_002223195.1 of Burkholderia sp. AU28863. Taxonomy (NCBI): domain Bacteria; kingdom Pseudomonadati; phylum Pseudomonadota; class Betaproteobacteria; order Burkholderiales; family Burkholderiaceae; genus Burkholderia; species Burkholderia sp. AU28863. Next base: position 1,257,334 of record NZ_NKFE01000003.1, on the reverse strand, counting down.
AGTTGCTCGTCGTCGATCGTGTGCAGCTTGCCGGAGCGTATTCGTCATAGAGCCTGTTGACGTTCGCATGCCACGCGAACATAGATCAGTTGACAACGGAACGGGACACTAGTCCAGAATCGCTACGATAGCATCAACCTCGACCAGAATCTCAGGAAGGGACAATGCAGCAACTCTAATCAGCGCGCTCGCTGGTGGGCTATCCGGGTTGACGTAACGGTCGCGAACAGCGCGAATCGTCGGCAACATCGAGGGTGCGTAATCGCGCACGTAGATCGTGACGCGCACCACCTGTTCGAATCCTCCCCCAGAGCGCACGTATATGCTCAGCGATTAGAGCCGAAGCGCAGCGGCGCGGACTGTTCGGGGGGGCGTCGCGCATCACGTGTCCGTTGCGTTCGCCGGATTCGACGAGCCAGTCGTGTCGGTCGCGTCTGCCGTGTCGGGCTTGTACACGTCGTACAGCGTGACCGGCAGCGGCTGCCGCCACGTGTCGAAGCGGCCGAGCGGTTCGGCATGCGCGAACGACACGCGCGTGAGCGTGCCGCCATGCGCGTCGCGCCACGCGGCGAGCGCGATCTCGCCCTGCAGCGTGACCGCGTTCGCGACCAGCCGTCCGCCGGGTTTCAGCGACGCCCAGCACGCGTCGAGCACGCCGGGCGCGGTCGCGCCGCCGCCGATGAAGATCGCGTCGGGCGCGGCGAGCCCCTTGAGCGCATCGGGCGCACGGCCCGCGACGAGCTGCAGGCCCGGCACGCCGAGCGTATCGCGGTTGTGTTCGATGAAGCGCTGCCGTTCCGCATGCGCTTCGATCGCGATCGCCAGGCATGACGGATGCGCGCGCATCCATTCGATGCCGATCGAGCCGCTGCCGGCGCCGACGTCCCACAGCAGTTCGCCGGCCGCAGGCGCGAGGCGCCCGAGCGTCATCGCGCGCAGGTCGCGCTTGGTGAGCTGGCCGTCGTGGTGGTACGCGTCGTCGGGCAGGCCGGGCGTGAGCGCGCGGCGCGGCGCGTCGGGGCCGGCCTGGCAGTCGAGCGCCACCAGATTGAGCGCGGCCGTTTCGTCGACGCGCCAGTCCTGCGCGAGGCCGTCGAGACGCCGCTCGAGCGGGCCGCCCAGATGCTCGAACACGCTGATGCGGGTCGGCCCGAAGCCGCGTGCGACGAGTTCGGCCGCGACGGCGGCCGGCGTCCGGCCGTCAGCGCTCAGCACGAACAGCCGGCGGCCCGACAGCAGGTGACGCGCGAGCATCGCGAGCGGACGGCCGACGAGCGAGACCGCGCCGACATCCTGCAGCGGCCAGCCGAGGCGTGCGGCCGCCAGCGACAGCGACGACAGCGCGGGCAGCACGCGCCATTCGTCCGGGGACAGCGTGCGCGCGAGCGTGGCGCCGACGCCGAACAGCATCGGGTCGCCGCTGGCGAGCACGCAGACGGGCGACGTGCGCCGCGCGAGCACGCCCGCGAGGTCGAACGGCGACGGCCACGCTTCGCGCGTGGCCGGCAGCCGTGCGGGCAGCATGTCGAGATGCCGCTTCGCGCCGACGACGAGCGTCGCGTCGAGTAGCGCGCGGCGCGCGCGGCGGCCGAGCCCCGCGTAACCGTCGTCGCCGATCCCCACTACCGTCAGCCACGCCGTCATGCACCCTTCCCCATCGTTCGATTCCATTCCGTGTGTTGCGATGCGCGGCTGCCGGGCAGACGCGCGTCGATTCGTTTCCCTGCCGTGCGCGTCGCCCGCCCGCTGGTGCGATACGGCCACGACGTCAGCCGAGCGGCACGCCGACGACGAACGTCAGCAAGGCCGGAACCATGCCGCCGACCGACGCGATCAGCAGCCAGCCGAGCAGCAGCCACATGAGCGGCCGCCGCCCGCTTTTCCGGTACAGGAACGTTCCACCCGCCACGATCGGCACGCCGAGGCCGGCGAGCCCGACATTCTTCGGCCACTCGGCCGACGGTGCAAGCGGGATCAGTATGCACGCGAGCAGCATCCATGCGGGGACGGCCAGTAGGCCAAGTGCGACGCCCATGCCGAACAGTTCCGTCCTGCCGAGTTTCATGGCGGATCACGGCGGTCGCCGATCTGATGTCGAGCCGCCAATGCTACCATTTGCGAGACGGCGCAAAACCGTCTGCGGCCATGCTGCGACGCGGTTGCGCGACGCACCGCCGATGCCGGATCGTCGCAAAAATCGGGTATCCTACGGCCGTTCGTTCGCCGGTGCCCTTCGGGGCCGAAGAGGGAACACAGGGCGCACCGCGCGCCGCTGTGGCTGCCCCCGCAACTGTAGACAGCGAGCCGATCTCCCCCTCATGCCACTGGTTTCACCGGGAAGGCCGGGAGGCGGCGCCGACCTGTCAGCCAGGAGACCTGCCGGCCAGAAAGTGCGTGCGTGCCAGTCGGCGTCGGGCGGGGTGTACCGATGCGTTGGCCGCGGCGCCACACTGCCCGGTATCCCGTTGAGTTCCGCTCCCGATTCGATTCCTGCGTCGTCCGTCGTGCGCCCGTCGGCCTGCCCGGGGCTCGTGCGCGTGGTCGCGGCCGCCGACGGCGGACTGTGCCGGATCAAGCTGCCGGGCGGCCGGCTCGACGCGCGCCAGGCGCGCGCGATCGCGGCCGCCGCGCGCCGGTACGGCTCCGGTGAGATCGATGCGACCAATCGTGCGAATCTCCAGTTGCGCGGCATTCGCGACGGCGCGGCCGATGCGCTGATTCACGCGCTGCTCGACGCAGGGCTCGGCCCGCGCGCAAGCGCCGAGAACGCCGCCGTCGATGCGGCCGCGCTCGCGGCGAGCGACGACGTTCGCAACCTGATGCTGAGCCCGCTCGCCGGGCACGACCCCACCGCGCTCGTCGATAGCCACGCGCTCGCCGGGCCGCTGCTCGACATGCTGGCGAGCGAGCCGCGTCGCGGCGAACTGTCGCCGAAATTCTCGATCCAGCTCGACGGCGGCGAAGCGGTCGCGGCGCTCGATCATCCGCACGACATCTGGCTGGCCGCATGGCGTCGCGGCGACGGCGCGGTACGTCTCGCGGCGGGGCTCGCCGGCTGTCCGCCGGTTGCGCACGGCGACCGGCACGCGTCGGTCGACGTGTCGATCGATCAGGGCGTCGCACTGGTTCGCGCGTTGCTGCTCGCGTTCCTCGATCTCGCGCCGGCCGACGTCACGCGGATGCGCACGTTGCTGGCGACGTGCGACGAACCCACGCTGCTCGAGCGCGCGCAGCACTATCTGCCCTTCCCGCTCGCGGCCGATCCGGCGCTTGCCGACTGGCGGCGCACGCGTGCCGACCCTGCGTTGCGTTTCGGCGCACACCCGTCGCGGGACGCCGCGCGTTGCAGCGTCGGCGCGCAATTCGCGCTCGGGCGGCTCGACGCGACGCAACTGGAACGGCTCGCCGCGCTGGCCGAAGCCGACGGCGACGGCACGCTGTCGATGACGCCGTGGCAAGGCATGTTCATGCACGGCGTGCCGAACGCACGTGCGGCGGCGATGCGCGAAGCCCTCGCGTCGCTCGGCCTCGTGTGCGCACCATCCGACCCGCTGGCGACGCTCGTCGCCTGCACCGGCAGCGCGGGCTGCGCGAAAGCGCACGCCGACACGAAACACGATGCGCTTGCGCTTGCCGCGCGCGTCGGCCATCCGCTTGACGTGCATCTGACCGGTTGCGCGCGCCGCTGCGCGCTGCCGCACCCCGCGGCCCACACGCTCGTCGCGGTGGCGCCTGCGCACTACGACCTTTACCGGCGCGACGCGGCCGCGGGCCTTGGCGCCCCGCTCGCGCGCCATCTGACAATTGACCAGGCCGCGGCCCGACTGACGGGCGCGCGGCACAACCAGGACACCACCGATGCTTGACTACATTCGCGACGGGCAGGAAATCTACTGCCAGTCGTTCGCGACGATCCGCGCCGAGGCCGACCTGTCGCAGGTTCCGCCCGACCTCGAGAAACTCGCGGTGCGCGTGATCCATGCGTGCGGGATGGTCGACGTCGTCTGCGACCTGCGCTTCTCGGTCGGTGCCGGCACGGCGGGCCGCACGGCGCTCGCGGCCGGCGCGCCGATCCTGTGCGACGCGAGGATGGTCGCCGAAGGCATCACGCGCGCGCGGCTGCCCGCGGCCAACCGCGTGATCTGCACGCTCGGCGAGCCGGCGGTGCCGGACCTCGCGCAACGCGCCTCGGCAACACGCGTTCGGCCGCCGCGCTCGAACTGTGGCGTCCGCATCTCGCGGGCAGCGTCGTCGTGATCGGCAACGCGCCGACCGCGCTGTTCCACCTGCTCGACATGATCGACGCCGGCGCGCCGCGCCCCGCGCTGATCGTCGGTTTCCCGGTCGGCTTCATCGGCGCGGCCGAATCGAAGGCGGCGCTCGACGCCGACAGCCGCGGCGTGCCGTACGTCACGCTGCTCGGCCGGCGCGGCGGCAGCGCGATGGCCGCCGCCGCGGTCAATGCGCTTGCGACGGAGGTCGAATGACGAGCGCGCGCGGACGGCTGTTCGGCGTCGGGGTCGGCCCCGGCGATCCCGAACTGATGACGATCAAGGCGCTACGCGTGCTGCAGGCGGCGCCCGTGGTCGCGTATTTCGTCGCGAAGGGCAAGAAAGGCAACGCGTACGGCATCGTCGAGGCGCACCTGCTCGACGCTCAGACGCAACTGCCGCTGGTCTACCCGGTTACGACCGAGGCGCTGCCCCCTCCGCTGTGCTACGAGACGGTGATCGCCGATTTCTACGACACCGCGGCCGAGATCGTCGCCGCGCACCTCGATGCAGGCCGCGACGTCGCGGTGATCTGCGAAGGCGACCCGTTCTTCTACGGCTCGTACATGTACCTGCACGACCGGCTCGCGCCGCGTTACGACGCCGAGGTGATTCCCGGCGTATGCGCGATGCTCGGCGGCACGGCCGTGCTCGGCCAGCCGCTCGTCTATCGCAACCAGAGCCTGTCGGTGCTGTCGGGCGTGCTGCCCGAGCACGAACTGCGCGAACGCCTCGCGCGGGCCGACGCGGCCGTCGTGATGAAGCTCGGCCGCAATTTCGACAAGGTGCGGCGCGTGCTCGACGAACTCGGGCTCGCGAAGCGCGCGCTGTACGTCGAGCGCGCGACGATGGCGAACCAGCGCATCGTGCCGCTCGACGAAGTCGATCCGATGGCGTCGCCGTATTTCTCGCTGCTCGTCGTGCCGGGGGAAAAATGGCAAGGATGACGACGCCGCCCGCGATCGTGATACTCGGCGCGGGCGCGCTCGATACCGCGCGACGTATCCAGGCGCGTTATCCAGGCGCCCTCGTGCACGGTCTCGCATCGCGCGTCGATGCCGACGTGCCGTTCGACGAACTCGGCGCGCACCTGCGCGAACTCTATGCGCGCGGCTCGCCGATCGTCGCGCTGTGCGCGGCCGGCATCGTGATCCGCTGCCTCGCGCCCGCGCTTGCCGACAAGGGCATCGAGCCGCCGGTGCTCGCGGTCGCGGAGGACGGCTCGGCCGTCGTGCCGCTGCTCGGCGGGCTGACGGGCGTCAACGTGATCGCGCGCGAAATCGCCGCATGCGTCGGCGTCGCGCCCGCGATCACGACGAGCGGCGAACTGCGCTTCGGCGCGTGCGTGCTCAATCCGCCGGAAGGCTATGCGCTCGCCGATCTCGCGCAGGGCAAGCGCTTCGTGTCCGACCTGCTCGCGGGCGCATCGACGCGCATCGACGGCGCCGCGCCGTGGCTCGACGACGTCGCGCTGCCGCGTGATGACGCGGCCGCACACGCGATTCGCGTGACGCCCGATGCGTGGCGCGGCGCGCACGACGAGCTCGTGATTCATCCGCGCAGCGTGGTGGTCGGCGTTGCCGCGGATGCGGTGCATGCGGACGAAGCGCTGGCCGCGCGCATCGAAGCCATGCTCGACGCACAGGGGCTCGCGCGGCTGGCGCTCGCGGCCCTTGTCGCGCCCGCATCGGCGATCGGCGAACCCGTGCTGGAAGAAGCGGCGAGCACGCTCGATGTGCCGCTGCGTTTCGTCGATAGCGACAGTAATCGCCACGCGCCCGCCGACGCCACCACGCTGGTCGGGCGCGCATTACGCGTCACCCACACGCTGCGTGAAGAATCGCACGGCCTCGCGTGCGCGATCGCATCGCATCCGGTCGATCCAGCCACGCTCGGGCGCGCACGCGGCCGCCTGACGGTGCTCGGCCTCGGCCCGGGCGGCGCCGCCTGGCTCACGCCGGCCGCGCGCGCGGCGCTCGCGGACGCGACCGACATCCTCGGCTATACGACCTACGTGAACATGGCCGGCCCGTTTCGGGCGGACCAGCGCGTGCACGGCACCGACAACCGCGAGGAAATGCAGCGTGCGCGCCATGCGTTCGAACTGGCGACCGAGGGCCGTCGCGTGGCGGTCGTGTCGTCGGGCGACCCCGGCGTATTCGCGATGGCCGCAGCCGTACTGGAGGCGCTCGACGACGCGCGCGACCCGCGGTGGGCCGCGATCGACCTGCGCGTGGAGCCCGGCATCTCGGCGTCGCTCGCGACGGCGGCACAGGCCGGCGCACCGCTCGGCCACGATTTCTGCGCGATCTCGCTGTCGGACAACCTGAAGCCGTGGGACGTGATCGAGACGCGCCTGCGGCATGCCGCGCAAGCCGATCTCGTGATGGCGTTCTACAACCCGATTTCGCGCGCGCGGCCGTGGCAGCTCGACCGTGCGCTCGATATCGTGCGCGCGCATCGGGCGACCGATACGGTGATCGTGCTCGGCCGCGACATCGGCCGGCCCGGCGCGACGCTTTCGACGACGACCCTCGGCGCGCTGCGCGGCGACCAGGTCGACATGCGCACGATGGTGATCATCGGTTCGTCGACGACGCGTCGCTTCGCGATCGGCAACGCGCGCGAATGGGTCTATACGCCGCGCTGGTATCGCTGAGCGCAGTGGCACCCGCCGGGTTGCGCATGTCGCATCCGGCGGCGTTCGCACGAATGCGCATGCGCGCGAGCGAGCCGTTGATCGGCATGCCGGTTCGCTGGAACCGGTCCATCCGCGCGGCGTCGCGCGATCGATCGGAAAAAGTGCCCTCCGCGCGTTTCGATCTTCGACCGAATCGGCAAGTTCGTTACGTATCGGGAATCGAATAACAAAAAGAAGAACAACTAAGTTTCCTATTCGATGCGAATCCTCCAAGATAGGCACGCCGCCGGCGGGACACGTGCGTTGCCTGCCGGCGACGATACGCAGGCCAGCGTATCCCTCTTCCACTTGGAGAACACAGAATGAACAACAATGTGTTGCCGCGTTTCATTCCGCGTGCGTTTGCCGCGGGTTGTCTGCTCGCGATGGCGAGCGTGTCGCAAGGGGCCGGCGTCTATGCGCCCTATGTCGACGTGACGCTTTATCCGACACCGTTGGTCGATCAGATCGGCGTGCGCCAGGGCATCCAGCAGTTCACGCTCGCGTTCGTGGTCGCGGGCAACGGCTGCGTGCCGTCATGGGGCGGCGTCCAGCCGATCGGCAATGGCGCGAGCGGCGGGCTGCTGACCGCGCTGTCCACGTCGATCGCGAGCTACCGTGCGAAAGGCGGCGAGGTCGCCGTGTCGTTCGGCGGGGCGAACGGCACGCCGCTGATGCAGGCCTGCTCGACGGTTCCGGCGCTGAAGACCGCGTACCAGACGGTGATCGACACGTACGGCCTCACGCATATCGACTTCGACATCGAGGGCGCGTCGCAGCAGGACACGGCGGCGATCGCGCGCAACTTCCAGGCAGTCGCGCAACTGCAGGCCGACTACGCGGCGAAGGGCAAGCCGCTGCACGTGACGCTGACGCTGCCGACGATGCCGACCGGGCTCACGCAGGACGGTGTGAACGTCGTCAACGCAGCCATTGCGAACAAGACCGCGTTCGACGCGGTCAACGTGATGGCGATGGATTACGGCCCCGCGAACATCGACATGGGCGCCGCCGCGATCAGCGCCGCGCAGGCGCTCTATTCTCAGCTCGACACGGCGTTCAAGTCGGCCGGCCAGCCGAAGACCAACGCGCAGCTGTGGCAGATGGTCGGCGTCACGCCGATGATCGGCGTCAACGATGTGCAGGGCGAAACCTTCACGCTCGCGAATGCGCAGACCGTGCTGAACGCGGCCATCGCGAACGGCTACGGCTTCTTCGGCAACTGGTCGGTCGGCCGCGATCAGGCGTGCCCGTCCGGCGGCACGTATGCGTCGCCGACCTGCTCGGGCGTCGCGCAGCAGCCGTACGCGTTCGCGACGATCTTCAAGAAGCTCGACGGCAAGTGGGGCGCGGGCGTCACGCAGGACCCGAACTACGGCGGCGGCTCGGACGGCGGCACGCCGCAGCCGGGCGCACCGTGGGCGGCCGGCCAGGTCTATACGGCCGGCGCGACGGTCACCTACCAGGGCACCACGTATCAGGCGCAGTGGTGGACGCAGGGCGACGTGCCCGGCCAGGCGGCCGTGTGGAAGCCGGTCAGCGGCGGCACGCCCGCGTGGTCGGCGACGACCGCCTATCAGGGCGGCACGTGCGTGACGTATCAGGGCGCGAAGTATTGCGCGAAATGGTGGACGCAGGGCGACAACCCGAGCGCGGGCGGCGTGTGGGTGAAGTCGTGACGGGGCGACACGCTCGCGCGTGACGCGCGGCGGGCCGTGGCCGGCGTGGCGGGATCGCACCCCGCCGACGGCCCGCCGCCGGCGCCGACGCGCGCCGCTGCCCTACCCGCGCGCGTGCTCGGCCTGCAGCCGCGCTTTCGCGTCGACGAGCAGCGCCGCATGCGTGTCGCGATGCTGGCGGATCCGCTCGGTCGGCCCGACGACCGACAGCCCGTACCAGTCGCCGTCGAGCGTCAGCGCGACCGCGATCGCCGACAGCTCGGGTGCGCTCTCGCCGAAGTTCTCCGCCCAGCCGAGTTCGCGAAACCGCGCGGTCTGCGCGACGAGCGCCGGAAGGTCGGCCACCGTCGCATCGGTAAAGCGTTCGAACGGCAGTTGCGCGCCGAGCGCCTGCTGCGCGTCGCTCGCGAGTTCCGCGAAGATCGCCTTGCCGATCGAGTTCGCATGCAGCGGCCGCAGCTCGCCCGGCTGGCGCGTATAGCGGATCGCCTGCTCGGATTCGACGACGTCGAGATACGTGACCGACGCGCCCTGGATCTTGCCGAGGACGGCCGTTTCGCGGCTCGCGTCGCGTAGCGCGACGAGATGCGGATGCACGATGTCGACGACCGGATCGGTCGCGTCGATCGCGGCGGCGACCGTCTGCAGGCGCCGCGTCGGATAGTAGCCGCCGCGCCTGCGCACTTCGTACAGATAGCCGCGGCTCACGAGCGTGCGCGCCATCGCGAGGCAGCTCGACGCCGGCACGTTGAGCAGGCGCGCGAGTTCGGTGAGCGGCAGCGGCCGCCGTTCGGCGGCGAACAGCTCGAACAGGTCGAGCGTGCGGGCAACGAGTTTGACGTCCATGGCGAGCGCTTGATTCGGAACGGGAAACCGCGCGCCGGGCGGGCCGCCGGGTCGCTACGGTCAGTACGACTTCGGCAGCCCGAGCACTTTCTCCGCGATGTAGCACAGGATCAGTTGCGGACTCACGGGCGCGAGCCTCGGAATCATACACTCGCGCAGATAGCGCTCGACGTGGTATTCCTTCGCATACCCCATCCCGCCGTGCGTCGCGATGGCCGTCTGGCACGCCTGGAACGCGGCTTCCGCGCCGAGGTATTTGGCCGCGTTCGCCTCCGCGCCGCACGACTGGCCGGCGTCGTAGCGCGTCGCGGCCTTCATCACCATCAGCCACGCGGCCTCGAGCTGCATCCACGCTTGCGCGAGCGGATGCTGGATCGACTGGTTCCGCCCGATCGGCCGGCCGAACACCACGCGCTCGCACGCATACTGCGTCGCGCGGCGCAACGCGGCCTGCCCAAGCCCGATCGCCTCCGCGGCGATCAGGATCCGTTCGGGGTTCAGCCCGTGCAGCAGATAGCGGAAACCGTCGCCTTCGTTGCCGATCAGGTCGTCGCGCGACACGCGCAGGTTGTCGATGAACAACATGTTCGAATCGACCGCCTTGCGGCCCATCTTGTCGATTTCGCGCACCTCGACGCGCGCCCGGTCGAGGTCGGTATAGAACAGGCTCAGCCCGTCGGTCGGTTTCGCGACCTGATCGAGCGGCGTCGTGCGCGCGATGATCAGCATCTTGTTCGCGACCTGCGCGGTCGAGATCCAGATCTTGCGTCCGCTCAGCACGTAGTAATCGCCGTCGCGGCGCGCCTGCGTGCTCAGGTGCGTGGTGTCGAGGCCGGCGTCGGGCTCGGTCACCGCGAAGCACGCCTTGTCGCGTCCGGCGATCAGCGGCGGCAGGAAGCGCGCCTTCTGCGCGTCGTTGCCGAACACCTGCACCGGGTTCAGCCCGAAGATGTTCATGTGGACGGCCGACGCGCCCGACAGGCCGGCGCCCGACGCGCTGATCGTGCGCATCATCAGCGCCGCCTCGGTCATCCCGAGTCCGGCGCCGCCGTAGGCCGGGTCCATCGCGATGCCGAGCCACCCGGCGTCGGCGAGCGCCGCGTGGAAATCGGCCGGAAACCCGCCCGCGCGATCGCGTTCGAGCCAGTAGTCGTCGCCGAAGCGTTCGCAGATTTTCTCGATCGCGCTTTCGATCGCGCGCTGGTCGTCGGTCAGGTCGAACTGCATGGACTGCTCTCCCGGAAAGCGTGAACGGCCGCGCCGCTCACAGTGGAAACAGGCCCGTCGCGACCGCGGCGAAGACCATCAGCACGGTGGCGGCGAACAGGAACGGAATCGTGAATTTCTGGTGCTCGGCGAGCTCGACGCCGGTCAGGCCGACGATCAGGAATGTCGCGGGCGTGAGCGGGCTCACCGGAAAGCCCGTCGTCATCTGGCCGAGCAGCGCGGCCTGCGCCATCTGGATCGGCGGCACGCCGAGCAGCTTGCCGCTCTCCGCGAGCACCGGCAGCACGCCGAAGTAGAAAGAATCGGGATCGAACAGCAGACTCAGCGGCATCGACAGCAGCCCGAGCACGAACGGCATATGGCGCGCATGCTCGACCGGCACGTGCGCGACGACGACCTCGGCCATCGCCTTCAGCATCCCGGTGCCGGACATGATGCCGGTGAACGCGCCGGCGGCGAGCAGCACGCTCGCCATCATCAGCGCGGCCTTCGCATGCGCGTCGATCCGCTCGCGCTGCGCGTGCACGTCCGGATAGTTGATCACCAGCGCGGCGACCGTGCCGAGCATGAACATCACCATCGGGTCGACGATGCCCGACACCAGCGTGGCGAGCACGACGAGCGTCAGCGCGACGTTGGTCGCGAAGCGTCCCGGCCGGCGCAACGCGCGTTCGGCGTCGGTCAGCTCGCGCGGCGCGATCGCGAGCGCGGCCGCGCCGGCGCGGTCGAGCCCGAGCCGTTTCGCCTCGCGCACGCCGAGCACCCAGGCGGTGCCGAACACGAACGCGAGCCCGACGATCTGCACCGGAATCATCGGCGTGAAGATCGCCGAACCGGGAATGTGCAGCGCCGCCGACGCGCGCAGCATCGGCCCGACCCACGGCAGGAAGTTGACGCCGGCCGCCATCGACGCGACGCATGCGAGGATGCGGCGATCCATCCCGAGCCGTGTATAGAGCGGCATCATCGCCGGCAGCGTGACGAGAAACGTGACCGCGCCCGAGCCGTCGAGATGGATCAGCAGCGCGAGCAGCGCCGAGCCCATCACGATGCGCGGCGGATGGCAGCCGATCACGCGCAGCACGCCCGCGATGATCGGGTCGAGCATGCCGGCATCGGTGAGGATACCGAAAAATAGAATCGCAAAAACGAACATCCCGGCGATCGGGCCGATGTTCTGTACGCCGTGCACGACGAACTTGCCGGTCTGCAATCCGAAACCGGCCGCGAGCGACGCGGCCACCGGCACGACGATCAGCGCGACGAGCGGCGACAACCGCTTCGTGATGATCAGGCCGAACAGCGCGACGATGGCGAGCGCGCCGATCCATGCGAGCATGATGCGTCTCCTCTTCAGCCGGTGCGCATGTCGGTGCGTGTCGATGCGCGGCCCGGCGTGATGTCCGAACGGGGGGGTGCCGGCGCGTGCGGCCGTGCGCCGCCGGGCGGCACGGGCGGCGATGCCGGTCAGGTGCGGCGGTGGTCGTCGTTGCCGTTGTCGTCCGCGAACACCTGCGCCGCATGTTCGTTCAGCGCGGGCGGCGGCCGCCGGTACGTGGCCGGCGTGCGGCCGAGCTTGATCGGCGACGCGATGCCGCGATGCCGGCCCAGCTCGACCTTCATCCGCCGGTGCGCGACATGCGGATGGTCGAGCGCCGCGTCGAGCCCGAGCACGGGCGCGCACGGCACGCCGCGGCGCATCAGGTGCTCGGCGAGCGTCGCGCCGTCGTGCGCGGCCAGCGCCGTTTCGAGCAGCGCGCGCAGCGCGGCGCGGTTCTGGCTGCGCGCGCGGTTGTCGGCGAAACGCGGATCGTCGAGCCAGTCGCGCGTGCCGAGCACGTCGCACAGCGCGGCGAACTGCCCGTTGTTGCCGACCGCCAGGAAGATGTCGACGCCCGCCGTCGGAAAGCTGTCGTACGGCGTGATGTTCGGATGCGCGTTGCCGGTGCGCACGGGCGCGTTGCCCGAATGAAAGAAGTTCGGCGTATGCGGATGGAGGATCGACAGCGCGCAGTCGAACAGCGCCGATTCGACGAACTGGCCACGCCCGCTCGCATCGCGCTCGCGCAGCGCCATCAGCACGCCGAGCGCCGCGTTCAGCCCCGTGACGAGATCGACGATCGGCACGCCGACGCGCAGCGGCGCACCGCCGGCTTCGCCGTTGACGCTCATCAGCCCCGCGAGCGCCTGCACGGCCGCGTCGTAGCCTGGCAACCCGCCGAGCGGGCCATCCGCGCCGAAACCCGACACGCGGCAATAAACGAGGCGCGGAAACCGCGCATGCAGCGCGTCGAACCCGAGCCCCCAGCGCTCCATCGTGCCGATCCTGAAGTTCTCGACCAGCGCGTCCGCGTGTTCGAGCAGGCCGAGCAGCCGCTCGCGATCGGCCAGCTGCGTCAGGTCGAGCGCGATGCCGAGCTTGTTGCGATTCACGCCGAGGAAGTACGACGCGGTGTCGCCGTCGAACGGCGGGCCCCACGTGCGCGTCTCGTCGCCGGACGGCGGTTCGACCTTGATCACCTCCGCGCCGTGGTCGGCGAGGATCTGGGTCGCGTACGGGCCGCCCAGCACCCGCGACAGATCGATGATGCGCAATCCCGCCAGCGCGCCCTGCTGCTCGTGTTCCGCCATGCGTCTCGCTCCTGGTTCCGGTCGATCGGACTGCCGGTTCCGGTGGCCCGGCGCTTGCGCGCGGCTTGTCCGGATTCGACGAATAATTCTTGTATGTGAATTTATATTCACACTCAGGAATTGCGTTGTCAAGCCCGGATGCACCCGGCCCCGGCGCGGCTCACGTCGCCGCGCGCAAGGGGGACGATCGAACGCGGGCCGGTTGCGGTGGCGCCCCGCCGTTCGCTAAGCTGACGGGCCACGTTCATCCCGAACGATACGAGGCGAAACATTCATGAAACGATTGTGGCTGGCGGCCTTCGTGCTGGCGTCGACGCTGGGCGTCGCGCATGCGCAGAACCAGACTTTCCATTTCGGCGAAGGACAAACCGGGATGCCGGGCACTGCGCCGCATGCCGCCGCGCCGGCGGCCCGGCCCGCGCCCGCCCGTCGGCACGTGACCGCGCCGTCGCCCCATCACCGGCGTGCCGTTCACAAGCGCCGCCATTCGCGCCGCGCGAAGCCGACGCGCAGCGGGATCTACACGCACGCATGAGCTGTCGGCCGTTCCGTCGTGTGATCTCGGTGCACGGAACTGTCACGAACGGCCGGTAACATCGGCGCGGCGGCTTGCATGCCGTCGCCGCCTGCTGTCGGACAACGGCCGCCGGCGTGCACTTCTCTCCACGATTCAGCACCTGTCTTGCCAGAACATGAGCACCGGGCCGGATACCCTCGCCGTCATCGAGGAACGCGCCACGATCGTGTGCCGCCAGCGCAGCAGCGTGCTGCTGGTCGCGCGCACCGCGGCGCGCTGGTCGCTGCCGGGCGGCACGATCCGGCGCGGAGAGGCGCCGCTCGAAGCCGCGCGGCGGGAACTCGCGGAGGAAACGCGGCTCCAGGGGCTCGCGCTCGACTATGCGGTGCAGTTCGGCGGGCTGACGAAACTGCATCACGTGTTCGTGGCCGACGTGCCGGCGCACCTGACGCCGCGCGCGAGCAACGAGATCGCCCACTGCAAGTGGTTCGCCATCGACCGGCTCGACACGCTACGGGCGAGCGTGCCGACACGCAAGATCATCGAGCTGCTGCGGCTCGACTGTTTTTCTGCGTTCGTCAGCGAGCCGCTTCGCTGAAGTCGATACCGGCGCAGGCTCGGGCACGGATTGCGGCGACTACCCGCGCAGGAACGGGCCGGCCTTGCGTTCGAGCAGCGCGACGAGTTCGGGCTGCATGAACGCGTAGCGGTCGGGGATATCGAGGCAGACGATCTTCTTGTGCTTCAGATGCGCACCGAATTGCGCCGACAGTCGCGCCTTGTGTGCGCGCTCCATCACGAACACGATGTCCGCCCAGTCGAGCTGCTCGGCGGACAGCCGCACGTCCGCGTCGGGCGCGAGGCCCGCGGAGTCGGTTTCGATGCCCGGCCACGCGGCGAACACCGCTTCGGCCGTCGGGCTGCGCAGCCGGTTGCGGCTCCAGATGAACAGAGCACGTGTCATGTCGCTTCGCGGCGGCCGACGGCCGGCTCAACCCTGCGGAATCGTGCCCGGCCGCACGTACGCGAGCATGTGCGGCACGTAATCGGCCTTGCCGAGTTCGACGCCGTGATGGCGCAGGATCGCGTACGCGGTGATCGCGTGAAAGTAGAACTGCGGCAGCGCCCAGTCGCGCGCGTACTGTTCACCCGTCATGTCGAACGCGATCCCGTTCGGCATCTCGAGCGAGATCGGCAGCGCAGCGCCGCCGTCGAGCGCATCCGGTGCGAGTTCACCGAGAAAGGCGAGCGTGCCGGCGATGATCGCCTGCGCATCGGCCGGCGAGCCGGGTTGCGCATCGGCGTTCCAGCCCGCCTCGCGCAATGCGAGCAATGCCGCCGGCAGCGGTTCGCCGCGCAGCCGGTGCACCGGCTCCATCGCCTGGAAACACGAGAAGCGCACCTGCGCGGCGAGCGGATACATGTCGGGCGCGAGCCTCAGCGTCATCGCCGCGTCGGGTTCGTCGCCGGCGGCCTGCCGGTGGGCGACGGCCTTGTCGAGCCACGCCGACTGGGCGCGCAGCATCTGGGTGTAGGTCGGAACGAGAAGTTGGGTCGGTGACACGCGTGCGCTCCTGTGCTGGGGTTCGGGCCACACGATAGCAGCGTCGGCGCGAACCTGCATCCTGACCGGGCGCAGACGCGTGCCGTCACGGCTTGCCGTGCCGCGCGAGGAACCGGTCGAGCTGCGACGCGAACGTCTTGCCGTCGCGCGCGCTGAACGGCGCCGGCCCGCCCGTGTCGATGCCCGCGCTGCGCAACTGGTCCATCATCGCGCGCGTCGACAGGCGTTCCTCGATGTTCTCGCGGCTGAACCAGTTGCCGCGCGGGTCGAGCGCATGCGCGCCCTTGTCGAGCACGGCGGCGGCCAGCGGGATGTCGGCGGTGATCACGAGGTCGCCGGGTTCCGCCAGCTCGACGATGCGCGCGTCGGCCACGTCGAAGCCGGCCGGCACCTGCACGGCCTTGATGAACGGCGACGGCGGCGTACGCAGAAACTGGTTCGCGACCAGCGTCACGCGGATTTCGGCACGACGCGCGGCGCGAAACAGCATGTCCTTGATGACGGCCGGACACGCGTCGGCATCGACCAGTACTTGCATGGCGGGAGTTTCCAGTGGGCGGAAGCAGAAGCGGCGATCATAGCGCACCGCCGGCCGGCCATCAGCCGGCGAGATCCGTGCGAAGCGCGTCAGCCGTCACCCACTGCGCGCCCCAGGCCGCGGCGAGCCGCGCACCCTGCCCGATTCGCACGGCCGCATCGTCGAAGTCGACGAATACGACGTGATCGGCCGCCGCGGGTTTGGCCGGCATCTCGCGCGTGCGCCCGTCGGACAGCACCCACAGCCAGCGCGCTTTGCCGGGCTCGCGCCGCGCGTCGCGGGCGAGCAGCTGCGCGGCGGTCGCGATGCCGTCCGCGAGCGGCGTGCCGCCGCCGCCGTCGACCGGTTCGAGCCAGCGCGCGTTCCACCAGCGCGGCACGGCCGGGCCGAAGCGCCGCGCGGCACCGTTGCCGCCGAAGCAGACCAGCGCGGTTTCGACACGTGCGCGCGCAGCCTGATCGAAATACGCGACGATCAGCCCCTTCGCGAGCGCGAGCCGCTCGTGCGACAACATCGACGCCGAACAGTCGAGCACGAAGCAATGCAGCGCGTGCGGCATGCCCGCGCGCTTCCGGTAGCGCAGATGCTCGCGATGCAGCGGGCCGCCGCGTTTCGCGGCAAGCGTCGCCGGCCACGCGACGGCCGTGCCGGCGCGCACCGTGCCCGGCACGCGCGCGGCGGCGCCTGACTGCCATCGAGGACCGCGAATCGCGTTCGCGGCGGCGTCGGCTCGATGGCTCAGCGTTTTTTTAGCGGCAGCGGCACCACGCTTTTCACGTCGCGCAACCCGGCCGGTTCGGGCGGCAGGTAGCCCCAGTCGCCCTGCGACGCGGACGCGTCGGCCTCCGTGTCGTCGGTGTCGCGCTGTTGTTTGTCAGGCTGCCGCGGGTTATCCGACCGCAAACGATCGTCGCGCTCATCACCTTGCCGCGACGATTGCTGCGACGGCGGCGGCCCCGCATGGCGCCGATGCCGCAGCACGGCGTCGGCCACGCGCGCCACATGCGACACCGTCACCGCGTCGGCCTGCTCCAGCGCGGCCAGCGCACGCGCGGCGCGCAGCATCACGAGATCGGCGCGCAATCCGTCGACGGCCGCGTCGATGCACAGCATGCTGACGCGCGCATGGACCGCATCGTCGAAATCCAACGCCGGCAGCCGTGCACGCGCCGCATGAATCCGGTCCGAAAGTTCGCGCTGGGCCGCCGCGTGACGCGCGCGAAACGCGTCCGGATCGAGATCGAACGCAAGGCGCGCCTTCACGATCCGCTCGCGCTGGGCGGCGTCGAAGCAGTTCTCCAGCTCGACCATCAGCCCGAAGCGGTCGAGCAGTTGCGGGCGCAACTCGCCCTCCTCGGGATTCATCGTGCCGACCAGCACGAAGCGCGCGTCGTGCGCGTGCGACACGCCATCGCGCTCGACGATATTCACGCCGCTCGCGGCGACGTCGAGCAGCGTATCGACGAGTCCGTCGGCGAGCAGGTTCACTTCGTCGACATACAGCACGCCGAGATGCGCGCGAGCCAGCAGGCCGGGCCGGAAGCGCACGCCGTTTTCGGCGAGCGCGTGCGCGAGATCGAGCGTGCCCGTCACCTGCTCGTCGCTCGCCGACAGCGGCAGCGTGACGAACTGCCCTTGCGGCAACAGCTCCGCGAGGCCGCGCGCGGCCGTCGATTTCGCGGTGCCGCGCGGTCCGCTGACGAGCACGCCGCCGAGCGACGGGTCGATCGCGGCAAGCAGCAGCGCCTGCTGCAACGCGTCCTGCGCGACGAGCGCCGCAAACGGAAAAACCGCGCGGGCGCGGTGCGTCGTCGGATCGGTCATCGCCGTCCTCCTTCCTGGCGTTGTTCGCTGGCGAGCCAGATCGCCTCGATCCGCTCGCGATAGGGGCCCGGCTGCTGCCACAGCCCGCGCTGCATCGCTTCGACGAAGCGCTCGCAGATGCCGTGCAGCGCCTTCGGGTTGTGCCGTTCGACGAACGCGCGGGTGGCGTCGTCGAACAGGTACGCGTCGGCGACGAGCGCGTACTGGTGATCGGACAGCACGCGTGCGGTCGCGTCATAGCCGTACAGGTAATCGACGGTCGCGGCGAGTTCGGCCGCACCCTTGTAGCCGTGACGCTTCACGCCGTCGAGCCATTTCGGGTTGACGAC
This sequence comes from Burkholderia sp. AU28863, assembly GCF_002223195.1. Taxonomy (NCBI): domain Bacteria; kingdom Pseudomonadati; phylum Pseudomonadota; class Betaproteobacteria; order Burkholderiales; family Burkholderiaceae; genus Burkholderia; species Burkholderia sp. AU28863. The sequence goes on along the minus strand of NZ_NKFE01000003.1, from coordinate 1,239,228 downwards.
GCGCGAGCGGATCACGCGCGCGATTTCCTCGCGCAGCGTGCGCATCTTCGGCGCGACCGGGTTCGCATGGTCGCCGTGATAGACGCTCGGCTGCTGCCCGGACAGGTGCCGCACCGCCGCCGTCATTCCACCCTGGAACTGGTAGTAATCGTTCGAATCGAGGATGTCGTGCTCGCGGCTGTCCTGGTTCTGCACGACGACGTCGATCGTCGCGAGCCGCGCGCCGAACACGTCGGGCGCCGCGTCGCCCGCGCTGTTCTGTGCGTATGCATGGCCGCCCCATTGGCGGTAGGCATCCGCGAGATCGGCGTCGGTCTGCCAGCGGCGCTGGTCGATCAGGTCCTGCAGGCCCGCGCCGTAGCTGCCCGGCCGTGCGCCGAACACGCGCCAGCCGGCGCGCCGGCGCGCTTCGTCGGGCGCCACGCCCTGCGCGATCCACTTCTCCCGTTCGCGCTCGATGCGCGCGCGGATCGGGTTCAGTTCCTCGGGCTCGTCGAGCGCGGCGACCGCCTGCACGGCCGCGTCGAACAGGTGCATCAGGTTCGGGAACGCATCGCGGAAGAAACCCGACACGCGCAGCGTCACGTCGATGCGCGGCCGGTCGAAGATCTCGATCGGCAAAATCTCGAAGTCGGTCACGCGATGGCTGCCGTGCGCCCATTTCGGCCGCACGCCGATCAGCGCGAACGCCTGCGCGATGTCGTCGCCGCCGGTGCGCATCGTGGCCGTCCCCCAGACCGACAGCCCGATCGCGCGCGGATAGTCGCCGTGATCCTGCAGATGGCGTTCGATCAGTTGCTGCGCGGATTTCAATCCGAGCGACCACGCGGCCTGCGTCGGCACCGCGCGCGTATCGACCGAGTAGAAATTGCGGCCCGTGGGCAGCACGTCGGGACGGCCGCGCGACGGTGAACCGCTCGGCCCCGGCGGCACGAAGCGGCCGTCGAGCCCGCGCAGCAACTGCCGCATTTCCTCGCTGCCGCACGCGTCGAGCGCGGGCAACAGCGTCGAACGCACGCGTTCGAGCACCGCGAGCGTATGCGGCCATTCGCCGGCCGGCGGAATGTCGAGGTCGGGATCCTCCGAAGCGGCTCCGCACACGACGTCGAGCCAATGCTGCGCCAGCCGTTCGAGCCGCTCGCGCGTATCGCCGGCATGACGCCACGGCGACGGGTCGAGCGTTTGCAGCACGGCCGGCCGCGGCCCGGTCCACGGTGCGGCCCAGTCGGTCGAAAGCGGGTCGAAATCGTCGCCAAGCGCGAGATCGCGCGCGAGCGCGCCGATCAGGCCGGCCCGTTCGCCCTTGCCGTCTCCAATCGGGAAGCGTGCGAGCGCGAGCAGCGTGTCGCGCCGCTGGCGCTCGACCGGCGACGCGCCGAACACGTGCAGCCCGTCGCGAATCTGCGCTTCCTTCAACTCGCACAGCCACGCATCGACGCGCGTGAGCAGCGCATCCTCGTCGCCCGCATCGCGCGGCGGCGACACGCTCAGCTCGTCGTGCAGGCGATGCTCGGCGATCGTCGCGAGGATCGTCCTGCGCAGCAGCTTCGCGCGCCGCGCATCGACCATCAGCGCCTCGTAGTATTCGTCGACCTGCCGTTCGAGATCCTGCAGCGGGCCGTAGTTTTCCGCGCGCGTGAGCGGCGGCATCAGGTGATCGACGATCACCGCCTGCGCGCGCCGCTTCGCCTGGCTGCCCTCGCCCGGATCGTTGACGATGAACGGATACAGGTGCGGCAGCGGCCCGAGCGTCAGGTCGGGCCAGCACGCGTCGGACAGCGCGACGCTCTTGCCCGGCAGCCATTCGAGGTTGCCGTGCTTGCCAAGATGGACGACCGCGTCGACGCGATACGCATCGCGCAGCCAGAAATAGAACGCGAGATACGCGTGCGGCGGCACGAGGTCGGCATCGTGGTAGCTCGCGTAGTCGTTCTCGTCGCGCGAGCGCGACGGCTGGATACCGACGAACACGTTGCCCGCGCGCCAGCCGGCGATCGTGAAGCGCTGTTGCCGCAGCGTCGGGTCCGCTTCGGGCGGCCCCCAGCGTTCGTTCAGCGCGTCGCGCACGGCCGCCGGCAGCCGCGCGAAACGCGCGACGTAATCGGCCAGCGCGTAACTCTGAAACGCGGGCCGCAGCGTGCGCACGGCGGGATCGTTGGTCACGCCTTCGGTGAGTTGCGCGATCAGTGCGTCGCCGTCGGGCGGCAGGTCGGCTACCGTATAGCCCGCATCGCGCAGCGCCGCAAGCACGCGCAGCGCGGATGCGGGCGTGTCGAGCCCGACGCCGTTGCCGATCCGCCCTTCGCTTTGCGGATAGTTCGCGAGAATCAGCGCGATGCGCTTGTCGGCGTTATCCAGCGTGCGCAGCCGGCACCAGCCGCGCGCGAGCGCCGCGACGAACGCGATCCGCTCCGCATCCGGCTGGTAGCGCACGACGTCGACTTCGGTGTGCGCGCAACGATACGCGAGCCCCTTGAAGCTCACCGCGCGCGTGACGATGCGCCCGTCGACTTCGGGCAGCGCGACATGCATCGCGATGTCGCGGGCGTGCAGCCCCTGGTTGTCGGCCACCCACGCGTCGCGATTGCCGCCGGACAGGATCACCTGCAGCACCGGCGCGTCGCCGGCCAGCACGTCGGGCTCGGGGCTGTCGATCGCGCCGGCCGCGAACGCGGTGGTGTTCAGCACGAGCGCGACGCCATGCGCATCGCACAGTTGCGTGATGACCTCGCGGCTCACCGCGTCCTTCAACGACGTCACCGCGATCGGCAGCGGATTCAGCCCTTCGTCTGTCAATGCATCGGCCAGCGCATCGAACACGGCCGTGTTCGCGGCCTGCCAGTGCGCGCGATAGAACAGGATCGCGACGACCGGCGCGCCGGGCGTCCAGCGCGGCCGCCAGTCGTCGACGCTCGCACGGTCGCGCGCCGGGTGATACAGCGCGGCGGCCGGCAGCGGGCGCGGCGGTTCGGGCGCTTCACCGAATCCGAGCGTGTGAAACGCGATGCTGCGCAGCAGCGCGTCGGCGTTGTGCACACCGCCTTCGCGCAGGTAGCGCCACCACAGCCGGCACAGCTCGGCCTCGACCGTGCTCTTCGCGACGAGATTCGGGTCCTCCTGCAGGTCGCCCGAAAACATCGCGAGCTGCTGCCCGCGCTTCGACGCGAGCGACACGGCCTGCTCGATCCCGTACGGCCAGTACGCTTCGCCGCCCAGATGATCGATCACGACCGTCTTCGCGTGGCGCAGCACGTCGTCGACGTAGAAATCGACCGACGCCGGCTGCCGCAGGAACGTGACGTTCGCGAGCCGCACGCTCGGGAATCCTTCGGGCAAGTGCGGCACGACGCTCGCGAGCAGCGACAGCGTCGTGTCGGCCGAACTCAGGATCACGATGTCGGCCGGCTGCTGGTCGATCCGGACGACGCCCTGCGTATCGTCGACGAAGCCGCCCGGCGTGGTGCGCAACAGATGCATCGTGCGTTACGCCTGTTGCGGCTCGGCCGCGCACGCGGCGTCGAACGCACGTTGCAGCACGGCCGCGTCGAGATCCTCGCCGATCAGCACGAAGCGGCTCGCGCGCGTTTCGCCGTCCTGCCAGCGGCGGTCGAAATAGCTGTCGAAACGGCGGCCGACGCCCTGGATCACGAGCCGCATCGGCGCGCCGGGCAGCGCGGCGAAGCCTTTCGCGCGATAGATCGTGTGCGCTTCGACCACGCGCTGCAGCGCGGCGATCGTCGCTTCGCGCGTGCCGGCGTCGCCCGATACCACCACCGAGTCGAAATCGTCGTGATGGTGATCGTGATCGCCGTCGTCGGCCGAGCCGTGATGGTCGTGGCGCAGGTGGATCGTTTCCTCCGATGCCGATTCGAGGCCGAGCAGCATCGCGAGATCGAGTTCGCCGCGCGTCGCGCGCACGATCTTCACCTGCGGCGGGATTTCTTCGCGGATCGCGGTTTCGATCTGCGCGAACTCGGCGTCGTCGACGAGGTCGGCCTTGTTCACGATCACGAGATCGGCGGACGACAGTTGATCGGCGAACAGTTCGTGCAGCGGCGATTCGTGGTCGAGGTTCGGATCGGCGCGACGCTGCGCGTCGACGGCCTGCGGGTTTTCCGCGAACTGGCCGCTCGCGGCGGCCGGCCCGTCGACGACGGTCACGACCGCGTCGACCGTGAAGCTGTTGCGGATCGTCGGCCAGTTGAACGCCTGCACGAGCGGCTTGGGCAGCGCGAGGCCCGACGTCTCGATCAGCACGTGGTCGATATCCGCGCGGCGCTCGACGAGCGCCTCCATCACCGGATAGAACTCTTCCTGCACGGTGCAGCACAGGCAGCCGTTCGCGAGTTCGTACAGCTGGCCCGATGCTTCGCCCTGCGCGCCGTCGGCATCGTCGCAGCCGATGCCGCAGCCCTTGAGGATTTCGCCGTCGATGCCGAGCTCGCCGAATTCGTTGACGATCACCGCGATGCGGCGGCCTGCGGCGTGCTGCAGGATGTGGCGCATCAGCGTCGTCTTGCCGCTGCCGAGAAAGCCCGTGACGATCGTGACGGGCAGCTTGCGTAGGGTCATGGTAGGTCCGGTGTCGAAGAGGGAATCAGGACGGGATCGTCGCGTCGGTGGCGGCGTGGCAATTCATCGGGCGACGCGCAGGAAGATCGCCGCGTGATCCGCGCGGACAGCCGCGCGACAGGCGGAACAACGGATCGGGCATGGTGCTTCCTTGCGAACGGTCGACATCGTGAATGCCAACACGGCTGCCGCCGGCCTCGCCCGCGCCGCCTGCCGTTCGCCGCGCCGGCCGCGCACGTGCGGCGGCAGATGGACGGAGGAAGCGTCGAACACCGGGCGTCGGGCCGGCTGCGGCCGTGGACGATGCGCCGCCTCCCCGCGGCGCTGAACCCCAACGTTTAGGCCGGTATCCGGGCTGACGAACACGCCGCTTCGCCTTCCCGGATGCGTCGCATCCAGTGGCGGTCGTCCGCATGCGCATGGCATGCGGCGAAGCGGCGCTGCGTGGCGCTTGCGCGCGACGCGTTCGCTTACCGTTGCGGGGGCAGCACAGGTTGGCTCGACTGCGGTGCAGGCAGGCTCCCTGTTTCCCGTTTAACTGCGCGTGCCGGAGCGGCGCGCGCGAGCACCAAAACGCGTGCGAGTGTAGGCGGCGGGGCCGGGAGCGTCAAGGCAAAACGGGCCGCCGCCGGGCGTTCGCCGCGGCCGCGCGCCCACGCGGGAGGCCGCATCCTGCCCCCCGCAGCGGGTTCGCGCGGGTCGGTCGCTGTGCTATCGTATGCGCCGCGTTCGGTGCTCGCATGCGCGTTCCGCGCCTGCAGTTAAACGGGAAACAGGAGGCGGACATCCGCCCGGCCTGTGCTGTCCCCGCAACGGTACGCCGCCCGCGCAACGCGCTTTCCCGCGCGTGCGCCCAGGCCGCCCGCGATGCCACTGCCCTTCGACCGGGCGGGAAGGCTGCGGCCTGGCAAGCGGCCAGCCCGGATACCGGCCGACGCAAGGGGCGAGCGCGATGCTCGCCGAACGCCCGATCCGCGGGGAACGGATGGGGTGCGCATTCCACCGCGTTCGCGCGGGTTTCGCCCGATCCGACATGCACTGCCTGCCCGCCGGCCGCCGATGTGCCGCCCGCCTTCCCTGTTCCACTGTTTCGACACGGTGTGCGCCGTGCCGCGCGCGATGAGCCGCGCGTGGCTGATCGGCGCCGGCCCCGGCGACGCCGACCTGCTGACGCTCAGGGCCGTGCGCGCGATCGGCGCGGCCGACGTGCTGCTCGTCGACGATCTCGTGAACCCCGACGTGCTGCGTCACGCGCGCGCCGATGCGCTGATCGAGCACGTCGGCAAGCGTGGCGGCCATGCGTCGACGCCGCAGGAGGCGATCGTCGCCACGATGCTTGCGCACCTGCGCGCGGGCCGCAGCGTCGCCCGGCTCAAGGGCGGCGATCCGTTCGTGTTCGGCCGCGGCGGCGAGGAGCTGATCGCACTCGGTGCGGCAGGTTTTCCGGCGGAAGTCGTCAACGGCATTACCGCGGGCATCGCCGCGCCGGCCGCGCTCGGCATCCCGGTCACGCACCGCGGCGACGCGCAAGGCGTGATCTTCGTCACGGGCCACGGCGCGGGGGCCGATGAGCCCGACTGGCGCGCACTCGCGGCCACCCGCATGACGATCGTGATCTACATGGGCGTCCGCCGGCTCGACGCGATTGCCGCGGCGCTGCGCGACGGCGGCCTGCCCGGCGACACGCCGTGCGCGGCGATCGAGAACGCGACGCGCCCCGAACAGCGCCACGTGCTCGCGACGCTCGATACGCTCGTCGATCGCATCTCGGAAACCGGTATCGGTTCGCCGGCGATCGTCGTGATCGGCCGCGTCGCGGCGCTCGCCGACGATCCGGCGGTGCGTGCGGCGCTCGGCGGCCGCGCATGATGCGCATCGCGCTCGGTGTCGGTTTTCGCTCGGGCGTCACGGCCGCGCAACTCGATGCCGCGATCCGCGCCGCGCTCGCGCGCTATCCGGCCGCCGAACCGGCGCTCGTCGCGACGCTCGCCGACAAGGCGCGCGCCCGTGCGCTGCGCACGCTGTGCGCGCGCCGTGGCTGGCCGCTCGTCGCGTTCGACGCGGCGCAACTCGCGAGCCATCCGGAACTGGCCGCGAGCGGCCCGTCGGACGCCGCGCTGGCCCGCTTCGGCATCGCGGGCGTGGCCGAGCCGTGCGCGCAGCTCGCCGCGCCGCACGGCCGGCTGCTCGGCCCCAAATCCATTCTGGGCGGCGTGACGGTCGCGCTCGCCGGCCCGCTCTGAACTCATTGTTTCGCTTTCGAGAGGACGATTTCCGATGAAGACCGATTCCGAATCCCATCAGCGGATGGCCGAACGCCGCCGCGCCGGCCACGAGAAAAAGCAGGCCGCCGCCACGCATGAGAAAGGCCTGCTGATCGTCCACACCGGCAACGGCAAGGGCAAGAGCACGGCCGCGTTCGGGATGGCCGTGCGCGTGCTCGGCCACGGGATGCGGCTCGGCGTCGTACAGTTCATCAAGGGCGCGCTGCATACATCCGAGCGCGACTTCCTCGGCGCGGTCGCGGAGTGCGATTTCGTGACGATGGGCGACGGCTATACGTGGAACACGCAGAACCGCGACGCCGATATCGCGACTGCGCGCAAGGGCTGGGACGAAGCGCGCCGGATGATCGAAAGCGGCGACTACCGGATGGTGATCCTCGACGAGCTGAACACCGTGCTGAAGTACGAATACCTGCCGCTCGACGAAGTGCTCGCGACGCTCACGGCCCGACCGGAGTCGGTGCACGTCGTCGTCACCGGGCGGCACGCGCCCGACGCGCTGATCGATGCGGCCGATCTCGTCACCGAAATGCGGCTCGTCAAGCATCCGTACAAGGAACAAGGCGTGAAGGCGCAGCGCGGCGTGGAGTTCTGAGCATGCCAGCCTGCCCCGCGCTGTTCGTCAGCGCGCCCGCGTCCGGACAGGGCAAGACGTCGGTGACGGCCGGCCTCGCGCGGCTGCACCGCCGGCTCGGCCGCCGCGTGCGCGTGTTCAAGACCGGGCCCGATTTTCTCGATCCGATGCTGCTCGAACGCGCGAGCGGCGCACCCGTGCATGCGCTCGACCTCGGGATGGTCGGCGAGGCCGGTTGCCGCGCGCTGCTCGCCGACGCCGCACGCGACGCCGATCTGATCCTGATCGAAGGCGTGATGGGATTGTTCGACGGCACGCCGAGCAGCGCCGATCTCGCGGTCGCGTTCGGCGTGCCGGTCGTCGCGGTGATTTCGGCGAAGGCGATGGCGCAGACGTTCGCGGCGGTCGCCTTCGGGCTCGCGCGGTTCCGGCCCGAAGTGCCGTTTCACGGCGTGCTGGCGAACCGCGTCGGGTCGCCACGGCACGCGGAGTTGCTGCAACAGGCATTGCCCGACGACCTGCGCTGGCTCGGGCACGTGCCGGCCGATGCGGGCATCGCGCTGCCGGAGCGGCATCTCGGGCTGCACCAGCCGGCCGATATCGACGATCTCGATGCGCGGCTCGATCGCGCGGCCGACGTGCTCGCGCAAACCGCCGTCGCCAAGTTGCCGCCTGCCGTCTCGTTCGCCGAACCGGACGTTGCCGCGCCGCTGCCGCACGCGCTGGCCGGCAAGCGGATCGCAGTGGCGCGCGATGCGGCGTTTTCGTTCATCTATCCGGCCAATCTCGCGTTGCTGGATACGCTCGGTGCCAAGCTGCGGTTCTTCTCGCCGCTCGCCGACGAACCCGTGCCCGACGATTGCGACGCGCTGTTTTTGCCGGGCGGCTATCCGGAACTGCATGCGGCGACACTTGCCGGAAATGCCGTGACGGCTCGGACGATTCGTGCGCATGCGGCAGCCGGCCGGCCGATCGTCGCGGAATGCGGCGGGATGGTGTATCTGTGCGAGTCGCTGACCGACGTGGATGGCTCGACGGCGCCGATGCTCGGCCTGCTGCCGGGGCATGCGACGATGCAGCGCCGGTTCGCGGCACTCGGCATGCAGGAGCTCGATACGCGCACCGGGCCGATGCGTGGCCATACGTTTCATTATTCGCGGCTGGATACGCCGTTGGCGCCGGTCGCGGCCGCGGCCCGGCCCGATGGCGAGGCCGGCAGCGGCGAAGCCGTTTATCGCGCGGGCGCGATCGTCGCGACGTACATGCACATGTACTGGCCGTCGAATCCGGATGCGGTCGTGGCGCTGTTCGGTGGGGAAGTGTTCTGAACGGTCGATCTCATGCCTGCATGAGGTGGCACAAAGCCTGTCGGAATTGAGTGCTGCCGTGTAGCAACTACAGCATTCGACGTGCGCGGCTACAGATTTCGTTCGATGTCCATCCGCTGATACAGGACACGGATGACGTCGATGGTTTCATCCGTTTCGCGGTAAAACACAACGTGAGCGCCGGCGGGGTAGATAGTCGGTCCAGTGCCGCATGTCTCGCATCCTCCATCACACCAGAAACGCCTCGGCCAACTTCACCCAGTACGACGCACCGGTCGGCAGCACTGCATCGTTGAAGTCATAGCCGGGGTTGTGCACCATGCAGCCACCTTCTCCGTCGCCGTTGCCGACGATCAGGTAGCACCCCGGCCGCTTCTCGAGCAGGAACGCGAAATCTTCGCTACCGGTAAGCGGCACCATCCCGTCGATCAGATTAGCTTCGCCGGCCCATTCGCGTGCGACGCCGCGCGCGAACGCCGTCATCTCCGCATCGTTCACGAGCACCGGATAGCGGCGCTGGTAATCGATCGTCGCCGTCGCGCCGAACACGGCCGCCTGCGCAAGCACGACCTCGTTGATGCGCGTTTCGAGCAGGTCGCGTACGTCGGGCTTCAGCGCACGCACCGACAGACGCATCTGCGCGCGATCGGGAATCACGTTCGGCGCATCGCCCGCGTGGATCGCGCCGACCGTGATGATCGCCATGTCGAGCGGCGACACGTTGCGCGATACGATCGTCTGCAACGCCAGCACGATCTGCGCGCACACGACGACGGGATCGATCGCCCGGTGCGGCACCGCGCCGTGGCCGCCGCGGCCCTGCACGTCAATGACGACGGTATCCGACGACGCCATGAACGGCCCGGGCAGGAAACCGAACTTGCCGGTCGGGAAGCCCGGCATGTTGTGCATCGCGAAGATCGCGTCACACGGAAATTGGTCGAACAGCCCTTCGTCGAGCATTTTCTTCGCGCCGCCGAGCCCTTCCTCGGCCGGCTGGAAAATCAGGTTCAGCGTGCCTGAGAAGCGGCGCGCGCGCGAGAGATGCTTCGCGGCCGCGAGCAGCATCGCCGTATGGCCGTCGTGGCCGCACGCGTGCATCTTGCCGGGGATCGTGCTCTGGTACGGCAGGCCCGTCGCTTCGTGGATCGGCAGCGCGTCCATGTCGGCGCGCAGGCCGAGGCGCTGCTTGCCCTCGCCCACTGTCAGCTGCGCGACGACGCCGGTGCCGCCGAGCCCGCGATGCACGGTGTAGCCCCACGACTGCAACTGCTCGGCGACGAGGTCGCTCGTCGCGAATTCCTCGAAACCCAGTTCGGGATGGGCATGGATGCGGTGCCGGATCTCGATCATTTCGTCGGCGAGGCCTGCGGGGATCACGCTGTGCGTCACGGTGTCGTCTCCTGAAGTGCGGTGGAAAATATGCAGGCAACGATAGTTGATTCGACGGCAACCGGGCAGATGGATAGTCGTGGCGGTAGCAACCAGAAGTTGCCATATGTGACGTGACTCGCGACAAGGAGGGCCGGCCATCTGGACGATTGCCGCGAACGCCATGGACGCGCAAACCTTCCACGTCGATTTTTCGCGCGCGAGGAAAGCGAACGTTGCCCTTGCGCGGAAAATACTTTTTATATCAATGACTTGGCCGAGCATGTTCACTTTTTAGCGCGTGTACATTTTTTGTATACGCAGATAAAAAAGCGAACAAGCAATCGTCGTTGATGCTCAAGTACGCCACTCTCCGATGTCGGGGCTGTACATGCTCAATGAAGCTGGTGCTCAGACTAGCCAGTCTTCCAGCGACAACCCCGCGACACGATCGAATTCACGCCCATTGTTCGTCACGAGCACCGCGCCGGCCGCGATCGCATGCCCGGCGATCGACGCATCGTTCGCGCCGATCGGCGTGCCGCGCACGGCAAGATCCGCGCGAATCGCGGCGGTGGCGTCGACTGCCGCCGAATCCCACGACAGCACGCCATCCAACCGCGAAACGAAGGCCGCGACGAGCTCCGCATGCTTCGGCGACGCTTTCCTGCCCACCGCGCCAAAGCGCATCTCGGCGTAGGTAATGGCCGACACGACGATCCGGTGCTGTGCGTTGACGCACGACTGCAACCGCGACAGCACCACGGGCGGCCGCTCGCGCATGATGAACGAACAGATGTTCGTATCGAGCATGTAGAGCGTGGTCACCGGTTGGACTCCGCCGGTGCATCGGCATCGCCGGACAGGTCGAAGCGACCGGACTCGATGACGGCCGGGCGTTCGGCGAGGAAATCGGCATCGGCCAGCGGTTCGTTCGCGAACGACAGCCACGTGGGACGTACCGGTCGCAACAGCAGCGTGTCGCCCTCGCGGCGGATCTCGAGTTCGGTGACACCCTCGAACTCCATGTCCTTCGGGATGCGGATTGCCTGGTTACGGGCGTTCTTGAAAATGGAAACGGTGCGCATGAGCCACTCCACGGGAGTACGATGCGCCCATTCTAGACATATGCTGGCATATGTCAATTTGGCGGGAGGCGAATTCGCCGTTGCGTCCCACATTGTCGAGGATGTCTGATTCATGCTGCCGGCCTGTCGTCGATGAGAGAGGTACCCATTCTTCATGACGCAGGCCGCACGGTCCATATGCCGGACGGCCGATGCGTACGCATCGCAAGACCGCGCACGCCGTCGCACCGACGCCGCGCGCCCGCCCCGTCACGGCAACCGGAAAGTGTCAAAGAACGTATCGCGCTCGATTACCGTGAGCGCCGCGCGCTTGTGCGGGAAATCGAATTCCTTCAGCGTGTAGAACCCGAGCCGATGCATGTACGCGATATGCCGCACGTGATCGACGCGCGGCTCGCCGACGAGCCGCCGGGTACGCGGTTCGTCGACGAACATGTAGTGCAGCACCCCGCTCCACCACGCATGCAGCTTGCCGGCGCTCTGGAATCGCGAGTCGCCGATCAGCAGGTGCAGCCCGCGATCGTAGTCGTGCGCGTCGTAGAACGGCGCGAGGCGGTCCTCCTTCGCCCAGTAGAACTCGAAATAGCCGAACGGCGTGTCGTCGAAATAGCCGATCATCGGGTGCATGTGCGGATCGGCCAGCCGTTCGGCGAGATACGCCGCATGCTCGTCGCGCGTGCCGCGCTGGTCCCAGAAATGTGCGACGCGGTCGAGGTTCATCCAGTGGCTGAACAGGTCCGCGTGTGCGTCGATATCGACGGTGCGCAGGCTGAACGTCATCCCGACCTGCGGCATGGTGCGTGAATAGATCTCGCCGGCCGGCGACGGCGGCCGCACCGGATGCCGGTGGCCGTTCGTGATCGCGTAGCGCAGCGGCATCCCGCCCGACGCGGGCGCCTTCAGCCACGGCCGCGGATTCTGCCAGAACGTCGTGCGCGACACGGTGAGCCGCAACGTGTCGCCCGCGACCTGCGCGCCGTCGATCACGCCTTCGCGCACCGCACGCGCGACGTACGAAGCCACGGCCGCCGCATCGGCGCCGCCGAGCGGCACCGAGACCGTCGCCGCATCGTGCCGCGTGTCGGTGTTGAACAGCGCCACCAGCGTCGGGAGCAGCGCGTCGGGTGCGTCGTCGGGCCGCCATGCGTCGAGCGCATGCTCGACGACGGCTGCCGCCTGCCCGTGCGCGGCGCCGTCGAGCGCCGCGGCCACTTCACCTTCGACGGCGTCGGCGGCGCCGGCCGGTTTCGTCAGCGTGTCTTGCATCACAATGCTCCCGCGTCGTGGCGATCGGCGAGCACATGCAGCCCGCGCTCGAGCGCCGGAAACAGGCTGCGCTGGAAGTTGTTCCAGCGCAGTTCGAGAATCGTGTCGTCCGGCGCGATCGGCGTGTCCAGCACGTCGCAGATCACCTCGCCGGAATCGATGCCGTTGTCGACGTAGTGGAACGACGCACCCGTCATCGTCACCGGTTCGATGGACGACGTCGCGCCGGTGGCCCAGTCGACCCGTTCGCCGCGCGCGCCGTGCAGCGCGTCGAGCGTCGCCCACGCGCCGCGCCGCTGGTACGGCGAATCGTCGGCGGTGATGCCCGGGTGGATGTTCGCGATGCGCCGGTGAAAGCGCGCGCCCGGCCGCACGAGTTCGTCGAGGATCACGAGCAGCCCGTCGAGGACGACGATATCGGCATCGAGTTCAAGCAGGCGCTCGAGCAGGCGGCGCTCGAACGCCTGTTTGCCGGCCACGCGCTCACGCGCGTCGCGCGGCAGCCGCCGGTACGTCGACGGGATCGAACAGAACAGCTCGTCGACCGGCCGGCCGTGCACCGTCAGGCCTTCCGGCAGGATCCACGGGCGGCCCGGCGTGCGCGCGAAACCGTAATCGGCCACTTTCGCGCGGTCGGCCGGCGAGCCTTCGTCATCGTCGACGATCACGCCCTGGAGCGTGTAGCGCTCTCCGAGCGGCGAATCGTTCAGGCGCTCGACGAGGAATTCGAGGGGCGCCTTCATGTAGCGCGTGCTGCCCCGATAAGCGACCGGCTGGCCGGCGCGATCGGCCGCGCCGTTGCGCAGCGACTGGATGTAGACGAGATTTTTCTTCGGCATGGATGCGTCGTGGAAAAAAGCGGACGAAGGCGCCGCGGCCGGGCCGCGCCGGCCCCGAAGGCCAGGCCGGCCGGCGAGCCGCGGCGCGCGACGTCACCAGTTGTATTTCGCGGTGGCGATCACCGTGCGGTCGGTCCCGAAAATGCAGACGTTCATCGACTGGCAACCGCTGATGTAATGGCGGTTGAACAAGTTCGTCCCGTTTACCGCGAAGCGCCAGTTGCGCGTGTCGTAATGCAGGCCCGCGTCGAACAGCGTGACGCTCGATACCGTCAGCGAGTTGTCGGCCGCACCGGCCGCCGCGCTCTGGTAGCGAATGCCGCCGCCGAGGCCGAAGCCGGCGAGCGGCCCGGTGTACCAGGTCCAGTCGGTCCACAGCGACGCCATCTGGCGCGGACGCGGAATGTCGACCGGCCAGTTGTTCAGCGAGACGTCGTTGGCCTGCACGTTCTTCACGTCCTGATAGACGTACGACGCGATCACCGACAGGTTTCGCGTGACCTTGCCGGTCGCGCTCAACTCGATCCCGCGCGAACGCACTTCGCCCGTCTGCACCGACTTCGTGCCGGTCGGGTCCTGGCTCGGCAGCGCCGACGTGAGCACGTTGGTCTGGTTGATCTGGTAGATCGCCGCGTTCAGCATCAGGTTCTTGCCGGGCGGCTGCCAGCGCAGGCCGGCTTCGATCTGCTTGCCGCGCGTCGGCTGCGGCAGTCCGCCGCCGACCAGGTTCACGCCGATCAGCGGATTGAACGACGTCGCGTAGCTGACGTACGGCGACAGCCCGTAGTCGCCCTGGTACGTGAGGCCGACGCGGCCGGTGAATGCCGTCACGTCGGCCTTCGTCGACGTGCCGGCCGCGCGGTCGTCCTGCCGCATGTCGACCCAGTCCTCTCGGCCGCCGAGCGTCAGCGTCCAGCGGTTCCACTTGATCTGGTCCTGCGCGTACAGGCCGAACGTGTTCAGCGTCGTGTACGTATTGGTGCGGAACGTCGCGTCGGGCGTGAACACCGCCGTCGTGACCGGCTGGTACACCGGGTTGTAGATGTTCAGCTGCGGCGCGGCGGCGAGCCATTCGCTGTCGGTCGCGGTCTGCCGGTTGTACTGGAAGCCGAGCAGCAGCGTGTGCTGCAGCGGGCCCGTCGCGAAGCGGCCCTCGAGGTTGTTGTCGATGTCGAAGCGGCTGTAGTTCATCTGGAACACGCCGGCCCAGCGGTTGATGTCGGTCAGGCTGCCATCCGCGAAACCCGCGCCGAACACCGAACCGTTGTCGAGCGACAGGTGCATCAGCCGCGTGTTCTGGCGGAACGTCCAGGCCGGCGTCAGGTTGCGCTCGAACTGGTAGCCGACCGACCATTGCTTCTTGCGGTAGTAGTTGAAATTCGGGTCGCCGCCGTAGACGTCCTTGCTCAGCTGGCCGTTCGGGTTCGGCAGCACCGTGCCCTGCGCGGGCAGGAAGTTCGACGAGATGTCGCCCCAGTCCTGCAGGTAGGTCGCGGACAGCGTCAGCGACGTATCCGCGTCCGGGCGCCAGCGGAACGACGGCGCGAGCGCGACGCGCTGGTCGTTGTTCGGGCCCGTCAGCGCGTTGCCGTCGCGCGCGACGCCGACGAACCGGTACGCATACTTGCCGTCCGGATCGAGCTTGTCGCCGACGTCGATCATGAACTGCTTGCGCGCATAGTTGCCGATCTGCACGCCGGCTTCGCGCACGCGCTCGCCGTCGGCCAGCTTGGTGTGCACGTCGATGATCGCACCGGGGTCGCCCGCGCCGTACAGCACCGAGGTCGGCCCGCGCAGCACGCTGATGCTGTCGATCATGTACGGATCGACGCGCCAGCTCGCGAGGTTGATCGTGTTCGGCACCTGCAGCCCGTTCACGTAGGCGGTCGGCGTGAAGCCGCGTAGCGCGGCGTACCAGTCGGAGCGGTTGTCCGACCCGTACGACGAGAAGCCCGGCACATAGCGCAGCGCCGCGTTCACGTCGGTGGCGCTGGTCATCTCGATCTGCTGCGCGGTGACGACGTTGATCGTCTGCGGGATCTCGTTGAGCGGCGTGTCGGTCTTGGTGCCGGTCGTGCTGCGCTTCGCGACGAGTCCGACCGTGCCGTCGCCGGCCGCGGCCGCGTTGACGGTGATCGCCGGCAGCGTGCCGTTTTGCGCGCCGGTCGACGTACGCGTCGTCGCGCCGGTTTGCGCACTGCTGGCCGACGCCGCGGCGCCTGCGTTCACGGCCGGCGCCGTCTGCGCGTAGGCGTGCCCTGCCGCCGCCGTGCCGAACGCCACGCTTGCCGCGGCTGCGATCGCACGCAAACGCGTGCCTGTTGCCCACTCCATCTTCTTCTGCTCCACTTTTTTCATGCGGTCTCCGACCGCGCCTTTGTCAAAGAGCGAAAGCCATCCGGCCCGCGCTCACCCCGTTGTTCGGTCGTTTTTCGTGCGTGTCCCGGGCCGCGCCTTCGTCGTGCGCGGGCGCGATCCCGTCTTCGAGCGACGCGCAGATCTCGTCGGCGCGGCGCGCCAGCACCGACAGCAGCGTGTCGGACAGGCCGTGGCTGTCTTCGCAGCAGCCTTGCAGATAGATGCGCGGCGCGAAGTGCTCGGGCGTCGCGAGCAGGTAGTCGCGCGTGACGTCGCCGCGCGTGAGCGCATCGCCCAGGTGCGGCGCGAGCCCTTCGAGCAGCGCCGAATGCGTGTCGCGGCGGTAGCCGGTCGCGAGCACGAGCGCGTCGAAGCGCTCGACGCGCGTGGCGCCGCTCATCCGGTCGCGCAGCGTCAGCTCGATGCGGCCGTCGGCGGCGCGCACCGCGGCCTCGATCGCGCTGTTCGCGAGCAGCGCATGACGCGGCGTGCCGTCGATGCGCTGCAGATACAGCATTTCGTAGATCTGCTCGATCAGCGGCCGGTCGACCACCGCGTAGTTCGTGTCGCGATAGCGCTCGAGCAGCGCGCGGCGCGCGTCGTGCGGCTGCGCATAGACGACGTCGGTGAATTCGGGGCTGAAGATTTCATTGACGAACGGGCTGTCGTCGGCCGGTTTCAGCGCGCCTGCGCGCATCACGAGGCTCGCGTCGACGTGCGGGAAGCGGCGCGCGAGGTCGATGAACACCTCCGCCGCGCTCTGCCCCGCACCGATCACCGCGACGCGGCGGCGCTCGCCGTCGGGCGACGCGACGAGCCGGTCGATATCGGCCAGATACGTCGACGAATGGATGACGCGGTCGCGGCCGAGCGCGGCGAACGCATCGGGAATCGCCGGCGTGCCGCCGACGCCCACCGACAGCGCGCGCGTGACGCGCTGGCGCTCGTGACCGGCCGCGTCGCGCGACAGCACGCGCAGCGCGTCGATCTTCGCGCCGTCGCCGCGCACGGGCTCGATCCCCAGCACGGTCTCGCTGTAATGGACGCGATCGTCGAACGCGTCGGCCACCCAGCTCAGGTAGTCATGGAATTCGACGCGGGTCGGATAGAAGTTCTTCAGGTTGATGAATTCGTTCAGCCGGCCGCGTTCGAACAGGTAGTTGATGAACGTGTAGCGGCTTTTCGGATCGCGCATCGTCACGAGATCCTTCAGAAACGAAATCTGCATCCGGCAGTCGTCGAGCAGCATCCCGCGATGCCAGCCGAACTCCGGCTGGCGCTCGATGAAGCAATGGGCGAACGTGTGCGCGCCGCCGCGCTCCGCGAGGCGCACGGCCAGCGCCAGATTCGACGGCCCGAAGCCGACGCCGATCAGGTCGAATACGGTTTCTCTCTGCATGTCTCAGCTCCCTTGTCGATGAATCCGGCCCGTCAGACGTGACGGCCGGAGAAGAACGTCTCGCGCAGCGTGTGCATCCACAACGGCTGCGCGTCGGCCAGCGCGAGACGGCGCTGCCGCGCGAAGCCATGCCGCGCGAGATGGTCGGCAACCCGCGCGTGGCCGGCCGGCACGGCACAGCCGACCGCTTCGGTACGCAGGTCGTCGAGAAACAGGTAATGCACGACGGACGGCAGCCAGCCGGCCACGCGGTGCGCGCCGCGCCAGCGCGGCTCGCCGACCAGCATCCGCAGCCCGCGGTCGTAGTCGCGCGCCGCGACGTGCGGCGCGAGTGCGTCCTCTTTCAGCCAGAACGCCTCGAAATACGCGAACGGCTCGCCGTCGAAACAGCCGACGAGCGGCGTCACGTGCGGATCGGTTTCCTGCGGGCCGTCCGTGCCGCGTTGCGCGGGCTGTGCGCCCGGCCAGCCGTCGCGCACGCGCGGCTCGTCGAACCAGCGCGCGAGCCGCCCGGTATCCTCCGCCGGCCGCCAGCCGCGCAGCGTGAAGCGCACGCCGAGCGCCGGCAGGTCGCGCGCATAGACTTCGCCGCGCGGTGCGGGCGGCCGGCGCGGATGACGCCGGCCGTCGGTGATCGTCGGCAGCGCCGCGCACGGCAGAAGCGGGCCGACGCGCCACAGATCGGCCTGTTGCGCCCAGCCGTCGCGCATGCAGCGGCCGCCGTCGGCCAGCACGCCGCTCGCGCGCAGCGCGTCGAGCGCGACCGCCGGCCAGGCGGCCGGGTCGAGCCGGATCGCCGCGTGGCGCGCGCTGTCCGAAAACGCCGCGGCCAGTGCGGCCAGCAGCGCCCGCCGCTGATCGGCCGGCGCCGCGCGATGGTTGTAGGCGACGAGGCGCAGCGCACCGTCGTCGCCGAGCTGCGCGCGCAGCAATTGCGCGCCGATCCCGTCGCCCTGCGCGACGCGGATCTCCGCGCCGTCGCGCGCGGCGAACAGACCGTCCGCGAACGCGAGCCGGTAGGTATCGAGCATCGTGAATCCGTCCGGGCGCACTTCAGCCAGCATGGCGCGCCTCCTGCCCCGTTTCCGCGCGCGCATCGAGCCGCGCGCCGAGTGCCGCGAGCGTCGGCGCCGCGAACACGTCGGCGACCGTCAGCGCATGGCCGGCACGGCCGGCCGCGTCGACGAAGCGCACGACGTCGAACGACGTCGCGCCGGCCTCGAACAAGTCCGCATCGGGCTCGGGAGCGGCCGTCGCGAACGTGTCCGACCACAGTGCGGCGAGCGCGGCGGCCGCCTGCGACGGCATGGCGTGGGGCCGTGCTGCGGCGCTGGCGCGTGCGCCGGACGCGGCGTGCGTGGCTGCGCGCGCATCGGCGGCGCCGAGCGCCGCCTCCGATGCACCGGCGAAACACGCGACTTCGTCGTGGTACAGGTCAACGAGCGTCTCGACGAAATCGCGCGCGAGCAGTTCGTCCGCATACGAGAACGCGGCGCTCACGCGGCCGTCCGGATGCTCGACGACGTCCAGCTCGAGCGTGAACACGACGCGATGGCGTACGTCGTCGAATCCGGCCAGCGACAGGCCGGCCCAGTCGCGCGCGGCGGCGCCGGTCGGGCGCAGGTAGTTGAACATCACCTGGAACAGCGGATTGGCCTGCGCGGCGCGCGGCGCACGCAGCGCGGCCACGACGTCGGCGAACGGCACGTCGGCATGCGCATACGCGGCGAGCGCGGTGTCGCGCACTTGCGCCAGCACGTCCGCGCGGCGCGCGGCCCGATCGATCCGCGTGCGCACGACGACCGAGTTGATGAACAGGCCCAGCGCGGCGCGGGCCGCGTCGCCCGTGAGCTCGCGCGTCGACGCGAGCACGCCGACCGGCTGGTCGGCCACGCCCGTCGCGCGGAACAGCGCGGTGTTGAGCGCCGCGTGCAACAGCATCGGCAGCGTCGCGTGCGAAGCCGATGCGGCGTCGCGCGCGGCGCGAATCAGTTGCGCATCGAACTCGAACGCGATGCGGGCCGCGCGCCATTGCGGCACGGCCGGCGCGTCGGCGCGCAGCGGCAATACGCGCGACGGCAGATCGGCGAGCGCATCGCGCCAGTACGCGACGCGCGCCGGATGGCACGGTGCGGGCAGCACGAGCGGTTGGGCGGCCGGTTCGACGGCTGCGTCGGCCGACACTGCGCTGCGCTGCACGCGGGAAACATAGCGGGCACGCACCGCGTCGAGCCACAGCTCGATCGATTCGCCATCGGACACGATGTGGTGAATCGTCACCGACAGCACGTGGTCGTCCGCACCGAGCCGCAACACGCGGGCGCGCCACAGCGGCGCGTCGGCCGCGAGGTCGAACGGTGCGAGCGCATCCGCGTCGGTCAGCGCGGCCGCGCGGGCCAGTGCATCGGCTTGCGCCGACAAGTCGATCACCGGCAGGTCGACGGCAACGTCGGCGTCGATCCGCTGGCCCGGCAGCGCGCCGTCGCGAACGACGAGCCGCGCACGCAGCGCGGGATGCACGGCTGCCGCCTCCGCGAACGCGGCGCGCAGCGCATCGACGTCGAGCGGGCCGCGCACGCGCAGCGCAACCGGAATGTTGTACGCGGCGTTGTCCGGCTGCGCGCGCCACAGAAACCACAGGCCGAGCTGCGCGGGCGACAGCGGCCACACGCCGTGCGCGTCCGGTTTGGCCACGGCGACGCCCGGCGCCGTGGCGCCGGTATGCGCGGCGCGCGGCGCATCGGCCACCTGCCGCGCGTACTGCGCGAGCACGGGCGCCTCGAACAGCGCGCGCACCGGCACGTCGCGGCCGAGCCGTTCGGCCACGCGCGTCGCGACGCGCACGGCCGCGAGCGAATGGCCGCCGAGATCGAAGAAGTGATCGCCGCGGCCGACGCGTTCCAGGTTCAGCACGTCGCACCAGATCGCCGCGAGCGCGGCTTCGTCGCCGTCGCGCGGCGCCTCGTACGCACGTTCGACCCGCACCGGCGCCGGCAGCCGCGCACGGTCGACCTTGCTGTTCGCGTTGCGCGGCAGCGCGTCGAGCACGATCAGTTGCGCGGGCACCATGTAGTCGGGCAACGTGCGGCGCAGGTGCGCGTCGAGCGTCGCGGCTTCGACCGGCTGCGCGGCCGCCCGCGCGTCGGCGGTCAGTTCGACGTACGCGACGAGCTGCGCGAGCGCGCCTTGCCCGTGCACGACCGCGCAGGCTTCACGCACCGCGTCGTGCGCGGCGAGCTGTGCTTCGATTTCACCGAGTTCGATGCGCAGGCCGCGCAGTTTCACCTGATGATCGACGCGGCCGATGAAATCGAACACGCCGTCCGCACGGCGCCGCACGAGGTCGCCGGTGCGGTACAGACGCGCGCCCGGCGCGCCGTACGGATCGGGCACGAAACGCTCAGCCGTCAGCGCCGGGCGGTCGAGGTAGCCGCGCGCGACGCCGATCCCCTCGCCGCCCAGGTACAGTTCGCCGATCACGCCGACCGGCAACGGATGCAGCCGCGCATCGAGCACGTGCGCGGTGCGCGCGCCGACCAGCGTGCCGATCGGCAGATACGCGGCGTCGCCGAGCTTCGCGAGATCGTCGCCGGGACGGAACATCCACAGCGTCGGCGTGATGACCGTTTCGGTCGGGCCGTAGCCGTTGACCACGCGCACGTTCGGCAGCGCGCGGCGCAGCATCGCGAACGCCTCGCGCGACGTCGCCTCACCGCCGACGGTCAGCGAACGCAGCGTCGGCGGCGCGCCATGCGCGAGCGCCCATTCGGCAAGCTGGGCGGCGCAGCCGGGCGGCACGTAGGTCATCGTCACGCCGTCGCGGATCATCATCGCGCAGGTCTGCGCGGGCGGCCACAGCACGTCGGCCGTCACCGACACGGCGGCGCCCGACATGTATTGCGAAAACCAGCCTTCGTGCGCGCCGTCGAAATTGACCGACTGGAACAGCAGGAACACGTCGTGCTCGCCCGCGCCGTAGCGCTCGGCGATCGCCGCGCAATGCAGCGCGAACGACGCGTGGTCGACGATCACGCCCTTCGGCTTGCCGGTCGAGCCCGACGTGTAGATCGCATACGCCGCGTGGCCGGGCAGCACGTTTGGCAGCGCGACGTGCGCGGCTTCGTCGAGCGCGTCGATTTCGTCCGCGCGCCAGATGCGCAGTTCAGGCAATTCGGGCAGCGACGCGGCGCTCGCGGCGTCGGTCAGCACGTGCGCGATGGCCGCATCGCCGACGATCTGCGCGAGCCGTTCGCGCGGATGCGCCGGATCGAGCGGCACGAACGCGGCGCCCGACTTCAGCACCGCGATCAGCGCGACGAGCAGGTCGACCGAGCGCTGCAACGCGACGCCCACGCGCATCTCGGGCCGCACGCCGGCCGCCACCAGGTGGCGCGCCAAACGTGCGGCACGGACGTCCACCTCACCGCGCGTCAACGCGCGATCGATATCGGCGACACCGCGTGCGTCGGGCCGCGCGTGGGCATGCGCGGCGATGCGCGCATGCACCGGGACGAACGGCTCGGCGTCGGTCGCGCCGGCCGGCGCGTTCCACGCGAAGAGTTGCGCGCGTTCGTCGGCGGGCAGCCAGTCGAGATCGCCGACCGGCAGATCCGGGCGCGCGAGCGCATCGGTCAGCAGCGTGACGAAGCGCGCGGCCAGCCGTGCGATCGCATCCGCGTCGAACAGGTCGAGCGCGTAGATGAAGGCCGCGTCGAACGTGCCGTCCGGCGTCGCTTCGACGGACAGCGTCAGATCGAATTTCGCGGACGGCGTACCGGACGGCAGCAGCGCGGCCGACGCCGCGCCGAGCGGCGGCAGCGCGCGGCGTTCGCCATACGCGGCCATCACCTGGAACAGCGGATGGTGGCTCGCGCTGCGCGGCACGCCGAGCGCGTCGACCACCTGCTCGAACGGCACGTCCTGGTGCATCTGCGCGTCGACGAGCGCACGCTGCGTACGCGCGACCAGCGACGAGAAATCGCCGTGCGCGGGCACGTCGACGTCGATCGCGAGCGTGTTGACGAAGAAGCCGATCAGGCCGGCGACTTCCGCGCGCTCGCGGTTCGCGGCCGGTACGCCGACGCAGATCCGTGCGTCGCCGGTCGCACGCGCCAGCAACGCATCGAGCGCGGCGAGCAGCACCGCGAACGGCGTCGCGCCGGACGCGGCCGCGAACGCGCGCAGCTGCGCGCCGGTGCGCGCGTCGAGCGAAAACACATGGCGCGCGCCGCGCGCACTGCGACGGGCCGGCCGCGCGGTCGCGCCCGGCAGCGTCAGCACGCCGCGCTGCGGATCGAGCCGCTCGCGCCAGAACGCGAGCTGACGGTCGCGCTCGCCGGCATCGAGCCAGCGGCGCTGCCACAGCGCGTAGTCGGCGTACTGGATCGGCAACGGCGCGAGCGGCACCGGTTCCCCGGACGCATATGCGCGATAGAACGCCGCAAGCTCGGACAGCATCACGCCCGACGACCAGCCGTCCGACACGATGTGATGCACGGTCAGGGCGAGCCAGTGATGCGTCGCGTCGAAGCGCACCAGATGCGCGCGCACGAGCGGCGCCGTGCCGAGATCGAACGGTTCGGCTTCGTCGGCCGTCGCGACGGCTTCGGCGCGTGCCGCGCGCTGCGCGTCCGGCAGCGCTTCGAGATCGGTTTCGCGCCACGGGCAGCGCAGCGGCGCGTGGATCGTCTGCGCGACGCCGTCCTGTGCTTCGTCGAAGGTCGTACGCAGCGCCTCATGGCGTGCAATCAATGCATCGCATGCGAGACGCAGCGCGTGCACGTCGAGCGGCCCCGTCAGCGCGAGGCGCTCGGTGATGTGATACGCGTCCGGCGCATCGATCAGCCGCGCGTGCAGCCACAGCCGCGTCTGCGCGAACGACGCCGGCACGCGGTCGCTGCGCGGCGTGCGCGGCGGAATCGGCAGCACACGGAAGTCGATGCCGGCCGCGCCGAGCTTGTCGATGAAGACCGCGCGCTGCGCGTCGGGCAGTTGCGCGAAACGCGTCGCGAGCGCGAGCCAGTCGGGTTGAACCTTCGTCATCCGTCGTCCTTATTGGGTTTCCAGTTCGCCGAGCAGCGCGTCGATCGCGCTCGCCGCATCGGTGGCGCCGCGTGCCGCGCAGGCCGCGTCGATCGCTTCCGCGCAGCGTGCGAGCGTGCGCGTGTCGAACAGCGTGCGCAGCGGCAGCGCGAGCCCCCAGTGCAGGTTGGCCTGCGCGTGGGCCTGCGTCGCGAGCAGCGAGTGGCCGCCGAGCAGGAAGAAATCGCCGTCGCGGCCGATCGCGTCCACATGCAGCACGCGCTGCCAGATGTCGGCGAGCGCGCGCTCGGTATCGGTCGCGAGTTCGACGGCGTCGGTCGCTTCGCGCACCGGCGCGGGCAGCGCATGGCGGTCGCACTTGCCGTTCGGCGTGACCGGCAATGCATCGAGTTCGATCAACTGCGACGGCACCATGTACGCCGGCAGTTGCGCACGCAGCGCGTCGAGCAGCGCCGCGCGGTCGAGCGGGCCCGCGTCGCCACACGCGACATAGCCGATCAATTGCTCGTCGCGCACGATCACGACCGCATCGTTGACGCCTGGCGCCGCGCGCAGCAGCGCCTCGATCTCGCCCGGCTCGATCCGCTGGCCGCGCAGCTTCACCTGCGTGTCGACGCGGCCGAGATAGTCGAGCGCGCCGTCCGCGCGCCGGCGCGCGAGATCGCCGGTACGGTACATCCGCGCGCCCGGCACGAACGGATCGGGCACGAAGCGCTCGGCCGTCAGCGCCGGACGGCCGAGATAGCCGCGTGCAAGGCCCGCACCCGCGAGATACAGCTCACCCGTCGCGCCGGCCGGCACCGGCTGCCACGCGGCATCGAGCACGTGCAGTTGCAGGTTCGCGATCGGATGGCCGATCGGCACCGCGACCGCCTGCGCGTCGTCGGGGCCGCAGGTCCAGTGCGACACGTCGATCGCGGCCTCGGTCGGCCCGTACAGGTTCACGAGCGTCGCGTTCGGCAACAGGCGCGCCATCTTCGCGACGAGCTCCGGCGCCAGCGCCTCCCCGCTCGCGACGATCAGCCGCACGCTGTCGCATTGCGCGGCGGCCGAGAAATCGTCGAGATGCGCGGCGAACGCGGCCAGCATCGACGGCACGAAATGCAGCACCGTCACGCCGTGCGCGTGGATCGCGGCGGCCAGACGCGCCGGATCGCGATGGTCGCCCGGCGCGGCGATCGCGAGCTTCGCGCCGATCGCGAGCGGCCACACGAATTCCCACACCGACACGTCGAAGCCGAACGGCGTCTTGTGCAGCACGACGTCGTCGCGCGTCAGCCGGTACGCGTGCTGCATCCACGCGATCCGGTTCGCGAGCGCGCCGTGCGTGTTGCCGGCGCCCTTCGGCTTGCCGGTCGAGCCGGACGTGTAGATCAGGTACGCGAGCTGCGCGTCGTCGATCGCGACGGCTTCGCGGTCGATTTCGCCCGCTTCGTCGGCCAGCAGATCCGCGACCGTCAGCAATTGCGTGTCGGCGCCCTCGCCCAGCGCGGCCTCGACCTGCTCGCGCAGATGCGCCTGCGTGATCGCGACGGCCGGCCGCGCGTCGCGCAGCAGATATGCAATGCGCTCGGCCGGATAGTCGGGATCGACCGGCAGGTACGCGGCGCCGGCTTTCAGCACGCCGACGAGCGCCATCACCATGTCGAACGAGCGCTCGACGCACAGCGCGACCGGTGTGTCGGGCTGCACGCCGCGCCGGCGCAGCGCGGCGGCGATGCGCGACGTAGCGGCATCGAGTTCGCGATAGGTCGCGCGCTGCACGCGGCCGTGAGCGTCCGCGTATTCGAGTGCGGTCGCGTCGGGCGTCGCCCTCGCGGCGTCAGCGAATTGCAGGTGCAGCGGCTGTCGTTGTTCCGCCGGCCAGATACGCGCGGTGTCCTGCGCGCGCGCCAGCGCGTCGCGGGTCGCGTCGTCGGCGATCGACAGCGTGCCGAGCCGCGCGTCCGGCGTACGGGCCAGCGCATCGAGCGCGCAAGCAAACGCGCGATGCCAGGTCTCGACCTGACGTGCGTCGACGCGTGCGGTGTCGTAACCGTAGTCGATCGTCAGTTCGGCGCCGCTTTCGATCACGAGCGTCAGCGCGAAATCGGTCGCTTCGATGCTGCGTACGCCGCTCAACGCCAGCGCGCGCGGATCGGCGTCGCGCACCGACTCGTCCACCGGATAGTTCTCGAACACGACCAGCGTGTCGAACAGTGCGCCGCCCGACCCGCGCGCCCAGCGCTGGATGTCGGCGAGCGGCGTGTGCGCATGTTCGGCCGCCGCCGCGTTTTCGCGTTGCAGCGTTTGCAGCCAGTCGGCCGCGCGTTGCTGCGGCGCCGGCGCGGTGATGACGGGCAGCGTGTTGATGAAGAGGCCGAGCACCGAGTCGACGTCCGCGAGCGCATCGGGCCGGCCGGCGACGGTCGCGCCGAACGCCACGGCCGGCTGGTGCGTCATCCGCTGCAGCGCGAGCGCCCATGCGCCCTGCACCAGCGTGTTGACGGTCAGCTTCAGTGCGCGGGCGGTCTGCGCGACGCGCGCCGTCGTGTCGGCGTCGAGCGTCGCACGCCACGCGGCCATCTCGGCATCCGCGCGGTCGGCCGTGCGCTCCGCGATCAGCGTCGGTGCGTCGAGCCGCGCCAGGCGGTCGGTCCAGAAGCGCTCGTCGGCGTCGCGGTCGCGCGTGCCGAGCCATGCGATGAAATCGCGATAACGCAGCGCCGGGCGGCTCGCGAACGGCGACACGGCGTCCGGGTCGCGGTAGTCGCGCAGCACGTCGGCGAGCAGGCGCGCGGTGCTCCAGCCGTCGAGCAGCACGTGGTGGCGCGTCCAGACGACCCGCCACGCATCGTCCGTCACGCGGATCAGCGTGAGCCGCATCAGCGGCGGCTCGCGCCAGTCGAAGCCGCGCGTGCGGTCGGCCGCGAGCCACGCGTCGAAATCGGCGTCGAGCGTGTCGCCGCGCGTGCGCCAGTCGAGCTGCTCGACCGGCATGCGTGCGTGGCGATGCACGCATTGCAGCGGCGCGGCTTCGTCCGGCATCACGCTCGTGCGCAGGATGTCGTGACGCGCGATGGACGCGTCGAACGCGGCCGCGAGCCGGTCGGCGTCCAGCGCGGTCGCGGTCGCGACGAGCTGGTTCACGTAGCTCGCGTGGCCGGGCGCGAACAGCGCATGGAACAGGATGCCCTGCTGCATCGGCGACAGCGGATACACGTCGTCGATCGCGCGCCAGTCGAGCGGCGCGCGTTCGATCGCGGCCTGCGTGAGGCCGGCGGCCTGTGCGAGGGGGAAATCGCCCGGCGTCGCACCGGCGCCGCGATGCGCGACGCGCGACGCGCATGCGTCGACGAGTTCGCGCAGCGCGGCCGCGAAGCGTTCGGCGAACGCGTCGATCGTCGCGCGTTCGAATTGCGGCGCACCGTAGACCCAGTGAACCTTCAGCGTACGCGCGCCATCGCCGTCCGTGTCGAGGTACGCATGGATCGCGAGCGTATTGCCGAGCGGCCCGTTCGGATCGCGCTCGACGCCGGTGCCGCCGAAACGCGGGACGAGCGTCGCATCGCGCGGCGCATCGAACTGGCCGAGATAGTTGAAGGTGACGCGCGGGCGCGGTACGGCGGCCAGCACCGCACGCGTGGCCGCATCGCCGTAGTGCGCGAGCACGCCGAAGCCGAGCCCCTTGTGCGGCACCGCGCGCAGCGTGTCCTTGACCGCGCACAGCGTGTCTCGGGCCGTCGCTTCGACCGGCAGCGTCACCGGGTAATGGCTCGTCAGCCAGCCGATCGTGCGGCTGGCATCCGCGTCGTCGAACAGTGCTTCGCGGCCGTGTCCTTCCAGTTCGACCCGGCACGATGCGGCGCCGCGCGCGCCGGCCAGCGCCAGCGCGAGCGCCGCGCCGAGCAACTCGATCGTCTGCGTGCGATAGGCCGCGTGCGCGTCGGTCAGCGCGGCGCGGGTCAATGACGCGTCGATCGTCTGTACGACGACGGCCGCATCGGCGTTCGTCGCCGCTGCGTCGGGGTGATCGGGCGCGACGTCGTCGCCCTGCGCCATGCCGGCCCAGTAGGCGGCTTCGCCCGCGAACGGCGACGCCGGCTCCGTTGCCGCACGGGCGAGCCGCGCGGCCCAGGCGGCCGCGCGCAGGCCCGGCTGCGACAGGCGGACCGGCGTGCGTTCGCATGCCGCGCGGTAGGCGGTGTCGAGGTCGTCGAGCAGGATGCGCCACGACACACCGTCGACGATCGCATGGTGAAGCGCCAGATAGAGCCGCGTCGAACCGTCCGGCAGTCGTGCCGCGCACGCGCAGGCGAGCGGCCCGTTGCCGAGGTCGAGACGGCGTTGCAGCGCATCGAAGCGCGCCAGCGCGTCGGCTTCGTCGCGTGCGGCGACTTCGACGAACGGCAGCGCGTCGTACGGCTTCGCCGCATCGCTCGCCTGCCACGTGCCGTCCGCGCCGCGCGCGAAGCGCTGGCGGAATGCATCGTGATGCGTGAGCAGCGCGTCGAATGCGCGTGCGAATGCGTCCGCGTCGAACGCGCCGCGTACATCGAACGATACCGACTGGTTCCAGTGGCCGCGCTGCGGGATATCGAGTGCGAAGAAGCGTTGTTGCGCGGGCGTCAGGATCGGCGCGGCAGTCGATGTTACGTTTGTCGTTCCGATCGTGCTCGCAGGCTGTCGCGCGGCGACGGCCATATCGTCCGTTTTCGCGATGCGCGCGAGTTCGGCGACCGTCGGCCCGTCGAACAGCTGCTTCGGCGTGAAGCGCACGCCGCGCTTGCGCGCCCGGGCGATCACCTGCAGCACGAGGATCGAATCGCCGCCGAGTTCGAAGAAATTGTCGTCGCGGCCCACCTTCGGCGCCTTCAGCACGGCCTGCCAGACGTCGGCGAGCACCGTTTCGACGTCACCTTGCGGCGCGTCGCCGGACGCGGCCGCGACCGGCACGGCGGCCCGTTCGCGCATTGCCGCGCGATCGATCTTGCCGTTCGCCGTCACCGGCAGGCGCGCGAGCGTGACGAATTGCGCGGGCACCATGTAGTCGGGCAGCGTCGCCGCCAGCGCGGCGCGCACCGCGGCTTCGTCGAACGCCGCGCCGTCGCGCATCACGACGAACGTCGCGAGCCGCAGGCGGCCATCGTGCTCGATCGCGAGCGTTTCGGCCTGCGCGATCGGGCCGGCCGCGCGCACGGCCGCACTCACCTCGCCCGGCTCGACGCGGTAGCCGCGAATCTTCACCTGGTCGTCGATACGGCCAAGGAATGCGAGACGGCCATCCGTGCGCAACCGCACGCGGTCGCCGGTCCGATACAGCCGCGCGCCGGGCGTGAACGGATCGGGCACGAAGCGCTCCGCCGTTTGCGCGGGCCGGCCGAGGTAGCCGCGCGCGACGCCCGGGCCGCCGAGATACAGCTCGCCGGTCGCGCCGGCCGGCACGCACGCGCCGAACGCGTCGAGCACCAGCGCGCGCGCATTCGGCAGCGGCAGGCCGAGCGGCACGCCGCTCGCCGGATTGCGTGCGTCGGCGGCAATCGACGCGGTGTCGCATGCGATCGCGCCGACCGTCGCTTCGGTCGGCCCGTAATGGTTGATCACGCGGCAGGCCGGCGCGAGCGCGGCCAGCCGTGCGACGAGCGCCCACGTGAGCGTTTCGCCGCCCGTCACGAGCGCGTGGCGCGGCAGCACGTCGGCCGGCACGCGCGCGTCGAGCAGCGCCTGCAGGTGGCTCGGCACGATCTTCAGCACGCCGACGTCGCGGCGGCGCATTTCGTCGGCGAACAGGTCCGGATCGAACGCGCACGCGGCCGGCAGCAGGTGCAGCGTGCGGCCCGCGCACAACGCGCCGAACAGCGTCGTGTGGCCGAGATCGGCCGCGACGGTCGAGACCATCGCGAACGACGCGTCCGGCGCGAACGCGAGTTCGTCGAGCATCCCGTGCACGTAGTCGGCCAGCGCGCCGTGCGAGACGACGACGCCCTTCGGCGTGCCGGTCGAGCCCGACGTATAGATCAGGTACGCACCCTGTTCCGGATGCGGCGCGACGCGCACGCCCGCCGCATGGGCGAGCGTCGCGTCCTGCGCGAGTGCGTCGACGTCGAGCGGCTGCGTGTCGATGCCGGCCGGCCACGCGGCCGGCTCCGCGACGAGCGCCCAGCGCGCGCCGCAGTCGGCCGCCGCCGCGACGAGACGCGCGGCCGGCTGCGCGGGGTCGAGCAGCACGGCCAGCGCGCCGGCTTTCAACGCACCGAGCAGGCCGACGACGAAACGCGCCGACCGTTCGATGCAGACGACGACCGGCGCTTCGGCGGCCACCCCGCGTTGCGCCAGCGCCCGCGCGATGCGGTTCGATGCATCGTCGAGTTCGGCGAACGTCAGCGATGCCGACGCGTCCGCAAGCGCGACCCGATGCGGATACGCAGCCGCCTGCCGTGCGAATGCGGCGACGATGTCGGCATGTTCGATGCGCAGCGCACGGCCGTTGCGCGGCTGGCGCGACGCAGCCGATGCGTCGCACGGCAGCGCGGCCGTCGTCGCGTGCGGGTCATGTGCGGCGGACGCGACGAGCGCTGCATAGCTGTCGAGCCAGGCACGCGCGGTATCGGCATCGATGCAGTCGGTGGCATAGGCCGCGACGAGTTCGATCCCGTTCGCGTCGTCGGTGAAATCCAACGCGAAATCGAAGCGCGCGGCAAGATCGGGCCCCGGCGTCGCGACCGCCGTGGCGCCCGGCAGCACGCTGTCGTGCCGTGCGTCGAACTGCTGCGCGAACTTCACGCGCAGCCATTCGTCGCCACGCTTGACGGGCGGCTTCACCGCGTCGACGACGCGCTCGAACGGCACGTCCTGGTGCGCGACCGCGTCGAGCGCCGCGGTACGCGCCGCATCGACGAGCGCACGGAACGGCAGCGTCGGCGCCACGCGTACGCGCAGCGCGACCGTATTCAGGAAAAGACCCAGCAACGCACGCGTTTCGGGGCGCTGACGATGCGCGACCGGCACCGCGACGACGACGTCCGTTTCGCCGGTCAGCCGCGACAGCCATGCGTCGAGCGCGGCCAGCAGCACCGTGAAGACGGTTGCCTGCGCGTCGCGTGCGAGTTGCCGCACGTCGGCCGCGACCGCATCGGGCAGGCGCACCGACACGCGCGCGCCGTGCAGCGTGCGTGCGGCGCCCGGCTGGCGATCGACCGGCAGCGAGAGCGGGCCCGGCACGTCGCGCAACGCGCCGCGCCAGTAGTCGAGCTGACGCTCGCCCTCGCCGCCGGCCAGCATGTCGCGCTGCCAGTCCGCGTAGTCGGCGTACTGGATCGGCAATGCGGGCAGCGACGGTTCGCAGCCTTCGGCATACGCGCGGTACGCAGCCGACAGTTCGTCGAATGCGCAACGCGAGCTCCAGCCATCGGTGATCGCGTGATGCGCGGTCAGCAGCAGGCGGTGACGGTCGTCGGTGAGCGCGACCAGCGTCGCGCGCAGCAGCGGGCCGCGCGCGAGATCGAACGGTTCGGCCGCGTCGCGCTCTGCGAGACGCGCGGCTTGCGCGTCGCGGGCAGCCGGCGGCTGGTCGCGCAGGTCGACCGACGCGATCGACACCGGCAGATGCGCGTGAATCCGCTGCATCACGACGCCATCGTCGTTGTCGACGAGCGTCGTGCGCCATGCTTCATGTCGGCCGATCACGTGATCGAGCGCGCGCTGCAGCGCGTCGCGGTCGAGTACGCCGTCGATCGTCCAGTGCGCGGCGATGTGATACGCGGCGCTTGCATCGCGCGTTTGCGCGAGCACCCAGAAGCGCTGTTGCGCGAGCGATGCCGCACGATCGACGTACGGCGCACCCGACGCGGCCGCATCGGCCGGCGCGCGGCGCGCGGCAATCGCGGCAAGCGGTTCGCCGGTCTCGCGTTCCGCGCGATCGACGGTTTCGGCCAGTTCGGCGAGCGCCGGATCGGCGAACAGCGTGTCGAGCCGCAAATTCACGCGCACGGCGGCACGGATCGCGGCCTGCAACTGCATCGCGGCGAGCGAATCGGCGCCCAGCGCGAAGAAACGATCGTCGCGCGACGGCGTGACGTCGAGGCCCAGCAGCGTCTGCCAGAGGTCCGCGATCCGTTGTTCGGTCGGCGTGCGCGGCGCATCGCCGACAGCTTGCGTCGTGTCGCGCGCGGCGGCAATCCGCTCGCGCAGCGCGGCGCGGTCGAGCTTGCCGTTCAGCGTATAAGGCAACGCATCGCAACGCACGAACCGGTGCGGCTGCCACGCGGCCGGCAATTGCGCGGCCACGTGCGCCTTCAATGCGGCATCGTCGGCCGCCGCGCGCAGCGCGACGCACGCGATCAGCCGCGTCGGCCCGTTGGCGGTGTCGGCCAGCACGGCCGCATCGGCCACGGCCGGGTGCGAGCGCAGGCACGCGGCGATTTCCGCCGGCTCCACGCGCACGCCGCGCACCTGGACCTGATCGTCGAGGCGGCCCAAATAATCGTATGCGCCGTCGTCGCGCAGGCGCGCAAGGTCGCCGGTACGATAGACGCGCGCGCCGGGTTCGCCGTCCGCATCGGGAATGAAACGCTCGGCCGTGAGCGCCGGGCGACCGTGATAACCGCGTGCGACGCACACACCACCGAGCAGCAACTCGCCCACCCCATCGGCGGCGGCGCCGTCGACGCGCGCGACCCGCGGGCCGATCACGCTGCCGATCGGCAGCGACGCATACGCGTCGTCGGCTGCCAGCACCGGCGTCACGCCCGGCTCGACCGGCCACAGCATCGGCGAGATCACGGCTTCGGTCGGCCCGTAACCGTTGATCAGGCGCACCGCCGGGAACGTGCGGCGCACGAATTCGAACGCCTGCTGCGGCAGCGCTTCGCCGCCGAACGCGAGCACGCGCAAGGCCGGCGGCACGCCGTCGCGCGCGGCGACGGCCGCGAATTCGCGCAGGTACGCAGGCGGAAACGCGGCGACGTTGACCGCTTCGCGCACCATCAGCGCGTGCGCGGCGTCCGGCGCGAACGGTTGCGGCGGCGCCACGACGATGCCGGCGCCGACCGCGAGCGGCGCGAGCCAGCATTCGTGCGCGGCGTCGAAGTTGACCGACGCGAAATGCAGCAGACGGTCGCCGGCCTCGATCGGCAGCGCGGCCGCGAGCGCGTCGCAATGCGCGGCGAGCGGCCCGTGCTCGACGACCACCGCCTTCGGCGTGCCCGTCGAGCCCGACGTATAGATCATGTAAGCGGCCGAACGCGGATGCACGGTCACGATGTCGTCATCGAACGCGCGGTCCTGCGCGACGTCCGGTGCTCGCGCCGTCGCGTCGAACGCGTGTTCGAACGGCGTGCCGAGCGCCGCGCGGCCGGCGGCGTCGACGATGCCGTGCCGCAGTTGCGCGTCCTGCACGATCCAGTCGAGGCGCGCGGCCGGATGGCGCGGATCGAGCGGTACGAACACGCCGCCGGCCTTGAGCACGGCCAGCAGCGCGACGAACAGGTCGCCCGAACGCTCGACGCACACGCCGACCCGCACTTCGGCGCCGACGCCGGCCGCGCGCAGTCGCCGGGCAAGTTGCGATGCGCGTGCGTCGAGCGCGCCGCGCGACAGGCGCAGGTCGTTCTGGAAAGGCACCGCGATGGCGGGCGCGTCGGGCGCGATGCGCGCCAGTTCGCGGATTCGGTGATGCAGCGCAGTCGGGAAACTCGTCATGTGCGTGAAGTCCTTCGGTCCGGCCGCTTCGGCCAAGTCTCGGGGCCGCTTGGGGCGGCTTCACTGGTTTGACGAACGACGCGGCCGATTTTTTACCGCCTTGTGCGCAAAATGCGTGCGACCGCTTTTTTTGGCGATGTCGCTAAATATTTGCGCGGCCCGTTCGTCTATCAGGAAGGAAAGCCGGAACGGGGCTCGCCCCGCCGGCCGCTTTCCCGTCAGATTTGCCGTTTTTCGCGTTATTGCCTGCCTTCCCTTTACCGACGTTGCCGATGACAGCCGCCCACGAGCCTTCTTCCCCGCCGTCCCTCGACGCTTCCCCCGGCCGCCCCGCAGCGCGCCTGATCCTTGCGCTGCTGCGCGAAAGCCGCGTGTCGCTCACGCTGGCGCTCACCGCGTGCGTGCTGAACGGCGTCGCGAGCGTGCTGCTCGTCGCGACGTTGAACCGCGCGCTGTCGCAACCGGGCGCCGCCGACGCGTCGCTCGCGTGGCGCTTCGCGCTGTGCGCGGTGATCGCGCTCGTCACGCGGATCGTGTCGGGCACGCTGTTCGCCCGCCTGTCGCAGGACACGATGGCGCGATTGCGCGTGCATCTGGCGCGGCGCGTCGGCGCGGCCGAACTGCGCGACATCGAGCGGATCGGCGCGGCGCCCGTGCAATCGGTGCTGACCGATGACGCGACCAACGTGTCGATGCTGTTCTTCGCGCTGCCGAACCTCGTCATGCACGGCTCGATCGTGTTCGGCTGCCTCGGCTATCTGGCGTGGCTGTCCTGGCCCGTGTGCCTGCTGGCGCTGGCCGCGATCATCGCCGGCTCGCTCGGCTATCACACCGGCGACCGCCGCGCGATCGCCGCGCTCGAAGCCGCCGGCCAGGCGCAGGACCGCCTGTTCGGCTATCTGGGCTCGCTGTTCTCCGGCGCGAAGGAGCTGAAGCTGCACGACGCGCGCGCCCGCCAGTTCGTCGACGGCCAGCTCGGCGCCGCGATCGGCGAAGTGCGCGACCACCGCCGCCGCGCGTTCAGCGCGTATGCGGTCGGCGTCGGCTGGATCATCTTCCTGTTCTACGTGTTCCTCGGTGTCGCGTCGTTCTGGCCGCAGCTCGGCGTGCATGCCGACCCGGCCGCGGCCGCCGGCTACGTCGTCGTGTTCCTGTTCATGCTCGTGCCGCTCGACGGCCTGTTGAACAACCTGCCGACCGTCAACGCGGCGCGCGTGTCGCTCACGCGGATCGAAGGCGTGATGGCCGAATTCGGCGCGCTGCGCACGGTGCCGCCCGCGGCCGATGCGCCCGACGTGCCGCCGGCCGGCGCGGTTACGCTGCGCGGCGTCACGCATGCGTATTTCCACGAGCGCGACGAACGGATGTTCAGCATCGGGCCGATCGATTTGACGATCAAGCCGGGCGAGCTCGTGTTCATCGTCGGCGGCAACGGCAGCGGCAAGACGACGCTCGCGAAGGTGCTGACGGGGCTGTACGAGCCGGAGCAAGGCACGATCGAGGTCGACGGCCGCACGATCGGCTGGCGCGAGCGCGCGGCCTACCGGCAGCGCTTCAGCGCGGTGTTCAACGATTTCCACCTGTTCGACGCGCTGCTCGGCATCGTCGACCCCGACGATCCGTCGCGTGCGCAGGCCGATGCGCGGGCGAACGCGCTCGTCGCGAAACTCGCGCTCGACCACAAGGTGAAGGTGATCGACGGCGCGTTCTCGACGCGCGCGCTGTCGACCGGGCAGCGCAAGCGGCTCGCGCTCGTCGTCGCGTACCTGGAAGATCGCCCGTTCTACCTGTTCGACGAATGGGCGGCCGACCAGGACC
Source organism: Burkholderia sp. AU28863 (assembly GCF_002223195.1). NCBI lineage: Bacteria > Pseudomonadati > Pseudomonadota > Betaproteobacteria > Burkholderiales > Burkholderiaceae > Burkholderia > Burkholderia sp. AU28863. The sequence goes on along the minus strand of NZ_NKFE01000003.1, from coordinate 1,204,610 downwards.
CGTCGTTCAAGGCCGTGTTCTACGAGCAACTGCTGCCCGAGCTGCGCGCGCGCGGCAAGGCCGTGATCGTGATCACGCACGACGACCGCTACTTCGATCTCGCCGACCGTCTGCTGAAGCTCGACAACGGGCGCATCGTCAGCGACACGCAACCGGCGCGCCTGCGTGCGCAGGATGGCGTCGATGCGCTGAGCGCGTAACACGACACCGACAGTCGATCGAAAAAAAATCGCCGGCACGCTGCAATGGCAGTGTGTCGGCGACGGTCGTTTCAGCGGGGAATTCGACTGACGTGTGGCGAAAAGGAAAGACTGAAACCGCGCGTCGTCACGCTGACCGCGACGCCCTGCCCGTCAACGCGGCATCGTCCGCCGCTCAACGCACGGCCGGCAGCTTCAGCATCGTGTCGGTCATCACGTCGGCCAGCTTCAGCGCCGACATCGGCCCGCCGAACCCCCAGATGTTGCGCTCGATCAGCGCGATCCGGTGTGCCTTCAGCGCGGGCACGAAACGCCACACCGGCGAATCGAGTTTCGCCGACAACGGCACGTCCATCCCCGACGCGGTCACGAACAGCACGGCCAGGTCGCGCTGCCGCAGCAGATCGGCCGACGTCACGTACAGCGTGCCCTCCCGCGTCGGCTTCTTCGGCCACGGATCGAGCCCGAGCGCCCGCGCGAGGCCCGCCGACGTGCTGTTGCCCGTATAGGCCCAGTACCGGTCGGGCAAGCCGAGATCCTGCAGCAGCGCGACGCGCTCGCCGTGGCGGCCCGCGGCCGCGAGCCGCGCCGCATCGCGCGCGATGCCGGCGTCGAGTTGCGCTTCGACCGCCTGCGCGCGCGCGTCGCGGCCCGTGACCGCACCGATCGTCCGGAAGATCTGCCGCATCCAGTCGAGCTGCGTGACGGGCACACCGCCTTCGGACACGTTCGGGCTGAACTGGAACAGGATCGTCGGCGCGATCCGGTCGAGCGCGTCGAAGATCGGCGCATGCCGGAAACCGACGCCGATGATCAGGTCCGGCTTGACCGCCGCGATCGCCTCGAGCCCCGGCTCCTGCCGCGAGCCGATGTCGGTCACGTGCGCGAGCTGTTCGCTCCGGTAGCCGAGCCAGCCCGGGTAGAACGCGGTATCGGCCATCCCGACCGGCACGATGTCGAGCGCGATCACGCTTTCCGCGAACATGAAGTCGAGCGCGACCACGCGCTGCGGCCGCACGGGCATCCTCGCGCTGGCCTGCGACACGACGGGATTGCCGGCCAGCGACACGGCGCCCTGTGTGCCGCCCGCGCTCCCGGCCGCGGAAACCGCGGCCGCCGATGCGGAAAACGCGCCGCAGCATGCGGCGCCGAGCGCCGCCGCGAGCGTGCCAAGCACATGCCGGCGGCCGGCGTGCATCACCGGATCGCGTCCTGCTCGGCCAGCGCCGCGTCGTCCATCGTCAATAGCAGGGGGCAGCTTCCACACAGTTGCGTTTCTCCAGGAATTTCGTAGCGCAGGCAGCACACGCGGCGCGCGCGAAACGGCGTCGGCAGCAGCGGCGAGCGCGGCACGGCATCGCGCACGGGCATGCGCAATGGATTCGGCTCGCCATGCACGCAGGTCGAGCCGAACAGCCAGTCCGCATCGCGGACGGGATCGGCCGCGCACGGCAGCGAACGATACGTGTCGAGCAGATAGTCGAGCAGGTTGCCCGCGTTGCTCCACAGCACGCGCGGCGTGACGCGGCCCATCGCCGCGAGCAGGTCGATCACCGCGCCGAGATGCGCGATGAGGCCCGCATAGCGCGGCGCGGGTTCGTCGCACGGCGCGCCGAGTGCATCGCTCGCGAAATACAGCGCGGCCGGCATCCCGTCGTCGAGCGCGACGAACGTGCGCTCGGGCGTCATGTCGAGCGGCCGCCCGAGCGTCAGCGCGGCGACGACGCCGGCCGGCGCCGCGCGGCCGAAATAGTATTTGCTCCATTGCGACATCAGCGCACGTGCATGCTGCGCCGGATCGCCGCCGTAATGGTCGACCATCGCGGCGAGCACGGCGTCGCGGTGCGCGGGCAATTCGGCGACGGGCACGACGATGCGGCCCGGCGCGCGCACATCGTCGGGCATGCCGAGCCAGACGACGTCGAGGTGCTCGGCGAACGGTTCCGGCGCGAACGCCGAAAAGCGCGTGGCGCGCGCGCCGTCGAGCGCCGGCGTCATCGCCCCGCGCGCCGGGCGCGGCGCCCCTCGAGAATCAGCAGCCCGAGCAGGTACGGCGCGCCGATCAGCGCGGTCAGCACGCCGGCCGGCACTTCGCGCGGCGCGACGACGGTACGCGCCGCGAGATCCGCGACGCCGAGAATCAGTGCACCGCACGCCGCCGCGAGCCACAGCCGCGTGCGATGCCGGCGCGCACCGAGCATCGTCGCGACGTGCGGCGCCATCAGCCCGATGAAGCCGACCGGCCCGACCGCCGCGACGGCCGCGCACGCGGCGAGCGTCGCGATCGTCAGCGCGAGCGGCCGCAGCGCGGCCACCGGCAGGCCGAGCGCGGCCGCCTGATCGTCGCCGAGCGCGAGCATGTCGAGCGGTTTCGCGAGCCACGCGAACACCGGCACCGCGAGCACGCACCACGGCAGCAGCATCGACACCTCGCCCCAGCTGCGGCCGTACGTGCCGCCGACGAGCCATACGACGAAGCGTGCGGGCTGCACGCTTTCCTGCGTGATCAGCCATTGCGCGAGCGTGGTCCACAACGCGCCGATCACGATGCCGGTCAGCGCGACCGCGAGCGGCGCGTAGCGATGCCGGTGATTCAGTGCGAGCGTGATCGCGAGCGACAGCCCGCCGCCGATCAGCGCGGCGGTGGCAAGCGTCACGTGGCCCATCAGCGGCCACGTCGACAACGCGAACAGCGTGACGAGCCCCGCGCCCTGCGTGACGCCGAGCACTTCGGGGCCCGCGAGCGGATTGCGCACGACGCTCTGCATCGCGACGCCGCTGACCGCCAGCAACGCGCCGGCGAGCAGCGCGCACAGCAGACGCGGCATGCGCAGGTCGATCAGCATCCGCGCGAGCGCATCGTGACCGGACAGCGCGGCCGACCAGCGCGCGGGCGCGAGCCATTCGGGGCCGGCCGACACGCCGACGAAGAGCACCAGCACGCCCGCCACGACGAACAGCACGGTGCGCAACGGCCAGCCGAGCCGTTCGAGCCAGCCGACGAGCCGCGTCGAGCCGCCGCCCGCCGCGCGTTCGGCATCCGCGTGCAGCACGCCCGACCACGCGGCGCCGCGCCGGATCATCGCGAGCATCAGCGGCGTGCCGACCAGCGCGATCGCGACGCCGGTCGACAGCGTCGCGTCGAGGCCCGATGCGAGCACCGCGCTGTCGGTGACGAGCACGAGCGCGCCGCCGGCGAGCGCCGACAGCGGCACCAGCACGCCGAGCCGCGCCGCGCGCGCGCCGCGGACCTGGCGCAGCAGGTTCGGCGCGACGAGGCCGACGTACGACAGCGGGCCCGCGATGCTGACGGCCACGCTCGTGAACGCGACCGCGACGATCGTCGCGGCGAGCCGCGTCGCATCGACGCGCACGCCGGCCGCGGCCGCCGCATCGTCGCCGAGCGTGAGCGGATTCAGCGGCCGGATCACGAACGGCAGCGCGACCAGCGGCACGACGAGCCAGCGCGCGGCGAGCGCGAGGCCCGTCGCGCCCGGCTGGTACAGGCTGCCGTTGGTCCACAGTGCGGCGCCCGCGATGTTCTGCTCGAAGAACGCGAGCACGAGCGTCGACAGCGCCGCGAACAACAGCATGCACACGCTGCCCGCGAGCACGAGCCGCAACGGCGTCGCGCGCCAGCCGCCCGCCGCGACGATCGCGCACGCGGCGGCCGCGAGCCCGCACACGAACAGCAGCGGCACCGACGCGACGCCCGCCAGCGCCGGCACCAGCATCGCCGCGAGCAGCCCGAGCTGGGCACCGCCCGTCACGCCGAGCAGGTCGGGCGACGCGAGCGGATTACGCGTGAGCGACTGGAACAGCGCGCCGGCGATGCCGAGGCAGCCGCCCGCGACGAGCGCGGCCGCGACGCGCGGCAGATTGAGGTCGAACAGGAATACGTGCGCGAGCGCCGCGGCATCGCTGCCGGGCGCCGCGTCCCACCACACGCGCAGGTCCGGGGCAATCCGCAGCGCGGCGAGCAGCGCGATCAGCGCGACGAGGCCGAACGCGATCGCGCCGGCCCGCCCTTTCGTCGCACCCCTGCCCGTCGCCGCGAGGCGCTTGCGCATCGCGAACGTCGTCATACGGCGAGATCCCGGTCGAAGACGCCGGCCGCCTGCGGCGCGCCGTCGGTCGACGGCCCGTAGGCCGGCACGCACATCGGCGCGCCCGTCTGCGGATGCGCGAGCTTCAGCATCTCGACGCCGAACGCCGCGCGCAGCCGCGCCGGCTCGAGCATCGCGTCGGGCGTGCCCTGCGCGACGAGGCGGCCCGCGCGCATCAGCACGATCTCGTCGCTGTACGCGGCCGCCTGGTTCAGGTCATGCAGCACCCAGACGATCGTCAGCCCGCGCGTACGGTTCAGCGCACGCAGCGCATCGAGGATGTCGAGCTGGTGATGAATGTCGAGATACGTCGTCGGTTCGTCGAGCAGCACGATCGGCGCCTGCTGCGCGAGCGCCATCGCGATCCACGCGCGCTGGCGTTCGCCGCCCGACAGCGCGCCGACGTCGCGCTCCGCGTCGCCCGCGAGGCCGCTCGTGTCGAGCGCCTCGTCGATCGCCGCATGATCGGCCCGCGACAGGCCGCGCAGGAAGCCGCCGTACGCATAGCGCCCGTACGCGACGAGCTCGCGCACCGTGAGGCCCGACGGAATCTGGTTGAACTGCGCAAGCATCGTCAGCTCGCGCGCGAGCGCGCGACGGCGAAACGACGCGAGCGGCTTGCCGTTCACGTCGACGTGGCCGGCACGCGCGGGCTGCAGGCCCGCGAGCGTGCGCAGCAGCGTGCTCTTGCCGCAGCCGTTCGGTCCGCACAGCGCGGTTACGCGGCCGGCCGCGATCGACAGGTCCAGCCCGTCGATCACGACATGGTCGCGATATCCCACCGACAGCCCGCGCGCGGCAAGCGCGGCGGTACGACGCGTCATCAATCCTCCGTTCGGTCGCGCGGGACCGTGTAACTCTGCGCCATCGCGACGACGACCTTGCGCGGCCCCTCGAACGGGTCGCGTGCATGCGCGGTCAGCATGTTGTCGAGCATCAGCACGTCGCCGGTGCGCCACGGGAACACGATGCGCTGCTGGTCGAGCACGCCGCGGATCTGCGCGAGCGCGTCGGCCTCGAGCGGTTCGCCGTCGCCGTAGTACACGTTGCGCGGCACGTTCTCGAGCCCGACTGCGTCGACGAGCGCTTCCTGCATGTCGTCGTCGAGCGCCGACAGGTGAAACAGGTTCGCCTGGTTGAACCACACGCGCTCGCCCGTGCGCGGATGGCGCGCGACCGCCTGGCAACGCTCGCGCGTGCGCAGCAGAAGCTCGCCGTCGTCGTCGGTGCGCCACGCGCACTCGATGCCGCGCGCCGCGCACATCCGCTCCACCTCGGCCGGCTCGTCGGTGCCGAACGACTGCTGCCACGGCAGATCGAGCCCCTGCCCGAAATTGCGCACGTACAGCAATTCGCGCTTCTCGAAGCGCGCGACGAGCGCCGGATCGAGCGCGCGGTAGACGGCGCGGCTGTCCGCGATCGGCGTCGCCCCGCCCTTCGGCGCGGCGAGCGCGCAGTGGAACCAGATGCGCAGCGGCCATTCGCGCGTGTACGACTGCTCGTTGTGCAGCGGAATCGCGCGGTGCGGCGGGTATTCGGTCGACGTGTAGACCGCGCCCTCGACCTGGCTGCGCGGCGTCGACGCATATTCATAGCCGATCAGCGGATCGCCGAACGATGCCGCGAATTGCTGGAACGTATCGATCGACGGCACGCGAAAGCCCGTGAACAGCACGCCGCCCGCCCGTTCGAGCGTGTCGGCCGCGATCTCGCGCGCGAGCGGCGCGACGTCGTCGATCGACATCTCGTCGTTGCCGCGCGGCGACACGACGGTGGGCAGTCCCGGCTCGATACGCAGGTCGTCGAGCGTCGGCAACGAAAGCAGGGTCATGCAACGTCCTCTTCAGGTGGCGCGCCGCACATGCGGCGCAACGGGTCACGACGCGCGCGTCGTGCGCTCGCCGTCCATCGCGCGGCGCAGGCTCGCGGGGCGCATGTCGGTCCAGACGGTTTCGATGTGCGCGAGACAGTCGGCCTTCGGGCCGCTCACGCCCACTTCGCGCCAGCCGGCGGGCACGGGCCGGAAGGTCGGCCAGATCGAATACTGTTCTTCGTCGTTGATGACGACCGTATAGACGAGATCGTCGGTGTCGGCGGAAGGCATCGGGGCTTGCGTCATGATCGGAAATCGCTGGGCGGTTGAAGGAGGCGAAGCGGCAAATTCGGCCGCTCCTGTCTGATAGACGGTTGGCCGGCGCGTTTTTTTACCGCCGCCGTGCGCGGCCGCCCAGGAACACCGGGCAGGCGACGCCGCGATGGCATGCGTCGAGGCATTCCGCGCAGTGGCGCTCCGCGTCGCGCACCATGAAATGCACGAGCGTCTGCGACACGTTCAGCGCGCGCGCCGCGGTCTGCAGCGTCTCCTCGCGCAGCCGCACCATCTCGAATGCCGCACGGCTGCGCGCCGGCAGGTCGTCGAGCGCCGCCCACACGCGCCGCAGCGTATCGCGCGTCATCAGCGCGGCTTCCGGCGTCGGCTCGGGCGACGGCACGTCGAAACCGTCGTCCTCTTCCGTGTGATAGACGTTTTCGAGGCTTTGCCGGCGGCACGCGTCGATCGATGCGTTGCGCACCATCCGCGTCACGTACGCGACCGGCTGGCGCACCGCGTCCTGATTCGGGAATTCGACGAGCTTCACGAACACGTCGTGCACGACGTCCTCCGCGCGGCTCGCGCAGCCGACGAAGCCGCGCGCGACGTTGACGAGCATCGCGCGATGCGAGATCAGCACGTCGAGCAGCGCACCCTGCGCACGGGGCTCGGACGCCCGGCGCGCCCGCGGCGCGGCGCGCGGCGGCAGGTCCGGATAACTGCCGAGGAACGGGTTTGCCGCTGCCGCCGCCGGTCGGTCGAGCACTTCCGCCATCGCCATCGATCTGCTCCGTCAAATTCCGAGATAAGGGAATTTAACGTAAACGCAAATCATTCTCAATCCGATTACGAGATGACCCTTTCGGTTGTCGGGATTTGTCTGAACAATTGCCGGAATGCCTGCTTTGGCGGACGGGACGAACGCGACGGGTCTGCGGAGAACGGCAGGCTTTCCAGGCCAAAGGCGGCGGCCCGGCGGCCGACACGGCCGAGGTTCATGATGACGGCCCCGCCCCGCATTGGCGCACGGCACGGCGCCGCGGTCCACACGGCTTGCGTTACGTCGACGAGCCGTTTCGGCGATCCGACGGAACGCACGCGGCCGCGCCTACCGCCGTCAGTAGATGAACAACCGGATCGTCGCCGTCGCGTCGAATCGGCCGATCTTCGGCGGGCCGAACGACTTCAGCACCGCGTCCATCAGCACGCTCTGGTTCATCACGTTGGACGCGAACTGGGCCAGCGTGAACTGCTGGTTGAACGGAATGGCCTTGCCCTGGCTGTCCTCGATGCCAATCCCGAAATTGCTGTCCTTCGCCGGCACCAGCAAACCGTTCTGGACCGGAAAACTCGTCTCGAAATACCCGTCCACCCGCACCGCGACGTTGCATTTCTTGGTCAACGACAACGAGAACCGCTTGCGCGGCACCGCCGGCATGAAGCCGTTGCCCGCCGCCTGCACCTGCCCGAAATCGACGATGCCCGGTTCGGGCGTCACGAGTACGTCGACGAAGCACGGCGTCGGCTTGAGATTGCGCAGGCCGCTCAGGCGGTACTGAAAGCTCGTGCCGAACGCATTCAGCCCGAATTCGCCGTCGAACTGGAACACCGTATAGATATCGCTCGGCGGCTGGATCCAGCTGCCCTTCTTGCGCACGACGACCTGATAGTCGATGCTGATGTTCGTGCGCTGGCAACGCCCGCGGTCGAAGTCGTACCGGGTGCACGGCGGCACCGCATACCCGGTAAACACCCCGCCGCCGCGATTGCTCGTCTTGTCGAAATAATCGACGCCCTTGTAGCGGATGCCGATCTCGAGCCCCCATGCGGCAGGGTCCGTACGATTCGGATTCGCGTAGAAGTAAATGTTGTCGACGACCCTCAGGCTGCCGGCGTCCCCGAGGTCCTTGTAGCAATACCCCGACGTCGTGCGCACCGGCGACACCCAGATCACGTAGCCGTCCGGCGCGTCGGTCGGATACGACGCCACGCCGCCGATCGGCTCGGTCAACGACGTCGCGCCGCTGTTCGTCAGGCAGCGCAGCGCCCACGCCGGCTGCACGGCCGCGATCAGCAGCACGAGTACGACCCAGCGCAGCCATGCCGCCGGCGCCGCCCGATGACGCATGCCCGCGCTCATTTCTTCACGCTCTTGCACGCACCCGCGTCGCACGCATACTCGACCGCCACCTGGCCGCCGTAATCGTCGATGTGCGTGACGAACAGCGTCGCCGGCGTCGCGGCCTTGAACGGCACGTCGGCCGTGCTCATCGGGCTCACCATCACCGGCTCGATCGGCACCGGCGTCTTCTGCGCACCCGCGCTCACGTCGACCACCGTCACGTGATACGGCGTCGGGTTGTCGAACACGAGCTTGTGTGCGGCCGCATCCACCCGCAGCGTCATCGGCAGTGTCCAGTCCTCGTCGCGCGGGGGCTGCACGGCCTTCGGCCGGTAGAACAGCTTCATCTGCGTATGCAGCGCGATCTGCAGCGTGTTCGGCGTATCGGTCTTCGGCGGCACTTCGCGGATGTTCAGGTAGAACACCGTTTCGCGATCGGCCGGCAACTCGGTGCCCGGCAGCTTCGCGATCCGCAGCACGTTGCGCTCGTTCGCCTCGATGCGTTGCAGCGGCGGCACGACCATCAGCGGCGACGTGGTCTTGTTGCCCTTCGCGTCCTCGAGCCACGACTGCACGAGATACGGATACGTCGCGCTCTTGTTGGTGATCGTCACGATCGCGGCCTGTTCGCCTTCGTTGAAGATCACGCGCGTGCGATCGGGCACGATCGCCGCATGCGCGGTGCCTGCCAGCATCGCGCCGACGGTCGCGAACACGCACAGCGCGCGCCGCGGGAAAGAAAGGGAGAAAGCGTTCGTCATCGCTGGATCCATGAAAATCATCGTTCGACCGGCGCGGCCGCCGCATGCGACTCGCCCGGTGTCCGGCACGTCACCGGAATCGGCGTGCCTTCGAGTTGGAGCTGGTTCGGCAGTGCGTCGATAGTGCACAGCGTGCGTTCGCCCGCCCGCACCGCCAGCGCGGATTTCGGCTGAACCTGGGTCAGGAACGCCGCGCCGCCCTCGCCGACGATGCCGAGTTCCTTGCCGTTCGCCGCGTCCTGCACCGACGCGCCGAACGGCAGCGCCTTGCCGGCCGCGTCGGTCAGCGTCAGGTACAGGTTGCTGCCGCGCGCGGCGGCGAACTTCACGAAACCGATCGCGCCGTCGGTCAGCACCATGCGCTGGATCGGGTTCGTCACCTGCACTTCGAGCGGCAGCTTCTCGACGTTGACGGTCGCGTCGTACACGTTGTACGGCGAGATGCCGTCGAGCACCGCGTAGCCGCGCGAATCGGTATGCGCGAGCGTGCCGGACAGCGGCACGTCGGGCACGCCGTCGGTCGACACCAGCAGCCGCGTATCGCCCGCATTGCCATTCGCGTGCGCGGACACACCGTACTGCGTCGCGACGAACGAGCCGTCGACTTCGAGCGACGCGGCCGCATACGCATTGGCGAGCGTCGATGCCTGCGCGGTGAGCTGGTACGCCGACGTGCGCTGCCGGAAGCTCGCGTTGGCCGACGCGCGGCCGTCGGTCGCGCCCGCATTGACCTGGTAGGTGCGGCCGGCCGGATCGTCGTAGATATAGCCCGCGTTCACGCTGGTGCTGCCGTTGCCCGTCGTCAGGTTCGACGTGACGGTGTGGCGGCCGCCGATCGGCAGCGTCGCGGTGACCGAGAACTGGTTGCCGCTCGCGCCGGCGCTCTGCGTGCGGAATGCCGACACGCTGACGTTCAGGTTGCGCAGCGTGCCGATCGAGAACGCGCGCGTGAGCGTCAGGCCGACCCGCTGCTCGGACGCGCGCGCCCAGTAGGTCGTCTGGTCGTACGAGAAATAGGTCGACGTGTCGCCGAAGCGCTTCGACAGCGTCGCCGAATAGCGCTGCTTGCTGTTGGCGAGGCCGTACGCGGTCGGGTCGCCGGAGAACTGCGCGAAGCTGGTGTACTCGCGCTCGGAGAAGCGGTAGCCGAAGAAGCGCACGTCCGCGTCGAGCCCGTCGAAGTGCTTCGAATAGTTGATGCGATACGAGTTGCCGTTGCGTGTCGCGCCGCTCCACCACAGGCGCGCCCGCGCATGCGTGACGTCGGCCGACACCGCGCCGAAGGCGCCGAAATCGCGACCGACGCCGAGCGCGATCGACGTATAGCCCGACGCGGCGATGAAGCCGCCATACGCGGTGACGTCGAACGGCAAACCGTACGCGATTTCGCCGAAGCCGAAGAACGGCGTGATGCCGGCGCCGCCGAACAGGCGCGGCTTGCCGACCGCGGCCTTGTAGCGCAACTGGCCGGTGCGCGCGAGGAACGGCACGGCGGCCGTCGTCACCTGGAAGCGCTGCACGCTGCCGTCCTCTTCCTCGACCGCGACGTCGAGCGTGCCCTGCACGCTCGTGTTGATGTTCTGCAGCGCGAACGCGCCCGGCGACACGCGCGTCACGTACAGCACGCGGCCGGCCTGCGACACGGTCACGGTCGCGTTGGTGCGCGCGACGCCCGAGATCAGCGGTGCATAGCCGCGCAGCGACGGCGGCAGCATGCGGTCGTCGCTGCGGATCGACGCGCCCGTCAGCGCGAACGTGTCGAAAATGTCGGAGGTCAGATAGTCGTCGCCGAACGTCACCGTCGACTGGATCGACGGCAACGCGCGAAACGCATAAAGCCGGCTGAAGCGGAACGTGCGGTCCGCGTACGCGGTGTTGCCGACGTTCGATTGCGCCTGGTAGTCGCCGCGAAAACGCCACGCGCCCCAGTTCGCGCCGACTGTCCCGTACGCCTGGATCGCATTCGTCTGCCCGCCGCCCGTACCGAAGTTGCGGTTCGTGTTCGCGATCACCCGATAGTCGAGCATCGCGCCGGGAATCCCTTCGGACCAGTGCTCCGGCGGCAGGTAGGTCGAATCGGTGAATTCGAGCGCGGCCTGCGGAATCGTGATCTTGAGCCGCCCGTCGCTTTTCAGGTAACGCACGGTCGCCCCTTCGATCGCGGCGAGGTCGACGCAACTGCCGCCCCGGAAGCGCGGCAGGTCCTTGACCAGCGAAGGCTTCAGGCCGAACCGCGCGACGAGCGCCGGTCGCAGGCACGGCTTGCCCGCGCCCGTCGCATCGACCGCCACGAATTCGATCGGCTGCAATCCGAGGTACAGGTCGTTGACCTGCACGTCGAGCATGTACTCGCCGGGCAGCGTGAAGTCCGCCTGCGAGAACTGCGACAGGTCGACGTTGCTCGTTCCGTCGATGTCGAGGAACGACGAATTGAATTCCGTCGCCTGGCTCTGGCTGCCGACGACCAGCACGGAGACGCAAAGGAAGGAATGTCTGATTCGCACGCGGTGCTACCGGGAGTCCGAGGAGAAGGAAAACGGGAGGAAGGACGAAGGAGGAAGGGATGCACGCATCCCTCCTCCGGCACGGATGCTTACTGGTAGCGGACCGTGAAGTTCGCGACGCCGTCGGCGGTACCCGGCGTCACGCCGGCTGCCGTCGCTTCGTACATCGCCGCGAAGCGTGCGATGTTCGTGCCGTTCTGCAGCAGCGTCGGCGCCTTTTGCTCGGCGCCGTTGTCGAGGTATTCGCCCGACGCGGCCTGCAGGCGGATGCCGACGTTGGTTGCCGAACCGATCGTGGCGAGCAGCTTCGGCTGGCCCGCGCTCGACGTGCCCGTGAACGTGAAGTACGCGTTCTTCGCGACGCTGGTGTCGCAATCGGTCAGCTTGATGTCGAAGTTGGTCGGGGTGGACTTGTCGCCGACTTGCTTGAACACGTTGGTCGGCACCTTGCCGAGGTTCACGGTCTGGTTGACCGAGCCCGAGTCGATGCCGCATGCGCCCGCGACGATCTCGCCCGTGAAGTTGATCGTGCCGGTGCCCGCTGCGAAGGCCGAGGAGGACAGGGCTGCGAGTGCGACAGCGCTCAGGATGGATTTTTTCATGAGGTTTCCCGTAAGGAGTACAAATGGAATGGACGACGTGGCGGACACAAACGGCAGCGCATGGTGGCTCCCGTCCGACACGAGGCGGCATTATCGAGATAACAGCGAAAGATTTCTGTAAATCATTGTCAAATACATCTGACAATGTTCGATTTACCCCTCTAAAACCCCATTCCTTCCTTTCAATTTTCAATCCCGGATTTTTTATCCGCAGTCCTTTTTGATTTTCCGGAACCAATTGAAGATTAAGGGAATTTCTTGCCGAAAATCATCGCAGACGCACGCTTCCTTGCTGGCATTGGCTTGCGCGCGACCACCACTCAACGGACAAAATATTGTCCAGCACCGCCATCGTTGCCCGATTACAACGCCAATATCGAATCATTTTCAACTGACAGGAAATTAACGATGGCGCTTCATCAACATGAATTTATCGCGCAAACGATTGCGCAAGAATACAAACGTTTTACCGCGACACTTTGCCGCTGCCATTAATTCCAATATATTGATTAATCCGTTCGTCAATTACCTATCTTGAATCGCATACATGCGCGGCCGCTGAAACGCGGCTGGCATGCCGGATTGGACGAGATGAAACAGGAAGGAACGCGGCACACGTTTGCGCCGGAGAGCGACGCGATTGGTCGCCGGGTGCGGGGAGCGCGCAAGCAGCCTGCGCCCGGCCGGGAGATGAAAAGGATGCGCGGAACAGCGCCAGGAAGCACCGATGCGGCGCGCGCGAAACGGCGGGCATCACACCCTGTCGAAACGACGGCCGCACGTCGAATCGTACGGCCGCCGTCATGCCACCCGGCACGCTGCGGCGTCAGGCGACGCGTCGCACGTCACGAGAAAACCGCGGCCTCCGCCGTTGCGGGCGCCCAGCCGCCGCCGAGCGCGCGATACAGCGCGATCGCGTTCGCGAGCCTGAGCTGCCTGAGCCGGATCAGCTCCTGCCCCGACTCGTACGTGCTGCGCTGCGCGTCGAGCAGTTCGAGATAGGTCGCGACGCCGCCCGCATAGCGGCGCTCCGCGAGCTTCAGCCGCGCGCCGTCCGCCGCATACACGTCCTGCTGCGCGGCAAGCTGCCGGTCGATCCAGTCGCGCGCGGCGAACGCATCGGCCACTTCGCGAAATGCGGTCTGCACCGCCTTCTCGTATTCGGCGACCGCGATGTCCTTGCGCGCGTGCGCCACGTCGAGATTCGCGCGATTGCGGCCGCCCGCGAAGATCGGCAGCGTGATGCGCGGCGCGAACGTCCACACGCTCGTGCCGGCCGCGAACAGGCTCGAGAACGCATCGCTCACCGAGCCGTAGTCGGTCGTCAGCGCGATGCGCGGGAAAAACGCCGCGCGCGCCGCGCCGATGTTCGCGTTCGCGGCCTTCAGCCGCGCCTCGGCCTGCCGGATGTCCGGCCGCCGTTCGAGCAGCTCGCTCGGCGCGCCCGGCGCCACGGGCGCGATCGACAGCGTGTCGAGCGCGGTCGCGTCATCGGGCACGTTGCGCGCGAAATCGCCGGCCAGCAGTTGCAGCGCCCGTACGGCCTGCGCATGCTCGCGCTGCAGCGCGGCCTGCGACGCGCGCGCGGACGCCACCAGCATCTCGGCCGAACGCAGCTCGATCGCGTCGCTCGTGCCGGCGGCATAGCGACGTTGCGTGAGCGCGGCCATCCGCTCGCGGGCTTCGAGCGTGCGCTGAGCAAGAGACAGTTGCGCGTGCAACGATCGTTCGGAAACATACGCGCCCGCCACTTCGGCGATCACGCCGATACGGACCGTGCGCTGCGCGTCGGCCGTCGCGAAATACTCGGCGAGCGCCGCGTCGGACAGGTTGCGCACCCGGCCGAACAGGTCGAGCTCGTAAGCGCTGACGCCGACACCCGCGCGATACAGCCCGCTGATCGCGCTTTCGCGCACGACCGGGTCGTACTGGCGCGCGCGTTCATAGCCGAGATTCGCGTCGACCGACGGCATCCGGTCCGCGTGCTGCACGCCGTACAGCGCGCGCGCTTCCTCGAGCCGGCCGGCCGCGATCCGCAGGTCGCGGTTGTGCGCGAGCGCCGCGTCGATCCACGCCTGCAGCGCCGGATCGGTGAAATACGCATGCCAGTCGTCGAGCAGCGCGGCATCCGGTGCCGCACTCGCCTGGATCACCGGCGCCGTACTGCCGTCGACCGGCGCATAGGTCGTCGGCACGGGCGCCGCCGGGCGCTCGTAACGCGGCGCGAGCGAGCACCCGGCGAGCGCGAGCGCGGCGGCCAGCGCGACCGGAACCCGCCGCGCGGCGCGTGCATTCAGCGCGAACATCATGGTTGCGAACCCTCCATCGTCGTCGGCTGCGCGCCGCCGCGCCGGCGCGGGCCGACGTCGAACAGGCGGCCGACGATCACGAAAAACAGCGGGACGAGGAACACCGCGAGCACGGTCGCCGTGATCACGCCGCCGAGCACGCCGGTGCCGATCGCCGTCTGCGCGCCGGACGCGGCGCCCGACGCGAACGCGAGCGGCAGCACGCCGACGCCGAACGCGAGCGACGTCATCACGATCGGCCGCAGCCGCAGGCGCGCGGCCTCGAGCGCCGCATCGACGAGCGACATGCGCTGCGCGACGAGATCCTTCGCGACTTCGACGATCAGGATCGCGTTCTTCGCGGACAGCCCGATCGTCGCGATCAGCCCCACCTTGAAATAGATGTCGTTCGGCATCGTCCGCAGCGTCACGCCGAGCACCGCACCGATCACGCCGAGCGGGACGACCAGCATCACCGCGAACGGAATCGACCAGCTCTCGTACAACGCCGCGAGCGCGAGGAACACGACGAGCACCGACAGCGCGAACAGCATCGGCGCCTGCGCACCCGACAGCCGCTCCTCGAACGACTGCCCCGACCACGCATAGCCGATGCCGGCCGGCAGCTTCGCGGCGATCCGCTCGATCGCGGTCATCGCGTCGCCGCTGCTGTGGCCGGCCGCGGCCGAGCCGTTGATCGTGAACGACGGATAGCCGTTGTAGCGCGTGAGCTGCGGCGGCCCGAGCGTCCAGTGCAGCGTCGTGAACGCCGCGAGCGGCACCATCTCGCCGCGCGCGTTGCGCACGCGCAGCTTCTTCACGTCGTCCGGATCGAGCCGGTGCCGCCCGTCGGCCTGCACCATCACGCGCCGCACCTGCGTGCCGTGCATGAAGTCGCCGATATAGTCGGAGCCGAACATCACCGCGAGCGTCGTGTTGATTTCGTCCATCGACACGCCGAGCGCGGACGCCTTCGCGCGATCGATGTCGAGCTTCAGTTGCGGCGCGTCCTGCGTGCCCGCGAACATCAGGTCGGTGAGCGCACGATCCTTGCCGCCCGCCGCGAGCAGTTGCTCGCGCGCGGCGCTGAACGTCGCGTAGTCGAGCCCGCCGCGGTTCTGCAGCCGGAAGTCGAAGCCGCTCGACGAACCGAGATCGGGCAGCGCCGGCGAATTCATCGCGAACACCGTCGTGTTCGGCGTGCCCGCGAAGCGTTCGTTGATGCGCGCGACGATCGACTGCACGTGATCGCGCTGGGCCTTGCGTTCCTTCCAGTTCTTCAGCGTGACGAAGATCATCCCGCCGTTCGGCCCTTCGCCGTACAGGTTGAAGCCGCCGAGCGCGTACGTATAAGCGGTCGGCTCGTCGCGGCGGATGGCCGACTCGACCGCGCGCACGCTCTGCATCGTTTCCGCGAGCGGCGTGCCTTGCGGGCGGATCACCATCACCATGAAGTTGCCCTGGTCCTCGTCCGGCAGGAATGCGGTCGGCAGCTGCGTGAGCATCAGCACCGCGGCCGCGGTCAGCGCGCCGTACACGACGAGCCAGCGCAGCGGCTTCTTCAGCATCGCGCCGACCCGCGTCGCATAGCGCTGGGTCGCGCGCGCGACGAAGCGGTTGAACCCGCCGAAGAAGCCGCGCTTCTCGTGATGGTCGCCGGCCACCGGCTTGAGCAGCGTCGCGCACAGCGCGGGCGTCAGCGACAGCGCGAGGAACGCCGAGAAGCCGATCGACACCGCGAGCGACAGCGCGAACTGCCGGTAGATGTTGCCCACCGCGCCGCCGAAGAACGCCATCGGCACGAACACCGACGTCAGCACCACGGTGATCCCGACGATCGCGCCGCTGATCTGCTGCATCGCCTTGACGGTCGCGTCGTACGGCGCGAGCCCCTCCTCGACCATCAACCGCTCGACGTTCTCGACGACGACGATCGCGTCGTCGACGAGGATGCCGATCGCGAGCACCATCCCGAACATCGTCAGCACGTTGATCGAGAAGCCGGCCGCGTACATCACGCCGAACGTGCCCGCGAGCGCGACCGGCACGACGAGCGTCGGAATCAGCGTCGCGCGCAGGTTCTGCATGAACAGGAACATCACGAGGAACACCAGCACGCCGGCCTCGATCAGCGTCGTGACGACCTTGTTCATCGACACGCGCACGAACGACGACGTCTCGTACGGGATCTGGTATTTCACGCCGGGCGGGAAGTATCGGGACAGCTCGTCCATCGTCGCGCGCACGCGCTTCTCGGTGGACACCGCGTTCGACCCCGGCGCGAGCTTGATGCCCATGCCGGTCGCGACCTTGCCGTTCACGTACGACGGATAGTTGTAGTCGTTGCCGCCGAATTCGACGCGCGCGACGTCGCGCAGGAACAGCGCGGCGCCGTCGGCCCGCGCGCGCAGCGCGATCGCGCCGAAATCGGCCGGCGTCTTCAGCGGCGCGTCCGCGAATACGGTCGCCGCGATCGGCGCGCTGTCCGGCACCGCGCTGCGGCCGATGTCGCCGATCGTCACGCGCGCGTTGTGCGCGCGCACGGCCGACGCGATGTCCGACGCGGTGAGGCCGTGCCCGGCCAGCTTCACCGGGTCGGGCCAGATCCGCATCGCATATTCCGCGCCCCAGAACTGCACCTTGCCGACACCCTCGACGCGACGCAGCGCCTGCACCACGTTCGCCGACGCGTATTCGCCGAGCTGCACGTCGGTCATGCGGCCGTCGTCGGACGTGAGCGACACGACGAGCTGGATGTTGTCGGCGGCCTTCTCGACCTGGATGCCGTCGCGGCGCACGGGCTCGGGCAGGCGCGCGTCGACCGTCTTCAGCCGGTTCTGCACTTCGACGGCCGCGAGATCGGCGTTCACGCCCTGCTTGAACGTCAGGTACAGCGACGCCGCGCCGGCGCTGCTCGTCGCGGACGTATACAGCAGCCCGGGCGCGCCGTTCATCTCGCGCTCGATCAGTGCGGTCACCGATTCCTCGACGACCTGCGCGGACGCGCCCGGGTACGTCGCATAGATGCTGACGACGGGCGGCGCGATGTCCGGGTACTGCGCGACGGGCAGCGCGCGAATCGCGAACAGGCCGCCCAGCATGATGAAGATGGCGATCACCCACGCGAAGACGGGACGATCGATGAAGAAACGTGCCATGTTGGTTTGAACCGGTCAGGTTTGACGGGCGGCCGCCTGCGAAGCGGCCGCTGCCGGCGCCGCCTTCGACGGCGGCGCCTTTTCGACGGGCTGGACGGCCGTATCGGGCGCGAACTGCGCGACGTCGTCGACGATCACGCGCTCGCCGCCCGCGAGGCCGCGCGTGATGCGCCAGTCATGGCCGCTCATCTGGTCCGCCGTGACCTCCACGTCC
The DNA here is from genome assembly GCF_002223195.1 of Burkholderia sp. AU28863. NCBI lineage: Bacteria > Pseudomonadati > Pseudomonadota > Betaproteobacteria > Burkholderiales > Burkholderiaceae > Burkholderia > Burkholderia sp. AU28863. The sequence continues at coordinate 1,186,563 of NZ_NKFE01000003.1, read as the reverse complement.
TTGACCTTGCCGTTCGCGCCGACGACGCGCACCGACGTACGGTCGGCCGTGCGCAGCAGCGCGTCGCGCGGCACGAGGATCGCGCGCCGGTCGACCGCCGTGTCGAGCGCGATCCGCACGTACGCGCCCGGCAGCAGCTCGCGCTCCGGATTCGGGAACAGCGCGCGCATCGCGACGGTGTCGGTGGTCGGATCGACCGCGAGATCGCTGAACAGCAGCTTGCCCTTCAGCGGATACGCGGTGCCGTCGGCGCGCAGCAGCGTCACCGCGACCTCGTGCTGCGCGATGCCCGTCGCGCGCCCGCTCTTCACCGCGCGACGCAGTGCGTCTACGTCGGCGGCCGGCTGCGAGAAGTTCACGTAGATCGGATCGAGCTGCTCGACGGTCGTGAGCGGCGTCGCCTGGTCCTGGCCGACGAGCGCGCCCTCGGTCACGAGCGCGCGCCGTGCGCGGCCCGCGATCGGCGCGGTGACGGTCGCGTAGTCGAGCTGCAGTTGCGCGCGCGCGAGTTCGGCCTTCGCGGACGCGACCTCGGCCTTCGCCTGCGTATCGGCTGCGACGGCTTCGGTGTGGTCGCGCTCGCTCACCGCGCGATCGCGCACGAGATCGTCGTAACGGCGGCGCTTGTCGGTCGCCGCGAGCGCGGCGGCCTGCGCCTTCGCGAGCGCGCCCTGCGCGGCGTCGCGCGCGGCCTTCAGCGGCGCGGGATCGATGCGGAACAGCACCGCGCCCTGCTTCACTTCCTGGCCTTCCTCGTAGGTGCGCGCGGTGACGATGCCCGCGACCCGTGCGCGGACTTCCGCCTGCCGGTACGCGTCGAGCCGGCCCGGCAGTTCGACGGTCATCGGCACGGCCGTCGGGCGCACCGTCACGACGGTGGCCTGCTTGGCGGTCTCCGGCGCCGTGTCCTTGTCGCCCTTTCCGCATCCGGCCACGGCCAGCAACGCCGCGAGCGCGAACGGCGCCAGCCGCATGCGGCGCCACAGGGTGCGTTTGTTATTCATGTTCTGACCTCGGATCGTTCGCCGCCGATACAATGCGGCGGCTCAGGGTGGCCGATTATAATCAGTCACGACTGATTAAATACATGCGCTTTCAATCCGGCTGACGCACTGTCTCAATAAAACGACAGCGAACTGTAAGGAATTTCACGACATGGCCCGCAAGACCCGGGAAGAATCGCTCGCCATCAAGCACCGGATCCTCGACGCCGCCGAGCTTGTGCTGCTCGAAAGAGGCGTCGCGCAAACCGCGATGGCGGACCTCGCCGAAGCAGCCGGGATGTCGCGGGGCGCCGTCTACGGCACTACCGCAACAAGATGGAAGTGTGTCTGGCGATGTGCGACCGCGCGTTCGCGCGCACGTCCGAAGGGTTCGACGCGGGCGACGGCCTGCCGCCGCTCGCCACGCTGCGGCGCGCCGCATCGCACTACCTGCAGGAATGCGGGGAGCCGGGCCCGATGCAACGCGTACTCGTGATCCTCTATACGAAGTGCGAGCAGAGCGAGGAAAACGGCGCGCTGCAGCGGCGCCGCATGCTGCTCGAGCTGCAGATGCTGCGGATCACGAAGGCGCTGCTGCGTCGCGCGATCGCGGCCGGCGAGGTCGCCGCCGATCTGGACGTGCATCTGGCCGCCGTCTATCTAGTGTCGCTGCTCGAAGGCGTGTTCGCGTCGATGATCTGGACCAACCGGCTGCGCGGCAATCTGTGGAACGACGCCGAGGCGATGCTCGACGCCGGTTTCGACGCGGTCCGCACGTCCACCGCCCTGCGCCGACGCGCGCAAAAATTGCCGGACTCGCGGAAATCGTCGTAACAAATGCTGATTTAACCCGATTTACCGCACTGCGAAACGAGTGAGCCGACCCTCTTTAAAATTTTTAACGTTTCGCGGAACATCGGTAGACTGACGCTGTCATCTTTCTTTAGCGTCTTCGTGATAACCGGGTTCGACCCGGTATGCACGCCGCCGTTCGAAGCGGGCACCGCCCCGCAGGTTGGGTCGAACGGAAACGACACAGGCCCCTGGCGGGGCCTGTTTTGTTGCACGCCCGCCGCCCGCCCCGTCGCCGTTCGACGGATGTGCCGCCGGCGGCCCCCGCCCACACCCCTTTGAACCGCTTTCCTGGATGTGGACACCTTGGTCAAGTCTGTCGCAACCCCTGATGCCGTCGCGCCCGGTCGCGCGCAGCGCGCCGTGCGCGCGCTCGTGCCGGCCGCCGTGCTCGGCGCCCTCGCCGCATTCGGCCTCGCGGCCGCGCTGCCGGCCGTGTCGCAACTGCCGGGCGCCGTCGATTCGGGCACGGCCGCGCTGCCGCAGCGCGTGCTGTCCGATACGCCGTTTCCCACCGCGCAGCATTTCGTGACGAGCGAGCTCGCCCGCACGATCGGCGAGCGCAACGAACACGCCGATCACAACGATCGCAGCCTGCAGCCGGGCCTGTTCGCGCCGCTCAGCGCGCATCGCAACGACATGCTCGGCTACACGAGCCTGTTCCAGTTCGCGTCGCCCGATCACCGGCAAGGGATGCGCGCGGGCGACATCGAGCTCACGCTGTCCGATACGCTGAACCGTCTCGACGTGCCGCCCGAAGTGCGCATCCAGTTGGGCGACCTCGTCACCGGCAAGGTCGCGATGCGCGCGAGTGCGCAGCGCGGCGACTATTACCGCATCGCGTTCGACACGAACGACGGCACGCCGCGCCTCACCGCGCTCGAGCTGCGCGTCGCCGGCCGCACGTTCGGCGCGATCTGGTTCCGCGCGCCGGGCGCCGAACACGGTGCGTACTACACGCTCGACGGTTCGCCGCTCGAAGCCGCCGCATTCACGATGCCGGTCAAGTGGACGCGCATCAGCTCGTTTTTCGGCGAGCGCGTCCATCCGCTGTCGCAGGCGATGGCGTTCCATACGGGCGTCGATCTCGCCGCGCCGAGCGGCACGCCGGTCGATGCGGCGGCCGACGGCGTCGTGTCGTTCGTCGGCACCGATCCGGGCGGCTACGGCCGCTATGTGATCGTCGACCATGCGGATGGCTATTCGACCTACTACGCGCACCTGTCCGCGTACGCTCGCGGGCTGAAGGTCGGCGAAACCGTGAAGCAGGGTCAGCGCATCGGCTCCGTCGGGATGACGGGCGCGGCCACCGGCCCGCACCTGCATTTCGAGGTGCGGGTCGCGAACGATCCGGTCGATCCGCTCGTCACGCTCGCGAACGCGCAGACGGGGCTGTCCGACATGCAGCTCACCGCATTCCGCCAGGAAGCCGCGCAATGGCGCTTCCGCCTCGCGTCGATCAATAAGACGCCATTCGCGTTCGCGCAGAACGACGGACCGCTGTGGGGGGATTTTGCGACCGGTCCGTCGACGTTGCGGGCGGTTTTCAATACGCACTACTCGGCGGAACGAAGCTGACGCGCTGAAGCATCGGAACACCGCAGCGCCATCACGCGCGGCTCCCCGGCCCATCGTTACCGCGCGGGTTCCGTGTACTCGGCCGTCGCCTGCGCCGCGAGCCGCGCCCGCGGCCCCCGCGACAGCAACCACCGCGCCGCACCGTCGAGCGACGTGCACAGCACCAGATAGATCACCGCGACGAACAGGAAGATCGGCGCCGGATACACCATCAGCCGGTTGTTCACCTGCGTCGCGACGAACGACAGTTCCGGCACGCCGACGATATACGCGAGCGACGTGTCCTTCACGAGCGCGACCCACTGGTTGACGAACGACGGCGTCATGATCCGGATCGCCTGCGGCAGCAGCACGTAGCGCACCGTCTGCCAGCGCGTGAGCCCGAGCGACAGCCCGGCCTGCCATTGCCCGTCGCCCGCCGCGACGATCCCCGCGTGCACCGCATGCGCGAGATACGCGCCGCCGATCAGCGCCAGCGCGCACACGACCGTCGCGAGCCCCGGTACATCCATGTGCAACAGCACGGGCATCAGGAAATACGTCCAGAAGATCAGCATCAGCACCGGAATCGCGCGAAAGAAGCCGATGAACGCGAGCAGCAGCACGCGCGCCGGGCCGCGCGCCAGCGCCATCGCGACGCCGAGCGCCACGCCGAGCACGGCCGACGCGATCGCGGATGCAAGCGCCAGCACCAGCGACAGCGCGGCGCCGCCGAGCGGGCCGTCCGGAAACGCACCGACCAACAGGTACGGCAGATTCGACAGAAGCAGCGAAAGGTCCATCGTCAGCGCCCCGCTCCGAGCCGGTCGCGCCATTGCGTGGCCGCATACGCACCGGCCTCGATCGCGGCCACCGCCGCGACGTACAGCAGCGTCGCGACGCCGAACGCGGCGAACGTCTTGAACGTCTCGGTCTCGACCTGCCGCGACGCATACGACAGCTCGGCCACGCCGATCGCCATCGCGAGCGACGAGTTCTTCACGAGATTCATGTACTGGCCGAACAGCGGCGGCAACGCGATGCGCACGGCCTGCGGCAGCACCACGTAGCGCAGCGACTGCATCGGCGTGAGGCCGAGCGCGGCCGCCGCATCGTGTTGCGCCCGCCGCACACCGCGCAGGCCGGCTTCGCATTCCTCGGCGACGAACGCGGCCGTATAGGCGCTCAACCCGACCCAGCCCGCGACGAATTCGAACGACGGCCACGCGAGCGTGAACGCGCCCGCGCTCACCGCATGACGCGCATTGAGCCACGCGATCCACGTGTCGGGCAGCAACGACGCGACGCCGAAATACCAGAACAGCAGTTGCACGAGCAGCGGCGTGTTGCGAAAAGCGACGACGTACGCGGCAGCGGCCGCACGCAGCGTCTTGCCGCGCGCATGCCGCATCACGGCGAGCAGCAGCCCGCCGACGGTCGCGGCAATCGCCGACGCGGCCGCGAGGCCGAGTGTCAGCAGGAATCCCTGCCAGAGCCAGGACAGATATTTGGGAGCCAACCCGAGCATGCTGTAGAGCGCGCACGGCGCGCGCGGTCGGATGAAAACGAAAAGCGCCGCGCGGCCGGTGTTCCGGCCGATCGCGGCGCGCGTGCGGCGAAGGTCAGGTCTTGTCGCCGATCCGGAAAATACGCGTGAGCGGCGTTTTCGTCGTCGGCCCGAACCATGCGTCGTAGATCTGCGTCGCGCGGCCGTTCGCCTCGAGCCCCTTCAACGTGTCGTTGACGAAGCCGAGCAGGCGCGTTTCGCCCTTCGGCACGCCGACGCCCATGTAGTCGTTCGAGATCGTGAACGCCGGGATCTCGTAGTTCTGCTTGTCGGGCACGTTCGCGAGCAGGCCGATCAGCTTCGGGCCGTCCTGCGTGATCGCCTGCACGTTGCCGGCGCGCAGCGCGGCGAACGCGAACGGCGTGTCGTCGTACGCGACGATCGTCGCCTTCGGGAATTTCTCGCGCAGCGTGATCTCGTTGGTCGTGCCCTTGTCCGCACCGACGCGCAGGCCGTTCAGCTGGTCGGCCGATTTCAGCACGCCCTTCTTCGCGAGAAATTGCTGGCCCGACGAGAAATACGGGATGCTGAAGTCGACCTGTTTCGCGCGCTCGTCGGTGATCGTGAAGTTCGCGAGCACGAGGTCGACCTTGCCGGACGTCAGGAACGGGATACGGTTCGCGGGGTTGGTCGGTTGCAGCTGCAGCTTCACGCCGAGCTTGTCGGCGAGCGCTTTCGCGTAATCGACGTCGAGACCGACGATGTGATTGCTTTTCGCGTCGACATAACCGAACGGCGGATTGCTGTCGAACGTCGCGACGCGCAGCACCCCGGCCTTCTTGATGTCGTCGAGACGGTCCGCATGGGCGACGGTGCCTGCGGTAACGAGCGCGACCCCGACGAGCCACGTAGCGAGCGTGTTGATTTTCATGAGCACGACCTGATTTGTTATGGAGGCCGCCGCGGATCGCGCGGCGGCACGGTTCGAAGAACATCGCGACGGAGTGTGTCGTCGCGAAGCCGCTAACGTATCAGCGCGTGCGGCGAATCCGAACCAACAAATGGTGCTTTGCTCTGCGGGTTTCGTGATGAGGCAGGCGGGCTGCGGGCACGCATTGTCGCCGTGCAAAAAAAGACGCCCGCTGCAAGCAGCGGGCGCGAATCCCAGTCAAGGAGGTGTCACACGAACTACGCAGTCAGATTAAGGAAATCGCCCGCCACGGACAACGAATCGATTTCCATATCGATATGACGCGGCGCGCTCATGCCGGCACTTCGCGGGTCGAACAATGGATGCCGCCGCCGCCCGACGCGATGCCGAGGATGTCGACCTGCACGATCGCACGGTCCGCCGCATATGGCCGGATCGCGGCGACCGCGGCCGCGTCGGCCGCCGCGTCGTTGAACTTCGGCATGACGATCGCGCCGTTGCACGTATAGAAGTTGATGTAGCCGGCCGCGAAATGCGACATCTGCCGGTCGTTCAGCGTCGTGCCCGCCGACGTGCCGAAGTTGACCGGCGGCACGAGCTCGACGATTCGCAGCGGTCGGCCGTTCGCATCGGTCTGGCCAGCCAAGCGCTGCCGGTGGACGTCCGTCAACGCGCGTTCGCCGGTCGAATTCGACGCGTCGTAACAGCACGCGACCACGCCGGGTGCAAGAAAGCGCGCATAGAAGTCGACGTGACCGTTGGTGATGTCGCTCTCGCCGGCCGGCGTCGACGCACCGCCCGCGCCACCTGCGCCGCTGCCGCGCGGATAGGTCGCCGTGCCGGGCAGCCAGATGATCTTCCGCACACCGAGCGTGCGCTGCAGCTCCGCGAGCACGGTGTCGCGCGCCGTCGGCAGCAGCGTCGCGTTGGCGACTGCGCCGTTCGGGATCTCGAACAGTTGCGGGTTCCGGTTCACGTGCAGCACGGCCGACTCGGTGAGAATCGCCGTCGCTTCGCCATCGAATTCGATCGCGCCGCCTTCGAGCGTCAACGTGCTGCGGATCAGGTTCGCACCTTTCGTCTGCGCCATCCAGCCGGCCACCGTGCTGTCCTGGCTGAACGGCTGGAAGAACTTGCCGGCCTTCGACCGGTTGCTCGCGGGCGGGATCGTCGCCCCTGCACCCAGGCCGACGCCGTCGGTATTCGCGTTGCCCCATCCGTTGAAATTGAAGCTGACCGCGTTCAGCGCGTTGCCGTTCGCCGTGTCCCGGACGAACAGGCAGCCCGTGTCGCGGACCCAGAAATCGTTGAAACCGTCGGCGAGCGGCACGAGGGTGACGCCCCCCGTGCCAGCGGCGCGCGCCGCATAACGCGCATGCAGGTCGGGATTCGCGACGCTTGCCGTCGCGAGCAGCGCGCGGGCTGCGTCCAGATCGGCCGGCAACACCAGCATGTTCACCGGCTCGGTTGCGCCGATCGCCTTCGCGACGTCCATCAGGTCGGCCCGCACGCGATCGATGCCGGCGTCCGTGTTCTGCGGCGTGACGGGCGACCAGATGCCGTCCGCACCGGACGCGAACGCCATGTAGGTCGACGCGTGCCGCGCGTCTTCGGCCGGCAGCCGGTACACGGCCTGTCGCGCCGACGGCGTCGGCCGCGGCAGCGCGGAAGCCGCGGCCGATGCGTCATCACCGCCGCCGCATGCGGCCAGGCTGCCCAGCAGCGGCATGCCGAGCCATGCGGCCGACAACCGGATGAATCCGCGTCGGCCGGGTTCCGGCATGTGCGGCGCGGGCTGGCCCGTGCTTGCAAGGGTTTCTTTTTTCGTCATGTATGCCACTCCATTGCGCAATCGGCGCGCGTGCGTACGCACCGGGGTCCGTCCTTCCAGACGGATTCCGCGCCGTTTATCAGTAGTTCGAAGAGAATGAGAACGACCACGGCCCGACGGACCGGTCACGCAGGCCAGTCCGTGGCCGTGCTCAGGCAGGCTGTTGTTGCGTGGTGCAGTGGATCCCGCCGCCGCCCGCGGCAATGCCGTCGATGTTCAGCTGAATGACTTCTCGGCCGGGAAACAGGTCGACGAGCGTGTCGCGCGTATTGCGGTCGGCGCGGCTGTCGCCGAACTGCGGCGCGATCACCGCACGATTGCACACGTAGAAGTTGATGTAGCCAGCCGCGAACTCCGCGTTCTCGTACGTATGCCGCACCGTCTTCGGCCCCGGCAGCACGACGACCTTCAACGGGCGCCCTTTCGCATCGGTGGCTTTGCGCAGGATCTCCAGATGCTGCCGCGTCACCGCGTGATCGTACGATGACGGGTCCGTGTCGAGCCCGGCCACCACGACGCCCGGACTCGCGAAGCGCGCGTAGAAATCGGTATGCCCGTCGGTGATGTCCTTGCCCGCGATGCCGGGCAGCCAGATGATCTTCTTCAACCCGAGCAGGCGGCTCAGCTCGGCCTCGCACTGCGCCTGGCCGACGCCCGGATTGCGGTTCGAGTTGAGCACGCAACTGCGGGTGATGATCGCCGTGCCCTCGCCGTCCACCTCGATGCCGCCGCCTTCGAGCACCAGCTGCGTGTCGACCAGCCGGGCGCCCGCGCGCTCGGCAACGAACGGCGCGACTTCGGCATCCCGGTCATGTTCCTGCTTGTTGCCCCAGCCGTTGAAATTGAAGCTCACGCCGCCAAGCTGGCCGGACGCGTGCTTCACGAACACCGGCCCGGTGTCGCGCATCCAGAGATCATCGACCGGATGCTGGACCAGCTCGACCGACGAACCGCACAACCGAGATGCGATCGCATAGTCCTCCTCCCGCACCAGCATCTTGAGCGGTTCGTGCGCGGCGATCGCCTTCGCGACAGCCGCGAGGTTCTCGCGCACGACCGGCAGCAGCCGCGCGCCCCAGATGTTCTCGCTCGGGCCGAACGCCATCCACGTCGCCGTGTGCGGCGCGCCTTCGTCCGGCATGTGCCAGGTTGCGCCCTGCTGTGCGTGCGCGGCGCGGCCGAACAAGCCGCCCAGCGCGCTGGCGGCCAGTGCCGCGCCGGAGACGGACAGGCCGCGTTTCAACAGTTGACGTCGTGTGGTCATGGGATTCCTCTTTCGCTTGCCGGTTACTTCAATGGTTTCGGGGTGCGTCGTCACGGTCGCGCCGCCTTGAAGGCGAGCCACGTACGGCCTTCGAGCCGCATCACGGCCGGCGATTCGGCGATCGGCGTGAACAGTGTGCGTCGGGTCGCCGCGTCCGGATAGACGCCGGGATCGCGCACCAGCGCCGGGGCCATCAGCTTGAGCGCGGCCTGGTTCGCGTTCGCGTAGCGCGTTGCATTCGAGATCTTCGCGATCACGTCCGGGCGCAGGATGTAGTCGATGAACGCGTGCGCGTTGTCCGGGTGCTTCGCGGAAGCCGGAATCGCCATCGCATCGAACCACATCAGGCTGCCGATGCGCGGGATGTCGTACGCGATATCGCGCTTCGGATCGCGCGCCTTCGCCTTCTGCGCGGCCAGGTTGATCGCGCCGGAGAAGCCGACCGTCACGCACAGCTCGCCGTCGATCAGCTCGTTGGCGTCGGACGAGCCGACGAACTGGCGGATGAACGGCCGGATCTTCACCAGCATCGCCTGCGCGGCCGCGTAATCCTGCGCGGACGGATGCATCGGATCGCGGCCGATGTAGCGCAGCGCCAGCGGCAGCACCGTACTCGCGGCGTCCTGCAGGCCCAGCCCGCATTTCGCTGCGATGCGCGCCGCGATCGCCGGATTGAACAGCAGATCGAGGCTGTCGGCCGGCATGTCCTTGCCGAGGATCGCGCTCACCTTCGCCCGATCGTAGCCCACGCCCACGGTGCCCCACATGTACGGCACGCCGTACTGGTTGCCGGGATCGGATTGCGCCATCTGCTCGAGCAGCGACGGATCGAGATACTTCAGGTTCGGCAGCCGGCCCTTGTCGAGCTTGCGGTACACGCCGGCCTGGATCTGCCTGGCCATGAAATCGTTGGTCGGCCACACGAGATCGTAGCCGCTGTTGCCGGTCAGCAATTTCGACTGCAGCGTCTCGTCGCTGTCGTATGCGTCGTAGCGCACCTTGATGCCGGTTTCCTTCTCAAACGCGGACACCGTATCCGGCGCGAAGTAGTTGCTCCAGTTGTACAGGTTCAGCACCTTCTCTTCGCCGGCGCGGGCGGTACCGGCCAGCACGCACAACGCAAGTCCCGGCGCCGCGCAACGCAGCCATCCTTTCCGTTTCATCGCGGATTCCTTATTGATGACAGGACGACACGCCGTCGCTGGTCAGCAACGTGCGATACATCTCCGGGCGACGATCGCGGAAGAAACCCCACGACTGCCGGTCGGCGCGGATCGCATCGAGATCGAACGCATGCACGAGCACGGCTTCATCGGTACGATTCGCCTCGGCCTGCTTCTCGCCGGTGTGATCCGCGATGAAGCTCGACCCGTAGAACACCCCGGTCAGCCCCTGCTGCCGCGGATTGCCGTTGCCGAAGCCGACTTCGCGGCCGATCCGGTTCGCCGCCACCACCGGCACCATGTTGGCCGCCGCATGACCCTGCATCGTGCGCTGCCAGTGGCCGGCCGAATCGAACGCACTGCTGAACGGCTCCGAGCCGATGATCGTAGGAAAGCACAGGATCTCGGCACCCATCAACGCGAGACTGCGCGCCGTCTCCGGATACCACTGGTCCCAGCAGATGCCGATACCGATTCGCCCGAAGCGCGTGTCCCACACCTTGAAGCCGGTGTCGCCCGGCGTGAAATAGAACTTCTCCGTATAGCCGGGGCCATCCGGGATGTGCGTCTTGCGATAGACGCCGAGCACGCGCCCGTCGGCATCCGCCACCGCGATCGAGTTGTACGCGGCATTGCCCGCGCGCTCGAAGAAGCCGATCGGCAGCACGATGCCGAGTTCGCCGGCCAGCGCCGCAAAGCGGGCGATCTGCGCGTTGCCTTCGAACGGCTGCGCGAGTTCGAGATGACGCACGTTCTGGTCGAGACAGAAGTACGGCATCGCGAACAATTCCGGGCACAGCACGAGATTCGCACCCTGGGCGGCGGCCGCGCGGATCAAACGCTCCGCGCTCGCCATGTTGTCTTCGAGATTCCAGCTGCCCGACGCCATCTGCACGGCGGCGACGGTGATGTGTTTGGACGGCATTGCGCTTGCTCCTCGGTGAGACGAGACGGGAAACCGCTGATCGAACGCCGCTCAATGCGCGACGGAAGGCTGCTGCTGCGTCGAACAGTGGATGCTGCCGCCGCCGATCGACAGCGTCGGAATCGGCAGCATCTCGATCTGGCGCGCCGGAAACGCGCGACCGAATGCGTCGCGCGCGGCCGCGTCCTGCTCGACGCCGAACGCGGTCGCGATCACCGCGCCGTTCACCAGAATGTAGTTCGCGTAGCAATCGCAGTAGCGCTCGGAGCCGAAGCGTTCGCTGACGATCGGCGACGGCAGGTCGAGCAGCTCGAAACGGCGCCCCGCCGCATCGGTCGCGAGCTCCAGCGCGCGGCGGTTTTCGCGCATCACGCGGAAATAGTCGCCCTGCTCCGGCAGGGCGGTCTGGCACAGCATCCGGCCCGGCGCGATGAACGACGCGATGCCGTCCACATGCCCGTTCGTCTCCACTTCGTCGGGGTTGCCCGGCAGCCACACGATCTTCTCGACGCCCAGCATGCGGCGCAGCTCCGCCTCGATCTCGGCGCGGCTCAGGTGCGGGTTGCGGTTCGGATGCAGCAGGCAGCTCTCGGTCGTGACCAGCGTGCCCTGTCCGTCGACGTAGAACGCGCCGCCCTCCAGCACCATGTGCGAATTGAAGATCTCCGCACCGGCCGCGCGCGCGATGTCCTGCCCGGCCTGCTGGCAACCGTCGTACGGCTGATACTTCTCGCCCCAGCAATTGAAGCGGAACACGGCCGCACCGAGCCCGTGTCGCTCGCTGACCAGGAAGATCGGCCCGCAATCGCGCAGCCAGTTGTCCTCGGCCGCGACCGGCAGCACGTCGACGCTCGCGCCCAGCAGCTCGCGCGCCGCGTCGGCCTGGCCGTGATGCACCGCCACCACGCAGCGCTGGTAACGCGCGATCGTCCGTGCGACCAGCGCGAACTCGCGGCAGACCTGCGCGTAATGCGCGCCCCACAGGTCCTCGCGATTGTCGAGCACCGGCCATCCGAGCCACGTGGCGTGCATGGATTCCCATTCGGCGGGCATCCGGTAACCGCGCTGGCGAGCATCAAAGCGACCCATCGATCCGACTCCGTTGTGATTGGATGGCCGATTGTGCGTCAGGTTAAACTTGATGAATATTGATATTTCTTGGCCGAATCAATCAATCTACTTCATACCTCGATGCAACGCGTTCCGTCCCTGAAACTACTGACCGGCTTCGAAGCCGCGGCCCGGCTGGGCAATTTCTCGCGCGCGGCCGACGAGCTGCACCTGTCGCAATCGGCGGTCAGCCATCAGATCCAGCAACTGGAGGCGCAACTCGGGCAGCCGCTGTTCCGCCGGCGCGGCCGCGGCGTCGAGCTGACGATCGCCGGCGAGGTCCTGCAGCGCAGCGTGCAGCGCGCGATGGACACGTTGCGCGGCGGGCTCGATCGCATCGCGACCTACCTGAACCCGGGGCTCGTCGTGCTGGTGTGTCCGGCCCCGTTGCTGCACGGTTGGCTGCAACCGCGCCTCGAGCAGTTGCAACAGGCGCTGCCGGACCTCTGCCCGCTGCTGTCGACCGACGAAACCGCGCGCTACGTCGACGAGATCGACGTCGACCTCACGATCGGCACGCGACCGCTGCTGCAGCCGGGCCTGCTCGATCTCCCGTTCATGTGCGACGAGTGGGTAACGGTGTGCGCGACGCCGCTGGCGGAGCAGCTTGCCCGCGTGCCGCGCGGCGAACACGCGCGGCACGCGGGGCTCATCTGCCTCGAGGCGAGCCTGACCGATGAGCGCATGGCGACGGTGTTTCGCGAGCAGTTGTCGGCATTCCGGATGCACGCAATCTACGACGACCAGCGGCTCGTGCTGGACGCCGTGCTGCGCGGTCGCGGCATCGCATGCCTGCCGCGCCTCGTCGCGCAGGCGGGCCTCGACCAGCATGCGCTGACCGTTCTCGCCGACTACCCGCGCCTGCCCGGCACCACGTGGTGGCTGTCGCGCATGGAAGGTCCGTCGCGCTCGCCGATCGTCGAGCGGATGTTCGACTGGCTGGTCGAGCAAGGCCGGGAATCGGGCGCAATCGACCCGGCAGCGCCCGCGTAACCGCACGCCGCAAAAAAAACGTCCCGCCAACCGGCGGGACGTTCGTCATGATGCGAGTACGCGCCACGCGCGGCCGATCACGGCTCGTGACGCAGATACCCTTCCTTGCTCGGATCGCGCATCCGCCACGACACGATCAGCGAGATCGCGCACAGCGCGGTCACGTACCAGTAGAAGGTTTCCTCGCTGCCGATGGACTTGAACCACAGCGCGACGTATTCGGCCGAACCGCCGAAGATCGCGTTCGCGACCGCATACGACAGGCCGACGCCCATCGCGCGCACTTCCGGCGGGAACATCTCGGCCTTGATGAGGCCGCTGATCGACGTGTAGAAGCTGACGATCGCCAGCGCGACCGTGACCAGCACGAACGCGGCCACCGGGCTCGTCACGTCCTTCAGCGCATGCATCAGCGGCACCGTGCCGATCACCGCGAACGAACCGAACAGGATCATCGACGTGCGGCGGCCGATCTTGTCCGACAGCGCGCCGAACACCGGCTGCATCAGCATATAGACGAGCAGCGCGACGGTCATCACGTTGCTGGCCGTCTTCGCGTGCATGCCGGCCGTGTTCACGAGGTACTTCTGCATGTACGTCGTGAACGTGTAGAAGATCAGCGAGCCGCCGGCCGTGAAGCCGACCACGGTGAAGAACGCGCCCTTGTGCTGCCATACGCCGCGGATCGTGCCGGCGTCCTTCTTGTCGCGCGATGCGCTCGTCGACGTCTCGTCGAGCGACTTGCGCAGGTACAGCGAAATCAGCGCAGCCGCCGCGCCGACCACGAACGGAATGCGCCAGCCCCATGCTTTCAGTTCGCCGGCCGACAGCGTCTGCTGCAGGATCACGAGCACCAGCAGCGCGCACAGCTGGCCGCCGATCAGTGTCACGTACTGGAACGACGCGAAGAAGCCGCGACGCCCCTTCAGCGCGACTTCACTCATGTAGGTCGCGCTCGTCCCGTACTCGCCGCCCACCGACAGCCCCTGGAACAGGCGCGCGACCAGCAGCAGCGCCGGCGCGAGCGCGCCGATCTGCGCATAGGTCGGCAGCACGGCGATCACGAGCGATCCGCCGCACATCATCAGCACCGAGATCATCATCGCCGCGCGACGGCCGTGACGGTCGGCGATGCGGCCGAACAGCCAGCCGCCGATCGGACGCATCAGGAAGCCGGCCGCGAACACGCCGGCCGTGTTCAGGAGCTGCGTCGTCGTGTTGCCGCTCGGGAAGAACGCCGGCGCGAAGTACAGCGCGCAGAACGAGTAGATGTAGAAGTCGAACCACTCGACGAGGTTGCCCGATGAGGCGCCGACGATGGCGAACACGCGCCGCCGGGTGTCATGCGCGGACAGCGCAGCTTGGTCGGTCTGGACGTCCATGGGTTGGTCTGTTCCTTTTAGTGCTTTCTGGGCGAGACGGCCGGGGCCGCCGCGTGCGGTCGCTCGTGGCACCGGTTCCGGCGCACGGTGCTACGAGATTTTAGCGAAATGTAAAGTAACAAGCGCTCCGGGTTCGTCCGGATGTAGAAAATTTTTCTCCCAGCACGCGTTCGTCATATGAAAACGCCAGCCCGAAGGCTGGCGTTCGATGCAAACATTTCCGACTGCGGCGACGATCACACGCGCACTTCCGGGGGCACGTAGCGGCACTCGTAGCGCTTGCGCACGGTGCCGGCCTCGTCGACGCTTTCCAGGTACACGTCGAACTGCCAGAGCCGCGCCATGTGCTTGAGCACTTCGTCGCTATCGTTCGACAGGTGGCGGTTGTCGGTCATGAAATGGCGCAGCGTGAGGCTACGGTCGCCGCGCGTGTTGACGGCCCACACCTGGATGTTCGGCTCGCGGTGATGGATGTCGTACTGCCGCGACAACGCCTGCCGCACGTACTGGTAGCCGGAATCGTCGTGGATCGCCGATACCTCGAGCGAATCGCGCATGTCGTCGTCGAGCACCGAGAAGAGCCGCATCTCGCGGATCAGGTTCGGCGACAGGTACTGCGCGATGAAGCTCTCGTCCTTGAAGTTGCGCATCGCGTAGTGCATCGCCGGCAGCCACGGCGTGCCCGCGATCTCGGGAAACCACTTGTAGTCTTCCTCCGTCGGCGCTTCGCAGATCCGTCGGATGTCGCTCATCATCGAGAAACCGAGCGCATACGGGTTGATCCCGCTGTAGTACGGCTTCGTGACGGGCGGCTGGTAGACCACGTTGCTGTGCGAATGCAGGAACTCCATCATGAAGCCGTCTTCCAGCTTCCCCTGGTTGTACAGCGTATTGAGCAGCGTGTAGTGCCAGAACGTCGCCCAGCCTTCGTTCATCACCTGCGTCTGCCGCTGCGGATAGAAATACTGGCCGATCTTGCGGACGATGCGGATCACTTCCCGCTCCCACGGTTCGAGCAGCGGCGCATTCTTCTCCGCGAAATACAGCAGGTTCTCCTGCGGCTCGGACGGATAGCGGTCGTCCTGCTCCTCCGTCAGCTCGGGCTTCTTGCCCGGCAGCGTGCGCCACAGCTCGTTGACCTGCGACTGCAGGTACGCCTCGCGCTCGCGCCGCAGCGCCGCCTCCTTCGACAGCGACGGCTTTTGCGGCCGCTTGTAGCGGTCGACGCCGTAGTTCATCAGCGCATGGCACGAGTCGAGCAGTTCCTCGACGCGATCGAGGCCGTAGCGCTCCTCGCATTCGGCGACATAGTTCTTCGCGTACACGAGATAGTCGATGATCGCGTGCGCGTCGGTCCACAGCCGGAACAGGTAGTTGCCCTTGAAGAACGAATTGTGCCCGTACGCCGCGTGCGCGATGACGAGCGCCTGCATCGTCATCGTGTTCTCTTCCATCAGATACGCGATGCACGGATTCGAATTGATGACGATTTCGTAGGCCAGGCCCATCTGGCCGCGACGGTAGCTCTTCTCGGTCGCGAGGAAGTGCTTGCCGAACGACCAGTGACGGTAGTTGACGGGCATCCCGACCGACGCGTACGCATCCATCATCTGCTCGGCGCTGATCAGTTCGAGCTGGATCGGGTAGATGTCGAGCTCGTACTGTTCGGCGACCTGCGAGATGTGCGTGTCGTATTCCTCGAGCAATTCGAACGTCCAGTCGGACGGGCACGGCAACGGCTTGCGTTCGGCAACGTTCATACGCGCTTCCTTTTGCCCGGAGCCGGGCAAGTCGGCGGCCGGCGGCGGCGGTTCGGCCTGCACGCGTTGCTGCGGTGCGGCAGGGCCGGCCGTGTCGTCGCCGGAAGGGCGCGGCTCGTAGCCGCGCGACTCGTTGTGCAGATGGCGGGTCGTCATGACATTTCCACCTGCTTTTCGAACAATTCGCGAAACACCGGGTAAATGTCCGCAGCCGATTCCACTTTTTTCATCGCGAGATGCGGTTGCGACAGGGCCAGTTGCGCGTATTCCAGCCACAGATTCTGCTCTTCCGGCGCGACCTGGATATACGCGAAGTAACGCGTCTTGGTGAGGATATCCTCTTCCAGGATTTTGCGACACTTGGGCGAATCGTCAGTCCAGTTGTCGCCGTCGGACGCCTGCGCGCCGTAGATGTTCCACTCGGTCGGCGAGTAGCGCTCGTCCATCACCTTGCGCATCAGCTCGAGCGCGCTCGACACCACCGTGCCGCCGCTTTCGGTCGAATGGAAGAAGGTGTCCTCGTCGACTTCCTCGGCGCGCGTGTGGTGACGGATGAACACGACTTCGATGCGCTCGTAGTTGCGCTTGAGGAACAGGTAAAGCAGGATGAAGAAGCGCTTCGCGAGATCCTTGCGCTGCTCGTCCATCGACCCCGACACGTCCATCAGGCAGAACATCACGGCCTGGCTCGACGGTTGCGGCTGCTTCACACGGTTGATGTAGCGCAGGTCGAACGGATCGATGAACGGAATCCGCCAGATGCGCCCTTTCAGATGATGGATCTCGGCCTCGAGCGTCGCGATTTCCGCGCGGCGGTCTTCGGGGTCGCTCTTCAGCGCTTCCAGCTGCGCCTCGAGCTCGCGCAGCTCGTTGACGAGCGGCGAGCCGAGCGCGATGCGCCGGCCGAGCGCGCTGCGCAGCGAACGCACGACGTCGATGTTGTTCGGCGTGCCTTCCGCCGACCAGCCCGCGCGCACGTTCTTCCAGCTCGGCACCGTCAGCAGGTGCGTCTTCACGAGGCGCGGCAGTTCGAGATCATCGAAGAAGTACTGCATGAACTCGTCGCGCGACAGTTCGAACACGAAGTCGTCCTGCCCTTCGCCCTCGTTGCTCGCCTGACTGCCGCCACCGCCCGAGCCGCCCTGCGGACGCGGAATCTTGTCGCCGCGCACGTAGTCCTCGTTGCCGGGATGCACGTATTCGCGACGCCCGCCCGGCGCGTGCCGGAAATTCGGCTCCGCGATGTCCTTGCGGGGGATCGTGATGCTCTGCGTGCTCTGGATATCCTTGATGCTACGGTCGCGCACCGCGTCGGACACGGCACGACGAATGTAGTTCTTGACGCGACGCAGAAAGCGTTCGCGATTGGCGATGCTCTTGTTCTTGCCGGCCAGCCTGCGGTCGATGATTTGATGAAGCACTCCCGGTCTCCCGCTCGAAAATCGATCTGCCGGGGCACTCGCCGCGCATGCCGTCTGCCGTCATGCGGGCGGCGCCTCTGAAAGCGCCCGTACGGACTCGCCGGACGGGCGCGATACCGCGCGCGTCATGACGACTTGCGCACGCGCAGGTACCAGTCGCAAAGCAGCCTCACCTGCTTCGGCGTATAGCCCTTCGCGACCATCCGGTTCACAAAGTCCTCATGCTTGCGCTGCTCCTCCGCCGAACCCTTGGCGTTGAATGAAATGACCGGCAACAGTTCCTCGGTGTTCGAGAACATCTTCTTCTCGATCACGACGCGCAACTTCTCGTAGCTCGTCCACACGGGGTTCTTGCCGGCGTTCGCCGCCCGTGCACGCAACACGAAGTTCACGATCTCGTTGCGGAAATCCTTCGGGTTGCTGATCCCGGCCGGCTTCTCGATCTTCTCCAGTTCCGCGTTCAGCGCGGCGCGGTCGAAGCTCTCGCCCGTGTCGTGATCGCGGAATTCCTGATCCTGGATCCAGAAGTCCGCATACGTGACGTAGCGATCGAAAATGTTCTGGCCGTATTCCGAATACGACTCGAGATACGCCGTCTGGATCTCCTTGCCGATGAATTCCGCGTAGCGCGACGCGAGCACGTCCTTCACGAAGGACAGATACT
The DNA here is from genome assembly GCF_002223195.1 of Burkholderia sp. AU28863. Lineage (NCBI taxonomy): Bacteria > Pseudomonadati > Pseudomonadota > Betaproteobacteria > Burkholderiales > Burkholderiaceae > Burkholderia > Burkholderia sp. AU28863. Next base: position 1,168,220 of record NZ_NKFE01000003.1, on the reverse strand, counting down.
TCTGCTCGGTTTCCGGCGGGAACTGCTCGCGTTCGATCTGCTGTTCGAGCACGTACATCAGATGCACCGGGTTCGCCGCGACCTCGCTCGTATCGAAGTTGAACACGCGCGACAGGATCTTGAACGCGAACCGGGTCGACACGCCGGTCATCCCTTCGTCCACGCCCGCGTAGTCGCGATACTCCTGGTACGACTTCGCCTTCGGATCGGTGTCCTTGAGGTTTTCGCCGTCGTACACCTGCATCTTCGAGAACAGGCTCGAATTCTCCGGCTCGTGCAGGCGCGACAGCACCGAGAACTGCGACATCATCTTCAGCGTGCCCGGCGCGCACACGGCCTCGGCCAGCGACGAGTTGCGGATCAGCTTCTCGTAGATCTTGATCTCTTCCGACACGCGCAGGCAGTACGGCACCTTCACGACGAAGATCCGGTCGAGCAGCGCCTCGTTGTTGCGGTTGTTGCGGAAAGCCTTCCACTCCGACTCGTTCGAGTGCGCAAGAATCACGCCGTCGAACGGAATCGCGCCGAAACCTTCGGTGCCCTTGAAGTTGCCTTCCTGCGTGGCGGTCAGCAGCGGGTGCAGCACCTTGATCGGCGCCTTGAACATTTCGACGAATTCGAGCAGGCCCTGGTTCGCGAGGCACAGGCCGCCCGAGTAGCTGTACGCGTCGGCATCGTCCTGCGCGTACTGTTCGAGCTTGCGGATATCGACCTTGCCGACCAGCGACGAGATGTCCTGGTTGTTCTCGTCGCCTGGCTCGGTCTTCGCGATGCCGACCTGCCGCAGGATCGACGGGAAGCGGCGCACCACGCGGAACTGGCGGATGTCGCCGTTGTATTCGTGCAGGCGCTTGACGGCCCACGGACTCAGGATGCTTTTCAGGTAGCGGCGCGGAATGCCGTACTGTTCCTCGAGGATCGGACCATCCTCGTCGTAGTCGAACAACCCGAGCGGCGATTCGTTGACGGGCGAGCCCTTCAGCGCATAGAACGGCACGCGCTCCATCAGTTGCTTCAGGCGCTCGGCGATCGACGACTTGCCGCCGCCCACCGGGCCCAGCAGATAGAGAATCTGCTTCTTCTCTTCAAGACCTTGCGCAGCGTGGCGGAAGTATGCGACCACCTGCTCGATCACCTCCTCCATTCCGTAGAACTCACGGAATGCCGGATACACCTTGATGACCTTGTTCGCGAAGATCCGCGACAGGCGCGGGTCGTTGCGGGTATCGATCTGTTCAGGTTCCCCGATTGCTTCCAGCATGCGTTCACCAGCCGTCGCGTACGCGGATGGATCGTTCTTGCAGAGCGCGAGATACTCCTCCAGCGAGAGCTCTTCCTCTCGCGTTTTTTCGAAGCGGTTCGCGAAGCTGCTGTAAATATCCATGCTACCTCCCTCGCCTGAGTCTGAAGACGTGCCTGCCTTCGTATGACTGCGCAGAAGCAAGCGCGTTCGAATTCATCCTAAACCCTTTCTTATTTTTTTTCACGAACTCTTCGTATGAAGTTCGTCATTCTCGACAACACCGCTTGGACAACGCATTTCGTCGTTTTACAATCGACCTCCCGAGCCGCAGAAACTGCATCCGCCGCGTCTCGTCGAGCATCGAAACGTCTCGTGCGTTGGACACCTCCGACGTCGCCGCCTCTCCCCTTCATCCCTATACGTTCGAGCGGCCGCGTGCGATGACACGCCGCGCGCACCGTTACAAATTTTTTTCGCAGCCCCTTACGGACATACCCGTACGACGAACGCGGGAACATGACGCGCACGCATCGGATTCCGGAGGATTCATCGGTGCATGACGCGCGACGCACGTGCCGTTGCACGATCGATCGTCCGCGCTGTCACATTCGGCCTGTCGCGGAAACGACGACGCCCGCAATCGCGGGCGTCGTTCGTCACCAAATGGGGATAGATACGCGGCGCGCGCGGATCAGAACGTCTCCCAGTCGTCGCCGCCGGCGGTCGCGGCGGCCGGCGCCGGCGCGAGCACAGCCGATACGGCGGCAGGCTTGCGCGCCGGCGCCGTCGTTGCAGCGGCCGCGCGTTTCGGCGCGGCGTCGCGTTCGACGCGTGCGGCAGCCGGTGCGGGGGCCGCCGGGGCGGAAGGCGCGCGCGGCGCATGACGCGCCGCCACCGCGACGGCGGCGCCCGCGCGTGCCGCTCCGTCGTCGAGCTGGAATACCGCCGCCGTTTCGCGCAGGCGGGCCGCCTGTTCCTCGAGCGACTGCGCGGCAGCCGCGGCTTCCTCGACGAGTGCGGCATTCTGCTGCGTGACCTCGTCCATCTGCGTGACCGCGCGCGCCACCTGGTCGATCCCGCCGCTCTGCTCCTCGGACGCCGCCGCGATCTCGCCCATGATGTCCGTCACGCGCTGGACCGCGCTGATCACGTCGCTCATCGTGCGCCCTGCTTCGTCGACCAGCGTCGAGCCGGTCCGGATACGCTCCACCGACGCGTCGATCAGCGCCTTGATTTCCTTCGCCGCGCTCGACGAACGCTGCGCGAGGCTGCGCACTTCGCCGGCGACGACCGCGAAGCCGCGGCCCTCCTCGCCCGCCCGCGCGGCTTCGACGGCCGCATTCAGCGCAAGAATGTTGGTCTGGAACGCGATTCCCTCGATGATCGCGATGATGTCCGCGATTTTCGCCGAGCTGTCGTTGATTTCGCCCATCGTGCCGACCACCTGGCCGACCACCGTATTGCCCTTGTTTGCAATCTCGGACGCATTCGCGGCCAGCGAGCTTGCCTGACGCGCATTGTCCGCATTCTGTTTCACGGTGCCGGTCAGTTGCTCCATGCTCGACGCGGTTTCCTGCAGCGCGGCGGCCTGTTCCTCGGTACGCGACGACAGGTCGATGTTGCCGGCCGCGATCTGGCGGGCCGCGGTCGCGATCGACTCGCTGCCGCCGCGCACGGTGCGCACCGTGTCGACGAGCCCGCGCTGCATCCTCGCGAGGCCTTCCAGCATCTGGCCCATCTCGTCGCGCCGGTTCACGACGATCGGCCGGCGCAGGTCGCCCGCGGCGATTGCGTCGAAATGCGACAGCGCGTCGGCGATCGGACGGCCGATCGCGCGGCTCAGCGTCAGCCACGACAGCACCGCCGCGCCGATGCCGGCCAGCAGCACGACGACCGACAGCGCGCGCATCGTCTCGAACACCGATTCCGCCTGATCGAAGCGCGCCTGCGCATTGGTGAACTGGGCGCTGCGCAGCGCTTCGCCGGCCGTGGCCAGCTCGGTATAGCGCGCCTGAAGCTGCTTCGCGCCGTCGCCGATCCGGTCGTGATCGCCGGCCGCGACCGCACTCGCGAACGCGTCGCAACTGCTTTGCAGCACCTTGCGCCGGGCGGCGACGTCCTGGGCGAGCCGGTCCTCGTCGGCGTCGCGCGGCAGCGCAAGGTATTTCTGCCACCACGCGTCCGATTGCGTGCGCATCGCACGGCTGCGCTCGATGGCCGCCGCCGAGTCGGGCGTGCCGGCCAGCAGCGCCGCACGGTCGAGCGCGAGGCGCTCGCGCGCGGCGAACATTTCCGCCATCGCCACATCGACCGCGCTCGGCATCTGGTTCGTGTAAATCTCGCGCGTCGAATCATTCGAACGCGTCATCCCGTGCAGACCGAGCACGCCGGTGACACCCAGCAGTACCGCCAGAAACGCCATCGTCAAACCGATGCGCGCACGAATCGTCAGGTTCCTGAACACCATCATCCACCCTGTGTTGCGTCGTCATGAACGGGCCCGGCCCGTTGGCTCGAAGCATTGCTTCACTGGGTGCATTTACGACCGCGCGGCGCATAACTTGATGGTTTTGCCGTGTTTATTTCGCATTATTCGTCTGTTTATTGAATAAGACTGAATAATCGACGCAATTCGGGTCGGAAGCGAGAACGGGCAAACGCCGGTGGGCACGCCAATGCTGCGCCGGCCGCGCACCCGGCCGTCTCGTGCGACGGGCCGGGCGCGCGGAGGCGCCGAAAACCGGAAACCTGAGATCCGGCCTAGTCGGCCAGTTCGGCGCGCGTGGGGATAGACGGCTGCGCGCCCGCTCGCGTGACCGACAGCGCCGCCGCGCGTTGCGCGAAGCGGATGGCGGTATCGACGTCCGCGCCGGCCGCGAGCCGTGCGGAAAAACCGCCGATGAAGGTATCGCCGGCCGCCGTCGTGTCGACGGCCTGCACGACCGGCGCCGGATAGTGCCGCGCGGTGCCGTCGGCCGTCAGCGCGAGCACGCCGCGCGCGCCGAGCGTGACCAGCACGTTGCGCGCGCCGCCGGCCTGGAGCGCCCGTGCGGCGGCTTCGGCGTCCGCGGGGTCGCGCACCGGCCGCCCGGTCAGCGCGGCCGCCTCGACCTCGTTCGGAATCAGGTAATCGACGAGCGGCAGCCAGCCGTCCGGCAGCGGCGCGACGGCCGGGGCCGGATTGAGCACCACCGTGCGGCCGAGCCGGCGCCCGGCCGACAGCGCCGCGAACACCGCGTCCGGCGGCGTCTCGAGCTGGCAGATCAGCACGTCGGCGGCGGCCAGCGCGGCCTCGTGCCGCGCGATCGTGTCGGTCGTGACCTCGCCGTTGCCGCCCGCGACGATCACGATCGCGTTCTGGCTCGCATCGTCGACGACGATCAGCGCGACGCCGGTCGACGCCGATGCGCTCGTCGCAAGCCCCGTGCAGTCGATTCCCTCGGCCTCGAGGCCCGCGCGCAGCGCCGCGCCATGCGCATCCGCGCCGACGCAGCCGATCATCGCGACCCGCGCGCCGAGCCGGGCGGCGGCGACGGCCTGGTTGCCGCCCTTGCCGCCCGCCGCCTGCGCGAACGCGTGCCCGGCGAGCGTTTCGCCCGGCAGCGGCAGCCGCGGCGCGCGCACGACGAGATCCATGTTGAGGCTGCCGACCACCGTCACGCGGCCGGCGCCCGTTGCGCTCGCCGTCATGTGCGCGCACCCGGCGCGGCCGGCTCGCGGTAGACCGCCGTCGATTCGCGCAGCACGAGGCGCGGCGACACGACGCGGCGGCGACTCGGCACGGCGGTCGAGCCGCCGCCGATCCGTTCGATCAGCGTCTGCGCGGCCATTTCGCCGAGCGCGCGCACCGACTGGCCGACCGTCGACAGCGCCGGATACGTGTAGCGGGAAAATTCGATGTCGTCGAAGCCGATGATCGAACAATCGTCGGGCACGCGCAGCCCGCGCTCGGCCGCCGCGCGCAGCGCGCCGACGCCCATCAGGTCGTTGCCCGCGAAGATCGCGCTCGGCCGCACCGATTCGAACAGCCGCGACGCCGCGTGATAGCCGCCGAGGCACGAGAAATCGCTTTCGGCGATCGCGCCCGGCACGATGTCGACGCCGCGCTCGGCCATCGCGCGGATGAAGCCGTGCACGCGCATCGCGCTGACCGCGGTGTCGGTCGGCCCGGTGATGCAGCCGATCTTCGCGTGCCCGAGTTCGAGCAGGTGGCGCGTCGCGAGATACGCGCCGCGCTCATGGTCGATCTGCACGAGATCGGCCGCGAGCCCTTCGATGTTGCGGTCGACGACGACGAGCGGCGCATGGATATCCGCGAGCGTCTGCGCGAGCACCGCGTCCTCCCCCGCCGACGCGACGATCAGCCCGTCGATGCGCTTTTCCTGCAGCACGCGCAGGTAGTTGCGCTGTTTCACGGGATCGTCGTCCGAATTGCAGAAGAACACGCAATAGCCGTTGGCCGCGCACTGATCCTCGATGCCGCGCGCCAGCTCGGCGAAGTACGGATTCGTGCTGTTCGGCACGACGAGGCCGATGGTCGCCGTCGCCCGCGCCTTCAGCGAGCGCGCCACGGCCGATGGCACGTAATTCAGCTCGCGGATCGCGCCCTCGACCTTCGCACGCACGTCGGCGGACACCGGCCGCGAATTGTTCACCACGTGCGAGACGGTCGTAAACGACACGCCCGCCATGGCCGCCACATCCTTGATCGTCGCCATTTCCCGTTTCTCTCTGGTCTGTTCTGTCTGTCTTTTTACCGCACACGCGTACGCCGGCTGCGATACGTATCGAGCACGACCGCCACCACGATCACCGCACCCGTGATGATCCGTTTCGTCGGCTCGTTCGCGCCGATCTGCGCCAGCCCCGCGGCCAGCACGGAGATGATCAATACGCCGAAGAACGTGCTGATCACCGAGCCGCGCCCGCCCATCAGGCTCGTGCCGCCGATCACGACGGCGGCGATGACCTGCAGTTCGAGGCCCGCGCCCGCGTTCGGATCGGCCGCCTCGAGCCGCGAAATCTGGAACAGCGACGCGAGCCCCGCGAGCGCGCCCATCAGTGCGAATACGAGGATTTTATACGGCCGCGGGTTAACCCCTGCAAGTCGCACCGCTTCCTCGTTCGTGCCGATGCCCACCAGATAGCGCCCGAACACCGTGCGCGTCAGCACGAACTGGGCCGCGATCATCACCGCGACCGCGATCAGGAACGCCGGCGAGATGCCGAGCGCGATCGGGTTCGACAGGAAATCGAACGCGTCGCCGATATATGCGGTGCGCGAATTCGTCAGCTGGTACGCGAGGCCGCGCGCGGCCTCCAGCACGCCGAGCGACACGATGAACGACGGAATCCGCCAGCCGACCGTGACCGCGCCGGTCAGCGCGCCCGTCGCGGTCGCGACCGCGATCCCGATCAGCGCGGCCGGCAGCGGCCCCCACTGCCATTTCAGCGCGGCGACGCTGACCATCGACGCGGCGAGCGCGAGCACCGAGCCGACCGACAGGTCGATCCCGGCGATGATCAGCACGAAGGTCATCCCGACCGACATCACGACGAGATCGGGAATCTGGTTCGCGATCGTGCTGAACGTGTCGTAGGTCAGGAAATGCGAACTCAGCACCGAGAACAGCGCAATCATTGCAGCCAGCGCGCCGGCGAGCCCGAGATAGTTCGACAGGCCGAGCCGCGTGCCGGACAGCGTGCGCGCGCGGCGGCCCGTCACGTCCTGCTGCGCGCCTGCGTCGGTCGGGGATACGGGAGGCTGGGTCATTGCTGTCGTCCTGTCGTCGAAGTGCCCGGAGCGGCGCCGCGCGCGCGCTCCGTGTCCGGATGCTGCATGGCGGCCGCCGGCGTCTCGCGGCCGAAGCCGGCAAAGGCCGCGGCCAGCAGCGCGTCCTGGGTCCAGTTGCCGCGCTCGAACACGGCGGTCATGCGCCCGGCCGACATCACGCCGATCCGGTCGCAGATCAGCATCAGCTCGCGCAGGTCGCTCGATACGACCACCAGCGCGCGGCCTTCGCGCGCGAGCGCGCCCATCAAAGTGTAGATCTCGAATTTGGCGCCGACGTCGATCCCGCGGGTCGGCTCGTCGAACAGCAGCACGCCCATGTCGCGCGCGAGCCAGCGGCCGATCACGACCTTCTGCTGGTTGCCGCCCGACAGCTCGCCGACCGGCTGCGCCGCCCCGTGCGTGCGAATCCGCAGCGCATCGATCTGCTGCTCGGCGAGCGCCGTTTCGCGTGACGCATCGACGATGCCGCCGCGCGCGAGCCGGTCGAGCTGGCCGAGCGACACGTTCGCGGTGATCGACTGCGACAGCAGCAGCCCTTCGCCCTTGCGATCCTCGGTGATCAGCGCGATGCCCAGCTTCACCGCATCGACCGGCGATGCGATCCGCGCCGGCTTCAGCGGCTGGCCGACGGCGATCGTCCCGGCATCCGGCGTATCGGCGCCGTAGATCAGCCGCAGCAGCTCGGTGCGCCCCGCGCCGATCAGCCCCGAGATGCCGAAAATCTCGCCCGCGCGCACCTCGAGCGACACGTCGCGCACCGCCGTCCCGCGCGTGAGGCCCGATACGGCGAGCCGCGGCGCGCCGAAGCGGCGCTCGCCGAGATCGATGTGCTCGCCGACCTCGCGTCCGACCATCAGCGTGACGAGCCCGTCGGACGTCGTCGCCGCCATGTCGCCCGCATGCACGAGCCGGCCGTCGCGCAGCACCGCGACGCGCTCGGCGACGCGCGCGAGCTCTTCGAGCCGGTGCGAGATGTAGACGATCGCGACGCCGCGCGCCTTCAGCCGGTCGATCTGCTCGAACAGCAGCTCGACTTCGCGCGCGGTCAGCATCGCGGTCGGTTCGTCGAGAATCAGCACGCGGCAGTCGCCGATCAGGTTGCGCGCGATCTCGACCATCTGCTGGTGGCCGATGCCGAGCGCGCCGACCGGCGTATCGGGGTCGACCGCGTCGAGCCCGACCTGCGCCATCGCCGCGCGCGCGTCGTCGCGCAGCCGCGCGCGATCAATGATGCCGAAACGCCGCGGCAGGCGGTTCAGGAACAGGTTTTCGGCGACGCTCAGCGTGGGCAGCAGGTTCAGCTCCTGCATCACCATGCGCACGCCGAGCGCCTCGGCCTGTGTGCGGCTCGCCGGCGCATAGGCCTCGCCGCCGAGTTGCATCGTGCCGGTGGTCGGGTCGACGAGCCCGCCGATGATCTTCGACAGCGTGCTCTTGCCGGCGCCGTTCTCGCCGGTCAGCGCAAGCGCCTGGCCCGCGTCGAGCGTCAGCGTGACGTCGGCGAGCACGGGTTCGGCATAGGTCTTGCCGATGCCGGAGACGGACAGCACGGGGTGGGCTGAACGGGAGGGTTGGAAGGTCGGTTCCATCGCGATCCTGGTTGCGGCCGCGCGCACGAGGCGCGCGGGTATGACGCTCACAAGTGCATGTGCATGCAGTGGCCGTGATCGCGCTCACACCGGATAACGGCCGCCGCGCCGGATTCTTGAGCGCGGCGGCCGGACCGGTGCGGCGTTACTTCGTCACGAGATCCACCGGCGTCTCGACCACGCCGGACATGTCGGCCTGCTTGCGATGCTCGGCGATCGCCTTGAGCGCCGTGTCGATGCCGAACACGGCCTGCTTCGCCGCGTACTGGTCGGCGGTCGCGAGCACGCGGCCGTCCTTCAGCATCGGCTTGATCGCGTTGATGTTGTCGTAGCCGACCACGAGCACCTTGCCCTGCTTGCCGGCCGCGCGCACGGCCGACACGGCGCCGATCGCCATGTTGTCGTTGCCGCACAGCAGCGCCTTCAGGTTCGGGTACTCGTTGAGCATCGCGGCAGCCACCGCATTGCCCTTGTCGATCTCCCATTCGCCCGACTGCACCGACACGACCTTCATCCCGCCCGCCTTCATCGCGTCCTGGAAGCCGGCCGTGCGCTGCTGCGCGTTGGTCGTCGTCGACACGCCTTCGACGATGCCGACCTGGTCGCCCGCCTTCAGCCGCTTCGCGAGGTAGTCGCCGATCTTGCGCGCGCCCTTGCGGTTGTCCGGGCCGACGAACGGCACGTTCAGGTTCTTCGACTTCAGCACGTCGGGATCGAGCCGGTTGTCGATGTTCACGACGACGATGCCGGCGTCGACGGCCTTCTTCACGACCGGCACGAGCGCCTTCGAATCGGCCGGCGCGAGCACGATCGCGTCGACCTTCGACACGATCATCTGCTCGACGATGCGGATCTGGTTCGCGGTGTCGGTCTCGTCCTTGATGCCGTTGGTGATCAGGTCGAACTGGTTCGCGTTGTGCTTCTGGTATTCCTTCGCGCCCGTTTCCATGGTCAGGAAGAACTCGTTGGCGAGCGACTTCATCACGAGCGCGACCTTCGGCTTGGCCGCGGACTGCGCGTGGACAGCCGGTGCGGCGGCCACCGCGACGGCGGCGAGCGCGGCGGTCAGGAAGCGACGGCGAAATCGGACATTCATACACATCTCCTGGCGACTGGCCCGAAGGCCGGATTGTTGTTTGGTTGTTGTTTTAATGTGAGCAAACGTTTGCGCCACACTACCCGGGCAATGGCCATCGATGCTGCTGTCGGTACCACGGAATGGAAGCGAGGCAGACGGCCGACTGCCTGGCGCGTGCTGGCGTTGACGCGCCACCGCCGGCGGGACGCCGGCGGAGTGAAGGCTATGCTGTACCGATTCGCTTCGGCGCGCAACCTGTCTAACCAATATTTAAGGGTTTATTCGGAGCGCGCGAGCGCGCTTCACGACGCGCAAATACGACACTCGCGATGCCGACGGCAGTTCGCCGAAGCGCTGTGCAGGTTCGGCGTTGCCGGATGTTCTCGTTTTTCTGTCGGCACCGGAAGGCAGGTCGATCGCCGGCTGACGCGACGCACCCGACGGGGATGACGACGACAATCCGCCGCCGCCCGGTGCGGCGTACGGCAAGGTGCGCGTAATGCATGCCGCGCGCCGCCCGCGGCATCTGCCCGGACGGCGCTCGACACGCGCGAATCAAACGGCTTCGCGCAACAGCCCCGCGATTTCCGCCTCGTTCAAGTGCGGCGCGAACATTTCGATCAGCCGGTACGCGTATGCACGCAGGAATGCGCCCTTGCGCAGCCCGACCCGCGTCGTGCTCGCCTCGAACAGGTGCTGTGTGTCGAGCGCGACGAGCCCCGTGTCGCGCTGCGGGTCATAGGCCATCGCCGCGACCACGCCGATCCCCATGCCGAGCTCGACGTAGGTCTTGATCACGTCCGCGTCGATCGCAGTCAGCACGACGTCGGGCACGGCGCCCGCCTGCGTGAACGCCTGGTCGATGTGCGAGCGGCCCGTGAAGTCCTGGTCGTACGTGATGATCGGGTATTCGGCGATTTCCTCGAGCGTCAGGTTCTCGCGGCCGACGAGCGGGTGGCCCTTCGGCACGACGACCGTGTGGTGCCACGAATAGCACGGGAACGTGACGATGTCCGGATAGCGGTCGAGCGCCTCGGTCGAGATGCCGAGATCGGCTTCGCCGTTCAGGATCATCTGCGCGATCTGCTGCGGGCTGCCCTGGCGCAGCGCGAGATGCACCTTCGGGAACACCTCGGTGAACTGCCGGATCACCTTCGGCAACGCGTAGCGCGCCTGCGTGTGCGTCGTCGCGACGACGAGGTGGCCGCTGTCCTGATCGGCGAACTGGCGCGCGACGCGGCGCAGGTTCTCGGCGTCGAGCAACATCCGCTCGATCAGCTGATGCACCGCCTTGCCGGGCTCGGTGAGCCCCGTCAGCCGCTTGCCGCGCCGAATGAAGATGTCGACGCCCAGCTCATCTTCCAGATCCTTGATCTGTTTCGACACGCCCGACTGCGACGTGTACAGCACGTTCGCGACTTCCGTCAGGTTCATGTTCTGGCGCACCGCTTCGCGCACGAACCGCAATTGCTGAAAATTCATGGGTATGCCTCTTAGGCTGTCGTTGTTTGATTGTCGAATCGGAGCGAATCCCGCCCTCTGCCCCGCGTTGTCTCGTCAACGCGCGGGAAATACCCGCACGGCGCGCGGCACGGCGGTCGCGCCGTCGCCGACCTGCAGCGAAAGCGCGCGCCATGCGTCGCGGTCGAGTTCCGCCTCGAGCGCGCCGCCCGCACGCGCCTCGAGCTCCACGCGCACCGAACCGCCGAGCGGAATCACGCGCCGCACGTCCACCGCGATACCGTCGCGGTGCCCTTCGCCCACCGGCCACAGCTGCAGATCGTGCGGCCGCACGTACGCGTTCGCGGGGCCCGCGAAATCGGCGTCGACCTCGATCGGCGCAGCCGCGCCCTCGGCGACGAAGCCGCGGCCGGCGACCGTGCCGGGCAGCCGGTTCGCCGCGCCGAGAAACTCGTACACGAACGCGCTTTGCGGATGATCGTAGACGTCCTGCGGGCTGCCGACCTGCTCGACGTGACCGCGATTCAGCACGACGATGCGATCGGCCACTTCGAGCGCCTCTTCCTGATCATGCGTGACGAAGATCGTCGAGATGTGCAGGTCGTCGTGCAGGCGACGCAGCCAGCCGCGCAGCTCCTTGCGGACCTTCGCGTCGAGCGCGCCGAACGGTTCGTCGAGCAGCAGCACCTTCGGCTCGACCGCGAGCGCGCGGGCGAGCGCGATGCGCTGGCGCTGACCGCCCGACAGCTCGGACGGATAGCGCTGCGCGAGCCAGTCGAGCTGCACGAGCTTGAGCAGCTCGTGCACCTTCTCGCGAATCGCGGCTTCCGACGGCCGCTCGCGGCGCGGCTTCACGCGCAGCCCGAACGCGACGTTCTCGAACACCGTCATGTGGCGGAACAGCGCGTAGTGCTGGAACACGAAGCCGACCTGGCGCTCGCGCGCGCCGACCGACGCGACGTCGAGCCCCTGCAGCACGACCTGGCCGGCGTCCGCGTGCTCGAGGCCCGCGATCACGCGCAGCAGCGTGGTCTTGCCGCAGCCGGACGGCCCGAGCAGCGCGACCAGTTCGCCGGGCGGGAAGTCGAGCGATACGTTGTCGAGCGCCGTGAAATCGCCGAAGCGCTTCTGAAGGTTACGGACGGTGATACCCATTCTGGTTGCCTCTTTACGATTTCGACGAAACGGCGCCGACAGGGCCGGCGTGTGCGGGAACAGCGTCGTGCGCGTCGGCCAGTTCGGCCGCGAGATGACGCTCGGCGATCAGCTTCAGCGCGAGCGTGACGAGCGCGAGCAGCGCCAGCACCGACGCCACCGCGAACGCCGCCGCGAAGTTGTATTCGTTGTAAAGGATCTCCACGTGCAGCGGCATCGTGTCGGTCACGCCGCGGATGTGGCCGGACACGACCGACACCGCGCCGAACTCGCCCATCGCGCGCGCATTGCACAGGATCACGCCGTACAGCAGGCCCCATCTCACGTTCGGCAGCGTCACGCGGCGGAAGATCTGCCAGCCCGACGCGCCGAGCACGCGCGCGGCTTCTTCCTCGTCGGTGCCTTGCGCCTGCATCAGCGGAATCAGCTCGCGCGCGACGAACGGGAACGTGACGAAGATCGTCGCGAGCACGATGCCCGGCACCGCGAAGATGATCTGCACGTCATGATCCTGCAGCCACGGCCCGAACCAGCCCTGCGCGCCGAACAGCAGCACGTAGACGAGGCCCGAGATCACCGGCGACACCGAGAACGGCAGATCGATCAGCGTCGTCAGCAATGCCTTGCCGCGGAATTCGAACTTCGCGATCGCCCACGACGCGCACACGCCGAACACGAGGTTCAGCGGCACCGCGATCACCGCGACGGTCAGCGTCAGCTTGATCGCCGACCACGCATCGGGATCGGCCAACGATTCGAGATAGAAGCCGATGCCCTTGCGCAACGCCTCGACGAATACCGCGGCGAGCGGCACGACGAGGAAGAACGCGAGGAACGCCAGCGCGATGCCGGTGAGCAGCCAGCGCACGACGCGCGACTCGCTGACGGGGTCGAGCCGCTTCGCGGCGCGCGCGGCCGGCGACGGGGTTTTCAACACGACGGTGGCCTCCTGGCTCATTGCTGGCCTCCTGCCGCGACGGCGGTGACGGTGGCGGGCGCCGGGCCGCTCGCGCCCTTGCTCGTCCTGCGCTGCAGATACCACTGCAGCGTGTTGATCAGCAGCAGCATCAGGAACGACACGACCAGCATCACGACCGCCAGCGCCGTCGCGCCCGCGTAGTCGTACTGCTCGAGCTTCGTGATGATCAGCAGCGACGTGATCTCGGATTTCATCGGCACGTTGCCGGCGATGAAGATCACCGATCCGTATTCGCCCAGCGCGCGCGCGAACGCGAGCGCGAAGCCGGTGAGCAGCGCCGGCAGCACCGACGGCAGCACGACGCGGCGGAACGTCAGCCAGCGCGACGCACCGAGGCACGCGGCGGCTTCTTCCTGCTCGCGCTCGAAATCCTCGAGCACCGGCTGCACGGTGCGCACGACGAACGGCAGCCCGATGAAGGTCAGCGCGACCAGCACGCCGGCCGGCGTGAACGCGATCTTGATGCCGAGCGGCGCCAGATACTGGCCGACCCAGCCGTTGGTCGCGTAGACGGCCGCGAGCGAGATGCCGGCCACCGACGTCGGCAGCGCGAACGGCAGGTCGACGACCGCGTCGACGAGACGCTTGAACGGAAACGAGTAGCGCACCAGCACCCATGCGACGAGGAAGCCGAACACGGCGTTGATCAGCGCGCCGCCGAGCGCGGCCGAGAACGTCAGCCGGTACGACGCGAGCACGCGCGGCGACGTGACGGCGGTGACGAACTGGTCCCACGACAGCGTCGCGGTCTTCAGGAATGTAGCGGCGAGCGGAATCAGCACCACGAGGCTCAAATAGGCCACCGTGATGCCGAGTGTCACGCCGAAGCCGGGTAGCGCGCTCGGCTTGCGAAAGGTGTACGTCGTCATCGGATGCTCTTGCTGGGTCGATGCTGCTCACGGGTCCGACGCAAACGCCGGCGCAGTGAATCGCGCCGGCGGGCCGTCGGGGACGCGGCGCGCTGTCGTGGCGCGCCGCTTGTCGTTATGGCGTTACTGCGGCTTGTAGATCGAATCGAACACGCCGCCGTCCGCGAAATGCGTCTTCTGCGCATTCGTCCAGCCGCCGAACGTGTCGTCGACCGTGTACAGCTTCAGCTTCGGGAACTGCTTGGTCAGCTCCGCCGGCACGTTCTTCGAACGCGGCCGGTAGTAGTTGCGCGCCGCGATTTCCTGGCCCTGCGGGCTGTACAGGTAGTTCAGGTACGCCTCGGCCAGCTTGCGCGTGCCCTTCTTGTCGACCACCCTGTCGACCACCGCGACGGGCGGCTCGGCCAGAATGCTCACCGACGGCACGACGATCTCGAACTTGTCGGTGCCGAATTCCTTAACCGACAGGAATGCCTCGTTTTCCCATGCGATCAGCACGTCGCCGATCCCGCGCTGAACGAAGCTCGTCGTCGCGCCCCGCGCGCCCGAATCGAGCACGCCCGCGTTCTTGTAGAGCTTCGTGACGAATTCCTTCGCCGTCTGCTCGTTGCCGCCCGGCTTGTGCAGCGCGTACGCCCACGCGGCCAGGTAGTTCCAGCGCGCGCCGCCCGAGGTCTTCGGGTTCGGCGTGACGATCGAGATGCCCGGCTTGGTCAGGTCGTCCCAGTCCTTGATCCCCTTCGGATTGCCCTTGCGCACGAGGAACACGATCGTCGACGTGTACGGCGACGCATTGTCGGGCAGGCGCTTCTGCCAATCCTTGTTCACCAGCCCCTTGTTCGCGAGCGCGTCGATGTCGTACGCCAGCGCCAGCGTGACGACGTCCGCCTGCAGCCCGTCGAGCACCGAGCGCGCCTGCGCGCCCGAACCGCCGTGCGACTGCTTGAAGTTGACGGTTTCGCCCGTCTTCGCCTTCCACTCCTTGCCGAACGCCTGGTTGAAATCCTGATACAGCTCGCGCGTCGGGTCGTACGACACGTTCAGGAAGGTCGTGTCGGCCTGCGCATGCGTCGCGACGCCCAGCGCCGCCGCCGCGCCCAGCGCGAGTGTTGCGATCAGGCGGCCCACTCCGCCCACCAGCCCCGTATTGCGCTTCGCCATCCTTGGTTCTCCAGTGTTGTCGGTGTTGCGATGTCGGGCCAGTCTATCGAACGGGTTACATGATTAAAAATAATCGTTCCTTATTTTTTAATACTCAAAAGTGCTAACGCATACCGGATGGACGGTTGCGGCGGACAAACCGGCGTCAAGACGTCGCGAAATCACGCCGGAACCGACGCGATCGCGTCGAACCTCAAGTAACACTTGAAATTCCCCAAGTACTGTATAAAAATACAGCTCACTGTCTATCCATACAGTTGAGCCATGACCAAACTCACCGCCCGCCAGCAGCAAGTGTTCGACTTGATCCGTCGCGCGATCGAGCGCTCCGGATTCCCGCCCACCCGTGCCGAGATCGCGGCCGAGCTGGGCTTCAGCTCGCCGAATGCCGCCGAGGAGCACCTGCGCGCGCTGGCGCGCAAGGGCGTGATCGAGCTGGCGGCCGGCGCGTCGCGCGGCATCCGGCTGCTCGGCATCGACGATGCCCCGCACCAGTTCACGCTGCCGCACGCCGGCCTGATGCAACTATCGCTGCCGCTCGTCGGCCGCGTCGCGGCCGGTAGTCCGATCCTCGCGCAGGAGCACATTTCGCAGCACTACGCGTGCGATCCCGCGCTGTTCACCAGCAAGCCCGACTACCTGCTGAAGGTGCGCGGCCTGTCGATGCGCGACGCCGGCATTCTCGACGGCGACCTCCTCGCCGTGCAGAAGCGCACGGAAGCGAAGGACGGCCAGATCATCGTCGCGCGTCTCGGCGACGACGTCACGGTCAAGCGCCTGATGCGTCGGCCCGGCGGCCTCGAGCTGATCGCGGAGAACCCGGATTACGAAAACATCTTCGTCAAGGCCGGCAGCGCAGATTTCGCGCTGGAAGGCATCGCCGTCGGGCTGATCCGCTCGGGCGAACTCTGACATTCCGTCTCGCTAGGAGAACATCATGGAACGCCTTTCCCGCCTGCTGCCTTTCCGTCAATTCGGTCGCCTGCGTCATCTGCGCGGCCGCACGCCCTGCGCACCGCTGTCCGCGGCGGCGCCTGTGCAAGAAGAAATCGCAGTCGAACGGCAGGCGTCCCTGCTGCCGTCAGCGCTCCCCGCGTTCGCCCGGGTATCGCTGAACGCCGGTCTGAACCATGCGGAGCCCGCGCGCCGTGCGCCGGTGCGCGTCTATCACGGTCGGTCGCGCCTGATCATGGTGGGCACGATCGATGCCGTGTGCCGGATGATCGATCGCTGCATCGCGGAGGAACGATCGGCCACGCCGGGCGGTCTCTGATTGGGGAACCTTCCCGCACCCGGAGGCAACGTGACTGAATCGTCGCGCCGCGCTTGGCGAATCAAGCCCCTGCTGATCGTCGCGCTGGTCGTCGCCCTCATTGCGGCGCTCGGCTATGCGTACGCGTCGCCCTATGTCGCGCTCGGTCGCCTGAAATCGGCGATCAATGCACGCGATGCGCAGGCGATCAGCGAGTATGTCGACTTTCCGGCGCTGCGCATCAGCCTGAAGCAGCAGGTCACGGAAGAGTTGATGCGCCGGATCGACGCAATGAAGAAAAACAGTCCGTTCGCGGTGATTGGCGCGCTGATCGGGTCAGCGCTGATCGGCCCGCTGGTCGATGCGTACGCGACCCCGGAGGGCGTCGCCGCGTTGATGAGCGGATTGCCGCCGCGCGGCAATCCCGGCGAGCGCCCGCCCGAATGGTCGAATCAGCCGCCAGCAGACAATGCGTCCGACAACCCGCCTGCCGCACCGCCCATCAATCCAGCGCCGGCAAGTGCTGCGCTACCGGGCGGCAACGCGGCCGCTTCGGCGGCATCGTCGCCGGCACCCGCGCCCGCGCCGCCGGCCAGCCCGAGCGAAACAACGCAAGCGCCGCGCCAGCAGCAAACCAGCGCGGGCTACCGGAATATCGATGAATTCGTCGTCACGTATCAGCGCAGCGCCGATGGCACGCGCTATGCGGCGATCTTCCACCGCTTCGGGCTGTTCTCGTGGAAATTGTCGGGGATCGACCTGCACGCATAGCAGGCCGCGCTCGATGCGCGCACCGCCGATGCAGCGCGACGCCTGACCGGCCCGCATCGCCGGTCGGGCTGTCAGGCGGGTCATCCGGCCTTTAGATCATTGGCCGCTCGCCGTGGCCGCTTCACGTTCGCGCGCGATTTCGGCCTTCTGCTCTTCCGCCGACGAGCACGCGACCAGAATGCTGCAGTTCACGCGATCGAGCAGTTGCGTATTGCCCGACCCCATCCACCATCTCGACAGTCCGCTGCGGCACCGGTGGCCGACGACGACGAGGTCGACCTTCAGCTCCGACGCGAGATTCGCGATTTCGTCGATCGGATAACCGAATGCGAAATGGCCTTCGGCCTGGACGCCCCGCTCGCGCAGCCAGTTCACGCCTTCCTGCAGGATTTCGCGCGCGGTTTCCTCGAAGCGGCCGCATGCGACGTCGGTCAGCAAACCCGCGCTTTGCGCAATGCTCGAACGCATGTCCACGACCGACAGCAAATGCGTTTCGGCCTTCAGGTCCATTGCGAGATTGGCGCCGTAACGCAGCGCCTTGCGCCCTTCGAGCGTGCCGTCGTAACACAGCAAAATCTTGTTGTAGCTAGCCATGAAGCCTCCCTATCGCGACAACGAGCCTACGCATTCATCATGGTGCGCCGCAATTCAGGACGCAAGGGATGGAAAACGCTGATTCGCCCCGCGCGGCGCGTGCGCGATGATGCAGTGCACGATCGTCGCGCGCTTGCCCCGCACCGTGCACGCATGCCCTCAAGCGAGGCAGCCAATGCACTAGAATGGCCCCGTTCCACATCCAGCGGGCCACCTCGCGCCGGCATCGTATGCTTCGGCCATGCCCGTGTGACCTGCCTTCGCGCGATCCGTTCGCACACCGGCCACACACCGGGCAGCGGAACGCACCCGCTTACAACGACAACACGCCCATGTCCGTCGCACCGATCGATTTCCGCAACGTCGAAAAGCGCTATGGCGACAAGCTCGTCGTCGATCGCCTGTCCTTCAACGTGAAGGCCGGCGAATGCTATGGGCTGCTCGGGCCGAACGGCGCCGGCAAGACCACGACGCTGAAGATGCTGCTGGGCCTCGCGCATCCCGACGCAGGCACGATTGCGCTGTGCGGCGAACCGGTTCCATCACGCGCGCGACATGCACGCCGGCGAGTCGGCGTCGTCCCGCAGTTCGACAACCTCGACCCCGACTTCACGGTCCGGGAAAACCTGCTCGTGTTCAGCCGCTATTTCGGGATGTCGGCGCACGCGGCACGTGCGCTCGTGCCGCCGCTGCTCGAATTCGCCAAGCTGGAGAACAAGGCCGACGCGAAGGTCGGCGAGCTGTCGGGCGGCATGAAGCGCCGCCTCACGCTCGCCCGCGCGCTCGTCAACGATCCCGACGTGCTGGTGCTCGACGAGCCGACGACGGGCCTCGATCCGCAAGCGCGGCACCTGATGTGGGAGCGGCTGCGCTCGCTGCTCGCGCGCGGCAAGACGATCCTGATCACCACGCATTTCATGGAAGAAGCCGAGCGCCTGTGCGATCGGCTGTGCGTGATCGAGGAAGGCCGCAAGATCGCCGAAGGCGCGCCGCATGCCCTGATCGAATCGGAGATCGGCTGCGACGTGATCGAGATCTACGGGCCCGATCCGGCCGCGCTGCGCAGCGAGTTGTCGGCATTCGCGAAGCACACCGAGATCAGCGGCGAGACGCTGTTCTGCTATGTGACCGACCCCGAACCGGTCAGCGCACGACTCAAGGGCCGCACGGGGTTGCGCTATCTGCATCGCCCGGCCAATCTGGAGGATGTGTTCCTGCGGCTCACGGGCCGCGAGATGCAGGACTGATCGACCATGGACGTCCGTAACTATTCCGCCACCACGCCATCGGCCACGCCGCGCGCATCGCGCTTCGCGATCGCGATGCCGGCGAACGCAAGCAACTGGGTCGCCGTCTGGCGGCGCAACTATCTCGTGTGGCGCAAGCTCGCGCTCGCGTCGATGTTCGGCAATCTCGCCGATCCGATGATCTATCTGTTCGGGCTGGGTTTCGGGCTCGGCCTGATGCTCGGCCATGTCGACGGCGTGTCGTACATCGCGTTCCTCGCGGCCGGCACGGTCGGCTCGAGCGTGATGATGTCCGCGAGCTTCGAGTCGATGTATTCGGGTTTCTCGCGGATGCACGTGCAGCGCACGTGGGAAGCGATCATGCATACGCCGCTCGCGCTCGGCGACATCGTGCTCGGCGAGATCGTCTGGGCGGCCAGCAAGGCGATGCTGTCGGGGAGCGCGATCATGCTCGTCGCGGGCGTGCTCGGCTACGCGGCGTTTCCGTCGATGCTCGCGGTGCTGCCCGTGATCGCGCTGGCCGGCCTCGCGTTCGCCAGCCTCGCGATGATCGTCACGGCGCTCGCGCCATCCTACGATTTCTTCATGTTCTACCAGACGCTCGTGCTGACGCCGATGCTGCTGCTGTCGGGCGTGTTCTTCCCGATCACGCAGCTGCCGCCGCTCGCGCGGCATGCGGCGCAGGCGCTGCCGCTCGCGAATGCGGTCGAGCTGATCCGGCCCGCGATGCTCGGCCGGCCGGCGACCGACATCGCGTTGCACGTCATGGTGCTCGCCGGCTACGCGGTCGGCGGGTTCCTGCTGTCCGCGTGGCTGTTCCGGCGGCGGATGATGCGCTGACGGCCGGCGCGCCGGGCACCGGCTTCATGCGACGACGTTACTCGTCGTCGTCGCTCCACGGAATTTCGACGTCGGTCAGGAACGCGACGGTCGCGAGCGGGCCGCCTTCCTGGCGGCCGAGCTTGCCGTCCGCGCGATGCCATTCGACGCGGAACTGCGTGCCCGGATCGTCGGCCACCAGATAGACCGTGCGCAGTTCTTCCTTGTCGGCTTCGTCCACCGGGCCGTCGAACGACACCAGCATCTTCTGCGGCCACAGGCCGTTGACCGGATCGTAAATGCGATCGCCTTGCGGAATGTCGATGCTGGCCTCGACGCCGATCGTTGCGGATGCCTCGATGATCATCGTGCCGAGTGCGTGCAACACGGCAGTCGCCCGCGCGGAATTGGCCTGGCGGATCGCGAGATCGCCGCGCGTCAGCGCCTTTTCGAGTCGAGGATGGATCTTCGGTTGGGTCATGCGTTTTCCTGTTTGCTTCTTGTAAAGGGCGCCGCACGCATGAAGCGGCGGCGCCGGATGAATACGAATGCGACGGTTGCGCGAGGCCGGCGTGTTGCCCGCGTTGTCAGAATCCGAACGCGATCGCGAGCAAGCCGCTCACGATCCCGAATACCACGACGAGGGTCGCGACGATCGCCAGCATGTAAGGCTTGAACGAACGCGCGAGCATCGCGAGCGACGGCACGCTGATCGGCGGCAGCGTCATCAGCAGCGCGGCGGCCGGACCGACGCCCATGCCGAGCGACAGCATCGCCTGGATGATCGGCACCTCGCCGGCCGTCGGGATCACGAACAGCATGCCCGCGACCGCGAACGCGACGATCCAGCCGAGGTGATTGCCGATGTCCGGGCCGATGTGCGGAAACAGCCACGCGCGCGCGGCGCCGAGCAGCAGCACGAGCACGATGTATTCGGGCACGAGCCGCGCGGCCATGCGCGCAAGCAGCTTCATCCAGCGGACGAACGGATTGCCGGCCGCGGCCTGTTCGGCCGCCAGCGCGGCGAGCTGCGCATCGTCGATGCTGCGGTCTTCGGGACGTGCGATGCGGTTCAGCAGATAGCCGATCCCGAACACCATCGCGATGCCCAGCACGAGGCGCAGCGCGCTCCAGTGCCAGCCGAGCACGAAGCCCATGAATACCAGCGCGGCCGGGTTCAGCACCGTATTGCCGAGCCAGAACGCGACCGCGCCGCCCGGCGACGCATGGCGCGCACGCAAGCCCGCGACGACCGGCGCCGCGCAGCACGTGCACATCATCCCGGGCAGCGACAGCAGCCCGCCCGCGGCGACGCTGCCGAATCCCGTGCGGCCGAGCACGCGGGCCACCCAGTGCGCGGGCAGCAGCGCCTGCACGGCCGAGCCGAGCAGCAGGCCGAGCACCATCGCCTGCCAGATCGCCTTGCCGTATGCCCATGCGTAGTCGAGCGCCGCCTTCAGCGACGGCTCGGGTGCGGCCGCCGACGTGCCCATCAGGATCGACTGGCCGATCGAATGGTGCTCGGCGGCAACGAATGCCTTGTTGTAGTACGGAAACCATTTTACGTAGAACAGTCCCGCGACCGCGATCAGCAGGAAGGTCATCCAGCCGAGGGCCGGATTGGGTTGGGTGCGTGTGGTCGTCATCGTGTAGTGATCGTCGATTGGTTTTTGTCGGTTTCGGATGTCGTTCCGGCGGCAAGCGCGGCCGATGCGGGCAATCCGGCCTGCGCGAGTTCGGCCAGCAGCGTGCGCGCCTGATCGCGCACGTCGGCCGCGTTGGGCCGGAACGTGAACGTCAGCGCGCGGTTCGGCTTGTCGTATGTCGCGCGATACGTGCGCGCGTAGGCGGGATCGTAATGTCTGTCGATCAGTTCGGTGAACAGATCGACCCGCGCGCCGGCATCGATCAGTGCCTTCCAGCGCATCACCTCTTCGCGGCTGTGCAGGCCGATCAGCCGATGAAGCTGCGCCTTGAATGCGTCCGGTTCGTCGAACAGGTGCGCGTAATCGTCGAGCAGGAACGCGATCCGCTCGTCGTGCGCCGCCTCGACCTGCACCCACGGCCCCGCGTGAAATGCCTCGATCAGCGCGATCGGCAACTGCACGAGCCCGATCCTGCGGCTTTCCGACTCGACGAACACCGGCCATTGGGGGTCGAAACGTCCAAGCGTCTCGACGAGCCCCGAATCGAACCCCTTCTGAGCCGGCTGCGGCGTGCCCGGCAGCGCGCCCAGCAGCGAGCCGCGATGGCACGCGAGTGCTTCCAGGTCGAGCGTCTGCGCGCCCACGTCGCGCAGCGCGTTCAGCAGGCGTGTCTTGCCGCAGCCCGTATGGCCGACGAGCGCGATGTAGCGAAAGCGCGTCGGCAGCGAATCGAGGGTCGCGCACACCGAGCGACGGTACGCCTTGTAGCCGCCGTCGAGCTGGCGCGCCTTCCAGCCGATCAGGTTGAACCAGGTGGTCATCGAGCCCGAACGCTTGCCGCCGCGCCAGCAGTAGATCAGCGGCCGCCAGTTGCGCGGCCGGTCGGCGAACGTCGTGTCGAGATGGCGCGCGATGTTGCGCGCCACCATGGCCGCCCCGACGCGCGTCGCCTCGTACGGTGACACCTGCCGGTACATCGTGCCGACGAGCACGCGCTCTTCGTTGCTGAGCACGGGCGCGTTCAGCGCGCCGGGGATATGGTCCTCGGCGAACTCGAGCGGCGTACGCACGTCGATGATCTCGTCGAACTCGCCGGCGCGATCGAGGGTGACAATCAGGTTCTTCAATTTGGCGTCGAACAGGGGGCGATGCGGCTCGGGGAGCCGCATGGGCACGGAAGGCGGATTGACGATTATCTCACGGGCCGGCGTCCCGGGGCTCGCGCGGCAGTCGGCGACGACGACGCGGCCTGCATCGCGTCGATCAGATGGTCGCGGAACGCGCGCACCGACGCAGGCAGATCGCGGCCCGCCATCGTCTGCACCTGGATGCTGCGTTCGCGCAGTTGCGGGTTCGTCACGGGCACGACGACGAAGCCGTCCGCATCGGCGCGATCGCGCACCGACAACAACCCCGTGAACATCACCGCGCCCGTGCGGCGCGCGTAGCCGTACATCGCCGCGGTGTTGTTGCTCGTCAGTTCGGGCTCGAGCAGCAGCCCGTCGAGCGCGCACGCGATGTCGATCAACTGGCGCACCGTCGTGCCGGCCTCGGGCAGCACGTGCGCGTGCCGCGCGACATCGGCAAGCGACACCGCGTCGCGCGCCGCGAGCGGATGATCGTGCCGGACCAGCGCAAAGACCGGCGCGCGCTCGGTGTGGTCGACGCGCACGCCCTTCTCCGGCGCGAGGCTGAACGTCAATGCGATGTCCGCATCGCCGTCGCGCACGCGCCGGGTTGCGTCCGCCGGCGACACGACCCATACGGTGAAATCGACGCCCGGGTGGCGCCCCTTGAAGCTCGCGAGCACGCCGGGCAGAAAATCGATCGCGAACCCTTCCGAGCACGCGATCTTCAGCAGGCTGCCGTGCAGCGCGTCGAGTCCGCCGATGTCCTTCATCACGTGCTCGGCCTCCAGCAGGCTGCGCTGCGCGAACGCCAGCAACCGCTCCCCCGCCTCCGACAGCGCCATCCCGCGCGGGCGCCGCTCGAACAGCGGCGCGCCGAGCTCGCTCTCCAGCTTCGCGATCTGGCGGCTGATCGCCGACACGGCCACGTGCAGCCGCGCGGACGCGTCGCTGATCGAGCCGGTACGCGCCACCTCGACGAAATACCGCAACGCCAGGCCATGCAGGAAAGCCGCCATCGCTCTGTCTCCGCACCGCATCCGGGTGCGCTGCTTTGCCTTTTCGGCAAAGAAAGGTTCGAAATTCGATCATTGTGACAAAAAAACCGGCTTTCTAGAATCGATCGCACTTCACGTTGCCTGCGCGGCCCGCGCGCGGCGAACCCGACCGAGGAGACACGATTTGAGCCGTACCGCCGCCATCCAGCACGCGCTGAACCAGTTCGAATCCGGTGCGTTCTTCACGACCCTGAGCCGCCGCGTCGGCCTGCGCACCGAAAGCCAGGAAAGCGGCACCGAAGCCGCGCTGCGCGCCTATCTGACCGACGAGATCGCGCCCGAGGCCGCCCGCCTCGGTTTCACGTCGCGGATCGTCGACAACCCCGTAGACGGCGGCGGCCCGTTCCTGCTCGCGTCGCGCCACGAAGACGACGCGCTGCCGACCGTGCTGATCTACGGCCACGGCGACGTCGTGCGCGGCTACGACGCGCAATGGCGCGCGCCGCTGTCGCCGTGGACGCTGACGGCCGACGGCGACCGCTGGTACGGCCGCGGCAGCGCCGACAACAAGGGCCAGCACACGATCAACCTGGCCGCGCTGGCGAGCGTGCTCGAGGCGCGCGGCGGCCGGCTCGGCTTCAACGCGAAGCTGCTGATCGAGATGGGCGAGGAAACCGGGTCGCCGGGCCTCGACGCGCTGTGCCGCCAGGAGCGCGACGCGCTCGCGGCCGACGTGCTGATCGCGTCCGACGGCCCGCGCATCGCCGCCGCACGCCCGACGGTCTTCCTCGGCTCGCGCGGCGCGGTCAACTTCAGGCTGAGCCTGCGCGCCCGTGATGGCGCGCATCATTCCGGCAACTGGGGCGGACTGCTGCGCAATCCGGCGATCGTGCTCGCGCATGCGCTCGCGAGCCTCGTCGACGCGCGCGGCGCGATTCGCGTCGCGGGGCTGCGCCCGCCGCCGATCCCGGCCGCAGTGCGCGACGCGCTCGCCGATCTTTCCGTCGGCGGCGGCCCCGGCGACCCGGCGCTCGACGCCGACTGGGGCGAGCCCGGGCTGTCCGCGGCCGAGCGCGTGTTCGGCTGGAACACGTTAGAGATCCTCGCGTTCAAGGCCGGCAATCCTGAGCACCCCGTCAACGCGATCCCGCCCGCCGCGTATGCGCACTGCCAGCTGCGCTTCGTCGTCGGCACCGACTGGGAAGCGCTGAAGGCGCACCTGCGTGCGCACCTCGACACGCACGGCTTCGCCGACATCGAGATCGACGTCGAGCGCGGCGCGCCGGCAACGCGCGTGCCCCCGGACGATCCGTGGGTTCGCTGGGCCGTCGCGTCGCTCGCGCGCACCACCGGCAAGAAGCCCGCGATCCTGCCGAATCTCGGCGGCACGCTGCCGAACGAGGTGTTCGCCGACACGCTCGGGCTGCCGACGCTGTGGGTGCCGCACTCGTACCCGGCGTGCTCGCAGCACGCGCCCGACGAGCACCTGCTCGCGAGCGTAGTCAGCGAAGGGCTGCAGATGATGGCCGGCCTCTTCTGGGATCTCGGCGACGACGCGCCGTCCGTTCGCCGCACGGCATCCGCCGCGGCCGGCGCCGCCCTGTAACGCGCTTCGCCCCTTTCACGGGACTTGCATACACGATGAATACGACCACCCTCACCGCGCAGGACGCCGCGCGCCCGAGCGCCGCGAAAATCCGGCGCATCATCTTCGCGGCGTCGATCGGCAACGCGCTCGAATGGTTCGACCTGATCGTCTACGGCTTCTTCGCGGTCACGATCGCCAAGCTGTTCTTCCCCGCCACGAGCGAAGCGACGTCGCTGATGCTGACGCTCGGCACGTTCGGGCTGTCCTACCTGATCCGGCCGATCGGCGGCTTCGTGCTCGGCGCGTACGCCGATCGCGCGGGCCGCAAGGCGTCGCTGCTATTGTCGATCGCGATGATGATGGCCGGCACGCTGCTGATCGCGCTGATGCCGACCTACGCATCGATCGGCATTCTCGCGCCGCTCGGGATCATGCTGTCGCGGCTGATGCAGGGCTTTTCCGCGGGCGGCGAATTCGCGAGTTCGACCGCATTTCTCGTCGAACACGCGCCGCAGCGCCGCGGTTTCATGTCGAGCTGGCAGTTCGCGAGCCAGGGCCTCGCGACGTTGCTCGCGTCGGGCTTCGGCGCGCTGCTGACGGCCACGCTGACCTCCGCGCAGCTCGAAAGCTGGGGCTGGCGCGTGCCGTTCCTGTTCGGGCTCGCGATCGGCCCGGTCGGGCTGTATATCCGCCGCTACGTCGACGAAGGCGTCGAGTTCAAGACGCAGGCGCGCTCCGAGGCGCCGGTGCGCGAGCTGTTCGCGGACCAGAAGTTGCGGCTGCTGCTGTCGATCGGCGCGCTCGTGATCTCGACCGCGATCAACTACATGATCCTGTACATGCCCACCTACGCGATCAAGCAGCTCGGCTTGCCTGCATCGACGGGCTTCGCGGCGACGCTCGCGACCGGCTTCGTGCTGACGCTCGTCACGCCGGTCGTCGGCCACCTGTCCGACCGCACCGGCCGGATCCGCATGATGGCGGTCGCGGCCGTGCTGATGCTCCTGACCGTGTGGCCGACGTTCGCGTGGCTCACGCGCCATGCGTCGTTCGCGACGATGCTCGCCGCGCTGATCTGGATCGGGGTGCTGAAGGCGATGTACTGCGGCGCGCTGCCGGCGCTGATGGCCGAACTGTTTCCGTCGCAGACGCGCGCCACCGGGCTCGCGGTCAGCTACAACACCGGCGTCACGCTGTTCGGCGGCTTCGCGCCGTTCGTCATTACCTGGCTGATCAGCGCGACCGGCAACCGGCTGTCGCCCGCGCTCTATCTGATGGGATGCGCGCTGCTGAGCCTCGCCGCGCTGTTCGTCGCGCGCACGCGGCTGAAGATGCGCTGACACGAGAAACGACGGCGCGGCACGGCGCTGCCGCAACGCTCGACTCGGCCCGTCGCGGCATTGCTGTCGCGCGGGCCGCGTGCCGTTTACGGCGCCGGATTCGGCTGCCGTTCGTGCAATGCGTCGATCTCGGCGAGGATCTCGTCGGACAGCGTCACGTCGATGCTGCCGATGTTCTCCTTCAACTGCTCGAGCGACGTCGCGCCGATCAGGTTGCTGCGCACGAACGGGCGGCTGTTGACGAACGCGAGCGCCAGTTGCGCGGGCGACAGCCCGTGGCGCCGCGCGAGCGCGACGTAACGCGACGTCGCCTCGACGGCGTGCGGCTTGCTGTAGCGCTGGAAGCGCTCGAACAGCGTGATGCGCGCACCGGCCGGACGCGCGCCGTTCTCGTACTTGCCGGACAGCCAGCCGAACGCGAGCGGCGAATAGGCGAGCAGGCCGACGCCATCGCGATGCGTGAATTCCGACAACCCGTTCTCGAACGTGCGGTTCAGCAGGCTGTACGGATTCTGGATGCTCGCGATGCGCGGTAGCCCAAGCCGCTCGGCCGCGCGCAGGAACTGCGCGACACCCCACGGCGTTTCGTTCGACACGCCGATCGCACGCACCTTGCCGGCCTTCACGAATTCCGCGAGCACGCCGAGCGTTTCGTCGATCGGCACCGTGTACGCGTCGTCGACCCATGGATACGCGGGCCGGCCGAACGTGGTCGTGCTGCGATCGGGCCAGTGCAGCTGGTACAGATCGACGTAGTCGGTCTGCAGGCGCTTGAGGCTGCCGTCGAGCGCTTCGGTCAGGTTCTTGCGGTCGAACTGGTTGCCCTCGCCGCGAATATGGCGCGGATTGTGCGGCTGCCGCGCCGGCCCCGCGATCTTCGTCGCGAGCACGATACGGTCGCGCTGCGCGCGATGCTGCGCGATCCAGGTGCCGATGTATTGCTCGGTGCGGCCCTGCGTGTCGGGCTTCGGCGGCACCGGATACATCTCCGCGGCGTCGATCAGCGTCACGCCCTGCCCGAGCGCGTAGTCGATCTGCTCGTGCGCGTCGCGCTCCGAATTCTGCTCGCCCCACGTCATCGTGCCGAGACCGATCAGGCTGACCTCGATACCCGAATCGCCGAGTGTGCGGTATTCCATGCTGTTCCTGTCGCGTCGGTGGAAAGCAGGAAAGCTATCACATTGACGCAACTGCTTCACGCAGGCGCGGCGCACGCTTACAGGCGGCCTCCAGCGCTGCCCCGAGCGTTCGCGCGCCCGCCCGGATGCGGCCGCGCTCCGTCACTGCGGTCGCTGGATGAAGCAGGTTGCCGACGCATGCGCGACGATCTTGTCATCCGGTGTCTTCAGCGTGCCCTCCGCCACGCCCAGCGAACGCGACAGGTGAATCACGCGCCCTTCCGCGATGAGATCGACGTCGCGCGGCACCGGCCGCAGCATCTTCACGTGCAGATCGACGGTGCCGTAACCGACGCCCGCGTCGAGCATCGAATGCACCGCGCATCCGGTGACCGAATCGAGCACCGTCGCGGCGAACCCGCCGTGCACGCCGCCCAACGGGTTCAGGTGCCGGCCGTCCGCCCGCGCCGAAAACTTCACGTAACCGAGCTCGACGTCGAGCGGGCGCATCGGGATCGTCTCGGAAATCGACGCAAGGGGCGCGTCTCCCGACGCGGCGGCACGCAGCAGATCGAGGCCAGACAGGGAAAGCGGATTCATCGGGTTGTCTCCGGGTTGAAAGCGCGTCGCCGCGCGAGTAAGTTCTAAATTGGAACTCATTATTGTCAACGAGGCCGGCCGTTGTCAACGCGGCTGCGCCCGTTGCGACCGAAGGCGGGTTCTATAATCGAACCCGCTATTTCGCTGAACCGCCGCAAGACCGCCGCAACAGGCAAGAGACTCGACGATGAAATGGGATGACATCGGCACGCTGAACTGTTCGGTCGCGCGCACGCTCGCCGTGCTCGGCGACCGCTGGACCATGCTGATCCTGCGCAACGCGTTCCTCGGCTGCCGCCGCTTCGACGCGTTCCAGGCCCAGCTTGGCCTGACTCGCCACGTGCTGGCCGAACGGCTCGCGCGGCTCGTCGACGAAGGCGTGCTCGTCAAGCGCGCGTATCAGGAGCGCCCGCCGCGCTTCGAATACCGGCTGACGGAAAAGGGCATCGATCTCTATCCGGCCCTGCTCGCGCTGATGGCGTGGGGCGATCGCTGGAAGGACGACGGCCAGGGGCCGCCGGTGCAATTACGCCACCGGGCCTGCGGCCAGCTGATGCACGCGGTGACCGTATGCTCGGCCTGTGGCGAACCGCTCGACGCGCGCGACGTGCAGCCCGAGCCGGGGCCCGGATGGATCGCGTCCGACGGGGCCGAGGCGTCCGCATCCACGGATTGACGATGCGTTGCGCGCGGATGTCGTTCCGATGCGCCCGCTGGACATACGCGTGGGCGACAGGATGCATCGAGTCGCAGCCAGCCCGCCCGGGCGCACGCATTGCTCGCACGCGGGTGCGCTGCAACGGCAATCGCAATCGCATGCCATCGCCGGCGCTGTCGCTATGCGTTGATCGCCCCGCTCGCCCGCACAGGCTGCACAACGCAACTTTGCGTCACGCTCTCGACGCCTGCCGATCACTGCGCGCGCCCTTGCTTCGCATCCGCGCGTGACCGGGCCGCCACGCGTGCGTTACACTCACGGCCCGCTGTCTCGAAATTATTCGCTGTCCAAGATGTTGTCGCGCAATCGCCTCGCCGCCGCCTGTCTCGCCGCTTCCCTGCTCGCCACACCCTTCGCCGCGTTCGGCAAGACGCAAAGCGAATCGCTGCTCCAGCAAGCGATCGATCTTGTGTCGCGATGGCTGCCGGCCCCCACTCACGAAGCCCCCACGACCCAGGTCGTCGAATCGGCATTCTCGCCCGACGGCGGCGCCGAGGCGCTCGTGCTGAAAGCGATCGGGGCGGCGCGCAGCTCGATCCGGGTCGCCGCGTACTCGTTCACGTCGCCGCCCGTCGCGCGCGCGCTGCTTGCCGCCAAGCGCCGCGGCGTCAACGTCGCGGTGGTCGTCGACGACAAGGGCAACCGCGCGAAGAGCAGCAAGCAGGCATTGAACCTGCTCGTCAACGCGGGCATCCCGACGCGCACGATCGACGCCTATGCGATCCATCACGACAAGTACCTCGTGATCGACGCCGAGCACGTCGAAACGGGTTCGTTCAACTACAGTGCGTCGGCGGCCAGCCGCAATTCCGAGAACGTCGTCGTGGTCTGGAACAATCCGCAACTCGCGTCACGCTACCTCACGCACTGGCAAAGCCGCTTCGACCAGGGCACGCCGTACCGCTCCAGCTATTGACGCGCGACACGCGCTTTCTCCTGGCGCTCGCCCCCTCCGCATTTTTGCCGCCGCGTTGCAGATGATCGGCGAGCATGGCGCGATGTTCAATTCGGCCGAATGGCCAGCGCACCGCGTCGCGAAGCGCCCTTCGCGCACGACGCACCGCGTTCAATGGATTTCGGACCCCCGCCCGGTCGCGACGCCCGCATGCGCGCTCGCCACGCAACGGCTCGCGTGCCCGTCCGCGCCGCTGACCGCATTCGCCGAGCGCCCGCGGTCGCCCATCGTCAGCACGGTGCGCACGCAATCGGTGCTGAACGTCAGCGTGTTCTGAACCAGCGGGTAAAGGAGATACAGCGCGAACGCGAGATAGCCCGCGTACAGAATTCGAACCATGGTGCGATCGGATGAGATGGGATGAACGACTGGACTCGTCGTGTTTACGGCAGGCCGACGCGCCCCCTTGAGGCATCGCGTGTCCGATTCCGCATCGGGACGAAACGCGCGCCGAGGCCTCCCGCTTCTTGCCGCACTTCACCGACACCCGCGAACCCGATCAGCGCCACGGCGGGACTTGCAGCGTGGCGATGCATCCGGGAATGCGCGATACTGTCAGACATATGCCCGATGACCGGCCCGATGGCCGGGACAAGAGACCAGGCCTATGCAAATCGCACCGAAACCGGCCGACGAGGCGGCTCGGCTCGATACGCTTCATTCGCTCTCGATCCTCGATACGCCGCCCGAAGAGCGCTTCGATCGCCTGACACGTCTCGCGCGACGGCTGTTCGACGTACCGATCGCCGTCGTCAGCCTCGTTGACGAGAATCGCCAGTGGTTCAAGAGTCATGCGGGACTCGACGCCACGCAGACGCCGCGCGACGTGTCGTTCTGCGCGCACGCGCTGCTCGCGGGCGATACGATGGTGATTCAGGATGCGCGGAACGACGATCGCTTCCACGATAACCCGCTCGTCACCGGCACGCCGGGCATCCGCTTCTATGCCGGCCGGCCGCTCGCCGCACCGAACGGCGCGCCCATCGGCACGCTGTGCCTGATCGACACGCGGCCCCGCTCGCTCGACGCCGACGAACTCGCGCTGCTCGGCGATCTGGCCCACATGACCGAGCGCGAGATCGCCGCGCTGCATTTCGCGACCACCGACGAACTCACGCAGCTGACGAACCGGCGCGGCTTCGAGATTCTGGCCCGGCATGTGCTGAGCCTGTGCGATCGCGTCGGCCGTCACGCCGTGCTGCTGTTCTTCGACCTGAACGATTTCAAGACGATCAACGACCGCTTCGGCCATGCCGAGGGCGATCGCGCGCTCAAGGCGTTCGCCGAAACGTTGACGAGCGCGCTGCGCGACAGCGACGTCATCGCACGACTCGGCGGCGACGAGTTCGTCGTGCTGTTGAGCGCCACCGATGCGGCCGATGTCGCCGAGCCCGTCGAACGCGTGACGCAGGCGCTCGCGCAGCGCAACGCAGCCGACGCACGCGGCTACGCGATCCGCTTCAGCGTCGGGCACGTTGCCTATGATCCCGCCTGCCATCGCACCGTCGCGGACCTGCTTGCCTCGGCCGATCGGAGGATGTACGAACACAAGCAGCGCGGCAGGACGGCCGGCGCATGACCGTCGACGAGCCAGGCCGACGCGGCGCAATCAAGCCGCCGCGCCGCCGCCCGGCCGCGCTCGTGTGTCGGTTCAACTGCCGCAGGGCGGCGCGCTGGCCATTGCGTCCGCGATCTGCTCGGGTGTCAGATCGCGCTGATGCGTCGCCAGCGACCAGCGATGCCCGAACGGATCCTCGACCTGCCCGTAACGATCGCCCCAGAACATGTCGGCGGCCGGAATCGTGACCGTCGCGCCGGCCGCGACCGCCTTCTCGATCGCCGCATCGGTGTCGGGCACGTACAGATGCAGGCAGACGGGCGTGCCTTTCAGCGCCTTCGGCCCCAGCGCACCGTGCTCGGGCATTTCATCGACCAGCATCAGCGTCGAATCGCCAATCGCGAGGCACGCATGCGCGAGCCGGCCATCGGGCATCGCGAGGCGAAATTGTTCAGTCGCATTGAATGCACGCTTGTAGAAGTCGATGGCTGCGGTTGCGCCCGCACAGATCAGATGCGGGGTCAGCGTACGCATCCCTTCCGGGATCGGCTTGACGGACGTGGGCATGGTGTCGCTCCTTGAGTCGGTTGTCGTATCGAAAATCGGGACGGACGCGCGATGCGCACGCCTCCGATGCTACGACGGACGACTCCCGCGGAAATCGACACGGTGCCCGGGATTTTTTTGTTTGCTCAAGTGACGCGGCGCGCCGGACGCCGCGTCGGGCATCATCGGCCCGTTCGGTCGGCCGGTTCGTCCGGCGGGCCGAACTGCCGACGGCAAGTCTCCAGCAACGCGGCGACCGCGTCGAGCGGAAGATCGGCAAACCGGGCGATCGGCAGCATCACGCCGCCCGGCACCTTCGTACGGGAAGAATGTACGGAGAACTGGTAGCCGATGTAACGATTACCGGCGACGCTGACGATCCGGAATTCAGCGACGTCGCGCCACGGCGTGACGGTTTTTTCGCGGGCGGAACCGATCAGCCGGAAGCCCGTCTCGTCGACCTGCAGCGCCAGCTTGCGCCGCGACGAGACGAACAACGCGGCACTGGCAAGCCCCAGCAACGCGGCCATCGCCGCTACCGGCCAGAGCGTCGGGGCGGCCACGTAACCGCACAGGCTCGCCGCGGCCAGCCCCGCACATCCTGCCGCCCTGCTTTTCAGGCTTCGGCTGTCGACCGCAAGCGTCACCGGCAACGCGCCGATGACCGTTCCCGCAACGGGATCGACGTGCCAGCCGGAATCCGTCGTTTCGCGTTCGTCGTTCATTGCACGCCGGCTCGTGTCGACGGCCGCCGGTCCATCGACGCGGGCGGCATGTCGGGACTTCGATTCCGTTTGCACGCATCAGGCGTCATTGCGCCGACGTCGGTCAATGGCATACGTTGACGGTACCGTTGGTCGTGCATTGACCGACGGCCCAGTGGCTCTGCCCGGCCAGACGGGGCGCGACGCCCATGCCGCGAATCGGCGCGGCCGGCGGCGACGATGCGGGAACGGTCGTCGACGCAGTCTCGGGCGACGGTTGCACGGGCGTCGGCCCGGACGCGGTCTGGCAGGCGGCAAGCGCCAGACAAAGCGCGAATGCCGGCGGGAAGATGGCGAATCTGGACATGGTCGTGGGCGCGTTCGCGCGATTCGGTTTGGGTAACGGCTTGCGGTCAGATCTGCGGCAGATCGCGCAACGTGCGCGACTCGCTCGTTGCGTCGATGTCGAGCTCGATGCCTTCCGATGCATCGCGATACAGCACGCGTTTCAGCCTGGGCCCGATCGCCGTGGTGTCCGATGCCGAGAAGATCGCGCGGACATCGTTACCGGATGCGAGCGCGCGCGCCACGTCCGCCACCGGGGCCTCGCGGGGCGTCGCCGCCCACGAGCGATCGGCCGGGTTCACGGCCGCCCAGCGCACGTGCGTCACGCGCGCGCTGAGCGGATCGATTCGGACACCATTCACCGCGAACGTCGACATCGGCATCTCCTTTGAATTTTTTACGGCCGGCCGCATGCATGCGGCGCGCTGCGAACAGCCCGGATCCAGCGTGCGCGGCGCGCACGGCCCGCGATCAGGGGCGCGGGTCCGGCCAACGGGATTTTCGATGATACATTGGGACGCTTTGCAACCGTCAACAGACAATCGTGTACGGGAGAAACACATGAGCGACGCCTGGGGAACCTTCCCTGCCAGAATGGGCGACCATCAGGCTTTCATCAGCTTCAACCACGGCTTTGCGGAAATCGCCGAAGGCGATCCGCGCACGTCGCTGCTCAGCGTGCGCGTCCCCTTTGCGCGTCCGTCGCCCGAAGGTCTGCCGGCCGGCGACGAATTCGCCGATCTCGCGAAGATCGAGGATCTGCTCGACGCCGCGATCGTCGCGAAAGGCGGCGTGCAGGTCGGCCGTATCACCGTCGACGGCAACCGGGATTTTCTCTTCTACGTACCGTTCGACGAAGAGGCGGCCGCGGAGATCGTCGACTCGCTGGCCGACCAGACGACCTATGCGCTTCAGTACGCCCATCAGGACGACCCGGACAAGACGACATACTGGCAGACGCTCTACCCGACCGACGACGACTGGCAGATCATGCGCGACATGCGCACGCTGGATGCGCTGCGGCAGCAAGGCGACGCGCCCGACGTGAGCCGGCGCGTGATGCACTGGGCGTACTTTCCCGACCCGAGCGACGCGCACCAGTTCGCGGACTGGGCCGAAGCAAAAGGCTATCCGGTGGAGTCGGTGGCGCCGACCGAGGACGGCAAGTCGGCGGTACGGTTTTCGCACGAGGGCACGATGGCGCTCGCCGACATCACGCGCCACACGATCGCGCTCAATCGCGAGGTGCGCGCGCTCGGCGGGGACTACGACGGATGGGAAACCAGCGTCGAACAGGCGGGCTGAGCGGAGCGCCATGCCCATGACGCGCGATGTGACGTCATGCAGGCGACGCAAAAAACATCCCGGCAGCGCGGTGACGCGCCGCCGGGACAAGGCATCGCCGGCAAAGACCGGCGATGGGCCTGAGGGTTCGCTCAGGCACGAGGAAAGCAATTCGTACGGATCGGGCGAACGGATGTCGGGGTGCGAACGTGTGCCGTCGCGCAGCCCGCCGAACGCCTGTCCGGTTCCGCCGACGCAACCTTCCGGCGTCGGGGGGCAAAAAGCCCCCGCTCCTGCACGAGCGAGCGGGGAAATGGTTGACCGGGCCGGGGAAGAACGGCCAACCGGTCAAATTGTGATCGCGGGTCGCGCGACGGTCTGTGCGGCAACTCACCCTTTAGTGACAATGTGGCGGCAACCGGCATGCTCGCGTGCCGGCGAATACCGTCATGATTCAAGCGCGACGCCTTGTTTGCCGGCCGCTTTGACGAGGAGCCGGCGACAGCGTCGCCTTTTCATTTCAGCGTTTTATCTTGTTTTAATTCAAGTCGATCTTTCAGACCCGGGCGCAGTTTCCGGTAAGCCACGGATATTGTCAAAGCAGGATTATTCTATTTTTTGCGCAATGCAATTCTCGCCTCGTTTTTCGAACGGAATTTCTCGCGCGCAATGATCTGCGTCACGAAACCACGAGTTCGTCGCTACAACGCGCCACTGGAAAGCCAGTCGGCAACCATATCGATCCAGTCCAGATTGCCGACGATTTCAATAGCGGCGTCGCCGACGATTTCGGCGGTCGACAGATCTGCCGCCGCCACGCCGGTTGCCACCGCGCGCGCCTTCGCAATCTCGGTCGAAGGGACGGGCCTCGGATCGGCAAGCCGCGCCAGCCAGTCGATGATATTGGCACGCGCGTCCTCCTCATCGGCGAAGTCGTTTCGCTCGAGAAAACGATCGAACACGATCCATCCGAGCGTCTTGCCGCGCACTTCGGATTCGAGCTGCCTGTCGACAACGGCGGTACGGCCGGACTCCGTGATTTCGAGCGTTGCCGTGAAGCAGTAATCGAGATAGTCGATCTCGAGTTTCGACGACCTGGCCTCTCCGTTCAATGTGCCCTCTCAATTTTCATGATGCCCGTTGCCTGACGCGTGCTTCGCCACCCTGTATGAATCTTGCGTGAATTTCGCGCAGGGCTTCATTCTCGCTGGCCGTATCGCGATATTGTCGCGGCCTGTCGACGCGGACCGTCAACGGATGACCGCCCCATTCCTTTTTGCAGATCGAGCCGCAAGGCGCTCCGTTTTCGTATTTTTGGTCTCGACCTGCTGCGCAGTCGTCCGCGCTGCTAAACTCGAATCACGAAGACCGCTTGCGCCACCAGAGGAAATAATGACGCTTGCTCACGCACGACAAAGCGGCGTAGATGTCTGGATCGTCCAGCTTCCGGGGCACGTTCCCTATGCCTACACACACCTCAAGCGGGTATTCTCGTCCGACGACTCTCGCCATCGGGTCGTGACGATCGACCTGAGGAAACTGCTTGCCTGCGCGGACCGCGACACCACCGACTATGTGCTGCCGTCCGTCCAGTACTGGGCGCCTGGAAAAGCCGCGGGCATTCGCGAATTCCTCGATCCGAGCCGGGACCGGATTCCGGACATGCCGTTCATCACGTTTCGCGAGACGAGAACGCGAACGTTGCTCGGCATTCCCGGCCTGTCGAAAATCGGCGTCGCATCGTTCCGCAACGGCCAGCATCGCGCGCGCTATCTCGCCTATGCTGGCGCGACGATCTTGCCCGTCGAAATTCACGAGACCGAAGCCGATTTGCTTGTGCGGTATTGCGGCGAGTGATCGCAAAATCCGTTCGGCTTTCCCCTGACGCGATGCCATAGCGGCCGGCTGCGGCTGCACTCGCGTGCGGCCGAGCGCCGATGCCGACAAGCATTCAAGCGTGGATCGCGTAAATCCGGTCCGTGACTTCCGTCTGGCCGATGCGACACGTTTCGACACCGGCCAATTGCCAGCCGTTGTGTTCGTAGAACCCGATCGCACGCACGTTGTCCTCCAGCACCTGCAGATGGACCTTGGCCACGCCGATCGAGCGAGCCCATGCGCGAACGGCTTCGATCATGCGCTTGCCCGTGCCGCCGCCGTGATGCGAAGGATGAACGTGCAGGCAGTCGAGCAGCACACCCAGCGCCGGATCGACGGGGCGCTCTGCGCTGACGAAGCCGACGGGTTCGCCGTTCGACTCGGCGATCAGTACGAGGCCCCATTCACTCTCGTTGCGATCGAAATAGTTGCGCCACCGGACCGCGTGCTCAGTCGGCACCTCGTCGGACAGATAGGCGGCCGGAAGGATGTGGCTATAGGCGGTTTGCCAGCTCAGCGTGTGCAGGCGAGCGATGTGGTTCGCGTCGTGGGGCGTCGCGGCGCGCAGTGTGACCCGGGTGTCCGGCATCGGTAGCCACTCCTTGTGTAGGTTCTCTTGATCGGCCTGTGTCGTCGCAAAATATACCGTGCTTTGCGGGATGATATTTCGCAGGGCTTGTCGGCGGGTCGTCGGCGAGCGGGCAAAAAAAATCCCGACACCTTCTCCGGTCGTCGGGATCGAACGGCCCTGCAAAGCATGAGGGCACGAGGAAGGTCCTACATTACACGCATGTAAGACTGTTGCGCTTTGTCGGTTTGCGCCAAGCCCCTGTTCGATTCCGCCAATCAGCCGGTTACGAGCGGCCGTAAACGAAAAAAGCCTGCTCGCGTTTGGCGCGAGCAGGCAAGAAAACGGATCAGCATTCGAGGCACGAGGGCTGTCCAGAGAAGATAACGGCACGGCGAGCGGGAACCTTAGGCGGGAAGAGAAACGTCGCGGGAACAGGTGCGAACGTTGTCAGCACAACGACAAGGAAACGCGATACGAAGCAGGCCCGGGGGCCTCGTCGCATCGTCCGAGGTCTCATATTCGGTATCGAAGTCATATCGCCCGAGCGACTCGATTTATGCGAGAGCTCTTTTGACGCGCACGAGGCCGAAATGGCATCGTGGTTGATTCGTTGAATACGAGGATGCTACTTCGCTTCGTTAAAGACGTCATGACTAAGACACACGTTGGCTGTGTCAGAACGCCAGAAAGCAAAAAGCCCGGCTCATTGAGCCGGGCTTTTTGCTTGAATTTGTTGGGGTGGCTGATGGGACTCGAACCCACGACGACAGGAATCACAATCCTGGACTCTACCAACTGAGCTACAGCCACCACTGATACTGCTTGCTTTGTTTCGCTGTTGTGTTTCAGCAGCGAAGAACAAGATTATACGAACACTTTTGAATCTTGCAAAGCATTTTTTTCAAAAATTTCTTCGGCTGCGTTCAGATGCGCGCGTGCCTCGTCGAACACGGCCAGATCGCCGCGTGCGAGCTTCTTGTTGTCGGACAGCACGCGACGCCAGCCACGCGCACCCGGCATGCCGCGATACAGCCCGAGTGCGTGCCGCACGATCGCGCCGAGGTAGGTGCCGCGCTTCAGCTCGGCCGCGCAATACGCGATCAGTTGCGCTTCGGCCGCTTCGCGCGTCGGCACCGCTGCGCTCGATCCGTAGAAGCGCGCATCGACCTCCGCCAGCACGTACGGGTTGTGATACGCCTCGCGGCCGAGCATTACGCCGTCGACGTGCTCCAGATGCCGCGCGACTTCATCGAGCGTCGTGATGCCGCCGTTGATCACGATCTCCAGCGACGGAAAATCGCGCTTCAGCCGATACGCATAGTCGTACTTGAGCGGCGGGATCTCGCGATTCTCCTTCGGCGACAGCCCCTTCAGGATCGCGTTGCGGGCATGCACGACGAACGTTTCGCAACCGGCCTCGGCCACCGTGCCGACGAAATCGCGCACGAACGCGTAGTCCTCGACCGCATCGACGCCGATCCGGTGCTTGACCGTCACCGGCACCGACACCGCATCGCACATCGCCTTCACGCAGTCGGCGACGAGTTGCGGCTCGTTCATCAGGCATGCGCCGAACGCGCCGCGTTGCACGCGCTCGGACGGGCACCCGCAATTCAGGTTGATTTCGTCGTAGCCCCACTGCTCGCCGAGCTTCGCCGCGCGCGCGAGGTCGCCCCGCTCGCTGCCGCCCAATTGCAGCGCAACCGGCGATTCGCTCGGCGTGAACGCAAGATGCCGCTGGGCATCGCCGAACAACAGCGCGCCCGTCGTGATCATCTCCGTATACAGCCATGTATTGCGCGTCAGCGTGCGGTGGAACGACCGGCAATGACGGTCGGTCCAGTCGAGCATCGGCGCGACGGATACGCGGCGGGGAGGAAGCGAAGGCGAAACGGACATGGAATTCGGGTACAGGCCAGGCGGCACGGAAACAACCCGATATTTTACCGCAATACCGGCCATACCCACCCGACACGTGCGCTACCGGTCGTCCAGCTCCGCATCGACCGCCCGGCGTGCCTCGTCGAACACGCGCTCGATCACGCGCCGCTCGGTCAGCAGCACCCCGTCGATCTTGACCAGCCGCCAGTCGATCCGCACGGCATCGCCCCGCAGCACGCGGTAGTGCGCGTGCTCGCCGTCCCAGACCTGCTCGGTCTTCACCTCGATCTCGAAGCCGCGGTACGGCTCGCTGAAATCGCCGAGGTCGCTGCCTCTCGGTTCCATCGCACGCCTCCGTGGCGACGCCGCGCCGGGCCGCGTGCGCGGCCGGCGCCGCGCGCTCAATCGTATTCGTCTGACAAAAAGGACCGGCCATCGGCCGTCAGGTCGACCCGGTCGGCCGTCGCCTGATAGATCAGCCCGTCGTTCAGCAACGCGTAGATAACGTCATTGAACGCGGCGGGAACCGGCCGGCTGTCGCCGAACTGGTCGATCCATTTCAGCGCCTCGATGGCTTCGGGGGAAAGGATGGGGGTCATGCGTTCGCCTCCGGCATCGGTGTCGTTCCATCCTAGCACTTCGTCCGGCAGTCGAATACCGAGGCAAACGCGCTGCGCGAATGCAATGCGGCGCCGCCGGGCACGTTGCCTGCCCGGCGGCGCCGCACCGAGGCTCGACCCGCGCTCAGAGACGCGCGATCGAGACTTCCGTCGACTTCACGAGCGCGACGACTTCGGCGCCGACCTTCAGTTCGAGTTCATCCACCGAACGGGTGGTGATCACCGACGTGACGATGCCGAACGGCGTCTCGACGTCGACTTCGGAAACCACCGACCCGCGAATGATCTCCTTGACCTTGCCCTTGAACTGGTTACGTACGTTGATTGCGGTGATGCTCATCGGGATGATCGCTCCGAAGAAAAAAGTCTCAGAACGGGCGGCCGAAGCCGCCCGGAATTAAACGGCCCAGCGGATCTGCCCGACCGGTCGAACCTTGTCTGCTTCATGCTCCGTGTCTTGATCGACCGCGCCGGGCCCGCCGGCGAGCACGCGTTTCAGCACGCGGTCCTCGAGCGCCGCGAAGGCCGCCGACGCGCGGGCACGCGGCCGGTCGAGCGGCACCGGCTGGTCGAGCGCCACCCGCCCCTGCTCGATCAGCAGGATGCGGTCGCCGAGCGCCACGGCTTCCTGTACGTCGTGCGTGACGAGCAGCGCGGTGAATCGATGCTCGCGCCACAGGCGCTCGATCAGCGCGTGCATTTCGATGCGGGTCAGCGCATCGAGTGCGCCGAGCGGCTCGTCGAGCAGCAGCAGTTGCGGCCGGTGCACGAGCGCACGGGCCAGTGCGACGCGCTGCCGCTGCCCGCCCGACAGTTGCGCGGGCCAGTCGTTCGCGCGTTCCAGCAGCCCGACTTCGTCGAGCACCGCGCGGGCCTGGTCGCGCGCGCCGCGGCCGAGGCCCAGCATCACGTTCTGCAGCACGGTCTTCCACGGCAGCAGACGCGCGTCCTGGTACATGATCCGCGTATCGAGCACGCCGCCGCCCTCGCCGTGCGTCACGAGCGCGCCGCTGCTCGGCTGCTCGAGTCCCGCGACGAGACGCAGCAGCGTCGATTTCCCGCAGCCGCTGCGGCCGACGATCGCGACGAAGCTGCCGCGCGCGATGTTCAACTCGACGTTATCGAGCACCGTGCGGGCGCCGAAGCGCTTGCTGACGCCCGACAGCGTGACCGCATCGTCGGATGCCGGACCGCCCCCGCGCCGCCGCGCAAGCGGCACGACCGATGCGCTGCCGTCACGTTCGAGGATCGCCGCATCGCGCGCGTCGCCGTCCGCGACGCGGGCCTGCGCCAGTTCGGCCTCGAGGTCTGCGCCGGCGAGCGGCCCATAGGCGGCCGCTGAAGTCGTCGCGTTCATGCCTTTGCTCCTGATTGATAGGCGGGGTGCCAGCGCAGCGTCACGCGCTCGATCGATTTCGCCAGCACATCGGCCAGCTTGCCGAGCACCGCGTACAGCAGGATGCCGACCACCACCACGTCGGTTTGCAGGAATTCACGCGCGTTCATCGTCATGTAGCCGATGCCCGACTGGGCGGAGATCGTTTCCGCGACGATCAGCATCACCCACATCAGCCCGAGCGCGAAACGCACGCCGACGAGAATCGACGGCAACGCGCCCGGCAGGATCACGTCGCGGTACAGCGCGAAGCCGCGCACGCCGTAGCTCTTCGCCATCTCGATCAGGTTCGCGTCGACCGAACGGATCCCGTGATACGTATTGATGTAGACGGGGAAGAACACGCCGAGCGCGACGAGGAACAGCTTCGCCTTCTCGTCGATGCCGAACCACAGGATCACGAGCGGGATCATCGCGAGCGCCGGGATGTTGCGGATCATCTGGATCGTCGAGTCGAGCGCGACCTCGGCGGCCTTCGACAGCCCGGTCGCGAGCCCCAGCGCGAGACCGACGCCGCCGCCGATCGCGAAGCCGAACAGCGCGCGCCACGTGCTCACTTTCACGTTCGCCCACATTTCGCCCGACGTCACGAGCGACCAGGCCGCGCGCACGACCGCCACCGGCTCGGGCAGCACGCGGGTCGACAGCCAGCCGGTGCGCGCACCGACTTCCCACACCACCAGCAACGCGAGCGGCACGAGCCACGGCGCGACGCCGCGCCACGCGCGGGCGGCCACGGCGACGCCCGTCGTCGACGTTTTCGTTGTCATCGCAAGCCTCCGTCGCTCAGCTCTGACTCGTCTTCGGCAGATAGTTGTTGCCGACGATCTCGCCGAACGGCCCCGACAGCGGACCAGCCGCCTTCTCGACACCCTTGCCCTTGATCAGCGGGAACACGAGTTCCGCGAAGCGATACGACTCCTCGAGGTGCGGATAGCCGGACAGGATGAACGTCTCGATGCCGAGATCCGCGTATTCGCGCATGCGTTCCGCGACCTGCTCGGGATTGCCCACGAGCGCCGTGCCGGCGCCGCCGCGCACGAGCCCCACGCCGGCCCACAGGTTCGGATAGACCTCGAGCGCCTCGCGGCCGCCGCGCTTGCCGCCGTGCAGCGCGGCCATCCGGCGCTGGCCTTCCGAATCCATGTTCGCGAACGCCTTCTGCGCCCGCGCGATCGTGTCGTCGTCGAGCCGGCTGATCAACCGCTCGGCGTCACGCCATGCCTCGTCCTCGGTCTCGCGCACGATCACGTGCAGGCGGATGCCGAACTTGATCTTGCGGCCGCGCGCGTCGGCACGGGCGCGGATGTCGGCGATCTTCTTCGCGACGGCCTCGGGCGGCTCGCCCCACGTCAGGTAGGTATCGATGTGATCGGCGGCAATCGCGTGAGCGGCCGGCGACGAGCCGCCGAACCACAGCGGCGGATGCGGATGTTGCACGGGCGGATAAAGCGCCTTGCCGCCTTTCGACTGCAGGTGCTTGCCGATGTAGTCGAATCCGCCGTTGTCATGCGACGCGGTCAGCAGCCCGCGCCAGATGTTCAGGAAATCGTCGGTGATCTCGTAGCGCGTGTCGTGATCGGCGAACAGACCGTCGCCTTCGAGCTCGGCCGCATCGCCGCCCGTGACGACGTTGATCAGCAGGCGGCCGCCCGACAGACGGTCGAACGTCGCGGCCATCCGCGCGGCCAGCCCCGGCGAAGCGATGCCGGGACGCACGGCGACCAGGAACTTCAGGCGCTGTGTCGCCGGAATCAGGCTCGACGCGACGACCCACGCATCCTCGCAGGAACGGCCGGTCGGCAGCAGCACGCCGTCGTAGCCGAGCGTGTCCGCCGCCACGGCGACCTGCTTGAAGTAATCGTAGTCCGCGGCGCGCGCGCCTTCGGCCGTGCCGAGATAGCGGCTGTCGCCATGCGTGGGGATAAACCAGAACACATTCATCTGCTGCTCCTGCTTGACTGTCACTGCCGAAATTTGAAAAAAACATCGCCCTGCTCGCGTCGCGGATGAGCGACGCATGCATGGTGTGCATTCGAATCGGGATGGCTCGCCGGTCAGGCCGTGCCGCGGACGAGGACGCGATTGCACGGCTGTTTCTGGGAAATCAGTCTAGGGATCGGTACAGGGCTTTGGAACGATTTTTTTGAGCTTAGGTTTTCCGCTTTCGTGATTAGCACGACGCTGGAGCGAATATCGTCGCGGCCGGGCCCTATAATGGCGCACCTATCCGAATAACTCCGCGCGCCCGGCCCCCGCCGTGCGCGCCTGCGGTGCACTCATCGATGCAGAAAGTCATCCTGCCCTTCCTGTCCGGCTTCCTGGCCGCACTGTTCTTCCGCGAGGCCACGCTCGCCCTCCTTCACACGGCCGACCTGATCGCCGCAACCGGCTTCTCGACACAACCGTTCGCGCCGCTCGGCATTCCTGAATTCGTCGCGAATGCGCTGATCAGCGCGTGCTGCGCGATTCCGATGGCGTGGTTGCTGCGCGTGTCGCCGGAACGCGAAGCATCGTGGATCGGCGCGCTCGTGTTCGGCGGCATCGTGCTGACGGCCGCCCGCGTGTTCGCGATCGATCCGCTGCGCGGCATCTGGCCGTCGGGCAACATGATGCCCGTGCTCGCGGCCGGCTTCGCGGCGAATGCGGTGTGGGGTTTCGGCGCGCTCGTGTTCATGCGCGCGTTCATGTCCGACGACGCGGGCGACGAGTAACGCCGGCGCGGGCTGCGCGCCCTTCGGTCGCGCCCGCCCGACGTCGTTCATGAAAAAGGCCGCGTGCATGATGCACGCGGCCTTTTCGTTTCCATGTTGCGCGTCGATCGGCTCGCGCGCGTCAGCCTGATCGACGTCAGTCCTTCAGCTTGCGCAGCGGATGCGCGTCGGGCGTCCACGGGCTGTCGAACATCGCGAGCACGTCGGCGCGCCGGACGTCGGCAGCCGACTTGAAACGCCACACGGGCTGGTGATCCTTGTCGACGATCAGCGCGCGCACGCCTTCGATCACGTCGCCGCGCGCGAAGGTCGAGCGCGTGAGATCGAGATCGCGCCGCAGGCAATCGGCCATCGTCGCGCCGCGCGCGCGTTCGACGACTTCGAGCGACACGGCCATCGACAGCGGCGACAACTGCTCGCGCATCGCGTGGGTCGCCTTCTCGACCCACCCGTCGACCGCCGCGCAATCCTGTTCGGCGTCGAGCGACGCGAGGATCGCGTTGATGTCCGGCTGCGCGAAATGCCGGTCGATCCCGGCACGCGCATCGGCGAGCGCCGACGTGCCGGGCGTCGGCACGACCTTGTGTGCGGCAGCCGCGTCGGTCACGCACGCGACGGCCTGCGCGCCGCTGTCGATGCGCGCGGTGCGCAGCGTGTCGAGCAGCGCCGGCAGTGCGGCATCGGGCAGATAGACGTCGGCGAGTTGCGCGTACAGCGCACCGGCCGCGTCGAGCGTCGCGCCGGTCACCGCGAGATAGCGGCCGATCGCGCCGGGCGTGCGCGCGAGAAACCAGCTCATCCCGACGTCCGGGAACAGGCCGATGCGCGTTTCGGGCATCGCCATCTTCGTCGAGTCGGTCACGACGCGCAGGCCGCCCGTATGCCGCGCCGCCTGCGAAATCCCC
Organism: Burkholderia sp. AU28863; assembly: GCF_002223195.1. Taxonomy (NCBI): domain Bacteria; kingdom Pseudomonadati; phylum Pseudomonadota; class Betaproteobacteria; order Burkholderiales; family Burkholderiaceae; genus Burkholderia; species Burkholderia sp. AU28863. Next base: position 1,123,716 of record NZ_NKFE01000003.1, on the reverse strand, counting down.
ATGCCGCCGCCCATCACGACGCCGTGCATCAGCGCGATGTACGGCTTCGGATACGTGAAGATCGCATGGTTCAGCGTGTATTCGTCGATGAAGAACGTGTCGACCGCGTCGCGGTCGCCGCGCTGCCACGCATCGTGGAAGAAGCGTACGTCGCCGCCCGCGCAGAATGCGCGCGGATGCGGGCTGTGCACGACGACCGCGATGACGTCGGGGTCGTCGCGCCACGCGTCGAGCGCCTGCTGCATCAGCCGGATCATGCCGACCGACAGCGCATTCAGCGCCTTCGGCCGGTTCAGTTCGAGAAAGCCGATGCGGTTCGCGACATACGCGAGCACATCGGGCTGGGCGGATTCGGCGGAAGCGGCGGCGGAAGAAGAATCGGTCATGAAGGTCGTCCGGCAAACGGCAGTCGCACGCTCAATGCGCCTGCATTTTCGAGAACAGGTTCAGCACCACGACACCGGCGATGATCAGCCCGAGGCCGATCACCGCCGGCACGTCCGGCACCTGGCGATAGAGCAGCATCGCGACGAGCGTGATCAGCACGATGCCGGCGCCCGACCAGACTGCATAGATGATGCCGACGGGCATCGTGCGTAACGTGAGGGACAGGCAGTAGAACGCGACGCCGTAACCGGCGACGACGAGCACCGACGGCCACAAGCGCGTGAAGCCGTCCGCCGCGCGCAGCGCCGACGTGCCGATCACTTCCGCGACGATCGCGATCGCGAGCCATGCGTAACCGGGCAATTGCATCGCTCAGCTCCGTGCGAGGGCCAGTACCGCGTAGTCGTGACCGAGCTCGGCGCACAGCGCCTCGACGACGAACTCGTGGTCCGCGCGCTGCGGCAGCCCGGACGCGGTAATCGAGCCGATCACGCCGGCGCCGGCGACGGTCAACGGAAACGAACCGCCGTGCGACGCATAGTCGGCGGCCGGCAGCCCGTGCTTGTCCGCGAGCGTCGCGCCGGCCTGCTGCATGCGCAGGCCGATCGCGTACGAGCTGCGGCGGAAATGCGCGACGACGTTGCGCTTGCGGCGCACCCAGTCGGCGTTGTCCGGCGTCGCGCCGGCGAGCGCGGCGTAGAACAGCGGCTGGCCGAACGTGACGATATCGATCGCGATCGCATGACCGCGGGACGTCGCGAGCGCATGCATCCGGTTGCCGAGCGCCCACGCGCGGGCCGGGTCGAAATGGGGAAACACGAGCGCCTGTTCCTGCGCGCCGATCGATTGCAGATCGTGAGCGATGTCCATGAATCCGTCGATGCAGTAATGAGAATCGCAGCGGCGCCGATGCGATCGCGCAGGGCCGCTGCCGGGATGGCGACACAAACCGCTCGATTCTAGCGCACGCGCCTCTCCGTACCGGCCCCACCCACGCTCGCGACGCGATCGTCAGAAAACAGTTGCGCGCATCCGGGTTAGCCCATATAATTCATTTCTTCGACGGACGCGGGGTGGAGCAGTCTGGCAGCTCGTCGGGCTCATAACCCGAAGGTCGTAGGTTCAAATCCTACCCCCGCAACCAACCGTCCAGAATGTCGCAAAAAGCCCGGCCTCGCGCCGGGCTTTTTGTTTTCGCGCGTCCGGACGCCGCGCGCGCTTCGCGCACGCGCGCGCCGTTTCGCCCGACACGCCGCCGCATGCGCAGGCGTTCAAGAATGCCGCGGCCCGGTGATACACTCGCATCACCTCGTCCCTTCCACTCGACATGAAATTCTGCTCCGTCTGCGGCCACGAAGTCCTCGCGCGCATTCCTCCGGGCGACAACCGCGAACGCTTCGTCTGCGATCACTGCGGCACGATCCACTATCAGAATCCGCGCAACGTCGTCGGCACGGTGCCGGTCTGGGGCGACCAGATCCTGCTGTGCCGCCGTGCGATCGAACCGCGCTACGGATTCTGGACGCTGCCGGCCGGTTTCATGGAAATGGGCGAGACGACCGCGGAAGCCGCCGCGCGCGAAACGCTCGAGGAAGCTGGTGCGCGCGTCGAGGTGCAGAACCTGTTCACGCTGCTCAACGTGCCGCACGTACATCAGGTCCACCTGTTCTACCTTGCGCGGCTCACCGATCCGGGTTTCGAAGCCGGCGAGGAAAGCCTCGAAGTGAAACTGTTCGACGAAGCCGACATCCCGTGGGACGAGATAGCGTTTCCGACCGTCAGCCAGACGCTGCGCTTCTTCTTCGCCGATCGGGCCGCCGGCGACTACGGCGTGCACACCGGCGATATCTTCCGCTCGCTGCGCAACGGCTGAGCCCCTGCCCATGGTTCCCTGGCTCGGCCCGGACGATCCGTTTCCGTCCATCGAACGCGCGCTCGGTCCCGCGACCGGCGCGCCCGGGCTGCTCGCCGCGAGCGCCGACCTGCTGCCGTCGCGCCTCATCGACGCCTACCGGCGCGGCATCTTCCCGTGGTACTCGGACGGCCAGCCGGTGCTGTGGTGGAGCCCCGACCCGCGCATGATTCTGGTGCCGGCCGAATTCAAGGTATCGCCGTCACTGCGCAAGACGCTGAAGCGCGTGCTGCGCGCGCCGGAATGGGAAGTGCGCGTCGATCACGACTTTCCCGGCGTGATGCGCGCGTGCGCGCAGGCGCCGCGCCGCGGGCAGCGCGGCACCTGGATCACCGCCGAGATCATCGACGCCTATACGTCGCTCTACCGCTCCGGCAACGCGCACAGCATCGAAACGTGGCGCGACGGACGCCGCGTCGGCGGCCTCTATGGCGTGTCGTTCGGCCGGATGTTTTTCGGCGAGTCGATGTATGCGGACGTGACCGATGCGTCGAAAATCGCGCTGGCCGCGCTCATCGCGCACCTTCGCGACCAGGGGCTGGAAATGATAGACTGCCAGCAGAACACGTCGCATCTAGCGTCGCTCGGCGGCCGCGAGATCGCACGCAAGGCCTTTGTCGCTCACGTGCGCAGCGCGGTAGCCGAACCGCCGATTCCGTGGCAGTTCGACAAGCGCGTGCTCGCCGCGCTGACGAGCCCCGCCGAAACGGCGGCGCCCACCGGGAGCGAGCGCTAGCGCGGCACTCCTTCCCTGCATCGAGAGCTGCCCATGACTCACCCGACTGAGCTGCCGCTTTCACCGCTTTCGGCGCTGCAATTCTATGCAACGGCGCCCTATCCGTGCAGCTATCTGGACGGCCGCATCGCACGCTCGCAAGTCGCGACGCCGAGCCACCTGATCAATTCCGACATCTACACCGAACTCGTGAAGGCCGGCTTCCGCCGCTCCGGCGTCTTCACGTACCGCCCGTACTGCGACGGCTGCCGCGCCTGCGTGCCGGTGCGCGTGCCGGTCGGCGAGTTCGCGCCGACGCGCACGCAGCGCAGGATGTGGAAGCGGCACCGCACGCTGGTCGCGACGGTGTCGCCGCTGCACTACGACGAAGAGCACTACGCGCTCTACATGCGCTACCAGTCCGCGCGCCACGCGGGCGGCGGCATGGATCGCGACAGCCGCGACCAGTATGAACAGTTCCTGCTGCAAAGCCGGATCAACTCGCGCCTCGTCGAATTCCGCGACCTCGACGCACCGGGCGGCGAACCCGGCAAGCTGCGGATGGTCAGCATGATCGACATCCTCGGCGACGGGCTGTCGTCGGTCTACACGTTCTTCGAGCCGGACGACCGGCACACGAGCTACGGCACCTACAACATCCTGTGGCAGATCGAGCAGGCGAAGAGCCTCGGGCTGCCCTACGTGTACCTCGGCTACTGGATTCGCGAGAGCCCGAAGATGGCCTACAAGGCGAACTTCCATCCGCTCGAGGGGCTGATCGACGGCCGCTGGAAGACGCTCGATCCGGAGCGGATCGACCTGCCGCCCGTCGACGCGGCGCTGGCGCGTGCGCCATTGCCGGGCGGACATTCCGGCTCGGGCTGACGCGCGTCGCGGCGGCTACGAAGCGAAGCACGCCCGTGCCGCACAACTCCCGGTAAAATAGCGGGTTGTCATTCATTTCGGCCGTCCGCCCCATTCCCGTGTTCAGTTCCCTCTATCCGCTGGCCCGCGCATCCCTGTTCAAAATGGATGCGGAAGACGCTCACCACCTTACGCTGCGCGCGCTCGGCGCGGCCGGCCGCACCGGCCTCGCCTGCGCGCTGTCGGCCCGCGTGCCCGACGCGCCGCGCACCGTGATGGGGCTCACGTTCCGCAACCCGGTCGGCCTCGCGGCCGGCCTCGACAAGGACGGCGCGGCCATCGACGGCCTCGCGGCGCTCGGCTTCGGCTTCATCGAGGTCGGCACGGTCACGCCGCGACCGCAGCCCGGCAACCCGCGCCCGCGGATGTTCCGGCTGCCGCAGGCCGAAGCGCTGATCAACCGGATGGGCTTCAACAACCATGGCGTCGACCAGTTCGTGAAGAACGTGCAGGCCGCCCGCTATCGCGGCATCCTGGGCCTGAACATCGGCAAGAACGCCGACACGCCGATCGAACGCGCGGCCGAGGATTACCTGTACTGCCTCGAGCGCGTGTACCCGTTCGCGAGCTACGTGACGATCAACATCTCGTCGCCGAACACGAAGAACCTGCGCCAGTTGCAGGGTGCAGGCGAGCTCGACGCGCTGCTCGCCGCGCTGAAGGACAAGCAGCGGCGCCTCGCCGACCTGCACGGCAAGCTCGTGCCGCTCGCGCTGAAGATCGCGCCCGATCTCGACGACGAGCAGGTCAAGGAAATCGGCGACACGCTGCTGCGCCACAAGATCGAAGCGGTGATCGCCACCAATACGACGCTGTCGCGCGCGGCCGTCCAGGGCCTGCCGCACGCGGACGAAGCCGGCGGCCTGTCGGGCCGCCCCGTGTTCGACGCGTCGAACGAAGTGATCCGCAAGCTGCACGCCGAGGTCGGCAACGACGTGCCGATCATCGGTGTCGGCGGCATTTTCTCGGGCGAGGACGCCCGAGCGAAGCTGGCGGCCGGCGCGGCGCTCGTCCAGCTCTATACCGGCTTCATCTATCGCGGCCCGGCGCTCGTGTCGGAATGCGTGAAGGCGATCGCCCACGAACGCAGCGCGTGATATAGCCATAAACAAACTGTATTTAGCCATCGATAGCGTTTTTGCTATCATCGCACCCATATCAGAATCATTGACCCGGACAGGGCAAGGACACACACGATGAAATTTTCGCTGTTGAAGAAGCTGCTGGTTGCCGGCGTGATCGGCACGTCGTTCGCTGCGGCAACCGCCCACGCGGCCGACCTCCTCGACCAGGTCAAACAACGCGGCACGCTGCGCGTCGGCCTCGAAGGCACGTTCCCGCCGTTCAACTCGAAGAACCCGCAAGGCGAACTCGTCGGCTTCGACGTCGACATCGCGAAGGCCGTCGCCGCGAAGCTCGGCGTGAAGGCCGAGTTCGTGACGACCGAATGGAGCGGCATCATCGCGGGCCTGCAGGCCGGCAAGTTCGACGTGATCGTCAACCAGGTCGGCATCACCGACAAGCGCAAGGAAACGCTCGACTTCTCGCCCGCGTACACGTACTCGTCCGCGCAACTGATCCAGCGCAAGGACGACACGCGCGAGTTCAAGTCGCTGGAAGACCTGAAGGGCAAGAAGCTCGGCGTCGCGCTCGGCACCAACTACATGGACATGGCGAAGTCGGTGCCCGGCATCGACGTGAAGACGTACCCGGGCGCGCCCGAGTACCTGCGCGATCTCGCGGCCGGTCGCCTCGACGCGGCGCTCAACGACCGCCTGATGCTCGCGTACCTGACGAAGAATTCCCAGCTGCCGCTGCGCCCGGGCGCGAACGTCGGCTCGGCGAACCCGTCGGGCATCCCGTTCAAGAAGGGCAACCCGAAGTTTCAGAAGGCAATCGACGACGCGATGGCGCAACTCGAAGCCGACGGCACGTTCACGAAGATCTCCGACAAGTGGTTCGGCATCGACGTGACGAAACCGATCAAGTAAGCACGCCTGCATTTCCCGCCCGACGGCGGGCCGGAAAGGGCGGCATCCGCAACGATGCCGCCCTTTGTTTTATCGGTCCGGTTTATGATTGCGCTTTCGCGCACGCATTCGCTTCGTATTCCATGTCGACAACGTCCCTGCTCGTCCAATCGCTGCCGGTGCTCGCCCAGGGTGCCGTACTGACCGTCAAGTTCGCCGTGCTGTCGATGGTGTTCGGCCTGCTTGGCGCGGTCGTGCTCGCGATGATGGGTATCCGGCAGAGCGAAGCACTCGACGGCTTCGAGCGCATCTGGGTCAATGCGCTCGCGTGGCTGGCGCGCGCGTACGTGAGCCTGATGCGCGGCACGCCGCTGCTCGTGCAGATCTTCGTCATCTATTACGGGCTGCCGAGCCTCGGCATCTCGCTCGACCCGACGCCGGCCGGCGTCATCGCGCTGTCCGCGAACGTCGCGGCGTACATGTCGGAAAGCATGCGCGGCGCGATCAACGGGATCGCGCGCGGCCAGTGGCTCGCCGCGTACAGCCTCGGGCTGTCGTGGGGCCAGACGCTGCGCTACGTGATCGGCCCGCAGGCGCTGCGCATCGCGGTGCCGAGCCTGTCGAACAGCCTGATCAGCCTGATCAAGGACACGTCGCTCGTGTCGGTGATCACCGTGACCGAACTGCTGCGCAGCGCGCAGGAAGTGATCGCCGCGACCTATCAGCCGCTGCCGCTCTATCTCGCCGCCGCGGCCGTGTACTGGATCCTGTGCCAGATTCTCGAATGGGTGCAGCGCTGGTACGAAAAGCGCCTGTCGCTGCCGTCGCGGCACTGAGCCACGCCGTTACGCCGGGCCGCGCTCGCGGGCCCGGCCCCCTCCTTCCCGCCTGCTCCGTCTATTCGCCTGAATAGCGCACGCCGAGCACGGCGCGCGCCGCATCGGTCATCGCGATCATCTGCCGCGAATGGTCGTGCGTCATGATCGGGCTTTCGGTCTCGCCCGCGCGCAGCAGGTCGCAGAAATGCGCGGTTTCGTAGTTCAGCCCGCCGCCCGCGGCCGGCGCGTCGAGTTCGACGGTGCGCCCGTCCGCATAGCGGATCGTCGCACGCTCGGGGTTCCACCACTTCTCGTGAATCGTCACGTGGCCGCCGGCGGCCGCGATCAGCGCGTCGCCGCGCCCCATCACGTCGAGCCCGCAAAAAAGCTGCGCGATCCCGCCGTTCGCATGCACGCTGTTCAGGCTCGCGAACAGGTCGACACCCGTCGCACCGACGCGGCCGAGCGTCTGCACGTCGCGCGCCGCGCCAAGCCAGTCGACGGCGAGAAACGCCTCGTAGATGCCGATATCGAGCAGCGCGCCGCCCGCGCGATCGAGCCGATAGACGGAATGATCGTCCGGCACCGACGACGAGGCGCAACCCGCCCGCACGAGCCGGATCTCGCCGATCGGATCGTCACGCAAGTGCGCACGCAGTTGACGGTACAGCGGGAAGAATGGCGGCTTCATCGCCTCCATGAAGAGCCGCCCGGCATCGCGCGCCGCGTGCAGCACCGTGTCGAGTTGCGCGGCGTTCAGCGCCGCGGGTTTCTCGCACAGCACGGCCTTGCCGGCAGCCAGCGCGGCCAGCGAGTACTGCGCATGACTGTCATGGAGCGTCGCGATGTAGACCGCGTCGATCTCGCTCGCGAGGAGCGCGTCGAAGCGCGCGGCGGGCGTGCCGCCGTATGTCTCGCAGAAGGCGGCCGCTGCATCGGCGCGGCGGGCCCAGACGCCGGCGAGCGTGGCGCCCGGCACGTGTGCAAGGCTTTGCGCGAAGCGGCGCGCAATGCCGCCTGCACCGACGATGCCGAAGCGCACCGGGCGATGGTCGTTGTCGTTCATCCTGATCTTCCGTGTCGGTCGTATGACGGTTGCCGGCACGCTGCCGGCCGGCCGTCATGATAAACGGCCCGGCGGCACACGGATGAGCGACGCGCATGACGTCAGGCGCGTACCGGCACGTCGACCGAGAAATCGCGCGAAATCTCGTCCGCGCTGAAATCGATCAGCGCGAGCGACGCCGCTTCGGCTTCGCGCGGGTCGCGCCGCTCGATCGCATCGACGACGCGCGCATGCGCCTTCACCGCGATGTCGTGCGCGCCTTCCTTCTGCACGACGCGCGGATTCACGAGACGCACTGCGCCGCGCACGATCGCCGCCATCTGCTGGAAGAACTGGTTGCCGCTCGCCTGGACGATCCGCGTGTGCAGCAGCTCGTCCGCCGTGTCGTAGCCGGCGTCGCCCGGCTGCAGCACCTTGAACGCATCGAACGCTTCGCGAATGCCCGCGATGTCGGCCGCCGTCGCACGCACCGCCGCCTGCGCGGTCGCACGCGGCTCGATCAGCATCCGGAATTCGATGACGTCGCGCATGAACTGCGGATCGGGCTTTGCCCGAAATCGCCAGCTCACGACGTCCTCGTCGATCATCCGCCAGTCGCGCATCGGCCGCACGCGCGTACCGACTTTCGGACGCACGTCGAGCATGTCGCGCGCAAGCAACATCGACAACGCTTCTCGCATGACCGTGCGGCTCACGTCGAACTCTTTCGACAGCACGTCCTGTGGCGGCAAGATGCCGCCGTACTTGTCTTCGACGATACCCGCGACAAGCCCATCCATCACTTTGGCGACCAGTGACCGGTCTTTGCCCTGCTCCATGACACCTCCCCGTGCGTCGATTTGCGAACACCTGCTCCGCAGTTCCGCCGGCCCTGGTTACTACTCTGTTCTTATGATCTATAAGTTGATGAGTTCGACGATATTTCGCTATCTGGTAAACACCTGACAGGGTTATCCCTCTTTTGAACGAGGTGATTTATACGGCTAAAAAAAAGGCCCGGGAAGCGCGCCGCGCCTGCCGGACCCCGGTTTCCACAAGATTTAACCATCCAATCCATGACGGCCGATACCGCGCCGTTACGGACTGCTTCTCATTCAGATTCAGCCAGCCGGATAAACGATCGTTTCGACGCCGTTTTCCGTGCCGAGCAAGCACAGATTCGCGCCGCGTTCGGCGAACAGGCCGACCGTCACGACGCCCGGCCATGCGTTCACCTGTGCTTCGAAACCACGCGGATCGGCGATCTGCAGGCCCTTCACGTCGATGATCTCGTTGCCGTTGTCGGTGATATACGGCGCGCCGTCCTTCGTCACGCGCAGCACGGGCACGCCGCCGAGCGCGGTCACGCGCCGGCCGATCGCCGTGCGCGCCATCGGCACGACCTCGATCGGCAGCGGGAACGCGCCGAGCACCGGCACGCGCTTGCTGGCGTCCGCGATGCAGACGAACGTGTCGGCCACCGACGCGACGATCTTCTCGCGCGTCAGCGCGCCGCCGCCACCCTTGATCATCGCGCCGCCGGCGTCGATCTCGTCGGCGCCGTCGACGTACACCTGAAGCGACTCGATCTCGTTCAGGTCGAACACCTTGATGCCGTGCGATTTCAGGCGTTCGGTCGTGGCGACCGAGCTCGACACGGCGCCGCGATAGCGCGATTTGACGGCGGCGAGCGCGTCGATGAAGCAGTTGGCGGTCGAGCCGGTGCCGACACCGATCACGGCGCCTTCCGGCACGTTCTGGATCACGTAATCGGCGGCGGCCTGGCCGACGAGGCGTTTGAGTTCGTCTTGAGTCATGGCGTGGTAATGCTGCGGGATGGCGAAAAACCGCCAGTTTACCGGAGTCGGTGGGCGCCCCCGCGTTTTTCGGCATGCGCCGCGCCGCGTATTCAGCGCGTGTCGGCCGCCGGTGCGGGGTCCGCCGCTGGCGCGCCGGGGAAGTACTTGTCGAGCAGCGCCTGCGCGATCGCGTCGCTTTCCGCGTCCGGATTGCCCGCGTAATCGGACGGCCTGAAATGCATCTGGAACGCCGCGAACACGCGTTGCGTGCGCGTGTCGAGCACGCCGTCGGTCGGCACGTCGTAGCCGTAGCGCGCGAGCTTGAGCTGCAGTTCGCGCACGTCGACCGGCGCGTGCGGGTCGCGCCCGCCGAGCCGCGCGGCGACGGTCGCGTCGTCCGGCCATGCGCCGACGCCGGCTTGCGCGAGCGCATGCCACGGAAACAGCGGCCCGGGATCGATCTTGCGTTGCGGCGCGATGTCGCTGTGCCCGACCACGCGCGTCGGCGCAATCCCGTAGCGCGCGACGATGTCCTTCGACAGACGGATCAGCGCGTCGACCTGTTCGGGCGGATACGGCTGCCAGGTGCGCCGCTGCGCGTCGAGCGGGCCGCGGTTCACGTTCTCGATGCCGATCGACACCGCGTTCAGCTCGGTCGTGCCCTGCCACTCGCTGACGCCCGCGTGCCACGCGCGCCGCGCCTCCGGAACGAGCTGGTAGACGACGGGCATCCCGCGCTCGGTGCGCGGCTGCGGCGGGATGACGTAATGCACGCTGACCGACTCGCCGGTCAGCGTGCGCAGCGATTTCGTCTCGTCGCTTTCGGTGTAATGCATCACGAGAAAGCGGATCCGCGAATCGGCGCCGCGCGCGTGCAGGCTCGTGTCGGCATAGTAGGCGTCGCGTTCGACGAGCGACGGCGACGTGCAGGCCGCGAGCAGGCCGAGCACGGCGCAGGAAACGCCAACACGAAACAGGGTCATCGGTCGCGAGTTCCGGAGAGCCGCGTGCCGCGTTGCATCGCGGCACGCGTCGTTCGGGTCATTCGACGCCCGCGCGTCGCGCGCGGGACGGATCGGGTCGGGGCAGCCGCGGGCTCAGCCCTTCACGCGCCGCTGGCGCACGGCTTCGTACAGGCACACGCCGCTGGCGACCGACACGTTCAGGCTTTCCACGCTGCCGGCCATCGGGATGCTCATCACTTCGTCGCAGGTGTCGCGCGTGAGCCGGCGCATGCCCTCGCCTTCCGCGCCCATCACGAGCGCGACGGGGCCGTCGAGCTTTGTATCGTAGAGCGTCGCCGATGCTTCATCCGACGTGCCGATGATCCACACGCCGGCTTCCTTCAGCTCGCGCAGCGCGCGGGCGAGGTTCGTCACCGTGATGTACGGCACCGTATCCGCCGCACCGCTCGCCACCTTGGCAGCGGTCGCGTTGAGGCCGACCGCCCGGTCGCGCGGCGCGATCACCGCGTGCGCGCCGGCCGAATCGGCGACCCGCAGGCACGCGCCGAGGTTGTGCGGATCGGTGACGCCGTCGAGCACGAGCAGCAGCGCGGGCCCGTTGATACCGTCGAGCAGCTCGGACAGGTTCTGCGCGAGCGGCATGTCCTCGACGCGCGCGACGACGCCCTGGTGGCGCTCGGTGTGCGCGAGGCCCCACAGGCGCGTTTCGTCGGCCGCGATCAGCCGCACGCCCGCTTCCTTCGCGGTGTGCAGGAAGTCCTGCATGCGGCGGTCGCGGCGCGTCTGGTCGTACAGCACCTCCGCCACCGTCGATGCATCGTGCCGCAAACGTGCGGTCACCGCATGAAAACCGTAAAGAACCTTCAGACGTGACATGACTGGAACAACCTTCGATCAAACGTGCGGCCGCGCGACATGCGCAGCCGCGATCCATGGAAAAGGAAAGCGCCGCGTGGCCGGCCGATGACCGGTGACGCGGCGTCTCTCGATACTGCGGGGCGGGCGCGTACGCCGCCCCGAACGCTCAATACTTCTTGCGGGCGCGGGCCTTCTTCGCGGTCGGCTTCGCGGGTGAGCCGCCGCCACCGCCGCCGCCCTTCTTCTTCGCGGCGCCACGCGCGGCGCGCGCTTCCTTCACCGCGACGCTCGGCGCGCTCGCGGCCGTCTTGCGACGCGGCACGGCCTCCTCGACCGGCGGCAGCGCACGCACGCGCGGGCCGCTGCCGTTGCGATCGACGCCGGCAGCCGGCACGGGCGACGGACGCGGCGCCTTCACCGGCGTATCGCGCACCAGGCGGAAATCGATCTTGCGCGCATCGAGATCGACGCGGCTCACCTGCACGCGCACGCGGTCCGACAGGCGATAGCGGATGCCCGTGCGTTCGCCGCGCAGCTCGTTCTTGATCTCGTCGTACTGGAAGTAGTCCGAGCCGAGCTCCGTCACGTGCACGAGCCCTTCGATGAACAGCGTGTCGAGCTGCACGAAAATGCCGAACGACGTCACGCCGTTCACCATCCCGCCGTACTCCTCGCCGAGCTTGTCGCGCATGAAGTAGCACTTGAGCCACGCTTCCACGTCGCGCGACGCCTCGTCCGCACGGCGCTCGTTCGCCGAGCAATGCAGGCCCAGCTCTTCCCAGATCGCCGTGTTCGAGCGCGAACGGCCGCGCGCGTCGTCGTCGGCCTGCTGCATCGCGCGGGCGCGCGGCGACAGCGCGGTATTCAGCTCGAAGCCTTCCGGCGCCTTCGGCGCGTACTTCTTGCCGGACAGGATCGCGTAGATCGCGCGGTGCGTGAGCAGGTCCGGATAGCGGCGGATCGGGCTCGTGAAGTGCGCGTACGCCTCGTACGCGAGACCGAAGTGGCCGATGTTGTCCGGGCTGTAGACCGCCTGCTGCATCGAGCGCAGCAGCATCGGCTGCAGCATCTGCGCGTCCGGCCGGTCGCGGATCTGCGCCATCAGCGCCGCGTAGTCGCTCGCATGCGGCTTGTCGCCGCCGCCGAGCGACAGGCCCATCCCGCGCAGGAACGCACGCAGGTTCTCGAGCTTCTCCGGCGTCGGCCCCGCGTGCACGCGGTACAGGCCCGGATGCTTGTTGCGCTTCAGGAAGTCGGCCGCGCAGACGTTCGCGGCCAGCATGCATTCCTCGATCAGCTTGTGCGCGTCGTTGCGCTGACGCGGCACGATCTGCTCGATCTTGCCCTGCGAATTGCAGACGATATAGGTCTCGGTCGTGTCGAAGTCGATCGCGCCGCGCTTTTGGCGGGCGGCGAACAGCGACTTGTAGACGCCGTACAGATCCTGCAGGTGCGGCAACAGATCGGCCCGGCGCGCGGCCTCCGGCCCCTTCGTGTTCGACAGCACGGCCGCGACTTCGGTGTACGTCAGGCGCGCCGCCGAGTGGATCACCGCCGGATAGAACTGGTATGCCTTGATCTCGCCGCGCGCGGTGATCACCATGTCGCATGCGAGCACGCAGCGGTCGACCTGCGGATTCAGCGAACAGAGGCCGTTCGACAATTTCTCCGGCAGCATCGGGATCACGCGGCGCGGGAAGTAGACCGACGTACTGCGCTCGAGCGCGTCGGTATCGAGCCCGCTACCCGGCTGCACGTAGTGCGATACGTCGGCGATCGCGACGATCAGCCGGTAGCCGTCGCCGCGACCGACCTTGACCGGCTCGCAGTAGACGGCATCGTCGAAGTCGCGAGCGTCCTCGCCGTCGATCGTCACGAGCGGCACGTCGCGCAGGTCGACGCGGAAACGCAGGTCGGCCGGCCGCACCTTGTCGGGCAGCGCGGCGGCTTCGTCGAGCGCCGGCTGGCTGAATTCGTGCGGCACGCCGTACTTGCGCACCGCGATTTCGATTTCCATGCCCGGATCGTCGATATCGCCGAGCACTTCGACGACACGGCCGAGCGGCTGCGAATGACGGCTCGGGAAATCGGTCAACTCGACGACGACGACCTGCCCGACCTTCGCCTTCTTCACGTTCTGCGTGATCAGGATGTCGTGGCCGATGCGCTTGTCTTCCGGCGCGACGATCAGCGCGCCGTTCTCGTTCAGCAGGCGGCCGATCACGCGCTTGTTCGCGCGCTCGGTGACTTCGACGACATGCCCTTCCGGCCGGCCGCGGCGATCGTAGCCGACGATCCGCGCGAGCACGCGGTCGTTGTGCATCACCTTCTGCATTTCGCCGTTCGGCAAGAACAGATCGTCCTGACCGTCGTCGCGGATCACGAACCCGTAGCCGTCGCGATGCCCCTGCACGCGCCCCGCGACGAAATTCGACGGATGGGTCAACTGGTAGTGGCCGCGCTTGTCGAGGCGGATCTGGCCGTCACGTTCCATCGCGGCGACACGCCGGAAGAACCCCTCGCGCTCCTGACGCTTGATCGACAGGGCTTCGGCGATGTCGTTGGCGGCCAGCGGCGCGTCGCTCGTACGCAGCACGCCGAGAATCTCTTCACGGCTCGGAATGGGGTACGGATATTTGCTCAAGGGTTTGTCGATGATTGTTCTCGTTGCGTTGACTGATGGTGCACGGCATCAACATAGAGGTGTCCGTCTGACAGTTCTATATTGACGGCGGCGGGTCATTCTATCACCCGCCCGTGTCGTCAAATGACGGAAAGGCCGCCGGCACGCGCAGCGGCAGCCGGTTTGCGCTGCATCGCAAAAAAGTGTTGACAGGAATAATTGGGGCGCTATAATTTCGCTTCTTTGCAGCAAGCAGCTACTGCAAAACGTGCCCAGGTGGCGGAATTGGTAGACGCACTAGGTTCAGGTCCTAGCGGTGGCAACATCGTGGAGGTTCGAGTCCTCTCCTGGGCACCATCTGTTTTTAAAAAGGTCGGCTTTATGCCGGCCTTTTTTCATTTCGGGCACCGTATTACCGGCACGCGCCTGCCATATGCCCACCACTCCGATCGATAGCAGAATTAATCGCTTATCGATTGCCGTCCCCGTTGGTACGTTAGCCGCCTCGCTTTCAACGAATCCAACGAGGCACCATCCATGATGTCGATGAACCGCCGTGCGTTCGCACGCGCGATGCTGGCCGCCGGTCTGAGCGCCGCCGGCATTCGAGCGCACGCCGAGAACACGCCCATCACGCTGCGCATCGGATACCAGAAATCGTCGACGCTCATCACGCTACTCAAGACGCGCGGCACGCTGGAGCAGTCGCTCGCACCGCTCGACCTGCGCGTGTCGTGGCATGAATTCGCGAGCGGCCTGCCGCTGACCGAAGCACTCAACGTCGGCGCGCTCGATTTCAGCGCCGACGTGGCCGACACGGTTCCGGTCTTCGCGCAAGCCGCGCATGCCCGTTTCGTGTACGTCGCACAGGAAGCGCCGTCGCCGAAGGCGCAGGCCATCATCGTCAAGCAGGACAGCACGCTGCGCTCGCTCACCGATCTCAAGGGCAAGCGGATCGCCGTCACGAAGGCGGCCGGCAGCCACTACCTGCTGCTTGCCGCGCTCGCACGCGCGAAGCTCACCACCAGCGACACCACCATCCACTATCTGACACCGGCGGACGGCCGCGCGGCATTCGAGCGCGGCAGTGTCGATGCCTGGATTACGTGGGATCCGTACGTCGCGTCGGTCGACGCGAATCCCGACGTGCGGATTCTGGCCGACGGCAGCGGCCTCGCGTCATACCAGCGCTATTACCTCGCGTCGAGCAGTTTTGCCGCCGCGCGCCCCGACGTCATCCAGATCGTGTTCGACCGGTTGTCGCAGGCAGGCGCGTGGCTGCGCGACCATCAGCAGGAAGCGGCCCATACCCTGGCGCCGATCTGGGGACTCGACGCAGGGACAATCGAGCGCGCGAATGCGCGACGCAGCTATCTGGTGCGCGCCGTTGCCACGCAGAATTTCGGTGAACAACAGAAGATCGCGGATACGTTTCTCGCAGCCGGCTTGCTGCCGGCCCGCGTCGACACGAGTGAAGCGCTGCGCTGGAATTTCACGGCCAAACGGGCGGAGCCGATCGGCGCGTGATGGCGCGGCGCGCAATATTTTTTGTCATCGATCGAATTGTGTTGACAGCGTTTCCAAGCACGCTATAATCTCTCTTCTTTGCAGCAAGCAGCTACTGCAAAACGTGCCCAGGTGGCGGAATTGGTAGACGCACTAGGTTCAGGTCCTAGCGGTGGCAACATCGTGGAGGTTCGAGTCCTCTCCTGGGCACCATCTGTATTTAAAAAGGTCGGCTTTTGCCGGCCTTTTTTCATTTCGCGCCCAGGAAGCAAAGCGCCTACTCGCTTTGCACGAGGCCTCGAAAGGCTGCGCTTGCAAGCGCAACCGGGTCGCACATGGTGACTGAGTCCTCCCTGGCACCCTCTGTTTTCCAAAAAAGGTCGGCTTCTAACCGGCCGCTTCACTTCCGGCGCCGAGTCGCGGTACGTACCGACAGACGCCCCCCCCTCACTCGCAACTCGAATCGACGATTGCGCACATCGACGCCGCGCACGCCCTTCCTCGCCGCAAAACGGTCCCGAATTATTTGCGTTCAAGACCTGAAATTGTGTTGACAGACTCCGCCAGCACGCTAAAATAGCGGTCTTCGCATCGCAGCAAGCGAAACGTGCCCAGGTGGCGGAATTGGTAGACGCACTAGGTTCAGGTCCTAGCGGTGGCAACATCGTGGAGGTTCGAGTCCTCTCCTGGGCACCATCTGTTTTTAAAAAGGTCGGCTTTATGCCGGCCTTTTTTCATATCCGCCGCCGCAAGCGGCGATCCCCCGGCGACATCGTGATTACACCGTCCCGGTCACGCGCACGACATGCCGAATCCCGCGCCGCGCCATCTTCGCGTACGGACAAATCGCCTCCGTCTCCGCGCCCCGCTCGCGCGCAGCATCTGCATCGACGCCCGGCATGCCGACCGCGACATCGGGCGCGATCGCAAACAGCCCATCCGCCGGATCGCGCTGAAACGTTGCGGTGGCCGCGATCGCGAGATCGGTCGGCAGGCGAATCCGGCGCCGCATCGCAACCAGCGTCAACGCGCCATGAAAGCATGCCGCGAAGCCGGCCGCGAACAACTGCTCCGGATTCGTACCGTCACCCGCGTCGTACGATGCATGGCGTTTCTCCCGAGTGCAGACGTGGACGCAGCCTCCGCCGTCCCGCACCCAATGAACGACCGACTCTGCCCCCCCGCATCACGCGGCGCCCGCAGACGTCGCCCTCTTCCGGCTGCGCTGTCGTATGCGGCCCGGCCGGCGATCATGACGCGTGGCCAACGGCAAATCCATCAGACGAATTCGCAATTGCAGGTCATCCGGCGTGCCGCGGGCGGCCGCGCCCGGCCGTCGTTCCCGGACACAACCGGGATTTCCCTAGGCTGACAGGCCGCCGCTCACGCGGTTAAATAAATCAACGTGATTTATTTAATGCGCCGCCGAGCGGTGCGACATGGAAGGAGACGCCATGAGAAGCCCGCACTTCGGCCAGGGAAGCAATTCGGCCAACGTGCGCCGTTACAACGAGCGCCTGCTGCTGAAAACGCTGCGCCGTGCGGGCAGCGCCTCGAAGGCCGATCTCGCCCGTCTCGCGAGCATGACGGGTACGGCGGTCGGCAGCATCATTGCGTCCCTCGCCGACGCGAAGCTGATCGAATTCGCGGGCCGCACCGAAGGCCAGCGCGGCCAGCCGGCTTCGCTGATCCGCCTCGATCCGCGCGGCGCGTTCGGCATCGGCGTCCATCTCGACCGGATGCGCATCGAGACGGCGCTCGTCAACTTCGCGGGCGACGTGCTCGGCCGCCGCTCGCACGACACGCTGCTCCCCGCGCCTGCCGAGGTGCTCGAGATCGTGCGTCACGACATCGACGCGATGCAGGCCCTGCTCCCCGACCATGAGCGTGCGCGCCTGACCGGCGTCGGCGTTGCGCAGCCGTACAACCTCGGCGCGTGGATGCGCGAGCTCGGCCTCGCGCCCGATACGTTCCGCGCGTGGGAAGACGTCGATTTCGCGGCCGACCTCGGCCGCACGCTGTCACTGCCCGTATTCGGCGAAAACGACGGCAACGCGGCCGCGATCGCCGAACTGTTCTACGGGTACGGCCGGCAGTGCGACGACTTCGTCTACCTGTTCATCGGGCCGGCGATCGGCGGCGGAATCGCGGTCGACGGCGACTGCCTGCGCGGCGTGACCGGCAATGCCGGCGACATCGCGGTGATTCCGGTGCCGCCTAGCCGGCTGGCGTCCGCGCCGCCGCCGCGCGGCCAGTGGGACATCCTGCTCGCGCGCGCATCGCTGCATGCGCTCGTGCGCCACCTGCGCCATCACGGCGAGACGGTCGAGAACCGCGCCGATCTCGAGGCATGCATCGCCCGCGGCCTGCCTGCCGTCGACGAATGGATCGACGACTGCGTCGACGCGCTCGCGCCGGCGTTGCGCGCGGTGCTGTGCGTGATCGATGCGCCGGTGGTCGTGCTCGACGCCGATACCGACGCGGGCCTGCTCGACGCGGTCACGACCCGCCTGCGCGCGGCGCTCGTGGCCACCGCGCCCGAGGCGCGCGGCACGCCGGTACTCGTGCGCGGCACGTTCGGCGCCGACGCCGGCGCGATCGGTGCCGCCACGCTGCCGATGTTTTTCAACTTCTCCCCGCGGGCCGGCATCCTCAAGGGCGCCCGCACCGATTTGCAGGAGGTCCACCATGTCGCGTTCTGAGTCGCCCCGCCCGCTGCTCGAGATGCGCGGAATCAGCAAGACGTTCCCGGCCGTGCGCGCCCTCGACAACGTCAGTCTCACCGTCTATCCGGGCGAGATCCATTCGCTGATGGGCGAGAACGGCGCGGGCAAATCGACGCTGATGAAGATCCTGTCGGGCGCCTACCGCGCCGACGCCGGCGGCGAGATCCTGATCGACGGCCAACGCATCGACATCGACGGCCCGCTCGCCGCGCGCGATGCCGGCGTCGCGGTGATCTACCAGGAGCTGTGCCTGTCGCCGAATCTGACCGTCGCGGAAAACATCTACATCGGCCGCGAACTGCGCCGCGGCAACCGGCGCTGGGGCACGATCGACCGCGCGGCGATGGCGCGCGGCTGCCAGGACGTGCTCGCGCGCCTGGGCGCCCCGTTCGGGCCCGATACGCTCGTCGACACGCTGTCGATCGCCGAGCAGCAACTCGTCGAAATCGCGCGCGCCGTGCACACCCGCGCCCGCATCCTCGTGATGGACGAGCCGACCACGCCGCTGTCGTCGCGCGAAACCGAACACCTGTTCCGCCTGATCCGCCAGTTGCGCGAGGAAGGTCTCGCGATCATCTACATCAGCCACCGGATGGCGGAGATCTACGAACTGTCCGATCGCGTGTCGGTGCTGCGCGACGGCACGTACGTCGGCACGCTGGAGCGCGCGGCGCTGTCGGCCGAGCGCCTCGTCGCGATGATGGTCGGCCGCGACATCTCCGGCTTCTACAAGAAGGAACACGCACCGTACGACCCCGGCCATCTGCTGCTGTCGGTGCGCGACATCGCCGACGACGCGCGCGTGCGCGGCTGCAGCTTCGACCTGCATGCCGGCGAGGTGCTCGGCATCGCGGGCCTCGTCGGCGCCGGCCGAACCGAGCTCGCGCGGCTGATCTTCGGGGCCGAGCCGCGCGTGCGCGGCGACGTGAAGCTGGGCGAGCGCACGTTCGGCGCGCACTCGCCGCGGGACGCGATCGATGCGGGGCTCGTCTACCTGACGGAAGACCGCAAGCGCCAGGGCCTGTTCCTCGACATGAGCGTGCGCGACAACATCAACATCTCGGTGTGCAACCGCGATGCGCGGCTCGGCGCGCTCGATCTCGCCCGCGGCGCCGAACGCGCGCGCGACGCGATTGCATCGCTGTCGATCCGCGTCCCGCATGCGAACGTCAACGTCGGCGCGCTGTCCGGCGGCAACCAGCAGAAAGTGCTGCTGTCGCGCCTGCTCGAGACGAAGCCGCGCGTGCTGATCCTCGACGAACCGACGCGCGGCGTCGACATCGGCGCGAAATCCGAGATCTACCGGATCATCAACGAACTGGCCCGTGCCGGCGTGGGCGTGATCGTGATCTCGAGCGAACTGCCGGAAATCATCGGCGTCGCCGACCGCGTGCTCGTGATGCGCGAAGGCGAGATCGCGGGCGAACTCGGCGGCCACACGCATACGCCGATCACGCAGGAAGCGATCATCGCGCTCGCCACCGGCTCGCAGGCCGAACTGGCCGACGCGCACTGAGCGTCGCCCCTTTTCATTTCACTCTCACCTTCAGGCTACCGAAATGATCAACCCGACCAAGCAGCGGAACCTCGCTTCCGCGACCGCCCATCCGGTCGCCAACCGCATGCCCCTGATGCGCGGCGCCGATCATCGCGCCCGCATGCAATCGCTGATCCGCACGGCCGGCATGCTGCCGGTGCTGCTGGTCCTGTGCGTCGGCTTCGGCTTCCTGACCGACGGTTTCTTCACGCTGCAGAACCTGTCGATCGTCACGCAGCAAGCGTCGATCAACATCGTGCTCGCCGCCGGCATGACCTTCGTGATCCTGACGGGCGGCATCGATCTGTCGGTCGGCTCGGTGCTCGCCGCGTCGGCCGTCGCGGCGCTCATCGCGTCGACCATTCCCGGCTGGGGCTGGCTCGGCGTGCCGTTCGCGCTCGTCGTCGGCCTCGTGTTCGGCGCGATCAACGGCGGGCTGATCTCGTTCCTGCGCCTGCCGCCGTTCATCGTCACGCTCGGCGCGATGACGGCCGTGCGCGGCGTCGCGCGGCTGATCGGCAACGACACGACCGTGTTCAATCCGCAACTGCCGTTCGCGTTCATCGGTAACGGCTCGATCCTCGGCGTGCCGTGGCTCGTCGTGATCGCATGCGCGGTGATCGCGATCTCGTGGTTCATCCTGCGCCGCACGGTGCTCGGGATGCGGATCTATTCGGTCGGCGGCAATCCGGAAGCCGCGCGCCTGTCGGGCATCAACGTGCGGGCGATCCAGATGTTCGTGTATGCGGCGTCGGGCCTGCTCGCCGGCCTCGGCGCGGTGATGTCGGCCGCGCGCCTGTATGCGGCCAACGGCCTGCAGCTCGGCCAGTCGTACGAGCTCGACGCGATCGCCGCGGTGATCCTCGGCGGCACGAGCTTCGTCGGCGGTGTCGGTTCGATCGTCGGCACGCTGATCGGCGCGCTGATCATCGCGGTGCTGACCAACGGCCTCGTGCTACTCGGCGTGTCCGACATCTGGCAGTACATCATCAAGGGGCTGGTGATCATCGGCGCGGTCGCGCTCGACCGCTATCGCCAGCGCGACTCGGCCCGTACCTGACACGCATTCCCCATAGTTCAACCATCTGGGCGCAGGCAGGTCCTCCTGCGCCCGTCCGCCAACGGCCCCTCCGGAGACACAACGACATGTTCAAGCACAAAACCGCCCTGACCGCCGTCGCCTGCGCGCTCGCCTTCGGCGCCGCCGCCGCCCATGCAGCCGACAAGCCGCTGAAATCGATCGGCGTCACGGTCGGCTCGCTCGGCAACCCGTACTTCGTCACGATCGTGAAAGGCGCAGAAGCGCGCGCGAAGCAGCTCAACCCGAATGCGAAGGTCACGGCCGTATCGGCCGACTACGACCTGAACAAGCAGTTCACGCAGATCGACAACTTCATCTCCGCGCACGTCGACATGATCCTGCTCAACGCGACCGATCCGAAGGCGATCGAGCCGGCGGTGAAGAAGGCGCAGGCGGCCGGCATCACGGTCGTCGCAGTGGACGTCGCGGCGGCCGGCGCGAACGCGACCGTGCAGACCAACAACGTGAAGGCCGGCGAACTCGCGTGCGACTATCTCGCGAAGAAACTGAACGGCAAGGGCAACGTGATCATCGAGAACGGCCCGCAGGTGTCGGCCGTGATCGATCGCGTAAACGGCTGCAAGGCCGTGCTCGCGAAAAACACCGGCATCAAGCTGCTGTCGAGCGACCAGGACGGCAAGGGCTCGCGCGAAGGCGGGATGAACGCGATGCAGGGCTACCTGACGCGCTTTCCGAAACTCGACGGCGTGTTCGCGATCAACGACCCGCAGGCGATCGGCACCGATCTCGCGGCGAAACAGCTGAATCGCCCGAACATCGTGATCACGTCGGTCGACGGTGCGCCCGACATCGAAGTCGCACTCAAGTCCAATACGCTCGTGCAGGCGTCGTCGAGCCAGGATCCGTGGGCGATGGCGCAGCAGGCCGTCAACGTCGGCTACGGGATCATGAACGGCCAGAAGCCGGCCAATCCGATGATCCTGATCGAGCCGACGCTCGTCACGCGCGACAACGTGAAGGCCTACAAGGGCTGGAGCTCGCCGCGCTGATCGCGGCGATCGCCCGCGAGACCGGGCGGTGCCGGGCCGCGTCGCCGCGCGCGACGGCCGGCACTGCCCGACCGTTCAGATTCAGATCAACCGCCGTACGGCCGCGCGCGACGCCGCGGCACAAGGTTTCAACATGACGACGACGTTTCCCCGCCTGATCGTTTTCGGCGAAGCGCTGACCGATTTCATCCGCGACGACGCGCAGCACTGGCACAGCATCGCCGGCGGCTCGTGCTGGAACGTCGCGCGCGTCGGCGCGCGACTCGGCGTGCCGACGGCCTTCGCCGGTACGGTCAGCCGTGACACCTTCGGCGACGAGCTGATGCGCAAGAGCGCCGACGCGGGGCTCGACATGCGTTTCATCCGGCAAGTCGACCGCGCACCGCTGCTCGCGATGGTCGTGTCGAAGCAGCCGCCCGACTATTTCTTCATCGGCGAAAACAGCGCCGATCTCGCATTCGATCCGGCCGACTTGCCCACCGGCGCGTTCGACGCAGCCGACATCGTGCACGTCGGCTCGCTCGGCGTCGTGCGCGAACCGCTCGCTTCGCGCCTGATCGCGCTCGCGCAGGCCGCTCGCGCGGCCGGCAAGCGCATCTCGTTCGATCCGAACTTCCGCGCGCCGATGGCCGCGCCGTCGTATCGAGACACGCTGCGCCGGCTGACCGCGCTCGCCGACTGGATCAAGGTATCCGACGAAGATCTGCGCGGGCTGTTTCCCGAGCTCGACGAAGCGGCCGCGCTCGCGCAATTGCGCACGTGGGCGCCCGACGCGACGATGCTCGTCACGCGCGGCGCGGCCGGCATGCAGCTGCTGCATCGCGATACCGTGCTGTTCCAGCCCGCGTTCCCGACCGACGTTGTCGATACAGTCGGTTGCGGCGATGCGAGCATCGGCGGCTGGCTCGCGAGCCAGCTTGCGCGGCCCGATGCGTCGGCCGCCGAACATCTGCGCTACGCGGCCGCGTGCGCGGCAGTCGCCTGTGAACATGCGGGCGCCTATGCGCCAACTGCCGCGGAAGTGGCCGGCATGATCGAGCGCACCGCCGCCGGCGCCGCCCTTTCGCAATAGACGGCGCCGACGCGCCTCGCCGTCACGCGGCGCCCGTGCCGTCGCTGCCGTTCGGCGGCCCGCCGGCCTGCAGCGATTGCAGGCTCTCGTCGACGCTCAGCTCCGACATCGCGTCGGCGTGCAGCGCACCGTCCGCCGCGCGGCGCAGCGCATGCAGCGCGTGCACCTTGAGCCGCACGAGCGCGAGCCGCAGCCCGCGCGCCGCGCATTCGGCCGCGAACGTGCGCAACGATTCGATCGTCGTGCCGTCGACATCCGGCGTTTCCTCGAGACTCACCATCACGGTATGCGTGTCCGGCGCGGCCTTCATCAGCGCCCGCACGCGATTGAGCATCCGGTCCGCGTTCGCGAAGAACAGCTGCGCCTCGGGCCGCACGATCAGCACGCCCGGTACCGGCTTCGCATCGGCATGGCTCGCGACGTCGACGAAATCGTGGCTGTCGCGCAGCCGGCCGAGCACGCTCACGTTCGGCTCGGACAGCTTGCGCAGCGTCAGCAGCAGGCTCACGCCGATGGCCGCGAGCAGCCCGTGCAGCACGCCGAGCACGAGCACCGCGAGCAGCGCCGCGATCACGACGAGCCGGTCGCGATGCCAGGCCCAGTACGGCCGGAACACGGCCGGATGCAGCGAATGGCTGACCGCGAAGATCACGATCGCCGCGAGCACCGGCTCGGGCGTGCGCGCGAGCTGCGGCAGCAGCAGCCAGACGATCAGCGCGACCACGCCGGCCGCCCACAGGCCGGCCGCGCGCGACTGCGCACCGGCCGCCTCGTTCGCCGACGTCGCCGAATAGCCGGCGCCGACCGGCATCCCGTGCAGGAGGCCCGACACGAGGTTTGCACAGCCGAGCGCGACGAGGTCGCGGTTCGGCGATACGGTATCGCCATGCTTCAGCGCGAAATTGCGGATCGATCCGTACGATTCCGCGTACAGGATCAGCATCAGCGCGAATGCGAGCTCGACCGTCTGCATCCATGCATTGCGATCGAGATGCGGCAAGCCGAATTCGAGGTGCCGGAAGTCGATATGGCCGACGATCGCGATTCCGTACCGCTGCCAGTCGATCGCATAACTCGCCGCGATCGACAGCACGATCACGACGAGCGTCGCGGGCACGCGCGAGCGGCGCCCGAGCCCGAACAGCAGCGCGAGTGCGGTCGCACCGAGCACGACGCTCGCGAGATTCGCGTGCGGCGCGCCTGCGAGCAGGTCGAGCGCGACGTGCGGCGCATCGCCGTGCTGCACGGCAATCGCGAGAATCTTCGGCAACTGCTTGATGACGATCGTCAGCGCGAGACCGAACGTGAAGCCGCGCAGCACGGGCCGCGCGACGAAATCCGACATGCCGCCGAGCCGCGCGACGCCGGCCAGGATGAACAGCACGCCCGTCATCGCGACGAGCGCCGCCGCGAGCGCGAGCTGCGCGGCCAGCGCCACCCCCGATTCGGCGAGCACGGTCGCGGCGAGCACCGCGGCCGACGACGACGTCGACGACACGATCGCGAAGCGGCTGCTGCCCGTCAGCGCATAGACGACGAGCCCCGACAGCAGCGCGATCAGGCCGGCCTGCGGCGGCAGGTTGGCGAGCCCCGCATACGCGACCGCCTCGGGAATCAGCAGGCCGGCAATCGACAGGCCGGCCAGCGCATCGAGACCGACGCGCCGCGTGCGCGGCGCGGCCGGCGCGTCGAGCGTCGCGAAATGGTCCGGATGTTGCGGGCCGGCGTCGGGGCGGATCGGAGCGGTCGTCATGGGGCGGTGCGCGCCGTGCGCCGGTCAGGGTTTGACGGCAATCACGCCCGACCAGCCGGGCAGATAGCGCGCATCCTGGTCGTGCGCGCGATGCAGCGCGATATCGAGCGCCTTCGCGAAGTTCTTGCGGATCTGCTCGAGCGACACGTGCTGGCGCAGATAGTCGGCCCACAGGAATTCGCTGAACGGCGTCGCATCCTTCGCATAGCCGCCCGCCGTGCGCAACTCGCCGGCGAGGCTGCGGTACGGATCGTCCTCGAGGCCCGTCAGCGCCTTCGGCAAATGCGCATAGTCGCGCCGCGAGCCGTCCGGGCCGAACGGATGCACCCACTGGTTGTGTTCCATCATCCGCCAGAAGATCGTGTCGTCGAGCCACGACAGGTCCTTCAGCAGCATGGCGTTCACGCGCGCCTCGCCCTCCTCGATCAGCGCGAGACCGAGATGATGATGATCGGTGATGTAGTGCAGCCCGTCCGGGCCGAGCACGGCCGGGAACCAGTGCGATTCGATCGCGGCCTTGCGGGCGCGCCTGTTCAGCGTCTTCCAGCGCTTGCGCTTCGCCTTGACTTCGCGATAGCCGACCGTCATCTGGGTCGGACGCAGCGCGTCGAGCCTGACGGGAATGAGATGAACGTCGTTGCCGAGTGCCATGGTCGTACCCCATGTAGCGAAATTCCGGCAACGATACTCCTGATCGCGCACGCCGTTAATCCGTCGTCACCGCGATCCGCCTTCGCTCAATGATCCGCGACGCCCGCTGCCTGCGCGACGCCGCGCTACGCACGCAAATCGTTGCGTTCGAGACGATGACGAATGTAGGGAATGTCGTCGTGCACGATGCTCACGCGCCGCATCCCGAGCTTGCGCGCCACGTTCAGCGAGCCGCTGTTGGCCTCCGCGATATCCGCGATCACGCGCGGCAGCCGCACGGTGTCGAACGCATGCCGCACGACGGCCGCCGCGGCTTCGCTCGCGATGCCGCGCCCCCACGTCGCACGCACGAGCCGCCAGCCGATCTCGACGTCGCGCGACCCTTCCTTGTAGTCCGGAATCAGCAGGATCCAGCCGATGAACACCTCGGGCGCGGCCTTCTCGAAAATCGACCAGTAGCCGAGACCCGGAGGATAGTCGCACGTGATCCGGTGCGTGACGAAGCGGCGATGCTCGACGGGGTCGTGCCACGGGCCCGCGATGTGGCGCGTGACCTCGGGATCGCGATCCATCTCGATGCACGCATCGAGATCGGCCAGCACGCGCGGACGCAGCCACAGCCGCGCGGTTTCGAGCATGGGCAATGGGTCGGCGGAACGGTCGTTCATCCGGACTCCTGATTCGGTGGCGATGCGCAGCGAGCGCATTACAGAACGGATACAAAAAGCCTTCCGCAATGATACAGAGTCCTGTCGCGGGCCTCGCACGGTTCCGTTTCCGTTTCCGAAACAGTGCATTTCGTAGGGATTATTCCCGATTCTCGGTTATCGCGCCCCACAGCGCGCGGCGCGCAAGCCTACACTCGATCAGTGCCCCGCGTCGCGCGCGAGCCGGGCCGGCATCCGCATGCACAATCGCGCGCGCGCAAGCCAACGAGGAGACCCGCACATGAGCTGGACCCGCGAGCAACGCAACGTCACGATCGCCGCCTACCTGGGCTGGACGCTCGATGCGTTCGACTTTTTCCTGATGGTTTTCGTGCTGAAGGACATCGCCGCGGAATTCGCGTCGACGATCCCCGCCGTCGCGTTCGCGCTCACGCTGACGCTCGCGATGCGCCCGCTCGGCGCGCTGATCTTCGGCCGGCTCGCCGACCGCTTCGGTCGCCGCCCCACGCTGATGGTCAACATCGCGTGCTATTCGCTGCTCGAGCTTGCGTCGGGTTTCGCGCCGAGCCTGACCGCGCTGCTCGTGCTGCGCGCGCTGTTCGGCATCGCGATGGGCGGCGAATGGGGCGTCGGCTCCGCGCTGACGATGGAGACCGTGCCGACCCACGCGCGCGGCTTCGTGTCCGGGCTGCTGCAGGCCGGCTACCCGAGCGGCTATCTGCTCGCGTCGGTCGTGTTCGGCCTGTTCTACCAGTACATCGGCTGGCGCGGGATGTTCATGGTCGGCGTGCTGCCTGCGCTGCTCGTGCTGTACGTGCGCGCGCACGTGCCCGAATCGCCGGCCTGGAAACAGATGGAGAAGCAAGCGCGCCCGGGCCTCGGCGCCACGCTGAAGCAGAACTGGAAGCTCACGATCTACGCGATCGTGCTGATGACCGCGTTCAACTTCTTCTCGCACGGCACGCAGGATCTCTATCCGACCTTCCTGCGCGAACAGCACCACTTCGATCCGCATACCGTGTCGTGGATCACGATCGTGCTGAACGTCGGCGCAATCGTCGGCGGCCTGTCGTTCGGCGCGATCTCGGAGCGGATCGGCCGGCGCCGCGCGATCTTCATCGCCGCGCTGATCGCGCTGCCCGTGCTGCCGCTGTGGGCGTTCTCCAGCGGCGCGATCGCGCTCGCCGCCGGTGCGTTCCTGATGCAGATCTCGGTACAGGGCGCGTGGGGCGTGATACCGGTTCACCTGAACGAGATCTCGCCCGACGAAATCCGCGCGACCTTCCCCGGCGTCGTCTACCAGCTCGGCAATCTGCTCGCGTCGGGCAATGCGACGATGCAGGCGTCGCTCGCCGTGTCGAACCACGACAATTACGGCTTCGCGCTCGCGCTCGTGGCCGGCATCGTGGCCGTCGCGATCGCCGTGCTGATCCTGTTCAGCCGCGAACGGCGCGGCATCGACATGACGCAATCGGTCAATACGCGTACCACCGCCGGGTGAACCCGCACGTTGCGGCACCGCGTCATCGCGCGCGCCCCGCCCCGTCGGGCGCGGGCGCCGGGGCTTTCCGCACCTGCACATCGAACTAGAGGAATTGATCCAGATTCCGCGCTTGCCCGGCCTACCCGCGATTTTTTATCTTAATAAAAACGACTGTTTGAATCAGATAATCAAATCACCTGTTCGCGGCCGGGAAACCGGCATGGGAGGCGGAACATGGCAGTAAGTCAGGAGGGGCGGCCATCTGCGGGACGGCCGTCGGGGGCACGATCATCCGGTACGCGGCAGACCGGCGGGACGAAGGCGCGCATTCTCGATGCGGCCGAGGATCTGTTCATCGAACATGGCTTCGAAGCGATGTCGATGCGGCAGATCACGTCGCGCGCGACGGTCAATCTCGCTGCAGTCAACTACCACTTCGGCAGCAAGGAAGCGCTGATCCACGCGATGCTGTCGCGCCGGCTCGACCAACTGAACCAGGAACGCCTCGGCATCCTCGACCGCTTCGATGCGCAACTCGGCACGCACATCACCTGCGAGCACGTGCTCGGCGCGATGTTCATTCCGGCGCTGAAGGCGTCGCGCAATCCCGAACGTGGCGGACCCGGGTTCCTGCGGCTGATCGGCCGTGCGTACACCGATCCTTCGCCGTTCGTGCGCAACTTCCTCACCGCGCACTACGCAAGCGTCGCGGGCCGCTTCTTCGACGCGTTCCAGCGCGCGCTGCCGCACCTGCCGCGCACCGAGCTCGGCTGGCGGCTGCACTTCGCGATCGGCGCGCTGTCCGGCGCGCTCGCGGGCGCCGAGACGGAAAGCCTGATCGACGAGTTCTCGCAAGGCCGCACGATGAACGACGTGCAGATGATCGCGCGGCTGTCGTCGCTGATCGTCGCCGCGCTGAAGGCGCCGATGCCCGACAGCGCACAGTTGTCGATCTTCGCGGCGGTGCTCGACGACGCGGGCGCAAGCGAAGCGTTCGGGCTGCCGCAGTCGGGCACGACAGCCGCCGAGGCGGCCACGCTGCATTCCACGAACTGAGCGCGCGAGGCCACGCGCGGCTTCCTGTTCACGATTTGATTGATACGCGCGGTCGGGCGCGGCGTCGAGACGCCCGCGTCGACCAGCCGCGAAGCACGGGGCATGGGCAGGCGTTCAAGCGCGGGCCCGCGCCGAGAGCCAAGACCGGAGACACGTCATGTCATCTTCCGCAGCATCCACCTCGGCCCAACTTCCGCCGAACACCGACGCCGTCTGGTACGCGTCGTACCCGCCCGGCGTTCCGCACGAGATCGACGTCACGCAATACGCGTCCCTCGTGCAGTTCTTCGACGAATGCACGACCCGCTTCGCCGACCGCGTCGCCTACGTGAGCGCCGGCGCGTCGATGACCTACCGCACGCTCGCGCGGAAAGTCGACGCATTCGCGTCGTATCTGCAAAGCATCGGCGTGAAGCCCGGCGATCGTGTCGCGATCATGCTGCCGAACACGTTCCAGTATCCGGTCGCGCTGTTCGGCACGCTGAAGGCGGGTGCGATCGTCGTCAACGTGAATCCGCTCTACACCGCGCGCGAACTCGCGCATCAGTTGAAGGACAGCGGCGCGCAGACGATCGTCGTGTTCGAGAACTTCGCGCGCACGCTGCAGGACGCGCTGCCGGAAACGCAGGTGAAGCACATCGTCGTCACCGCGCTCGGCGACCTGCTCGCCGACGGCTTCAACGCGAAAGGCCGCCTGATCAACTTCGTGCTGAAGCACGTGAAGAAGCTCGTGCCGGACTACCACCTGCCGCAGGCGATCCGGCTGCGCTCCGCCCTCGCGCTCGGCGCGCGCGGCAAGCCGCAACCGGTGCAGATCACGCGCGACGATCTCGCGTTCCTGCAGTACACGGGCGGCACGACCGGTGTCGCGAAAGGCGCGATGCTCACGCACGGCAACCTGATCGCGAACCTGCTGCAGGCGAAGGCCTGGATCGCCGACCAGGTGTCGGGCGACGTCGAAACCGTGCTCACGCCGCTGCCGCTCTATCACATCTATTCGCTGACGGTGAACGCGTTCATCTTCATGGGGCTCGGCGGGCGCAACATCCTGATCGCGAACCCGCGCGACATGAAGATGGTGATGAAGATCATCCGCCACGAGACGTTCACGGGAATCACCGGTATCAACACGCTGTACAACGCGTTCCTCGACAACGAGGAATTCCGCAAGCGCGACTTCTCGAAGCTCAAGCTCGCGATGGCGGGCGGGATGGCGATGCAGCGCGCGGTCGCCGAGCGCTTCCAGCAGGTGACGGGCCGGCCGGTGGTCGAAGGCTACGGCCTCACCGAGTGTTCGCCGATCGTCACGATGAATCCCGTGGACCTGAACGACATGGCCGCATTCAGCGGTTCGATCGGGCTGCCCGCGCCGTCGACCGTCGTGCGCTTTCGGCGCGAGGACGGCACCTGGGCCGCGATCGGCGAGCCGGGCGAGCTGTGCGTGCACGGCCCGCAGGTGATGCGCGGCTACTGGCAGCGCCCCGACGAGACGGCGAAGGTGATCGACGCCGACGGCTGGCTCGCCACCGGCGACATCGGCGTGATGGACGAGCGCGGCTTCATCCGCCTGATCGACCGCAAGAAGGACATGATCCTCGTGTCGGGCTTCAACGTGTATCCGAACGAGATCGAGGAAGTGCTCGTGATGCATCCCGGCATCAGCGAAGCCGCGGCGATCGGCATTCCGGACGAGGTCCAGGGCGAACGGATCAAGGTATTCGTCGTGCGGCGCGACCCGTCGCTGACGGCCGAGGACGTGCTCGCGCACTGCCGCAAGAACCTGACCGGCTACAAGATGCCGAAATTCGTCGAGTTCCGCGACGCGCTGCCGCAGACGAACGTCGGCAAGATCCTGCGCCGCGCATTGCGCGACGAGGAACTCGCCAAACTCGAGGCCGCGAAGCAAGGCTGAACGATCCATCGCTCCGGGAGTTGCCGTCGATGAACGAAGCAATGAAACGCCACGCGCGACATGTCGCTACGGCGGCCGCTGCGTGCGTACTGTCGCTCGCACAGGCGGGCCTGCATGCACAGGAAACGGCTGGCGCCGCGAGCGCGGCGCAGGCGGCCGCGCTGCCGGCGGAGCTCGCGAAGGTCACGCACGAGCCGCTCGCGCAACAGGCGCGCTGGCTGCGCACGGCGGCCCAGCGCGGCACGCTCGCGCAGCTCGACGACGCGACGCTCACCGCGCTCTTCAAGGCGCTCGATCCGCTCGCCGTGCCGCTCTACATCCGGAACGGCCCGAACGGCTATCCGTCGTACCAGTTCACGATGGTGCGCCAGGAGCGCATCAGCGGAAAATGGCCCGACACGCCCGACCGCATGCTCGTGAAGACGACCCGCGAGCCGCTGCGCGTGTATGCGAAATGGCTGCCGGGCGGCGCGCATG
Source organism: Burkholderia sp. AU28863 (assembly GCF_002223195.1). NCBI lineage: Bacteria > Pseudomonadati > Pseudomonadota > Betaproteobacteria > Burkholderiales > Burkholderiaceae > Burkholderia > Burkholderia sp. AU28863. The sequence continues at coordinate 1,092,768 of NZ_NKFE01000003.1, read as the reverse complement.
CCGGACAGGAGACCATCTACGACACGACGCAGCGCAAGGACGAGATGTACGGCCATCTCGGCGGCCTGCTCGGCAAGATTCCGCTGTGGACGGCGATCGACGGCGCGCTCGCACGCGCCCAGTCGAATCATCAGGTGAAGGATCTCGGCACCGAGTTCATCGCGAACCTGTACCTGACCGAAGGGAAGAAATACGTGGAGGCCGGCGTCCAGCGGCCGACCGATGTGGAGGCCAAAACGATCGACGGCGTGCGCGTCGTCGCGCTCACCTACGAAACGCCGACCGGCCGGCCGCAGTTCTATGCGAAAAAGGAAGTGCTGGGGCTCGACCTGCACGCCCCCTATTTCCGGACCGTCGAATCCTATGACAACGACGGCAGGATCTTCGAGCGGATCGTCATCGAGAAAATCGCGCCCACGCCGTTCGACGACACCGCATTCGACCCGAAAAACCCCGACTACGCGTTCTGACGCGCGTCGGCGGGGCTCGCCACGGGCTCAATCGTCATCGTCGTCATGGTGCCGATGCCAGTGCTTGTAATAGTGCTTGCGCCACTTGCGGTAGCGATCGTCGTCGTCATCGCCGTAATAGCCATATCCGTAGCCCGGATAGGCGACGACGGCGGGCTGCGGCGCGACATAGACGGGCGCCGGCTCGACATAGACCGGCGCGACGGGTACGCCGATGCCGACCGACAGATCCACGTGCCCCGCCACTGCACTACCGGAAACGAGCAACGCCATGCTCCCGATCACCGCTGCCACTTGCCTCTTGTTCATGCTCCGCATCCCTGATAAGCCGGCCCGTCCGGCTCGCGCGACCAATGTAAGCGCGGCGCGCGGACCGAGGTGATACGGGGTTGCGAGAGTCGTAACGCAGCGTAACGAAACGGCTTCGGCCGTTCGGCCTAATCGCGAAAATGCGCCGGAACGTCTATAGTGGGTTACGGTTCGACACAATCGCGACTGCGCGCTCCCCTATCGAACAGGGTAGAATTCCGCCAAACGCCTTGTGGACGAACACGCCACACACACGCACAACATATTCTCTGACGCAGGCTCCTGCCGCACCTCAATGGCCAATCCCGCAGAATCCCATCCGCAAAACGACTTCATCAATTCGGCGCGCAAGGAACGTAAGCGTGTTGAAATCTATCTCGTCAACGGCATTCGTCTGACGGGGTGTATCGAGTCGTTCGACCAGTATCTGGTGATGCTGCGCACCCCCGTGGGTCTGCAAGGCATCTACAAGCGCGCGATTTCCACGATCCAGCTCGACACGGGCGGCTCGCGGCCGGGCGGCGGCGGCCCCCGCGGCCCGCGCACCGGCGGTCGCCCCGGCGGCCGTGAAGGCGGCGGTCACAGCCCGTACGGCTCGCACGGCGGCTCGCGCGAATCGCGCGGCGACGGCGGCTACGGCTCCCGCGAGCCGCGTGAAGGCTACGGTTCGCGCGAACCGCGCGAGGGTTACGGCTCGCGTGAGCCGCGCGAAGGCTACGGCGCACCGCGCGAGCCGCGTGAACCGCGCGAAAGCTACGGCGCGCCGCGCGACACCGGCGACGCCTCGGGCAACGCCGCGCCGTCGGATTCCCGCGGCGGCAACGGTCCGGTCATCGTGACGCGCCGCCGGCGAATCGTGCCGGACGGCCAGTAAAACAAAAAGGGCAAGCCAGTCGGCTTGCCCTTTTCACTGGTGCGGCCGGCGCGGCACGTCGTCGCACCGCCGCTACCGCGTTCAGCGTGCCGTCGCCGGCAGGCCCGCGTCGGCCTCGCGCTGCAGCGAACGCACCTGCTGCTGCAACGCTCGCAACTGCGACTGAAGTTGAGCCTGTTGCGCCTGCAGCGTCGCCGTTTCGCTCCGCACGCTCTTCTGGCGATCCGCCACCGCCGCCTGCTGCTGGCGGGCGATCGAGATGTCCGCCTGCAGACGCCGCGCGCGGTCCTGCACGACTTCGATCTGCTTGTCCATCTGCGCCTTCTGCGATTCCAGCTTCGCCGCGCGCAGTTCGTCGACGGCCAGCCGCTCGGCCTGGTGCGAAAAATCGCGATAGATCGCTTCCGCCCGCGCTTCGTTGTAAGTCTTGATCACGCGCCAGAACGCCTTTTGCTGGAACAGCGCGACGAAGTACGCACCGTCCTTGACGTTGAATAGCAGGCTCGCGCCGTAGCTGCCGTTGTAGCTCGTGCGCATTTCCGTCAGCGCGTGCGACTGGATCTGGCGCTGCAGATCGTCAACCGTGCTCGGCCCCGTCGACTCGCCCGCTTGCGGCTGCACCGACGTCTGTGCCTGCGAATCGATCACCGGAATCGCGGCTACCGGCGCCGACGCCGGCTGCACCGCCGACGAATCGCTACCTGCCAGCCCCTGCGCGAACGCGCCTTGCATGCCTCCCACCAGGGCGAGCAATACGCTCACCCGCCCCAACCCCGTCATATGGCTCATGAAGTTTTATTCCCGCGCGGATCGTTGTCATTCCACGCGATTTTATCTCATTAATTACTCGCTTTCGCGGGTCTCGGGCTCTTCGTCGAAGATCTGGTACTTGCGCATTTTTTCCCACAGCACCTTGCGGCTGATGCCGAGCTGCTGGGCCGTGTCCTGACGCCGCCAACCGTTTGCGTCGAGCGCGGCGATCACGCGGTTACGCTCGTTCATGTCCCACTTGCTGCGATCGACGAACACCTCGGCCGCACTCTCCGCCGGCACCGGCTGGGCCGAACTGCGTGCGTGCGCGATCAGCCGCTGCAGCCGCGCGGCATCCCAGCCGCCCGTCTGCCGTACCGTCACGCCGACGCGCTCGGCCAGGTTGCGCAATTCGCGCACGTTGCCGGGAAAATAGCTGTCCGCCACCGAATCCGTGAGCCAGTACGGCAGGTCCGACAACTCGGCGAGCCGCTCCTCGCCGACCACCTGGGCGACGAACGACTTGAACAGCGCGATCTTGTCCACTGCACCGCGCTCTTCCAGCGACGGGATGCTCAGTTCGATCACCGCGAGCCGATAGTAGAGATCGGCGCGGAACAGCCCTTCCTTCACGAGCTGCGGCAGTTTCTTGTTGCTCGCCGCGACCAGACGGAAATCGACCTTGACCGGCGCCGTCGCGCCGACGCGCAGCACCGCGCCGTCCTCGAGCACGCGCAGCAGCTTGACCTGCTGGTACAGCGGCAGATCGCCGACTTCGTCGAGGAACAGCGTGCCGCCGGCCGCCTGCTCGAAATAGCCTTTATGCGCAACAACCGCGCCCGTGAACGACCCTTTCGCATGGCCGAAAAACAGCGATTCGAACAGGCCGTCCGGAATCGCGCCGCAGTTCACCGGCACGAACTCGCCGTGCCGATAGCGGGAATGCTTTTCGTGCAGCAGCTGCGCGATGCGCTCCTTGCCGACGCCGGTTTCGCCGTGCAGCAGCACGTTGGTGTCGCAGTCGGCGAACGTATCGACTTCGTGCAGCAGCGCCTGCATCGATTCGGAGTGCGCGACGAGTTCCGACGGCCGCAACGTTTCGGCGGCGTGCGCGCGCAGTTGCGTGACGAGCTTGCCGATCATGCCGCGCAGTTCCGCGCACGTGAAATCGAGCGGCAGGATGTGCGAATACTCGGGCGGATACTGCGACGCGTCGTGGTCGCGCGCCGCGCCGACCCAGACGACCGGCATGCCGATATTGGCCTGCCAGTCGCGCAGGAATGCCGCGCCGCCTTCGATCATCGTCACGCTGATGATCGCCAGCGATCGCCGCATCGCGGCGCGCTCGGGCGAGACCGTCGCGTTGTCGGCGCGGATCACTTCGACGTCGAAGCTCGCCATGCACCGGGCGACGCGGTCGACGATGTCCGCCTTGCCTTCCCAGACGTACAGGTCGAGCTCTTCGATTGCGGGCGTGGTTCTCATGTTTCGGGTGCGGCTTCAGTAATTGACGGGTTGCTTGGTGTTGCAGATCAGCGGCCAGCTGCGGGCGGCGACGATACCGGCTGCTTCGGTAACAGAACGTTCAGGCATTTATTGAACCAGCATGGGATTGCCGCATTTGATCGAATCCGGCGTGTTGGTGACATAGGCGTTCCCTAGGCTCAGGCCGAGCAGGCCCGTGACGGAAGTCAGGAGCGAATCGATCGGTTGCAGGAGGAGCGGAACGAGCGTGTTCCCGAGTGCGCTCAGAAGCGGTCCGAGAAGGTTACTCAACAACTGACTCAATACCCCGCTCAGATCGATGCCTACTGCTTTCAGCGCCCCAAGCAATCCACTGTCACCCAGCGTCAACGACACCGTCAGACCATTATTCGTGATGCCAGTCACCGCAGGCGACAGAAACTGGTCCGTTCCCGTGCCCAGCATGTACGGCGAGGGTGGATTCGGTGCAGCGGATGATTGAGAACCCGGATATGAGAACAGCAACGGCGTTGGACTTTGATTAGCGACGGGCACTGTCGTCATTTGCCCGGGCCGCAAGCCAATGTTGACCGAAATTGCGTTCAGATCGACGATACCTAGCGTCAGGGTCTTGATCAATACGGCCAGCGTAGACGACAGTCCGCCGAGGTTAAGCAGATTGAGCAAACTACTCAGATTGACGGTCACCAGCGGAATCGGCGCCGCGCTACCATCGGGTGAATACCCGGACGGAGCAGAGAGATTGATCTTCGTACTCGAAGCCCCCCCGATATAGACGGCGACTACTCCGGTCTGCACGTTCACTGTCGCGCTTTTCGTACCGTCCGCCAAACAGCTGACGGACGCCAGACCGGTCGTGGCGGGAGCCACATACGCCGTAATCGGCAATTGAACGGCGGCAAGCGGCGTCGGACTACCTGACGGACAACTACCGCCCGGAAAGACTAATCCACCGGTGGGACAGCTTGACAGCAGCGAGATAGACGTATTGAGAAACACGTTGCCCTGCGCGGTCGACGTGCTGGTCGTGCAATCGGACGTCCCGCAATTCAATGGCCCGGGCAGACCGCTCGCCGTGGACGGCGGATTGGCCCCCAACTTGACTGAACCCGATACGGTCACGTTCAGTAGCGGTGAGAGCGCGGTAGGCGTCTGAACCGTGACGCTGGGAATGTCGACCGAATTCGTGCCGTTCGCGATCTGCAATGCCGTCGACAGCAATCCGAGAGCATTGACGCTGGCATTGACAGCAGAGCTTCCCGTCGCAGTCGCAGCGGAAACCAGTTGACCGAGCGCGATCTGCGGCCCGCCACACACTCCCCCCGGACAAAGGGCGATGACTAGTGCGTTCAGCACCTTCAGGTTCGCCGCGGCTACGCTCTGCTGCGTCGCCGCCTGCACCGCGGCATTAGCCAGTTGACCGAGCGTCACGGTGCCATTCAGCACGCCTGTACTGGTGCCGACCGGGAGATTGGCAAGAATGCCGGCCAGCTTCAAGTTGACTTGCGCGAGTCCTTGATAGTCGACCAGTTGGAGATTCAGCGCATTGTCGTTTGACCTTGTCAGCGCCTTGAGCAATTGATTGGCCAATCCGCCGTTCAACGCTGCAAGAGACGTAGTCAACGTAAAAGTATCTGTCGGTACGCTCTTGGCAATGGCCGATCCGCCAATCGTGACGCCACCGCGAAAAATCCCGTCGACCGGCTCGGTCACCGTGACGCAAACGGCGTTGGTCGATTGGCCATTGACCGTTCCGGCAGAGAGCCCAGCGCACTGGCTACCGATAATCGGGTCGCCCGACACCCGTGTGAACTGCGCGCTGCTGCTGCCCTGAGGCGCTGTCCAGATGCCACACGACACGGAAACTTTCGAACCCGCCGGCAATGCATTCGTCGCCGGGTTCGCGATTTGACTGGCTGCGGTCCTCGCTGCCTGGCAAGTCGCGTCGGTCGTCACCTGAGAGACTGCCGATAACGCGGCCAAATCAGCCGCTGCTTGCATCCGGCGTCTTTCGGCATAGAAATGGCCGACGTCGATTGCGCCCAGAATAATGATCGCAACCAGCGTCCAGATCGTCGCCATGATCGCGACGCTACCGCGCTGGCGACTGATCCCGGGACTACCGGCGCTCCCCCGCCGTGCCGTGTGCGACTGATCTGCACGCATGGTCATCCCGCTTTATTGCCCGCCCTGTCCGCCGCCCGACATGCCGCCCACAGCGCCGAGTTGCGAACTCATCGAATCAGGGATCTTGTTCTTGAACGAATCGAGATAGCGTTGGTACGCAAGCGACGCGACGTCACCGAACACAGGTTGCGTCGGCGCCGCCGCGCGGTTGTCGCGTTGCATCGCGAGCCAGTCTTTGGTCGAGCGGCCAACGTCGGACGCACCCAGTATCACGGCATCTTGACCATATGCAGTGCCGGAATCCGTTACGATGCAGATGATCGCGACCAGCATCGCAATCCGGCCCGCGCATGCGCTTCGATTCCGTGTGTTGTCGCTCATGTCGTTCCCCGAATGCCTGTTCATTGTGAAAACCGTTGCAGCAGCGGCACAGTTTGGTCGTAACCGAAGTTGTTCGCCATCGGCGTGATTGGCGTCGTCGCGCCGGGCCGCGACACCACCGGCGGCGTCGCGATTGCGCGCTGCTGCGCACGCGCCGCCGCGGCGATCTTCGCGGCATCGCCACTGATGTCCTTTCGAATTTCCGGCGACAGATGCTGCTGGTTCATCAGCCGTTGCGCATCCTGCGCACGCCCTGCCGCAAACAGATACAGCGCAAGGTTGCTGACGATTTTCGGATTGCGCTGATCGAGTTCGGCAGCCTTCATCAGCGGCACGCGCGCACCGACGACGTCGCCGCTGCGCAATTTCGCATAAGCGAGGTCGGACAGTAGCGACGGATCCGTCGGCGCGAGCTCCGATGCTTGCGTCAACGCCTGCACGGCACGATCGAAATCGCCTGCGGCGCCCGCAAGCAACCCAAGCCCGCGATAACCGCGCGCCGCAAGTGGCGTCTTCAGCAACTGTGCATACACAGCCGCACTTGCGGCCGGCTGGTCGGTCATCCGCAGCGCATCCGCACGCAACAGGATCGATTCCGGCATGACACCGTATGTCTTGTCATATGCATCGATGTGCGCGAGCGAAGCATAATAGAGGCCCTGCGCTTGCATGCGCTGAATCAGACCCAGATACATCCCCGGCGTATCCGGCACGGACTGCTTCTGATCTGCGGCTTGCATCAGTGCCGCACGCTCGGTCTGTGCGCCGACGCCATACCCGCTTTCCTTGGTTGCGCATGCGCTGAGCAGCAGCGCCACCGCCAGCATGCCCGCCCGGGTTACCGCTTCGCCGATTCGCTTCATCGTCTGTCCTTCCATCCTTCAATGCTGCGACGACAACGCGCGCATCACTGCCAGCATGCCCGGCCCCGCCGTTACGATCAGCAGAGCAGGTAACAGCGTCAGCACCATTACGCCCGTCATCTTTACCGTCAATCTACCGATCCGTTCGCGCAGCATCGCTCGACGCGTCTCACGCAAACGGTCGCCGAACTGCTTGAGCGGTTCCTGCACCGCGCCACCATGCTTGTCGACCTGAATCATTAATCGCACGATCGCGCGCAGATCTTCGTTGTCGAATCCACTCGACAGCCGTTGCAGCGACTGCTCGCGCGTACGGCCTGCGGCGAACTGACGCTGCGCGATTCCCACCTCCGACGACAGTACCGGCAGCATCCCCCGAAAATCGTTCGTCACGACCTGCAGGCTTTGATCGAGCGACAGGCCGACACCCTGCAGCAAGCGCAGCATGTCAACGAGTAACGGCAGTTCGTCGACGACGCTCTGTCGCCGCGACGCGGCGCGGCGCTGCACATAGAGTTTCGGCAGCATGAAGCCGAGCGCGAAGGCACCGCACATGCCGACCATCCAGATACTGCCTTTCACACGCCCGCTCGCGAAGATTGCGAACAGCAGCGGCAACGCGATCCCGCACGCGACCCGTGCACTCAGAAACAGCCCACGCGTCCGTGCATCGACATACCCGCATTGCTCCAGGAGGCGACGATCTTCTTCCGCGACAGCATATTTGCCGAAGCCGGTATCCAGCCACCGCATGCCTGCCGCCGACAGGCGATCCAGCCAACGTTCGACACGCTGCCCGCCGCGCACGTTGGCTTTCGCCGGAGCCTCGCCATCCTGCGATGGTCGCGCCTTCGCCGCCTCCAATGCAGCCATGCGCCGATCCAGCGCATCGACCAATGCTCGTTCGGCGCGCGCCGCGGCATTCGCACGTAACGTCACGGCCATCCCGAGCAGCAGCACCCCGAGTGCACCCACGGCCAATGCAATCGCTCCGATTTGAGTCGCCGTCATAGCCTCACCTGAGCCGAGCCATTCGATACAGCCATATGCTGCCTACCACTTGAGCCAGGAACGCGATCATGAGCAGCGACCGCCCGCTCGGATCGCTCCACATTCCGTACAGATACTTCGGATTGGTCATCACGACAAAGCTGCCGATTGCAATCGGCAGCATGACGAGGACGAACGCGGACAGTCGCGTCTCCGACGACATCGCGGTCAATTCACGCTCGGCTTGCTCGAGATCGCGCATGAATACGGCCATCCGTTCAAGCATCACATCCGCGCGACCGCCATATTTGACCGACAAGCGCAGCACCGAGCCGACGAGCTCGAACTCTTCGGCCCGGTAGATCTTCGCGATGTGCATCATGGCGCGGTCGATCTCGATACCGCTCCGCAACATCCTCGACACGACGTCGAGACAGCCGCGCAGCGGCTCCTCGGTCGTCAACAGCGCGGACTGAAAAGCAGCAGGCACGCTGTTGCCGAGCGTCACGAGACGCACGATCCCGTCGAGAAACGACGGAATCTGCCGAACAATTTTCAGCCGCCGCCGCTGAATCCGCGATGCGAGCCAGACGCCGAGTATCGCGCTTCCGCAAATGAGTGCCGCGAAACACGCCAGCATGCCGCCGTGGCTGCCCGCGATGACCGCAGCCACGACAAGCACGACAAGCGCGACGACTGCCTTGCCGCGCGCATCGTCTATCCCCGCGCGGCTCGCAAGGTTGGACAGATATTCCGAGGCAGTCCCATACCAGTGCGCCCCGAAGGCCTCGGACGATACCTTCCGTGCCGTCCCCGGTTGCTGCACGGCGCGCACGGCCCCAGCCGCCGGCGCAGATGCCGCCGATGCGGGGACGCGTGCGCGAGGCTCGAGCCGGCTGTCAATGAAACGCTTCGCGTCGGTCCGTACGCGCCGGGTCTCCGCGTGATGCCACAGCACCATCGCAGCCGCGACACACAGCATCGCGATCGCCAGCGCCCATACCATTGCGCTATACATTGAAGCCCCCGCCGCCGCGGCCGAACCCACCACCGCCAAAGCCGCCCCCACCGAATCCGCCATCGCCGAACCCACCACTCGTCAGCGTCTGGCGAAAGCGTGCAAGCTTCGGCGAATGCGGATGAATGCCCAGGGTTTCCCAGTGGTCGACTTCCTCGCCCTCCGGTGTCACGCGCGCTTCATAGCGGTAAAGCTCCTGGGTCGCGATGATGTTGTCGGACAGCCCGGTCACTTCGGTGATCGATAGAATTCGTCGCCGCCCGTTCGACAGGCGTCCGATTTGCACGATGAAGTCGATGGCGTTCGCGATCTGCCGACGCAGGCTCGACTCGGTGCCCTGAAAACCTGCGAAACCGGCCAGCATCTCGAGACGGTACAGACACTCGCGCGGCGAACTCGCATGCACTGTGCCCATCGAGCCGTCGTGGCCTGTGTTCATTGCCTGGAGCATTTCCAGCACCTCGCCGCCGCGCACTTCGCCGACGATGATCCGGTCCGGACGCATCCGCAACGTATTGCGCAGCAGGTCGCGAATCGACACGACGCCGGTACCGTCGAACCCGCCCGGCCGGCTTTCGAGCCGCACGACGTGCGGGTGGTTTAGCGACAGTTCCGCCGTATCCTCGATTGTCACGACACGCTCGATCTCCGGAATATGGAACGCGAGCGCGTTGAGGAGCGACGTCTTGCCGGAACTCGTACCGCCCGACACAAGAATGTTGCAGCGCGCCTCGACTGCCGCCTGAAGCAACGTGTTGATCTCTTCGTTGAACGTTCCGTTGCCGAGCAGGTCGGACGGCTTCAGCGGATCCTTGCGGAATTTCCGGATCGACACGACCGGACCGTCGATCGACAGCGGCTCAATCACCACGTTGACGCGACCGCCGTCGGGCAGCCGTGCATCGACCATCGGGTTCGACTCGTCGAGACGGCGACCGATCGGCGCGAGGATCCGCCGCACGATCCGCAACAGGTGCGCGTTGTCGGTGAAGCGCACGGGCAGCTTGGCAAGGATCCCATGACGCGACACATACACGTCGTTGTAGCCGTTGATCAGGATGTCCTCGACCGCCGGGTCCGCGAGTAAATCCTCGATGGGCCCGAAACCCGCGAGTTCCTTCGTCAACGCCTCCGCAACCGTCCGTACCTCGTTCTCGTTGAGCGGAATGCGGCGCAGGCGCACGAAGCTGTCGATCTCGAGGTCGACGAACTGGTTGATCGCCTGACGGGACCATCTGCCGAACTCGGCGCCCAACTCTTCGATGCGCGTCAGCAAGTGTTCGTGTGCGGCATTCTTGATGTCGTGGAATTGCTGCGTCTGGGAAAACGGCGCTGAGCCGTCGGCAAATTGAATGTCGTGTGCCATCGCTTACGACCGCTTGGACGAAGGTTGAATGAAGCGCTTCAGCGCGGACAGGCCAGACGCCGGACGCGGTACAGCCGGACGAATCGACACGCCCGGCAACCGCGCGGCGAGCGAGTCGAGCGCACGCACGTACGGATCGCGCTCCGCCATATCGACGATGAGTCGGCCCTGGTTTGCCGCGTGGCCGATCGCGACGCGGCGCGAAGGCAACGTGCCGACCAGCGACAGTCCGAGTCTCTCCGCGATCTGCGCGGGCGTCAGATCGAGTGCAGGGTCGTACTGGTTGACGACGAGCCGTACACGATCGGTGTCGACACCCGCGTCGCGCAGCCCGGTGAGCAAATCGGCCGCCGACACGATCGATGCAACGCCCTGATCGCAGACAAGCCATGCTTCGTCGGCGGAACTCATGATCTGTGCAACGAATTCGCGGTTCGAAAAACCGCCGAGATCGACGATCTGCTGATCGAAGAATGCGCGAAACCGATTCAGCAAACCGGCGCACGACGCGTACGACACGTCGCGCAGCGCGCCGAGATCCGTCGGCAGCGTCGTCAACGCGACGCCGCTCTCATGCCGGGTCAGCGCGGTATTCACGAAGGTCCGGTCGATGCGACGAAGGTTGTGAACCGCATCGATGAAATGGAATTCGCAGCGTGTATTCAGGAACAACGCGCCATCGCCCGCTGGCAGGCCGAGGTCGACGAGCGCGGTCTGGCGACCGGCTGGCATCCCGCCGTTCGGCTCGCCACTCCCCTCCGGGCTCACCGAGCGCTTCTGCAACCATACGGCCAGATTCGCTGCGAGCGTGCTCACTCCCATGCCCGCGCGCGCGCCGAGCAGTGCAACAAGCTTGCCGTGGCGGCTCGCCGGCTCGCCGACGTTCGCCAGCAACCCGCGAGTCGTGCGCAACGCATCTTCCGCCGGAGCCGACACGTCGATGAAATCGCGGACACCGGCGCGCAATGCAGCGAGCGTGCTCTCCGGCTGTGCGAGCGAACCCAGCGCGACAATCGGCAGCCCCGGATGTGTGGCGCGAATCGCAGCCGCGGCGATGCTCGCCGCCGTGCTGCCGTCCGAGAAATCGATGAAGACGAGCGCCGGATTGAGGCCCGTAATGCGCTGCGCCAGCACACCCGGGTCGAGCGATGCGGCCTCGACCGCGCCGGCCGACACAAGCGTATCGGCCAGCCAGCGGACATGCGCCTCATGCGGCGACGCACAAACAAAATAGTCGGTCACGGCGGGTTCACACAATGATTGAATTCGTGCATTCATGTCGAACACCCCCGATTGCACAAGGCGTGGCGTTGCATCGCAAGCCGCGAGACATTCCACTCATTTCGAAAATCCGGGAGCAGCGTCGGGCGACGCAGCTCCGCCCAGATACGATTTCCAGACCGGCCCGTCGCGTTGCTCGGACAACTCGCCGGGTGTTGCAGGCAACACCGCACCCTTGGCAATCGGCGCGACGAGATGCGGCGTCACGATGATCAGCAGTTCCTTGTCGTTCTGCTGATAGCTCAGATTCTTGAAGAACGTCCCAATGATGGGCAGATCGCCGAGCAAGGGCACCTTGCTTACGTTCGACATCGTCTGGCGATCGATCAGGCCGCCGATCACGAAGCTCTCTCCGTCACCCAGTTCGACTGTCGTGTCCGCGCGGCGCGTCGTAATGCCGGGCACTGCGACGCCGCTGATCGTCACGCTGTTCACGAAGTCGAGCTGACTCGATTCGGGCGCGACCTTCAGCGCGATCCGGCTCGGACTCAAGACCGTCGGCGTCAACGAGAGCCCGACGCCGTATTGCTTCCACTGGATCGCCGTCGAACCCAGCCCCTGCGGCGATGGCACCGGAATCTCGCCACCCGCGAGGAAGCTCGCGCTCTGGCCGGACAGCGCGACCAGTGTCGGCTCGGCCAGCACGCGCGCGAGATTGTTCGCCTCCAGCAGAGACAGGTCGGCAAAGATGCCGCGCCCGGCCGCGTTCACGACCAAGTTGAATGCGGACGCGACTGGCGATCCGAGCGTCGGAACGTATCCCCCAGTCCCCGGGCCCGAACCGCCGCTATAAGATTGCACGCCACCCGGCGAAAACGATCCGAACGAAAAGCCGTTGCTTTGCTTGAAGAAATTGAACCCGACCTGCTTGAGCACCGAACGGCTGAATTCGACGACCCGAACGTCAACTTGCACGACACTCTTGCCGGGAACCGTCGAGCGATCGATCACGGCGCCCTTCCCGCTCATGTTCTTGCCGACCGCAGCCGCACGCGCATGCGCCTCGAGCGACGCGGCGGAACCTTGCAGCACAGCCGTGCCGCCGTATGCATTCACGCGCGGCGTAGTGCCGTCGAGCACGGCTTGCGCGGCCGCGTCGACAACCTCGACGTTCCAGATCGTTGGTTCATCGCGCCCGCGCTCCCACAGCATCACGTTCGTTGCGCCGGGAGCCTTCGCAATGAGCAGGACCGAACCCGAGCGGCTGCCCTTCATGATCAGCACGTCGGCAACTGCCGGATCACCGACCGCGACGCGCTGCAGGGTACGGCCCGCCGAAATCTGCCGTTGTGCACCGACGGCGAGTTCGATCGTAGCGCTGGCGCTCGCGAACGAGGTAAAGGTCACGGTGCAGATGGCAATCGCGAATGCAATCAGTATGTTTTTCATCGTTTGGTAGACCGGCGCGCGGCCTTTTGCTTGTCGTCGCTGATATCGATCGCCGTTTATCCGATTCAATAAGCAACCGTTTCCGAGCGGCCGCCGCGAATTACTTCGATGCCGCCGCCCCCGCTCGGCCGAGCAGGCGGCGGCAGATGCGACGGCAACGGCGGCAGGTTTGCGCTGGCTACCGGTGTTCTCGGTGTGCCGGACAGTTGCTGCAGCGAGACGCCTGCTGCGGCCAGCGCCGACGGCGACAGCTTGTTGTCCGTACGGACTGCAACCGTCTGCAGCGCAAGGTCGTCGTCACGCGGGTTACGCAATGCAAAGGTCAGGCGGCCGCTCGCCTCGCCGAGCGTCAGCGCGTCGACCTGCGCGGTCGGCACCGCGAGCACCGCGATGCGAGCGCCGGTCGGTTGCCCGTTACCACCGTTGTTGTTGCCGCTGTCGCGCTCGGCGGTCGCATCGCCGAACGACAGCACCCTGACCTTCGACAACAGCAGTCGCGCCTGTGTCTGCGAAACCTCACCGTCAAGCATCGTGCTGCCCACTTCTCGTTTCAGGTTCAGGAACACATCGACGAAATTACCGGGCCGCAGCCGGTTGCCGACCGCGTTCGTTTCGTCGACGCGAACCGCAACCGCGCGCTCGCCCGGCTGCACGTCCTCGGCAAGCCCTGACACCAGTGCATCAGCAACGACCGGAGTCGAGGCCGGAATGTCACGAGTCGGCACGCGACCAACCAGCGGAACAAGATCGCTGAAAGCGCCTGCCGGTGCCGGCGCCGTCGCCTGGATCTTCAGCGCATCAGCTGGGATCGGCTGTCCACTTGGCAAAGCACGCGTTGCAATCACGACAGGCACCGCAGTTGCGGACACCATCGGCTGTGCCGGCGCGGGACTTGAAGCGCTGCGTCCGAGCACCCATGCATAGATTCCGAGCAGAACGGCGATCCCAATCAGCAGCCCCGCGATGATCTTCGTTAAGTTGTTGGTCATGTTGTCGTATGGATGCCGGAATGAAGCCAACCAGTTTCTTCTTGTCGCGCGATTTGCGCGTGACATGTCTATCGCGTCACGATGCCCGACTCATAGCATCGACTGCGGAATTTGCACCACTGCCGTACCCGTCAGTGGTTTGGTCATGATCGCCCCGAGGAACGGCATGATCGTCATCCAGCTATCGGGCGCATAGCTGACCGTGACTGTCAGGCAGTACAGCAACGGCGTAGGCGTTCCGTTGTAGTTGCACTGCTGCGCCACCACGTTGGGCGGACTGCTGTTCAGCCAACCAAGAACGTTCTGCGTAGTCGTCTTGGCGTTCGCGACTCGCGCCGTGAGGTCCGGCGCATAGGCCAATCCTGCACGCGCGCCCTCGCTCGCGGCCAGCGTCAAGCTCTGCTGAATAACGAAAATCATCCCGAAACTCAGAATCGCGTAGAAAATCACGAAGAACAGCGGGAACACGATCGCAAACTCGACCGCTGTCGCTCCACGTTGCCGTCGCCGTCCCCCGCACGCGTTCTGTCGTTTCATCGCATGCCCCCGATTGCGACGAGATAGACCAACCAGACGGCAGCCGGCACCGCGAGGCATGCGGCATAAGGCGTCGCCCGATACCCGCCCACTGTCAGCATCGGTTCGCGCTGCCGCCACACGCCCCCGAGCGACGTGCGAGACAGCAGCATCAGTACGAGCGCGTGCAGCCCTGCAGCCAGACTGGCAGCTACCCAGAGCCAAAGCAGCGCATGCGCACCGCACCAGATGCCGAGCACGGCGAAAATTTTTACGTCTGCTGCGCCCATGACGCGCAGAAGGAAGAACGGCATCAATCCGATCAGGCCGACCAGCATGCCGACCACTGCCTGATGCACGGAAATGCCAAATGGATTCGCCGCCATGCATGCGCCGCCAAACCCAGCGATCAGTCCGGCCAGGACACGCGCGTTCGAAATACGGCGGAAACGAATATCGCTGACCACAACCGAGCCGGCCCAGGTCAGAAATACCCCGCTAAAAATGAGATGTCCCATCGCACCACGATCCGCAGCAGATGCAAGGGCGGGCGGATTACCGAAGTAGTCCGCCCGCTACCACGCCACGACGACTTCCAAGAACGAAGAAGTCAACCTTGAGGAGTATTGCCCCGAATCGCGTTGGCAGAACAGTTGGCAGCGGAAGGAGTGGACACGCAAGTGCCAAGATTAGTAAACATGGTACCGAGACTGCTGCCGATGTTCGTCACCCCGGCGACGATCGCAACAGCGATAAGACCCGCAATCAGCCCATACTCGATCGCGGTAACCCCGTCTTCTTCCTTAAGGAAACGCTTGATGATTGCTTTCATTTTATTCCTCGTGCCTGTATTTACGTTTTCTGGCCTTTTATACGTATCGATCCCCGCATATCTGGCCGTTTGCCCCAACCGTTCGCCACATCTGCTGTAACGTCAACCGGGTGCGCTTTCTTTATAGGTCGCCCCGAAGGGCATTGCTCACGATTTGATGCAAGTTAACATTCGCGATAGCGCTCCTCCTCGAACGTAGTGTACCGAACCGTACATTTCCTTACATCTGCTCCCGATTCTATATCCGATCCTATTTAAGTTCCAACCTCTTTTAACCGCTCTGACGGGAAAAAAAGACCAGGAGCACGACGTATTTGTACGGCGTTTCGGTACGACTTACACATAGGATTTACGATAGGTTAGATGTGCACACCTAATCCACCAGTAAAACCATTGCCGTGTCCACCAAGCCTGCGGGGGACCCACGTTACGCCGCACGCGTAACGCCAATGTTGTGACGTTACGTTACGAAACGGCCGAAACCGTTCTCATTCATCCACTCTTAAACAGATTCAACAATCTTTCAATTTCCGGAAGTCCCTTTTCCGACAAGGAATTGCCTCGTTTAAAACCCGTTGTCGAACCGTCGGCCATCGAAATGGCACGACAGTTGCAGAGTAGTCCTCGCATCACTCAACACAACGCAGTTCACAACACATTTTTAATGCGAGGAAGAAATGGACATTAAGGTTATCCCTCATGGCGTGTTCCGGACGACTCTGATCGCGGCCACCGTTGCAGCCATGCTCTCCCTCTCCGCGTGCGGCGGCTCCGGCTCCATCAGCCAGGGCCTCGGCGGCGGCTCCAGCTCGGGCGGCGGCGATACGATCTCCACGTCGGGCGGCAACGGCACGAGCGGCACCTCGGGTACGAGCGGCACCTCCGGCACCAGCGGGACCTCGGGCACGAGCGGCACGTCCGGCACCTCCGGTACCAGCGGAACCTCGGGTACGAGCGGCACGTCCGGCACCAGCGGAACGTCGGGAACGAGCGGTACGTCCGGCACCTCGGGTGTCTCGTCGAACGCCGTGGGAACTGTCCTCGCACAAACCAGCACGATCGCCACGGGCCTCGGCAGCACCGTCACGGGCCTCGGCACCGTCATCGCCGGCCAGTCGCTGCCGGGCGTCAATCCCGCCACCACGCAAGCCGCGGGCGGCATCGTGCAAAGCGTAGGCGGCGCTGTCACTGCGCTGGGCAACGGCCTCGGCAGCGGCCTCGGCCAGCTTGGCGCGACGAAGGACCCGGTCGGCACCACGGTCGCCAGCACCGGCGGCGTGGTCAATCAGCTCGGCGGCGCAGTCACGCAAACCGGCAATCTGGTCACGAGCCTCGGCAGCGGCCCGCTGTCGCCGCTCGCGCCTGTCACGGGCGCCGTCGGCGGCCTCGTATCGACGCTCGGCGGCGCCGTGTCGAACGGTGGCACCACGCTCACCAACGCGCTGTCGACCGGCCCGATCCAGCAGGTCACGCAAACGGTCAGCTCGGCCATCACGCCGATCACGACGATGGTCGGCCAGACGACCCAGACGATCGGCGCGGCAACCGGCCTCGGCGCACCGGTCAACACGCTGCTCGGCACGGTCGGCAATGGGCTGAACCAGGCCGGCGCCCTGCTCGCATCGACGGGCGGCAACCCGGTCACCACCGGCCTCGGCGGCACCATCTCGTCGACGGGCAACACCGTGAAGGCCGTCGGCGGCCTGCTTACGGGCAGCACCGGCGGCGCGACGAACCCGCTCGCCCCGCTCACGGGTCTCGTTTCCACGGTGACCGGCGCACTCGGCGGCGCAACGGGCGGCGGCAGCGGCCCGCTCGCTCCGGTCACAGGCCTTGTGTCGACCGTCACCGGCGCACTGGGCGGCGCAGCAGGCGGCGGCAGCGGCCCGCTCGCTCCGGTGACCGGCCTCGTCTCGACGGTCACCGGCGCACTGGGCGGCGCAGCAGGCGGCAGCGGCGGCCCGCTCGCTCCGGTGACCGGCCTCGTCTCGACGGTCACCGGCGCGCTCGGCGGCGCAACGGGCGGTACCAGCGGCGGCCCGCTCGCACCGGTCACGGGTCTCCTCGGCGCCGTCACCGGCGCACTCGGCGGCGTAACGGGCGGCGGCAATCCGATTGCAGCTCCGGTCCCCGCAGCCACCAGCACCGTCAGTGCGCCGGCGCTGAGCGGCAGCACGGGTGCCGTCACGAGCTCCGGCTCCGGCACGAACCTGCTCGCACCCGTCACGTCGCTGATCGGCGGCTTGCTCGGCGGCACGCACAAGTAATCCGACATCCATTCATCGACAAGACAGCGAGGAGTCCATCATGCCCCAGCGTTCCAACACGACGACCACCCTGCGCCAATGGCGCGTACCCCTTACCGTTTTCGCGACGGCCTGCCTGCTCGCCGCGTGCGGCGGCAACAGCGTCAGCGCGCCGCCGAGTGCCAGCACCAGCGGGACGAGCGGCACCAGTGGCACGAGCGGTACCAGCGGGACGAGCGGCACCAGCGGCACGACGACCGGTACCAAGGGCGCCGTCAGCACGCTCGGCCAGACCGCGACCGACCTTGGCAGCACCATCGGGAACGTCAGCCTGCCGGGCCTCGGCGACGGCGTGACGAAGGGCGTCGGCAGCACCGTGTCGAGCACCGGCACGATCATCGACGCGGCCGCCGATGCGTTGAGCAACGGGCTCGGCCAGACCGGCTCGATCAAGGATCCGGTCGGCACGACGGTCGCCGGTCTCGGCAACGTCGTCGGCGCGACGAGCAACACGGTGTCCGGCCTGAGCTCGACGGTCAAGGCGCTGGGCACGGGCCCGCTGGCGCCGCTCGCACCGGTCACGACGCCGGTCGGCTCCGTGCTCGACACGGTCGCCAACGGCCTGACGGCCGCCGGCACGACGATCGGCTCGACGCTGTCGTCGGGCGCCGTGCAGCAGGTGACGCAACCGATCAGCTCGGCGATCACGCCGCTCGTGATCACGGCCGGCCAGGTCACGCAGCAGGTCGGCACGACGACCGGTCTCGGCCAACCCGTGTCGGGCCTGCTCGGCCAGATCGGCGGCGCGATCAGCTCGGCCGGCAAGCAGGTCGGCGGGACGTCGAGCCAGCCGCTCGTCGGCGACGTCGGTCAGCTCGTGACCGCGGTCGGCAATACCGTGACCAACGCGGGCGGCCTCGTCAATCCGAACGGCCCGAACGGCGCAGCACCGATCCCCGGCCTGATCACGAGTCTCGTCGGCGGCTCGACGGCAACCGTCCAGAACGGCTCGTCGTCGGGTTCCGCTTCGACGAATCCGCTCGGCGGCCTGCTGTCGGGTCTCGGTTCGACACCGCTCGGCTCGCTCACCGGCGCAACGGGCGGCTCGGGCAGCGGCCCGCTCGCACCGGTCACGGGCCTCGTCTCGACGGTCACCGGCGCGCTCGGCGGCGCGACGGGCGGCGCAGGCAGTGCAAACCCTCTCGCGCCCGTCACCGGTTTGCTGAATACTGTCACCGGAGCAGTGGGTGGCGCAGCAGGGTCCGGGGGCTCGAGCCCGCTCGCGCCGGTCACGTCGCTGGTCGGCAGCGTGTCGGGTACGGCATCGTCGGGCGGCGCTTCGACGGGCCTGCTGGCGCCGGTCACGGGGTTGCTGGGTACGCTGGGTAGCGTCGGCAAGTAAGGAGGACGGTCGCCCCATCGCAGCCGGAGCGAATGGCGCGGCCGTACGAATACAACCGGCATGGCGGCACGCGGCGCGCGACACCCAGGTGTCGCGTGCCGGCATTACAAAGAAGACGAAAAGCAAGGCCTACGAGGAAGAACAATGAAATCCAGACTCGACAGATGGATGATGCTGCTCGCCATCGCGGCAGCAGGCACGGCACAGGCGCAAACGCGCGTCGGCGGCAACCCGCTCGATTCCCTTCCCCAGATCAACGCACCGAAGACGGGCCCGAACGTCACCGTTCAGGTCGCGCCGCAGGCGCCGCAATTACAGGAGCTGCTGTCGCGGCACCTGACGCCGAAGACGTTCCAGGTCGAAGGCGTGAAGTCGATACCGTTCGAGGAAATCACGCGCCGCTTCACGCCGCTCGTCGGCAAGGACATCACGATCGGCGAGCTGATCGAAACCGCCAACGGCGTGACGAAGCTGTACCAGGAACGCGGCTACGCGCTGTCGTTTGCGTTCGTTCCCGCGCAGACGTTCGAGAACGGCATCGTGCGCATCACGGTGGTCGAAGGCTATGTGTCGGACGTCAAGGTCACCGGCAAACCCGGCGCGATGGAACCGAAGATTCGCGCGATTGCCGCGCACATCACGGCCGATCGCCCGCTGCGCCGCGCGACGTTCGAGCGTTACGTGAACACGTTCGGGCTGTTGCCCGGCCTCACGGTGAAGGCGAACGTGCCGCCGCCGCAAACCACCGACGGCGCGACGACGCTCGAACTTGCGGTCGATCGCAAGCCGTTCAACGTCAGCACGGGGATCGACTTCAACCACCCGGGCGTCCAGGGCCTCATCACCGCGACCGAAAACGGCCTGACGCGTTTCGGCGAGCAGTTGAGCATTTCGGCGCTCGCGCCGCCGGGACGCGACAAACAGACCTACTTCGCGTTCAGCGGCGCGGTGCCGGTCGGCAGCAACGGCCTGATCACGCGCCTCGATGCCAGCACGTATCGTGGCAAGCCGACCGACAATCCCGGCCTGCCGTCGTCGGTCGAGCGCACGGTCAAGAACGAGAAACTGGGTCTTTCGGCTTCCTATCCGATCTTGCTGAACAATCAGCGCAGCCTGCTCGGCACCGTGTCCGGCTATGCGTCGCACAACGAAGACCGTTACCAGAGCAAGATCAACGGCAACAGCATCGACACGCGCTCGCAAGTCCGCGTGCTGCAGATGCAGCTCGACTACACGAGCGTCCAGCCGAAACAGGTGCAGAAGCTGAGCGTCAACGTCGCGAAGGGCTTCAACATCCTCGGCGCGTCGAAAGCGCAGGACATCACCATCGGTACGACGACGACCTCGGTGGACAGCCCGATCTCGCTGACCTTCGTTCGCACCGGCGCGACCTTCACGCAGACGAACGAATGGCCGTTCCGGATCGGCACGTCGGTTTCGCTGACCGGGCAATACAGTCCCGACTCGCTGCCGACGTCCGAACAGGTCTCGTTCGGCTCGACCCGTTACGCGCTCGGCTATCAGCCGGGCGAAACGTCGGGCGACTCGGGCTGGGGGATGTCGCTGGAAATCAACCGCGGCTTCACGCCGGGCTGGACGTATCTGAAATCGATCACGCCGTACATCGCGTACGACATGGCGCGCGTATATCTGCACGCGGGCACGCCATCGCCAAACCGCATGTCATCGGTCGGCATCGGTGTGCGGCTCACGGACAGCCGCTACTACAGTCTCGACCTGAACGTCGCCAAACCGGTCGGCGATGCGCCGGTCGAAAGCGCGTCACGCAGCCCGCGCATCAACGCGGCGTTCTCTTATCAGCTCAACTGATCGGTCACCAGAGTCACGAAACGGCCAGCGTCATGCTGGCCGTTTCGATTAGAGTCCCCTCTATCAAACGCGGCGTGCGGTTTCACGTATTCTGGCGAAGCTCGCAACATGCCCGCCCCATGCAGACGGTCGTGCGAGCGAATCGAACCGACATGCAAAACAAGGAGGACGACAATGATTCAACTGACCCGCCCGTTGCGCGCAATCGCCATCGCCGGCGCCCTGCTCGCATGCGCAGCCCCCACATTCGCACAAGCCGACAGCCCCGTCGGCATGTGGCAAACGATCGACGACAACACCCATCAACCGAAGGCACTCGTGCAGATCGCCGAGGACGGCGACGGCGCGCTGACGGGCAAGGTCGTCAAGGGCCTCGGCGCGAACGATACGCCCGATCGCCGCTGCACTGCGTGCACGGACGAGCGCAAGGATCAGCTCATCAAGGGTATGACGATCATCAAGGCGATGAAGAAGGACGGCGACCACTGGGACGGCGGCAACATTCTCGATCCGGAGAACGGCAAGGTCTACAAGTGCAAGATGACGCTTGAAGACGGCGGCCAGAAGCTCGTGGTGCGCGGCTACATCGGCGTGTCGCTGCTGGGCCGGTCGCAGACCTGGGTTCGCCAGCAATAACGCCGTACGCGCCAGAACGCGCGGCTCAATGAAAAATCGGCCTGCGACGACGTCGCCAGGCCGATTTCTTTTGGTGCGCGCACAACGAAAAACCGATGGGCCTCACGCCGCGTGCTTCATCGCATCCGATGGATAGCTGCCCGGCGCACGATACGCGGGTGCCGCGTTGCTACGCGCCTCCGCCGCCTTCGATTGCGTGTGCTTGCGCATCCGCGCGGACAGTTCATTGCAGAGATTCATGCCGGCGTCGCCATAGAGCTCACGCATCACGTTCATCAGCGTGCCCGTTTCGTGCCACACCTTGAAGCGTCGGTGGCATGTTTGATACGACGGGTAACGGCGCGGCATGGCCGACCATGTGGCACCACTGTAGATTATCCAAAGCACACCGTTCAGCACGGCCCGCGTATTGGCTAACGGCCGGCCGCGCAACTCGGTGCGCGGCTGCATTTCGGGCAGAAGCGGCGCGACGCGGCGCCATTCGTGGTCGGTCAAATCGCGATACGGTGTCATGGACATCTCCAGCCTTAATAACCATGACACCACAATATCGGCTCACCTCAACGATGAATATAAGACAAATCCGAAAATACCCGGGGATTCGCTGAATTTAACCGAAATTGACGTTTAAATGCCGCCAATTACCCAAACCAGCAATCGGTTCAGGTCAACGACGTATCGACGATGCGGCGCGGTGTTTCGAGATACTCCTTCGACTGCATCTCGACGATGCGCGACACCGTACGCGCGAATTCGTTGGCCATCGGACCTTCGACGTACAACGCCTCGGCCGGCACCGCCGCCGACATCAGCAGCTTGACCTTGTGGTCGTACAGCACGTCGATGAGCCACGTGAAGCGGCGGGCCTCGGACGCCATCCGCGGCGACATCTGCGGCACCTCGGACAACACGATCGCATGGAAGCGGCTCGCCAGCTCGAGGTAGTCGTTCTGCGAACGCGGACCGCCGCACAGCGTCGCGAAATCGAACCACACGACGCCATCCGCCTTGCGCAGCGCCTTCAGCTCGCGCTTCTCGATATGCAGGATCGGGCTCTCGTCGGGCACGGCCGCGAGCTTGCCGAATGCATGGCGCAATTCGCGATCGGCCTCCGCGCCGAGCGGCGTGTGATACATCTTCACCTGCGCGAGCGTGCGCTGGCGATAGTCGACCCCCGCATCGACGTTGAGCACGTCGAGCTTTTCCTTGATCAGCGCGATCGCCGGCAGCATGCGGTCGCGATGCAGGCCATCCGGATACAGGTCATCGGGATCGTAATTCGACGTCATCACGAACTGCACGCCGTTGTTGAACAGGCGGTCGAGCAGACGGTACAGGATCATCGCGTCGGCGATGTCCGACACGTGGAACTCGTCGAAGCAGATCAGCCGGTAACGCTTCGCGATGCGTCGCGCGAGTTCGTCGAGCGGATCGGCCTGCCCTTTCAGTTCCTCGAGCTCACGGTGCACTTCGCGCATGAATTCGTGGAAATGCAGGCGCGTCTTGCGCTGCACGGGCACCACCGCGTAGAAGCTGTCCATCAGGAAGCTCTTGCCGCGGCCGACACCGCCCCACATGTAGACGCCGCGCGGGAGATCCGGGTGATTGATGAGCTTCTTGAACGCGTTCGAGCGGCGCGCCTTGTAGTCGACCCATTCGTCGAAACAGCGCTGCAGGCGATCGACGGCCGCGCGCTGAGCGGGATCGGACTGATAGCCGCGCGTAGTCAACTCGCGCGTGTAGTATTCGGTGACGTTCATCAGGGCAAACCGGAAAAAACAAAGGCGAGCGGGAAAACCCCGCCCGCCCTCGTCATGAGACGGTTGCGCCAGCCGGTGGCCGGCCGGCGCTATACCGCGCTCAGCTGTTCAGCGAGCGCTTGTCGACCGCGAGCGCCGCTTCGCGCATCACTTCCGACATCGACGGGTGCGGATGGCAGATGCGGGCGATGTCTTCCGACGCCGCCTTGAACTCCATCGCCACCACGGCTTCAGCGATCAGGTCAGACGCGTTCGCCGCGATCACGTGCACGCCGAGCAGCTCGTCGGTCTTCGCGTCCGCGATCATCTTCACGAAACCGTCCGGCGCGTTCATGCCGAGCGCGCGGCCGTTGATCGAGAACGGGAACTTGCCCGTCTTGATCTCGCGGCCTTCGGCCTTCAGCTGCTGCTCCGTCTTGCCGACCCATGCGATTTCCGGGTACGTGTAGATCACCCACGGAATGCAGTTGTAGTCGATGTGCGGCTTCTGGCCGTCGATCACTTCCGCGACCAGCACGCCTTCGTCTTCCGCCTTGTGCGCGAGCATCGGGCCACGCACCACGTCGCCGATCGCGTAGACGTTCGGCACCGCCGTGCGGCAGTGGTCGTCCACGTCGATGAAGCCGCGCTCGTTCGCCTTCAGGCCGATTGCCTCGAGGCCGAGGTTGTCGGTGTTCGGCACGCGGCCGACCGACACGATCAGGCGGTCGGCGTCGAGCGTCTGCGCGTTGCCGTCCTTGTCCGTGTAGGCGATCGACACGCCGTCGGCACTCGTCTTCACGTCGCCGATCTTCACGCCGAGATGGATGTCGAGGCCCTGCTTCTTGAACAGCTTCGCCGCTTCCTTCGCGAGCGCTTCGTCGGCTGCGCCGAGGAATGCCGGCAGCGCTTCGAGCACCGTCACTTCGGCGCCCAGACGACGCCACACCGAGCCGAGCTCGAGGCCGATCACGCCCGCGCCGATCACGGCGAGCTTCTTCGGCACCGAGTCGAACGTCAGCGCGCCTTCGTTGTCCGACACGATCTTGTTGTCGACCGGGATGTTCGGCAGGTGACGCGCCTTCGAGCCCGTCGCGATGATCACGTTCTTCGCGGTGACGACTTCGGTTTCGCCCTCTCCGCTCACTTCGATCTGCACGCCGGCGTCCGTCTTGCCGGTGAACTTACCATGGCCCTTCAGCCAGGTGATCTTGTTCTTCTTGAACAGGAACTCGATCCCGCTCGTCATTTTCTCGACGATCGCGTCCTTGCGGCCGAGCATCTTCGCGACGTCGATCTTCACGCCGTCAACCGTGATGCCGTGGTCGGCAAGGTGATGCGACGTGTTCTCGAACTCTTCCGACGACGCGAGCAGCGCCTTCGACGGGATGCAGCCGACGTTCAGGCAGGTACCGCCGAGCTTCAGCGCGCCGGCCGGGTTCTTCCACTTCTCGATACAGGCAACGGTCTTGCCGAGCTGCGCGGCGCGAATCGCGGCGATGTAGCCGCCGGGGCCGGCGCCGATCACGACGACGTCAAATTCCTTGGACATGACAATCCTTTCTACTTGTACGCCCGCACGCTCGCGCAGGTGCGCGAGCGTGCGGGGCGGGTCAATGCAGTGAGACTCGGCTTACAGGTCGAGCAGCAGGCGGGCCGGATCTTCCAGCGCATCCTTCATCGCGACGAGCGACAGGACGGCTTCGCGGCCGTCGATGATGCGGTGGTCGTACGACAGCGCGAGGTAGTTGATCGGGCGAATCACGATCTGGCCGTTTTCGACGACCGGGCGCTCCTTCGTCGCGTGCACGCCGAGGATGGCCGACTGCGGCGGGTTGATGATCGGGGTCGACAGCATCGAGCCGAACACGCCGCCGTTCGAGATCGAGAACGTACCGCCCGTCATTTCCTCGATCGACAGCTTGCCGTCCTTCGCCTTCTGGCCGAATTCGGCGATCTTTTTCTCGATCTCGGCGAGGCTCAGCTGATCCGCGTTGCGCAGGATCGGCACGACCAGGCCGCGCGGCGAACCGACCGCGATACCGATGTCGAAGTAGCCGTGGTAGACGATGTCGTTACCGTCGATCGACGCGTTCACGAGCGGGAACTTCTTCAGCGCGTGCACGGCCGCCTTCACGAAGAACGACATGAAGCCGAGCTTCACGCCGTGTTCCTTCTCGAACTTGTCCTTGTACTTGTTGCGCAGTTCCATGACCGGAGCCATGTTCACTTCGTTGAACGTCGTCAGGATCGCGTTGGTCTGCTGCGATTCGAGCAGGCGCTCGGCGATACGCGCACGCAGGCGCGACATCGGCACGCGCTGCTCCGGACGGTCGTTCAGCCAGGTCGCTGCCGACGCCGGCACCTTCACTTCCGGCAGCGCCGGCTTCGCGGCGGCGGTCTTCGCCGGTGCGGCGGCCGGAGCCGCCTTCGGTGCGCTGCCTGCGGCCAGCGCGTCGCCCTTCGTGACGCGGCCGTCGCGGCCCGAACCTGCGACGTCGCCGGTCGACAGACCCTTCTCGGCCAGCAGCTTCGCCGCGGCCGGCGATGCGGCGGCCGAGCTCGATGCGGTTGCAGCGGCCGGTTGCGCGGCCGGTGCGGCTGCAGCAGGCGCTGCCGCCGGCTTGACTTCGGCGGCGCCTGCCGCGGCTTCGGCAGCACCTGCCTTCGCTTCGGTGTCGATCGTCGCGATCACCTGATCGGCGACCACCGTGTCACCGTCGTTCTGCAGCACTTGCGCGAGCACGCCCGCGGCCGGCGCCGGCACTTCGAGGACGACCTTGTCGGTCTCGAGCTCGATCAGGATTTCGTCCTGCGCGACTGCTTCGCCCGGCTTCTTCTTCCACTGCAGCATGGTGGCTTCCGACACCGACTCCGACAGCTGGGGGACTTTGACTTCTACGATAGCCATGTGATTTTCCTGGATGCTTAATCTGGGGTGTGACGAGGTTCGTGCGATTCCCTCGGCCGGTGCGGCGCGCGACGCGCCCGGCGGCCATAAGGGACGGGAAAGCGCCGCGCGCCTTCCCGTTTCGCTTGACGTCGGTTATTTCGCGATCGATGCGCTCTTCAGGCGGCCGAATGCACCTTCGATCAGGGCCTTCTGCTGCTCGTAGTGCTTCGCGTAGTAGCCAACCGCCGGCGAGGCCGAAGCCGGACGGCCGCTGTATGCCAGCTTCTGCCCTTCCTTCATGCCTTCCTTCAGGTGGTGCTCGACGTAGAACCAGGGGCCCTGGTTCTGCGGCTCGTCCTGCACCCAGACCACTTCAGTCGCGTTCTCGTACTTCTTCATTTCGGCTTCGAACTGCTTGTGCGCGAACGGATACAGCTGCTCGATACGGATGATCGCGACGTCGTTCGCCTTCGCTTCGCGGCGGTGCGCGACGAGGTCGTAGTACACGCGGCCCGAGCACACCAGCACGCGCTTGACCTTCTTCGCGTCGATGCCGCCGTCGGTTTCGCCCAGCACCGGCTGGAACGAACCCTTCGCCAGTTCCGACAGGTCCGACACCGCTTCCTTGTGACGCAGCAGCGACTTCGGCGTGGCGACGATCAGCGGCTTGCGGAACAGGCGGATCATCTGGCGACGCAGCAGGTGGAAGATCTGCGCCGGCGTCGTCGGCTGGACGACCTGCATGTTGTGGTCGGCACACAGTTGCAGGAAACGCTCGATACGCGTGGACGAGTGTTCCGGACCCTGGCCTTCGTAGCCGTGCGGCAGCAGCATCGTGAGCCCCGACACGCGGCCCCACTTCACTTCGCCCGACGAGATGAACTGGTCGATCACGACCTGCGCGCCGTTGACGAAGTCGCCGAACTGCGCTTCCCACAGCACGAGCGTGTTCGGCTCGGCGGTCGAGTAACCGTATTCGAAGCCCAGCACCGCTTCTTCCGACAGCACCGAGTCGATCACCGTGAACTTCGCCTGACCGTCGGCGATGTTCTGCAGCGGCACGTACGTGCCGTCGTTCCAGCGCTCGCGGTTCTGGTCGTGCAGCACCGCGTGACGGTGCGTGAACGTGCCGCGACCCGAGTCCTGACCCGTCAGGCGCACCGAGTAGCCCGATGCGACGAGCGACGCGAACGCAAGATGTTCGCCCATGCCCCAGTCGAGCGGCTGGTCGCCGCGCGCCATGTTGCGACGGTCGTTGATCACGCGCTCGACGAGCGGGTGAACCTTGAAGTTTTCCGGGACCGTCGTGATGCGTTCGCCCAGGCGCTTCAGTTCGGCGAGCGGCACGGCCGTGTCGGCTGCGTCCGTCCACTTGCGGTTCAGGAACGGAACCCAGTCGACCGCGTACTTGCTCTTGTAGTTCGACAGGACCGGATCGACGGTGTGGTGGCCGTCGTCCATCGCCTTGCGGTACGCCTTCACGTAGTTGTCGGCGTCTTCCGCGGTGATCACGCCCTGCTGCACGAGCTTCTCGGCGTACAGCGCACGGGTGCCCGGGTGCTGCGCGATCTTCTTGTACATCAGCGGCTGCGTGACCGCCGGCGTGTCCTGCTCGTTGTGACCCAGCTTGCGGAAGCAGACGATGTCGATCACGACATCCTTGTGGAACTGCATCCGGTAGTCGATCGCGATCTGGATCGCGAGCACGACGGCTTCCGGATCGTCGCCGTTCACGTGCAGCACCGGCGCTTCGATCATCTTGACGACGTCGGTACAGTACAGCGTCGAGCGCGCGTCGCGCGGGTCGGACGTCGTGAAGCCGATCTGGTTGTTGATGACGATGTGCAGCGTGCCGTGCGTGCCGTAACCGCGCGTCTGCGCGAGGTTCAGCGTTTCCATCACGACGCCCTGGCCGGCGAAGGCCGCGTCGCCGTGGATCTGCACCGGCAGCACTTGCAGGCCGTCTTCGTCGCCGCGACGGTCCATCCGCGCCTTCGCAGAACCTTCGACCACCGGGTTCACGATTTCGAGGTGCGACGGATTGAACGCGAGCGACAGGTGGACCGGGCCGCCTTCCGTCGACACGTCCGACGAGAAGCCCTTGTGATACTTCACGTCACCGGCCGGCAGGTCGTCGACGTGCTTGCCTTCGAATTCGGCGAACAGGTCGGCCGGCATCTTGCCCAGCGTGTTGACCAGCACGTTCAGACGGCCGCGGTGCGCCATGCCGATGATGATTTCCTGCACGCCGCGCTTGCCCGCGTGCTGGACGACTTCGTCCATCGCCGCGATGAAGCTTTCGCCGCCTTCGAGCGAGAAGCGCTTCTGGCCGACGTACTTGGTGTGCAGGTAGCGCTCGAGGCCTTCGGCGGCCGTCAGGCGATTCAGGATGTGCTTCTTCTTGTCGACCGAGAACGACGGCGTCGCGCGGGTCGATTCCAGACGCTCCTGCCACCAGCGCTTCTGTTCCGGGTCGCTGATGTACATGTACTCGGCGCCGATCGTGCCGCAGTACGTGTCGCGCAGGCCCTTGACGATGTCGCGCAGCGAAGCCTGGTCGAAACCGAAGTACAGGTTGCTGGCGCTGTACGTCTGGTCGAGGTCGCCTTCGGAGAAGTCGTAGAACGCGGGTTCGAGCTCGGGAATGGCGGGACGTTCGCGACGCTTCAGCGGATCGAGGTTGGCCCATTGCGAGCCGAGGAAGCGGTAGGCGCTGATCAGCGACTGGACGTGCACCTGCTTGCGTGCGGTCGCGAGGTTGCTCGTGCTTTCGCGCGGGATGAAGGCATTGGCCTTCGCGCGCTCGGCGAACGATTCGACGATCGGGAAGTGAGCGACGTCATTGGCGTTGGAGCCGTCCGTCGCGGGCACGTTCTGCAGCGCGTCGAAATACTCTCGCCAGTTCTCCGGCACCGATGCCGGATTGTTGAGGTATGCATCGTACAGTTCTTCAACGTACGAAGCATTGCCGCCGAACAGATAGGAGTTCAGCTGAAACTGCTTCATTACATCTGACATTTTACGCTCACCTTTCTTCGAGCTTCTCGAGAAATAGCGGGTTACTCAACCTTCCGCGACACGGCCTGACCGTTTAGCGGATTGCGAATCAAGTCTTGCTTGGAAGGACCTAAAACTTGCGTGCGCGCAGCATATCACAGAACCGATACCGGAGTTCACGGCGAAATGTGCCCGAAAGCACCGCGCGGCGGGGTTTTGCCGGATTGTCGCGACCCGCCGGAACAGTGTTTTGCAGGCAATCCGGTTGCGCGATGCGCGGATGCAAAAAAGGCTGCCCGAAGGCAGCCTTTTTCGTCGTGCTCGGGAACGGTCGATGCTTAGTCGACCGCGCCTTCGCGGCTCGCGCGGCGACGCTCGTGCTCCTTCAGGAAGCGCTTGCGCAGGCGGATCGACTGCGGCGTCACTTCGACGAGCTCGTCGTCGTCGATGAATTCGACCGCGTACTCCAGCGACATCTGGACCGGCGGCACGAGACGCACGGCTTCGTCGGTACCCGACGCGCGCACGTTGGTCAGCTGCTTGCCCTTGATCGGGTTCACGACGAGGTCGTTGTCGCGGCTGTGGATGCCGATGATCATGCCCTCATACAGCGCGTCGCCCGGCTTCACGAACATGCGGCCGCGATCCTGCAGCTTCCACAGTGCGTAGGCGACCGCTGCGCCGTCGTCCTGCGAGATCAGCACGCCGTTGCGGCGCTCGAACACCGAGCCGTCCTTGACCGGTGCGTACGAGTCGAAGATGTGGCTCATCAGGCCCGTGCCGCGCGTGAGCGTCAGGAATTCGCTCTGGAAGCCGATCAGGCCGCGTGCCGAGATCTTGTATTCCAGGCGCGTACGGCCGCGGCCGTCCGACGCCATGTCGAGCATTTCACCTTTGCGGCGGCCGAGCTCTTCCATCACGCCGCCCTGGTGTTCGTCCTCGACGTCGACCGTCAGCAGCTCATACGGCTCGTGACGCACGCCGTCGATTTCCTGCATCACGACGCGCGGACGCGACACGGCCAGCTCGTAGCCTTCGCGGCGCATGTTCTCGACGAGGATCGTCAGGTGCAGTTCGCCGCGGCCCGACACTTCGAACACCGTTTCGTCGCCGGTATCCTTCACACGCAGCGCGACGTTGTGGTTCAGCTCCTTCATCAGGCGGTCGCGGATCTGGCGGCTCGTCACGAACTTGCCTTCGCGGCCGGCGAGCGGCGACGAGTTGACGAGGAAGTTCATCGTCAGCGTCGGTTCGTCGACGGTGATCATCGGCAGCGCTTCCGGCGTGTCGACCGCGCAGATCGTCGCGCCGATGCCGACGTCTTCAATCCCGTTGATCAGCACGATGTCGCCCGCTTCGGCCGATTCGACCTGCACGCGCTCCAGCCCCTTGAACGACAGCACCTGGTTGATCTTGCGGTTCAGCACGTCGCCTTCCGGGCCGAAACGCATCACGACCGGCTGGCCCGGCTTGATGCGGCCGCGCGTGATGCGGCCGACGCCGATCCGGCCGACGTACGTCGAATAGTCGAGCGACGTGATCTGGAGCTGCAGCGGCGCTTCCGGATCGGCCGGGCGAACCGGCACGTGCTCGAGGATCGCCTCGAACAGCGGGCGCATGTCGCCTTCGCGCGCCGCCGGGTCGAGCGACGCATAGCCGTTCAGGCCCGATGCGTAGACGATCGGGAAGTCGAGCTGCTCTTCGGTCGCGCCGAGCTTGTCGAACAGGTCGAAGGTCTGGTTGATCACCCAGTCGATCCGCGCGCCCGGACGGTCGATCTTGTTGACGACGACGATCGGCTTCAGGCCGAGCGCGAGCGCCTTCTTCGTGACGAAGCGCGTTTGCGGCATCGGGCCCTCGACCGCGTCGACGAGCAGCAGCACCGAGTCGACCATCGACAGCACGCGCTCGACTTCGCCGCCGAAGTCCGCGTGCCCCGGGGTGTCGACGATGTTGACGTGCGTGCCTTCGTATTCGACCGCGCAGTTCTTCGCGAGAATCGTGATTCCGCGCTCTTTTTCGATGTCGTTCGAGTCCATCACCCGCTCCGCAACCTGCTGGTTGTCGCGGAAGGTGCCGGACTGGCGGAGCAGCTGGTCGACGAGCGTGGTCTTGCCGTGGTCGACGTGGGCAATGATGGCGATATTGCGAAGGGCGCGGGTCATAGAAACCTGGAAATCGTTTGAACGCGCAAACGCGCGCGCTCGTTTTTCACGGCGCGCGCGTTGCAGCTTGGAGAGCCTCAAATTATAGCACGTACTCGTGTCGACGGCTGACCCGCGCGCTGCAACGCAACAAAACGGGTTGCACCAACCCGCTTCACCCCGTCGGCGCCCGGACGAAAAACCTTATCGAGATAAGGGATTCTCGCCGTGCTGAGCACGGGCTTTGCCGTTCGATTAACATTTGCCGCGGCAAGCAATTGTACCTATACTGCTGCCTAGTCAACTATTGCAACTTCAGGGTTTTATGTCGGATTCTCCTACCCCACCGCCCGTTTCGCCGTTGTCCACGTATCAGATGAACGACAGCGTCGGTTATCTGATGTCGCGCGTGAAGTCCGTGATGACCAACCTCGTCACGCAACGCACGCAGGAAGAGCTAGGCATCACGGGCACGCAGGCGAGCATGCTGTTCATGATCGCGGTCGGCAAGTGCTCGACGGCCGCCGAACTGGCGCGCGAATACGGGATCGACGCAAGCGCGGTCACGCGCCTGCTCGACCGGGTCGAGAAACGCGGCCTGCTGTCGCGCGTGCGCAGCATCGAGGACCGGCGCGTCGTGCGCCTCGAACTCACCGACGAAGGCCGTGCGCTGGCCGAACGGCTGCCGCCCATTTTTCGCAGCGTGCTCGACCAGGTGCTGGACGGGTTTACGCCGGAAGAAGTCGGGTTCCTGAAGAGCATGCTGCGCCGCATTCTCAGCAACTATTGCGAAACGGCCGGCGGCAGCATCACGTAATAGTTGCCATAACAATTACTTTTGACAGATTAATGTAAGGAAATCCTTGCAGTGTCCATCATTCATTCCGAGTCAGGGGTTAGCGCGATGAAAACCTCCCCGTTGTCCGTGCGCGCCGGGTCGTGCCGCGCCGCCGTCGCCGCCGCGGTCGCCGCGCTGGCGCTGGCGGGCTGCGCGAATTACATCGGCATCAAGAGCGACAAGCAGATCGCCCCCGCGTCGCAATTCGAATCCGCCCAGAGCCTGCCCGCCCAGGGCGGCCAGTGGCCGGCGCTCGACTGGGCCAGCCAGTTCGGCGACCCGCAACTGCCGAAGCTGATCGACGAAGCGCTGCAGGGCAACCCGTCGATCGCCCAGGCGCAGGCGCGCATCGCGAAGGCGTCGTCGTACATCGAATCGTCCCGCTCGAACCTGATGCCGAAGGCCGAAGCCAGCTATTCGTGGACGCGCGAGCTGTATTCGTCGAACGCGCTGTTCCCGCCTCCGTACGGCGGCCAGTGGTACAGCGAGAACAATGCGCTCGCGAGCGCGTCGTGGGAACTCGACCTGTGGGGCAAGAACCGCGAACGCCTGCACACGGCCGTGTCGCAGGAAAAGGCCGCCGAAGCCGACATGCAGCAAGCGCGCATCACGCTCGCGTCGTCGGTCGCGCGCACCTACAACTCGCTCGCGCAGCTCTATGCGCTGCGCGACATCGCGCAGCGCGAGATCACCAACCGCGAGACAGTCGGCAAGATCACCGACGGCCGCGTCTCGGCCGGCCTCGACACCAACGTCGAACGCCAGACGGCCCGCGGCAACATCGCGACGACCCAGGCTTCGCTGTCGGACCTCGACGGCCAGATCACGACCGTGCGCTACCAGCTCGCCGCGCTGCTGGGCAAGGGTCCGGATCGCGGGCTGCAGATCGCGGCGCCCGTGATGAACCCGAGCGGCGACGTCACGCTGCCCGGCAACCTGCCGGCCGATCTCGTGTCGCGCCGCCCCGACATCGTCGCCGCGCGCTGGCAGGTCGAAGCCGCGATGCACGACGTGAAGGAAGCGAAGGCCGAGTTCTACCCCGACGTGAACCTCGCGGCCGGCTTCGGCTTCGATGCGTTCGGCTGGGGCAAATTCCTGAACTTCGCGAGCCGCCAGGCGCAGTTCGGCCCGGCGATCCACCTGCCAATCTTCGATGCCGGCGCGCTGCGCGCCCAGCTCAAGGGCCGCTACGCCGACTTCGATCTGTCGGTCGCGAACTACAACCAGACGCTGATCAGCGCGCTGAACGACGTCGCGACGCAGGTCGCGTCGATCCGCGCGGTCGATCGCCAGATGGGCGACGCGCAACGTGCGCTCGACGCATCGACGCGTGCGTACGATCTCGCGGTCATCCGCTACAAGGCCGGCCTGTCGCCGCAACTGCAGGTGCTGACGGCGGACAGCAACCGCCTCGCATCGGAGCAGACGGTGACCAACCTGAAGATGCGTCGCCGCGACATGCAGCTCGCGCTGATCAAGGCGCTCGGCGGCGGGTTCGACGCGACCGGCACGCCACTCGCCGCGCCCGATGCGGCCACGCCGACCAAACAAGCCGCCAACTGAGCCGGCGCCACACTACGCAGACACTCGAAATAACGGACGGAGAAAATCGCCATGAGCGACCAACAAAACGCCGCCAGCGCGCAGCCGCAGAACAACGGCAAGCGCAAACGAATGATGACGCTGCTCGTCGCGGTCATCGTGATCGCGGCCATCGCGTACGGCCTGTACTACTTCCTCGTCGCCCGCTTCCATGAAGACACCGACGATGCGTACGTGAACGGCAACGTCGTGCAGATCACGCCGCAGGTCACCGGCACCGTGATCGCCGTGAAGGCGGACGATACGCAGACGGTCAAGGCCGGCGACCCGCTCGTCGTGCTCGACCCGGCCGATTCGCAGGTCGCGCTGCAGCAGGCGGAAGCGAACCTCGCGCAAACGGTGCGCCAGGTGCGCGGCCTGTTCGTCAACGACGACCAGTACCGCGCGCAAGTCGCGCTGCGCCAGTCCGACCTGTCGAAGGCGCAGGACGACCTGCGTCGCCGCCTCGCCGTCGCGCAGACGGGCGCCGTGTCGCAGGAAGAAATCTCGCACGCCCGCGACGCGGTGAAAGCCGCGCAGGCATCGGTCGATGCCGCACAGCAGCAACTCGCGTCGAATCGTGCATTGACCGCGAACACGACGATCGCATCGCACCCGAACG
Organism: Burkholderia sp. AU28863; assembly: GCF_002223195.1. Lineage (NCBI taxonomy): Bacteria > Pseudomonadati > Pseudomonadota > Betaproteobacteria > Burkholderiales > Burkholderiaceae > Burkholderia > Burkholderia sp. AU28863. The sequence goes on along the minus strand of NZ_NKFE01000003.1, from coordinate 1,058,200 downwards.
TGATGGCCGCCGCCGCGAAGGTGCGCGACGCGTACCTCGCGAACGCGCGTAACGTGCTGCCGGCGCCGGTCACCGGGTACGTCGCGAAGCGCTCGGTGCAGGTCGGCCAGCGCGTGTCGCCCGGCAACCCGCTGATGTCGGTGGTGCCGCTCAATGCCGTGTGGGTCGACGCGAACTTCAAGGAAGTCCAGCTCAAGCACATGCGCATCGGCCAGCCGGTCGAGATGACGGCCGACATCTACGGCTCGTCGGTCACGTATCACGGCAAGGTCGTCGGCTTCTCGGCCGGCACGGGCTCGGCGTTCTCGCTGCTGCCGGCGCAGAACGCGACCGGCAACTGGATCAAGGTCGTGCAGCGCCTGCCGGTGCGGATCGAGCTCGACCCGAAGGATCTCGACAAGCATCCGCTGCGCATCGGCCTGTCGATGCAGGTCGACGTGGACATCAAGGACGAACGCGGCGACCAGCTCGTCAACGCGCCGAACACCGTCTACGAGACCAACGTGTTCGCGAAATACGGCGACGAAGCCGACGCCGAAATCGCGCGCATCATCGCCGAAAACGCAGGCGGCAACACGTCGGCGCCGGTCGCGGCGAAGCAGAACACCGCCGCGAAAATGATGTAACCGTTCCGACTCCGGAAAAACAATCGACATGGCACAGGCTCCTGTCTCCTACCCGCCCCTGCAGGGCGGGCAACTCCTGCTCGGGACGATCGCGGTATCGCTCGCGGTGTTCATGAACGTGCTCGACACGTCCATCGCGAACGTCGCGATCCCGACCATCTCGGGCGACCTCGGCGTGTCGTCCGACCAGGGCACGTGGGTCATCACGTCGTTCGCGGTCGCGAACGCAATCTCGGTGCCGCTGACCGGCTGGCTGACCGACCGTTTCGGGCAAGTCCGCCTGTTCCTCGCGTCGATCATCCTGTTCGTCATCTCGTCGTGGATGTGCGGGCTGGCGCCGAGCCTGCCATTCCTGCTCGCATCGCGCGTGCTCCAGGGCGCCGTCGCGGGCCCGATGATTCCGCTGTCGCAAGCGCTTCTGCTGTCGAGCTATCCGCGGGCGAAGGCGCCGATGGCGCTCGCACTATGGGCGATGACGACGCTGATCGCCCCCGTCGCGGGCCCGATTCTCGGCGGCTGGATCTCGGACAACTATTCGTGGCCGTGGATCTTCTACGTCAACATCCCGGTTGGCATCGCCGCCGCCGCCGCGACGTGGATGATCTACCGCAATCGGGAGTCCGCCGTGCGCCGCGCGCCGATCGACGGCGTGGGCCTCGCGCTGCTGGTCGTCTGGGTCGGCTCGCTGCAGATCATGCTCGACAAGGGCAAGGATCTGGACTGGTTCGCGTCGACGACCATCGTCGTGCTCGCGCTGACCGCCGTCATTGCTTTCGCGTTCTTCGTGATCTGGGAGCTGACCGCCGAGCACCCGGTCGTCGACCTGTCGCTGTTCCGCATACGAAACTTCACCGGCGGCACCGTCGCGCTGTCGATCGGGTACGGCCTGTACTTCGGCAATCTCGTGCTGCTACCGCTGTGGCTGCAGACGCAAATCGGCTACACCGCGACCGACGCCGGCCTCGTGATGGCGCCGGTCGGGTTGTTCGCCATCCTGTTGTCGCCACTCACCGGGAAGTATCTGCCGCGCACCGATCCGCGCTTCATCTCGACGGCGTCATTCCTCACGTTCGCGCTGTGCTTCTGGATGCGTTCGCGCTACACGACCGGCGTCGACGAATGGTCGTTGACGCTGCCGACGCTCGTGCAGGGCATCGCGATGGCCGGGTTCTTCATCCCGCTCGTGTCGATCACGCTGTCCGGCCTGCCCGGCCACCGCATTCCCGCGGCGTCCGGCCTGTCGAACTTCGTGCGGATCATGTGCGGCGGCATCGGCACGTCGATCTTCCAGACCGCGTGGGATCATCGGAACAACTTCCACCACGCGCAACTGGTCGAGCAGGCGAACCCGTACAACCCGACGTTCAACCAAGCCGTCACCCAGATGGGTAACCTCGGGCTCACGCGGGAGCAGGCACACGGCCTGATCAACAACATGGCCACGCAGCAGGCTGCACAGCTCGGCGTGAACGATCTGTTCTACATTTCGGCGGCGATCTTCGTGCTGCTGATCGGACTGATCTGGATCACGAAGCCCGAACGCGCGGGCGGCGGCGATGCAGGTGCGGCGGCGTCGGCCGCGCACTGAGCGCCACGTTCAACGCAACGTACCCAACAAAAAACCCGGTCGAGGTCGACCGGGTTTTTAATTCCGACGATGGCGCTTGCGCGCCTCGCATCACTCAGCCGTCACGACGAGCCGTTCCGGTGCGAGCACGCCATTCGCCTTGCGCGCGACACCGAGCAGCCGCGTTGCGTCGTACACGCGCACGCGCTCGCCTTCGGCCGCATCGATCGAATCAAGCGCCGACAGCGGGAGGCGCTGCCCGTGGAGGAAGCGCTTCGCGCTTGCTTCGTCGAGACGCACCAGCGGAAACGTCGACAGCAGCGCATCGACCGGCTGCAGCCATGCATCGCGCGCCGATTCGGCAGCGTCCGACAGCGCGTCGAGCGTCACCGCATGCTCGAGCGTCAGCGCACCGACACCCGTGCGACGCAGCATCGTCAGATGCGCGCCGCAACCCAGCGCCTCGCCGATATCCTCGGCCAGCGTGCGCACATACGTGCCTTTGCTGCAGGTCACGCGAAACGTCACGTCGGGCAACCCGCAAGAGAGCAGTTCGAGCGCGTGGATCGTCACGTTGCGACCTTCCCGCTCGACGGTCTGACCAGCGCGCGCATATTCATACAGCGGCTTGCCGTCGCGCTTGAGCGCCGAATACATCGGCGGCACCTGCACGATGTCGCCGGTGAAGCGCACGAGCGCGGCTTCCACCGCCGCCCGATCGCATTCGACCGGCCGCGTGTCGATTACGTCGCCTTCCGCGTCGCCCGTGGCCGTGCGCTGGCCGAGATGCATCGTCGCTTCATAGGTCTTGTCGGCGTCGAGCAAATCCTGCGAAAACTTGGTCGCTTCGCCGAAACACAACGGCAGCAGGCCCGAAGCCAGCGGATCGAGCGTGCCGGTGTGGCCGGCCTTCTTCGCACGAAGCAGGCGCTTCGCGCGAATCAGCGCATCGTTGCTGGACAGGCCGACCGGCTTGTCCAGCAGAAGAACGCCGTCCAGCACGCGCCGGGGCACGCGCGGACGTTGGGGTGCTGCATTCGTCATAGGCCCGTCGAGCTCAGTCGTCCTTGGCAGGCGCGTCGGCCTCGTCATCGTCCTTCGCGCGAGTCGAGTTCGCTTCCTTGATCAGGCGCGACATTTCGACGGCCTTCTCGATCGTCTGGTCGTAATGGAAATGCAGCGTCGGCACCGTATGAATGTGCAGGCGCTTGAACAGCAGGTTGTGCAGGTGACCCGACGCATGGTTCAGCGCCTCCTGCGTCTTGTCCGGATCGCCGGTGAGCGCCGTGAAGTAGACCTTCGCGTGCGCATAGTCCGGCGTGAGTTCCACGCTCTGGATGGTCACGATGCCGACGCGCGGATCCTTGACCTCGCGCATGATGAGTTCGGACAGATCGCGCTGAATCTGGTCGGCGATCTGAACGTTGCGATTGGGGGAAGTACGTTTCCTGGACATGATCGATCCGTGATCCGTTTATCAGGATGAAGCGACGGCCGCTTTCGGCACGCCACCATGAAAATGGGCGGGACAGGCCCAAGCCTGCCCCGCCCATGAGCCGATGCGCGACGATTACAGCGTACGCGCGACTTCGGTCACTTCGAAGACTTCGAACTGGTCGCCTTCGACGATGTCGTTGAAGTTCTTCACCGACATACCGCACTCGAAGCCTTGCTTCACTTCCTTCACGTCGTCCTTGAAGCGCTTCAGCGATTCGAGTTCGCCCGTGAAGATCACGACGTTGTTGCGCAGCACGCGCACCGACGACGAGCGCTTGACGATACCGTCCGTCACCATACAGCCGGCGACCGTGCCGATCTTCGGTACCTTGAAGACCTGGCGCACCTCGACCATGCCGGTGATGACTTCGCGCTTCTCCGGCGCCAGCATGCCCGACATCGCCGCCTTCACCTCATCCACTGCGTCGTAGATGATGTTGTAGTAGCGGATATCGATACCGTTCGCCTCGGCCAGCTTGCGTGCCTGAGCGTCCGCACGGGTGTTGAAGCCGATGATGACCGCCTTCGATGCCGTCGCGAGGTTGACGTCGTTTTCGCTGATGCCACCGACCGCGCTGTGCACGATCTGCACGCGCACTTCGTCGGTCGACAGCTTGAGCAGCGACTGCACGAGCGCTTCCTGCGAACCCTGCACGTCGGCCTTGATGATGAGCGGCAGGTTCTGCACTTCGCCTTCGCTCATCTGCTCGAGCATGCTTTCCAGCTTCGCGGCCTGCTGCTTCGCGAGCTTCACGTCGCGGAACTTGCCCTGACGGAACAGCGCGATTTCACGTGCCTTGCGCTCGTCCGGCAGCACGATCACTTCCTCGCCCGCACCCGGCACTTCCGACAGACCCTGGATTTCAACCGGGATCGACGGGCCGGCTTCCTTCGTCGGCTTGCCGTTCTCGTCGAGCATCGCACGGACGCGGCCGTAGGCCGTACCCGCCAGCACGATGTCGCCGCGGTTCAGCGTACCGGACTGCACGAGGATCGTCGCGACCGGGCCTTTACCCTTGTCGAGCTTCGCTTCGATCACGATGCCCTTGGCCGGCGCTTCGACCGGTGCCTTCAGTTCCAGCACTTCGGCCTGCAGCAGCACGTTCTCGAGCAGATCGTCGATACCCGCGCCCGTCTTCGCCGACACCGGCACGAACGGCGAATCGCCACCGTACTCTTCCGGCACGACGCCTTCCGCGACCAGCTCCTGCTTGACGCGATCGGGGTTCGCATCCGGCTTGTCGATCTTGTTGATCGCGACGACGATCGGCACGCCGCCCGCCTTCGCGTGGGCGATGGCTTCCTTCGTCTGCGGCATCACACCGTCGTCGGCTGCCACCACCAGCACCACGATGTCGGTCGCCTTCGCGCCGCGTGCACGCATTGCCGTGAACGCTTCGTGACCCGGCGTATCGAGGAACGTGATGACGCCACGCGGCGTTTCGACGTGATACGCGCCGATGTGCTGCGTAATGCCGCCCGCTTCGCCCGCGGCCACCTTCGCGCGGCGGATGTGGTCGAGCAGCGAGGTCTTGCCGTGGTCGACGTGACCCATCACCGTGACGACCGGCGGACGCGGCAGTTGCTCCGCATCGGTACCGGTTTCGCCTTCGACGAGCAGCGCTTCCGGATCGTCCAGCTTCGCGGCAACCGCGCGGTGGCCCAGTTCCTCGACGATGATCATCGCCGTTTCCTGGTCCAGCACCTGGTTGATCGTGACCATCTGGCCCATCTTCATCATCACCTTGATGACTTCGGAGGCCTTGATCGACATCTTGTGCGCGAGATCGGCAACCGACACGGTTTCCGGCACGTGCACTTCGCGAACGATCGGTTCGGTCGGCGCCTGGAACGACGATGCGCTGTCCTGGTGACGGCCGCGCCCCTTCGGGCCGCCGCGCCAGCCGCGGTCCACGCCGCCGCTCGAGTCGCCGCGCGTCTTGATGCCGCGGCGCTTCGATGCGTCGTCCTGCCAGCCGCCCTTGCCTGCGCCCGGCTTCTTGTTGCGGTCGCCCGCACCTGCCGGCGCCTGCGTGGTGGCCGGAGCCGCCGCACCAGCCGGCTTCTTCACGGCCGGACGCGCCTGTGCGCCTTCCGGCTTCGCCGGCTTGTGCAGCGTGCCCTTCGCTTCAGCCGGCTTCGGCGGCTCGACCGGCTTCGGCGGCTCGACTGCCTTGACCACGGCCTTGCGCGGCGTGTTCATCATTTCGCGGATCGCGCGTGCTTCGGCTTCTGCCGCCGCGCGACGCTTGCTGATCTCTTCCTGCTCGGCGCGCGCCTTGTCGGCTGCCTCGCGGGCAGCGTCCTCGGCCTTCTTCGCCGCTTCGCGCTGGGCCGCGCGTTCGGCGGCTGCGCGTGCTTCGTCCTGCGCGGACTGCGTCGGCGTCGCTTCCTGCTCGGCAGCAGCAGCCTGCTGCGCTGCCGCCTGCTGCTGGGCTGCGGCGGCTTCCGCCGCGGCACGCTTCGCCGCCGCTTCTTCCTCGGCGCGACGGCGCTCGGCCTCGGCCGCTTCCTCGCGGGCGCGACGTTCGGCTTCCTCGCGTTCGAGGCGTTCCTGACGCTCGCGCAGCTCCTGCGCCTGCTTCTCGAGCAGCTCGGCCTCGCGGCGCGCCTCTTCCTCGCGACGCTTCAGTTCTGCATCGTCGTCCGCTTCGGCGACCTGCGCCTGACCCTGTTCCGCACCATCGGCCACGTCGTCGCGCTTGACGAACGTACGCTTCTTGCGGACCTCGACCTGAATGGTGCGAGCCTTGCCCGTCGCGTCAGATTGCTTGATCTCCGACGTATGCTTGCGGGTCAGCGTGATCTTGCGCTTGTCGCCGTCGGTTGCGCCGTGCGACTTGCGCAAATGATCGAGCAGACGCGCCTTGTCCGTTTCGGACAGCGCATCGTCTTCACTCGCTTTCTGGACGCCCGCTGCCTGCAGCTGTTCGAGCAGCACACCAGCAGGCATTTTCAGTTCCGCGGCAAATTGGGCTACGTTGTTACTCGCCATTCATTCCTCTTAGTGCAAGGACCGATTCCTTGCGGTTAGCATCGGGTCAGGCCATACGGCCGCCATCAAATCAGTGCGCCATGGTCATTTCTCACTGGAACCAATGTTCACGTGCTTTCATGATCAACGCCTTAGCGGCATCCTCTTCCATTCCGGTCATGTCGACCAGTTCATCTACAGCCAGCTCGGCGAGATCGTCGCGCGTCTGCACGCCGTGTTCGGCCAGCTTCGCGAGCAGCTCCGGCGTGATGCCGTCGAGGCTCTTGAGATCCAGCGCTGCGTTCTCGACCTTTTCTTCGTTCGCGATCGCCATCGTCAACAGCGCGTCGCGTGCGCGGTTGCGCAGTTCGTGCACGGTGTCCTCGTCGAACGCTTCGATTTCGAGCATTTCGTTGAGCGGCACGTACGCGATTTCTTCGAGGCTCGTGAAGCCTTCGTCGATCAGGATGTCGGCAACTTCTTCGTCGACGTCGAGACGCGCCATGAACAGCGCACGCAGCCGGTCGCGCTCTTCGCCCTGCTTCAGCGCGGATTCGTCCGGCGTCATGATGTTGATCTGCCAGCCGGTCAGTTCGCCGGCAAGGCGCACGTTCTGACCGCTGCGGCCGATCGCGACAGCCAGTTCGTTCTCGTCGACGACGACGTCCATCGAATGCTTTTCTTCATCGACGACGATCGACTGGACGGCTGCCGGCGCGAGCGCGCCGATCACGAACTGGGCGGGATCTTCCGACCATAGCACGATGTCGATGTTTTCGCCACCGAGCTCGTTGCGCACGGCCTGCACGCGGGAACCGCGGATACCGACGCAGGTGCCGATCGGATCGATCCGCTTGTCGTACGCGATCACGCCGATCTTCGCGCGCACGCCCGGGTCGCGGGCGGCCGCCTTGATCTCGAGCAGGCCCTGCTCGATTTCCGGCACTTCCATCTCGAACAGCTTCATCAGGAACTCGGGCGCCGTGCGCGACAGCTCGATCTGCGGGCCGCGCGCGGTGCGGTCGACCTTCGCGATGTACGCCCGCACGCGGTCGCCGACGCGGAGGTTTTCCTTCGGGATCAGCTGATCGCGGCGCAGCAGCGCCTCGACCCGGCCCGATTCGACGATGAAGTTGCCCTTGTCGAGGCGCTTCACCGTACCCGTCATGATCTTTTCGCCACGCTCGAGGTAGTCGTTCAGGATCTGCTCGCGCTCCGCGTCGCGCACCTTCTGCAGGATCACCTGCTTCGCGGCCTGCGCGCCGATGCGACCGAATTCGATCGACGGAACGGGTTCCTCGACATACTCGCCGACTTCGACGTCGGGCTTCTGCTCACGTGCTTCGAACAGCAGGATCTCGCGATCCGGCTCCTGCAAGCCTGCCTCGTCGGGTACGACGAGCCAGCGACGGAAGGTTTCGTGCTCGCCGCTTTCGCGATCGATATGGACGCGGATTTCGGCGCCTTCGTCGAACAGCTTCTTGGAAGCGGACGCAAGCGCAGCCTCGAGGGCGCCCAGCACCACATCCTTGTCGACGTTTTTCTCGCGCGCCAGCGCATCCACCAGCATCAACACTTCGCGACTCATTATTTGCGGCTCCTAAAGTCAACTTGCGGAATCAGGCGGGCTTTGTCGATATCGGCCAGCGTGAAATCCAGCATGGCTGCCTCGCCCTTCTTCCCCTCAAATTCCAAACCGATCGTTTCGCCATTCGGCGCGTGCAGAATGCCCCGGTACGTCTTGCGCCCGTCCAGCGGCTTTTTCAAGGTCACGGAAACTTCGCTGCCGACGAAGCGCTCGAAGTCGGCCAGCTTCTTCAACGGGCGGTCGAGCCCCGGGGACGAGACTTCGAGCCGTTCGTAATCGATGTTTTCGACCGTCAAGACGTGCTGGAGCTGACGCGTGACCTTTTCGCAATCTTCGAGCGAGATGCCGGCAGGCTGATCGATATAGATGCAAAGCATGCCGCGCCCGGTGCGCTCGAGATCCACCAACTCGTAGCCGAGCCCGGTGACCGTGGTTTCTATCAGTTCCGTCAGTTGCACAGTGTCCTCTCAGGTGTTCGCGCCCGCCGCTCGCGATTCACCCGCGGGCGCGCGCCTTAGCCGGCGCAGGAAGCGCTACCCGAGATGCCTAACCGTTTCAGCAAAAAAAAATGGGCGGAACGCCCATCTTCTCTTACTGGTGGTCGCACCTGAGCCGCACATTGAATCCGTACGCCCAGCGACTCCGCGATTATAGCGATTTTTGGCGCAAACGCCAAGCCAGCCGGTAAAAGCAGCGCGTCGACTGCCTTTACGGGCCGAAAATGCGAAATCGGGCTGCCCGATCGACCGGCGCCACCTTACCGCACCTGTGATCGTCGCTGTCGCGGCACCCGACATGGCGGCAGCCGAAACCCGTCAACGCAATCCGCCGTGTCGCCCCAACCGGCCGGCGAACCGGCGGCGTAGCGCCGCCGAACGCCAATCAATAGTGCTCAGCGGCCGCGCGTACGACTGCGCTGCGGACGCTGACCGCCGCGCGGGCCGCCGTTGCCGGCGCCTTCGGCACGATTGCCGTTCGGGGTGCGATTGCCGCCGCCCTTGCTGCCGCCGCGCTTGCCGCCCGCGCCATCGCGCTTCGGACCCGCGCCATACGACGCGCGATTGCCGTCGACGTCGCGGCCGCCGCCTGCGCGGTTGCCGTCGCGGCCGCCGCCCGTGCGGTTGCCATCACGGCCGCCGCCCGCACGGTTGCCGTAACCCGACGGCGCGACCGGCAGGCTGCCGTAGCCGCTCAGGCCCGGCAGGCCCGGCCCGCCGCGTCGGCCGCCGCCGCGACGCGACTGGTCGAGTTGCCCGTGCGTCGTCAGCACCGGCTCGCGGCTGATGAAGCCCATCGACGTCTGCATCGGATCAGGCTGGCGACGCTCGGCCGGACCGGCAGCCCCGCGCTTGCCCTTCTCCTCGGCCGGCGCCTTCAGGCCGACGGTCGCCATCAGCTTGCGCACCTGCGCGTCGTCGAGCTCTTCCCAACGGCCGCGCTTCAGGCCGCGCGGCAGCGGAATCGGGCCGTGACGCGTACGGATCAGCCGGCTCACCATCAGGCCGACCGCCTCGAACATCCGGCGCACTTCGCGGTTGCGGCCTTCGGCCAGCGCGACGTGATACCAGTGGTTCGTGCCTTCGCCGCCGCCATCGCGGATGCGCAGGAAATTCGCCGGACCGTCGTCGAGCTCGACGCCGTGCAGCAGCTTCTGCCGCATGCCTTCGGCCAGCTCGCCGACGACGCGTACCGCGTACTCGCGCTCGACGCTGTAACGCGGATGCATGAAGCGGTTCGCGAGATCACCGGAAGTCGTCAGCATCAGCAGACCTTCCGTATTGAAGTCGAGGCGGCCCACTGCAAGCCATTTCGCCGTCTTCATCGGCGGCAGACGGTCGAACACCGACGGCCGGCCTTCCGGATCCGCGTGGCTGACGATCTCGCCCGTCGGCTTGTGATACAGCAGCACGCGCGGCGGCTTGTTCGGCAGCTTGCGCTTGACCGGCTTGCCGTTGATCCGCACCTGGTCGGTCGGCATGATCCGCTGGCCGATGTGTGCGGGCTCGCCGTTCACCGACACGCGGCCGGCGACGATCAGCTCTTCCATTTCGCGGCGCGAACCCATGCCCGCCTCCGCCAGCACCTTGTGGAGCTTCGGCGCGTCGTCGTCCGGCGACAGCACGCGCTTGTTCGCCGGCTGGCTGCGGCCGCGGCGCAGCATCGGCGCACGCACGCCACTGCCGCCCGCGGAGTTGTCCGCGTCGAAGGCAGGCGACGTCACGTAGGCGAACAGTTCGTCCTGGGACGCATCGCCTTCCGCTGCCTTCGCCGGGCCGCCTTCAGCCTTCGCCGCACCGCGACGGCCCTGCCCACCCTGGCCACCCTTGGGCGCGCCTTCGCGCTTGGCGGCCGGCTTGCGACCGCCCTTGGCCGCGCCTTCCTTGCGCGGCGCACGCGCCGGCTGCGCGTCGGCAGCGTCGGCCGGCTGCGCATCCGCGCCCTCGGCACCCGGCTGCTCGCCTTCGGCGCCCTTCGACTTGGCCGCCGCGCGACGCCGCGCGATCAGGCTGCGCGGGCCGCGCCGCAGACCGCGGCGAGGACGCTCGTCGCCACCCGCGGCCGAAGCATCCTGCTCCGGCGCATCGTCGGCACGCGCTGCCTGCACGGCAGGCGCGGACGATTCAATATCGTGGATATCTGTCAAAACAACCTCAAAATGTCAGGTCTCGCGCCCGGCGCGGGCGCGGCAAGAAGTTGGCCGCGATCAGGCGCGACGCTGTTCGGGTTCTGCTTCGTCGTCCGGCAGCGCGTCGGCGCCGATGGGCGCACTCGCGCTTCGCACGGCATCCGCGAGACTGTCGGACGTGTCGTCCAGCGTCTCGTCGTCCGCAGGACGGGAGCGAAATGCGTCGGCCTGATCGGCCTCGCCGGGCATGTCGCCGGCCGCTTCCGCTCCGTCTCCGGCAGCCGCTTCGGCGGCCGGCTTGCGATCTTCCTCGCTCCAATCCGCACGCTGCGGCTCGGGCTGCACATCGGTCGGCACTGCTTCGGCGCCAACCTGTTCCGTCTGTTCCGTTTGCCCGCGATCAGCATCGAGCGTATCGCGACTCGGAATTTCCTGCGTCGACGCGACGTGGGCCGCGGCATCGCCGCCCCCGTCGGCGGCTGCTTCACCCGCCAGCGCCTGCAGCGCGTCGGCCGACGGCATGTCGCCGTCGAAATCCATCGCCTGCTGCGCGAGCAGCGCGGCCTCGATGTTCGCGGCCGGCTCCTCGAGCGCGGGCAGGTCGTCGAGCGCCTTCAGGCCGAGATCGTCGAGGAACTGCTTGGTCGTCGCGTACAGCGCCGGACGCCCCGGCACGTCGCGATGACCGATCACCTCGATCCAGCCGCGATCCTCGAGTTGCTTGACCACCTGCGTATTGACCGTGACGCCGCGAATCTCTTCGATGTCGCCACGTGTGACGGGCTGCCGGTACGCGATGATCGCGAGCGTTTCGAGCACCGCGCGCGAATATTTCGGCGGCTTCTCGGGATGCAGGCGATCCAGATAATGACGCATCGCCGGCTTGCTCTGAAAGCGCCACCCGGTCGCCAGCGCCACCAGTTCGACACCGCGACCGGACCAATCCTGTTTCAGATCTTCGAGCAACGTGCGGACCGTGTCAGCCGACACGCCGTCGGCAAAGAGCTTGCGCAAATCGCCGAGCTTCAGCGGTTCCTGCGCACAGATCAAAGCAGTCTCGAGGACGATCTTCGCCTCTTGGGTATTCATGCAGCTAGGCCAGACCCTGTGGTCAAACGAACCGGATCAACAAACAGACGAAAGGAACGGAAGACGCGCTCGCCCGATTCTGATCGGTCATATTGATGGGAGCACGAACCGGGGGCGGCGAACCAACTTCAGGCCAGGCCCAAACCGGACGGAACAGCACGGCTCAACGACGGAACCGCGTGACTGAACGCCATATTACGCAAAATTGCCCGGTGCGTAAAGATGAGCGGAACAGGCCGCCGCCCGGGCGGCACACCCGCTCCGCCCCCGCTTCAGCGAGCGCCCGCGCCATGCGCGAGGAACCGGCGCAGCCGCTCGACGCCCGCGTCGAGCCGCGCCGGATCGCACGCATAACACCAGCGTACGAACCCTTCCCCCTCCGGGCCGAACGCGCGCCCGGGCGCCAGGCCGAGCCCCGCGTCGCGCACCAGCGTCTTGCAGAACGTCAGGCTGTCGGTCGCGCCCGGCAGCCGCAGGAACAGGTACATCGCGCCTGGAGGAGGCGGCACCTCGACGCCCGGCAGCGTCCGCAGCGCGGCGACCAGGTGGTCGCGCGCGTCGCGCAGCGCCGTGACGAACGACCGCACGAACGGCTCGCCGTCGCGCAACGCGACCTCGGCCGCGGCCTGCACGAAGCCCGGCGCGCACGACGTGTTGTATTCGACGAGCTTCGACAGGTCGCCCATCACCGACGCCGGCGCAATCAGCCATCCGAGCCGCCAGCCCGTCATCGCCCACGCCTTCGAGAAGGAATTCACGACCACGACGCGCTCGTCGCGCGACGCGATATCGAGGAACGACGGCGCGCCGCCGTCGTCGAAGGCAAGCCGCTCGTACACCTCGTCGGCGACCAGCCAGATGCCGTGACGACGGCAATGGGCGAGCACGGCCTGCTGATCGTCGCGGGACATCGTCCAGCCGGTCGGATTGTTCGGCGAGTTGATCAGCAGCATCCGCGTATCGGGCGTCAGCGCCGCGAGCAGCCGGCCGACATCGAGCTGCCAACCCGCGTCGCCGTAGCCGAGCGGCACGCAATCGACCTGGGCTCCCAGAATCTTCGGAATCTCGACGAGATTCGGCCACAGCGGCGTGACCGCGACGACACGCTCGCCCGGCCCGACCAGCATCTGGGCAGCCAGCATCAGCGCGCTCACGCCCGAACTCGTCACGGCGACCGTGTCGGCCGCCGTCGCACCGTGGCGCGCGCTGACGTAGGCCGCGATCGCGTTGCGCAGCGGCGCCGTGCCGAAATTGTGGGTGTAGAAGGTCGCGCCGTCGCGCAGCGCCGCCGCCGCGGCGTCGCGGATGAAGTCCGGCGTCACGCGATCGGATTCGCCGAACCAGAACGGCAGCATGTCCGGCACGCCGAAGCCGGCGTTCGCGACCTCGCGGATCAGCGACGGCCGCAGCGCGTGCACCGCGGTGCGCGCCGCCGGCTCGTCGTTCGCCGGGAAAAAACCTGCGGAATGCGTCATCGAAAACACCGCGGAGAAACACGATCCGCGTAGTGTACCGGCCAGCAAGCCGGACCGGCGCACGTCAGTCGAGATCCTCGGCCCTCGCCGGCATCTGCCGCACGAGCTCCCAAATCGCCTGCGCGGCGGGCGACAACGACCGGTCACGGCGGCGCACCAGCTCGACGGTCCGTTCGGTGCGCGGCGTGAGCGGCCGTGCGACCAACGTCGAGCCGGCAGGCAGCGGCAGCGACAGCCACGGCTGCACGCTCACGCCGATACCGGCCTCGACCAGCCCGAACACGGTCGCCGAATGCCCGAGCTCCTGCATGACCGTCGCGTTGACGCGATGCGCGGCCAGCGCCGCGTCGATCAGCGGCCGGCTGCCCGACGCATGATCGAGCAGCACGAGGCGCTCGCCGTCCAGCGCCGTCCACGGCACCTCGGCCCGCGCCGCAAGCGGATGGTCGGCGCGCGCGACGAGGCAGAACGAATCGGTCATCAGCGGCTCGCAGACGATATCGGCGACCGTCAGCGGCCCGATCACGACGCCGAAGTCGACTTCGCTCGACTTCACCTTGCGCAGCACGTCGCTCTGCACGTCGTCGCGCAGGCCGAGCGTCACGAACGGGAACTGGCGTTCGCACGACGCCACCACGCGAGGCATCAGCCTGCATGCGATCGTCGGGCTTGCCGCGACGATCACGCGCCCGCGACGCTGCTCCCCAATCTCGCGAATCTCGCGCAGCGTGTCGTCGAGATCGTCGAGCAGGCGCGACACGCTTGCGATCAGGTTTCCGCCGACGTCCGTCAGTTGCACGTCGCGCGTCGTGCGGTCGATCAGTTTCAACCCGAGTTCGGCCTCGAGCTCACGCACGCAACGGCTGACCGCGGACTGCGTGAGCCCGATCTCGTCACCCGCCCGACTGAAGCTCTTGAGCCGCGCGACCTCGATGAACACGCGAAGCTGGCGCAGCGTAACGTTCATGTCCCGACCTCATCAATCGCCGATATCGATGCGTGATTCTAATGTGCGAAGCCGTCTACGGTGAGCGAATCCGGCCCCCTTCGTCCATGTTTCGCTGCGGTGCAATACATTCGCAAACGCACGTGACATGGGCGAATTGCACAAGATTGGTGATTGTCCCGATTTGCTGACGGGTTATTTTGGCGTCTTATACGCCCCTAGCTGACTTAGCCGTTAGCTCGCTGCCAAGCGGCTCTCGAGGGATTCACCTCCGACATGGCACGCTTCGTGCATTACCTTGCGCACAGGGTGCAGGTTTCGTCGGACGGAAGAGCAGAAACGCCGCTGCCGGCCAACCGGACGCCCCCACCCGGCACTCGAGGATCGAGTGCTTGAAGAGTGCGCGGCGCAGGGCAGCGCACCGGAGTTAGCTTCGCTGAGGTGAGGACATGATGCTGTTCGACGATTTGAGAGATAACGAGTGGGCGCTGGTCGAGGGTCTGTTTTGCTCGGAGCCCGCGCGGAGCGAGCGGCGCGGCCGTCCCCGCGTGGAAGCCCGGTCGGTGGTCAACGCCGTGCTGTGGGTGCTGTCGACGGGTGAGGGCTGGTCGAAACTGCCGGGCCGCTATCCGTCCCCGCCGACCTGCCGCCGCCGCTTCGACGAATGGCAGGCGGACGGTACGCTCGCCGAAATCGTGAAACGACTCGGCACGAGCGGCCGGCAAATCTCGCTGCGCGGACGCATCGGCGCAAGCGCGGCGAAGCCGCCCGCGCCGCCGAGCCGCGACCGGCTGCGCGGCGCCTTCTGGACCAACCCGGAGTCCTGGCGCGCGCCCGTCAAGATGGCGTAACGAATGCTCGATCGGGCGGCTACGGCCGCCCGGTGTCTTTCTGCGATGCGACCTCATTGCAACGCATGCGTTGTCGTCGATTCCCGTTGTCGTGCCGCGAAACATCTATTTACCAATATTTACAGCAAGCCTGCACTCCCACGCTTACCTTAGCGTCATATCAACAGGCCGCACGGACGGCTTGAGAGGGAGCCCCGCCATGAAAACAATGTCACTGCTCGTTGCATGCGGCATTGTCGTTTCCGTGGCGCTGGCCGCCCCTGTCCATGCCGACGATCGCATGAAGCCGCCCCATCGCCAGCAGGATCACCGCAACACCCTCCGCCAGCCGCCGGCCGCGAATCCATCGAGCCGGCAAACCGTGCCGCGCGGCGACTTGCGCGGCGACATCGCGAGCAATGCTCGAGCGCGGATCGGCTCACAGCCGCCCGGCATGTCGCGTCATCCGTAGTCCTGCCGATTTCGAGATTTCGCCAAAGAAAATGCCCGGATCCGGGAACTGCACCGCCTGCGGCGAGTCACAACGTTGCCATGAGCACAGCGTGGCAGCAGCAAAAGTATCCGGTACGCCCGTATCCTCGCGATACGGGCTTTTTTTTGCATCGCCGGCCTGCGCGGCGACGCACGGGGCGGGATGAAGCCTGCTACAGGCGGCTTTCGAGAATCGCCACGGCGCCCGCTTCGCTCAATGCGTAGTCGTCCATGCGGCGATCAGTCCAGGAAAGTAATTTCTCGGCACGCTCGAGGCGCGAGAATTCGGCTCGACCGCTTTCGGTCAGTACGGCAATGTCAACCGGTGCATGAAAGCCCGGTGCGGGGGCAACGGTCTTCTGCCTGACCGTGTCCATCAGCCCGAGCGATCGGAGATACTCGAACACGCCCGGGCGGCGTGCCCACGGTACCTGGCGGTACTGCACTCGTCTCAATGCGTCGAGCACCGCTTCGTTGGAATACGTGGCCATCTCGATTCTTTCTTAAAGTGCAGCGACAATGCGAAGCGGCGCACCGGGCGGGGTCTCCGCCCGCCGAAACCGCCACCGATTCTGGAGGCCAACGTTGTTCGGCGTCGCGTCAGGGCCGTATCGTCAGCCGTCCATAAAAAGACACCATACCCCAATCAAATTGATTCTGTTCGATTCATTTGTACTTCTCTTCATCGGTTTCATGCTCTGCCGCAAGCAGCGTCGAACCCTTTCGATCGCCGCCGCCGCGCTGTTCTGGCTGCTCGCGACGGGCTGGCTCGCGGCGCCGCTGATCGCCTGGACCGAGGCCGGCGTCACGCCGGTCGAGCGCCCCGACATGCACGGGCGCACTACGCTGATCCTCATCGGCGCCGGCACGCGCCGCACCGACGCCGGATTGCAGCCGCCGCCCGACGGCGTCGCGCGCATCCGCAAGATCGCGGCGCTCTATCGCACGTGCCGGCAGCAGGCCGAGCGCTGTACCGTCGTGATGTCGGGCGGCGACCCGCAACATCACGGCGACACGGAGGCGGCCGTCTACGGACGCCAGCTCGTCGCACAAGGCGTGGCGCCCGCCGACCTCCTGCTCGAACCGAACAGCCGCACGACCTACGAAAACGCGAAATTCACTGCATCTATACTACGCTCACAGTATGACGACGCGCGCATTCTCGTCACGTCGTCGTATCAGATGCGCCGCGCCCTGCTCGATTTCCGCCGCTTCGGCATCGATCCGCAACCCGTTTATGCGAATCTCCGCCGCGCGCAGACGGGCTGGCTGCCGCGCTGGCGCAATGTGGTCAACGCCGAGCACGCGCTGCACGAGCTGGTGGGAATCGCGCAATTCCACGTGTATCGCTGGCTCGGCTGGTTTTGACGACACCAGGAAAACCGGCGAGAAAATCACGGCGCCACCCCGAATGGCTGACGCGTGACGAAGTACGCGAAGTGTTGCGCGACTTCAACGGGGCCTTGCGTCGCGCGACGATCCGGTGCACATTGATCCGTCACTTTTGTTACACTCGACACGCACTCGACTGCAGTCGCCAGACAAAACGGCAACACTCGGGTTCATCACCACTTAGCGGAGGTAAAGCAATGAAGAAGACGTCCCTGGCTATCCTGGTAGCGATGTCGGCGCTGACTGGCGCAGCGTATGCGCAAGAGAGCACGCAGATTCAAACCATCACCGATCCGGCCAAGATCGCCGAGATCGAGCAGCGTGCGCAAGCGCTGCAACAGCAACAAGCGGCCGAAGCGGCTCAGCCGGCGGCGCAGGAAGAGCACCACCACGGCAAGAAGGGCGCGCATCACAAGGCAGCGAAGAAGGCCGCCAAGAAGGCGAAGGCTGCAGACGCTGCCAGTCAGTAAGTTCGGCGGCACCGCACCAGCGAAAAGCCGAATCCGGGCAACCGGGTTCGGCTTTTTTGGTTGCGGCGCCTGCGCGCTGTGCTAAAGTCGCGCACCGAAATTTTCCACCCGTGCGCACCCCGGTGCGGAGGACAGCATGAGCAACATTCAACTCGACATCGAGTGGACCGAAGCCGCCACTCGCCAGATCAAGCAACTGATGCCCCGCGGCTCGGACGACGCGTTTCTCGCGCTGCCGCCGATCGAGTGCCTGCCGATGGAGGGCGACGTGCTGTTTCTCGGCCCGCAAGGCAAGCAGCAACCGTTCATCGTGGCCGAGCGCCAGTATCACCATGACGGCGACGCCGACTGGACGATCATCCTGATCCTGGACGTACCCAGCGCGTCGCACTGACGCGCCGCCGCGACCGGCCCCGTCCGGTCGCCCCGCCCGGCTCACGTTCAGACGAGCTTCGACAGCACGCGGATTTCGGAACGCTCGATCCACTCCGCGGCCGCTTCGCGATAAGCGAGAATATGCGCGGAACGCGCATGAGCAGCCAACGCCTCCTCGCTCTCCCAACGCTCGACGAATACGAACCGCGCGGGCTCCTTCAGATCCCGGTGCAGGTCGTACTGCAATGCGCCGGCTTCGTTGCGGGTCGGCTCGACGATTCCCTCGAGCACGGTGCGCAGTTGTTCCTCCGCGCCCGGCTTCGCCACGATCAGCGCCACGACTGCGATTTCCGCCATTCCCGCCTCCTTCGTCCGAAAAAGTCCGAGAATACGCGAATCCCGCAGCGCGCATCGGCTACGCCGATACGGCATGACGACGGCACAAAAAAAATAGCCCGCGCTTCAGAGAAGCGCGGGCGAAACCGTCGCCCTACGAGGATAGGCGACGGGGCCATCGAGATCCGCACGCGGGCGCGGATCGTCATCTGTTGTGCGGACGCTTGTCGCGTCGGCATGTGAAGGCGTCGAGACCGTTGTTCGGCGCACGCGGCGCACGCTCCGGACCCTGACGCCCAGCCTCCCTCTCCTAACGATTCAAACCTATAAAGCAGGTTGCGTGCCAAGCATGACATGCGCGACACTCCTTTGATTTGTAAGGACAATTTTTTGGATTGGCGACAATGTGACACGTGTTCTGTCGTCGTAACGCCCGGATGTTACGTAACGTCACGAGGCAGGCCGAACCACTAGAACAATCGCACGCGCCGGCGAGCGGCCATGAAAAAAGCCCGCCGAATGGCGGGCTTTTCAGGAGTGCGGGAAACGCCGGGGTCAGCGGAGCTGATTCACAAGCAACCCCATGATCTGCCGAGCCGGCGACGACGTATCGATCGCGCCCGCATCGTCGACGACCGCGACGCGCGTCTGATCGGCCGTGAGCGCCTTCACGTTGACGCGATACTGCTTCGCCTGCTTTTCCTTCTTGCCGTGGAACAACTGGCTCCAGAAGCCCTGCTCGGCCGAGCTCAGATCCTTCGGATCGACATAGCGCACGAAATACAGGCCCTTCGAGCGATCGCGATCGTCGACCGTGAAGTTCGCGCGATCGAGCGCGAGACCGACGTGCAGCCACGACCGGTCGTACGGCTCGCCGAGCGTGACTTCGGACGGCACGGCCGCTTCGGCCGCGTCGCTGCCTTGCGCCGACGTGCGCGACACGTTCTGCGCGGCGATTGCCGCAGCAGCCTTCGACGACGCGTCGGCATCGGCCTTCTTGTCCTTCGGTACCGCGTTGTCCTTGATGTTCGCGATCGGCGGTTCGCCGTTCTTCGCACGTTGCTCGTTCTGCGCGAGCACGGCCATCAGCCGCTTCAGGTATTCCGTCTCGAGCGCCGGATCGTTCGGCTTCGGTTCCCACTTGCTCGAATCGTTGTTCGCGCCGGTGATCGCCTCGCGCATCCCCTTCTGGCTGATGAATACGTAGGTGCCGCCGTTCGGCGCCGAATCGAGACGCGTACGGTACTTGTTGCGCTCGGCCGTCACGTACGAATTGCCCATCGCCTTCGAGATCACGCTGCGGATCAGGCCGTCGTTGATCTGCGGATGAGTTTCGTTCCAGTCGGTTTCCATCACGCCCTTGTCGCGCTGGTCGACGACGAGCAGGAAGCCTTGCTCCTGCCAGAAACGGCGAACCTGCGGCCAGATCGCGGCCGGTTGCTTGCCGTCGATCACGAGCCAGCTTTCGGTGCCGTCGCGCTGGATATGCATGCCGGCCACGGCCGGTGCGACGGTATCCAGCGCGGGCGCGGCCTGCTGGACCTGCTTGAGCGCGGACAGGGAAGTCGCGCCGCCCTGGGGCGGTAGCGAACGCTGATCGGCCGTCTCGTCGAGCATGTTGGGCGGCACTGCGAGCGACGCTTCCTTCGATTTCGAATCGCTCTTGTAGTCCACTTTCGTGGGCGACGACGTACCGCAACCGGCGACGAGCGCGCCGGTGGCGAGCACTGCAGCGAACCGCATGGTAAGACGAAGATCAGTCATGTTCGGGGAATCCTCTTCCGCTAAATCACGGCGCTTTCCGTGGATCAACCTTGCATTTTACCGGGGCCGCGCTGCGATGTGCAAAAAAGCGACGGCCAAGAAAAAACCCGCGTCAGCTTGAACTGACGCGGGTTCTTGTCTGGTCGGGGCGAGAGGATTTGAACCTCCGACCACCTGCACCCCATGCAGGTACGCTACCAGGCTGCGCTACGCCCCGAAAGAAAAAAATTATAACAGACAGTTTCCCGATTTAGAACGGGTCACATGCATTTTGTGCATGTTCTCGTGAAATTTTTTGGCGCGATCGCGCCGATGCAAGCAATCTGCGGCACCGATCCCGCATCCGTCACCATCATCGCTTGCGCGCGACGCAGATGACCGTCAGGCCGGCGACGCGATTGAAGCGGAACATCGGCAACTCGATGCGGCAGATCGTCTTGAGCAAACCGTTGACGAACGGATGATGACGGCGCAATTGCGACGCAGGCTCACGTGGATGCGAGCGCGCCCGCTCGCCCAGCCGCAGTGCGGCCGCGAGCGGAAACGTGAGGCCGAAATAATAGGCGCCGTGCTCGACGTCGAGCCCTGCGCGCCGGACCACGTCCTCCAGGCCGCCGAGCGTGTATCTGCGCTTGTGCTCGAGAAAATCGTCGTGGCCGCTCCACAGGAACTGGAACGCGGGAACCGTGATCAGGAACCGGCTGCCCGGAGGCGCGCCCTTCACGTACTGCGTCAGCAACCCGACGTCGTCGTCGACATGCTCGAGCACGTCCATCAGCAACACGAGATCGGCGTCGAATCGATCGACGGAACGCCGAAAGTGGATGGGCTTGCCGGCGGCCTCGCCGTCGCTGTCGTCGGCGTAGCTCGTGTCGACACACCATGCTTCCGTCGCCTGCGTGCGCTCGAGCAGATGCTTCGAGAAAAAGCCGGAGCCCGCACCGACGTCGAGTATCCGGTTCGCGCCCGACTCGCCCAGGAACCGGCGAATGGCGCTCGCCTTCGACGCGTAGTACCAGTGATCGCCCACCCCCGCACCCAGTACGTCGACTTCCTTCAGGTCCATGACGCTTCCCCGTGATGGCTGCCGTGTTGTGATGTCGAATTCGCCACTGATGCCGATCTTACCTCGCCGCCCTCCGCGATCGTATCCGTCGATGCCCGGGGCCGCGCCGCTTCGGCATCCGGTGAAACCCGCGCCGGCCATGGTCGACCGCGGGTTTTCGGGGGCGCGTCGAAAGACGCCGGCCGGCGGTCCGGACGAACCAAACGACCGTTTGATCCGCTCGCCCATCCACCGCGAAACCATTGTCCGGCAGCCCGCCGGCGCGCCGTGCCCGGGCGCCCGTTGTTTGGTAACGCCGCTCTAGCACGCTATGACACACTGCACGGTATCGACGCTCGCGCCGTGCAGTGGCGCGCGCCGCCGTCGATCAAGACAAGACATGGAGACAGACGATGCGGAATGCGGTCCGGCGCGGCCATCGCTCGCCTTTGGCAATTTTCGACCGGGTTGCCGGCCTGCGGCGCACGGCCGCCCGGGGGGCGCATATGCCCTCCCACGTGTTCGGCTGCGGCGCGCTGGCGCTCGCGCTGCTGTGCGCCGGCTGCGCGGAATCGGCCGCGCAGCGCGACAGCAACACGTCCATCGCATCGACGAAGATCGAACGCACGAAGGCCCAGCGCCTCGCGCGCGAGCAGCAAATCGCACGCACCGTGCCGTCGCTCGCATCGATCAGCCTCACGCAGCCGCGCGCGTTCACGCTGCGCGATTCGGGCCAGAACGGGGCGATGACGTTCCTGCGCGACGTCGATTTCCGCGTCGTCAACAATCTCGGCTTCTTCATCCATCAGTTATCGGCCACGCTCGTACCCACGCAGGCCGGCGCGCCGATCGTATTCGACGATCCGACGAGCTTCGAGATCGACGTACACCAAGGCACGGTGACGCTCGACAACGCGAAGCTGACCGCCCTCTTCAACACTTATATCTTCGGCTATCGCAACGCGCCGCTGCGCAAGCTCGCGGTATCGGCCGGCGACGGCGTGATCCATCTGCAAGGCGAGATGCAGCGCGACGGCTGGGTACCGTTCTCGCTGACCGGCACGCTCGCGCTCCGCGACGGCAGCCAGCTCGTGTTCCACCCGACCGGCGTACGCGTGTCGGGCCTCGACGCGCAGCCGGTGATGCGCGCGGCCAACGTGAAAATGGCCGACCTGCTGAAGGTGCAGACGCCGATCGCGCAACTCGCCGGCGACGATCTCGTGATGGCGGTCGACAAGCTGATGCCACCGCCGCGCCTGAAGCTCACGATCACCGCGCTGCGCGTGACGCCCGCGGGCCTCGAGCTGAAGCTCGACGACGGCACGCATGCCGGCTTCGCAATGCCCGCGAACGCGCCGCAGCAGGCGATGTATATCCGCGGCGGTGACGTGAAATTCATGCGCTCGATGCCGATGAACGCGGACATCCTGATCGGTCCGCTCGATGCGTCGAAGCGCGACCAGACGTTCGTGTTCGACCTGTATCACTATCGCGACCAGGTATCGGCCGGCTACTTCAACTTCGACGAAAGCGGCGCGATGGCGATCCGGATGCCTTCGTATACGGGCCCGGTCAGCGGCGCGCTGCTCGGCAACGCGGCCGCGCGCCTGAACGACAGCTTCCTCGCCGCGCAGCAGAATGCGCTGCGCGACGTGCGCCAGCACTGGGAAGCGTATGCGCTCGCGGCGGACGCCGCGCGGCCCGGCATGCAGAAGGTCGCGATGCGGCGCACGTCGACGGCGCCGTTCAACGAACGGCACGTGTCGAACCGCAACCCGACGATCCATCTGCGCAACGTCGACTTCAACCTGTCCGGCGATATCGGCTTTCATGTCGAGGATCTCGACGTCGAACTCGTATCGAAGCGCGCCGGCGAACCCGTCGATCTCGACGACCCGAACCAGTACGACATCCGCATTCTCGGCGGCACGGTCGTCGAGTCGTGGAAGGCGATGTCGGCGCTGTTCAACGACTACCTGCTCGACTATTCGCCGCGTTCGCTGAACGACCTGCAACTGAGCGCGGACGGGCAGAACCTGCGCGTCCAGGGCGGCATCAAGCTGTGGAATCACGTGCCGGGCGTCTGGCTGCCGACCGACATGACGGGCTCGCTGACGGTGCTCGACGACCGCCACCTCGCATTCAAGCCGTCGCAGGTGTCGGTGCTCGGTATCCCGCAAGCGACGCTGCTGCGCTCGCTCGGCATCGAGCTCTCGTCGCTGACACCGCTGCAGCGGCGCGGCGCGGAACTGCGCGGCGACACGCTCGTGCTCGACCAGTACACCGTGTTCCCGCCGCCCGTGCTGAACGGCAGGCTCGCGCAGGCGACGGTCGAGCGCGACGGCTTGCGTCTCACGTTCCGGCGTGCACCGGGCGCGCCCGCGCCGAAGCGGCCGCAGATCGATGCGCCGAGCTACATGTGGATGGAAGGCGGCGACATGAAGATGTTCAACGTGCTCGAACTGAACGTGCGCGCGCTGATCCGGAATTCGGCCGAGGCCGGACCGATGCGGTTCGACCTGTACGGGTACCGCAACCAGGTCGCGCAGGGCTCGGTGCGGATGCTGCCGGACGGCACGCTGGTCGTCGACATGGGCCAGAAGAATCCGCTCGCGTCGCGCTGATCCGCAAAAGACGCGACCCGCATGAAAAAAGCCCGGTGGCGGTCGCCAACCGGGCTTTCCCATGCATCCTGCGCGCCGTACGCTCAGTCGTGTTTCAGTCCGTCGATCACGTCCAGCAACGCCTGCCGCAACGCGGCAACATCGACGTTTGCGCCCGCCTTGGCCGCCCCGCGCGCATCGGCGGCGTGCACATCGGATTCGACCGGCTCCGCCGCGGCCCGCTCGCCGCCGGGCGAATCGAGCCGGTTGCGCGCGCCGTTGATCGTGAAGCCCTGCTCGTACAGCAACTCGCGAATCCGCCGGATCAGCAGCACTTCGTGATGCTGGTAATACCGCCGGTTGCCACGCCGCTTCACCGGCCGCAGCTGAGTGAACTCCTGTTCCCAGTAACGCAGCACATGTGGTTTGACCCCGCACAGTTCGCTGACTTCGCCGATCGTGAAGTAGCGCTTCGCGGGAATCGGAGGCAAGACGACTTTCTCAACCGTGGTGGTCATCGGTTAACCGTCGGTAAGGATGCGCGGTGGTCGCGCGGGGCGTGGGCGCGTATTACTCCGCGCCGTTTTCGACCAGCGCCTTCAGCTTCTGGCTCGCGTGGAAGGTTACCACCCGGCGGGCCGCGATCGGAATCGCCTCGCCCGTCTTCGGGTTGCGGCCCGGACGCTGCGGCTTGTCGCGCAGCTGGAAATTGCCGAACCCCGACAGCTTGACGCTTTCGCCGTTTTCGAGCGCATCGCGGATCACTTCGAAAAACGCCTCGACCATGTCCTTCGCTTCACGCTTGTTCAGCCCGACGCTGTCGAACAGCAGCTCCGCCAGTTCCGCCTTCGTCAGCGTCGGCGTCTCGGTGGACGCCGGCGCCGAAGCGTCGCGGTTCATGGCACTGCGTTGCGCCGTCAGGAGGGCTTCGAATTCACTCGAGGTCATGTCGTTCATATCTGCCATACAGCGCGTTGAATCAAAACTTACGATGGAAAAAGCCGCCCGCGAACGGGCGGGCCCTCTCCTTAGCCGCGCAGGCGCGCACCGGCACGAGCCATTCGCTCGACCAGCGTCTGGATCGCCTGATCGACGACCTCGTCCTGCAGCGTGCCCGCCGCGTCCTGCAGCGTCACGCGGAAGGCAAGGCTCTTCTCGTTCGCGGCAAGACCGCCGGAAGTATTTGATTTTGCACGAAATTCGTCGAAGAGTACAACCTTCTGAACGAATCGGCAGGCGTCTTCGGCAAGCGCCTTCTTCATTTCGTCGAAAAGTGCCTGAACCTCGACCGCCTGATCGACGACAACCGCGATATCGCGACGGACCGGCGGGAATTTCGACACGTCGGTCGGCGCGGGCAGTGCACGTGCAGTCAGCGCATCCGCGTCGATTTCGAACATCACCGGCGCGTGCGGCAGCTCGTACTTCTGCATCAGGCGTGGATGCAGTTCGCCGATCCAGCCGACCGCGCGGCCATCGACTTCGATGCGTGCGCTGCGGCCCGGATGAAGGGCCGGATGCTCGGCCTTCACGAAACGCGCGACCGCCGGCGCGAGCAGCGCCTCGAGATCGCCCTTCACGTCGAAGAAATCGACCGCGCGGGTCGTGATGCCCCACTGCTCGTCGAATGCCGGACCGTACGCCAGCGCGCCGACGCGCTTCGGCTGCGCATGACCTTCGACCGCCAGCTCGCCGGCCTTCACCGACGGATCGGCAATGAACACGCGCCCCGATTCGAACACGCGCACACGATCGGCGCGGCGGTTCAGGTTGTGGCGCAGCACCGAGATCAGGCTCCCGAACAGCGTCGTGCGCATGACCGAAAGCTGGCTCGCGATCGGGTTCAGCAGCCGGATCGGGTTGTCGTTGCCCGCGAAATCCTGCTCCCACTCCGCATCGACGAAGCTGAAGTTGACGGTTTCCGCATAGTCGCGCGCGGCGAGCGCATGACGGATGTCGTGGATCGAACGCCGCGTCTCGTGGGTCGCGCGCATTTCGCTCGTCGCGACCGGCGGCCGCGCCGGAATCTTCTCGAAGCCGTAGATGCGCGCCACTTCCTCGATCAGGTCTTCCTCGATCTCGATGTCGAAGCGGTACGACGGCGGCGTGACGAGGAACGCGTCGTCGTCACGCTCGAACGGCAGGCCGAGGCGCGTGAAGATGTTCGCGATCTCGTCGGCGTCGATCTTCACGCCGATGATGCGGTTCGCGCGCGATACACGCATCTTCACCGGCGCGCGCTGCGGCAGGTTCACCGCCTGATCGTCGACCGGGCCGGCCTTGCCGCCGCAGATCTCGAGGATCAGTTGCGTGATGCGCTCGACGTGCTCGACGGTCGTCGCGTAATCGACGCCGCGCTCGAAGCGATGGGCCGCATCGGTCGAGAAGTTGTACTTGCGCGCGCGGCCGCGGATGCTGTCCGGCCACCAGAACGCGGCTTCCAGGTAGATGTTGGTCGTATCGAGCGTGACGGCCGTGCTGTCGCCGCCCATGATGCCGGCCAGGCTTTCGACCTGCCGGTCGTCCGCGATCACGCCGATCGTTTCGTCGAGTTCGACCGTGTTGCCATTGAGCAGCTTCAGCGATTCGCCGCGCTTGCCCCAGCGCACTTCGATGCCGCCGTGGATCTTGTCGAGATCGAACACGTGCGACGGGCGGCCGAGTTCGAACATCACGTAGTTCGAGATGTCGACGAGCGCGGACACGCTGCGCTGGCCCGAGCGCTCGAGGCGCTCGACCATCCACTGCGGCGTCTTCGCATGCGCGTTCACGCCGCGGATCACGCGGCCCGAGAAGCGGCCGCACAGATCGGGGGCGGCGATCCGCACCGGCAGCGTTTCGTCGAGCTCGACGTTCACCGGGCGGATGTCGACCGGCGTCAGCGGTGCGCCGGTAATCGCGGCCGTCTCGCGCGCGATGCCGAACACCGACAGGCAGTCGGCCTTGTTCGGCGTCAGCTTGATTTCGAAGATCGTGTCGTCGAGATTGAGGGTTTCGCGGATGTCCTGGCCGACCGGCGTGTCTTCCGGCAGGATCAGCAGCCCGCTGTGATCCTCGGACAATTTCAGCTCGCGCGCCGAGCACAGCATCCCCTGGCTCTCCACGCCGCGCAGCTTCGACAGCTTGATCGCGAACGGCTTGCCACCCTCTTCCGCCGGCGGCAGTTCCGCCCCCACCAGCGCGACCGGCACCTTGATGCCGGGCGCTACGTTCGGCGCGCCGCAGACGATGTTCAGCGTCGCGCCGGTGCCGGCGTCGACCTGGCAGACATTGAGCTTGTCCGCATCCGGATGCTTGACGACTTCGAGCACGCGGCCGACGACGATCTTCGACGTCGGCGGCGCAGCCTTGCTCAGCGATTCGACTTCGAGCCCCGCCATCGTCAGCGCGTGCGACAGGGCGTCGGTCGTCAGCTGCGGGTCGACAAAGGTTCTCAACCAGGATTCAGGGAATTGCATGGATGTCTACGTTCGAAACAGGTTAGATCGACGCCCGGGCCCGTCGGAGACATCCGTCGGGCGTGCGCGGGCACAGGTCGGCGCGGCGAGCGGCGTTATGCGAACTGGCGCAGGAAACGCAGGTCGTTCTCGAAGAACAGCCGCAGATCCTGGACGCCGTAGCGCAGCATCGTCAGGCGCTCGAGGCCGCTGCCGAACGCGAAACCGATGTAGCGCTCGGGGTCGAGGCCCATGTTGCGGATCACGGTCGGATGCACCTGCCCCGAGCCGGAAATTTCGAGCCACTTGCCGGCGTTCTTGCCTTGCTCGAACATCATGTCGATCTCGGCCGACGGTTCCGTGAACGGGAAATACGACGGACGGAAGCGCACGAGGATGTCGTCGCGCTCGAAGAATTTTTTCAGGAAGTCGGTATAGACGCCCTTGAGGTCGGCGAAGCTGATGTTTTCGTCGATCCACAGCCCCTCGACCTGATTGAACATCGGCGAGTGGGTCGCATCGCTGTCGACGCGATACGTGCGGCCCGGCGCGATCACCTTGATCGGCGGACGGTTCATGCGCGCATAACGCACCTGCATCGGGCTCGTGTGCGTGCGCAGCAGCAGCTGCCGGCCGTCGGCGTCCTTGCCTTCGACGTAGAAGGTGTCCTGCATCGAACGCGCCGGATGGTTCTCCGGGCTGTTCAACGACGTGAAGTTGTACCAGTCGGTCTCGATTTCGGGGCCGTCGGCCACGTCGAAACCGATCGAGCCGAAAATCTGTTCGACACGCTCCCACGTGCGCATCACCGGGTGCAGGCTGCCTGCACCGGCGCCACGGCCCGGCAACGTCACGTCGATCGCTTCGGCGGTGAGGCGCTGATTCAGCAGCGCGTCGGCCAGGGCCTGGCGACGGGCGGTGAGCGCGGCTTCGACCTGCTGCTTCGCGACGTTGATGCGTGCGCCTTCGGTCTTGCGTGCTTCGGGATCGAGCTTGCCGAGGCCCTTCAGCAACTCGGTCAGCGCACCCGATTTGCCGAGAAATCGCGCTTTCTCGTTTTCGAGCGTGGTGATGTCGGCAGCCTGTTCGAAGGACTGCTGCGCGTCGGCGACAATCTGGTCCAGATCCATAGATCCCATCATTTCCAACGTCATTCGGTCTTGGCGAGCGAAATGGCCTCGCCAAACAAAAAAGGGGCTCGGAAGAGCCCCGTTTTCGCTGCAGCGGCCGAGACTACCGGAACCTCGCTGCAACTAACCACGCAGTGCTAATTTCGCAATTAGGCTGCAACGGCGGCTTTCACCTGCTTGACGATCGCAGCAAAAGCAGCCTTGTCGAACACCGCCATGTCGGCCAGCACCTTACGGTCGAGTTCGATCGACGCCTTCTTCAGGCCGTTGATGAACACGCTGTAGGTCATGTCGTGCTGGCGAACTGCCGCGTTGATACGCGTGATCCACAGTGCGCGGAACACACGCTTCTTGTTGCGGCGATCGCGGTACGCGTACTGACCAGCGCGCATCACCGCCTGCTTGGCGATGCGGTAGACGTTATTGCGGCGGCCGCGATAACCCTTGGCCAGGTTGATGATCTTCTTGTGGCGGGCCCGTGCGGTTACCCCACGTTTGACTCGAGGCATGTTTCTCTCCTTGGAGTATCAGTTGAGGGGTTACGCGAACGGGAGCATCGCGCGGACGGAGTTCAGATCGGAATCATGAACTGCCGTTGCGCCGCGCAGATGGCGCTTGTTCTTCGTGGTTTTCTTGGTCAGGATGTGACGCTTGAAGGCTTGACCGCGCTTGACGGTACCGCCCGGACGCACCACGAAGCGCTTTGCAGCGCTCTTCTTGGTCTTCATCTTAGGCATGACGAACAACTCCAGTTTATTAGATGGCGATGGGTGTGCGGTTGGCTTGCGCCCTTGACCCGCCCTTCGAAACCCAGTCCACTTGTGTACGGCGCACCGCTTGCACAGCCGCCGTCATCGTTGGCGCGCCGCCCTGACCGGGCAACGCGCCGAACCACTGTCGAACCTGCGCGCGACGCGCGCGGGCCCGTTACTTCTTTTTCTTCGGCGAGAGCACCATGATCATCTGGCGCCCTTCCATCTTCGGCATCTGCTCGACCTGGCCGACTTCCTCGAGATCCGTGCGCAGACGCTCCAGCATCCGCATACCGATTTCCTGGTGAGCCATTTCGCGGCCGCGGAAACGCAACGTGATCTTCGTCTTGTCGCCCTCTTCGAGGAAGCGCACGAGATTGCGGAGCTTGACGTTGTAATCCCCGTCATCGGTACCCGGGCGGAACTTGACTTCCTTGACCTGGATGACCTTCTGCTTCAGCTTCGCTTCGTGCTGCTTCTTCGATTCCTGGTACTTGAACTTGCCGTAATCCATCAGACGGCAAACCGGCGGCACCGCTTGCGGCGCGATTTCCACCAGGTCAACATCCAGTTCTTCCGATTTACGGAAAGCGTCAGCGAGTTTTACGATACCGAGCGGTTCGTTCTCGATCCCGACCAGGCGCACTTCCGGCGCAGTGATTTCACCGTTGATGCGGTGCGACGACTTATCAGTAGCGATGTTACGTTTCCTCTAAAAATTAAAAAAACGAGCCGCGCTGCCAGGGCGGTTACTTGAACGAGCGCAGGTCTTCCTGCAGACGCTCAACGAAGGCTTCGACCGGCATTACGCCAAGGTCGACGCCGCCACGGGCACGCACGGCTACCGTTTGCGCATCACGCTCCTTATCGCCCACGACGAGGAGATAAGGCACCTTTTCCAGCGTGTGCTCGCGTATTTTATAGCTAATCTTCTCGTTGCGCAAATCGGCCGCCACTCTAACCCCTTGTTTTTGCAACGATTGGGTCAGAGCCTGCGCATATTCGGCTTGACTTTCGGCGATATTGAGCACAATTGCCTGGTACGGCGCGAGCCAGACCGGCATTGCACCAGCGTGGTGCTCGATCAAAATGCCGAGGAAACGCTCCATCGAACCGACGATCGCACGGTGCAGCATCACCGGCCGGCGGCGGCTGTTGTCTTCCGCCACGTACTCGGCGCCGAGGCGCTCCGGCAGCACCATGTCGAGCTGCAGCGTGCCGCACTGCCACGAGCGGCCGAGCGCGTCCTTGATGTGGTACTCGATCTTCGGGCCGTAGAACGCACCCTCGCCCGGCAACTCTTCCCACGTGAGGCCGCAGGCGGTCAGCGCATCGCGCAGGCCCTGCTCGGCGCGATCCCACGTCTCGTCCGTACCGGCACGCTGATCGGGACGCAGCGACAGCTTGATGTCGATGTGATCGAAACCGAAATCCTTGTACACGCTCATGGCCAGCGTGTTGAACGCGATCGATTCCGAGATGAACTGGTCTTCCGTACAGAAGATGTGCGCATCGTCCTGCACGAAGCCGCGCACGCGCATCAGGCCGTGCAGCGCGCCCGACGCCTCGTTGCGGTGGCACGAGCCGAATTCCGCGTAACGCAGCGGCAGGTCCCGGTACGAGCGCAGGCCGTGCTTGAACACCTGGACGTGGCCCGGGCAGTTCATCGGCTTGATCGCGTAGTCGCGCTTCTCCGACTCCGTCGTGAACATGTTCTCGCGATAGTTCTGCCAGTGGCCCGACGCTTCCCACAGCGACCGGTCCATGATCATCGGCGTCTTGATCTCGAGATAGCCGGCGTCGTTCACGCGGCGGCGCATGTACTGCTCGACCTGCTGCCACAGCGCCCAGCCCTTCGGATGCCAGAACACCATGCCCGGCGACTCTTCCTGCATGTGGAACAGGTCGAGCTGCTTGCCGAGCTTGCGGTGGTCGCGCTTTTCCGCTTCCTCGAGCATGTGCAGGTACTGGTCCTGGTCTTCCTTCTTCGTCCAGGCCGTGCCGTAGATGCGCTGCAGCTGCTCGTTCTTCGAGTCGCCGCGCCAGTACGCGCCCGCGACCTTCATCAGCTTGAAGACCTTCAGCTTGCCGGTGGACGGCACGTGCGGGCCGCGGCACAGATCGGTGAAGCCGCCGTGCGAGTACAGCTTGATTTCGTCGCTTTGCGGAATCGATTCGATGATCTCGGCCTTGTACTTCTCGCCGATGCTGCGGAAGTAACCGGCCGCCTCGTCGCGCGACACGACACGGCGCGTAACCGGCTCGTCCTTCTTCGCGAGTTCCTGCATGCGCTTTTCGATCTTTTCCAGATCTTCCGGCGTAAACGGGCGGTTGTACGAGAAGTCGTAATAGAAACCGTTGTCGATCACCGGGCCGATCGTCACCTGCGCGTCCGGATACAGCTCCTTCACCGCATACGCGAGCAAGTGGGCGGTCGAGTGGCGGATGATGTCGAGGCCGTCGGCATCCTTGTCCGTGACGATCGCGAGCGACGCGTCGCGGTCGATCACCGTCGACGTATCCACGAGCTCGCCATCGAGCTTGCCACCCAGCGCAGCCTTCGCCAAGCCGGGACCGATCGAGGCCGCAACCTCGGCAACTGTCACCGGATGCTCGTATTGTCGAACTGAGCCGTCAGGCAAGCGTATCGAAACCATAGCACTCTCCGTGATGCCGACAGTGGGCGGCAGACCAGGTACGCGAGATCAAACTCTCGCGTGAAAATTTCGCGACAAAAAAAATGCGGCCCCGCTTTCGAGGGGCCGCATTCGATACTTCACTCAAACTGAAAGGGCGAAAACGTTCCTCGACTAGCGTCGCTCCGAAGTGGTTTCGGTCAACGTTCGCGGTGTCATAACCGTATTCGCCTTGTTCGCGTTGAGTTGTGTACTGCATCGAACACCCGGAGGCCGGGCATTCTCAATTCGTTGGTAGGCTCGATTGGATTCGAACCAACGACCCCCACCATGTCAAGGTGGTGCTCTAACCAACTGAGCTACGAGCCTAGAGAAGCTAAGATTATATGGGGCGGCCACCAGCTTGGCAAGTGTTTTATGCGGTCGCAGCAAAACCACGCGGATCCAACCCCATCAGGATTTTCGCCCTGCCCGCACGACGCCCTGCACCTCGCCGAGCAGCGTGCACGCGCGCTGCACCTGCGCCGAATTCGATACCTCGACCGTGAACTGCATGAAGGCCGCATTGCGGCGGCTTTGCGTCTTCACGCCCACGACGTTGATCTTTTCGCGCGCGAATACTTCGGAGATATCGCGCAGCAGCCCTTGCCGGTCGCTTGCCTCGATCATCAGGTCGACCGGATAGACGGATGCGCCGCGCCCGCCCAGCACATCGGCCGACCAGGTCGTCTGCAGTACGCGTTCCGGCGCGCGCTCGACCATCCGGCGAAACGTCGGGCAGTCGCTGCGGTGGATCGACATCCCCTTGCCGCGCGTGACGAAACCGCTGATCGGATCGGGCGGCGCCGGCCGGCAGCAGCGCGCCAGTTGCGTCAGCAGCGCGTCGACGCCCACCACCAGCACGCCGGTCGACGCGCCGTGCGCGACGCTCGCGCCGCTGCTGCGCTTCTCGAAATCGGCCGGCGCCTCGGGCGCCGGTTCCGGCGGCGGCGCATCGGACAGCGCGTGCTCGACGTTGCGCAGGCTGAACTCTTCCTTGCCGACGACCGAGAACAGCTCCTCGGGCGACTTGAAGCCGAGCTTCGCGGCGAGGCTGTCCAGGCTGACCGACGTCTTGCCCTCGCGCTGCAACGTCTTTTCGACGAGCGCGCGGCCGTGCGCGATGTTTTCTTCCTGCTCGATCGAGTTGAACCATGCACG
This sequence comes from Burkholderia sp. AU28863, assembly GCF_002223195.1. Classification (NCBI taxonomy): domain Bacteria; kingdom Pseudomonadati; phylum Pseudomonadota; class Betaproteobacteria; order Burkholderiales; family Burkholderiaceae; genus Burkholderia; species Burkholderia sp. AU28863. The sequence goes on along the minus strand of NZ_NKFE01000003.1, from coordinate 1,025,350 downwards.
CACCTTCTGCCGTGCGCGCGGACTCTTCAGGTAACCGAGCTGCAGATTGAGCCAGTCGCGCGACGGCCCGCCCTCCTTCACCGCGACGATCTCGACCGTCTGACCGTTCGCGAGCGGCGTGTTCAGCGGCACCATTACGCCGTCGACGCGCGCGCCGCGGCAGCGATGGCCGAGCTCGCTGTGCAGGTGGTACGCGAAATCGACCGGCGTCGCACCCTGCGGCAGCGCGATCACGCGTGCCTGCGGCGTCAGCACGTAGATGTGGTCGTCGTCGAGCGACGTCTCGCGCAGTTGCGCCCACGCCTGGTCGCCCGACACCTCGGTGCCGTCCTCGACGTCGTCCTTCCACGCGAGCAACTGACGCAGCCACGCGATCTTCTCGTCGTACTTGTCGCTCGCCGAGAACTGGCCGCCATAGCCACGCGCGCCGGCCTCCTTGTAGCGCCAGTGCGCGGCGACGCCGTACTCGGCGAAACGATGCATCTCCTGCGTGCGGATCTGCACTTCGAACGCGCGGCCGTCGTCGCCGATCACGACCGTATGCAGCGACTTGTAGCCGTTCGGCTTCGGCCGCGAGATGTAGTCGTCGAATTCCTTCGGCACCGGCTGCCACAGGTGATGCACGATGCCGAGCACCGCGTAGCAATCCTTGATGTCGGGCACGATCACGCGAAACGCGCGCACGTCGTACAGCTCGGAAAAATCGAGCTCCTTGCCGCGCATCTTGCGCCAGATGCTGTAGATATGCTTCGGCCGGCCGCTGACGTCGGCCTGGATGTGCGCTTGCGCGAGCTCGTGCTGCAGCCGCGCGATCGCCTGCGTGACGTACGCCTCGCGCTCGATGCGCTTCTCGTCGAGCAGCTTCGCGATCCGCTTGTAGGTGACGGGATCCTCGAAGCGGAACGCGAGATCCTCGAGCTCCCACTTCAGTTGCCAGATACCGAGACGGTTCGCGAGCGGCGCATAGATCTCGAGCGTCTCGCGCGCGACGTCGGGCGGCGGATCGAGCTTCGCGGCCGCGTAGTAGCGCAGCGACTGCAACCGCGACGCGAGCCGGATCAGCACCACGCGGATGTCCTGTGCGAACGCGAGCAGCATCTTGCGCAGCGCTTCGATCTGCGTACGCCGCTCTTCCGCCGCGTCGCGCCCGGAGTCGGGCCTCGCGTTCTGCGCGGCGCGCAGGCTGACGGTGCCGAGCCGCAGCAGCTTGCGCACGTCGGCCACGAGCCGCGCGACTTCGTCGCCGAAACGCTCGGTCAGCTCGCGTTCGGGGTCGCTCAGGTGCGGCGTCAGCACGAACAGCGCGGCGGCCTGCATCGCGGACGGATCGACGTTCAGCGTGCGCATGATCGCCGCCGTGCCGGCCGAGTGATCGGCGAGCAGCTCGCCCGACGACAGGCGCGCGTCGCCGGCCCGCTCGCGCACGAACGCGAGCACGTCGTCGAACGACGGCGCCGCGACGGGAGAAGCGGAAACGGATTCGGTCATTGCACGGCCTGCCGGAATACGGTCATCGTCGGCTGACGCTCAGCTCCGCTGCGCGGCGACGACCACGATCTCGACGAGCAGCGCCGGATCCGCGAGCTTCGCCTCGACGGTCGCGCGCGGCGGCGTGTTGCCTTCCGCAACCCATGCGTCCCACTCCGCATTCATGCCTTCGAAGTTCGCGAGATCCGAGATGTAGATCTGCACCGACAGCAGATGCGCCTTGTCGCTGTTCGCTTCGGCGAGCAGGCGGTCGATGTGGCCGAGCACTTCGCGCGTCTGGCCGCGAATGTCCTGCGTGGTGTCTTCGGCGATCTGGCCCGCCAGATACACGGTACCGTTGTGGATCGCGGTTTCGGAGAGACGGGCCCCGACGTGGTGACGAATGACTGCCATGAAATGTTCCGGTCGTGATGGGTAGGGATTCGGCGGCGGCACGGCCCGCGTGCCGCCGAACCGCATATTATGACGCGTTTATGCGTCGCCTTCGACGAAAAACCGCCGCGCGAGCGCAATCTGGTCCGCGCTGACGAACGCCGGCGCGTGCCCCGCACCCGGAATCTCGACCTGCGTCACATGCCGGCCGCGACGAACCATTTCGGCCGCCGTCTCGCGCGACAGCAGGTCGGACGTCTCGCCGCGCACGACGAGCAGCGTCGCGTCCGTCGTCTCGATCGCACGCCACAGCGCGGCCTCGCCGAGCGCGGCCAGTTCGGGCGTCGTCGCCTTGAACGGCTCGGCGATGCGCGGATCGTAGCGCATCGTCCAGCCACCTTCGGGCAGTTCGTGCAGCAGCGGCCCGTTGATCTCGCGCCACTCGTCGGCGCTCAGCGCACCGAACGGCAGCGACAGCGAAGTCAGATAGTCGATCCCCTCCTGCTCGGTCGCGAAGCGCGGCTGCACGCCGAGGTATTCGCCGATGCGCGTCAGCGAATCGGGTTCGATGCGCGGGCCGACGTCGTTGACGATCATCCGGCGCAACGGCGAACCGGGCAGCCCGGCGAGCGCCATGCCGATCAGGCCGCCCATCGACGTGCCGAACCAGTCGACCGATTCGACGTCGAGCCGCGCAATCAGCGTCACCATGTCGGCCACGTATTGCGGAATCGCATAGAGCCGCGGATCGGCCAGCCGGTCCGACCGGCCACGCCCCGCGACATCGGGGCAGACGACGCGATACGTATCGGACAGCGCGGCGGCAAGCCGGTCGAAATCGCGGCCGGAACGGGTCAGACCGTGCACGCAGACGAGCACGCGCGAATTCGCGGGGTCGCCCCACTCGGTATAGGCGACGTGATGAAGGCCGGCCGTGCTTGCACACTGCACGCGCCGCTGGCGGGGAACCAGGGGATTCGCTGGGGTCGTTGGCATCGTTGGCATCCTGTCGAACGGGGGGCGACGCGCGGGGCAACGCTTGCGACGCCCGATGCAAACGATTGTAAACCGCTTCGGAATGACGGGTCGGCACGCGCCCGGCCCGCCACCCGGGACGGGTTCAGTCGTGGCGGCGCCACGCGTGACGCCACTGCTCGCGCAGGAAATCGACGAACGTCCGCACGCGCAACGGCACGTGACGACCGCCGGGATAGACGGCATGCAGCGGCGCGGCGGACGCCGCGAAGGCCGGCAGCACGCGTACGAGCCGACCGGCGTCGAGATCGGCGCCGACGTCCCAGATCGACTTCAGCGCAATGCCCGCGCCCTCGAGCGCCAGCGTGCGCGCCGCGCCGCCGTCGTTGGTCAGCAGCGCGGCCGTCACCTCGACCGCCACGCCGCCTTGCACGCCGTCGAACCGCCATTCGGTCCGCGGCTGGTCGCCCATCACGATGCATCGATGCGCACGAAGCTCGGCCGGATGGGCCGGCGACCCGTGCGCCGCGAGATAGCCCGGCGACGCGCACAGCACGCGATGATTCGGCGCCAGCTCGCGCGCGATCATCGTCGAATCGGCGAGATTGCCGATCCGCACGGCGACGTCGATGTCGGACGCGAGCAGATCGACGACCGTATCGGTCAGCATCAGCTGCACGGTCAGTTGCGGATGTCGCTGCTGAAAGGCCGCTATAAGCGGCGCGATTCGCAGGCGGCCGAGTTCGCCGGGCGCCGTCACGCGCAGCACGCCGCTGACCGTGCCGCGGCGATCGCGCATCAGCGTTTCCGCATGCTCGACCTCGGCGAGGATGCGCAGCACCTGCGCGTGAAACTGCGCGCCGTCGTCGGTGAGCGTTTGCTGCCGCGTCGTCCGGTGCAGCAGGCGCACGCCGAGCCGCGACTCGAGATGCGCGAGCCGCGTGCTGACGACGGACAACGACAGGTCGAGTTCGCGCGCCGCCGCCGACAGGCTGCCGGCCGACACGATCCGCGCGAAGGTATCGAGCGCCGGAAAATCGTCGATCAGCGTCATGGCGCCTGCCTCACCCCAACCTTTCCTTTTTTCGAATAATCCATTCGCCTTTTGCCCGTATTTACATGCAAAACAGAAACCTACCATACCTGTTCCGCGTCGTCGCCTGACGCTTTCACAGGACTCTCGAAACCATGTCGATCCGCCTTCGTTCGGCCACCCGCCCCGTCGCGCATGCATTCGCGACAGCCGCTTGCGTCGTCGCGCTCTGGCCCGCCGCCGCCCATGCCGCCGATCTCGTCGAGCCGCACGCCCTGACCGTCGCGGCAGGCTTGCCGGCCGCGCAGGCCCGCGCGCAAGTTCTGGCCGCGCGCCGCTACGGCAGCTTCTGGAATACCGGCGACCCCGCGCTCGCCCGCGCGGCGCTCGCCGACGACTTCACCGACCGCACGCTGCCGCCCGGCCGCGAACAGGGCCTACCGGGACCGCTCGCGGCCTCCGGCACGATGCGCGGCGCGATCCCGGATCTGCGCTGCGACATCGAACAGATGATCGTCGCCGGCGACCGGGTCGTCGTGCACCTGCATTTCCGCGGGCATTTCACCGGTACGTTCAACGGAACGGCCGGGCGCGGACAGGCGATCGACTTCATCGCGACCGATATCTATCGGATCGACCACGGCCGGATCGCGGAAAACTGGCACATCGAGGACAACCTGACGCTGATGCGCCAGCTCGGGCTCGTCGGTTGACGGAGGGGACGATGACTCACGATAACGACACTTCCGCGACGCCTTCGCCGCGCCGCAGGTTCCTGGCCCGGGCCGGCGCCGGGCTCGCGGCCGGCGTCGCGCTGGCCGCAGGCACGTCCCTGCCGGCCACCGCCGCGCCGACGCCGTCACCGGCGCCCGCGACGCCGGGCGCCGCGCCGTTCTGGCCGGACGGCGCGCGGCTCGTGATCTCGATCTCGATGCAGTTCGAGGCGGGCGGCCAACCGCCCACGGGCGCGGACAGCCCGTTTCCGGCCGTCGCGTTCCCGCCGTCGGTGCCGGTCGATCTCGCATCGGCCACCTGGTTTGCATACGGCTACCGGGAAGGCATTCCGCGCCTGCTCGATCTGTGGGACCGGCACGGCGTGAAAGTGACGTCGCACATGATCGGGGAAGCCGCGCGCCGGCACCCCGAACTGGCCCGCGAGATCGTGTCGCGCGGCCACGAAGCCGCCGCGCACGGCCCGACGTGGCGCGCGCAATTCGCGATGAGCCGCGACGACGAGCGCCGCTTCCTGACCGAAGCGCGCGACATGGTCGAAGCGGTGACCGGCCAGCGCCCGACCGGCTACAACTGCAACTGGCTGCGGCGCGGACCGCATACGTTGCCGCTGCTGCAGGAACTCGGCTACATGTATCACATCGACGACGTCAGTCGCGACGAACCGTTCATCGAGACCGTCGGCGGTCGCGATTTCGCGGTGGTTCCGTACACGCTGCGCAACAACGACATCCTGCTGATCGAAGGCCGCAACTACTCGCCGACGATGTTCGTCGAGCAGATCAAGCTCGATTTCGACCAGTTGTACGCGGAAGCCGGACAGCGGCGCAGACTGATGTCGATCAGCGCGCACGACCGGATCAGCGGCACGCCGCAGATGGTCCGCGCGTGGGACGCCTTCCTGCACTACGCTCGATCACACCCCGGAGTCGCTTTCATGCGCAAGGACGACATCGCGCGCTTCGCGCTGCACAGCCCGTCGACGCTGCGCGAGACCGAAACCATCTGACCGGATTCCGCTCAACTCATCACCCAGGAGAGACTTTCATGAATGATCCGCTCCACGGAAAGCACGTACTCGTCGTCGGCGGAAGCTCCGGCATCGGCGCCGCCACCGCGACGGCATTCGCGCGGCGCGGCGCGCATCTGACGATCGCGTCGCGCGACCCGGCCAGGTTCGACGTCGACGCCATACCGGGCGCGCAGGTGCGGACCGAAGCGCTCGACATTACCGATACGGCGGCCGTCGATGCGTTCTGCGCACGCGCCGGCCAGTTCGACCACGTCGTGATTTCAGCCGCGAAGACGGCCACGGGCCCGGTCCGGGCGCTGCCGCTCGCCGACGCGCAGGCAGCGATGGACAGCAAGTTCTGGGGCGCCTATCGCATCGCCCGCGCGATCGATATCGTGCCAGGCGGCTCGCTGACGTTCGTGTCGGGCTACCTCAGCGTGCGGCCGAGCGCGTCGTCGGTGCTACAAGGCGCGATCAACGCGGCGCTCGAGGCCCTCGCCCGCGGGCTGGCGCTCGAACTGGCGCCGGTTCGCGTGAATACCGTGTCGCCGGGCCTGATCGCGACGCCGCTGTGGGACAAGCTCGCACCCGACGCACGCGACGCGATGTACGCCGGCGCCGCCCAGCGGCTTCCGGCGCGCAGGGTCGGCCAGCCGGAGGATGTCGCGAATGCGATCCTGTATCTGGCGGCCACGCCTTATGCAACCGGCTCGACGGTACTGATCGACGGCGGCGGCGCGATTGCGTGACGCGTGCGCGCGTGACAAAACGCCCCGCGTTCCGTCGGGAACGCGGGGCGTCGAGGATCACGCACCAGGGTAATGCTCAGGCCACGGCGCTGACGTCGAGCGGTGCGCCCGTCTTCGCCTGGATCTCGTCGACGCTCACGCCGTCGGCGAGTTCGAGCACCTTCAACCCGGACGGCGTCACTTCGATCACGCCGAGATCGGTGATGATCAGGTCGACCACCCCGACACCCGTGAGCGGCAGGTTGCATTCGTCGAGGATCTTGTGCTGATCGCCCTTCGCGACGTGCTCCATCAGCACGACGACGCGCTTCACGCCCGCGACGAGGTCCATCGCGCCGCCCATCCCCTTGATCATCTTGCCGGGGATCATCCAGTTCGCGAGGTCGCCCTGCTTGCTGACCTGCATCGCGCCGAGGATCGCCAGGTTGATGTGGCCGCCGCGGATCATCGCGAACGAATCGGCCGACGAGAAGATCGACGAACCGGGCAGCGTCGTGACGGTCTGCTTGCCGGCGTTGATCAGATCGGCGTCGACTTCGTCTTCGGTCGGCGACGGGCCGATGCCGAGCAGGCCGTTCTCCGACTGCAGCCACACCTCGACGCCTTCCGGCACGTGGTTCGCGACGAGCGTCGGCAGGCCGATGCCGAGGTTCACGTAGAAGCCGTCCTGCAGTTCCTTCGCCGCGCGCGCGGCCATCTGGTCACGATTCCAGGCCATGTCAGTCTCCTTTCGCGCGTACGACGCGTTGTTCGATGCGTTTTTCCGGCGTCGCGTTCAGCACGATGCGCTGCACGAAGATCCCCGGCGTATGAACCTGATCCGGATCGAGCGCGCCGTTCTCGACGATCTCCTCGACCTCCACCACGGTGATCTTGCCGGCCATCGCGCACATCGGGTTGAAGTTGCGCGCGGTGCGGCGATAGATCAGGTTGCCGGACTTGTCGGCCTTCCACGCCTTCACGAGCGCGACGTCCGCCGTCAGCGACGGCTCGAGCACGTAATGGCGATCGCCGAACTGGCGCGTTTCCTTGCCTTCCGCGATCACCGTGCCGTAGCCGGTATTCGTGAAGAATGCGGGGATGCCCGCGCCGCCCGCGCGCAGCTTCTCGGCGAGCGTGCCCTGCGGCGTGAATTCGAGTTCGAGTTCGCCGGCCAGGTACTGGCGCTCGAACTCCTTGTTCTCGCCGACGTACGACGAGATCATCTTCTTGATCTGGCGCGTTTCCAGCAGCAGGCCGAGGCCGAAACCGTCGACGCCCGCGTTGTTGCTGATGCAGGTGATGCCCTTGACGCCCGAATCGCGCAACGCCGCGATCAGCGCCTCGGGAATGCCGCACAGGCCGAAGCCGCCCACCGCGAAGGTCTGCCCGTCGCGGACGATCCCCTCCAGCGCGGCAGCCGCGCTTGGATAGACTTTGTTCATCAGTTGTCCCTTCCTCTATGGAAACCAGCAAAACCGGTTCACGCGCCACGTGGCGCAAGCCCGCCGCATCATTCTATGCATGCGCGGCGATGCCTGCGTCGAGGCACGCTTTTTATGTCGCGACGAACGCCGCGAGATGCCTGAAAGGGTACGATGCGGCGCGGATGCGGCACAATACGCAAAAATACATAAGCATTTCCCTCCGCCCCCGCGCCATGCCCGATCTCGATTACCAGACCGCCTTCCACCTCGCGCCGCTCGGCCTCGTGCTGTCGCGCGACCGCGTGGTCGAGGACTGCAACGACGCGCTCGCGTCGATCTTCCGCTGCGCGCGTGCCGACCTGATCGGAAAATCGTATGCGGTGCTCTACCCGTCCACGGACGAATTCCAGCGAATCGGCGAGCGCATCGCACGCGTGATGGTCGCGAACGGCGTCTACTCGGATGACAGAATCATGAAGCGCGCGGACGGCGAACTGTTCTGGTGCCACGTGACGGGCCGCGCGCTCGACCGCACCGCGCCGCTCGCGGCCGGCATCTGGACCTTCGAGGATCTGAGCGCGACGCGCCGCGTCGCGGTCGAGCTGACCCCGCGTGAACGCGAGATCGCCGCGCAGCTCGCGACCGGCAAGACCAGCAAGCAGATCGGGCGCGTGCTCGACATCAGCTCGCGCACGGTCGATATCTATCGCGCGCGACTGATGCGCAAATACGGGACGAACAATACGCCGGAGCTGCTGCAGCGCCTGCTCGGGCAGTGAACGCGCAGCGGATGGTGGCGCGCGAATGACGATCGGCCGCACATGGCGGCCGATTGACGGAAACGACGGGCACGGCGCGCCACCGACGACCCGATGCGCGGGGCGTGCCGATATACGCGCTCAGCCGACTTTCGTCGCCAGCGCGTGCTCGATCGTGTCGCGCAGCAGCGGCGGCAGCGGCACCGACTTGCCGAGCGCGTAATCGACCCACACGCAGCGCGCGTTGCCGCGTGCATAGACATGCTGCGGATCGTCCGCGCGCGTGAGCTCGAACCCGGTGTCGAAGCTGCTTCGGCCGGGCTTCGCGGCCGACATCCTCGCGATCACGTCGCCCGGATAGTGCAGCTGCTTGAGGAACTCCATCGACGCAGTGACGATGACGGGCCCCTGCCCCTCGCCGTTGCCGCCCGCAATGCCAAGCTGCTCGAACCACGAGATTCGCGCCTGCTCCATGTAGCGGAAATAGACCGTGTTGTTCACATGGCCGAATGCGTCCATGTCGCCCCAGCGGATCGGCATCGACATCTCAAAAACGGGGGAGTAATCGCTCGTTGCGCTCATTGCTGTCTTCTTTGTTGCGAAATGTCATCCGCTCAGGCAAGGCCGAAGCCGTCGTCCGCGGAGATGATCGAGCCATTGATGAACTGCGACTCGTCGGCCGCGAGCAGCAACAACAGCCCGTCGAGATCCTGCGGCTTGCCGACGCGCCGGCGCGGCAGTATCGACTGCAGCTTCTGGCCCTGTTCGGTTTCCCACAGGTAATGATTGATTTCGGTATCGATATAGCCCGGGCAGATCGCATTCACGTTGATCCCGTGGCGGCCCCATTCCAGCGCCATCGCGCGCGTCATCTGCACGACCGCGGCCTTGCTCATCGCGTACAACCCGATTTGCGGGAACACGCGCAGCCCGGCCACCGACGCGATGTTGATGATCCGGCACGGCGGCTTGCCGTTGCCGCCGCCGTTCGCGCGCATGATCATCCGCTTCGCGACTTCCTGCGCGACGAAAAATGCGCCGCGCGTGTTCGTATCGAACACGAACTCGAAATCCGCCGGCGTCACGTCGACGAGCTTCTGCATCGTCGACACGCCCGAATTGTTCACGAGGATGTCGATCGTGCCGGCTTCCGTCTCCGCATGCGCGACGGCCGCCTTGATGCTCTGGACGTCCGTCACGTCGAGCGACACGACGTGCGCGGCGCCGCCCGCCGCCTCGATCTCCGCGCGCAGCTCCTTCAGACGCTCGACGCGGCGGCTCGCGAGCACGACCTTCGCGCCGGCCTGCGACAGCACCTGCGCAAAACGCTGCCCGAGGCCGCTCGACGCGCCCGTGACCAGCGCAACCTTGCCTTCCAGATTGATCGATCGACCCATTTGCCCATCCCCTTTCGATGTCGTTGCGCCAGCCCGGGCGGCACAGTCCGGGCGGCATTACCCTAGCACAAAAATAGAACGATCGTGCTAATCTACCTGCATGCTGTTGCGGCAAGCGTTTCGTTTCGCAGACAATACGCTCCCGAATAAAAGCATTCTAACGGTTAGAGGAACGCCAATGACCCCCGCAAGCCTCATCGAGCAATACGGCCCGCGCGAATCGATGGAATACGACGTCGTGATCGTCGGCGGCGGCCCCGCCGGGCTGTCGGCGGCGATCCGGCTCAAGCAGCTGGCCGCCGAGAAAGGCACCGAGATCGGCGTGTGCGTGCTCGAGAAGGGTTCCGAGATCGGCGCGCACATCCTGTCGGGCGCGGTGATGGACCCGCGCGCGATCACCGAGCTGTTTCCCGACTGGAAGGAGCGCGGCGCGCCGCTCGATGTCGAGGTGAGCGAAGACCGCTTCCTGTTCCTGTCCGAGAAGAGCGCGGTGACCACGCCGAACTGGGCGCTGCCGGACAACTTCAAGAATCACGGCAACTACGTGATTTCGCTGGGCAACGTGACCCGCTGGCTTGGCCAGCAGGCCGAGGCGCTCGGCGTGGAAATCTTCCCCGGCTTCCCCGCTGCGGAGATTCTCTACAACGACGACGGCTCCGTGAAAGGCGTCGCCACCGGCAACATGGGCGTGGGCAAGGACGGCGAGCCGACCGAGAACTTCCAGCTCGGCATGGAGCTGCACGCGAAGTACACGCTGTTCGCCGAAGGCTGCCGCGGCCATCTGGGGCGGCAACTGATCGCGAAGTACAAGCTCGACGCGAACGCCGATCCGCAGGCGTACGGGATCGGCATCAAGGAACTGTGGGAAATCGATCCCGCGAAGCACAAGCCGGGCCTGGTGATCCACACGGCCGGCTGGCCGCTGAAACCGGATACGTACGGCGGCTCGTTCCTGTATCACATGGACAACAACCAGGTCGTGGTCGGCTTCGTGGTGGGCCTGGGCTACACGAACCCGTACCTGTCGCCGTTCGAGGAATTCCAGCGCTACAAGACGCATCCGTCGATCCGCGCGTTCCTCGAAGGCGGCAAGCGCGTGTCGTACGGCGCGCGCGCGATCACGGCCGGCGGCCTGCTGTCGCTGCCGAAGACGGTGTTCCCGGGCGGCGCGCTGATCGGCGACGACGCGGGCTTCCTGAACGCGTCGCGAATCAAGGGCAGCCACGCGGCGATCAAGACCGGCATGCTGGCGGCCGACGCCGCGTTCGACGCGGTGCAGGCCGGCCGCCAGTCGGACGAGCTGAACGCGTACCCCGATGCGTTCAAGCAATCGTGGCTGTACACGGAGCTGTACCGCGCGCGCAACTTCAAGCAGTGGATGGCGAAGGGCCTGTACCTGGGCACGCTGATGGTCGGGCTGGAGCAGAAGGTGATGGGCGGCAACGTGCCGTGGACGCTGCATCACCAGCATGCGGACCACGAGATGCTGAAGCCGGCGTCGCAGTGCGAGCCGATCGCGTATCCGAAGCCGGACGGCAAGCTGACGTTCGACCGGTTGTCGTCGGTGTTCATCTCGAATACGAACCATGAGGAGAACCAGCCGGCGCACCTGACGCTGAAGGATGCGAACGTGCCGGTGAACGTGAACCTGCGCACGTACGCGGGGCCGGAGGCGCGCTTCTGCCCGGCGGCGGTGTACGAGTTCGTGAAGAACGACGACGGCAGCGATCGCCTCGTGATCAACGCGCAGAACTGCGTGCACTGCAAGACCTGCGACATCAAGGACCCGACGCAGAACATCGTGTGGGTCACGCCCGAAGGCGGCGGCGGGCCGAATTACCCGAACATGTAAGCTGCCGGAACGCGCCGCCGCGAGCGGCGCGTTTTTTTGGTCGCGGCACACCACCGCCGCAAACAAAACGGGGCGCTGCATCACGCAGCGCCCCGTTTGCATTCATCGTTCGACGGCCGACGCGACGCGCCCCGCCCGCTTCTGTCAGGTCGCGCTGCCGGCGATCTTCGGCGTGGCGGTCTCGACGTCGCCGCACTGCGCGCGATGGCGCAGCGCATGGTCGATCAGCACCAGCGCGAGCATCGATTCGGCGATCGGCGTCGCGCGAATGCCGACGCACGGATCGTGGCGACCGAAGGTTTCCACCGTCGCCTCTTCGCCGGACTTCGTGATCGAGCGGCGCGGCGTGCGGATGCTCGACGTCGGCTTGATCGCGATCGACACGGTGATGTCCTGCCCCGTCGAAATCCCGCCGAGCACGCCGCCCGCGTGGTTGCCGACGAAGCCGGCCGGCGTCAGTTCGTCGCCGTGCACCGAGCCGCGCTGCGCGACGCTGTCGAAGCCCGCGCCGATCTCGACGCCCTTCACCGCGTTGATGCTCATCATCGCCTTCGCGATATCGGCATCGAGCCGGTCGAACACCGGTTCGCCCCAACCGACCGGCACGCCCGACGCGACGACGTCGATGCGCGCGCCGATCGAATCGCCGTCCTTGCGCAACGCATCCATGTACGCCTCGAGTTCCGGCACGACGGCCGCGTTCGGCGAGAAGAACGGGTTCTCGTGCACGTATGACCAGTCGACGAACGGCACGTCGATGTCGCCGAGGCCGCTCATGTAGCCGCGCACCTCGACCCCGAAGCGCTCGCGCAGCCACTTCTTCGCGACCGCGCCCGCGCCGACGATCGGCGCGGTGAGACGCGCGGACGAGCGACCGCCGCCGCGGTAGTCGCGGATGCCGTATTTCTGCCAGTAGGTGTAGTCGGCGTGGCCGGGACGAAACGTCTCGACGATGTTGCCGTAGTCCTTGCTGCGCTGGTCGGTGTTGCGGATCAGCAGCGCGATCGGCGTGCCGGTCGTCACGCCTTCGAACACGCCCGACAGGATCTCGACCTCGTCGGCCTCCTGCCGTTGCGTCACGTGCCGCGACGTGCCGGGCTTGCGGCGATCGAGCTCGATCTGGATGTCGGTTTCGGTCAGCCCCATCCCCGGCGGGCAGCCGTCGATCACGCAGCCGATCGCGGGACCGTGCGATTCGCCGAAGGTCGTGACAGTGAAAAGCGTGCCGAGGGTATTGCCGGACATGATGGAACCGCCCAAAGAGAAATGGTCAAACCGATGCGCTGCCGGAGCCGCAGGCAGGTCGATCGTTTGCCGGTCGAGAAAGAGGTAAACCGCTATTATGCCAGCGGTCCCGGGGCCTGCGTGCCGGGTGAACCGTTCAGACCACACGGGCCGGCCGCGGATAAGGGCGGATGCGACGCAGGTGTGGCGACCGCAGGCCCTCGGCGTTGCGCTGGAGACCCGCCGAACCGGGCCGCCATCCCGGCCAAGTGCGCGGATCGATCATCCCGCGCCGGAGCCGACGCCCGCCCGCCTACTTCCGCGCGCCGCGCAGCTCGGTCACCGCCGCCTGCAGCACCTCGGGCGTCGCCACCGACGCCGGAATCGGCTCGCCGACCGCCAGCGTCAGCCGGCTCATCACGCCGCGCTTGATCGGGCGCGGCATCCGCGCATCGGTATGCCGCGAAAAATAGCTGCCCCACAGCCCGCGCAGCGCCATCGGGATCACCGGCGCCGGCGTGCGGTTCAGGATCTCGGTGATGCCGTGATGGAACGTGTTGATGTCCCCGGTCTTCGTCAGCTTGCCCTCGGGGAAGATGCACACGAGTTCGCCGTCCTTCAGCGCGGCCTCGCACAGGTCGTACGCACGCGCGAGCATCGCGGGATCCTCGTGGCGCGGCGCGATCGGAATCGCCTTCGCATGCCGGAATACCCAGCTCGCGAAACGCGTCTTGAAGATCCGGTGATCCATCACGAAACGGATCGGACGCGGGCTCGCGGCGGCCAGCACGAGCGCATCGACATAGCTGACGTGATTGCACACGAGTACCGCCGCCCCTTCGGCCGGAATCCGCTCCGCGTGCACGAGGCGGATCCGGTAGAACGTATGCACGAGCACCCACGCGACGAAGCGCAGCAGGAACTCGGGCACGAGCAGGTAGATATACGTCGCGACCACGACGTTCAACAGCGCGGTGACGAGGAACAGCCCCGGGATGTCGACGCCGGCCTTGGTCAACCCCATCGCCATCACGGCCGACAGGATCATGAACAGCGCGTTCAGGATGTTGTTCGCGGCGATGATCCGCGCGCGGTGCGTCGGCGCGCTGCGGCTCTGGATCAGCGCATACAGCGGCACGCTGTAGAAGCCGCCGAACATCGCGAGCAGGAACAGGTCGGCCAGGATGCGCCAGTGGCGCGCACCGGCGAGGAATTCGCCGACCGACAGCAGATGGCCGGGGGACGGCAGCGCATGGCTCGCGAAATACAGCTCGATCGCGAACACGCTGATGCCGATCGAGCCGAGCGGCACGAGGCCGATCTCGACGCGCCGCTGCGACAAGCGCTCGCACAGCAGCGAACCGAGGCCGATGCCGACCGAGAACGTCGCGAGCAGGATCGTGACGACGTCGGGGCTCGCGGACAGCACGTCCTTCGCGAAATTGAAGAACGACGTGAGAAACGTCGCGCCGACGAACCACAGCCACGAGATGCCGAGCAGGCTCAGGAACACCGTGCGGTTCTGGCGCGCGAGCCCGAGGTTGCGCCAGGTCTCGCTGACCGGGTTCCAGTTGATCACGAGGTCGGGCTGCGGCGCGGGCGTGGGCGGCACGCGCTGCGCGACGAGCCGCCCGGCCAGCGCGATGACGACGACGCTCACCGCGAGCACGCGCTCGCCGCTGCCTTCGATGCCGGCCGCCGCGCCGCCGATGATCGTGCCGATCAGGATCGCGATGAACGTGCCCATCTCGACGAGCCCGTTGCCGCCGACCAGCTCATGTTCGCCGAGATGCTGCGGCAGGTACGAATACTTGACGGGCCCGAACAGCGTCGAGTGCATCCCCATCATGAACGTGCACAGATACAGCAGCGTCGCGCTGTGCGTGACGAAGCCGGCCGCGCCGACCAGCATCAGCACGATCTCGAACGATTTCACGAAACGCGTGAGAGTCGCCTTGTCGTATTTGTCGGCGATCTGGCCAGAGGTGGCCGAGAACAGCACGAACGGCAAGATGAAGATCGCGGAAATCAGGAACGCGGCCGTCTTCGCATCGACGCCGGAGAACCGCGCGGTGTGATACGTGACGAGCGACGTGAAACCGATCTTGAAGACGTTGTCGTTCAGCGCGCCGAGGAACTGGGTCGTGAAGAACGGCGCGAAGCGGCGCTCGCGCAGCAGGTCGAACTGGGATGCGTGCGCGTGCCGTTCGCCGCGCCGTTCGGAAGTGGCTTGCGTGTGATCGCTCATTCGGAATACGCGCGCATCGTCTGGGCAATGCTGCGCGGGCCTTGTATGGTTGTTGAAAAAACGGCGGCGCAGGACATGCCTGCGCCGCCGCGTGCCGGATGGCGGCGCCCATGCACCGACGTGCCGGGCGCGGCGCGATTCACGGCTTGTGCGCTTCGGCTTCCGATTCCGGCCAGTCGCGAATGTACGCCTTCAGCATCCGGTTCTCGAAGCTCTGCGCCTCGACGACCGTCTTCGCGACGTCGTAGAACGAAATGACGCCCATCAGCACCTTTTTGTCGAGCACCGGCATGTAGCGTGCGTGGCGCTCGAGCATCATCCGGCGCACCTCGTTGACGTCCGTTTCCGGCGTGCACGTGAGCGGCTCGTCCATCACCTTGCGCACCTGAACGTCGCCGATCGCGCCGCCGTTCACGTGCAGACGCAGGATGATCTCGCGAAACGTCAGCATCCCGACGAGATCGCCGTACTCCATCACGACGAGCGAACCGATGTCGTGCTCGGCCATCGTATCGACCGCTTCGCGCAGCGGCTTATCGGGCGTCACCGTAAACAGCGTGTTGCCCTTCACTTTCAGAATATCGCTGACGCGCATCGTAGTCCCCTCATGCTTGAATGCAAAATCTCTTTCGATCCTATCGGAAAGCCTGTCAAAAGGAAAGCACGGGCCGGCGCAGCGGCCCGCCGGCGCTTGCGGACGCGGGCCACCGGCCGCACAATGACCGCATGAACAGCGGCCCGAGGAGACGGCCATGGCGCATACGCATACGGAGCAATTCGCCAGCTTCGCTGACTTCTACCCGTATTACCTGAACGAGCACCAGAACCTGACGTCGCGGCGGCTGCACTTCATCGGCTCGCTCGGCGTGATCGGATGCGTCGCGATGGCGGTCGCGACCGGGCACTGGCTGTGGCTGCCGGCGGCGATCGTCTGCGGCTACGCGTTCGCGTGGGTCGGCCACTTCTTCTTCGAGAAGAACCGCCCGGCCACGTTCCGGCACCCGATATACAGCCTGATGGGCGACTGGGTGATGTTCAAGGACATCTGCACCGGCAAGATCCCGCTGTAGCCCGCCGGGCCCCTGCCGTCAGGCGGGCCGCGGCGGCCGCGCGTGCGGATCGGCCGCACCCGGCGCCTGGCCGGTGCTGCCGGCCGGCTGCCCACCCGCGAGCCGGTGCGCGGCGATCAGCGACGCGAGCGTCACGTCGAACCGGTCGCTCGACAGCACGTCGAGCAGCGCCGCACCCTCGACGTGGCTGCGGCGCCGCTCCAGCTGATAGGTCAGCTCCGTGCGGTCGATCACCAGCACGTCGAACAGTTGCGCGAGCGTCAGCTGCTCCGGGTTCGCGAGCAGGATATAGCGCGGCGTGATCTCGTCGCCGCCGTCGAGCCGCGCGACCCATTCCCGCTCCTCCATCGTCGTCAGCAGCCGCTGCGCGGTTTCCATGTCGCAGCGCAGCATCGTCGCGAGCCGCAGCGCCGTGTAGCCGCGCTTGCCGGCCGCGCGCGCCTCCGCCAGCCGCGCGAGCAGTTCGAGCGCGTCGAGCAGGTCGCTGCCCGGATAGTGGATCCGATGGAACTGGCCGACGCGGATCGCCGGCAGCGCCGACGCGACCATCGCGCCGAGCAGCGCGATGAACCAGCTCAAATACACCCACAGCAGGAACACCGGCAATGCCGCGAACGCGCCATAGACGGCCGTATAGGTCGGAATGCGCCGCACGTAATAGCCGAAGCCGCGCTTCGCGAGTTCGAACGCGATGGCCGCGAACAGCCCGCCGATCACCGCGTCGCGCCATGCGACCGCGCAGTTCGGCAGGTACACGTACAGCAGCGTGAACGCGAGCACCGTCAACGGCAGCGACGCAAGCGCGAGCAGCCACTCGACGATCGATGTCGACGCGCCCGCGCCGGTGAACGCGAGCGATTGCGTGAACAGGTACGACGAAATCGACAGGCTCACGCCGAACAGCAACGGCCCGAGCGTGATCAGCGCCCAGTACGCGAGCACGCGCTGCGCGAACGGCCGCGGCTTGCGCACGCGCCAGATCAGGTTGAACGCCGATTCGATCGTCATCATGGTCATCACCGACGTGACGACGAGCACGATCAGGCCGGCCGTCGTCAGCCCCTTGGCCTTCGACGCGAACTGGTTCAGGTACTTGAAGATCTGGATGTTGAACTGCGCGGGCATCAGGTGATCCGCGAGGAATCCTTGCAGCGAGATCTGGAACGACGCGAACATCGGGAACGCGGTGAACAGCGCGAACGCGACCGTCAGCAGCGGCACGAGCGCCAGCATCGTCGTGAAGGTCAGGCTCCCCGCCACCTGCGGGATGCGGTCCTCGGCGCTGCGCCGGGCCGCGAACTGCGCGAGGCGCTTGATGGTGTCGAGATCGACGCTCAACTTCGGCAAACGGCTTCTCCTTCTCGAGGCTGCGCGCGTCACGGCGCGCCGCCGCCGCGCTGCGCGACGGCTTCAGCCCCTATAATAGCCGCTCGATTCCAGCAGGGGCCGACTGCACCGGGCACGCGCGCGGCCGCACGCGGCTCCGTCGCCCATGAAAGACATTCTCGTCCTCTATTACAGCCGTCACGGCGCCACGCGCGATCTCGCGCTCGCGATCGCGAACGGCATCGACAGCGTGCCGGGCATGCAGGCCCGCATCCGCACCGTGCCGCCCGTGTCGGCCGTCTGCGAAGCCACCGCCTCCGACATCCCGGCCGACGGCCCGCCGTACGCGGAGCTGCGCGATCTCGAGGAATGCGCGGGCCTCGCGCTCGGCTCGCCCACCCGCTTCGGCAACATGGCCGCATCGCTCAAGTATTTCCTCGACGGCACGACGCCGCAATGGCTGTCGGGCGCGCTGACCGGCAAGCCCGCGAGCGTGTTCACGTCGACCGGCAGCCTCCACGGCGGCCAGGAGTCGACACTGCTGTCGATGATGCTGCCGCTGCTGCATCACGGGATGATGATCGTCGGGATCCCGTACACCGAATCCGCCCTCAGCACGACGCGTACCGGCGGCACGCCTTACGGCGCGTCGCACGTCGCGCAGCACGACCGCGCGGCGCCCGGCGGACTGTCGGCGGACGAGAAGGCGCTCGCGGCCGCGCTCGGCGTACGGCTCGCGCGCGCCGCCGCGGCCCTTTCCGCTGCCCAGGCCGCCGAGGCCGCATGAACGCCCCTGCCCGCCCCGCCGTCGCGGCCCGGCCGCGCTACGCGCTGGCCGCCGCCGCGTGTCTCGTCGCACTGATCGCGCTGTCGCTCGCATGGGAGCTGTGGCTCGCGCCGCTGCGCCCCGGCGGCTCCGCGCTGATGCTCAAGGCCGTGCCGCTCGCGCTCGCGCTGCCCGGCGTCTGGCGGCGTAACATCTATACGATGCAGTGGGCGAGCATGCTGATCCTCGTCTATCTTGCCGAAGGCATCGTGCGCGGGATGTCCGATCGCGGGCTGTCCGCGACGCTCGGCTGGTGCGAGACCGCGCTTGCCATCGGCTTCTTCGTGACGGCGCTGGCTTACGTCGCGCCGTTCAAGCGCGCGGCGAAAAAACCGCGCGCCACGTCCTGACCCTTACGCGACAAGGTGATGATGTCCTCCGAAGCTTTCGTTTCCGCGTGCCGCGACGCGATCGGCGCCGACCATGTGCTGACCGACCCGCACGATACCGAACCATTCCTGACCGACTGGCGGCGCCGCTACAAGGGCACGGCGTGCGCGGTGCTGAGGCCCGCGAACACGGCCGAAGTCGCCGCGCTGGTGAAGCTCGCCAACGCGCACGGCGTCGCGCTCGTGCCACAGGGCGGCAACACGGGCCTCGCCGGCGGCGCGACGCCCGACGGGAGCGGCAGCCAGGCCGTGCTGAGCGTCGCGCGCCTGAACCGCGTGCGGGCGCTCGATCCGCACAACAACACGATCACCGTCGAAGCCGGCGTGATCCTCGCCGACGTGCAGGCGCGCGCCCGCGAAGGCGGCCGGCTGTTCGCGCTGAGCCTCGCGGCCGAAGGCAGCTGCACGATCGGCGGCAACCTGTCGACGAATGCGGGCGGCACCGCGGTGCTGCGCTACGGCAACGCGCGCGAGCTGTGCCTCGGGCTCGAGGTCGTGACGCCGCAGGGCGAGATCTGGGACGGGCTGCGCGGCCTGCGCAAGGACAACACCGGCTACGACCTGCGCGACCTGTTCATCGGCGCCGAAGGCACGCTCGGGATCATCACCGCAGCCGTGATGAAGCTCCATCCGCTGCCGGCCGCGCAGGTCACGGCGCTGGCCGCGCTCGAATCGCCGCACGCGGCGCTCGATTTCCTCGCGCTCGCGCAGCGCGCGGCCGGGCCGCTGTTGACCGGCTTCGAGCTGATGTCGGATTTCTGCATGCAGCTGGTCGGCAAGCACTACCCGCAACTGCGTTACCCGTTCGCGCAGACGCATGCGCAAACGGTGCTGCTCGAGCTGTCCGACAACGAAAGCGAAGCGCATGCGCGCGCGCTGTTCGAGAAGCTGATGGAAGAAGCGTTCGAGGCCGGGCTCGTGGTCGACGCGGTGGTCGCGGAGAACCTCGCGCAATCGCGTGCGTTCTGGGACCTGCGCGAGCACATCCCGCTCGCGCAGGCCGACGAAGGGCTCAACATCAAGCACGACATCGCGGTGCCGATCTCGTCGATCGCCCGTTTCATCGACGAGACCGACGCGGCGATCCAGCAGGCCGCGCCGGGCGCGCGCATGGTCACGTTCGGCCACCTCGGCGACGGCAACCTGCACTACAACGTGCAGATGCCCGAAGGCGGCGATCCGAAGGCGTTCCTCGCGGCGTTCCAGGCGCCGATCAACCGGATCGTCTACGACAACGTGCACCGCCACCACGGCACCATCAGCGCGGAGCATGGCATCGGCCAGCTGAAGATCGACGACGCGCAGCGCTACAAGTCGCCGGTCGAAACGACGCTGATGCGCACGCTGAAGACCGCGCTCGACCCGCGCGGCCTGATGAATCCCGGCAAGGTCCTGCGCTGAAGCCGCCCACTCCGGAGCCACGCCCGTGAAAGTCCGCGTCCTGTCCGACCTGCATCTCGAAAACGACCTGCCCGACGCGATCCCGCATGCCGACGCGGATCTCGTCGTGCTGGCCGGCGACATCCACAATCACGCGGAAGGCCTGCGCTGGGCCGCCGAGACGTTCGACCCGGCGGTGCCGGTGATCTACGTGCCCGGCAACCACGAGTATTACGACGGGGAATTCGGCGCGCTGGAGACGGCGATGCGCGACGCGGCGCATGCGCTCGACAACGTGCATTACCTGAACAACGGCGTCTACGTCGATCCCGCCCAACGCTTCCGCGTGCTGGGCACGACGCTCTGGGCCGATTTTTCGCTGTTCGGCCGGGACGAAGCCAGCGTCGCGCGCGCGACCGAGGCCGCGCTGCGCGTGATGCTCGATTTCAAGGGATTGATTCAGGTGACCTGGCCGCACGACGCGGCGGTGCATACGACAGCAGACGCGCCGGAACGGGATTTCGCGCCGGCCGACGCGATCGCCCTGCACCGGCGAGGCCGCGCATGGCTGGAAGCGCAGCTGGCGGCGCCGTTCGCGGGCAAGACGATCGTCGTCACCCATCATGCGCCGCACCGACGCTCGCTGGCGGAACGCTATGCGGAGGATCTGGCTTCTGCGGGATTCGTCACGGACATGGCGGAACTGGTCCGGCCGCCGGTGGATCTGTGGCTGCACGGCCACACGCATACGTCATTCGACTACGTTGCGGACGGCGGCACGCGGGTGGTATGCAATCCGCGCGGCTACTTTCACCGGCGCACCGGCGAATGGGAAAACCCCGCGTTCGCGTGGGACAAGGTCGTCGAGCTCGGCTGAGCGCCGGCCCGGGCGGCCGCCTGGCGCGGCCTTCCCGGCCTGAAGCGTGACGGCGGCGGGATCAGCGGCCGGGGCGGCGCGGCTCGCGCACCCGGACCGGCACGGGCTTCAGCTGCGCCTTCGCCTTCATCGCACGCAACAGGTCGCGGGTCGCCGCCGCGGCGGCAGCCGCGCCCAGCAGGACGCCAAGGCCGATCATCAGGTGCGTATCCATCGCTACTCCGGTGTGGTGTATCTCGTTAATTCCAACAGTATCAAACTGTCTGACACACGTTCGTAAAAAAATGTTGCGTGAAGGACAAATCTCGTCAGATTGCGGCCGACCGCGCCGTCATGTCGCACGCGTGAACTGTTCGAGCGCGGCTTCGTCGGCTTCGAGCGTAAGCGGCACCTCTTCGCGCAGGAAATCGACCCAGGTCCGGATTTTCGCGTCGAGGTACTGGCGCGACGGATACAGCGCGTAGATGTTCATCACGTGCGACCGGTACTCGGGCATCACGCGCACGATGTGTCCGCTGCGCAGCCAGCCGATCGCCGAATAGAGCGGCAGCCCGCCGACGCCCATCCCCTCCCGCACGGCCACCGCGAGCGCCTCGGCGACGTTCACGCGGAACGGCGGCGCCGTGATCGACACGACCTCCTCGCCGTTCGGCCCCGCCAGCGCCCATTCGTCGAAGTGAAAGCCCGGCGCGACCATCCCGAGGCACACGTGCTGCGCGAGATCGGCCGGCCGTTGCGGCACGCCGTGCGACTCGATATAGCCGGGCGACGCGCACACGACGCTGTAGCTCTCGCCGAGCCGTTGCGACACGAGCCCCGAATCCGGCAGATCGCGGCCGACGACGATCGCGACGTCGTACCCCTCGTCGAGCAGGTCGGGCATCCGCTGCGCGAGCGTCAGCTCGACGTGCACGTCCGGATAGCGCGCGCGGTAGCGCGCGATGGCCGGCACCAGGTAGTGCTGGCCGAGGCTCGTGAAGCAATGGACCTTCAGCTTGCCGGACGGGCGCGCATGCGCGTCGCCGGCCTCGGCTTCGGCCTGGTCGACATAAGCCAGGATCTGTTCGCAGCGTTGCAGATAGCGCTCGCCGGCTTCGGTCAGCGCGATCCGGCGCGTCGTGCGGTTCAGGAGACGCGTGCGCAGATGGGCCTCGAGATCCGAGACCGCGCGCGATGCGTAGGCGGTGGTCGAATTCATCTGCTGGGCGGCCGCGGTAAAGCTGCCCGCGTCCACCACGCGGACGAATACCCGCATGTTTTGTAACGTATCCATCCGATTACCCGTGTGAATCCGGAGGGATTGTTGCACAGGGTCCAACAAATATTATCTCAGGATCCGTAAAAATGACTTGCACCGTTGTCCGTTTATTCAGGAATCGCTGAAAAATATAATCGCCTCCGACTCATCTATATCCGAAAGGGAGAAAATCGTGCAGTCTCCGGCGACAAAAGGGACGCTCGCACTGGCGGTTCTTGCAGTCTCATTAATAATGGCCGGTTGCGCGAGCATGGGCGACAACCATACCCAGTCCACTCGCATCGAAGCGAATGCGCTCGACGCCGGCGCGGCCATCCGCGCGGCCGACCGCGACGCGGGCTGGCCCGCCGCCGACTGGTGGCGCGCGTACCGCGACCCGCAGCTCGACGCATGGATCGCAGCGGCCCAGGCCGGCAACCCCACCCTCGCCGCCGCCGAGGCCCGCGTGCGCGAAGCGCAGGCGATGGCCCGCGTCGCCCGTTCGGCCGAGCTGCCGCAGATCAACGGCAACCTGTCGCTGATGCGTCAGCATTGGCCGGACAACGTGTACTACGGCCCGGGGCCGCTCGCCGATACCGACACCTGGAACAATACCGGCACACTCGGCCTGTCGTACCACCTCGATCTGTGGGGCAAGGACAAGAACGCGACCGAGCGTGCGCTCGACACCGCGCATGCGACCGCCGCCGACGCGCGGGCGGCAAAGCTCGAACTCGAAGTCAACGTCGTGCGCGCGTATGTCGGCATGTCGATGAACTACGCGCTGCTCGACCTCGCGCACGAAACGTACGAACGCCAGCGCTCGCTTGCCGATCTCGCGCGCAAGCGGCTGCAGGCCGGCCTCGGCACGCAGCTCGACGTGAGCCAGGCGGAATCGACGCTGCCCGACTACGAGCGGCAGATCGACAGCTATGAGGAAGCGATCCAGCTCGCGCGCCACCAGCTCGCCGCACTGGCCGGCAAGGGCCCGGGCGCGGGCGACGCGATCAAGCGGCCGCAGCTGGCGCTCGATGCGCCGGCCGGCCTGCCGTCGGCGCTGCCGGCCGATCTGCTCGGCCGCCGCCCGGACGTCGTCGCGGCGCGCTGGACGGTCGACGCGCAGGCGCGCGGCATCGACGTCGCGAAGGCGTCGTTCTACCCGAACATCGACCTGCTCGCGACGGTCGGCGGCTTCGGCGTGACCGCGCCGTTCACCGACTTCCTGCGCGCGATGAACGGCGGCTGGACGGCCGGCCCCGCGCTGTCGCTGCCGATCTTCGAAGGCGGCCGGCTGCGTGCGCAGCTCGGCGCCGCGAATGCCGGCTACGACCAGGCGGTCGAGCGCTACAACCAGACGATCGTCGGCGCGCTCAAGGACATCGCCGACCAGGTCGTGCGGATCCGCTCGCTCGATACGCAGAAGAAGGACGCGGCGCGATCGGTGGCGGCCAACAATCGCAGCTATCAACTGTCGCGCGAAGGCTTCCGCCGCGGGCTGACCGATTACGTGAACGTGCTGGTCGCGCAACAGCAACTGCTGCGCGCGCAGGAGACGGCCGCCCGCATCGACGCGGAACGCCTCGCCGCGCACGCGCAGTTGATGGCCGCGCTCGGGGGCGGGGTCGAGACGGGTGCGGACGTGCCGAAAGACGAGACCGCCTCGTCGGCCACGAAGCCCGCGGCAGCCGTCGCCCGGCCCGCGCAGGTCGCAACCGCCGGCGGCGCCGCGGCGCCGGCCGCCGCGCCGGTCGCACGGTAACGCGGAGCGTCGCCATGTCAGCTTCCTCCCCCGCTTCCCCGCGCGTCGACGGCCCGTTCGCGGCCTGGACCGCCGCGTTCGGCGACTGGGCCCGCACCGACGGCGCCGCGTGGCTCTACCTGTTCAAGGCGCTGCTCGCCGCGTTCATCGCGACCGGCGTGTCGATGCGGCTCGACCTGCCCGCGCCGAAAACGGCGATGACGACCGTATTCATCGTGATGCAGCCGCAAAGCGGCGCGGTGCTCGCGAAAAGCTTCTACCGGGTCGCCGGCACGATCTTCGGGCTGATCGCGACGCTCACCTTCGTCGGGCTGTTCCCGCAGCAGCCGGAACTGTTCCTGCTGGCGGTCGCGCTGTGGGTCGCGCTGTGCACGGCCGGTGCCGCGCGCAACCGCAACTTCCGCAGCTACGGCTTCCTGCTGGCCGGCTACACGACCGCACTGATCGGGCTGCCCGCGTCGCAGCACCCGGACGGCGCGTTCATGAGCGCGATGACGCGCGTGGCCGAAATCATGGTCGGAATCGTGTCGGCCGGCGTGGTCAGCGCACTCGTGTTTCCGCGGACCACCGGCGAGCAGATGCGCACGACGGTGCGCAAGCGTTTCGGCAGCTTCGTCGACTACGTCGCGGCGGCGCTGTCGGGCAAGCTCGACCGCGCGCATATCGAAACCATCCATACGCGCTTCGTCGCGGACGTGGTCGGGTTCGAGGCCGCGCGCAGCATGGCCGTGTTCGAGGATCCGGACACGCGGATGCGCAGCGGCCGCCTCGCGCGGCTGAACAGCGAGTTCATGAGCGCGTCGAGCCGCTTCCATGCGCTGCATCAGTTGATGAACCGGCTGCATGCGGCCGGCGCGCAGGCCGCGATCGACGCGATCGAGCCGTACTTCCGCGAGATCGCGCCGCTGCTGCTGACGCCCGCCGGCGAACCGGTGCGCACGTCGGCCGACGCCGGCCACGCGGCCGCGCAACTGCTCGCATGGCGCGACGCGCTGCCGCGCCGCATCCGCGCGACGCGCGCGGCGCTCGAAACGCAGCCGGACTTTCCGCTGCTCGACTTCGACACGGCCGCCGAACTGCTGTACCGCTTCATCACCGACCTGCACGAGTACGCGGCCACCTACGCGTCGCTGTCGAGCGCGACGCACGAGCGCGAACGCTGGATCGAGCGCTACGAGCCGCGCACCAATGCGACGGCGATGGTGATCGCGGCGATCCGCACGGCAAGCGTGATCCTGCTGCTCGGCTGGTTCTGGATCGAGACCGCGTGGCCGAGCGGCGTGACGATGACGCTGACGGCGGCGGCCACCTGCGCGCTCGCGTCGTCGACGCCGCGCCCGACCGCGATGTCGGCGCAGATGGGCATGGGCACCGCGCTCGCCGTCTGCACGGGCTTCCTGCTGACGTTCGGCATCTATCCGCACATCGACGGCTTCCCGCTGCTGTGCGTCGCGCTCGCGCCGCTGCTCGCGATCGGCATCTTCATGACGCTGAAGCCGAAGCTCGCCGGCTACGGGATGGGCTACCTGATCTTCTTCAGCTTCCTCGCCGGCCCGGACAACATCACGCACTACGATCCGACCGGCTTCATGAACGATTCGCTCGCGCTCGTGCTGGCGATGCTGGCGTCGGCGATCGCGTTCGCGGTGCTGTTCCCGCCCACCGCGCCGTGGCACAAGAAGCGGCTGTTCGCCGACCTGCGCCACCAGGTGGTCGCGGCCGGCCACGCGCGGCTCGCGGGCCTGCGCACGCGCTTCGAAAGCGGCGCGCGCGACCTGATGTACCAGGCGCACACGCTGTCGGCCGACCAGCCCGACGTGCAGCGCGACGCGCTGCGCTGGATGTTCGCGGTGCTCGAAGCCGGCAACGCGACGATCGACCTGCGCCAGGAGCTCGCGACGCTGCCGTCCGACCCGCGCTATGCGCCCGCGATGCCGTGGCGACGCGCGATCGAGGCGATGCGCACCGCGCTGTCGGCGCTGTTCTCGAAGCCGAGCGCCGCGCGTTTCGACGCGACGCTCGCCGCGACCAACGCGGCGATCGACGCGACCCGGCAGACGCTCGATGCGGTCGAGCCGTCGCGCGAAGAGCGCCACCGGCTGCAGCGCATCCTGAGCCATCTGCATTTCGTGCGGACCGCGCTGCTCGACCCGGAATCGCCGCTCGAGCCGCTCAACCGCGACCACCCCGTGCGTCCCCAACCAGGAGCCTCGTCATGATGCCGCGTGAAATCGCCATTCTCGATGCCTACATGCCGACGGTGGTGCTGATGTTCGTCCTCGGCGCGATCGCGACCTGGGCCGTCGACCGCCTGCTCGCCTATACCGGCCTCTACCGTCTCGTCTGGCACCCGTCGCTGTTCCGGGCCTGCCTTCTCGTCTGCATTTGCGGCGGACTGAGTCTTGCCGTTTACCGTTGATTCCGAACCATCATGATGCTCAGAAAACTCTTCGGCTTCGTCGCGACCGCCGTCATCCTTCTCGTCGCGATCCTGATCGGGCGCTCGCTGTGGGTGCACTACATGGACGATCCGTGGACGCGCGACGGACGCGTGCGCGCCGAAATCGTCAACGTCGCGCCGGACGTGTCGGGCGCGATCGTCGAGTTGCCGGTGCATGACAACCAGCTCGTGAAGAAAGGCGACCTGATCATGCAGATCGACCCGTCGCACTACCGGATCGCGGTCGAGCAGGCGCAGGCGGCCGTGGCCGCCCGCCGCGCGGAACTGCAGATGCGCCGCGACGATGCGGCCCGCCGCGCAGATCTCGATGCGCTCGTCGTGTCGAAGGAAAACCGCGAGAACGCGGCGCACAGCGCGTCGAGCGCCGATGCGCAATACCAGCAGGCGCTCGCCGCGCTCGACGCCGCGAAGCTCAACCTCGAACGCACGCGCGTCGTCGCGCCGGTCGACGGCTACATCACGAACCTGCAGACGTTCAAGGGCAACTATGCGGTGGCCGGCCAGGCGAAGCTCGCGATCGTCGACAGCCACTCGTTCTGGGTCTACGGCTACTTCGAGGAAACCAAGCTGCCGCGCGTGAAGATCGGCGCGCCGGCCGAAATGCGGCTGATGAGCGGCGGCGTGATGAAGGGCCATGTGGAAAGCATCTCGCGCGGCATCTACGATCGCGACAACCCGCAAAGCCGCGACCTCGTCGCGGACGTGAACCCGACCTTCAACTGGGTGCGCCTCGCGCAGCGCGTGCCGGTGCGCATCCGGATCGACGAAGTGCCGGCCGACGTGGTGCTGTCGGCGGGCACGACCTGCACGGTCATCATCGATCCGGACAAGCAGAAGAAATCGTAAGCGCCAGGGCGCGCCGCACGCTCAGTGTGCGATGCGGAAACGCCCGACCAGCGCCTTCAGCGCCTGAGCCTGCTCGTCGAGCGCGTTCGCGGCAGCGGCCGCCTGTTCGACGAGCGCCGCGTTCTGCTGGGTGCCGGCATCCATCTGCGTGACCGCGCGGCCGATCTCGTCGATCCCCGCGCTCTGCTCGTCCGACGCCGCCGAAATCTCGCCGATGATGTCGGTCACGCGCTTGACCGCGCGCACCACGTCGCCCATCGTGCGGCCCGCGTCGTGCGCGAGCGCCGCGCCGTTGGCCACGCGCTCGACCGACGCGCCGATCAGCTCCCGAATCTCCTTGGCCGCGGTCGCCGAGCGTTGCGCGAGCAGCCGCACCTCTCCGGCGACCACCGAGAAACCGCGCCCCTGTTCGCCGGCGCGCGCGGCCTCGACCGCCGCGTTCAACGCGAGAATGTTGGTCTGGAATGCGATCCCTTCGATCGTGCCGATGATGTCGCGAATGTTCTTCGCGCTGTCGTCGATCTCGCTCATCGTCGCGACCACGCGCCCGACGACCTCCCCGCCCGTCTCCGCCACCGCCGACGCATTGGCCGCGAGCGTGCTCGCCTGCCGCGCGTTCTCGGCGTTCTGCCGCACGGTCGACGTGAGCTGCTCCATGCTGGCCGCGGTGCGCTCGAGCGCGACGGCCTGCTGCTCGGTGCGGCGTGACAGGTCGAGGTTGCCGGTCGAGATTTCGCCGGACGCGGCCGCGATGGCCTCGGCGCTCACGGCGATCTCGCCGACGGTCGCCGCGAGCCCCGTCTGCATCTCGGCCAGCGCGCGCACCATGCTGCCGCGGTCGTGGCGGCCGAGCGCGATCGGCCGCGTCAGGTCGCCGCGCGCGATGTCCGCGGCAATCTCCTTCGCGAGCGCGGGCTCGCCGCCGAGCTGCGACGCGAGGCGCCGCACGACGCGCTCGGCGATCACGACGGCCAGCACGATCAAGGCGGCCGTCATCGCCGCGATCATCGCGAACGAAGACGAAAAAATGGTCGCGGACGCATCGAGCGTCGCCTTCGACTTCTCGCCGCGCGTCTTCACGAGTTCGGCGACGAGTTTTTCGAGCTTGCCGGTTTCGACCAGCAGCGACACGTCCTGCGTGCCGACCTGCCAGTTCATCTGGGACAGGTCGAGCGGCTGCGCGCGCACCAGCGTGACGAAATCGCGCAGATGCGTGCTCCACGTGCCGACCGCCGTCGAGAACGCGTGCAGCCGCGCCGAATCGCCGGTATCGGCCGGATCCGCATAGCGCTGCAGCGTGCCGAGCGCCTGGCCGATCGACGCGAGCCCCGCGCTCACCTCGGCGCCGAGTTCGTCGCGCTCCTTCGCGGTGGTCGCGGTCAGCAGCATCTTCTGCGCGCGGCTCGCGCGCAGTACCTCGGCGCGGACTTCCGCCGCCGCCCGGCTCGCGACGTGACCCTGCTCGTAGACCGACGCGATCGACGCGTTCAGCCGGCTGATCTGCCACAGCGAAAACACGCCGATCGCGAGCGTGCCGGCCAGCAGGATCGCGAATGCGGCGCGCAACGTCGCCTTGACGGTCCACGACCGGCGCTCGCGACGCGCCGCGCGCGCACGCCGTGCGACACGACCGGCGGCGACGTCGGGTGCGGCGGGCGCCGCACCGGGCTGTGGATGCAAAGATGCTGCTTTCATCGAACTATCCCCGTATGGATCACGCTGCCGGAAAGGTCGGTCCCGGCGGTCCCGCGATGGCAGGCCATGCCGCGCGTCCAGCGCCCGCCCGGCGGGTAGCCGGTGCCAGGCGCGGCGCGCGTGTTGTCATTGGGTCGTTCTACGGCCGCCACCGCCGTTTCTTGAGTCCGGAAAAACACCCACCGGGCCCCGGGCGCGGCCTCGCTGAAGGGTGGACGCGCCGCCAGCGGTTATACCCGTCCAAAAAAGCACGCAGCGGCCGATCCGTCCGACGAATGTCCGATTCGCGATAAAACTTGGCCTGACATTCGTGACACGCCACATTACACTTCTTTGACGCATCAACGAATCAATCACGCGCCGATCCCCAACAGAGCGCGCCAGCCACCTCAACTCGTTCAGCTCACATGGAAACCAGCCTCGACTCCGGCGCCGGCGCAGCCGTCGCCCAGCCGTCCGCACCGCCCGTTGCCCGCACCGTCTACCCGGTACTCGGCGCGATCAGCTTCTCGCACATGCTCAACGACATGATCCAGTCGTTGATCCTCGCGATCTACCCGATGCTCAAGAGCCAGTTCGCGCTGTCGTTCGCGCAGATCGGCCTGATCACGCTCACTTACCAGATCACCGCGTCGCTGCTGCAGCCGCTCATCGGCCTCTATACCGACAAGCGTCCGAAGCCGTATTCGCTGCCGGTCGGCATGGGCTTCACGCTCGCGGGGCTGCTGCTGATGTCGATCGCGTCGAATTTCCCGATGCTGCTGGTGGCCGCGGCGCTCGTCGGCTGCGGCTCGTCGGTGTTCCATCCCGAATCGTCGCGAGTCGCGCGGATGGCGTCGGGCGGCCAGCACGGGCTCGCGCAGTCGGTGTTCCAGGTCGGCGGCAACGCAGGCTCCGCGCTCGGGCCGCTGCTCGCCGCGCTCGTGATCATTCCGCACGGCCAGCACAGCATCGCGTGGTTCTCCGCGGCCGCGCTCGTCGCGATGATCGTGCTCACGCAGATCGGCCACTGGTACAAGAAGCATCCGTCGATGAAGAAGAAGGCCGCACCGGCCGGCCACCCGACGCTGTCGCGCGGCCGCGTGATGGGCGCGATCGGCGTGCTGGTGCTGCTCGTGTTCTCGAAATACTTCTACCTCGCGAGCATCAACAGCTATTTCACGTTCTACCTGATCGACAAGTTCCACCTGTCGGTGCAGGCCGCGCAGATCCACCTGTTCGTGTTCCTCGCGGCGGTCGCCGCCGGCACGCTGATCGGCGGGCCCGTCGGCGACCGGATCGGCCGCAAGTACGTGATCTGGGTGTCGATCCTCGGCGTCGCGCCGTTCACGATGCTGCTGCCGTACGCGAACCTGTTCTGGACCAGCGTGCTGACCGTGATCATCGGCGTCGTGCTGGCATCGGCGTTCGCCGCGATCCTCGTCTATGCGACGGAGCTGATGCCCGGCAAGGTCGGGATGGTCGCGGGCCTGTTCTTCGGCTTCGCATTCGGGCTGGGCGGTGTCGGCGCGGCCGTGCTCGGCCAGCTCGCGGACGCGACGAGCATTCCGTTCGTCTACAAGGTGTGCTCGTTCCTGCCGCTGATCGGCGTGCTGACGGTATTCCTGCCGAACCTCGAAGGCAGCGGGCGCAAAAAGGCGTGACGAACGACAGGCCGCGGCGTGCGCGCCGCGGCCTGTCGTCTGGTTCGTCTGGTTCGAATGGGGAATAGCTCGACGGCGGCTCTTCAGGCCGCCGTCGTCGCATGCAGCGTCAGGAAACGCTTGAGGATGCCCGACGAATAGCTGCTCGCGATCGCCGACAGGAAGTGCGAGAACGACTGCGTCGCGTGATCGTCGGCCGTATCGGAGATCGTGCGCACGAGCGCGAACGGCACGTCGTGTTCGGCGCACACCTGCGCGATTGCGGCGCCTTCCATTTCGACCGCGAGCGCGTCCGGCAGCGCGTCGCGCAGCGCGACGACTTCGCGCTCGCTCGACACGAAGCGGTCGCCGCTGATGACGAGCCCCGCGTGCAGCGCCGCGCCGGCGAGCCCGAAACGCTCGGCGAACCGCGCGGCCTCTTCCTCGACGAACAGCGTGCACGCAGCCCGCAAGCGGGCCGTCAACGCGGCGTCGGTCGCGAAACGCGTGATGCCGAGCAGCGGCACTTCGTAGCGCGGAAAGAGCGGCGATGCGTCGAGATCGTGCTGCAGCAGCGTATCGGCCACGACGACGTCGCCGACCCGCACCGTGCGCGACACGCCGCCCGCGACGCCGGTAAACACCACGCCCGATACGCCGAACACGTGGATCAGCGCGCTGACCGTCGCGGCGGCCGCGACCTTGCCGACCCGCGCGAGCGTGACGACGCAGGCCGCGCCGTGCACGGTGCCGACGTGATAGTCGCGGCGCCCGAGCGTGACCGTCTTCATCGCGCCGTCGGCGCGCATCGCGGCGATCAGGTCGCCGAGTTCCTCCGGCAGCGCGGCCAGAATGCCGAGCGGACGCGCCGCGGGCGCCGCGACCACGTCGATGTCCATCATTCCACCGCCTGCAGTTTCGCGACCGCGAGCGCGAGCCATTTCTCGCCGTGGCGCTTGAACTTCACCTGCGCCTTCGCGTCGGTGCCGTTGCCTTCGAGCGCGGTGACCGTGCCTTCGCCGAACTTGGTATGGAACACCTGCTGGCCGACCCGGAAGCCAGTGTCGGCCGCGCGCTGCTTGTCCGCGAACGCGGGCAGCGGCGCGGACACGGCCGCATCGACGATCTGCTCTCGGCTGCCGCCGCCCGGCCGCGCGAACCAGTCGCGCCCGTAGCCGGCGTTGTCCGAACGTCCGCCCCAGCGCGACCCGGCCTCGACCTTCGGCGTGAGCCACTTCAGCACATGCTCCGGCAGCTCGTCGAAGAAGCGCGAGCGCACGTTGTAGCGGGTCTGGCCGTGCAGCATCCGGCTTTGCGCGAACGACAGGTAGAGCCGCTCCTTCGCGCGCGTGATCGCGACGTACATCAGCCGGCGCTCTTCCTCGAGGCCGTCCGATTCGAGCACGCTGTTCTCGTGCGGGAACAGCCCCTCCTCGAGCCCGGTGATGAATACGGCCGAGAACTCGAGGCCCTTCGCCGCGTGCACGGTCATCAGCTGCACCGCGTCCTGGCCAGCCTGCGCCTGGTTGTCGCCGGCCTCCAGCGACGCGTGCGACAGGAAACCGGCGAGCGGCGTCATCGTGTCGGGGTTCTGGGCGGGATCGGCGGGCGATGCCGGATCGAGCACGTCGACCGCGGGATCGTCGGTCGCGGCGCCGAGCTCGGGCGCGGCGATCGCGCCCGCGCGCAGCGGGATCGAGCGGGCCGGCGTGTCGAGCCCGTAGCCTTCCTCGGCGATGAACGCGGTGGCCGCGTTCACGAGTTCCTGCAGGTTTTCGAGACGATCCTGGCCTTCGCGCTCGCCCTGGTAGAAATCGGCGAGGCCGCTCGCGCGCACGATGTGCTCGACGGTGTCGGGCAGGTTCATGTGCTGCGTGTCGGCGCGCATCTTCGCGATCAGGTTCGCGAACCCGCCGAGGCTCGTGCCGGCCTTGCCGGTCACGTACGGAATCGCCGCGGCCATCGAGCATCCGTACAGGCGCGCGGCGTCGGCCAACTGCTCGACCGAGCGCGCGCCGATCCCGCGGGTCGGGAAGTTCACGACGCGCGCGAATGCCGTGTCGTCGTTCGGGTTGTCGATCAGGCGCAGGTATGCGAGCGCATGCTTCACTTCCTGCCGCTCGAAAAAGCGCAGGCCGCCGTACACGCGGTACGGAATGCCCGACGACATCAGCGTGTGCTCGATCGAGCGAGACTGCGCGTTGCTGCGGTACAGAACGGCCACTTCGCTGCGCGCCATGCCGGTATTGATCAGCGAGCGGATCTCCTCGACGATCCAGCCGGCTTCCTGCGAATCGGTGCTGGCTTCGTACACGCGCACGGGCTCGCCGTGACCGGCATCGGTACGCAGGTTCTTGCCGAGACGGTGCGCGTTGTTCGAGATCAGCTGGTTCGCCGCGTCGAGGATGTTGCCGTGCGAACGGTAGTTCTGCTCGAGCTTGATCAGGTTGCGCACGCGGAATTCGTCTTCGAAGTCGCGCATGTTGCCGACGTTCGCGCCGCGGAACGCGTAGATCGACTGATCGTCGTCGCCGACCGCGAAAATCGCGTTTTCGCCGCCCGCGAGCATCTTGAGCCACGCGTACTGCAGCTTGTTCGTGTCCTGGAACTCGTCGACGAGGATGTGCCGGAAGCGCGCCTGGTAGTGCGCGCGCAGCGGCGCGTTGTACGCGAGCAATTCGTAGCAGCGCAGCAGCAGCTCGGGAAAATCGACGACGCCTTCGCGCTGGCACTGCTGGTCGTACGCCTGGTACAGCTCGACGAACTTGCGGTTGAAGTTGTCGGTCGCGTCGACCTTGTCCGGGCGCAGCCCCTGCTCCTTCGCGTTGTTGATGAAGTACTGGACGTTCTTCGGCGGGTACTTTTCGTCGTCGACGTTCGCCGCCTTCATCAGTCGCTTGATCGCGGACAGCTGGTCGGCCGTATCGAGGATCTGGAAGGTCTGCGGCAGGCCCGCGTCGCGCCAATGCGTGCGCAGCATCCGGTTGCACAGGCCGTGGAACGTGCCGATCCACATTCCGCGCGTGTCGATCGGCATCATCGCCGACAGGCGCGCCATCATTTCGCGCGCGGCCTTGTTCGTGAAGGTGACGGCGAGCACGGTGGGCGGCGATGCATAGCCCTGCTGGATCAGCCACGCGATGCGCGTGATCAGCACGCGGGTCTTGCCGCTGCCCGCCCCTGCGAGGATCAGCGCCGGTTCGTTCGGCAACGTGACGGCGGCGAGTTGTTCGGGGTTCAGATTGGCGAGCAGGTCGGGCATGGAGCGGCGGCTAACGGGCGAGAAAAATGCGGACCCGACATTATAAGTCGGCTGCGTGCGATCCCGTGGCCGATCAATGCGGCATCGGGGCCCGACGAGGCCGCTTCCTCCACCGGCGACGGCTTCGGCGCCCGTAGTCAGCGTTACTTGCTGCGTCGCCCGGCAGGTTTGTCGCCGATCCAGTCGGGATGAGGGACATACCGGCGAACTTGTTCGTCGAGTTCGGGGCCGTGATACAGGTCCAGGCATTTCAGCAGCGCAAATTTTGCCCCGGCGTAACCTTCCACGGGATTGCCGTAATCGCGGCGCAAATAGCGTTCTGCAAGCTGCTCGACCGCCCGATCGCCTTTATCCTCATCGTAATAAGTCCATTCCAGGAACGCACTCTTGGTGACATCGGCATCCTCGCCTGCCGGCGATCCCCGGTAAGCGAGCGACAGGCACGCCGCCAACGCCCTGTCCTTGTAATTCTCCGCATTGGTGCGCCGCACGGCCATGACCGAATCGGCTGCTTCGGCAGACAGTGCCGAACATAGCGCGACGGCGCAGACCACCCGAAAAATGTTCATTTGAGCGCCCAGAAATAAGCGCGGCTAGTGCGATAGTTCGCCTCCGGCTCGTTGAAATAGCAAGCGTCGTAGCACTTGCGTCCATTGAAAAGTGTCGCATGCCCGCTGGCGTCACTCCATCCATGCACCTCGAAAAGGATAAGACCACATTTCCCCGCCAGTGAGCCCCCGCCACTCGGTGGATAGGCAATGAGTTGAGGCGCGCCCCAAACGACTTTCAGAAACGAGACAACATCTCTGACACGATAGAAATAGTGCCGGCGATCGGCTCCTTCCCTGGTCTTGCCCGACATGAACGGAACGACTACGCCAGATTCATTCAGGATATAGCTCATACGAACCGCGCATGTGTTCCGCCAAGGGTTCGTTTTATCCCGGATATGCGCAGCAACGCTGCCCCCTATCACCTGTGCCACTCTCTCGCCCGAACGGGCCGGATCGTAAATCTTCGTTGACGCCGCCCACGCGGCGGCAAATGTCGGTCGTATCACTCCATTCTCCTTGGTGGCGACGGCGGACCGGTGCGGCAGCAAGCCCTCGCCGACTCAAACCCGCAGCCTGCCCCGCAAGTTAGCCGTCCCGACACGCGTCGGCAATTGGACGCGTACGAACCTGACTGTAAGCCGCGAACGGCTCCGCTCGACGCCCGGCGACTTATAATGTGCGGTTCAAGTCTCCAACAAGCATTTTTCGGCAAATTTCCAACCATGAGCGACAACACGCTGGCGAAGAGCTTCGAACCCCACACCATCGAGACCCAATGGGGGCCGGAGTGGGAAAAACGCGGCTATGCCGCCCCGGCATTCGATCCGTCCCGCCCCGATTTCGCGATCCAGTTGCCGCCGCCGAACGTGACGGGCACGCTGCACATGGGCCACGCGTTCAACCAGACGATCATGGACGGCCTCGCCCGCTATCACCGGATGCTCGGCGAGAACACGCTGTGGGTGCCCGGCACCGACCACGCAGGGATCGCGACCCAGATCGTCGTCGAGCGCCAGCTCGACGCGCAGGGTGTGTCGCGCCACGACCTCGGCCGCGGGAAATTCGTCGAGCGCGTGTGGGAGTGGAAGCAGAAGTCCGGCTCGACGATCACCGGCCAGGTGCGCCGCCTCGGCGCGTCGACCGACTGGTCGCGCGAGTACTTCACGATGGACGACAAGATGTCGGCCGCCGTGCGCGACGTGTTCGTCACGCTGTATGAACAGGGCCTGATCTATCGCGGCAAGCGCCTCGTCAACTGGGATCCGGTGCTGCTGACCGCCGTGTCGGATCTCGAAGTCGTGAGCGAGGAAGAAAACGGCCACCTGTGGCACATCCGCTACCCGCTCGTCGACGGCTCGGGCTCGTTGACGGTCGCCACCACGCGTCCCGAGACGATGCTCGGCGACGTCGCGCTGATGGTTCACCCGGAAGACGAGCGCTACGCGCACCTGATCGGCAAGCTCGTCACGCTGCCGCTGACGGGCCGCGAGATCCCGGTCATCGCCGACGACTACGTCGATCGCGAGTTCGGCACCGGCGTCGTGAAGGTCACGCCCGCGCACGACTTCAACGACTATCAGGTCGGCCTGCGCCACAAGCTCGCGCCGATCGAGATCCTGACGCTCGACGCGAAGATCAACGACAACGGCCCCGAGCAGTATCGCGGCCTCGACCGCTTCGACGCGCGCCGTGCGATCGTCGCCGACCTCGATGCGCAGGGCTTCCTCGATTCGGTGAAGCCGCACAAGCTGATGGTGCCGCGCGGCGACCGCACGGGCGTCGTGATCGAGCCGATGCTGACCGACCAGTGGTTCGTCGCGATGACGAAGCCGGCGCCGGAAGGCACGTTCAACCCGGGCAAGTCGATCACCGAAACGTCGCTCGACGTCGTGCGCAGCGGCCAGATCAGGTTCGTGCCGGAAAACTGGACGACCACCTACTACCAGTGGCTCGAGAACATCCAGGACTGGTGCATCTCGCGTCAGCTGTGGTGGGGTCACCAGATTCCCGCATGGTACGGCGAGAACGGCGAGGTGTTCGTCGCGCGCGACGAGGAAGACGCACGCGCGCAGGCCGCCGCGAAGGGTTATACGGGCGCGCTCAAGCGCGACGAGGACGTGCTCGACACGTGGTTCTCGTCGGCGCTCGTGCCGTTCTCGTCGCTCGGCTGGCCGAACGAAACGCCTGAACTGCAGCACTTCCTGCCGTCGTCGGTGCTCGTCACCGGCTTCGACATCATCTTCTTCTGGGTCGCCCGGATGGTGATGATGACCACGCACTTCACCGGCAAGGTGCCGTTCCACACCGTCTACGTGCACGGCCTCGTGCGCGACGCGGAAGGCCAGAAGATGTCGAAGAGCAAGGGCAACACGCTCGACCCGATCGACATCGTCGACGGCATCGATCTCGACACGCTGGTCGCGAAGCGCACGACGGGCCTGATGAACCCGAAGCAGGCCGCGACGATCGAGAAGAAGACCCGCAAGGAATTCCCGGACGGCATCCCCGCGTTCGGCACCGACGCGCTGCGCTTCACGATGGCGTCGATGGCGACGCTCGGCCGCAACGTGAACTTCGACCTCGCGCGCTGCGAAGGCTATCGCAACTTCTGCAACAAGCTGTGGAACGCGACGCGCTTCGTGCTGATGAACTGCGAAGGCCACGACTGCGGCGCCGACAAGCCGGACGTGTGCGGCGCGGGCGACTGCGGCCCCGGCGGCTACCTCGACTTCTCGGCGGCCGACCGCTGGATCGTGTCGCTGCTGCAGCGCACCGAAGCCGACATCGCGAAGGGTTTCGCCGATTACCGCTTCGACAACGTCGCGAGCAGCATCTACAAGTTCGTGTGGGACGAGTACTGCGACTGGTATCTCGAACTCGCGAAGGTGCAGATCCAGAACGGCACGCCGGAACAGCAGCGCGCGACGCGCCGCACGCTGCTGCGCGTGCTGGAAACGGTGCTGCGCCTTGCGCACCCGGTCATCCCGTTCATCACCGAAGCGCTCTGGCAGAAGGTCGCGCCGCTCGCCGGCCGCTATCCGCAAGGCAAGGCCGAGGGCGAAGCGTCGCTGATGACGCAGGCGTATCCGGTCGCGAACCTGCAGAAGCTCGACGAGGCGTCCGAACAGTGGGCGGCCGACCTGAAGGCGATCGTCGACGCGTGCCGCAACCTGCGCGGCGAGATGAACCTGTCGCCGGCCACCAAGGTGCCGCTGCTGGCAGCCGGCGACGCCGAGCGCCTGCGCTCGTTCGCGCCGTACGTCCAGGCCCTCGCGCGCCTGTCGGAAGTGCAGATCCTCGCGGACGAAGCGGCGCTCGACCAGCAAGCGCACGGCGCGCCGATCGCGATCGTCGGCCCGAACAAGCTGGTGCTGAAAGTGGAGATCGACGTCGCGGCCGAGCGCGAGCGCCTGTCGAAGGAAATCGCGCGCCTGACGGGCGAGATCGCGAAATGCAACGCGAAGCTCGGCAACGAGGCATTCGTCGCGAAAGCGCCGCCGGCCGTGGTCGAGCAGGAGCAGAAACGCGTCGCGGAATTCCAGAGCACGCTCGAAAAACTGCGCGCGCAGCTCGATCGGTTGCCTGCGTAACAAACGGTAAGGTCGTTTGCGTTCACTATAATCGGAACGTGAACATAGACCGTCTGACAAGTCGATTACAGGAATAAAGGTTCGATCATGTTGAAAGTCACCAAGGCGGTATTCCCCGTGGCCGGCCTCGGCACGCGGTTCCTGCCGGCAACGAAGGCGAGCCCGAAGGAAATGCTGCCCGTCGTCGACAAGCCGCTGATCCAGTACGCGGTCGAGGAAGCGATCGCCGCGGGCATCACCGAGATGATCTTCGTGACCGGGCGCAGCAAGCGCGCGATCGAGGACCACTTCGACAAGTCGTACGAAGTCGAGGCCGAACTCGAGGCGCGCGGCAAGGAAAAGCTGCTCGAGCTCGTTCGCAGCATCAAGCCGAGTCATGTCGACTGCTTTTACGTGCGCCAGCCGGAAGCGCTGGGCCTCGGCCACGCGGTGCTGTGCGCGGAAAAGCTGGTTGCCGACAACCCGTTCGCGGTGATCCTCGCGGACGACCTGCTCGACGGCAACCCGCCGGTGATGAAGCAGATGGTGGACGTGTTCGACCACTATCACAGCTCGGTGATCGGCGTCGAAGAGATTCCGCCGTCGGAGACGAAGTCGTACGGGATCGTCGACGGCAAGGAATGGGAAGAGTCGATCGTCAAGATGTCGGCGATCATCGAGAAGCCGGCGCCGGAAGTCGCGCCGTCGAACCTCGGCGTGGTCGGCCGCTACATCCTGAAGCCGCGGATCTTCGAGCACCTGCGCGCGCTGAAACCGGGCGCGGGCGGCGAACTGCAGCTCACCGACGCGATCCAGGCGCTGCTCGCCGACGAGCAGGTGCTGGCCTACAAGTATCAGGGCACGCGTTACGACTGCGGCAGCAAGCTCGGCTACCTGAAGGCGACGGTCGAATTCGCGCTGCGCCACCCGGAAGTCGGTGCGGAGTTCGAAACGTACCTGCGCACGCGCGACGGCGGACAACCGACCGTCTGAACGCGGCACGGGCCCGCCCCGGCGGGCCCGCCCTCATCTCGCGGCCAGCGCTTTCAGCGCGCGTCGGCCGGCTTCACCGAGACGACGCCCGGCATGCCGCCCGCGTCGTCTTTTTTCGTCTTGACGAGCCAGCCGTTACCGTCGCCGAACGGCACCTTCGCCAGCGCGCTCTTCACGAGCGCCGGCGCGGCCTGCTGCGTGCCCGGATCGCGGTCGCGCAGCGACGCCGACACGCGATAGACGTCGGCGCCCGATTTCGCATCGACGAAGCGCAGCGTCAACACGTGGCGGTACACGCGGCCCATGAACGGCAGCGCGAGCGGCGCGGGCCCGTCGACCGTCACGCATGCGCTGCTCGCCGCGCCGCAGCCGTCGGCGCTCGCCGCGACCGCCGCCGGCTGCGTCGCGTACGCGACCGACAACCGGTAGCGCGCGTCCTTGAGCGGCTGCGCATCGAAGCCGCGGCGCGCGAGTTCGTCGCGCACGAGCGTCTCGATCTGCCGGTACTCGGCGTCGCTCGCCTGCGCGGCCGTCCGCACGAAATCGTAGCCGTGCGCCCCCGAGGCAAATGCATTCGGCTGACCGAGCGCACTCACGCCGCTCGTCACGCCGGCGCAACCCGTCAACAGCGACGCCGCCAGCGCGGTCGCCGCCCATTGCTTTCTCATGGCTTTCCCCAAATACCTGCCGTCGCGCCCGGCCCTGTCAGGCGGACGGCTCGTCGATCGCGGGCAGCGACACCGTCACCGCGGTGCCGACCCCGACTTCGCTGTCGACCGACACGCTGCCCCCATGGCGCGTGACGACCGTCTTCACGAACGCCATGCCGAGCCCGGAACCCGAGATTTCGGGCCGCTCGCCGGCATGGAATCGCTTGAAACGCTCGAACAGATGCCGCTGATCTTCCGGCGCGATGCCGTATCCCTGATCGCGAATCGTACAGAACATCCGCTTCGATGCGTGCTCGACCGTCAGCGTACACGTGATCACCGTGTCGGACGGACTGTATTTGACCGCGTTGTTCAGCAGGTTCACGAATGCGCGCGTGATCAGCGAGCGGTCCGCACGCACCCAGCACATGTCGGCGCCCACGTCGGTCTCGACGCGGATGTGCTTCGCCTGCGCCTGCGGCCACACC
Source organism: Burkholderia sp. AU28863 (assembly GCF_002223195.1). Lineage (NCBI taxonomy): Bacteria > Pseudomonadati > Pseudomonadota > Betaproteobacteria > Burkholderiales > Burkholderiaceae > Burkholderia > Burkholderia sp. AU28863. The sequence goes on along the minus strand of NZ_NKFE01000003.1, from coordinate 985,100 downwards.
TCGTCGCTCGCGTCGATCAGCACGTCGACAAGGCTCGTCACCTCGAGCTGGTACGCCTGCGACTCCGCGCGCGCCAGTTGCACGAACTCGTCGGCCAGCGACAGCGCGCGGTGCGCATAGCGCTCGATCCGCGCGAGCAGCCCGCGCATCGCGTCGCTCTCGACGCGGTCGCGCTCGATCTCGACCAGCGCGAGAATCGACGACTGCGGCGAGCGCATGTCGTGCGACAGCAGATGCAGCGCTTCCTCGCGCTGCCGCTCGGCCGCGTGCAGCTCGGTCACGTCGACGAGGCCGGCGATCCAGCCGGTCACGCGGCCCTGCGCGTTCGTACACGCCGCGTAGCGTAGCAGATGGTCGAGCCCGTCGCGGTCGCGCACCTCGATGCCGCGCGCCATCGCGTCGTGCTCGGCCTCGAGCGTCGGATCGAGCGCCGCCGGCCAGTGCTCGCGGATCGTCGCGTCGTGCTCGGCGTTGCCGTCGACGGTCTTCATGAACGTCAGCTCGCCGAGCGCGATGCGCAGCGGCCGCCCTTCCGGCAGCGGCAGCGCGAGCCGCGACCCGTAGCGTTTCGCCGCGTGGTTCGCGATCAGCACGGTGCCGGCGAGGTCGGTCACGAAGATCGGCTCCGGCATGCTGTCGAGGCTGTCCCACACGAAGCGCTTCATGTCCTGCACGCGCTGCGCAGCCTGCGCCATCAGCGCCATCTGCCGCTCCAGCACGTCGCCGCCGACGTTGCGCGTGCGCGGCGCCTCGGGCAGCAGGTGCGGCTCGTCCGCGAGCTTCTGCAGCTCGCGGCGCAGGTACGACATCGTCATTTCCAGCCGCCGCCAGTTCCAGATCGGGTAGACGGCGATCAGCCCGAAGATCGCGGGCGCTGGCGTCAGCCAGATGCGCGCCTCGAACAGCAGCGCCAGACTCGCGACGACGGCGAGCGCGGCAAGGCTCAGCGTCAGCAGCAACGCGCGCCACGGCGACAGCATCAGGAAGCCGCCCAGCAACACGGCGAGCGGCAGCAGCGACGCGACGAACAGCCCCGCGCGCGACGCGGGCGAGATCGCACTGCCGGTCGCCAGCATGTCGAGCACGTTCGCATGGATGTATACGCCGGCGAGCGGGCCGAACTCGCCGGACACCGGCGTCGCGAAGCGATCGTACAGCCCGGACGCCGTCACGCCGACGACGACGACCTTGCCGCGCAGTGCGTCAGGCTTCACGCGCCCTTCGAGCACGTCGTCGAACGATAGCGTCGGATACGCGGGCGTGTTGCGGCTGAACGGAATCAGGTAGCGGCCCTCGCCCGCCGCATCGCGCGACAGGTCGTGCGCGTTCGGGCCGGGCACGCCGCCGACCGGGTGCAGCCGGCCGGCCTGGATCGCACGATAGACGGGCACCATCAGTTGCGGCCAGCGCACGCGGCCGTCGCTTTCGAACAGCGCGACGCTGCGCACGATGCCGTCGCGATCGACTTCGAGATTGATATGGCCGAGCCCCGTCGCACGCGCCGCGAGCGCGGCGACCGGCGGATCGACGGAGCGCGTGCCGTCCGCCTGCTCGGGGCTCAGCAGCACCGGCAAGAAGGTCGGCACGCGGCTCATCGCGTCCGCGAACGCGCGATCCTCTGGCGACGGCTCGGTAAACAGCACGTCGTAGACGACGGCGGCCGGCTGCGCGCGCGCGAGCGTGTCGAGCAGCCGCGCGTGCACGTCGCGCGGCCACGGCCAGCGGCCGAGCGCGGACACGCTCTGGTTGTCGATGTCGACGACCACCACGTCGGGTGACAGCGGCAGGCTGCGCAGCATCAGCAGCCGGTCGTAGATCAACCCGTCGACGCTCGACGACAGGCGGCCGAGCGCGCACGCGAGGATCACCGCGACGCCGAGGCAGCCGATCGCGATCCATTCGATCAGGAAACGGCGGCCGAGGCGCCGCCGCGGAGAAACGGAGTCTGGTTTCATGCGCCGCGGGTCAGCGCGACAACGTGAACGCGCCGACCGGACTGGTCTTCTCGTAGAACTTGCCGCCTTCGAATTCCTCGACGATCACGGCCCAGAAATAGTCGCCCGGCGGCAGGTGCGCGACGGTGATCTGGCGCGCGTGCAGGCCGACCTGGTCGACGACAGGCGCGCTCAGGTCCTTCGAGCGCGACAGCACGAACCGGTAACGCGCGTTCTTGCCCGCCCCGTTCGGCGACCAGCGGAACTCGTAACCGCCGGCGCCCTGCGACGCGCTCGCGTCGAGCCCCATTGCCCGGCGTTCGAACGTATAGGTGCGCGGCAGCCCCTCGAGGCCGTTCGTATCGATCGCGGCGATCCGCACGAAGTAGTTGCCGTTCGGCACGTCGCGGAACACCGCGCGCGGCGAATCGGTGCGCGTTTCGCGGAACAGGTCGAGCAGCCCCGCGTCGTGCGCGAGCTGCACGCGATACGCTTGCGCGTGCGCGAGCGGCACGACGTCGAACGCGACGTCGGGCTCGTCCTGCACCTTGTCCGGATGCTCGAGCGTGGGCGCGCCGAGCAACTCGACCGGCGCCCCGACCGCGCCCGACGACGTCGCGACGCTGCCGAAGTTCGCATGCACGAGCGTTGCGCCGGCCGGCTTGCGGCCGCCCGCGACGCCGACCGTGCCGTCGAGCACTTCGACGCGCGTCGCCGCCGTGCCGGCCGCGTCGTAGTTCACGCGAAAGCGCGTGCCGCGCACGCCGGCGACGACCGACGGCGAGCGGATCTGGAAGCGGTCGTCGCGTTTCTTCAGGTGGGTGACTTCGCTGTCGACCGAGCCGCGCGTCAGTTCGAACTCGCGATCGAGCGTGCCGGTCAGCACGGTGCGGCGCAGCGACTTCAGGTCGAGCTGACTGTCGGGCGGCAGGCTCATGTGCGTGCCGTCGGTCAGCTCGATCGTCACGAAGCCGTTCGGGCCGGTGCGCACGCGGTCGCCTTCGGCGAGCGTCGCATCGTTCGCGAGCGGCGCGAAAGCATCGCCGGACGCGCGCTCGGCCGTGCCCTGCACCGCGATCACGCGCGCGGTGAGCTTTTCCTTGCGCAGGCGCGCGACCGGCAGCTTCAGCGCGATGCCGGGCTGCAGGCGCTTCGGCGCCGGCACGCCGTTGATCTGCTGGAGCAGTTGCCAGTCGTCCGCGCCCTGCAGGTAGCGCGCGGCGACGTCGTACAGCGTGTCGCCCGCCTGCGTGCGATAGACGACCGTCTTGCCCGCGGCGGCGGGCGGCTGCGCCGCGGCCTGCTGCGCGGCGAACGCGAATGCGACCGCGCAGGCCGCGCGCAGCGCCGCCGTGCACAGGCGCGCCGTGCGCTGCGTGATGCGCGCGGTCACTCCGGTTCCCCCTGGCCGACCCGTTCGAGTCGGTAGCCGTACCCGTAGATCGGCGCGAGACGGTAGCCGTTTTCGGGCCGCAGGCCGAGCTTGGTGCGCAGCATCGAAATGTGCGTATCCATCGTGCGCGACGGAATGTCGGTCGCCTGCTTCCATACGAGGTCGAGAATGTGCGCGCGCGACAGCGGCCGGTCGAGATGCTGGAACAGCAGCAGCGCGAGCTCGAATTCCTTTTGCGTGAGGCTCACGGCCTTGTCGCCGACGTACGCCTGCTTCAGGTTCACGTCGAAACGGAACTGGTCGAACTCGCGGACGGTCGCCTCGGCATTGACTGGATACGCGCGGCGCAGCAGCGAACCGATACGTGCGCGCAGGATCGGACCCGACACGGGCTTGACCACGTAATCGTCGGCGCCGGCGTTGAGGATCTGCGTGATCCCGGCCTCGTCGTCGCGGCTCGTCATGAAGATGATCGGCAGGCTGTGCTCGGTCTGGTTCGCCCGCACCCACTTGAGCACTTCCTCGCCGGACATGTCGGGCACGTTCCAGTCGAGCACCAGCAGGTCGAACGTCTCGCGCTGCAGGCGCTTCTTCAGGGCCTTGCCTTCCTTGAACGCATAACACGTATGGCCGACGGCCGTCAGCGTTTGACTGACGAAATCCGTCTGGGCCGGATCGTCATCCAGTACAGCAATTCTCATAGCACCCCGCAAATCGAAGTCGATTCGTCCATTCGGCTCCCGCGCCTGCCCGGTCGCGCAGCGTGCGTGCGGCGTCCGGATACCGGCCTGCGAGCCCTCGTTCGCCGCTCGCGCCACCTGCGCAAGCCGGCGACCCCGGCTAAATATCTCAAAAACGGGGCACGGACGAACCGGCGATTTCATCATAGTAGTATGAAATTCGCCAAGAAATTGCGCGGACTATCACCCTTTCTTCGAATAATCCTTTCTCTTGCGCAACCGGACGCCTATTCGGCGCCCACGATGCCGGCCACCGGCTCGGCGAAATCATCCGTCGGCATGCGTGGCGACGGCCGCCGCGGCAGCGGCGGTTGCGCCAGCATCCGCTGCAGCTGGTCGCGCACGCGCTCCCACGCGCCGGCCGCGTAGTCGGGCTGGCCCGCCGCCCATGCCTGCGCCAAATCGAACACGCGTTCGATCGTCGCCCCGCAGTAGGTCGGGCCCGAGCCGTCGTCCCGCGCGGCGTCGCGCAGCCGTTCGTCCAGCCACTCGGACAGCCACGGCATCTCGGCCGCGGCCGAATCCGCATAGGCCTCCAGCGCGGCACGCGCGTGGCGGTCCTGTTGCGGATCGAGCTCGATCCGGCTCAATTCCGAGGTGCGCACGGGCGCAATGCTTTCCGCTCCGGACGGACTTCGAAGGGTCCCTGGTCTGAAGGACATGTCCTCTCCCCGTTGTACGACGGTAGCGTCAGGCATGGCCCCCGAGCCCGCCGTGCGACGTACCGTGGCCGGCGCCTCCGCTGGGAGCGGACGACCGGCCGGGTCAGTATACGCAGCCGGTCACGCAACGAGGTTTAAGAATTGTCAGAGAAGCGCGGCTAGCGCTTTCCAGTGGAACAGGAGCCTGGGCGAGGCGCCTGGCGCCGCGGGACACGTGATGCGCGCCTTCAGCGGCGGCGCATCAGGAACACGAAGGTCTTGTCCTGGGTCGTCGATTCGACGATCTCGTTGCCCGTCTGCTTCGCGAACGCGGCGAAATCGCGCTGCGAGCCCGGATCGGTCGCGAGCACCTTGAGGATCTGCCCGCTTTCCATATCGGCAAGCGCTTTCTTGGCACGCAGGATCGGCAACGGGCAATTGAGCCCGCGCGCATCCACTTCCTTGTGAATCTGCATCGGCTGTCGACCTTCGAATGACGCGCCACACATGGCGCGGGAGGAAGCCGCGATTTTACCGCAGCGCCGCCGTGCGCGCCCGGGCCGCCCACGGCCAGACGCCCGCCGGCACCCGGCTCACGCGCCGGAGAAGCCGCCCGCGAGCCGTTCGCGCAGGTGCCGCACGAGCGCGCGCACCGCACTCGGCACGACCGGGCTGTACGGACGGATCGCAAAAATGTGATCGCCGAACGCGCCCGACGGCCGCCAGCCGTCGAGCAGCGCGACGAGCCGGCCGGCGTCGAGATCGCGCCGCGCGCTGAAATCGGGCAGCAGCGCGATGCCGAGCCCGCCGAGCGCGGCCTCGCGCATCGCCTCGCTGTTGTTCGCCGCGAAACTGCCGCGCACCGGCACGCTCACGCGCTCGCGCCGTCGGCCGTCCGGCTCGAAGCTCCACGCGGCCGGCTCGTGCTCGCGCAGGTAGCACAGGCAGCTGTGATCGACGAGCTCGCTCGGGTGGCGCGGCGCGCCGCGCGTGTCGAGATAGTCGCGGCTCGCGACCAGCAGCGAACGCGTGTCGCACAGTTTCCACGCGACGTGGGTCTGCGGCGCGGTGGTCGTATGGCGGATCGCGAGATCGAAGCCCTCCTGCGTCAGCGAATGCAGGCGGTCCGACAGGTCGAGCTCGATTTGTACGCCCGGATGCTGGCGCAGGAAATCCGGCAAGTGCGGCACGACCTGCTGGCGCCCGAGCGCGACCGGCGCCGTGACGCGCAGCAGCCCGCGCGGCTCGCCGGCGAGATCCTTCACGCGCGCGAAGTGCTGGCCGATCGACTCGAACGCGTCGCGCGTGCTGTCGACGAGCGTCTGGCCCGCATCGGTGAGCCGCACGCTGCGCGTGGTGCGGCGCACGAGCGGCACGCCGGCCGCCTTTTCGAGATCGGCGATGCGCTGGCTCATCGCGGCCTTGCTGATGCCGAGCCGCTGCGCGGCAGCCGTGAAGCTGCCGGCCGCGGCCAGCACCGTCAGCGAATGGATATGCGGCCAGAGCGCCTGGACATTTTGCTGATTCATCCAGTGATTATTCAGAATTCTGAACAGTGAATCAAGCTGCGCGGCCTTCTCGCGCCTGGCCGCTTTGCCTAGACTAGGTGCGGTCCATCCCCCCCATTCCAGGAGACGCGCATGACCACGGTTCCCGCATATACGTCCGACGCCGACGTCGGCCACTACATCGACGGCGCGCCCGTCGCCGGCCGCAGCGGCCGCTTCCAGGACGTCCTCAACCCGTCGCTCGGCCGCGCGGTGCGCCGCGTCGCACTCGCCGGCAACGACGAAGTCGACCGGGCGGTCGCGTCCGCCCACGCCGCGTTCCCGGCCTGGGCCGATACGCCGCCGATCCGCCGCGCGCGCGTCCTGCACCGCTTCCTGCAACTGATGAACGAGCACCGCGACACGCTGGCGGCGATCATCACGGCCGAGCACGGCAAGGTGTTCTCCGACGCACAGGGCGAAGTCGCGCGCGGCATCGACATCGTCGAATTCGCGTGCGGCGTGCCGCAACTGCTGAAGGGTGACTTCACCGACCAGGTCAGCACCGGCATCGACAACTGGACGATGCGCCAGCCGCTCGGCGTCGTCGCGGGCATCACGCCGTTCAACTTCCCGTGCATGGTGCCGTGCTGGATGTTTCCGGTCGCGCTCGCGACGGGCAACACGTTCGTGCTGAAGCCGAGCGAGCGCGACCCGTCGGCCGCGCTGTTCATCGCCGACCTGCTTACGCAGGCCGGCCTGCCGGCCGGCGTGTTCAACGTCGTGCAGGGCGACAAGGGCGCGGTCGACGCCCTCCTCGACCACCCGGACGTGCAGGCCGTCAGCTTCGTCGGCTCGACGCCGATCGCGGCCTACGTGCAGCAGCGCGCGGTGCAGTCGGGCAAGCGCGTGCAGGCGCTCGGCGGCGCGAAGAACCACCTCGTCGTGATGCCCGATGCGAACATCGAGCAGGCGGTCGATGCGCTGATCGGTGCCGCGTACGGCTCGGCCGGCGAGCGCTGCATGGCGATCAGCATCGCGGTGCTGGTCGGCGACGTGGCCGACAAGATCGTGCCGGCCGTGGCCGAGCGCGCGCGCAAGCTGGTGATCGGCGACGGGATGTCGCCGGAAGTCGAGATGGGCCCGATCGTCACCGGCGAAGCGCTCAAGCGCATCGAAGGCTATATCGAGCAAGGCGTGAACGAAGGCGCGCAACTGGTGGTCGACGGCCGCGGGCTGCGCGTGCCGGGCCGCGAGGCCGGCTTCTTCACCGGCGGCACGCTGTTCGATCACGTGCGGCCCGACATGCGGATCTACAAGGAAGAAATCTTCGGGCCGGTGCTCGGCTGCGTGCGTGTGAAGGATTTCGGCGAAGCGGTCGACCTGATCAACGCGCACGAGTTCGGCAACGGCGTGTCGTGCTTCACGAGCGACGGCGGCATCGCCCGCGAATTCGCGCGGCGCATCCAGGTCGGGATGGTCGGCATCAACGTGCCGATCCCGGTGCCGATGGCGTGGCACGGCTTCGGCGGCTGGAAGAAGAGCCTGTTCGGCGACATGCACGCGTACGGCGAGGAAGGCGTGCGATTCTACACGCGCCAGAAGTCGGTGATGCAGCGCTGGTCGTCGAGCATCGGCAAGGGCGCCGAATTCGCGATGCCGACCGCGAAGTAAGCCGACCGGTGCGCCGTCGGCCGATCCGTTCGGCGGGCGACGCACCGGTCGTCGAGGTCAACCGGCCTTCGTGCCGTGCGCGCCGTCGGCGGTCGGCAGGTACGACAGCTCGAGCCGGTACGCAAGCGCGACGAACAGGCTCTGCGCGAGGCCCATCGTGGCCGTCAGCGCGCGGAAGCCGAACGTCGCGCTGTCCTGCACCATCAGCGTCACTTCCGCCTCCCGCGCGAGCGGGCTCATCCGGCTGTCGGTGATCGCGATCAGCCGCGCGCCGCGCTGCGCGGCCTGCTGCGCAACCTGCACGGTCTCGTCGGCGTACGGCATGAACGAGATCACGATCATCACGTCGCCTTCGCGCACCGAGCGAATCTGGCCGAGATGCATGCTGCCGAGCGCGCTGAACAGCCCGATGCGCTTGTCGGTATGCTGCAGCGCATAGTCGAGATACACGGCGATCGGAAACGCGCGCCGCGACCCGGCGATCCAGATCGCCTGCGTATCGGCCAGCAGGTCGACAGCCTGCGCGAGCGCGTGCGAATCGAGCGTCTGCCGCAACTGCTGCATACCGGCAATGCTGCCCTTGATGAACTCGTCGGCGATCTGTTCGGGCTGCAGGCTCGACGAACCCGATTCGATCACGTCGCGCACACGCAGGTTGTATGCGCGCCCGGGCGCGATCTGCTGCGCGAGCCCCTCGCGGAACAGCCGCTGCATCTCGGAGAACCCGGAGAAGCCGAAGTGCTTCGCGAAGCGCACGACCGCCGACGGCTGGACGCCGCAGGCCTCCGCGAGCGACTGGATGCCCTCCAGCCCAAGCTGGTCCCGATGTGTTTCCACGTGGCGCGCAATCACCTTCAGGCGATTGCTGAGGCCGTCGTACTCCTGCGTCAGGTGCTGCAGGAACGCCTCGACGGTGGCGGGCGGTTTCTCGGATGAGCTCATCGGATAGCGCGAAGTTGACGGCCCCGATGCGCGCGTGGCTGGCCGGCGCGGCCCGGGGCTCGACTGGATACATGCATGAAGGGCGAATTTAATCACGTTTGCGGCACGGCCCGCGCCGCCCGCTCGCTCCCACGCGCTCGATCATCACTTGCATACGCTCCACGGCAAGACTGGAAGCGATTGTCCAACGCGCTCGCGGCGGCGTAAAGATCAGGGTGTGTACCGACGAGGCCGGCCGTCGCGACGAAGCGCGACGCAGCCGGCCCGCCTCCGTTCAGCGATAGTCGACCCACACGCTGCCCGCGTCGGCCGACCGCACGCAATTCTCGACCCAGCGCACGCCCTCGACGCCCGCATGCACGTCCGGAATGCGGATCGCCTTCGCCGCCGCGGCATCGCCGCGATCGGCCGCGTCCATCGCGAGCGCGAAGCGCGCGTAGAGGTTCGACCATGCTTCGAACAGTCCTTCCGGATGGCCGGCGCCGATGCGGTCTTCGCGCAATGCGTGCGGATGCAGGTACGGCATCCCGCGATCGAGCACCTGCGCGGGCTGCCCCTGGATTTCGTAGCGCAACTGGTTCGGATGTTCGTCCCACCATTCGATACTCGCCTTCGAACCGATCACGCGCACCTTCTGCCCGTGCATCGAGCCGGCGTTCACCGCGCTCGACCACACGTAGCCGATCGCGCCGGTGTCGTATTCCATGATCGTGAACGCGTTGTCCTCGAGCGGCGCGCGGCTCTTCACGAAGCTTTGCCGCGAACACATCAGCCGCTTGATCTTCAGTTCCGGCGCCATCACTTCCGAGATGTACAGCGGATGCGTGCCGATGTCGCCGAGCACGTAGCTCGGGCCCGCGAACTTCGGATCGACGCGCCAGCGCGCGGCCGCGCTGGCAGCCTCGACGCCTTCGCTGTGGAAGCCGTGCGCGAACTGCATCTGCACGATGCGGATCTCGCCGAGATCGCCGCGCGCGATCATCTCGCGCGCCTGCTCGATCATCTGGTGCCCCGAGTAGCCGTACGCGACGCCGACGATCCGGTTCTTCTCGACCGACAGGCGCTGCAGCGCCTCGGCCTCCTCGGTCGTGAAGCACAGCGGCTTCTCGCAGACCACGTGCAGCCCCGCGTTCAGCGCGGCGCGACAGATCTCGAAGTGCGTGTTGTTCGGCGTCGCGATCGACACCGCGCGGATGCCGTCCGGGCGCCGCGCCTCGGCGTCGAACATCGTCGCGTAGTCGGGATAGCAGCGCTCGGCCGCGACGCCGAGCTTCACGCCGAACTGGCGGCCGCGTTCGGGATCGATGTCGAATGCGCCCGCGACCAGCTGGAAGCTGCCGTCGCGCAGCGCGGCCGACCGGTGGCTGTAGCCGATCTGGCTGCCGAGCCCGCCGCCGACCATGCCCCAGCGAATCGAATGTCCAAGCAGAATCTGTCCGTCAATCATGATGGTGTGTTCCTGGTGCGTGTTCAGGGGGTCATGCAAAACCGGCCGACGCGAGAAACGCGCGGCTCGCGGCGACGTCGCGCAAGCTCGTGCCGGCGTTGCGCGGGTCGCGTTCCTGTTCGATCGTGATGTAGCCGGCATAGCCGATGTCGACGAGCGCGCGGCGGATCGCCGGGTAGTCGAGCACGCCGGTGCCGATCGGACACATCACGCCGCGTGCGCAGGCCGCGAAAAACGCAATGTGCTCGCCCATCACCGCGTCGTATACGGCCGCGTCGATATCCTTGAAATGCACGTAGTCGAGCCGTGCCGCATGGCGGCGCAGCCACGTTTCCGGGTCCATGCCCGAGTAATGCAGATGGCCCGTGTCGAGACACAGGCCCGCCGTCTCGGCCGGCATATCGGCAACGATCCGGTCGATCTCGTCCGCGAACTCGATATAACCGCCCGCATGCGGATGGATCACCGCGCGCACGCCGAATTCGTCGCGCGCGATCGCCGCGATCTGCCGGATATGGTCGACCATCCGCGCCCAGCGCGCGTCGGACAGCCGCGGCGCGCGATCGCCGTGGCCGGCCGCGTAGTCGCGCTCCTCGTGACCCCAGTCCATCACGACCAGGTACGGCGCCGCATGGCGCTGGCCGTCCTGCGTCGGCAGCTTCGGCAACTGCGTGATCAGCGCGCAGATGTCGCGCGTCTGGCGCAGCAGGTTCGGCAGGTTCTCCGGCGACACGAGATCGTCGAAGATCGTGCCGGCCGTGATGCTCAGGCGTTGGCGTTCGAGCTCGGCGCTCACCACGCCGAGGTCCAGCGGGATGTAGCCGTACGGCCCGAGCTCGATGCCCGAGTAGCCGGCCTGCGCGGCCTCGGCGAGCACCTGCCGCCATGGCGGCAGGTGCGGGTTCTTCACGTCGTCGACGCCCCAGCAGCACGGCGCGCAGCCAATCTTCATCGTCATGTCGGTCGGTCCAGGTAAATGGCAAGCGGTCACGGTCAGCCGCGATAGAACGCGGGACGGTCGGCCATCGCGATCGGCTCGACCGCGCCGCTCTGCTGCGCGCGCACGCACGCGTCGGCCGCGACCGCCGCCGCGTAGCCGTCCCACGCGGACGGCCCGGTCAGCGCGCCCTGACGCACGCCGTCGATGAACGCCTGCAGCTCGACGTCGTACGACGCGATGAAGCGCTCCTTCCAGTCGGTCATGATCTCGACCGACTGCCGCGCCGCATGCTTGAGCCCGACGGCCGGCGGATCGGGCAGCTTCGCGATGCCCTGCTCGCCGACCACCTCGCACTGGATGTCGTAGCCGTACTGGCAGTTCACGAAGATCTCGACGTCGATGCGCACGCCGCTCGCGGTTTCGAGCAGCACGATCTGCGGATCGGCCAGATGCGCGCTCGCATGGCGCGTCTTCTTCGGATAGACGACCTGCGCGCGCGTGTAATCCTCGCCGAGCAGCCAGCGCAGCACGTCGAGTTCGTGGATCAGCGTGTCGGTGATCGCCATGTCGGTCGTATAGCGCTCGCCGACCGACTGGTTGCGGTGCGCGCAATGCAGCATCAGCGGCGCGCCGATCTGGCCGCTGTCGATCACGCGCTTGAGCGCGCGATAGCCTTCGTCGTACGGCCGCATGAAGCCGACCTGCACGAGCCGCTTGCCGTGCGCGACCTCGGCTTCGACGATCCGCATGCAGCCGTCGGCCGTGACGGCCAGCGGCTTCTCGCAGAACACCGGCTTGCCGTGCGCGATCGCGTCGAGCACGAACGCCTCGTGCGTCGGCCCCCACGACGTGACGAGCACGGCCTGCACGTCGGCGGCCGCGACCACTTCGTGGCCGTCGCCGTAGATCTCGGCGTCGAGCCCGTACTTCGTCACCGCGTCGCGCGCCTGCTGCGGATCGATGTCGTTGACGGCCACGACGCGCGCGCCGGACAGCGTGCGGGTCAGTCTGCGGATGTGGTCCTGGCCGATCGCGCCGCAGCCGATCACGCCGATTTGCAAGGTCATGCAGTTGTCTCCAGTCGTTCGTTCATCAGCGGCGCGGCCCGTGCCGCGCCGGTGGGCAATCGGTCATCAGTCAGCGCGCGGTGCGATCGAAATGGCGATCGACGTAGCGCTGGATCGTGTCGCGCATGTAGCGCGACGACGCTTCCGCGCGGTCCTCCCACGCGAACACGCACGACGACATCACGCCGTCGAAGCCGGCGGCGCCGAGCGCGCCGAAGAACGCGTCCCAGTCGATCTCGCCCTGCCCGATGTCGAGATGCTGGTGCACGCGGATCTGGTTCGAGCCGGGCGGGTTCACGATGTAGCGCAGCTGGCTGCTCTTGCGGTGGTCGAACGTATCGGCCACGCGCACGTGCGCGAGGATCGGCGCGGCCTGCGCGATCATCTCGGCCATGTCGTCGCCGTAGTAGAACGTGTGCGGCGCGATATACGACAGCTTCAGCGACGGCGAATCGATATTGGTCACGATGTCGATCGCCGGCTGAAGCTGCTCGATCCAGTCCTCCGGATGCGGCTCGACCGACAGCACGATGCGTTCGCGCTCGAGGATCGGCAGCAGCTCGTCCATCGAGCGGAACCACGCGGCCTCGCACAGCTCCTTCGGGTTCGCGCCCGGCCGCTCGCCGACCGAGCGCTCGGGCGACGCGCCACGACCGAACTCGGACACCATCAGCGGGCATTCCATCTCCACTGCCACCTCGATCGCCTTCTTCCAGCACCGCACGGCCCATTGCCGCTCGTCGTCGAACGGGCTCGCCCAGCGGTACATCGGTTGCAGCGACGCGAGGCCGACGCCGCTCGTGCGCATCGCCTGGCGGAACGCGGCCATGCGCTCACGCGTCGCGCGCGGCATCACCCACCAGTCGAGAAAGTCGCTGCGCGGCGACAGCTCGATCTGGTCGTAGCCGAGCTCGGCCACCGCATGCGGCAGCCGGTCGAGCGGCAGGTGGCGAATCATGTAGGGGTCCAACGCGATCTTCATCGGGCTTCCTTGGCGAATACGGATTCGGGGCTCGCGCGTGCGTTCAGCGGCGCGACTTCTTGTTGCGGTACTGGTCGGCGATCACGGCCGCGACGATGATCGCGCCCTTCACCATCTCCTGGTAATACGCGTCGATGCGGATGAACGTGAAGCCCGACGTCATCACGCCGAGGATCAGCACGCCGATCACGGTGCCCGTCACGCGGCCGAGGCCGCCCGACAGCGACGTGCCGCCGATGACGACGGCCGCGATCGCATCGAGCTCGTACATCACGCCCATGCCGGACTGGCCGGAGATCGCGCGTGCGGCCGTCACGGTGCCGGCGATCCCGCTCAGGAGGCCCGCGATCGCATAGACGAAGATCAGGTGCCGTGTGACGTTGATGCCCGACACGACGGCCGCATGGCGGTTCGCACCGATCGCATAGGTGTACTTGCCGAAGCGCGTATAGCGCAGCACGACGTGGAAGATCGCGGCGATCACGACGAAGATGATCACCGGATTGGCGCCCGCGCCGATCGCCGCGAACGGATCGGTCAGCATCGACACCGGCATCCCGTTGGTGAACCACTTCGCGAAGCCGCGCGCGGCGACCATCGTGCCGAGCGTCGCGATGAACGGCGGGATGCCCGTCATCGCGATCAGCGTGCCGTTCAGGAGACCGACCAGCAGCCCGACACACACGCCGGCCAGCACCGGCCAGATGACCGGCAGGTCGGTGAGGTGCGGAAACACCGCGCGCGGAAAGTCGGACACCTGCGCGAGGCTCGCCGACACGACGGCGGCCGCCGCGACGACCGACCCGGAAGACAGGTCGATCCCGCTGGTGATGATCACGAGGTTCACGCCGACGGCGATGATGCCGATCACGGCCATCTGCAGCACGATGATCTCGAGCCGCTCGGCATTGAACAGGAAGCTCTGGCCGACGACGATCCAGCCGACGACCTCGAAGAACAGGCTGATGCCGACCAGCACGAGGAAGATGCTCAGTTCGGGCGGCCACTTCGCATGCCGCGACTTGAGTGTCATGGTCTGCGCATCCGCGACCGGGTTCAGGTTGCCCATTTCAGTTGTCTCCAATCTTGTTTCGGCTCAGCGCGACGCGAGATCCATGATGCGGACCTGGTCGGCGTCCTTGCGATCGACGATGCCGGTCATGCGTCCTTCGTGCATCACCATCACGCGATCGCTCATCCCCAGCACTTCCGGCATTTCCGACGAGATCATCAGCACCGCGACGCCCTTGCCGGCGAGCGCGCTGACGAGCCGGTGGATCTCGGCCTTCGCGCCGACGTCGATGCCGCGGGTCGGTTCGTCGAGGATCAGGATGCGCGGCTGCGTGAGCAGCCACCGGCCGATCAGCACCTTCTGCTGGTTGCCGCCCGACAGGTTCTGGATTTCCTCGTGCAGCCCGGGCGACTTCACGCGCAGCATCCGGCTCATTTCCTCGCAGTCGCGCTTCAACTGCGCCTGCTGCACGAAATTGAACTTCACGTAGCGACGGCTGAGCACCGCCGCCTCCATGTTCGCGAGCAGGTCGAGATTCAGGAAGCAGCCGGAATCCTTGCGGTCCTCGGTGAGGAACGCCATCCCGTGCTTCATCGCCTGCGCGGGCGTCGCGATCCGCACCGGCTTGCCGTCGATGCGGATCTCGCCCGACGTGGCCGGCACGACGCCGAACAGCGCCTCCGCGACGTTCGAGCGCCCCGAGCCGACGAGGCCCGCCACGCCGAGGATCTCGCCCGCGCGCAGCTCGAAGCTCACGTCGCGGAACACGCCGTCGACGCACAGATCCTTCACCGACAGCACGACGTCGCCGATCGGCACCGCCTCCTTGGGGAACATCTGCGTGATCTCGCGCCCGACCATCATGCGGATGATGTCGTCGCGCGTGACGTCGCTCGACGCATGCGTGCCGATGTACTTGCCGTCGCGGAACACCGAGAACTCGTCGGCGATCTCGAACAGCTCGTTCATCTTGTGCGTGATGTAGACGATGCCCTTGCCCTGCTCGCGCAGCTGGCGAATGATCCGGAACAGGTGCGTGACTTCCTTGTCGGTCAGCGCGGAGGTCGGCTCGTCCATGATCAGCACGTCCGAGTCGAACGACACGGCCTTCGCGATCTCGACCATCTGCCGGCTCGCGACCGTCAGCGTGCGCACGTCGGTTTCCGGATCGATGTCGATCGACAACCGCTCGAACAGCGCGGCCGTGCGGCGGCGCAGCTCGGCGTGATCGATCAGGCCGAAGCGGTTCTTCGGTTCGCGGCGGATCCAGATGTTCTCCGCGACCGTCATGTACGGCATCAGGTTGAGTTCCTGATGGATCATCGCGATGCCGCGGTCGAGCGCGTCGAGCGGGCCGTTCAGCACGACCGGTTCGCCGTTGATCAGGATTTCGCCCTGGTCGGGCGTGTAGACGCCCGCGATGATCTTCATCAGCGTGGACTTGCCGGCGCCGTTCTCGCCCATCAGCGCATGCACGGTGCCGCGGCGCACGCGGAATTGCACGCCGTCGAGCGCGACGACGCCGGGAAAGGACTTGCCGACGCCGCGCACCTCGAGCACGCAGTCGGCCATGGGCGCACCGGACGAACCCGGCGCGGCGGACGACGCGGCCGGCGCGCTTTCGCTGGCCATCGAGCGCGCGATCCTGGCTGTAAACATGGACGTACCTCGAAAATCGCGCGCGAACCCGGCCGCGCCGGGCCCGCGCAGTTCAGCGGAAAAACCGGTCAGTGCTTCGCGTACTGGTTCATGTTCTCCGGCGTCACGAGTTCGAACGGCACGTTCACGTAGCGATCGACCGGCTGCTTCTTCGCGAGCTTGAGCGCCGCGGCCACCGCCTGCGCGCCCTGCCCGGTCGCGTTCTGGTAGACCGATACCTTCAGCTCGCCGGCCTTCATCGCCGCAAGGCCGTCCGGCGTCGCGTCGATGCCCGCGACGACCGTCTTCGGCGTCAGCTTGCGCGCGGCCTTCAGCGCGTTGATCGCGCCGATCGCCATTTCGTCGTTGTTCGACACGATCGCGTCGAACTTCGTCCCGGAGCTCAGCCAGTTCATCGTGATGTCCTGGCCCTGCGTGCGGCTCCACTTGCCTTCGCGCTTGTCGACGATCTTCATGCCCGAGCAATCCTTCGTCGCGATCACGTCCTCGATGTCCTTCGTGCGGGCGCGCGCCGATTCGTTGGACAGTTCGCCCATCAGCACGAGGATGTCGCCCTTGCCGCCGAGCAGCTTGCACACCTGGCGCGCCTGCAGCGTGCCCGACTGCTTTTCGTCGGAGGCGACGACCGCGACGCCGGCCGGCAGCTTGTCGAAATCGACCGGCTTGCGGTTCACGTACACGAGCGGGATCTTCGCGGCGGTCACCATCTTCGTGATCTTCGGCGTCGCGTCGGTATCGACCGCGTTCACGATGATCGCGTCGACCTTCTGCGCGATCATGTTCTGGACCTGGCTCAACTGCTTGCCGACGTCGTTGCCGCCGTCCTCGATCTGCGCCGTCGCGCCGTCCTTCTTCGCCGAATCGGCGATGCTGTTGCGCAGGATGGTCAGGAATGTGTCGTCGAACGATGCCATCGTCACGCCGATCTTCTCGGCATGCGCGAGCGGCGCAGCCAGGATCGCGGCGGCCGCGACGGCCATCAGCTTGGTCTTCATGATCAATCTGTCTCCTCATCTCCGGGGGCGGAAGACGGCGCGTTGCGCGCCGCCGGGCCGAGTCCGATCGGGTCCGATCGGGACTGAAGCATCCGGATGAAACTGTAGATCACTTCCTCGAAAATTTGGAAATTTATTTCTACGTGATTTCACCTAGGGAACTGGATTTCCAAAAAGTCTAGACTGCGTTCCGTAGCCCGAATCCCGGCGACAGGCAGCCCCATGTCGTACAGCTCATGCTGCGGACAGCCGCCCCCGGATCGGTCCCCTAATCTGCCGGCAGCGCCGAACGCCGGCCGCGAGCGTGACACGTGATATGAGCCTGCTGAACTTTCCGAGTGACCGCCCCATCGATCTCGCCTGCCTCGGCCGCGTGGCCGTGGATCTCTATGCGCAGCAGTACGGCAGCCGCCTCGAGGACGCGCGCAGCTTCCAGATGTATCTCGGCGGCTCGTCGGGCAACGTCGCGTTCGGCGTCGCGCGGCTCGGGCTGAAGACCGCGATGATTTCGCGCGTCGGCGACGAGCAGATGGGCCGCTTCCTGCGCGAGACGCTCGAGCGCGAAGGCTGCGACACGAGCCAGCTGCAGACCGACCGCGAGCGCCTGACCGCGCTGGTGCTGCTCGGGCTGAAGGATCGCGATACGTTCCCGCTGCTGTTCGTGCGCGAGAACTGCGCGGACATGGCCGTGCGCGCCGACGAGATCAGCGAGGACTTCATCGCCGGTTGCCGCGCGCTGGCGATCACCGGCACGCATCTGTCGACGCCGGGCACGCGCGAGGCGTCGCTGACCGCGTTGACGTATGCGCGCCGCCACGGCGCCGTGCGGATCCTCGACATCGACTACCGGCCGGTGCTGTGGGGCTTGACCGCGCGAGGCGCCGGCGAAAACCGCTACGTGCCCGACGCGCAGGTGACGCGGCAGTTGCAGCAGGTGCTCGGCGAATTCGACCTGCTGGTCGGCACCGAGGAGGAATTCCTGATCGCGGGCGGCGTGCCGCATGATCTGATCGCGTCGTTGCACGCGGTGCGCGCGATCACGAACGCGACGCTGGTCGTCAAGCGCGGTGCGCTCGGCTGCTGCGTGATCGAAGGCGACGTTCCCGCGCGCATCGACGATGCGCCGACCTTTCTCGGCGAGCGCGTCGAAGTGCTCAACGTGCTCGGCGCGGGCGACGCGTTCCTGTCGGGGCTGCTGTCCGGGCTGCTGCGCGGGCGCGACTGGGCCGAATCGACGCGTATCGCGAACGCATGCGGCGCGATCGTCGTGTCGCGCCACGCATGCTCGGCCGCGATGCCGACGCCGGCCGAACTCGCGCACTGGTTCGACGGCAGTCGCAACCCGGTGGTCGATGCAGACCGCACGCTCGCGCACCTGCATCGTGTGACGGTGCCGCGCCGCGAATGGGACGATCTCTGCGTGATGGCGTTCGACCATCGCAGCCAGTTCTACGAGCTCGCGGTGCAGGCCGGCGCGGACGAAGCGCGGATCAAGACGCTGAAGCGCCTGCTCGTGCGCGCGGTCGAACAGGTCGAGCGCGATCGCGGCATCGCGGGCCACGTCGGTGTGCTGATCGACGGCGGTGCGTACGGCAGCGACGCGCTCGCGTCGGCCACCGGGCGCGGCTGGTGGGTCGGCCGCCCGGTCGAGTTGCCCGGCTCGCGGCCGCTGCGCTTCGACGACACGCGCTCGGTCGGCTCGTCGCTCACGCACTGGCCGACCGAACAGGTCGTGAAGTGCCTTGTCCACTATCACCCCGACGACCACGTCGACCTGCGCGTCGAGCAGGAGCAGCGCGTGCTGGAACTGTGGGAAGCCACGCGCGCGAGCGGCAACGAACTGCTGCTGGAAATGATTCCGCCGCGCGCGGTCACGCCGGCCGGCACCGAGGACGACGCGGTGCTGCGCACGGTCGCGCGCTTCTACAACCTCGGCGTGAAACCCGAATGGTGGAAGCTCACGCCGCTCACCGCCGACGGCTGGGCGCGGCTCGCCGCGCTGATCGCCGAGCGCGACCCGTACTGCCGCGGCGCGGTGATCCTCGGGTTGAACCAGCCGTTGCAATACCTCGTCGACAGCTTCCGCTCGGCGACCAACCCGATCGTCAAGGGCTTCATGGTCGGGCGCACGCTGTGGGCCGATGCGTCGCTGAACTGGTTCGCGGGCCGGATCGACGACCAGGCGCTGATCGACGAAGTGGCCGGCAACTTCGCCCGACTGGTCGACGCGTGGCTGGGCCGCCGGGCCGCCGCGCGCGCCGCCGCGGCCTGATGCCCGTGTTCGTGACGACCACCCGACTTCTCTCTATCGACCGACGATGACCACCACCGTAAGACTGACCGTCAGCCAGGCGCTCGTGCGCTACCTGGCCGCCCTGCGCGCCGAAGTCGTCCAGCCCGACGGCCGCACCGAGATCCTGCCGTACTGCGGCGGCGTGTTCGCGATCTTCGGCCACGGCAACGTGGCCGGGCTCGGCGAGGCGCTGCACGCGGAGAAGGACCGGCTGCCGACGTTTCGCGCGCACAACGAGCAAGGCATGGCCAACGCGGCCGTCGCGTTCGCGAAAGCCAATTTCCGCCAGCGGATGATGGCCGCGACGTCGAGCATCGGCCCCGGCGCGACCAACATGCTCACTTCCGCCGCGCTCGCGCACGTCGGCCGCCTGCCGCTGCTGCTGCTGCCCGGCGACGTGTTCGTGTCGCGGCTGCCCGACCCGGTGCTGCAGCAGGTCGAGGATTTCGAACAGGGCGACGTCAGCGCGAACGACTGCTTCCGGCCCGTGACGCGCTACTTCGACCGCATCACGTCGCCGGAGCAATTGCTCGTCGCGCTGCCGCGCGCGATCCAGGTGATGACCGATCCCGCGCAGTGCGGGCCCGTGTGCCTCGCGCTGCCGCAGGACGTGCAAACCTTCGCGTACGACTGGCCCGAGGATTTCTTCGCGCCGCCGGTGATCCGGATGCGCCGCTCGCCGGCGGATGCGCTCGAACTCGCCGATGCGCTCGACGTGCTGAAGGCCGCGAAAAAACCGCTGATCGTCGCGGGCGGCGGCGTACTGTACAGCCAGGCGTGGGACGCGCTGCGCACGTTCGCCGACACGCACGGCGTGCCGGTCGCCGAATCGCAGGCCGGCAAGGGCAGCCTCGCGTGGGACCACCCGCTGAACCTCGGCTCGATCGGCGTGACGGGCTCGCCCGCCGCGAACCGCGCGGCCGCGCAGGCCGACGTCGTGTTCGCGGTCGGCACGCGGCTGCAGGATTTCACGACCGGTTCGCACGCGCTCTACGGCGACGCGACGCTGCTGAGCCTGAACGTGCAGCCGTTCGACGCCGGCAAGAAACGCGGCCGGCAACTGGTGGCCGATGCGCGCACGGGCCTCGGCCAGCTGTCGGCCGCGCTGGCCGGCTGGCGCGCCGACCCGGCGTGGACCGCCGCGAACCGCGACCAGGCCGCCGCATGGAATGCGCGCGTGACGGACCTGACCACGCGGATTCCGAAGGACACGCTGCCGTACGACGCGGAAGTGATCGGCGCGGTGCGCGACTCCGCGGCCGACGCGGGGCGCGACAGCGCGCGCGACGATCTCGTCGTCTGCGCGGCCGGCACGCTGCCGGCCGAGTTGCACAAGCTGTGGCGCAGCGGCGTGCCGGGCAACTACCACATGGACTATGCGTATTCGTGCATGGGCTACGAGGTCGCGGGCGGCCTCGGCGCGAAGCTCGCGCGGCCGGAGCGCGAAGTGATCGTGATCGTCGGCGACGGCTCGTACATGATGCTCAACGCCGAGCTCGCGACCTCCGTGATGCTCGGCCGCAAGCTCATCGTCGTGATCCTCGACAACCGCGGCTACGGCTGCATCGAGCGGCTGCAACTCAATTGCGGCGGCGCGAGCTTCAACAACATGCTCGACGACTGCGTGCCCGAAGGCGGCGAACGCTCGACGATCGACTTCGCGATGCATGCGCGCGCGATGGGCGCCGAAGCCGTGCACGTGCGCGACATCGGTGAATTGCGCGACGAAATGAAGCGCGCGCGGGCGGCGACGAAAAGCCAGGTGCTCGTGATCGACACCACGCACCGCCGCACGACCGACGACGGCGGCGCGTGGTGGGAAGTCGCGGTGCCGCAGGTGTCCGAACGCGCCGGCGTCGAAGCGGCGCACCGCGCGTATCTCGATGCGAAGACCCGCCAGCGGCGCTGATCCACCACCCTTTCCATCGGCCGCGCCGAGACAACAACATTCGAACCCAGGAAACACGTCATGAGCTGGAACGTCCGCATCGGTATCAATCCCCTGTCGTGGATGAACGACGACCTGCCGTCGCTCGGCGGCGAGACGCCGCTCGAAACGGCGCTGAAGGAAGGCGCCGAAATCGGCTATGCGGGCTTCGAGCTCGGCAACAAGTTTCCGAAGACGGGCCCCGAACTGAAGGCGAAGCTCGCCGAATTCGGGCTCGTGTGCGTGTCGGGCTGGTATTCGGGCTTCCTCGCGGAAGTCTCGCCGTGCATGACCGATGCCGATGCCGTCGCGGCGGAGATCGAGCGCTGCCGCGCGCACATGACGAAGCTGCAGTACAACGACGTGAAGGTCGTCGTGTACGGCGAATGCGCGGGCACGATCCAGGGCAACATCGACACGCCGGTCGCGAAGCGGCCGCGTTTCGTCGACGACGCAGCGTGGCGACGCTATGCGTCGCGCCTCGACGCGTTCGGCGCGCACTTGCTCGACACGTACGGCATCAAGCTTGCCTACCATCACCACATGGGCGCGTACGTCGAGTCGCCGGACGACGTCGACCGGCTGATGACGCTGACCGATCCCGCGAAGGTGTTCCTGCTGTTCGACACCGGCCACGCGTATTTCGGCGGCGCGGCCGACCCGGTGGCGCTGCTGAAGAAGCACGTGTCGCGCGTCGCGCACGTGCATTGCAAGGACGTGCGGCCGCAGGTCGTGAACAAGGCGCGCAACGACGGCTGGAGCTTCCTGAACGGCGTGATCAACGGCACTTTCACGGTGCCGGGCGACGGCGCGCTCGACTACGACGCGACGCTGCGCACGCTGAAGGACGCCGGCTACGAAGGCTGGCTCGTCGTCGAGGCCGAGCAGGACCCGGCCGTCGCGCCGAGCTATGCGTATGCGAAGAAGGGCTACGAGTCGCTGCGCGCGATCGTCGATCGATTGAGCGCGTGAGTTCGCGCGCCAGCACCCGAGCGTCCGAGCCCTACCCTATTGCGGAGACCCACTTCATGACGATTTCTCCCCTGCTGGTCAAGGCATCCGCCGACCGCGAAATCTGCAACGTCACACCCGAATCGGCCGGCTGGAAACATGTCGGCTTTCGCGCGCTGCGCCTGAAGGCCGGCGACACCGAAACGCTCGACACCGGCACGCGCGAATTGTGCGTGGTCGTGCTGACGGGCACGGTACGCGCGGACGTCGACGGCGAAGCCTACGACGCACTCGGCAAGCGCGACAGCGTATTCGAGGACGTGTCGCCGGACGCGCTGTACGTGCCGGGCGGCAAAACCGTCACGCTGGTCGCGACGCGCGATGCGGAAGTCGCGCTGTGCACCGCGCCGTACGCGAGCGGCGACAAGCGCGTGCAGCGCCTCGACGGCGAGCGGATGCGCCGCTCGGTGCGCGGGCAAGGCACCAACACGCGCTACGTGTGCGACATCCTGATGGGCGACAACGCGGCCGCCGACCGGCTGCTCGTCGTCGAAGTCGTCACGCCGGCCAGCCATTCGAGCAGCTATCCGCCGCACAAGCACGACCGCGACGCGGCGCCCGACGAGACGTCGCTCGA
The DNA here is from genome assembly GCF_002223195.1 of Burkholderia sp. AU28863. NCBI lineage: Bacteria > Pseudomonadati > Pseudomonadota > Betaproteobacteria > Burkholderiales > Burkholderiaceae > Burkholderia > Burkholderia sp. AU28863. The sequence continues at coordinate 962,379 of NZ_NKFE01000003.1, read as the reverse complement.
GGAAACCTACTACCACCGGATCGATCCGCCGCAGGGCTTCGCGTTCCAGCGCGTGTACACCGACGACCGCAGCCTCGACGAGGCGTGCGCGGTCGAGAACCACGACGTCGTGATGGTGCCGCGCGGCTATCACCCGGTGGTCGCGCCTCACGGCTACAACCTGTACTACCTGAACGTGATGGCGGGCCCAAGCCGCGCGTGGGCATTCAAGAACGATCCCGCGCACGAGTGGATGCTCGACGCGGCGCCGAAACGCTGAAGCGTTGACGTGCTGAAACGCCGAAGCACTGAACGGAAGACGGGCCCGCGCGCGGCCCGTGACGATGCGACGCCCGGCACGCGCGTACCGCGCCGGCAACGCCACGGAGCCGCCATGGTGACGCCCCTCTTTCGCCTCGAACCCCACGCCTTCGACGACGATGCGTCGAACCCGGCGCTACCGCACTTCAATGCGGCCATCGCACGCCGCATCGGAGAAATCGCGGTCAACCTCGCGTCGCGCCGCGGGCTGCCGATCGCGGTCGCCGTCGTCGGCGGGCAGGCGCCGCTGTTCTACTGCGCGCTTGACGGCAGCGACGCGCACGACAGCGATACGATTCGCCGCCGGCAGAACACGGTGCTGCGTTTCGGCCAGAGTTCGCTCGCGGTCGGCGCGTGCTTTCGACGCGCCGGCTGGTCGCTGCGCACGCACGGCCTGTCGGACGACGACTACGCGCTCGACGGCGGCGGCGTGCCGTTGCGGCTCGACGGCGCCGGCATCGTCGGCGCGATGACGATCGCGGGGCTCGGCTCCGAAGACAATCACGCACTCGTCGTCGAATGCCTGCGGTGGCACGTCGGCGCGAATGCGCTGGCGATGAGCGCGTAGCGGCGCGAACGGCGCACACGCACCGTTCGCGCGTACTGCACGGATGCTCAGCGCAGCCCGCCGCTCGCGACGAGGCGCTCGCCGGTCAGCCAGCGTGCATCGTCCGATGCGAGGAACACGGCGACCGACGCGATGTCGTTCGGCTCGCCGAGCCGCCCGAGCGGCGTCTGGCCGAGCACTTGCGCTTCGAGATCGGAACCGATGATGCCCGCGCTGTGCGTGCCTTCGGTCACGACCATCCCCGGGTTGATCGCGTTCACGCGGATCTTGCGCGGGGCGAGCTCGAGCGCGAGCACGCCGGTGATCGCGTCGACCGCGCCCTTCGTGCCGCTGTACACGGCGCTGGCCGGCGGCGTGATGCTGGTCACGACCGAGCTGATGTTGATGATGCTCGCGCCTTCGCCGAGATGCTTGGCGGCCGCCTGCGTGGTCAGCAGCACGCCGAACACGTTCGTGTCGAACTGCCGACGGTAGTGTTCCTCGGTGATCGCTTCGATCGGCGCGAATTCGTACACGCCGGAGTTGTTGACGAGCACGTCGAGACGGCCGTACGTGTCGATCGCGGTATCGATGATGCGCTGCGCATCGGCGGCCTTCGACACGTCGCCGCCGACGGCGACCGCGCGGCCGCCCGCCTCGGTGATCGCGCTCACGACCGCATCCGCGCCCGCCTTGCTGCTCGCGTAGTTGACGACGACCGCCGCACCTTCGTCGGCCAGTGCCTTCGCGATGCCCGCGCCGATGCCCTTCGATGCGCCCGTGACGACCGCTACCTTGCCTGCCAGCTTGCTCATGATTTCATTCCTCAGTCAGAAGACCTTCGATGGATGGCGCCGGTTGCCGCGACGAGGTTGCCGCGGCAATCGGCCTGACTGGAAATTTACGTTGCGGCGCCGCAGCGATAAAGCGGCTCGACGCGAATTGACTGGCGGAGTTTGCCGAACAATCGACCGGGCGCGGTCAGCCGGCGCTCAGCCACGCGTCGGCAACCGCGCCGTGCAGCCCGTCGAGCCCGCCGTCGTAGACGATCCGTCCGCGACCCATCACCGCGACCCGTCGCGCGAGCCGCGGCGCGAGCTGCAGCCGCTGTTCGATCAGCACGATCGCGACGCCGTCGGCCTGCAGCGCGGCGAGACACACGCCGACCTCGTCGACCGCGAGCGGCGCGAGCCCCTCGGCCGGTTCGTCGACGATCAGCACGCGCGGGCGGCCGGCGAGCGCGCGCACCAGCGCGAGCACCTGCTGCTCGCCGCCCGACAGTCGCCCGGCTTTCACGTCCGCGCGTGCGGCCAGCAGCGGAAAACGGTCGAACAGGCGGTCGAGCGCCGCACGTTCGGCCGCGCCGCTCGCGCCGCGCAAACCGAGCCGCAGGTTGTCGCGCACGGTCAGCAACGGAAACACGTCGCGGCTTTCAGCGACGTAAGCAATACCGCGCCGCGCGATCTCGAACGTGCGCGCCCCCGCGCACTCGGCGCCGGCGATGCGCACCGAGCCGGCCGTGCGCACGAGCCCCATCACGGCCTTCGCGAGCGTCGAGCGCCCGGAGCCGTTGCGGCCGAGCAGCGCGAGCGTCTCGCCCGGCGCGAGCGCGAGATCGACGCCGTCGAGCACGGGCTGCATCCCGTACCACGCGCGCAGCCCGCGAATGTCGAGCACCGCGCTCATGCGGCGCCCTCGCCCAGGTACGCGGCACGCACGCGCGGATCGGCGCGGATCGCGTCGGGCGCGCCGGTCGCGATCACCGTCCCGCGTACGAGCACCGTGATGCGTTCGGCGAAACCGAACACCGCGTCCATGTCGTGCTCGATCATCAGCACCGTTCGGCCCTGCGTCGTCGCGCGGATCAGCGCGATCATCCGCGCGGCCTGCGCGCGGCTCATGCCGGCCGTCGGCTCGTCGAGCAGCAGCGTACGCGCGCCGCTCGCGAGCGCGATTCCCAGATCGAGCGCGCGCTGCTCCGCATAGCTCAATTCGCCGGCCGGCGTGTCGCGCCGTGCGTCGAGGCCGATGTCGTGCAGCACGCGCGCGGCCGCGAGATCGACCGACGCGGATTCGCGCAGCCGGTTCCACCAGCGCCGCCGTTCGGCCGGCGCATGCAGCGCCGCGCAGCGCAGGTTGTCGAATACGCTCAGGCGCGCGAACGCGCTCGTCTGCTGGAAACTGCGGCCGATGCCGAGGCGGCTCGCGACGACCGGCCCGCGCCCGCGCAGCTCGACGCCGTGCAGCATGACGCGCCCGCGCGTCGGCCGCGTCGCGCCGGCAATCACGCCGAACAGCGTCGACTTGCCCGCGCCGTTCGGCCCGATCAGCGCATGGCGCTCGCCGGCCGCGACACTCAGATCGACACCGTCGAGCACGGTCTGCGCGCCGAAGCGCTGCACGATGCCGTGAAGCGCGATCGCGTTGCCGTTCATCGCGCGTCCTCCCGCGTGCCGGCCGCCGCGCCGTGCCCGAGCCGCGCGCGCCAGCCCCACAGCAGCATGCCGATGCCGGCCGCCGAACAGGCGACGGCCCAGCCGGCCGGCGTATCGGCGTCGATGCCCCATGCGCCGAACGCGACGCCCGTGCCGTCGTCCTGCGCGAAGCGCCACGCATAGCCGAGCTCGGCCGCGCAGACGATCGCGACGCCCCAGAACGCGCACGCGCCGACGCCACATACCATGCGCCATCGCTCGACCGCCGGTGCGCCGCGCCGCAGCGCCTGCGCGAGCGCCTGCGCCATGCCCGCGATCCCGCCCGGCGCGGCGACGACGATCGCGACGAACAGCACGCCGAGATACAGCGCCCATGCGCGCGACACGCCCGCGACAACGATGCTCAGCGCGGTCAGCACGGCCGCGCCGGCCGCCGGCCCGAAGAATGCGCCGGTGCCGCCGATCACCGCGGCGATCAGCACGGTCGCCGAGCGCGCCATCGATACGCTGTCGGGCGTCGCGATTTCGACGTCGATCAGCGTCAGCGTGCCGGCGACGCCGGCGAAGAACGATGCGCAGGTGACCATCGCGAGCCGCACGCGGCGCGGATCGGTACCAAGCGCCGCGACGCGCGCCGGGTTGTCGCGCACCGCGTTCGCGAGCCGCGCGAGCGGCGTGCGGGTCAGCACATGCATCGCCCATGCCGACGCGACGCACCACGTGGCGATCAGCGCATACGCGTGCGCCGGCGCGCCGAAATGTGCGTTGCTCCACGGCGCGCCGCTCGCGCGATCGATCGGCACGCCGCCGATCCCGCCGAACCACCCGGGCACGCTCCACGCGGCCGCCGCGACACATTCGCCGAGCCCGAGCGTGATCATCGCGAACGCGGTGCCGGAACGGCGCGTCGCGAGCAGCCCGGCGACGCACCCGAAGCCCGCGCCGGCCATGCCGCCCACGAGCGGCAACAGCGGCAGCGGGCCGCCGATGTGATTGAACCAGTGCGCGGCCGCGAACGCGCCGACGCCCGCGAACGCCGCATGCCCGAACGACAGCAGCCCGGTTGTGCCGAATTGAAGGTTGTACGACAGCGCGAGCACGACGAGCGCGGCCGTCTGTGCGAGATAGCCGAGCACCGCGCCATGCGGCCACAGCCACGCGGGCGACGCGAAGCATGCGGCGAACAGCGCCCAGCGCACGCATCCGGCCAGTGCGCGGCTATGCATCGACACGCTCGCCGAACAATCCGCGCGGCCGCGCGACCAGCACCGCGACGAGCAGCAGGTACGGCACCAGCGGCGCCAGTTGCGCGATCGACACCGCGGCCACGCTGTCGGGCAGCGCGATGCCCGTCCATTGCGCGAGGTCGCGCAGCGACGTGTCGCTCGCGGCCGCGAAGGTCTGCGCGAAGCCGACCGCGAGCGACGCGACGAACGCGCCGCCGAGCGAGCCGAGCCCGCCGATCACGACGACCGCGAACACGATCGACCCGACGGTTTCGGCCAGCGCCGGTTCGATCACCGCGAGCGGCGCACCGATCACGCCGGCCAGCGCCGCGAGCGCGGTGCCCGCGCCGAACAGCGCCGTCATCATGCGCGGCACGTCGTAGCCGAGCGCCTCGACCGCCGCGCGGTGCGTGAGCGCCGCGCGCACGACGAGCCCGATGCGCGATGCACGCAACAGCACGCCGAGCGCGACCAGCATCGTTGCGGACATCGCCATCATGAACAGCCGGTAACGCGGCAACGCGAGACCGAACACGGTCGCGGGCGCGCCGTCGAACAGCGGCGGCACGGGCGCCGGCAGCGGCGCGAGACCCCACACGAGTTTCGCGCCCTCGCCGATCAGATACGCGAGCCCGAAGGTCAGCAGCAGTTCGCTCGTATGGCCGCGCGCCTGCACGCGGCGCAGCAGCGCGCGTTCGCAGCCGGCGCCGAGCAGCCCGACCGCGAGCGGCGCGAGCACGAGCGCGAGGCCGAAGCCCGCATGAGCCGCGATGCTGTAGCCGACGTACGCACCGAGCATGTAGAAACTCGCATGCGCGAAGTTGAGCACGCCCTGCACGCTGAAGATCAACGTGAGGCCGGCCGACAGCATGAACAGCAACAAGCCGTAGCTGAGGCCGTTGAAGGCCTGGAGCGCGAACGCGTGCACCGCGTCGCGTCAGGCGGCGAGCGGTTCGAGCGCGGCGCGCAGCGCGTCGGGCAGCGGCACCGGGCGGCGCGTGCCGCGATCGACGTACACGTGCACGAAATGCCCCTGCGCGGCGGGCGACGCATCGCCTTGCGCGAACAGCCCGACCTCATAGCGCACGCTCGACGTGCCGAGCTTCACGACGCGCAGCCCCGCGTCGACCGATTGCGGGAACACGAGCGGCGCGAAGTAGTTGCACTGCGTCTCGACGACCAGCCCGATCGTCTGCCCGTGCTCGACGTCGAGCACGCCCGCGCGGATCAGGTACGCGTTCACGACGGTGTCGAAGTAGCTGTAGTAGACGACGTTGTTCACGTGCCCGTAGACGTCGTTGTCCATCCAGCGGGTCGTGATCGGCAGGAAGTGGCGATAGGCGTCGCGCGGACGCGGCTGCGGCTTGTCGGACATGGCGATGGCGCTCACTCAGGACGATGGAGGCGAAGGGTACGAAGGAGACGATCGGAACGACGCGATGCGCGGCCGGCAACGCAGCCCCGCGCCGCGATCATGCGCGGCACGGCGGACGATACCCCGCGGGCAGACCGGCCCGTCACTGGCCCGGCCGGTCGACGAATTCGAAATCGAGGCCGCGCGCGCGCATCCAGTCGGCGAGCGCGACGCCCGTGCCGGCGCGCCACGGGCGCAGCAGCGGCGGATCGACGAGCTTGTATTCGAGCAGTTCCGGCGATAACGACACCGTCCCCGACGCCCGCACGTGGTACGCGATGATCAGTTCGTTCTTGCGGATGAATTCATACACGCCGACGAGCGACACCTGCTCGGCCTTCAGCGCGGTTTCCTCGAACACCTCGCGCGCGATGCCGTCCTCGGGCGTTTCGCCGTTTTCGAGGAAGCCGGTGATCAGCGCGAACATCCCGTCGGGCCACGCGGCGTTGCGCGCGAGCAGGATCTTGCCGTCGAGTTCGACGATCGCGGCGACGACGGGCAGCGGGTTGTTCCAGTGCACGTAGCCGCAGGTGTCGTCGGGGCAGGCCCGGCGGATGCGGCCGCCCTCGTGGTCGGGATCGGCACGCTCGGTCAGCGGGCTCGCGCAGCGCGGGCAAAAACGGTAGTCGGCGGTGGTCATCGAATGAACATGGCGGACGCCGGACGGACGCCCGCAGGGCGGCCCGCGCGCCCGCTCGGCGCGGGAAAGGCCTCATTTTAGCGAGTTTGCCGACGACAGGCGTCCCCCACCCACAATGCATGCCGATCCGCGCCGATTGCCCGGTCATGCCCGACAGACCACCAAAAGAAACAGGGGCTTCGCGTAGCCACGCGAAGCCCCTGCGAACGGCACTGTTGCGGCGAAGCCGAGCCGGCGACGGGCAAGCGTGCCGCCATCGCCGGCCGGCCGACCTATCCGGCCCGGATGCCGGACGGGCGCCGGGTCAAGGTCTCGAAGCGCCACGACGTGCCCGGGAAGCAAGCGCCACCGCAATGAACGCCGCCTCCCGGACCGAGACCGTCCGGTTACTCGCGGATGACGCCGAAGTCGAGGCCCGCAAGCGGCACCGCCGCGGCGCTTCCGGTCACGCTGTTGCCACGCATCGAGCCGAAGTTGAGACCGGCCAGCCCGCCGTAGCGCTGCCCGTAGCCGGCCATGTGCGCGATGAGGCTGCTCGAACTCGAATGTTCGATGTCGCCGAAGTTCTCGCCCGCGATGCCGCCCAGCCATGCATTGCGCCCGCCGGACACCGTACCCGACGACGACGACGACGCGATCCCGCCGTCGTTTTCGCCGACGAGACCGCCGACCGAACTGTCATCGCCGCCCTTCGCCGAACCGGAAGCGCTGGACGCGACGATCGATGCGCCCATGAAGTTCAGGCCGACCAGGCCGCCGACGTAGCTATCGGCGCCCGCGACGACGTTGCCGCTCGCGCGGGTGCCCGTCAGCGTGCCCGCGTTCCGGCCGACGGCCCCGCCTGCGATGCTGGTCTCGCCAGCCGATACGTCGCCGGCCGCCGAGGACCCTGCCACGTCGCCGTGGTTCTCGCCCACGACACCGCCCGCGATGCTCGATGCGTCGGCGACGACCGCCCCGTAGGCATCAGATGCGCTCACGCTCTCGGTATTGACACCGACCAGGCCGCCCGCCTTGCTCCGCACACCAACCTTGACCGCCCCATAGGCAGACGACCCGTCGACCGTGCCGTCGTTCCAGCCGACGAGGCCACCGGCCTTCGCGTCGTCGCGCCCTTCCACCTTGCCATGCGCGTCCGATGCAATCACCTGGCCGATGGCGCCGTTGCGGCCGACGAGGCCGCCGAGTTCGCTGTCGTCGCCCGCCGACACGTTGCCGTTCGCCGTGGATGCGTTCACCGTGCCCGCGTTATACCCGACGAGCCCGCCCGCCACCGCGCGGTTGCCGGCCCGGACGTTGCCGTTCGCCGCCGACGCCAGGATCGTCCGCCGGTTGACGCCGGCAAGCGCGCCGACGATGGCCGACTTGCCGGCCACGACGTCGCCGCCGGCCGTCGACGACGCGATCTCGCCGAGGTTTTCCCCGACCAGGCCGCCTGCCTTGGCGTTGTCGCCCACGGTCACGCTGCCCGTCGCGCCGGACGCTTCGATCGACGCACTGTTGCGGCCGACGAGGCCGCCCGCCGTCGCGTAACGACCGCCGCGCACGCTCGCGGACGACGAGGACGCCCGGATGCTGCCGCCTTCGTTGGAGCCGACGAGGCCGCCAACGAGGCCGCCGACATACAGTCCGTTGGCGTTGCCGTCGGCCGTCGCGGTCGAGCTGACACTGCCCGCGGCCGTCGCGGCCGTGATGACGCCGCGGTTGACACCGACCAGACCGCCGGTCCCGCCGACCGACTGGCTGCTGACCTGTACGTCGGCATGGCTGTTGCTGATGGTCGCCTGACCGCGATCCGGCCAGATGACGGTGATGTTCTCGCCGGCCAGGCCGCCGACCGCCAACGCGTCCTTGCCGCCTTCGACACGACCCGAAACGGATGCGCGATCGATCCGGCCGCTCAGGTTGCTGCCGACCAGACCACCGACAATCGCCCGGCCGTCGCCGCGCACCATGACGTCCCTCGCCTTCACGTTCGTGATGTCGCCCGTGTTGTAGCCGGCCAATGCGCCGACGCTGACGGGGCTGCCGTAGGCCTGACCCGACGTTCGCGCCGTGATTTTCTCCAGCGTGAGGTTGGCGATGCGGCCGGCGTTGGACGCAAACAGCCCGACGACCGCTACGCCGGGATTCACGACCGACAGGTTGCCGATGGTATTGCCGAGGCCGTCGAACACGCCGCCGAATGCGCTGTTGCCGCCGAGGCTGCGGAACTGCGCGCCGTTGCCGTTGATCGCATTGCCCAGTACGTAACGGCCGTTCAGGTTGCCGTCGACGCTACGCAGCCCCGCGAGATCGTGAATCACGCGATATGCTTCGCCGTTTGCCGAGAACGATGCGTGGCCCCCCGACAGCGTGACCACCGCATCGTCGTTTGTCAGCGTATGCCCGCTGCCCGAATTCAGCTCGAGGTGCGCGTTTTCACCCGTCAGCGTCAACTTGTTGCCGATACGGATGCGCTTCGCCGCATTCACGGCCACGCCGGCGTTCGCACCACTCGCCGTCACCGACTGCTTCAGGTCGACGTCGCCCTTTTGCGACGTCAGCGTCAGCGCGTTGTCGCTCGTCCAGGTCACGGCGTCGCCCACCGTCAGATCGCCCGACGTATTGGTCAACGCGACGTTCGTCGTGTCGAGGTTGCGCGACAGCGTCTGTCCGTCGACCGCGCTGCCCCCGGAACCGACGCCCGCGTTGGCCGCCTCGATCGCCCACCGGCCCGCGCGGCCCGATGCCGCGCGCGTATCCACCTGCGTGTCGCGCGCCACCGTCACCCGCTCGCCGCGCGTCGTCACCGTGCCGCCTGCCGTCGATGCGTCCTGCGCACTCGCGTCCAGCTTCCCGCCGACATGAACCTGGCCGCCATCCAGCGTGATCTTCCCGTCGCGGCTGCTCAGGCCCCTCGCCTCGATCGTGCCGCTGTTCTTCACCACCGAGCCCAGCAGATCGCCCGCCGCGCGCGCCGTCATCAGCACTTCACCGCCGTCCGCCTTCAGCAGCCCGCCGTTGTGCGCCTGCGCGTCCACCGCGCCGCCTTCCACCTGCAGGCTCAGCAGCCCCTGGCCGTCGAAGTTCACGTTGAACGCATTGCCCGCGCCCAGCGCCACGCGGCCCATCCGCGCGCGGATCACGCCCGTGTTCGACACCTGCGCGCCCAGCAGCGCCACGCTGCCTTCGTCCGCTGCCGTGATCGTCCCTGCGTTCTCCACCGACTGCCCCGATGCGCCCGCGAACCGATAGCGACCCGCGAGGAAATCCGCGTCCGACAGGTTCTGCGTCGACGCGACCAGCCCGCCCACGTTCACCTGTGCCCCCGCGCCGAACATCACGCCGTTCGGGTTCACCAGGAACACGCGGCCGTTCGCGTCGAGCTGGCCATGAATCTGGCTGCCGTTTTCGCCGATCACGCGGTTCAGCGCGATCGACCGATTCGTCGGCTGGTGGAACGACACGCGTTCGCCGCCGCCCACGCTGAAGTCCTGCCAGTTCGTGATCAGCTTGTCCGTGTGCTGGTTGATCGACATCGTCTTGCCATCCGTCGACGTCGAGACGTCCGCCTGCCCCGACGCGATCACGCCGCCCGTCGGCAGTGCAAACGCACTCGACGCGGCCAGCCCGAGCAACGATACCCCGGCTGCGGCGAGCAGGCGCGCGCCTCCGCTCGATTTACTGCGTCGGCGCGCGGTTTCCCCGACCGGGCACCAACTCCGTTGCACTTCGTTCCATACGAGTGAATAGGCCTTATTCATTCGGTATCCTCTTCATTTGGTTTTTGAATGCCCGCACGAGACGGGCGACGATCACGCTCGCTCAGAAATACTGAGCGGCCTGAACCCATACGCTCGGCGCGCGGTTCGGCGAGTCGCCCCCCCTGCCGAGCGGCAATGCGGCAGTCAACGACACCTGTCGGGTCGAGCCGTACCAGCTCGCGCCGAAGCCCACCGACTGCATGTGCTGCGTATTCCGTTCGCGCGTCCACGGATGCCGGTTGAGCTGGACGGCGCCCGCGTCGACGAACGTGCTGACCTGCCATCCGGGCGCGGCGAGATAACGCAGTTCCGCGCTTGCCTGCCAGCCCTGATCGCCGCTGCCTTCACCGAGCGCATATGCGCGCACGCCGTACGGGCCACCCAGGCTGAATTTCTCCGACGAATCGAGATTGCGCGACGCAAGCTGGGCGCCCACCTGCGCGTACACCTGGAACCGGCTGCCCACGGCCTGAACGCGCTGCAGGTTCAGGTTCAGCTTCGTGAAGCTGCCGATCGCATGCGTCAGCTCGTTCGCTCCCAGCGCATCGGTACTGCGCAAGCGCCCGACGCCGAACATCAGCGAGAAGCCGTTCCGGCCGCCGCCCAGCCAGCCGTCCTGGCTGTTCCCGCTGAGCCCGAACGTCCACAGGCCGACATTCTTGTCGTTGTGCAACGAAAAGACGCCGTATTTGTCATGCAGGTTCTTGTTCTCGTACTGAATCTGGGCCGTAAGGCCCGCGTGGCGCGTGCGCACGATCGGCTGCGCGACGTACACGGTCTGCACGCTCGCACGCCCGCTCGCGTCGAGATCGGAAAAGCCGCCTGCGAGCCGGTAGCGCAGCGACGAATACCCCACCCCGACCCGCGTCGATGCCGGTCCGACCGGTACCTGATAGGCTGCGCGGTAATAGCGTTGCCGTTCATGGGTGACGAGGCCGCGCAGGCTCAGGCGATCGCCGAGCCGCAGCGGCGCATTGACATCGACGCTGCCGCCGACGCGGTAACGCCCCGTCGACGTGTCGCCGAAGTTGTCGAATTCGAGCGCCCCGGAAACGGGCGACACTCGCCGGGCCTCGACGACGAGATCGGTGGTGCCGGGCGCGTCGCCGGGACGCAACGTGCCGCGCGCGCCGACGCCGGCCAGATCGTCGAGCAGCAGCAGGCTGCGCTCGAGACCGGGGCCATGAACGACATCGCCCGCACGCAGTGCCGCGAGCGGCTGGCGCACCACGGCGTCGAATACGCGGGAATGGTTCTGGATCTCGATGCGGCCGTAGCGCCCTTCGGCGATTTCGATGCGCACGACGCCGTCGTCGATCTCCTGCTTCGGCAGATAGGCCCGTGCGAGCACGTAACCGCGTGCGCGATAGAAGGCGGAGATCCGCTCGGTCGCACGCTGAAGATCGGCGAAGCTCAACGCATCGCCGGCCAGATCGGAGACGAGCGCCTCCAGCATCGCGCTGTCGAATACCGTATTGCCGCCGATCTCGAAGCCGCGCACAAAAACACGCGCCCCGGTTTCAGCAGGCGTCTGCGCGCCGCTGCCCGACGGCGCGATCTCGAGGTCGGGCGCGGCTTCCGGCGGCAGGTCCGGCCGGGACGTTTCGATGTCGCGCATCGCAGCGCCAGCGTTCGGCACCTGCGCATACGCGTGCCCGAAGAGAATCGCGGCGCCCGTTCCCCACAGCAGCGACAGGCACATCGCGCGGCCGACGCCCACGGCCGCCCGCCGCATGCCGCGGGCTTCGATCACCGTGGCACACTCGCCGGCAGCGCAAGGACCTGCCACCCGGAAACGGCCGATGTCGTCACGACAACGGACGACGATTCTGATTGGTTCTACCCACACCCACATGCGTCACGGCACCCCGAGTCGAACTGCCGGATACGCTCCGACAATCAAATAATCCGGGGCATCCTACAGATCGTCAGTCCGTATGTATGTAGAGCAGGTACGAAATTCGCGCAGTATTTTTCGTTCAAATAGAGTCGCGTATCAACCGGCGCGGACATAAATATCGCAATCCTATTTATTTATCCCGTTCGATGCCGGCGTGCGACGGAGATCGCCGCAAAGCCCGCCGCCCCGGCCAGCAGCACCGCGGCCGCGAGCCAGAGTACCGGCGTGAACGACGCGTACCGCGCGACCAGCGGCGCCGCGACGAGCGGGCCGAGAATCTGCCCGACCCCGTACGACGCGGTCGCATAGCCCATCAGCCCGGCCGCGCGTTCGCCTTGCAACCGCCGCGCCTCGCGCATCGCGAACAGCGTGATCGCGGTAAACGGCAGGCCGAGGAGCGCGCTGCCGATCGAAAAGCCGGCCGCGTTCGGCCACACGATGCCCGCCGCGATGCCGAGCGCCTGCGTCGCGCAGCCGGCCGCCAGCAGCAGCCGGTTGTCCCAGTGCCCGGGCAGCCGCGCGGCGGTGATCGCGCCGACGATCAGCGCCGCGCCGAACATCGGCCAGAACAGGTCGGGCCACGGCGAACCGGCCGGCAGCGCGGCCCGTGCGATCACCGGCAGGAACGTCGCGGTGATGATGTAGCCGAAGCCCGGTGCGCCGTACAGCGCGACGAGCCACGCGGCGTCCGCGCGGTGGCCTCGCGTGCCGACCCGTGCTGCCGGGGTGGCCAAGCCGCCAGCCGCCGTATGCGGCACGGCGGCCGGCGGCATTGCCTGCGCGCGCGGGGCCGGGATCGAGGCCTGCGCCGCACCGAACGTGCGCCAGATCGCGAGCGACAGCACGGCCGACAACGCCGCGAAGCACAGCCAGCCTACCGCCGCACGCTGGCCGGCCAGCGCACTGCCGATCAGCCCGGTCGCCACGATGCCGACGCCCGGCCCCGCGTAGATCACCCCGCTCCATTCGGGCGCATGCAGCTCGGCCAGCCGCCGCAGCCCCCATTGCGACATGAACACGAACGTCCATGCGCTGACGACGCCCGCGACGAAACGCACGACGAGCCACACCGACAGCCAGTGACCGACGCCCATCGCGGCGGTCAGCAGCACGGTCGCCGCGAGCCCGAAGCGCACGATCCGCGCCGGTGCGACGCGCAGCGCCGCGCAACTGACCGCGCCGACGAAGTACCCCGCATAGTTCGCCGACGCGAGCCAGCTGCCGGCTTTCAGGCCGATCGAGCCGTCCGCGAGCATCAGCGGCAGCAGCGGCGTGAACGCGAAACGACCGACGCCGAGCACGACGGCCAGGCCCACCATGCAGGCGAGCGCGGCCGCGCGGGCACGGCGGTCGGTCTGGTCGGACGAAAGGACGCGGGCGGCTGCGGTCAGGGCATCGAAGCGGGACATGGCGGCAAAGGCCGGCGCTTCGCGCACGCCGGCCGGATCGGAAATCGGAATGGGTTGATCCTAGCTTGACCAACCGTTCTCTAAAAATGAATAATTGAGAATCAACCCATCCCTCGGAGAGAATCATGGATCTGGCGGCGCTGGCGATCTTCCGGGCGGTCGTGCGCGAGAACGGCGTGACGCGCGCGGCGGCCAAGCTCAATCGCGTGCAGTCGAACGTCACGACGCGCATCAAGCAGCTGGAGGAAGAACTCGGCGCGGCGCTGTTCGTGCGCGACGGCCGCCGGCTCGTGCTGACGCCGGCCGGGCATACGCTACTGCCGTATGCGGAGCGCCTGCTCGCGCTCGCCGACGAGGCGCGCGACGCGATGCGCGAGGACACGCCGCGCGGCCGGCTGCGGCTCGGCACGATGGAAAGCACGGCCGCGAGCCGACTGCCGGCCCTCCTCGCGCGCTACCACCATGCATGGCCTGACGTGTCGCTCGAACTGCTGACGGGCACGACGGGCTGCCTGATCGACCGCGTGCGCGACTTCGAGATCGACGCCGCGTTGTTCGCGCGCCCGCCCGAGCCGGACGCGCTGCCCGACACGTTCGAGACGGTGCCGATCTTCCGCGAGGATCTCGTGCTGCTCACGCCGCGCGGCCATCCGCCGGTGCACACGCCGCGCGACGTGATCCTGCCGACGCTGATCGCGTTCGAGCGCGGCTGCGCGTATCGCAAGTACGTCGAGCAGTGGTACGCCGCGCACGGTGTCAAGCCGGCGCGCGTGCTCGAACTCGGCTCGTATCACGCGATCGTCGCGTGCGTCGCGGCCGGCGCGGGCATCGCGGTCGCGCCGCGCTCGGTGCTCGATCTGCAGCCCGAGACCGGCAACATCGCCGCGCACACGATTCCCGAACTCGCAGGCATCGACACGCTGCTCGGGTGGCGGCGCGGTTATGCGTCGGCGGCGCTCGCCGCCCTCCGCGATGCGCTCACCGAAGCCACGCGGCAGCCTGGCGACGCGGCGAAGCCGGCCGCGACCGTGCCGGCCTGACCCGGGTTCGCGCGCCGCCGTGGCGATCGACGCGCATGATCTGCACAGCCTGCACAAACAAAACGACCCGGCCGGCGCCTGCCGATCGGGTCGTTTTTCGATTCACTCGATGCCGTCAATGCGACGGCATCGCGTCGGTCGTGCAACGGATCAGAGCCGTTCTTCGACCCAGCCCTTCACGCCGGCCAGCGCGCCCGGCAGGTTTGCCGGCTCGGTGCCCCCCGCCTGCGCCATGTCCGGACGGCCGCCGCCCTTGCCGCCGACCTGCTGCGCGACGAAGTTCACGAGCTCGCCGGCCTTGACCTTCTTGCTCGCGTCCGGCGTGACGCCCGCGATCAGGCTGACCTTGCCGCCTTCGACGGCCGCCAGCACGATCGCCGCGCTCTTCAGCTTGTCCTTCAGCTTGTCGACCGTTTCGCGCAGCGTCTTCGCGTCCGCGCCGTCGAGCGTCGCGGCCAGCACGTACACGCCGCCGATTTCGACGGCCTGCTGCGCGAGCTCGTCGCCCTGGCTCGACGCGAGCTTCGACTTCAGCGCGCCCAGCTCCTTCTCGAGCGACTTCACCTGCTCCTGCACCTGCACGATCCGTTGCGTGAGTTCCGACGGCTGCGCCTTCAGCGCGGCCGCGGCTTCGTTCACGCGTGCGTCGAGCTCCTGCACGTAGCGCACCGCGTTGTCGCCGGTGATCGCCTCGACGCGGCGGATGCCGGCCGCGACGCCGCCTTCGACGACGATCTTGAACAGGCCGATGTCGCCGGTGCGGTGCACGTGCGTGCCACCGCAGAGTTCGCGCGAGAAACCGAGGTCGAGCACGCGCACTTCGTCGCCGTACTTCTCGCCGAACAGCGCCATCGCGCCGCCCTTCACCGCTTCGTCGTACGGCATCACGCGCACGATGCCCGGCGCGTTCGCGAGGATTTCGTCGTTGACGATCTGCTCGACGCGACGGATTTCTTCGTCGGTCATCGGTGCGTTGTGCGCGAAGTCGAAGCGGGTTTTCTCCGCGTCGACGAGCGAACCCTTCTGCTGCACGTGCGCGCCGAGCACTTCGCGCAGCGCCTTGTGCATCAAGTGGGTAGCCGAGTGGTTGCGCTGCGTGCGCGCGCGGCGATGCGCGTCGATCTCCGCGCGCAGCACGTCGCCGACCTTAAGCAGGCCCTGCTCGAGCGTGCCGTGATGGCCGATCACGTCGGCCTGCACCTTCAGCGTGTCGGCCACCGTGAAGCGCGTCGCGGCGTTCGCGAGCACGCCCTGGTCGCCGACCTGGCCGCCCGATTCCGCATAGAACGGCGTATGGTCGAGCACGACGACCGCATCCTGGCCGGCCTTCACTTCGTTGACGGCCGAACCGTCGACGTACAGCGCGACGACCTTCGCGTCGTCGAACGCGATTTCCTCGTAACCGTGGAACGTGGTCTTCGCGCCCGAGTATTCGAGGCCCTGCGTGGCCTTGAACTTGCCGGCCGCGCGCGCCTGCTCGCGCTGGCGCGCCATCGCGTCGTCGAATGCCGGCTCATCGACCGTCATCCCGCGCTCGCGGCACACGTCGGCGGTCAGGTCCAGCGGGAAGCCGTACGTATCGTGCAGCTTGAATGCGAGCTCGCCGTCGAGCACCTTGCCGCCCTTCGCCTCCACGTCGGCCAGCGCGGCTTCGAGGATCGACATCCCGTGCTCGATCGTCTCGAAGAAGCGCTCTTCTTCCTGGCGCAGCACGTCGGTCACGCGCTGTTCGGCTTCCTTCAGCTCCGGATAGGCGGTGCCCATCTCGGCGACGAGGTCGGCCACCAGCTTGTGGAAGAACGCGCCCTTGCGGCCCAGCTTGTAGCCGTGGCGGATCGCGCGGCGCACGATCCGGCGCAGCACGTAGCCGCGACCTTCGTTGCCGGGGATCACGCCGTCGACGATCAGGAACGAGCACGCGCGGATGTGATCGGCGATCACCTTCAGCGAGTTGTTCGTGAGGTCGCTGATCTCGGTCACGCGCGCGGCGGCCTTGATCAGGTTCTGGAACAGGTCGATCTCGTAGTTGCTGTGCACGTGCTGCAGCACCGCGGCGAGACGCTCGAGGCCCATGCCGGTGTCGACCGACTGCTTCGGCAGGCGCGTCATGTTGCCCTGCGCATCGCGGTTGAACTGCATGAACACGAGGTTCCAGATCTCGATGTAGCGGTCGCCGTCTTCTTCGGGCGATCCCGGCGGGCCGCCCCACACGTCCGGGCCGTGGTCGTAGAAGATTTCGGTACACGGGCCGCACGGGCCGGTGTCGCCCATCGTCCAGAAGTTGTCCGACGCGTAGCGCGCGCCCTTGTTGTCGCCGATCCGGATGATCCGCTCGGTCGGCACGCCGACTTCCTTCGCCCAGATGTCGTACGCCTCGTCGTCTTCCTGGTAGACGGTCACCCACAGCTTGTCCTTCGGCAGCTGGTAGACCGTGGTCAGCAGCTCCCACGCGAACTTGATCGCGTCGTGCTTGAAGTAGTCGCCGAACGAGAAGTTGCCGAGCATCTCGAAGAACGTGTGGTGGCGCGCCGTGTAGCCGACGTTCTCGAGGTCGTTGTGCTTGCCGCCCGCGCGCACGCTGCGCTGCGCCGTCGTGGCGCGCGAGTACGGGCGCGGGTCCGTGCCAAGGAAGACGTCCTTGAACTGGACCATGCCCGAGTTCGTGAACATCAGCGTGGGGTCGTTACCGGGCACGAGGCTCGACGAGCGGACGATCGTGTGGCCCTTCGATTCGAAGAATTTGAGGAATTTCTCGCGGATTTCGGCAGCTTTCATGGCGTGCGGGGACAGTCTGGCAAAGACGGCTTCAAACGCCGGCGCCCTTGGGCGGCGCGCGGCGGCATGGATTCGGAAACGATCGATTATACGGGATCGGGGCCGGCTTCCGGGCAAAGCGCCGGCAAAGCGGCTCGGCCATCCGGACGGCCCGGCTGGGCCACCCGGATGGCCAATTCGCCTTAAGATGCTCGGCATGCCAATCGGCCTTGCCCGGCACGGCAGGCCCGCCATGAAAGGAGACGATTCGACGATGGGTGCCCTGAGCCATATCCGCGTGCTGGACCTCACCCGCGTGCTCGCGGGCCCGTGGTGCGCGCAGACCCTTGCCGATTTCGGCGCGGACGTGATCAAGGTCGAGCGCCCGGGCGCCGGCGACGACACGCGCCACTGGGGGCCGCCGTACCTGAAGGACGCGGACGGCGCGGATACCGCCGAGGCCGCGTACTACCTCGCGGCGAACCGCAACAAGCGCTCGGTGACGGTCGACATCGCCACGCCCGAGGGCCAGCAGATCGTGCGCGAGCTTGCTGCGCAGAGCGACGTCGTGCTCGAGAACTACAAGGTCGGGCAATTGAAGAAGTACGGGCTCGATTACGACTCGCTGCGCGCAGTGAAGCCCGATCTCGTCTACTGCTCCGTCACCGGCTTCGGCCAGACCGGCCCGTACGCGCACCGCGCGGGCTACGACTTCATCGTGCAGGGGATCGGCGGCTTCATGAGCATCACCGGCGAACGCGACGGCGAGCCGGGCGGCGGCCCGCAGAAGGCCGGCGTGGCGATCGCCGATCTCGCGACCGGCCTCTATTCGACGATCGCCGTGCTCGCCGCGCTCGCGCACCGCGACCGTACGGGCGAAGGCCAGTACATCGACATGGCGCTGCTCGACGTGCAGGTCGCGCTGCTCGCGAACATGAACACCAACTTCCTTGCGAGCGGCAAGCCGCCGGTGCGCTGGGGCAACGCGCATCCGAACATCGTGCCGTACCAGACGTTCCAGACGCGCGACGGCTGGATCATCGTCGCGGTCGGCAACGACGGGCAGTTCCGCAAGTTCGTCGAGGCGGGCGGCCGGCCCGGGCTGGCCGACGACGAGCGCTTCGCGACGAACCCGTCGCGCGTGCGTCACCGCGACACGCTGGTGCCGATCCTCGCGGAGATGGTGAAAGCGCGCGACAAGGCCGACTGGATCGGCGCGCTCGAAGCGGCCGGCGTGCCGTGCGGGCCGATCAACGATCTCGACGAGGTGTTCGACAACGAGCAGGTTATCGCGCGCGGGATGCAGGTCTCGCTGCCGCATCCGTGCGGCGCGGACGTGAAGCTCGTGCGCAACCCGATCCGGATGAGCGCGACGCCGCCGGACGCGCGCACGGCCCCGCCGCTGCTCGGCGCGCAGACGGAAGACGTGCTGCGCGACATGCTCGGCTACGACGATGTGCGGATCGCCGCGTTGAAGGCGAAGCAGGCGATCTGAGCGGCGCGGCGGCGGGCCGGAACGGGGGGCACCCCGGCCGGTCAGCGCCGGGCCAGCGTATCGCAGCCGCCGGCCAGCGCCGCAAGCGCTGCGGGCAATGGCGAACGCACGACGGCTGCGTAACCGCCGTGCCCGGCGGACAGACTGTCGACGGTAACGGCGACCGCGTCCGAATCCGCCGCGGCCAGGAAGACGAGCGACGGCGGCGGCTCGGACGCGATGCGATCACGGATGTCCAGCCGCCCGATCTGCCGTGGAAATTCGCGCGCAAGGTCGGCCAGATCGACCTGTCGTTGCGCGACGATCGTCGAAAGGGGCCCAAGATGCGCGGCCAGATCCGCCGACGCCATGCATTGCCGGGGGGCACGGCCGTCTGCATAAGTCACCTGCACGGCGAACCGCGCCGCGGGCTGTGAGCGCTGCGCGGTCAACGTCAGCGCGGCGGTCGTATAGGTCAGCGACATCACCTCGTCGGGCAGCACGCCGAACAGCTCAGTGCCGGGATCGATCCGTATGCGGCTGTCGGTCCAGTCGGCGACGCTGCGCCAGCAGAAACCGGCGAGCAGACCGACCAGCATCGCCAGACACGGGATCGCGAATCGCATTGCCGATGCGCTCTTCACGATACCTGCACCACGGTTCCCATCGGAGCCCACTCGTACAGTCGTTTCGCATCGGCCTCGGCCAGGCGTACGCAGCCGTGCGATCCGAACCAGTCGCTGACGGTATTGCGCGCCATTCTCACCAGCGACAGCGGCATCGGCCCGTGGTACTGGTGAAGCGCTTTGCCGTCTCCCGTGAAGAACATCGCGTAATTCATTTGCACGTTATAGGCACGACTGCGATAGGTCGAGTATTTCCGCATGATGCGGAAGGCACCCCGATCGGTCGGATGCTCACTGTCTCCCGTCACACAGTCGAAGCGGAACACCCTCGCTGCCCCCCTCAAACGCCTCCACGCTCTGACTCGAGAGATCGACGACGATTCGTTTCGCCGCCGACGATTTTTTTCCGCCGGTCTGCTGATTCCGCCTTGCGCCGCTCGACATGCCCGCTCCTTCCGATCGAATCGAATAGACCGTCACGTTACCGGCCCGGCCGATCACAAAGTCATGGGGTTCGTCACACGATGCGCGTCGCGCCCAAACCAATCACGGGCAGCAAGGCTCACAGCGCGCCGCGACGCATCGCATGAGATTCGCGCTTTGTTAAAAAAGGTGTCCGATTCGGTGAACCACGACCGGCAGTCAGTCCGTGGTCCCCATCGCATCGAGCCAGCCACGCGCTTGCGGCCAGTCGCCGAGCCCGCTGTCCGCGTTGATGTGGCCGCGCGGGCCGAGGTCATGAAACGTGCTGCTCCACGCGTTCGCGCAGCCGCGTGCGAAGGCGAGCGAACCGTACGGATCGTCGCTGCTCGCGACCACGCAGGTCGGAAACGGCAGCCGTTCGCGTGGGACCGGGCCGAAGCCGTGCGCGTCGGCCGGAAACGCCGGCCCGGCCGGATCGGGCAATGCGACGAGCAGCGCCCCGCGCACTTTCGCGAGCGCGGCCGGCCGCGCGTAGCGGGTCGCCCACCATGCGGTGGTCAGCGTACCGAGGCTGTGGCCGGCGATCAGCACGGGCCCACGCGCGGCTTCGACCGCCCGGTCGAGCGCGCGACACCAGCCGTTGCGGAACGCGTGGTGCCAGTCCGGCATCGCGATCCGCACGAAACGCGCATCGGCGCGCTCCCAGCGGCTCTGCCAGTGAAGCGGGCCCGAATTGGCGTAGCCCGGCAAGACGAAAACGACAGGGTCGGTCATGGAAGGGTTCGTCGACAAATGGAATCGTGTTGTAGCGTCGACGCAGTGTCGCACACCCGCCTCTCCCTGATGGTGCCTGTCAAAATCCGGGGGATGTGCGTGACCTTCGAGCGGGTGGTGACGCACTCAGCCAGGCGTCACGACCCGGGGCCGGCGGTCGGGTGCGCCCGCGGCGCGGGCGACCGCCGGCGTGAATCAGCGTACGCCGGCGCCGACCAGGCCGCCTGCCGCCGCGCCGGCCACCGTGCCGACCGGGCCGCCCGTGATCAGGTAGCCGAGCGCACCGCCCGCGGCCGCGCCGATACCGGCGTTACGCTGCGTATGCGTCATCGCGCATGCGCCGAGTTGCGACAGGGCCGCGACGATCACCGCGGTACGAACGAGAAAAGTGGTCTTCTTCATCATGATTGTTGGCTTCCTCCCGCCCCGCAAAATCGCGAACGGCGGCATTGAATCGGTGAAGCCATCATAGGAAAAGCCGAACGACGCCCGCAATCCGATTTACGTCGTGTTACAGCCGACACACACTCGATATATTGCGATACGCATGCCAGTGGACGGCGCCCGACCCGCAGGCCGCGCGGGACGGACCCCGGTCAGGTAGAATTACAGGATTAAACCGGCGCGACGCGCCGACACAACCCTGACGCCAACCGCATGAGCACCGAACGCAACGACGCCCCCGCGGCTTCCAATTTCATCCGCAACATCATCGACGACGACAACCGCACCGGCAAATGGGGCGGCCGCGTCGAGACGCGCTTCCCGCCCGAGCCGAACGGCTATCTGCACATCGGCCACGCGAAGAGCATCTGCCTAAATTTCAGCATCGCGCGCGACTACGGCGGCGTGTGCCACCTGCGCTTCGACGACACGAACCCGGAAAAGGAAAGCGTCGAATACGTCGACTCGATCGTCGACGCGGTGCGCTGGCTCGGTTTCGACTGGCGCAAGGACGCGGTCGATCATCAGTATTTCGCGAGCGACTACTACGACAAGCTGTACGAATTCGCCGAGCTGCTGATCCAGCGCGGCAAGGCATACGTCGACAGCCAGAGCGCCGACGAAATGCGCGCGAACCGCGGCTCGCTGACCGAAGGCGGCAAGCCGTCGCCGTTCCGCGACCGCACGCCCGAGGAAAACCTCGACCTGTTCCGCCGCATGAAGGCCGGCGAGTTCAAGGAAGGCGAGCACGTGCTGCGCGCGAAGATCGACATGGCGTCGCCGAACATGAACATGCGCGACCCGGTGATCTACCGGATCCGCTATGCGCACCACTACCGCACCGGCGACGCCTGGTGCGTGTATCCGATGTACGACTACACGCACTGCATCTCGGATGCGCTCGAAGGCATCACGCACTCGCTGTGCACGCTCGAGTTCGAGGATCACCGCCCGCTGTACGACTGGGTGCTGAACGAACTCGCGGAAGCCGGCGTGTTCACGCGCCCGCTGCCGCAACAGATCGAATTCTCGCGGCTGAACCTCACGTACGCGATCACCAGCAAGCGCAAGCTGCTGCAGCTCGTCACCGAAGGCCACGTCGACGGCTGGGACGACCCGCGGATGCCGACGATCGTCGGCGTGCGCCGCCGCGGCTTCACGCCGGAGAGCATCCACCTGTTCTGCGAGCGGATCGGCGTGACGAAGATCGATTCGTGGATCGACATGAGCATCTTCGAAGGCGCGCTGCGCGACGACCTCGACGACAAGGCCGCGCGTACGGTCGCGGTGCTCGATCCGCTGAAGCTCGTGATCGACAACTATCCGGAAGACCTCGAGGAAGCGTGCACGGCGCCCGTGCATCCGCACCATCCGGACCGCGGCGTGCGCACGTTCCCGATCTCGCGCGAACTGTGGATCGAGCGCGAGGATTTCGTCGAGAATCCGCCGAAAGGCTATTTCCGGCTGTTCCCGGGCAACAAGGTGCGCCTGCGCTACGGCTACGTGATCGAGTGCACGGGCTTCGACAAGGACGCCGACGGCAACGTGACGGCCGTGCACTGCAACTACTTCCCGGACAGCAAGTCGGGCACCGAAGGCGCGAACACGTACAAGGTGAAGGGCAACATCCACTGGGTCAGCGCGAAGCACGCGCAGCCGGCCGAAGTGCGGATCTACGATCGCCTGTTCAAGGAGCCGCACCCGGACGCGGGCGGCGCGAACTTCCTCGAGGCGCTGAACCCCGATTCGAAGAAGATCGTGCAGGCGTACGTCGAGCCGGGCAACGGCGACGTCGCGCCGGAAACGCGCCTGCAGTTCGAGCGCCACGGCTACTTCGTTGCAGACCGTGTCGATTCGAAGCCGGGCAAGCCGGTGTTCAACCGGATCGTCGGGCTGCGCGACAGCTGGGGCAAGCCTGCCTGACGGCCGGCTCCGCGCGGCGGCGGGCGGCTTCGCAAGCCGCCCCCGCTGCCTGCCCATGAAAAAACCGGCTCCAGGGCCGGTTTTTTCATGGGCAGGCGCCGAAGGACGGCAGGCGGCAATGGAAGCCGCGGCGTGCGTTCACGCGCCCGACAGCCGCCGATGCAGTTCCACCAGCGACAGCTTCGTGCGAAACAGCCGCGCGAGACTGCGGCTCGCATAGGTGTCGACGTCGCCCGGCGCGGCCCAGCGGTACGCGTCCATCTCGGGAATCATCGAGCCGTCGCGACGGCTCGGGAACAGCGACGTACACGTGCACCGTGCGGGATCGATCTCGCCTTCGGCCACCTGCACCGCGAACAGGTGCAGGTCCTTGTCGTGCCGGTACGCGAAGCGGCCGAGATCGAGCAAGCGGGCCGGCGCGAACTCGATGCCGGTTTCCTCGAGCAGTTCGCGCAGCGCGGCGTCGGCCGGCGTCTCGCCCGGCTCGCCCTGCCCCTTCGGGATGTCCCAGTGCGTGGTGTCCGTCGCGTGCGCGAGGAACACGCGGCCACCCGCATCGAGGATCACGACGCCGCACGACACCGTGCGCGGCGCGCCGCCCCGCTTCGTCACGTGCGTGCTCAGCGCTTCTGCAACTGCCACTTGCCCGCGGCCGTCTTGCAGTAGACGGGCTTGAGCGTCATCGTCTGGCCCTTCGCGGTGATTTCGGTCGCGATTTCGCGGCAGGTCTTGCCGTCCGTCTCGGTCGTGCTCGGCGTGAGCTTCGCGTCGATCTGCGTGCCGCGGCCGCTGCTCTGCCATGTCGTGGTTTCGCCGTCCTTGCCTTCGTCGCGCGCCTGCACGACCGCCTTGGACAGCGACGCGCGATCGGTCTTGCTGAAATAGCTGATCGGCGTGTCGTTCAGGAAGTTCAGGTTGTTCTGTGCATGGGCGGGCAGCATCGCGGCTGCGCACGCGGCGCCGGCCAGCACGCGCGTGACGACGGAAAGGGATGCACGCATCGACATGTTTTTCTCCTTGGATGTTCGATCGAACGGCGTGGCGCATGCCGGCGAACCGGGGGCCGGCCCTCCGGCACGCGCCACGCCCGTCAGCGAGCGAGCATAGCATGCGTGCTGCGGTGAATGCCTTCTAGTGCCCGGCCGGCGCGGCCGTTTGCTGATATCCGTCAGTCAGCGTGCCGAGGAACGCGATCACGTCCTTGATCTCGGCCGCGTTCAGCGCCGGCGGGTCGCCGCGCTTGCGGTCGAACGGCGGCTCGCGGTTGATGTTGGGCCAGTAGCGCTTCGGCAAATCGTCGTAGATCTGCACCTTGCCGTGCACGACCGGGTAGAACTTCTCCGGATGGATGTCGCGTTCGACGTAGAAGCGCATCACGTCCTCGAGCGAGTGATAGACGCCGTTGTGGAAGAACGTCTTGCGCAGCGCGACGTTGCGCAGCGACGGCGTGCGGAACAGCCCGCAGAATTCGTCGCGCCCCTTCAGGTCGGTGCGTTCGGGGCCGCATGCGCCGAGATCGAAGAAGCGCGGGTCGCGATTGACCGGCAGCGCGCGGTTGCGCGGCACCGCGATCGCGATCAGCCCGAAATCGCTGAACTGCGGCGGGCCGCCTTCGAGCGTGCGCTGGCTGACGTGACAGCTCGCGCAGTTGCCCTTCTTCTCGTCGTTGAACAGTTGCAGCCCGTGCAGTTCCGCGGGCGTGAGCTGCGCGTGGCCGGCCAGATACGCGTCGTATTTGCTCGTGTACGGATCGAACAGCGCCGGCTGCTGCTGGAATGCGTCCAGCGCGCGCAGCACCGCACCGAACGTCGCCTGGTCGTCGCCGAGCACCGTGTCGCCGAACGCCTTGCGGAATGCATCGGCATACGGCGCGGCGCGAACCGCCTTCGCGACCCGTGCGGGCGAACTGCTCATCTCGAACGGCGACGTGAGCGGAATGCGCGCCTGCGCATCGCGCGTATCGACGCGACCGTCCCAGGTCAGCCCGCCGGTCGGACCCGCGTCGATGCTTTCATCCCCTTCGTCGGGCGAATCGTGGAAGTGCTCGCTGAACGGCGGGATGCCGCGCAGGTATTTCAGCGACGGCACCGCGCGAAAGCCGGTACGGTGCATGTCGTCGCCGCCCAGCTGCACCGACAGCGCGTTCGGCGGCCCGAACGCATGGTCGGCGCTATGGCACGACGCGCAAGCGAGCTTGCCGGACCCGGACAGCGACGGATCGAAGAACAACTGCTTGCCGAGCGCCGTCATCTGCTTCACGCCCTCGAACACCTGCGCGCGCGTCTGCGGCTGGCCGGCCGGCGCGACCGCCGGGGTGGCCGGCGCGGCCTGGGCCGCCGGTACGACGGATGCGGCCGACGCAGTCGTGCCGGGCCGCGCATCGCAACCGGCGAGCGCCGCGAGCGCGCCGACCACCGCGAGCGTCGCCGTGGCAGGGATCAGCGATCGCGCGAACGCGATGGATTTCAGCAGGGTGTGCATCGTCGTTGTTCTGGTAGCGGTGGGCAATCGGCCGGAGCTTATGTCAGTTCCGTGACCGTTCAATGACGTTCGACCGACAGTCAATTGAAAGCGCCCCTACACCCGGCTGTCAAATCGGTTCCAGATAATGCGCGCAGCCGGGCGGTACCGCGAGGTTCGTGCGCCGGCCCTCCCGCCACCCGGTTCCCACACGCGACCAACGACGAATGAGAGAGAACATCGCATGAAGAAGCACGCCTGGATTCGCTGCACGCCGATCGCCGTCGCGGCCGCGCTCAGCCTGACCGCCTGCGGCGGCGACGACGTCACGCAGCAGGGCCTGTCGGCCGTCAAGAACGTCGTCGTGATCTACGCGGAAAACCGCAGCTTCGACAACCTGTACGGCAACTTCCCGGGCGCGAACGGTCTGCAGAACGCGACGGCCGCGAACTCGGTGCAGAAGGACCGCGACGGCTCGACGATGGCGACGCTGCCGAAGATCTGGGGCGGCCTGACCGCGACCGGCATCACGCCGGCGGTGACCGAGGCGATGACGGCGAACCTGCCGAACGCGCCGTTCGCGATCGACGATCCGAAAGGCTTCAACCAGTCGATGAGCATCGCGACGCGCGACATCGTGCACCGCTTCTACCAGGACCAGATGCAGATCAACGGCGGCAAGAACGACATGTACGCCGCATGGACCGATGCCGGCGGCCTGACGATGGGTCACTACACGGCCGATCCGTCGAAGCTGCCGCTGTGGAAGATCGCGCAGCAGTACGTGCTCGCAGACAACTTCTTCATGGGTGCGTTCGGCGGCTCGTTCCTGAACCACCAGTACCTGATCTGCGCGTGCGCACCGTACTACCCGAACGCCGACAAGAGCCCGGCGGCCGGCAAGATCACCGTGCTCAATGCCGACGGCAAGTCGCTGAAGGTCGCGACGAACTCGCCGGCTTCCGCGCTGAGTGGCCCGCCGAAGTTCGTCAACGACGGCGCGCTGACGCCCGACTTCTACGGCATCAACACGATGCAGCCGGCGTATCAGCCGAGCGGCAACAAGGCGGCCGCGGGCGGCGACCCGCTGCTCGCCGACCCGGCCAATCCGTCGACGATGCCGCCGCAGACGGCGACCAACATCGGCGACCTGATGACCAACGCGGGCGTATCGTGGGCGTGGTATTCCGGCGCGTGGGGCCAGGCGCTGCAGGCGAGCCAGAACGGCACGTCGAACGTGATCTACGGCGCCGACCTGTCGACGCCGAACTTCCAGCCGCACCACCAGCCGTTCAACTACTTCGCGAACCAGGCGCCGGGCACCGCGAGCCGTGCGCAGCATCTGCTCGACGGCGGCGCGAACGGCGCCGAGTTCATCAAGGCGATCGATGCGGGCGCGCTGCCGCAGGTGACGTTCTACAAGCCGCAAGGCAACCTGAACGAGCACCCGGGCTACACGGACGTCACGTCCGGCGACCAGCACATCGCCGACGTGATCGCGCACCTGCAGGCCAGCCCGCAGTGGAAGAACATGGTCGTGGTCGTCACGTACGACGAAAACGGCGGCTTCTGGGATCATGCGACGCCGCCGAATGCCGATCGCTGGGGCCCGGGCACCCGCATTCCGGCGCTGATCGTGTCGCCGTATGCGAAGAAGGGCTTCGTCGACCACACGCAGTACGACACGGGCTCGATCCTGCGCTTCATCACGCGCCGCTTCTCGCTGCCGCGCCTCGCGGGCCTGCAGCAGCGCGACGACGCGCTGAAGGCGAACGGCGCGCAGCCGATGGGCGACCTGACGAACGCGCTCGCGCTGTCGCCGAACCTGTAACGGCATCGCCGTCACCGCGAACGCGGCCGGCCATGCTGCCGGCCCGGACGAACGAAGGACAGCCCCGCAGTTCACGGGGCTGTCCTTTTTCAAGCCGCGTGCGGGTTGCCGCGCGCCGCCGTCACCAGCCGTACTTCAGCTCGACGCCGACGTAATCCGCGTTGTGCCCGCCCGCCTGCCGGATCGCGTCGCCGACCTGGAAATGCACGGCCTCCACCGCGCCGATCAGGTTCGCGGCGATCGTCCAGTCCGCGCGCAACTGCACGTACATGCCCGTCCACAGGCCGCCCTTGCCGGTGGTGCCCGGCACCGGGATGTTCGGCTGCTGATAGACGGCGTCGCCGGTCGTCTCGCGCCACTGGAAGCCCAGCGCACCGAGCAACGACAGGTTCGCCGCCGGTTTCAGCGTCACGGACGGCTTCACGTGAATCAGGTTCGCGTAACTCGTATAGCCGGCCAGCGTGAAGTAATAGCCGTTCGGAAACAGCGGATTGAAGGTGCCGATGCGGCCGTCGTGCGGATGCCGGTCGCCCGATGCCGCGTCCACCTGCAGCGCGATGCGCGGCGACCACGGCGCGTCGAGCCTGTAGCCGGCGATCGAACCGACGGCCCACGCGCCGATCGTGGCGTTGCCGACCGTGCCGGTCTGCAGCATCGTCTCGAGATCCCAGTCGAAGCGCCCGTGCGTGCCCGTGTAGCGGACGTCCCATACGTCGCGATGCTCGGGGCCGCTCGCATCGAGGAAACGCGCGCCGCGGCGGTTGTAGCGCGACCAGTAGCCGGACAGGTCGCCCGGCCCGACCGACTGCCGCTCGAAACGCACGCCGCTGAACGTGAGATCGCGATTCGACACGTCGTCGAAATCGGATGCGTTGCGGTTCTGCACCGGCTGCGTCGCATAGCCGATGAAGCGCCACTTGCCGTATTCGTAATCGGCCCACACCGCATCGAACGCGAGCCGCACGTTCGGGCCGTCGCGCGCGGCGATGAAGCGCTGCAAGTCGAACGCCATCTCCTGCCGGCCGACGCGGAACTTGACCGTGCCGCCGCCAAGCGCGCCCGTGTAGGTCGCGAATGCCTGTTCGAGATCGAGCGGGTTTTTATCGACCGGCGACACCGTGTTCTTGCCAAACGCGCGTGCGTCCTGCAATTGCGTGAAGAACTGCCAGTGCGGGCCGAGATGCGCATCGGCATGCACTTCGACGCGCTGGATCACGTACGTATCCGATTGCGCGGAGCCGATGCCGAACAGCGGTGCGTCGTTGGTTTCGAGCCGCTCGCGCAGGTTCACGCCGAGCGACAGATAGGACGACGGATCGTTGCCGAGCGGGATGGTTTTCAGCCCGTCGAGCGGCGCGCGCGGCACGCAGGGATTCGCAAGCACCGACCAGTCTTCCTGCCAGCGGTTGAACAGAACGGTCGGGCGTTTGGCGGTGCACGTCGATGCGGTGGCCGCCGCGGACGTCGAGGCCGGCGACGAGGCCGATGACGCAGTCGATGCCGGCGCCGGTTCTTGCGTCGACGTCGACGCAACCGCCGTTTCCGCGAACGCCGCGTCGGCGCCCGCGCACAGCAGCCCCGCGACGATCGACACGTGCGCGGCCCACTCGAAGCGGCGGCCGTGGCGTCGCCCGCGTCGCTCGCTCATGCACGCTCCTGCGTGGGCGTACCGGCTGATTGCGCCGCGCACAGCGCAAGCGTCGCGAGCGCGCCGACGGGCACCAGCAGCGCCAGGAATCCGACGTAGCGGAACCCGATCGCACCGCCCGCCGCGCCGAGCGCGAACGCGACGATCGCCGGCAGCATCTTCGCGAAACGTGCGCGTGCGGTGGCGCGCACGCTGTCCGCCGTGCCGGGGGACAGCATGTCGACGGCGTCCAGGATCGCCTGCGTGACGTTGCCGGTCATCACCGTGTTCGGCACGCCGCCCGCGCGCGCGATCACGCGCGGATGCGCATTCTGCACGCCCATCGCGAACGTGCCGACGATGCCGGCCACGAGCGCCGCCACGCTGTCGGGCTGCGTGACGGGCGTCGCCCACACGCCGGCCGCGCAGAAGCCGAGCAGCAGCACGGCCTGCACCGTATGCAGCACGCGCGTGCCCTGCCACGCCGGCCGCGCGGCCATCGACCGCGCGATCAGGCTGCTCGCGATCACGCCGCACACGAACGCCGGAAACACGCTGAGCTTCAGCACGACACCCTGGCCGAAGCCCGCGAGGCCGGCGCCGATCAGCACGAAGTTGCCGGTCACGTGCGCGGTGAAGAGCCCGAACAGCGCGACGAAGCTCAGCGTGTCGACGAAGCCGGCCACCGCGGCGAGAATCGTGTCCTCGTGCTTCATCGCGCCGCGCTCGCGTGGATCTCGGCGACGTAGCCGCCGGGGAACTGCACGAGCGCCGCGTCGCGGCCGTCCGACTTGAACGGCGGCACGAGCACGGTTACGCCCGCGGCTTCGGCCTGCTTCAGCGTCGCGGCGAGATCGGGCACGTCGTAGCCGGTCATCTCGCGGCCGAACGGGTAAGGCAGATGGCCGTCGGTCACCAGCACGGTCATCTTGCCGAAGCCCGATTCGATCCGAATGCGGCGGTACGTATCGTCCGGCCGGCCGATCTCGATGCCCGGCGCCTTCAGGGTGTCGGACACCACCTTGCCTTTCGAGAACTTGACGAAGTCGTGCACGAACTTGCGGACGCTTTGCGGCGACACGTAGACGCGATTCTCGGGGATGGTCTGCAGCGCGTCGTAATTCGGCGCCTGCGTGTGCCAGTACAGCTGCATGTTCACGCCGCCCGCCCATGTGACGATCGCGTCGCGGCCGATCGGATCGGGAAACGTGTCGACGATCACGTCGGCACCGTGCTCGCGCGCGGACTTCACGGCGACGTCCATGTCGGTCACGAGATAGCCGGTACGCTCCGCGCAGAACGGATACGGGATCGGCGTCTTGAAACCGAATACCGAGATCGTGCCGACCGGTGTCAGCACGAGTTGCGACATCGTCTGGCTCGGCGTCGGCGTGACCTGGAACACGCCCTGCTTCGACTTCTTGCCGCCGAACGTCGCGACGAAGCTGTCGGTGAAGCGGTCGAAGTCTTCGGGTGCGACGCACACGTGGGTCGTGTCGTACTGCGGGCCGACCGCCACCGTCGGCACGACCGCGGGCGGCGCCGGCGGTTTCGCGAACGTCACGGGCGCGACGGCGAGGCCGCCCGCGAGCATCGCGGCGAGCAGCACGGAACGAACGGATTTCATCACAGGGTTTCCTGGTTGTTGCATCGTCATCGAATGGAGCGGCCATCATCGGCCGGTTGCCGCGCATCGTCGAGCACGGTCGCGAGCACGAGTGCCGCGATCAGCCCGAGATGCTCGAAAAAGCTGTTGAGCGCCATGAACCGTTCGGCGCCGGAACGGTTCCAGAAATCGTTCGCCACGAACATCGCGACGAGCGTCAGCATACCGAGACTGCCGGCGCCCAGCCAGGTGAAACGGCGAAACACCACGCACAGCGAGCCGGCGATCTCGACCGCGATCGCGAGCGCCGCCCACAGCGCGGCCGGCTGCAGGCCGAAATGCGCCTGCTCCGCGACCGCGCCGTGGAAGTCCAGCGCCTTCGCGACGCCGCCGAGCAGATAGGCGGACACCAGCGCGACGCGCGCGAGCGGCAGGACCCACGGCTGCGCGAACAGCACGCGGAGCCACGAGGGGGTGCGGTAGACGGGGCGCGTCGTCATGTCAGATCGCCCAGCAAGAGCACCCGAACGCGCCCCAGAAGCCCTTCGCATCCGACGTCGGCAACGTGCTTGCCCATGCGCTCGCGTGCGCATGCTGGTGAAGGTTGCATTCATTCGCGCAGCCGCACATCGCGGCGGCCGCCGCGCGTTGCAGCGGCGCGCCGTTGCGCTGCGTCGCGCCCCAGCCGCCATAGCCGCCGAACTCGCGCACCGGCGACCAGTCGGGCATCGCCGGCGGAATCGGCGCGTCGTGCGACGCGAACGGCCCCGCGCCCCACACGATCTTCCCGTCGACCACCGTCAGCAACGCGGTCGTGGCGGCGATGTCGTCCTCCGCGCATGCGAAGAAATCGCGATCCGGGACCACCAGGTCGGCAAGCTGCCCCACCGCGATGCGCCCCTTCTTGCCCTCCTCGTTCGAGAACCACGTCACGTACTCGGTCCACATCCGCAGCGCGGTTTCGCGATCGAGCAGGTTGCGCTGCGGATACATGCGCATGCCGCCGACCGTCTTGCCCGTCACGAGCCATGCGAGCGACACCCACGGGTTGTACGATGCGACGCGCGTCGCGTCGGTGCCGGCCGACACCTTCAGCCCCTTGGCAAGCATCTTCGCGACCGGCGGCGTCGCCTCCGCGGCTTGCGCGCCGTAGCGCTCGACGAAGTATTCGCCCTGGTACGCCATCCGGTGCTGCACCGCGATGCCGCCGCCGAGCGCGGCGATCCGGTCCATCGATTTCTCGGTGATCGTTTCCGCGTGATCGAAGAACCAGTTCAGCCCTTCGAGCGGGATGTCTTCGTTGACCTTCTCGAATACGTCGAGCGCGCGGCTGATCGTTTCGTCGTAGGTCGCGTGCATGCGCCACGGCCAGCGGTTTTCCGCGAGCACGCGCACGACGCCTTCGAGATCGTCCTCCATCTGCGCGGGCAGGTCCGGCCGCGCGACGCGGAAATCCTCGAAGTCGGCCGCGGAAAACGCCAGCATCTCGCCGGCGCCGTTATTGCGGAAGTAGTCAGTGCCGTCGTGGTACTTGACGCTCTTCGTCCAGTTCACGAAGTCTTCCTTTTCCGCGTTCGGCTTCTGCGTGAACAGGTTGTACGCGATCCGGATCGTCATCTCGCCCGCGTCGTGCAGCTTGCGGATCACTTCGTAATCGTCGGGATAATTCTGCGAACCGCCGCCCGCATCGATCACGCCCGTCACGCCCAGCCGGTTCAGCTCGCGCATGAAATGGCGCGTCGAGTTGTACTGATACTCGAACGGCAGCTTCGGCCCCTTCGCGAGCGTCGCGTAGAGGATTGTCGCGTTCGGGTTCGCGAGCAGCAGGCCGGTCGGGTTGCCCGCCGCATCGCGCAGGATCGTCCCGCCCGGCGGCTCCGGCGTGTCCTTCGTGTAGCCGACCACCCGCAGCGCCGCCGCGTTCAGCAACGCGCGATCGTACAGATGCAGGATGAACACGGGCGTGTCCGGCGCGACCGCATTGAGTTCGTCGATCGTCGGCAGCCGCTTCTCCACGAACTGGTGTTCGGTGAAGCCGCCGACCACGCGCACCCACTGCGGCGCGGGCGTGATCGCGACCTGCTGCTTGAGCATCTCCATCGCGAGCGCGAGCGACGGCACGCCGTCCCAGCGCAGTTCCATGTTGTAGTTCAGGCCGCCGCGAATCACGTGGCAATGGTTGTCGATCAGGCCCGGCAGCACGCCGCGGCCGCCGAGATCGACCACCTTCGTCGCGCGGCCCGCGAGCGGCATGACGTCCGCGTCGCTGCCGACGGCGACGAAGCGGCCGTCCTTGATCGCGACGGCGGCCGCGATCGGGTTCGCACGATCGAGCGTCGTGATGCGCCCGCTGTGCAGGATCAGATCGGGTTGAGTATCGGTTGCGCTCATTGACATCTCCTCGATGCGTTCAGAAGCCGAGCCAGTGACGAACCGGCGCGATGGCCTGCACGCCGACCAGCATGCCGGCGAGGCCCACCAGCGCGATCAGCGGCGGCGCAGGCGAACGCACCTTGATCACGCTGTACACGACGCCGATCAGCACGCCGGCGCCCAATGAAATTAGATAAGATTCCATAACGATTTTCCTCCCGGCGGGATTAGAATGATCCGCATCGCATCGGCCGCATGCCGCGCCGCCCTCGCATCCGTTTCGCTTCCCTGCCATCCGCTCCGACCATGCAACACCTTCCTGATCTCGAAGCCTGGGCCATCTTCGCGCGCGTCGCGGAGACGGGTTCGTTCGCGAAAGCCGCCGAGCAGCTCGGCGTCTCGCAACCCACCGTGTCGAAAGCGATCGCGCGCCTCGAAAAACGCCTCGGCGCGATGCTGCTGTACCGCACGTCGCGCAAGCTGTCGCTCACGCCGACCGGCGAACTGCTGCGCGACCGCGCGATCCGCCTGCTCGCCGATGCGGAACTGATCGAAAGCGAAGCCACCGCGCAAGCGCTCGAACCGCACGGCCTCGTGCGCGTGAACGCGCCGATGTCGTTCGGGCTGCACCATCTGTCGCCGGTGTTGCCCACGTTTCTCGAGCGCTATCCGCGCGTCGACATCGATCTCGTGCTCACCGATCACATCGTCGACATCGTATCGGGCGGCTTCGACGTCGCGATCCGCATCGCCGAGCTGAGCGATTCGACGCTGCGCTCGCGTCGCCTCTGCGCGGTGCGCCGGCCGCTCGTCGCGGCGCCCGCGTATCTCGACCGGCGCGGCCGCCCCACGCATCCGCGCGACATCGAACAGCACGTGTGCCTCACGTATACGAACCTGCCGACGCCCGAGCACTGGCGCTTCCGCCATTCGGCATCCGGCGAGGATGTCGGCGTGAACGTGCACGGCCGCATTCGCACGAACAATGCGGACGTGATCCTCCCCGCCCTCGTCGGCGGTCACGGCCTCGCGCTGCAGCCCGAGTTCCTGGTGTGGGACGAACTGCAGCGCGGCGCGCTCGAGGAAGTGATGAGCGACTGGAAGATCGCCGACATCAACGTGAACCTCGTCACGCCGCCCGGCATGCTGCGCGCCGCGCGCGTGACGGTGCTGCTCGATTTCCTCGCCGAACATTTCTCGCGCGCGCCGTGGGCGCTGCCCGCCGCCTGACCGCGCGACGGCCGACGGCACGCGATCGCCGCGGCAACCGTCGCGGCGATCGCGGCCGGCAGCGCGTTACTTCGCGGGCACGGCCGGAATCGACTCGTGCGGCGTCGCGGTACGCTGCGGCGCCTTGTGGACCATCGTGTACGCGTAATCGACGCCCATCCCGTACGCGCCCGAATGCTCCTTCGCGATCGCCATCACCGCGTCGTACGAATCGCGGCGCGCCCAGTCGCGCTGCCATTCGAGCAGCACCTGCTGCCACGTGACCGGCACCACGCCGGCCTGCACCATGCGCTGCATCGCGAAGTCGTGCGCAGCCTGCGTCGTGCCGCCCGATGCATCGGCGACCATGTAGATCTCGTAGTCGCCTTCGAGCATCGCGCACAGCGCGAACGTCGTGTTGCAGACTTCGGTCCACAGGCCCGACACCACCACCTTCTTGCGGCCGTTCGCGGCAAGCGCGTCGCGCACCTTCTGGTCGTCCCACGAGTTCATCGACGTGCGTTCGAGCGTCTTCTGGTTCGGGAACACGTCGAGCAGCTCGGGATAGGTGTGGCCCGAGAAGCTGTCGCTTTCGACCGTCGTGATCGTGGTCGGGATGTTAAAGACCTTCGCGGCCTTCGCGAGCCCGACGACGTTGTTCTTCAGCGTCTGCCGATCGATCGACTGCACGCCGAACGCCATTTGCGGCTGCTGGTCGATGAAGATCAGCTGGCTGTTCTGCGGCGTCAGTACTTCAAGTTTCGGGTTGCTCATGGCGGATGGGTCCTGTGAACGGAAAATAGGCGGCTGCCTCGACCGTGAAAGCGGGAGGCGCCCGGAATGCGTCGGCGCCGGATCGTCATCATCCGGGCTGAAACATTTAAGCCGCAAACGCGCGGCGCGAACACCCAAGGAATGGAATCGATCCGATTCCCGAATGGACGTCCGTTCGGGACTGCCCGCCCTTTTTTTCTTCACGTAAACCCGATACGCTTTCAGGACTTTGACGGTGCCGTTCCGGTGCCGCTCGGCCATCACGAGGCGCACCACCATGAAACCGTATGTCCTGTCGCTGCTCGCCGGCACCCTCGCCGGCGTCATCTACGGCGCGATCGGCGTGAACTCGCCCGCGCCGCCGGTCATCGCGCTCGTCGGCCTGCTCGGCATGCTGGCGGGCGAACAGATCCTGCCCGTCGCGCGGCGCATGCTGTCCGGCCATCGGCTGAACACCGCATGGCGCGATGCGAAGTGCAGCCAGCACATGTTCGGCGCGTTGCCGGGCGGCGCCGCGAACGACCGCAAGCCTTCTTGATCCACTCCATCGCCGCCCGCCGCGCATGACCAACGTCGAGCTGTTCCATTACCTGTTGCTGTTGATCTGCGGCGCGGGCGCGCTCACCTGGCTCGCCGAGCGAATCTCGATTCCGCCGGCCGTCGTGCTGCTGCTCGGCGGCTGCGTGGTCGCCGTCGCCGGCAAGCGCGTGCCCGACATGGACCCGGCACTGTTGCTCGCGGCCGTGCTGCCTCCGCTCCTGATGTCGAGCGGGTTCTACACCGCGTGGAAGGAATTCCGGCAGGAGCTCGCATCGATCGCGTCGCTCGCGCTCGGGGCCGTGGCGTTCACGACCGTCGCGGTCGCGCTCGCGGTGCATGCGGCGAATCCCGCGCTGCCGTGGGCCGCATGCTTCACGCTCGGTGCGATCGTGTCGCCGCCCGACGCGGTCGCCGCGAAGGCGATCCTCCAGCGCCACCCGCTGCCCGCGCGGCTCGTCGCGGTGCTGGAAGGCGAAAGCCTCGTCAACGATGCGTCGGGCCTGCTGCTGTACCAGATGGCCGTGTCGGCCGCGTTCGCCGTATCGATCACGGCGGCGAGCGCGACCGGCCTGTTCTTCTCGCTCACGCTGATCGGCATCGCGGTCGGCCTCGCATGCGGCCATGCGATGTGCTGGGTACTGCAACGCCTGCGCGAGCCGATGCTCGGCATCGTCGTGACGTTCGCGATGGCATGGGGCAGCTACGGGATCGCGGAAGCCGTGCACGGCTCCGGCGTGCTGTCGGTCGTCACCTGCGGCCTCGTGCTCGGCGTGCGCCAGCATCGCGTGTTCGGCGCCGACATGCGGATCAAGGCGAAGGCGACGTGGGAAGCGATCGTGTTCGTGCTCGACGCGCTCGTGTTCATCCTGATCGGCCTCGCGCTGCACGCGATCCTCGCGGGCGTGAACCACGAAGGCGCGGTGCTGACGGCCGGCCTGCGGGTCGCGCTGCCGGCGACGGCCGCCGCGATCGGCGCGCGCATCGTGTGGGTGTTCGTCGCGATGTGGCTGCCGGGCCGCCTGCGTGCACGGCGCGCGGGCCACGCGGCGTGGTCGTGGCGCGAAGCCGTCGTGCTCGGCTGGTCGGGCATGCGCGGCGTCGTGAGCCTCGCGGCCGCGATCGCGCTGCCGGCCAACTTTCCGGGCCGCGACCTGATCCTGTTCAGCACGTTCCTGCTGATCATCGCGACGCTCGTCGTGCAGGGCGGCACGCTCGCGCCGCTGATCCGTGCACTGAAACTGCGTCCGGCCGCGCGCCGCACGATGTCCGAACACGCGGTGCGCGCGCACACGTTCGGCGCGGCGCTTGCCGAGCTCGACGCGCGCGAGCAGCGCGGCGCCGGCCTCGAACGCGCATCGCTCGACCGGCTGCTGACCGAATACCGCAGCCGCGTCGCGTTCAACGAACGCGCGCACCGCGACGGTGCGGAGCCCGCGGACGTGCGCGCGCGGATGCTGCGCGTGGAGCTCGAGCTGGTCGGCGTGTCGCGCGACGCGCTGCTCGGCCTGCATCGCGAGGGCCGGGTCGACGACGCGGTGCTGCACCGCATAGAATCCGAACTGGATTTCGAGGAGCTGCGGCTGCAGCGCCTGCTCGAACCTTGACGTCCGGCCTGCCCGGCAGGCCCGTCCCCTTTCCCCACCTGGAATTTCAATGAGCGAACTCACCGTCGAAGCGAGCATCGGCCCGGTCGATTACCTCGTCCACTTCACCGACGGCGTCCACCAGTGGCGCGCCGACGAACCCGCGTCGCTCGGCGGCGGCGATACGGCGCCGACGCCCGTCGCGCTGCTGCTGTCGAGTCTCGGCGCGTGTACCGCGATCACGCTGAAGATGTATGCGCAACGCAAAGGCTGGCCACTCGACGAAGTGCACGTGAAGCTCGCGCACGAATCGGGCAGCGCGGGGAGCACGATCGTGCGCCGCATCACGCTCGACGGCGACCTGACCGGCGAGCAGCGCGAACGCCTGCTGCAGATCGCGAACGCGTGCCCGGTGCACAAGATCCTCACGCATCCGATCGCGATCGACACGGCGATCGCCTGAGCGCCTTCCGTCACCGCCCCGCCACGAGATTCCCGCCATGTCCGCTTCGATCAAGACCCTGCTCACGCCGCGCGAAAGCGATATCGGCAACCTCGTCGTGCGCCGCGTGCTGCCCGCACGCGCCGCGCGCCTCGTCGGCCCGTTCATTTTCTTCGACGAGATGGGCCCGGCCGTGTTGCCGGCCGGCCGCGGCATCGACGTGCTGCCGCATCCGCACATCGGGCTCGCGACCGTCACCTACCTGTTCGACGGCTCGCTGATGCATCACGACAGCCTCGGCTTCCGGCAGAAGATCGTGCCGGGCGACGTGAACTGGATGACGGCCGGCCGCGGCATCGTGCATTCGGAGCGCTCGCCCGACGAGGATCGACCGCGCGAGCAGCCCGTGCACGGCATCCAGACCTGGGTCGCGCTGCCGGTCGAGCATGAAGACACCGCGCCCGCGTTCGTTCACCATGCGGCCGACACGCTGCCGTCGTTCACGCGCGACGGCGTGACGGTGCGCGTGATCGCGGGCACCGCGTTCGGGCGCGCGTCGCCGGTCGCCGTGTTCTCGCCGACGCTCTATGCGTATGCGGCATTCGCGCCGGGCGGGCAGCTCGCGCTCGATGCGGAGCACGACGAACGCGGCGTGTATCTCGTCGACGGCGACCTGAGCATCGACGGCACGCCGCTCGCCCCGGCGACGATGGCCATGCTCGAACCGGGCGCCACCGTCGCGCTGGCGAGTACGAACGGCGCACGCGTGATGCTGCTCGGCGGCGCGCACCTGCCGGGCGAGCGTTTCATCGAATGGAATTTCGTGTCGAGCGAGCGCGCGAAGATCGATGCGGCGCGCGCCGCGTGGGCCGATCAGACGTTCGGCAAGGTGCCGGGCGAAGAAGACGAATGGACCCGCCAGCCGGAACGCAAGACGCAATAGGCGGGTTCGCCCGACGAAGCCACGACGGCCGGCGATCATGCCGGCCGTCGTACGTTTACCGCTTCAATCCCATCAGCTTCGCGAGCGTCGGCCAGCGATCGAGCGACGCGTCGAACGCGCGGCGCGCCTGCTCGTCGACATAGCGCTCGGGATCGAGCGCGGGCAGATGCCGCGCGAGGCCGATCACGTCGTTCGGTTGCGACAGGCGATCGTCGTCGCCTTCGCCGGAAATCGTTACTGTTCGTCGATCCATACGCCGTCCGGAGTTTTCACCGCGTAACCCGCGGCGGTCTGCATCGTCACCGTGCCCTCGTTCTCGCCGATCATCCGCGTGCGCGGCAAATCGGTCGCGTATTGCGCGAGCGTCGCGCCCGGCTTGAACGGACTGTTCGACACGAGATTCGACAGCAACTGCGCGAGCGCGAGGAAGCTGGTCGGCTGCTCGATCACGGTCGTCGCGCCGTGGTTGCCGGCGAAGCCGACGAGCCGCACGCCGACCGGCCCGTGCACGATGCGCGGCGTCGGAATTTCGCGCAGCCCCGCGACCTGGTTCTTGTCGCCGCGCAACGCGGCGCCGTGCTCGGGCACGAACACGATCACCGCGCGGCGGCCCGATTGCGCGATCAGGTCGGCGAGACGGTCGAAGTCGGTCATCAGCTTCGTCGCGCGCTGCGGATACGAGTCGATGCTCGTCAGCGCGCTGCCGACGACGCGGTTGCCGTCGTGCAGGCTGATCGTGTTGTAGTACAGCGCGACGGGCCCCGGCACCGCCGCACGCTGCGCGTACCAGTTCGCGAGCGTCGAGTAGTCGTCCTTGATCGCCGAGCCGTCGAACGCATGCATCGCGACCGGCGCGGCCGCGTTCGAGATCATCGGCGCATCGGCCACGCCGATGTTGTCGTGGATCACCTGCAGGAAGTTGTCGAAATGGCCGTCGTGGTTCAGCAGCGACTGCACCGTGTAGCCGGCACCCGCCAGTTGCGAGAACAGATGGCACTGCTGCGGCGCGCTCTTGTACAGGTCCGCATGCGCTTCCTGCCCGCAGCTCGCGCGCAGCACGCGGATCGCCGCCGGGCCGCTGTAGCTCGCGGCCGTGCTGAAGTTCGTGAACAGGTAGTCGAAGTGGCTCAGCATCGGATGGTTGCGCACCTTCGCCGCATCGAGGTCGTCCCACGACAGCGAGCAGATGTGCAGCACGATCACGTCGAACTGCGCTGCCGGATCGCTGCCGAGATGGCCGAACGCGACCTGCCGCTGCGACTCCTGCGCACGGAACGTCGCGAGCGCCGCGTTGTGGTCCTCGGGCTGATCGACGCGCGTGGCGCCCGCCGCGTTCGCCTGCGGCTGCGCCGGTGCGGCGACGCGCGCCATCAGGCCGCTGCCGGCCTGCCACAGCGGCATCACGACCAGCACGGCGACCACGAACGTCGCGACGCGCAGCCAGCGATTGACGATGAAATAGACGATCAGCACGCCGACGATCGTCAGCGCCAGCACGGGCGGCAACAGGCGCGGCAGCAGCTCCATCCAGTAGTCGAGGCGGAACGTGCTGACTTCGCGCGCGGCCTCCGCGAGACGGGTGAGCGGCGGCGCATGCAGTTCGCGCGCGAGCAGCGGCACCGCGATCGCGATCGCCACGACCTGCCGGACGATGCGCCACGCGCGCGACCGGATCGGCGCGCTCGCCACGAGCGCCACCGCGAACGCGAGGTTCGCGAGCCAGAACGGCTGCAGGCGCCCGGTCGCGAACAGCGCGAACTTCAGGATGAAATACAGATTCCAGAACGTCATCTAACCCACTCCATGATGCGCGCCGCGTCAGTCGCGCGCGCGATCGAGTTTCGGCGCAAGCATGGCCTGCACGCCGCGCGCCGCACCCTTCCACATTCGTACATAGCCGTCCAGCCCGATCCGCAGCACTTCCTTGAGCCCGCCGAGCGGCGTGTCGGGCCGGGCGCTTTCGTGCCAGTCGAGCCACGCATCCGCGCGGCCGAACGTGCATTGCACGAGCTGGCGTTCCTGCTCGAGCGTCAGTTCCTCGAAGCTCACGCCGACATGGGTCGGCGTCGCACGGGTCACGCGCACCGGGAACGGAAACGCGCGGTCGCCGCGCGTCACGCACACCGTCAACGTGTCGCCGACGGCGAGCGGCAGCCCCGGCACAGCTTCGAGCCCGAGGCCGCCGGTCGAATAGTCGCTCGTGAAGCACGCGGCGGTCGAGCCGTCGGCGAGCAGCAGCATCGCCGGCACGCGCATCGCGATCCGGTGCGTGACGCGCACCTGCTTGGTCTCGCGCGCGACGGCCAGCGCCGCACCGAGCATCGCGAGGTTGTAGACGGTCCAGCCGAGCGTGATCAGGATCGTCGACGCCTCGTCGCCCTGGTCGGCCACGAGCCGCCACAGGCCGGCGACGATC
This sequence comes from Burkholderia sp. AU28863, assembly GCF_002223195.1. Classification (NCBI taxonomy): domain Bacteria; kingdom Pseudomonadati; phylum Pseudomonadota; class Betaproteobacteria; order Burkholderiales; family Burkholderiaceae; genus Burkholderia; species Burkholderia sp. AU28863. The sequence continues at coordinate 921,500 of NZ_NKFE01000003.1, read as the reverse complement.
GCGAGCACGTTCAGCGCGAACAGCACGAGATACGGCTTCGACGTCGACCAGTCGACATAGCCTTCGTCGATCTTGCCGCCCTTGTCGGTCACGTTGAACTTGCCGTGCTTCGGGCTGAAGAACGCGACCGTGGTCGGCAACGCGATGTACCACGCGAGCACCGATTCGTAGACCTCGGCCCAGAACGAATGACGGTAGCGTCCCTGCATCCGCGAGTTCGCGACGTTCGCGAGCACGAGGTACGGGATCACGTAGCTCGCGAGCGCGAACGACGACGCGTTGATGAAGTACAGGTGGAAGAACAGATACGCGAGCGGGATCGTCAGGAACACCAGCCGCGGAATCCCGTAGAAGAAATGCAGCATCGCGTTGCCGTAGCAGATCCGCTGGATGAACCCGAGCCCGCGCCCGAGGAACGGGTTGTCGATGCGGAAGATCTGCGCCATCCCGCGCGCCCAGCGCGTGCGCTGCTTCACGTGGCCGGCGAGGCTTTCGGTCGCGAGGCCGGCCGCCTGCACGGTCGGCAGGTACGCCGACGTATAGCCGCGCCGATGCAGCTTGAGCGCCGTGTGCGCGTCCTCGGTCACCGTCTCGACCGCGACGCCGCCGACCTCCTCCAGCGCGCTGCGCTTGAGCACCGCGCACGATCCGCAGAAGAACGTCGCGTTCCACAGGTCGTTGCCCGACTGCACGAGGCCGTAGAACAGGTTGCCCTCGTTCGGGACCTCGCGGAACGTGCCGAGATTGCGCTCGAACGGATCGGGCGAGAAGAAATGGTGCGGCGTCTGCACGAGCGCGCATTTCGGGTCGCGCAGGAACACGCCCATCGTCGTCTGCAGGAACGAGCGCGTCGGCACGTGATCGCAGTCGAAGATCGCGATGTAGTCGCCGTGCGTCTTCGGCAGCGCGCGGTTGATGTTGCCGGCCTTCGCGTGAAGGTTGTCGTCGCGCGTCAGGTAGTCGATGCCGGCCTCGGCCGCGAAGGCCGCGAACTCGGGGCGCCGGCCGTCGTCGAGCAGGTACACGCGCAGCTTCGCGCTCGGCCAGTCGATGCTCTGCGCGGCGAACACGGTCGGCTTCACGACCGACAGCGGCTCGTTGTAGGTCGGGATATAGACGTCGACGGTCGGCCAGGTGTCCGGATCGTCGGGCAGCGGCACGATCGGCCGGTCGAGCGGCCACGCGGTCTGCACGAAGCCGAGCAGCAGGATCATCCACGTGTAGGCTTCGGCGCCGTACAGCAGGTAGCCGGCGACGGCTTCGACCGGGCTGCGGAAGTCGAGCGTCTGGGTCGTGCGCCACCACACGTAGCGCAGCGTGGCCAGCAGCGCGAGCGACGCGAGCGCGAGGGTCGGCAGATGGCCCGGCAGGCGGCGCAGCGCGAGCGCGAGCACCGCGACGATCGCGAAGAACGCGAACTGCGCGCCGGGCATCAGCGGCGACATTCCGGCCGCGGCCCACAGCACCGCGCCGGCGACGAGCAGCAGCGGCGCGAGCCAGCGACGCCGGCCGACGCCGTTCGCGCGCGCATCGAGCCAGCCGCCCCAGCGCGCCCACGGCAGACGCTCGAGCATCGCGTTGACGCGCCGGCCGACCGCACGCGCGGCCACGTAGACAGGCACGACGAACGTGTCGAACCACGCGAGCGGATCGCGCGCGGGCCGGCCGCCGGCCGCACGCGGCGCGCGCACGATCGCGCGCCACAGCCATTCGCGCACGCTGAGCGGCTGCAGCACGCCCCAGTCGTGCGCGAGCCGCAGGAACGCGACGCGCACCCAGCGGCGCACATGATCGGGCCGGCCGGGCGGCGGCGCGTGGAAGAACAGCCGCACGAACCAGTCCACCCGCGTGCGTTGCGCCGGCAGCCCGATGCCGCGCGCGCACCAGTCTGCCGCGCGCCGGCCGAACGCGCGCAGTCGCGACGCGAGCGCGGCCTTCATCGCGCGGCTCCCGCGCGGCCGGCGACGGCCGCCGCCAGCCACGTGTCGACCCAGTTCGCGACGCCGTTCAGGTCGTGCGACGCCTGCGAATACGGCGCATCGTCGAAGATCCAGCTGCCGCGCGCGAGCGCTTCGGGCATCGCCGCGTCGACGTGGATGCGCTGATCGAGCATCGACGCCGGCCCCGCGACCGCGCGCAGCATCGCCAGCGCGTCGCGCTGCATGTCGCGCGCCGGGTTCAGCCGGTTCACGACGATCCGCAGTTCGCCGCGGCCGGCCCGCAGCGCGCCGAGCCGCGCGGCCGTCGTCGCGCAGGCGACCGGCTCCGGCGGCACGACGACGAGTGTCAGGTCCGCGCGGCGAATCGCCTGCTCGGCCTGCGGCGACGGATAGCGCGCTGTGTCGACCAGCACGACGCCGTCGGCCGGCAGCGCGATCTCGTCGAGCGCGCGCGACAGCCAGGCCGGATCGGCGACGAGCCGCGCATCGCACGCGGCGGCGCCGGCCGCATCGACCTGCCCGTACGGCACGAACAGCACGCCGTCGGCGTTGCGCCACGTATGCGCGTGCCACGGTTCGGCGCCGCCCAGCAGGCTGTGCGCGAGACCGTGTTCGGCCACCGTATCGAGGCCGAGCGTCGCGCCCATCAGGTTCTGTGCATCGAATTCGACGGCAACGACCGGCCGGCCGCGGCGCGCGAGCAGCACCGCGAGCGCGGCGGCCAGCGTCGTGCGGCCCGCGCCGCCTGCCGTCGACGTGAGGGCGATCGTCTTCATCGTGCCGCCTTGCTGTCGCGGTTATCGCGGTTATCGCGGTTATCGCGCTTGTCGCCTTCTTCGCCGCCGGCACCCGGCAACAGGCGGCCACGCAGCGCGACCGGCACGAGTTCGCACGGCACCGCGTCACGCCGGTCGATGCCGCGCGGCGCGTGGAAGCCGCGGCCGATACCGAGGTGCTGCGCGACGATCCACACCGGCACCGCAATCACGATACCGACGATGAAGCCGATGACGAGTTCGCCGATCATGCGTTCTCCTGCTTGCGCAGCGGCATCGCGCTGCGGACGGCGCCGCGCGCACGCGCGGCGGGAATGACGGGCTCCGGTGCAGACGCGTCGACGGCATCGGCGGCGGCGGAATCGGACGCCCGCGGTGTGCCGATCGCGTCGAGCGTGACGACGGTATCGATCGCCTCGATCGCATCGCTCACCTCGCTCGCGTCGGGCAGCGCCGCGCCGGCGTCGACTTCGACGTGCGCGGGCGCGGGCGCGGCGTGCGCCGGCTGCGTCGCCGCGAACAGGTCGCTGTAGTCGGCGATCGGCGCGCGCCGGTTCTCGGCCTTCAGCGCATCGAGTTCGGTGTCGATGCTGCCCTGGCCGAGGCATACGACGCGATCGGACAGCGTATCGACCGGCACGTCGAAGATCCGCGCGAGCGCATCGTCGGCGTCGACCGGCTCGCACGCGAACAGGAACACGAACAGGTGCCCCGCATCGGCCGTCACGACGTCGCCCGCGCGGCGCGGCCGGCAGTGCCGCAGCGCGTCGACGTGCGACACGCCCGGCAACAGCGTGAGCTTCGCGAGCGTGTGCGGCAGCGCAAGCACCGCGCCGCGGTCGAGCACCGCGCGAATCCGCAGGCAGAACGCACCGACCGGCAGATAGCCGAGCACCGAATCGCCGAGCGCGGCCGCGAGCGCCGCACGATAGTCGGCCGCGACGGGCCGCGCGTAGAGCTGGCCGTGCAACGCGTGCACGGCCGCCTGCATCCGCGAGACGGGCAGGTCGCGCGCGACGACCCGGTTCGCGCCGACGCTCAGCACGAGCACCTCGAACTGCTGGCGCAGCACCTCGCCACGCTCGACGACCGCGATCTTCAGCGCGCCGCCGCACTGCCGGCGCAGTGCGTGCACGTCCGCGCACAGCGCTTCGAGCTGCGCGTGCGAGCGGAACACGAGCACCGCGGTCGCGGCCTGCGCGGTCGCGCACGCGGCGACGACGGCCGCGTTGTCGTCGACGATCTCCCAGCCGTCCGGCACGCGGCTCACGCCGTCGAGCACCGCGCGGCTGACCACCACGCGATCCTCGTCGCTCGCCAGCTTCATCCGGCGGGCCGGTTCGATCGCGCCGCCATCGACGCTCGCCGACAGCCGGCCGCCCGGCGCAAAGCGCAGCGGCCGCACCTCGCCGGCCGCGAGCGTGTCGCCCGCGCGCCAGAAATCGACCACCCACAGCAGCTCGCCGTGGGTGCGCTGCAACTGCGCGACGCCCGAGCAGATCCCGTGGAAGCCGCTGCGCGGCGTACGATCCGCGTCGCGCACGAGCGGCGCATCGTCGGTGCGCGCGTCGTCGCCCGCCCGGGTCGCTTCGGGGTCGAGCAGCAGCACGAGCGCGATCCGGCGCGTGCGGCACCAGTCGGCCAGCGCGTGCGCTTCATCCGCGAGCGCGACCGGATCGTCCCAGCTGAACCAACGCTGCGCACCTTCGACGAAATACAGCGAACGGGCATGCAGCCCGTAGCGCTTCATCGCGCGCAACCCGCCGGTCAGCCGCGCGAACGGGCCCGGCGCCGCGCCGCGCGGCGCAGCGGCGGTCACGCCGGCGTCGGCCGGCTCGGCCGCCGGCGGCATCGCCAGCACGTTCAGGTTGCGCGGCCAGCCGGCCGGTTGCGCGCCGCCCGCGAAGCCGAGCGATTCCATGTGCGCGGCGACGCGCACCGGATCGCGCGCGAGCACGATCGTGACGTCGCGCGTGCGCGCCTGGCGCGCGCTTTCCCACACGAGCGCGTCGCATCCCGGCGTGCCGCCGGCCGCGTAGATCGCGTAAAGACCGCCGGCCTCCAGTTGCGTCCACGTATCGGGCAGGCCATCGATCGCGAGCCGGCTCAATGCGCCGGCGCGGCCGCGCGCCGATCCCGCGCGCAGCAGCGCGCGCAGGTGGTCGACCAGGCCGGTGGCGCCGGGCGCGTGGCGGGTGGCATCGAATTCCGTATTCACGCGTTCCCCTAGTAATCCGAATAAAGCCGCACGGGCGTCGGCGTCACGAGCCAGTTGCGCGGCGCGCGCGCATCGAACGCATAGCGCAGGTACACGAGCGCCGAGCTCGGCGCATAGTCGTGCGACCGGTCGATATGCAACTGCGCGCCGACGCTCAGGTGCGGGTTCACGCGATACTCGACGATGCCGTTCACGCCGTACGAGAACGACACGCCGCGCGTCGAACTGCCCGCGTACACGAACCCGGCCGCGACCTGCGCGGCGCGCTGGCCGGTGAGCGTCGGGTAATACAGCGAATCCTTCTCGTAGCTGTTCGAGATCCCGCCGGTGACGGTCAGGTCCCACGACAGCGCATCGTGCCGCCCCGCCCATTCGATCGGCACGCCGAGCGACAGATAGCGCTGCGGGCTGTAGTAACCGCCCTGCCCGTACGTGTAGTAGCGCAGGTTCTGCGCGTAGTGCCACGCATTGCCGACGAGCCCGGTGCTGACCTTCATCATCGCGCGCTCGTACACGGGCACCGTAAAACCGGTGCGTAGCGTGACTTCCGCATTGCGCTCGACGTTGCGGCCGGACAGCACGCCCGCGCCGAGTTCCGCGAACAGGTTCGTGCGGCCGACGTCGACCGACGCGCGCAGGTTCACGCCGTCGCGGCGCACGCCGCCCCACACCGCGCCGGTCCACGGGTCGCGCATCCCCGCGTACGACAGCACGCTGCTCGTTTCGGGCCGCCGCGACGCATTCACCGAGAAACTCGCGGGGCCCGCGTCGAAGCGGTAGCGCACGCCGCCGACGAGGTAATGCACGGGGAAGCCGAGCGGCGACGTGCCGAGATCGAAGCGCCACGCATCGGACAGGTAACCGGCGCCGAGCGCGACGCCCGTGGTCGACTGGTGCAGCGAGCCCGGCGGATTCGCGAGCAGCGCGGCGGCCGGCGGATTCGGCTGCGCCCTGAACGCCGCGTACGTGCCGAACGTCTTCAGCGAATACGCGTTCAGGTCGCTGGTATCGAGCGTGCCCGGATCGAGGTGTACGGTGTCGATCTGCGCGAACACGTGCCCGTCGTAGCGGACCGGCATCTGCATATAGATCGGCACCTGCTGTGCGCGATACGACGAGATGCCTTCGTCGCCCGACTTGTACGCGGGTATCCAGCCGGTCTCGATCTCGGGATTGCGCCGCTGCGCGAGCTCCGCGAACGCGGCCTGCGCGGGCGTGAGCCCGTCGCGACCGGGGCTCACGCCCGTCGCGCGTTCCTGCGACTGCGACAGCCGGTACAGCGACGCCGCGTCGTCATAGCGGCCCTGCGCCTCGGCCACGCGCCCGGCCGCGACCGTCACGTCGGCGCGCGCCGGATACGCGGCCTGCAGCCGGTCCGTCACCTGCGCGGCTTCGTCCGGGCGGCGCAGCGCGTTCAGGCGGCGCACGGCCGACAGTTGCGTGTCGACGTCGTCGTCCGGCGTGCGCGCCAGCACGGCCTGCACGCGCTCGCGTGCGGCGGCACGGTTGCCGCTGTCCTCGTCGATCCGGGCAAGCGCGAGCTGCGTATCGGCATCGTCCGGCGTACGCGCGACGACCGGCGCGAGCGCGTCGCGCGCCGCGTCGTAATGCCCCTGCGCGCGTTCGAGATCGGCGAGTTCGAGCGCATAACGCTTGTCCGCGCGGCCGGCCGGGCTCGCGCGATCGAGCAGCGTGCGCGCCCGTGCATAGTCCTGTCGTGCGATCGCGTCGTCGGTCTGCCGCAGCACGAGCCGCAGCGACTGGTCCTCCAGTCGCGCCGTCTGCGCGGGCGTCAGCGACGGATCGCGGCGCAGCGTGTCGAGCCACGCGGCGAGCGCCTCGTCGCGCCCCGCGCTGCCGAGCAGGTCGCCGTAGCGCAACCGCACGTCCGCGTCGGCTTCGCGCGGATGCGCGGCGATCCAGTCGCGCAGCGGCGCGAGGCCGCGCTCGGGGTCGCCCGCGTCGATCCACTGCGCGCCGATCGCCGCGAGCATGTCGGGATCGTCCGGCGCGCTCGCCTGCGCGTGCGCGAGCGTGGCCGCGAAGGCCGCGCGGTCCCCGCGTGCATGCGCGCCGCGCGCGTCGGCCAGCGCGCGTTCGGCATCGAGCTTGCGCGCGAGCGCCCGCATCCCGTCCGACCGGTGCGCGTCGTCGACCGGCGCCAGCGCGGCCTGCGCGCCCGCGACGTCGTCGATCGAGTTGCGATACAGCGCGCTCGCGTAGCGCATCTCGGGCGTGTCGCTCCGCGCGAGCCCGTCGTCCATCACCGTGCGGCCGAGCTGCGGCAGCCCCATGTCGCGATAGAGACGCGCGAGCGCGAAGCGCGTCCATGGCGCGTCGGGCGCCGCGCGCACGGCCGCCTCGTAGCGCTGCGCGGCCGGGCCGCGCGCGCCCTTGTCGGCCAGCGCCCGCGCTTCGTTCGCGAGCACGTCGCCGCGCAGGCCGTCGAGCGTGCGGCGGTCGTCGGCGCCCGTCACGCGCCCTTGCAGCGCGTCGAGCAGCGGGCCGATCCGGTCCGCGCGGCCGGTGTTTTCATACAGCGTGGCCGTGTCGCGCACGGCCGACAGGCTCGGCGAACGCGCGGCCAGCAAGCCGCGCAGCAACGGCTCGGCCCGCGCCCAGTCGCGCTGCGCGAGCAGCGCATCGGCGAGCTGCAGCTTCGCGTCGGGGTTGTCCGGCTGCATCGCGAGCGCCGCACGCGCGGCGCGCTCGGCATCCTGCGCGCGCCCGGCGCTGGCCGCTTCGCGGCCCTGGGCGAGCAGCCCCCAGAACTGCGCGGTACGCGCGAGGCCTTGCCATTTGCCGCGCTGGTCGGTCGCACGCGTCGCGGCCCGCGCGAACAGCGCGCGCGCTTCGTCGTGCCGCCCTTCGCGCAGACGCAGCAGGCCGAGGCCGCCCAGCGCATCGGCGTCGTCCGAGCGCGCCCGCGCGGCACGCGCGAGCAGCGGATCGGCGGCGGCCAGGTCGCCGCGCGCGAGCGCCTGCAACCCGCGCTGCTGCGCGATGTAGTCGGGATCGCGTTCGAGCCGGCGCTGCGCGTCGCGCTGCCGGTCGAGGCCGGCAGCGCGATCGCGGAATTCGGTATCTTCCGGCGCGAGCGCGAGGTACGCGTGCAGCGCATCGAGATACGCGGGGTCGCTGCCGGCCGACTGCAGCACGCGCCGCCACAGCGCCATCGCTTCCGTATGGTCCGCGTCGGCGCGCTTCGCGAGCGACGACGCGATCCGGTTCGCTTCCGCGCGCGTGTCGTCGCGCTGATTCAACAGCCGCGCGAGCGCGACCGACGCGCTCGTGTCCCGCGGATCGGCGGCGACCGCGCGGCGCAGCGCGGCGATCGCCGGCTCGCGCCCGCCCGGCGCATTCGACACGATCTGGTAATACTCGGCGCCCAGCGCGCCCGACGGCGCGCCGTTCGGAAACAGCGCGACGATCCGCCGGGCCGCCTCGTCGGCGCGGCCGCTGCGCGCGAGCAGCCGGATCTGCGCCATCTCGCCGCGCCCGCTCGTCGCGACGCGGTATTCGTCGGCCACCCGCCGCGTGGCAGGCGCATTCGGCGACTGCGCCTGCAGCCGCGCCAGCGACGCCTGCGCGCCTTTCGCATCGCCGAGCCGCAGCAGCACGCGCACCTGTTCGGCCAGCAGGTCGGGATCGCCCGGCGCGATCAGCAGACCCTTGCGCAACGCATCGCTTGCGAGGTCGTCGCGATGCTTGATGCCCCACATCCGCGCGGTGTCGAGCTCGCGCCGCGCATCGGCGGCAGCCGAGGTCGCCGGTGTCGCGGGGTTCGCGGGGGGCGCGATCGCCGTGCCCGTGGCAGCGCCCGGCGCCGCCGCGCATACCGACGACGCGAGCCACGCGAATCCCGCGACGTGCGGCGCGGCGCGCTTCAGCGGGCGGCGCACGAACGGCCTCCCCAGCGGGTGTCGAGCGTGCCGTCCGCCCCGAACCGGTAGCGGCCGTCCCGCCAGCCGAGGCCGAACAGCGTCAGCACGCTCGTGTAATAGCCGGGCGCCGACTGGCGCGCGAGCGTATCGACGCGAGCCGCCTGTGCATCCGCGAGCGCGTGCTGGCCGCGCGCGTCGAGGAACGGCACGGCGGCCGCGGAGAAGCCGCCGTTGCCGTCGTTGGGCCCCGCGACGCCCGTCGTCGTATCGACCTTCTCGGGCGGCGCGCCATGCGCGGCGATATGGTCGGCGAACGGCGCGAAGCGCGCGAGCAGCGGCGCGGCGAGCGGATCGGCGCGGTCGAGCGTGCCGGCCCACAGGTACACGCGGATCGCGTTGTACGCGCTCTCCGCGTGCGTGTCCGGATCGGGCCCGAAGCCCTTGCCCGCGCGATACAGCGCCCAGTCGGGCGAGAAGCCCTTCGGCGCGGTGTCGAGCAGCACGCGAGCGGTGCTGGATGCCAGCGCGGCCCAGCGCCGGTCGTCGGGCAGCCGCGCGCCGAGCGCGCGAATCACCTGCGGCGGCGAATAGCTCGGATTCACGCGCCATTGGCCGTTCGCGAGCTTGAAGCCGGTCGGCCCCGGCAGCAGCGTGAGACCGAGGCCCGGCACGGTCGCCGTCTCGTCGTCGAGCACGCGCTTCGCGAGCAGCGCGCCGCGCGCCGTATAGCTGCGCTCGTGCCACAGCCGCCCGGCCTCGACGAGCACATACGCGATCCACAGGTCGGCGTCCGACGCCGCGTTCGCGTCGAGCACGCGCCATGCGCCGTCGGGCGCGCGGCCCCACAGCCACGCCGGCAGGTGCGCGCTCAGGTCGCCCTGCGCGAGGTTGTTCTCGGTCCATGCGAGGATCGTGTCGAACATGCGCCGGTCGTTCGCGACCAGCGCGAAGAAAAGTCCATACGCCTGCCCCTCCGATACCGTGCGCGAATCGGCCGAGCCGACGTCGATCACGCGGCCGTCGGCCGAGATGAAATCGCGCTTGAACGCGTCCCAGCGCGGCCACGCCGCGCCGCATCCCGCGCCCGCCGCATCGGCCGCACCGGCCGCCGCGGCGTGCGCGCGCGTGGTCATGCCGACCGCCGCGCACGTCATCGCAACCGCCAGCGCGAGCGTCGCGCCGACACGCCGCGCCGGCTGCGTTGCCCGTCGCTTCGTCATTGCCCGCGCCATCCGTTACATCCCCCGTCGACGCGCGGCGATTCGCTGCAGCACGCTGAACACGCCGAGCGCGAGCAGCAGCCCCGCGACGACGCCGACCGCGCCGAGCACGACCGGATGCCGCGCCGCCTCGGTCCACACGCGCGCATACCACGGCACGAAGCCGACCACGTAAGGCTCGCCGACCCGCAGGCTGTCGACCTGCCCCGGCCGTACCAGCGCGAGGTCGCCCTGCAGTTGCGACACGAGCCCGGCGTTCTCGAACACGTCGAGCAGATCGCCGAGGCGCGGCTGGCCGGTCGCCGTCAGCGCGACGACGCTGCGGCCGCGGCTGCCCGGCAGCTCGAAACCGGCGAGCGCCGCGAGCGGGCCCGCCTGTTCGATGTGCGCGCCGCCGTCGGCGACGCCCACGCCGTTGCGCCAGCGCTCCTTCACCGTGAACGCGACGCGCGTCGCGCCCGCGCCGCCGGCCCCGCCCTGCTCGCCGATCGCGAGCGGCAGCGCCGTGCGCCACTGCGCGAGCAGCGGCGATGCGGGCGAGCCGTCGATCACGAGCAGGTCCTTGTGCCCCGACAGCGCGGCGACGTCGCCGGGCCGCGCGACCTGCACGCGCAGCGCCGGGAAGCCGGTCCATTCGCCCATGTGGCCGAGCATCGTCAGATAGGCCTCGAGTTCCTGCGGCGACGGCCGGTCGGGCAGTACGACGGCCGTCTGCGACAGGTCGGCGAAGCGCGTGAACGGGAAGCCGCTGTTCGCGAAAAACGCGAGATTCGGCAATTGCGCGTAATGGACGAAGTGCGAGAAGTCGATCGTCGAATCGGGATCGATCGCCGCGCGCTGCGGCTCGGTGGCCGTGCTCGAACACAGGCCCGTCTTCTGCGAATCGAGCGTGAAGCGGAACTGCAGCTGGTTGCCGCTGCCGACGCGGAACGCGGGAATGTCGACGTCGCTCGTCACACGCCCTTCCGGCACCGACAGCAGCGGCAGCTGCATGCGGCCGTGCGCGTCCTCCGCCTGGGCCGGCCCGAGCCGGTACGACTTCACGAGCTGGTCGTTGATCTCGACCGCGAGCGTCGAATTGTCCTGCACGGTCGGCGCCGTGTAGCGGTAGCGCAGCGTGATCGGCACGCCCGCGCCGTTCCACGAATGCAGATCGGCCGGCACGCGCAGGTTCAGCCGGATCGCGTCGGGCGTCGTGCCGCGCACTTCCAACTGGCGCGGGTCGTTCACGAGTTCGCGGAACGCGATCGGCCGGTTCACCGGCAGCCAGCGCGGCGCGTCGTACGGCTTGCGCGGCGCGCCGAGATCGACGTGCGCAACCGTCGCCGCCGGCCCCGACAGCGCCGCGCGGCCGAGCACGAGCGTCGCGACCGCGTCGTCGACCTCGGCCGCCGTACGGCCCGTGACGACCAGCAGCTTGCGGCCCGGCGCGGCCGGGTTGTCGGCGACCGCGAGCAGCGGGCCGTTCACGGGCGGCAGCGCGAGACCGGCCGGCAGCGTCGCGGCCGTGCCGACCACGACGGCCTGGTCGTCGGCCGGCAGCGTGGTCGCTACCGGGAAGCGCGCATGCCGATAGTCGGCCAGCGCGCCGAACCACGACGCGAGCACGCCCGCGCTGCGCAGCGTCGCCGAATCGGGCGCGGCAGGCAGCACGAACGGCAACCGCACGCGGCCATTGTCGCGGCGGTCGAAGAACGGCGCGGGCAACAGCGCGAGATCGTTCGGCAGGCGCACCGGCGATTCGTCGAGGATCAGCTCGCTCGTCGGGCTCACGTCGGCCCACAGCGCCGAGTTCGTCGGATCCTCGCAATGGTCGAGCGTGTAATGCGCGATCAGGCGCAGGCCGATCTGGTTGAAATCGGAAAAGTAACGCGGATCGATCGGGATTTCTTGCGTGACCGTACGGCCCGCGCGCGCGGCGTCGAACGGGACGGTCGCGACCACCTCGCCGTTCACCGACACCTTCAGGTGCGACAGCGGAAAGATCAGCGACGGCGAATACGCGTAGGTCAGGCGCAAGCGCGCGCCCGTGATCACGCGGTCGAGCCGCACGCCGGCGTTGATCGTGCGGGCGTCGTCGGCGCCGCGCAGACGCAGCGGATCGAACGCCCCGAGTGATGCGAACGGCACATGAACGGTCGTCGCCGGCAGGCCGGCGGCCGGCGCGCTGGCCGCCGGCGCTGCCGCGGGCACCGCGGCCGACGCCGCATCGGGCGCCGCCGCGTGAGCGGCCCCGGCCGTCGAGGCGGCGGCCGGCACGGCCGGCATCGGTGCGGCCGACAGCGCGGCCGTATGGAAAGCGCCGGTCATCGCGGCCGTCAGGACGAACAGCGACACGGCGGGCTTCATGCGCGGCCTCGCGTCGTCACGATCGTCCGGTGATCCTGCGCGTCGCAACCGGCGCGCGCAAAGCAGCTATGCCCGTGAGTGCACATCCCCTCTGCTTCCCCTCATATCTGGCTTGATTGCATTTATCGGTACGACGCGGCGGATGCTTGAATAACCGGTTCGTCGCGCTGAGGGACGCCTGGCATCGGCGCCCATCATTCGTCACACTATCTCAAAAATAGAACAAAACTTACCGTGATTCGCGACTGAGAAGCGAAAAAATCTCAATTCGGTCGGAAATGCTGCGCAGGAAGAGTGAATGGCAAGAATTGCGCCGTTGCCAGCCGGACGGCTGGAACGGCATACCGCCGGCGCGATACGGCTGGCCGGGCATCGGCCACGTTCCGTTGCGGACCGGCCGGAATGCGCTGCCGCAAGCGGCGCGTATGCTACCGCAAGTACGCGCCGCGCGACGTACTTTCTTCATGGAAAACCGACCTGGATCAAATCGTCGACTCCGCCACCCCGTCCGCCGATACGCTGCTGCGCAGCAGCGCGGCTCAGGCCGAAATCGCGAAACTCGGCCTCGACCTCGGCAGGGTGATGGCCTAGCAGGTGCCGCAGCTCACCGGCGCGAGCGCCGCCGCGGTCGAATTCGCCGAAGGCGACGACATGGTGTACCGCGCCGCGTCGGGCATGGCCGCCGGGATGTTCGCGCTACGGTTGCGGCTCGGGCAGCCTGTCGGGGCCTGTGTGTGCAGCAAGGCGAGTTGCTGCACTGCAGCGATTCGGAAACCGGCCCGCGCGTCGATCGCGATGCGTGCCGCCGGGTCGGCCTGCGCTCGATGCTCGTGATGCCGCTCACGCATGTCGGCACGACGATCGGCGTGCTGAAGGTGATGTCGCCGGCCGATTCGGGCACGCTGCGGCTGATGGCCGACCTGATCGCCGCCGCGATGTTCCACGCGGCCCGCAACGAAGCGAACGAACGCTACCTGCGCGCGACGCACGACGCGCTCACGGGCCGGCGAGCCGTTCGAATTCGACGGGCATGCGCTGCGGCTCGGCGTCAGGGTCGGCATCGCGATGCTGCCGGACGACGGTACCGACGTGAATGCGCTGATCGAGCATGCGGACCAGGCGATGTACGAGGCCCAGCGCACGCGGACGCAACGGACGGCCCGCGCGTCACGCGTGACGCGTCGCATGCGTCGCTAGCCGATCGGCGACACCGCGATCGCGATACCGACGACGAGCCACTGCACGACCGCGACGAGCACGGCGGCCCGGCACAGCCCGACCGCGCCGCGCACGCGCGCGTCGAGCGTGCGCCCGGCCTTCGTCGCATCGATCCAGCCCAGATCGGCGAGCGCGCGGTCGAGCGCCGCGAGCCCGTCGTCGACCGACCCGTCGCCGTCCACCGCCCGCGCCAGCGCGGCAAACAGCCGCCGATCGATCTCGATGCGCACCGCGTACCACAGCGCCGCGATCCCCGATCCGGTGCTGACGACGGCCAGCAGCACGCGGGCGAGCGTCGCCGACGGCCAGCCCGCCGCGATCCATCCGCCCGCGCCGGCCGCGGCCAGCGCGACCGCGATCGCCCACACGCCCGCATCGAGCACGCCGCGCGCGGCGGCAATCCTGAACGGGCCGGACCGATCGCGCATCACACCGGCTCCGCGTCGCGACGGCGATCGATCCACTGCTGCAGCACGGCCACGCCGTCATCCGACCACACCGCGTGCGGCCGGACCGCGCGCACCGCAGCCAGCGCGTCGCGCGCATCCGTCAGCCCGCGCCGCGCGGCCAGCCAAGCGGCCGCGCACAGCACGCTGCGCCCGTAGCCGAGCGCGCAGCAGACCAGCACGTCACGCCCGTCGTCGTGCAGCCGCCCGAGCGCCGCGACGGCCTGCGCGAGCTGCGCCGCCGTCGGCGCGACGAGGTCGAGCTGCGGCACGCACGCATATGCGAGCGAGGCATCGGCCGCCGCCCAGCGCGGCATCTCGGCGGTCAGGTCGATCAGTGCGGTGAAGCCGTGGCGCCGGATCTCGCGCGTCGTCGGCGTCCGGCCGATCGACACGCGCTCGTCGATCCGCACCGGCGCCGGGTGCCGGAACGTCCACAGCCGTGAATTGACGAACGCGCCGGCGATCGTCGGCGCAAGCAGCCAGCCGATGGAAACCGGAAACCGCCCCTCCGCATCCTTCTGGAACGCGCCGGGCGCGCCGCGCCGGTATGCCCATGCGACGCAGGCGAGCGCCAGCGCGACCCACCCTGCCGCCAGCGCCCACCCCGGCGCACGCGGCACGCACGCCAGCGCCGCGAGCGCGACCAGCGCGGCGCCGAACGCATAGCGGCGCGCGAGCGCGCGACCGGCCGCGGACGGCGACGCCTCGGCGCCGGCCAAGCGGCCCGCCGCATCGCGCAGCGGAAACAGGAACAGCGCGAGACAGCCGACGGCCGCCCCGGTCGGCACGTCGATCGCGTGATGCTGGTAAGTCGTCAGCACCGACACGCCGATCGCCGCGAACCACAGATGCAGCACGACGCGCGCGAACGTGCCGCGCACGTGCTTCGCATAGACGGCCCACAGCACGACGAGCAACCCGATATGCAGCGACGGCGCCTGGTTGAACGGCTTGTCGAAACCCATCAGCAGCGTGAACAGCGCACCGGCCACGCCGCCCGCGTCGGGCCGCTCGAAGCCGAAGCGCAGCGGCCACGCGACGAAACACGCGACCGACACCAGTTGCACGGTCAACAGCCGCTTCACGTGATCGAGCAGATCGTCGCGGCGCGTCCAGAAGAAGAACGACAGCGCATACAGCAGGTCGATCGACCAGTACGGCACGATCGTCCACGGCACGAACGGGATCGCATGCTCCCAGCCGAACGCGAACGTCGGCACCGCTTCGCGGCGCGCGGCGAGCCAGTTCGCGAAGCCGTACGTCGAGAAGAACACGGCGCCCATCGCCGCAAGCCAGCACAAGCGCAGCGCGAACGACGCGTCGCGCGCACCGGCCGCCGGCTCGGCCAGCCCGCCGCTCGCGTCCGCGCCGCCGCCGAGCGCGCTCATGACGCGTCGACCCGCTGCGCGAGGCTGACCGTGAAGATGCCCATCTCGTCGATCCGCTGGTCGAGCTTGCGGAAACCCGCCCGCGCGACGAGCTCGTCCATTTCGGCCTGCGAACGGCGGCGCATCACCCAGGTCGACTCGCCGCGGTGGTTGTTCAGCGCACGCGCGATGAATTCGAGCTGCGGATGCCACGGCTGCCCCGTATAGACGAGATAGCCGCCCGGTGGCACGGCCTGCGCGAGCCCGCGCAGCGAGCGCTCGATCAGCGCGTTCTCGCCGAACAACTCGTACAGGCCCGACACGATCGCCAGCGTCGGCCGCGGCTCGAGCGTCGCGAGCGATGCCTCGTCGAACGCATCGCCGCGCTCGAAGCGCGCGATCGGCTCGAGGCCGCGCTGGGCGATCAGCACGCGGCCGGCCTCGACGTTCGGCGGGCTGTAGTCGCGCAACGTAATGTCGTCGGGCGCCGCGCCGTCGCGCTCGGCGGCCGTGGCGATCGCGTCGAGCACGTAGCGCCCGTGGCCGGCCGCGATGTCGACGATCCGCACCGGCGTGCCGTTCCCGCGCAGGCGGCCGATCGCCGTGCCGATCAGTTCCTGCAGATGCACCTTGCGCTGGCGGATGCCGACCCAGCCCGGCGAATCGAGATACGTGCGGTCGATCAGCGCGCCGATGCCGAACCGCCCCTGCGCGCGGTTGCGGTACACGTAGTCGAGCGTCGAGCCCGAATCGAAGCCGAGCCGCAGCCCGAGCGCGATGCCGTCGGACAGCGCGCCGCCGGCTTTCAGGCCGGCGCGCGTGAGCGCCCAGTACGCCCGCGCGAACACGCTGGCCGGCGGCCGGCCGAGCGCCGCGTATTCGTCGTGGAACGCGCCGCGGCGGTCGGCGTCGGCAAGCGACACGCGCGGGCTCGGCGCATCGAACTCGCGCAGCACGAACGCACGCAGCGGCGCGAGCGCCTGCGCGCGGTCGCGCTCGCCGAGCGTGTCGTGATAGAAGCCCGGCAGCACGATGCGCTCTTTGCGCGCCGCGCCGAGCCGTTCGAAGAAGCGGTCCTGCGGGCCGCGATGCACGACCCAGTCGGCGCCCGAGATCAGCAACTGCGTCGGCACGGTGATCGCGGCGGCATCGGCGACGATCCGCTGCGCGGTATCGTGCAGGTCGAGCAGCATGTTGACCGCGATCGGCCGCGTGATCAGCGGATCGGACGCGTAGCTCGCGATCCGCTCCGGGTCGTGCGTGAGGAATTTCGGCTTCACGTAGCTGTTCACGTAGAACAGCCCGCGCAGCTTGTGCATCAGCCGCAGCCCCGGCCGCGCGAACGGCACGTAGAGCTTGATGTGGAATGCCGGCGACGCGACGACGAGCGCGCGGATCGGCGGCGCGTAATCGTGCACCCAGGTCGCCGCGAGCACCGCGCCGACGCTCTGGCCGACGACAGCCAGCTCCTCGATCGCGATGCCATGCGTGTCGCGGATATGCTCGACGAAGGTCTGCAGGTCGCGCACCGACGCGGCCGCGCTCGGACTGTAGCCGCGCGCGCCCGGCGAGCGGCCGTGGCCGCGTGCATCCCACGCAAAAAAGGCGAAATCCGGCAGGTCGAGCTCGTCGACGAGGTGCGCGACGCGCGCCGAATGTTCGTGCCCGCGATGCAGCAGCACGATCGCGCCGCGGCAGCGCGGGCCCGTCGCGGGCCAGTGACGATAGAACAGCGTTGCGCCGTCGTGCGTGATGAAATCGGCCTCACGGGCCGTGCGTGCGTTCATGCGATCTCTCTCGTTTCGTTATTCGAATGGTGTGGCGCCGCCCTCCGGCGCCGGGCCCGTCAGCGGCCCGCTTCGGCGATGCCGGCCCGCACGCGCCGCACCGCCGTCACGATCGACAGCACGATCAGCAGCCGCCACAGCCACGCGGCGACGCCGCCGACCGGGAAGCCGAGGCCGATCCACAGCGCGAACGCGCCGAGGGCCAGCGCGCGGTCGCTCTTGCCGAACGGGCCGTCGTAGCGGCGCGTCGCGCCGACGAGCGGGCCGATCAGCCCCGCGCATTCGACGATCACCGCCGTCAGCGCGAACAGCCAGACGTCCGCCGGAGCGAACGCGGGAATGGCGAGGAACGGCAGCACGAGCGCGACGTCGGACACGATGTCGCCCAGTTCGTTCAGGTACGCGCCGAGCGTGCTCTTCTGCCCGTGCTCGCGCGCGAGCATCCCGTCGATCGCGTTGAGCGCCATCCGCGCGAACAGCCACAGCGGAATCAGCAGGAACAGCGCGCGGGCGAATACGCCGAGCCCGGCGAGCGCGCCGACGACGATCGAGCCGCCGGCCGCGAACAGCGTGACCTGGTTGGCCGTGACGCCGCGTTCGGCGAGCGAATTCGCGAACGGGCGCAGATGGTTCTGGAATTTGGGTTTGAGTGCGTAGAGGCTCATCGTTTCGTATTCGTATTATTCGCGCGGCACGGTCGGATACGTTTCCCGCCGCCATGCCCCGGGCGGCGAAACGGCCGTCGTCGGCCTGGATTGAACGGCCCTCATCGTCGCCGAGCCGCCCCGATGCGTCAAGCATGCGGCCCGGCCCGCCCGCGTGGCGCCAATCTGGCGTTTTTCGGCGAAACTCGCGATAATCCGCTGGCCCGATCGCCGCGAGATTCCATTCGAACTGCAGACGGGCACTCGTGCAACAGCCGATTATCACGCCGCCGACCGGCGCATTCGCCGCGACGCAACCGCGTGCGACGGCGAATCGTCCGATTATCGCGGACCTGCGACAGGCAGCCACGAACTTTGAAAAAATTTAAACAAGAGCCGTTCGGCGCGCATCCTGCCGCGCCGGCATTCCGGGGTTCCGTCCGCCGCGCGTGCGCGGCGGGCCGGGCATGCACGCAGGAGGCCACGCGCCGATGAACATCCTCAACGTCTGGCAGCGTGACTTCCTGCTGTCCATCGTGCGGCTCGTCGCCGGCGCGTATCCGGTCTGGCATCAGGCGCCGCCGTCCCCGACGCAGAAGATCTACTTCTCGAACCACACGAGCCACATCGACACGCTCGCGATCCTCGCCGCGCTGCCGCGCGACGTGCGCGCGGTCGTACGGCCGGTCGCCGCGCGCGACTACTGGGACAGCAGCGACGTGAAGCGCCACATCGCGCAGAAGCTGCTGAACGTCGTGCTGATCGACCGTCACCGCGAATCCGGAGGCGATCCCCTCGACCCCGTGCGCGACGCGCTGCGACAGGGTCACTCGATCATCATCTTCCCGGAAGGCACGCGCGGCGCCGACGTGCTGCCGCAGCCGTTCAAGAGCGGGCTGTTCCATCTCGCGACCGAGTTCCCGGACGTCGCGCTCGCGCCCGTCTACCTCGAGAACCTGCAGCGCATCATGCCGAAGGGCGCGATCTGGCCCGTGCCGCTGATCTGCAAGGTGCATTTCGGCGCGAACGAAGCGCTCGGCGCCGAGGAAGACAAGCCGACGTTCCTCGCCCGCATGCGCGACGCGGTCATCGCGCTCGCGCCGCCGCAGCGGCCGGCCGGCTGAACGCGGCGCGCCCCCTTCTCCCTTTTCCGGATACCAACCATGCGAACCCTCTTCTGGGAACTGGTCGCGGGCGTCACGGGCGTGCTCGTCGTCGCGACCGTGATCGGCGCGATTCTCGGCGCGCGCAGCGGCGGCACCAGCGCGACCATCGTCAACCTGAACCAGCGCATCCGCGCATGGTGGGCGATGATCGCGATCATGGCCGTCGCGATCGGCCTCGGCAACAACGTCACGTACCTGGTGTTCGCGCTGCTGTCGTACCTGACGCTGCGCGAGTTCATCACGCTCACGCCGACCACCGCGAGCGACCATACGACGCTCTTCATCGCGTTCTTCGTCGCGATCCCCGTGCAGTACCTGCTGCTCGGGATCAACTGGTACGGGATGTACTCGATCTTCGTGCCCGTGCACCTGTTCTTCGCGATGTCGCTCGTGTCGGCGCTCACGCAGGACACGCGCGAATTCCTGAGCCGCAACGCGAAGATCAACTGGGCGCTGATGGTGTGCGTGTACGGGCTGAGCCACGCGCCGGCCGTGCTGATCCTCGACATCCCGCGCTACGCGGGGCAGAACGCGCTGCTGCTGTTCTTCTTCCTGTTCGTCGTGCAGATCAGCGACGTGCTGCAGTACGTGGTCGGCAAGCTGTTCGGACGCCGCAAGATCGCGCCGCAGCTGTCGCCGTCGAAGACGATCGAGGGCTTCGTCGGCGGCGGCCTGCTGGCCACGCTGTGCGGCGCGTCGCTGTATCGCGTGACGCCGTTCAGCTTCGGCGCGGCGTTCGGGATCTCGCTCGCGATCGTGATCGCCGGCTTCGTCGGCGGGCTCGTGCTGTCGGCCGTCAAGCGCTCGCTCGGCACGAAGGACTGGGGCTCGATGATCGCCGGCCACGGCGGGATGCTCGATCGCGTCGATTCGATCTGCTTCGCCGCACCGGTGTTCTTCCACCTGGTGCGCTACCTGTACGTGTGACGCAGTTGCGCGATACGCGGGCGGCGCAATGCCGCTCGTTCCTGCGCGCGAGGGATCAGTACCCGTCGCGCAGCGCCTTCGGCACGACGTAGCGGCCGCGCGCGGCGTCGAACTTCACCGTGTAGCGTGCATGGATGGCCTTGTCGCCGCGCGTGCCCGTTTCCGTGACCGTCAGCGGATAGACGTCGCCCGTGCCGGTCGTGTCCGGCGCGATCTCGAAGCGGCGCTCCTCGCAACGCGCGCGAGCATGCGCGCATTCCGTCGACTCGGCATTGTCGAGCGCCTCGTCGATGCGCGCCGCCGCATGCAGCAGTGCATTGCCGTATGGAAGCCAGATCGAACGAAAGCGTTGCGTGTAGCCTTGCCGTGTGTCGCTTTCGCCGATGACGAACCCGAATAGGCGCGGCCCGAGCCGCTCGATGCGCACCGTGCCCGGTTCGCCGCGCTGGCCCGATGCGATTTCCGTTGTCTTCGCGACCGGCTCGAGCGTCGTGCCGTCCGAAGAAGGCCTCAGCACGTACAGGTCTACCGCGCCCGGCGTCACGTCCGAATCCATGCCCGGCATCCCGTTCTGCACCGCCGCCTCGGTCTCGCCGCACATCGCGAGCAGCGTGCGCGGGCCGTCCGCGGTCGCCACGCGCAGCATGCCGCACGGCGAATGGATGAAATCGCCGTCTTCCGCCTGCCAGCCCTTGCGGTCCGCGCGCCAGTTGCCGTACGTGTCGTGGATGAAGGTTTTCAGTTGGCGGTCGGGCTGGGGCGGCTCGGCGGCATGAACAGGCGACAGCGCGGCGAGCGCCGTGAGTGCCGTGAGCGCGCCAAGGGCGGTGAGCGGCGTGAGACGTCGGTTCCGGTTCTGGATGGTCATGACGAGATCAGGTCGGATCGATGTGTGGCGGATTGTTGCAGAATCGACGGTTCAAGGTTGCCGGGGCGCGATGCCCGTGCCGTCCGGCTTCAGCCGCGCGGTACGCACCCACCCTTCGGCGATGCCGCGCGTACGCGAATTCAGGTATACGACCGACGTGAAGCGGCCGTACTCGGTCCGCGCGTCGACGTGGTCGTGCTCGACGATGAAGAGCCCGTCGATCCGGCAGGCGTCGTCCGGTGCGGAAAAGAACGGCAACCGCCCGTTGCCGATGACGACGCGCCCGGCGCCGCTGCCCATCACGTAATCGCGTTGCGCCTGCGCACGGCGGTTCAGCGCATCGCAATCGACGGCACTGTGTACCGGCGTCGCCGATGCCGCGCACGTCGCCACGAAACGCGACAGCGCGCGCCGGTCGATCCTGAGCACGTCCGGCCGATCAGGATCGCGTGTGACGTCGAGCGCCCGCATCGCCTTCGCATCGAGCGTCACCCAGCCGACCGTCGCTTCGCGATTCGGCGTGCCGGGATGGTCGGGCGTCGTGAACAGGCGGATCCGGTAGACGTCGCGGTTGCGCTCGTCCACCGCGGCATGGATGTCACGCCGGGCGAACTCGGTCTGCGGCAGCGCAGGTACGATCAGTGCCGTCAGTCGTTCGTTGCACGACGACGCCGGCGCGGCGGCGGCAACCTGCACGGCCAGCGCGCCGACACATGCGAGCGCGACGCGCACGGCGATGGCCGCGCACCGGATGCGCCGCCCGGCCTCGCCATTCGCGCCGGTCGGCGTTACGATCTCGTTCTTCACTTCAGGCTCCGTTCGGTACGCGGGGGAATCGACCCGCGAGGCCATAGCGTACACGCACACGTGACGAACCACATCCACCGACACCGCCCATGAAACTGAAGCTCGACATCGTCCAACTCGCCGGCCGCGACGGCGACACGCACGACCACCTGCAGCGCGCGATCTACGACTATCGTCGGAATCAGCGCCTGCACGTCGTCGGCGAGCGCATCGTGCACGCGGACGGGCGTCGCGACCTGCTGATCCGTGAGTCCGAATGTGAGCGTGAACGCGCGCCCGGTCGGCCACGCACACGGTCACGCCGTCACGTCGGGTCGGGCACCTCGATCGCCAGCAGCGCCGAACTGACCGACTTGCCGTGCGCGTCGAGCGCGAGCGAGCGCGTCACCCCGCCGCCGAGCGCATCGCGCAGCACGAAGTTGAACGCGCCGAGCGTCGGCAATTCGTAGCGCACGACGTCGCCGTGCACGATGCCCGAGAGCCACGCCTTCACCGCGTGCGCATCCAGATGCGTGCGCAGATGGTCGTAATGGCGCGGATCGCGGCAGATGACCGACACGTTCAGCGTATTGCCCTTGTCGCCGGTGCGCGCATGCGCGAGTTCACGCAATTGCATCAGGCCTCCACGAATGAAAACGACGGCGTCACGGCCGCGCGCGGCAGCAGCACCGACTGCACGGCGATCACCTCGCGCGTCGACTTGAACGCGCCGCCGCCGCCGGCCGGCCCGTTCGTATAGAGCGTCTCGACTTCGTTGCCGATCCGCGCGGCTTCGGCGGCGTTCGCCGCGCGGCCGGCCACCCGCACGCGCACCTCGGCCGGCTCGCCGCGCACGGCCGGCGCCGCGTCGCCATACAGCGCATCGACGCCGATCAGGTCGAAGCGCAATTCGCTCGCCGCGACGCCGGTCAGCGCGAGCCGCTCGCGAACGATGTCGAGCGCGAGACGCGCACGCGCGAGCGCACCCGGGCCGCCGTACGAGATCTGGCCTTCGCCGATCCAGCCGTCGACGTACGCCACCGACACCTTCAGCGTATCGGGGCGCGCCGTGCCGCGCCCGCCCGTCACGCGCACGCGATCGGCCGCTTCCTCGGCGACCGCCACGCGCGTGAAATCGGCCACGACGTCGGGTTGCAGATACCGCGCCGGGTCGTGAATCTCGTAGAGCAACTGCTCCTTGCAGGTCGCCGCGCTCACGCGGCCGCCCGCGTGCGGCACCTTCGTGATCACGACCGTGCCGTCGGCCGCGACCTCGCCGATCGGAAACCCGAGCCGCGCGAGATTCGGCACGTCCTTGTAGCCGGGATCGGCGAAATAGCCGCCCGTCACCTGCCCCGCGCATTCGAGCAGATGGCCGACGACGGTCGCAGCCCCAAGCGCGTCCCAGTCGTCCATCCGCCAGCCGAACGCGTGGATCAGCGGCGCGGCGAACAGCGACGGATCGGCGACGCGCCCGGTCAGCACGACGTCCGCGCCGGCCGCGAGCGCGTCGACGATCGGCGCGGCGCCGAGATACGCGTTCGCGGACACGATGCGGTCCCGATACGCGGCGACGTCGTCGCCCGATTCCTCGAAGCGGAACGCGCCGCGCAGCACGACGTCGAGCACGTCGTCGCCTTCGACCGCCGCGACTTTCAGCCCCGCGATGCCGAGCGACTGCGCGATCCGCGCGGTACGTCGGGCGGCCGCACGCGGGTTCGCCGCGCCCATGTTCGACACGATGCGCACGCGCTTGCCCGCCGCGACCGGCAACACCGCGTGCATCCGCGCGTCGAGCAGCGGATCGTAGCCGAGCGCCGGATCCTTGCGGCGCGCCTGCTGCGCGATCGCGATCGTGCGCTCGGCCAGGCATTCGAAGACCAGGTAGTCGAGCTGCCCGTGTTCGGCCAGTTCGACCGCGGGCTCGATCCGGTCGCCCGAGTAGCCGGCGCCCGCGCCGATGCGCACGCGCCGTTCAGGTTGCTTTGCTGTCATGTCCGTACCGTCGTCCGGCGAGCGCATCGCCGGCAGGAATCAAAAAACGCCGAGCACGACGCACGCGATCGTCATCACGATCGATGCGCCGAACAGCAGCGGAAACGTGAATTTCTGATGCTCGGCCAGCTCGATTCCGCACAGCCCGACGACGAGGAACGTCGCCGGCGTAAGCGGGCTGACCGGAAAGCCCGTCGTCATCTGGCCGAGCAGCGCCGCCTGTCCGACCTGCACGGCCGGCACGCCGAGCTGGCCGGCCACTTCCGCAATCACGGGCAGCACGCCGAAGTAGAACGAATCGGGATCGAACAGCATGCTGAGCGGCATCGACGCGAGACCGAGCGCGACCGGAATATGGCCGGCCATCGACGGCGGCACGAAGCCGACCGCCGCCTGCGCCATCGCCTTCAGCATCCCGCTGCCCTGCATGATCCCGGTGAACACGCCGGCCGCGAGCAGGATGCCGGCCATCATCAGCGCAGCACGCGCATGCGCGTCGATGCGCTTGCGCTGCATGTCGACGTCGGGGTAATTCACCATCAGCGCGATGCACAGCCCGACCATGAACATGATCGCGGGCGGAATCTTCTCGCCCATCACGACCATCGTGCCGAGCACGACGAGCGTCAGCACGAGGTTGAACCAGAACAGGTGCGGCCGGCGCAGCGCCTGCTCGTCGGGCGTCAGTTCGCGCCGGGGCAGCGGAATCGACGCATCGTCGCGCGACAGGCCGAGCCGCTTCTCCTCGCGCCGCCCGAGCCAGTACGCGACGCCGAACACGAACACGAGCCCGATCGCCTGCACCGGAATCAGCGGATTGAACAGCGCCGACACCGGCAGGTGCAGCGACGCCGACGCGCGGATCATCGGGCCCGTCCACGGCAGGAAGTTGATGCCCGCGGCCATCGACACGGCCGCGGCCAGCACGCGCCGGTCCATCTTCAGCCGGTCGTACAGCGGCAGCACCGCGGGAATCGTCACGAGAAAGCACACGGCGCCCGAGCCGTCGAGGTGGATCAGCAGCGCGAGCAGCGTGGTGCCCATCACGATGCGCGTGGGCCGCGTGCCGACCGCCCGCAGGATCCGGTCGATGATCGGGTCGAGCGTGCCGGCGTCGGTGATCGTCCCGAAGTACAGGATCGCGAACACGAACATCCCGACGACGGGCGCGAGCCCCTTCAGCCCGTCGATGACGAATTTGCTGGTGTGCAGCCCGAAGCCGCCGAGCAGCGACGCGGCGATCGGCACGACGATCAGCGCGACGAGCGGCGACATCCGCTTCGACAGAATCGCGGCCAGCAGCACGACGATCGTGCCCAGCCCGAGTAACGGCAGCATCCGTGTCTCCTACCTTGTCTTTTGTTGGAGACGAGCGTAAGGTCGGCGCAGCGATAGCACAATTGAAATGATTTGATCGCAGCAATCACGAACCGTTATGGATCTGAATCTTCGCGACATTCGCGCGTTCGTCACCGTCGCGCACGCCGGCAACTTCACGCGCGCGGCCGCGCGGCTGCACCTGTCGCAGCCGGCGCTGACCGTGCAGATCCGCCGGCTCGAGGAAATCGTCGGCGCGCGCCTGTTCGACCGCAACAGCCGCAGCGTCGCGCTCACGCAGACGGGGCGCGAACTGCTGCCGCTGTTGCAGCGCTCGCTCGACGACATGGAGCGCGTGCTGCGCGATGCACGCGCGCTCGGCGAAGGCGCGAGCGGCACGGTGCGGCTCGCGTGCCTGCCGACCTTCGCGTCCAGCGTGCTGCCGGAGCTGATCCAGTCGTTCCGGCGCGACGTGCCGCGCGCGGGCTTCGAGATCCGCGACGGCGTCGCGAGCCTCGTCACCGCGCTGGTGCGCAACGAGGACGCCGATCTCGGGCTCACCGGCGGCGATACGTTCGATGCGTCGCTGGACGTGCTGTATGCAGGCGCCGACCGGCTCGTCGCCGTGTGCCCGCAGGATCATCCGCTCGCGCGCAAGCGCCGCGTCACCACCGCCGACGTCGCCGGCGTGCCGCTCGTGCTCACCGCACGGGGCACGAGCGTGCGCAGCGTCGTCGATGCCGCGCTGGACGCGGCCGGCTGCACGCCCGACATCGCGTGCGAGCCGACCTACATGATGACGGCCGTCGCGATGGTGCGCGGCGGCCTCGGCGTGACGATCCTGCCCGCGACCGCCCGCGAGGTGCGCGCCGAACCCGAACTGGTCGCGAAGCCGATCGACGATCCCGCGTTCGTGCGGCCGATCGCGCTCGTCGCGAAGCGCGGGCGCACGCTGCCGCGCGTCGCGCAGGCGTTCGCCGACCTCATGCTGGCCGAATTGAAAAAGCGCGCATGAAGCGCGCCCGATTCGGGAAAGTCCGCGCGGCGCTTACTGCGCGTCCGGATCGACGTGCAGCGATTCGCCGATCGCATAGAAATTGCCGCCCGCGATGTAGTGCAGGCTGCGCAGCGCGGGATCGGCCGATTCGAAATACCAGTGGCCGTCGCGAAACACGCGCGTGTCCGACCATGCGCCGATCACCTCGCCGATGAACAGGTCGTAGGTCTGCTGATTGTGCGGTTCCGGAATCAGCCTGCACGCGAGCCAGCCCGAGCAGCCGGCGACGAACGGCAGGTCATGACCGTCGACGTCGAACAGCGTGACGCCCGCTTCGCGCAGCTTGTCGGGCCGCTCCGCGAGGCTGCGGCTGCCGACCGCATGCGTGAGCTGCAATTGCGCGGCCGTCGGCACCTGGATCACGAACGTGCCGCTGCGCTCGACGAGCTCGCGCGTCTTCGCGGATTTGTCGAGCACGACCGTCAGCTTCGGCGGCAGGAAGTCGAGCGCGCACGCCCAGGCGGCGGCCATCACGTTGTCGACGCCGTCGTGGCGGGCCGACACGAGCACGGTCGGGCCGTGATTGAGGAGACGATAGGCTTTGTTCAGCGCCACCGGCGCGATGTGACTGTCCATACGGGTTCCTTGGAGAACGAGGCGCACGGACCCATACCGTGCGGCGCGGCGCCGGCCGTCGCACGTGCGTGCGGCCGGGCCGAAGGCTGCATTCTCGCACCCGATTTCAATCGGCGCCGGCGCCGTGGCCGGTCACTTCGCGAACAGCTGACCGATGTCGCGGAACGCCTTGAATTCGAGCGCATTGCCGCACGGATCGAAGAAGAACATCGTCGCCTGTTCGCCGACCTGCCCCTGGAACCGCACATACGGCTCGATCACGAAAGTCACGCCGAACGAACGCAGCCGCTCGGCCAGCGCTTCCCAGCTCGCCCAGTCGAGCACGATCCCGAAATGCGGCACCGGTACGTCGTGGCCGTCGACCGCATTCGTATGCGCGCCTTCCTGCGACGCGGTTTTCGGATGCGCGTGGATCACGAGCTGATGCCCGTAAAAGTTGAAGTCGACCCACTGCGCACTCGAACGCCCCTCTTCCAGCCCGAACACGCGGCCGTAGAAATCGCGCGCGGCCGGCAGGTCGTAGACCGGAATCGCCAGGTGAAACGGGGAAAGACTCATGATGGCCTCGTAAAGGAACGCTCGCGTGTCGCGAGGACGGCACCATGGTAGACAACGCCGCTCAAAAATTAAATCAATATAAAATTGGCTGATTCACAAACGGAATTGATGAATGATCCGCGAGCTGAAAACCCTCGTCGCCGTCGCCCGCGAAGGCACCTTTGCCGCGGCCGGCAATCGTATCGGGCTCACGCAGGCGGCCGTGAGCGCGCAGATGCAGCGCCTCGAAGCCGAGCTCGGTTTCGCGCTGTTCGACCGGCAAGGGCGATCGGCGCGGCTCAACGAGCGGGGCCATCACGTGCTCGACCAGGCGCAGGCGCTGATCGGCCTGTACGAGAACCTGAGCTCGACCGCGCCCGGCTCGCCGGACGCCGTGCGCGTGACGATCGGCGCGATCGCGTCGGTGCAGAGCGCGCTGCTGCCGGCCGCGCTGGCCGATTTCCATCGCCGGCACCCCGGGTGCCGCACGCGCGTGATACCGGGGTTGTCGATCGAGCTGGTCAACCGGGTCGACGCGGGCGAAATCGACATGGCCGCGATCATCCGGCCGCCGTTCGCACTGCAGAGCGACCTGCACTGGACGACCCTCGCGCAGGAACCGTTCCGGCTGATCGTGCCGCGCGGCGTGAAGGGCAAGGACTGGACCGCCCTGCTCGCGAACGAACCGTTCGTGCGTTACGACCGCGCGTCGTTCGGCGGCCGTCAGGTCGACCGCTTTCTGCGCAAGATGCACATCGCGGTGCGCGACACCTGCGAACTCGACGAGCTCGACGCGATCGTCAAGCTGGTCGAAAACGGCGTCGGCATCGCGATCGTGCCGCAGACCGCCGTGTATCGCCGCTGGCCGGCCGGCGTGCGCGCGATCGACCTCGGGCATCACACGTTTCACCGCGACATCGGGCTCGTGCATCGTGCACGGCGCACGATGTCGGAGCCCGCGCAAGCGCTGGCGCAACTGATCGAGGCGGCGTCGCGGCGGCGCGCGGGCGCGAGCGTTTCGTAGTCCATCGTCGCGCCTTTCTCGTACGCGAAGATCGCGGCGTTGTCGGGTTGACCGTACACGGTCGCGATCGTGATCGCGCCGAGCCCGGCTTGCCCCGGCTCATCGGCGCCTGCTTGCCGTACGCGTTCGTCGCGCCGGCCGGCAGCCCGGCCGCGACCGGATGCGGCGCGTTGACGAGCCAAGGCGAGTTCGCGGCCCGAGTTTCAACGTGCGGCGGCTACGACGCACCGACGGTTCGTGACGTGGCGAGACGAGGCCGTCACCGCTCACGCGCGACGCGCATCTATCACATTCATTTCAGCGCAGCCGATTCAATTCGTTAAATAACGATTTGACGGATCGAAAACAATATCGAGATTGCGGTAGTTCACCCGCAAAACACGCCGAATTATCACGACATGCGCAAAGCCCACTGAAAAACCGGCGGAATGGCAACCTATTGATACGCGCTTATCAATAATCCCGATCCCTCAACGGTGAATTCCGGGAAACATCCCTGTCTGCATCAGGCCACAACGAAGAATTCCATTTTTGCCGTTTCAGTGCGGCTCTGTAGTCTCGTGCCCTTCCGGATCACGAACCCACACCCATGCGCAAAGGAGTTGACGTCCTCCCCTCCCTGAAGGGAGAGGATTCCCACATCTGGCGATGCACGTCCGCATCGGAGAATGTTCAACGCAGCGTTGATATCACGATCATGTTCGACACCACAGTCACTGCAGGTCCACTCTCTTATTCGCAGTCCCGCGATACCTTTCGGCCGCGTCGTGCTGTCTTTCGACCCGCACGCCGAACAGGACTGGGTAGAACCGCTTTCGTCCACTTCCTCGAACGTGGCTCCGTGCGCGATCGCTTTGTAGCGGAGCTTGTTTCGGAAGGACGACCAGGATGCGTCGTAGACGCTTTTCGCCATCCTGGTTCTGGCGAGTTTGACAGCCGACACGTTGCCGACCGCGATGTAATCGAAGCGCCGCACCAGATCGAGCGCGAGCTTGTGTTGGAAGTCGGCTCGGGCATTCGCGACCTTGGCGTGCAGCTTTGCGATATGCCGCTTGTGCTTTCGCGCCCGCTGCGCTTTCGCCAGCTTTTCCGCCGCGCGTCGACCGAACCGATCATTGGGCAGCTTCTCGCCGGTCGAAAGTGTCGCGAAGTCTTTCAGGCCAAGATCGATGCCGACACCGGAACGGATCGGACGAGCCTGAACATCCGGCATCTCGATCACGATGTTCAAGAACCAATTGCCGCGTGCATCCTGCGCAAAGTTGGTCCCGTCCTTGATCTTGCCTTCGGGAAGCGTCCGGCTGTTGAACACGCGAAAGGTGTTGCCGGCGAAACGGAACGCGTCGCCCTCGCGCTTCAGGTCACGTCCCTTCAGCGGCACCCAGCCGAGCGACTTCCTGCCGCGATAGCGCAGGTACGGGCGACGGTGCTGGCTGCGCGACTTCGTGTATTGCTCACACGTCGCGTTGATCGTGCCGGAGTGGATGCCGAGCGCCTTGCTGCTGCCGGTCGTGAGCACATTCAAGTCGAAACCGGTCGGCCACTTCTTGCTCCACTTGAGCGCGTGCTTCCGCGTGTCGTTGCAGAAGTTCCAGACGTAGTTCACCGCGCGGCTCTGCTTGTTAAGCAGTCCGTTGAGCGACTTCACGCGGTAGCGGTAGACAAGGATCATGCCGGTGATCCTAACCCGTGGAAGAAGCTGTCTGTCAACAGCACCCCTTTCCTCCCCGTCCTGAAGGACGGGGTTTCTCGGAGCAACTAATGAAACGCACGGCCCTCTCGATGATTGCCCTCGCGTCGTTGGCGGCGATGTCCGTCGCGCATGCGCAGTCGAGCGTCACGTTGTATGGCGTGATCGACACGTCGATCACCTATGTGAACCATGCCCAAGGCAAGGACAACGCATGGATGCTCGGCAACAGCAGCGCGGGCAACCTGGCCGGCAGCCGCTGGGGCGTGAAAGGCACCGAGGACCTCGGCGGCGGTCTGAAGGCGCTGTTCCAGTTGGAGAACGGCTTCGACCCGAGCAACGGCCGGCAAGGCCAGGGCGGCCGCCTGTTCGGCCGTCAGGCCTTCGTCGGCCTGACGAGCGACCGCTACGGCACGCTCACGTTCGGCCGGCAGTACGACCCGCTCGTCGATCTCGTGCAGGGCATCACCGCCGACAACTATCTGGGCAGCGCGTTCGCGACGCCGGGCGACGTCGACAACTACGACAACAGCTTCCGCGTCGACAACGCGGTCAAGTACACGTCGGCCGTCTATTCGGGCCTGCAGTTCGCGGCGATGTACTCGTTCGGCGGCATCGCCGGCAGCACCGGCGCCGCGCAGTCTTACTCGGCCGCCGTGTCGTACAACAACGGGCCGTTCAGCGTCGCGGGCGGCTACTTTCACGCGACCAACAGCCCCGCGTCGAACGGCGTGCGCAACGGCTGGACGAGCTCGTCGGACGGCACGTTCGACGGCCCGATCAACAGCGGCTATGCGAGCGCGCACTCGTTCGGCATCGCACGCATCGCGGGCCAGTACGTCGCCGGCCCGTTCACGTTCGGCGTCGGCTACAGCAACGCACAGTACCGCCGCGACGCAAGCTCGGTGTTCGGCTCGAACGAGCACTACAACACGGGGCAAGGTTTCGTGAACTACCAGGCGACGAACGCGCTGCTCGTCGGCGTCGGCTACAGCTACACGCGCTCGGGCGGCGACACGTCGGCGACCTATCACCAGGTATCGGCCGGCGCCGACTACAACCTGTCCAAGCGCACCGACGTCTATCTGACCGCCGCGTACCAGCACGCGAGCGGCCAGACCGGCGACGGCAACGGCGGCTCGATGGCCGCGCAGGCATCGATCGGTTCGTACGGTTACGCGGGCACGAGCTCGCAGACGATGGTCAACCTCGGGCTGCGTCACCGTTTCTGACGGCGACTACCTGAGGATGGCCTGCCGCGCGCCGCGCGGCCGGCCGAATCCGCATGGCGCAAACGGCGGCTTCGGCCGCCGATTTTTTTATCTTTTCTTTCGCCCCGGGCGATTTTCCTGTTCGCCCGCTTCATCGCCGGTTTCATCGTGCGCCTGACGTAATACGTCAGGTTTCCATCGCCGCCATTGCATCGGCACTCACGCCAATGCCGGCCATTTTTACCGATCCGCGATCGCCTCGAACCGTGATCCGGCGCGATAAAAGTGCGCGGCGCCCGCACGGGCAAATGCAAAGGAAAGTTTGACGCGAGCCATTTTCCCGCCTGCTATGGCACACTTCGCGTCTGCGTAATTTCCTTGCACCGGGCGGTCGGATTCCGCCCCATCCTGCCATGCCGCGTCATACTGCTCGCCCGCTCAGCCGCCACACGCTGACCATCGCCTCGACGATCGCGCTCTCGTGCGCGCTCTCTGGCGTCGCGCGGGCCGATTGCCTGGACGACGCGGCCGCGTTCCAGCACGTGAGCGTCGCCCTGATGCGCGGCATCGCGCAGGTCGAGTCGGGGATGAATCCGAACGCGGTGAACACGAATACCAACGGCACGGTCGACATCGGGCTGATGCAGATCAACAGCACGTGGCTGCCGACGCTCGCGCGCGAAGGAATCACGCGGGAAAGCCTGTTCGATGCCTGCACGAACGCGTACGTCGGCGCGTGGATCCTGTCGCAGAACATCCGCCAGCTCGGCCCCAACTGGAACGCGATCGGCGCGTACAACTCCGCATCGCCCGACAAGCGCCTCGCGTATGCGCGCAAGGTCTATGATGCAATCCGGACCATGCCGGATTCGCCGGATACTCCCATGCCCATCCTTCCACCGTCCTTTACGCCGCCGCAACAGGCACAGACGTACAACCCGTTCGCGAGCCTGAGCGTGTCGGCGCCGCCCGTCACGCGCGCACGCACGATCTCGCCGGGCTCTGCGCCTCCGCCGCCGCAGGGCGGCCCCGCCGGGCCGGCCGGCACGTACAACTTCGGATGGACGGTCACCGGCGCCGACCAGGCCAAGCCGACCCAGGTGTTCGACGACGGCGCGCGGGTCTATGTGCAGTTCAGCGACATGAAACACGTGCCGGCGATCTTCACCGAGACGTCGGCCGGGCGCGTGCTGATGTCGTGGGAGCTGCAGTTTCCGTATGCCGTCGTGACGCGTCCCGCGCAAACGTTGATCTTCCAGCTCGGGCCGTTCGAAGCGCGCGCGCAGCGCAGTGCGGCGGCCGCAGGCATGACCGCGCAGGCCGGGACGGCCGGGACGGCGACGGCCGGGGAATCGGCCTCGGCATCGAAGAAGTCGGCAGGGACGACGACGAATGCGGCGACAAACACGGCGTCCAAGGCGGCAGCGAAACGCACCGCGTCGGCCGATGCGCTGTGGTACGTGAATACGCCGTCGACGTCGGGAACGGCGGCGGCCTCGCCTTCGACCGCGAATATTCCCGCCACGCTGCCGACCGCAATCACGTCGAATACGCCGCCGCCCACGCCGGCTCAACGACCGGCTGCGACCGCTCAGCCGTCGCGCGCCAGCGCGGACGCGCTGTGGTACATCTCGAAGTAACGCGGGCCCGATCGCTTGCGCATCGCGGCGATTATTTCCGTGCGGTCGGCGGCAGTTCGGGCGCGGCCGTGCCACGCTCCGTGAAATACGCGCGCAGATCGCGCGACGTCGACGAGTCCGGTCGTGAAATCGTCATACGGCCGTCACCCGCGCCGCACCCAGATCACTTTCCCGTCACGAATGCCGAGATTGCGGCGCTCCTCCCGGTAATCCATCGTGCCCGGCAACGACTTCCCGTCGCGCTCGAGCACGCGCCACAGGCAGCCGCCGAGCAGCGCGGCCGCATCGGTCTCGGTCTTGCCGACCAGCGCATCGTCCGGCGCGCCGTCCGCCTTGCATACTTGCGCGGCGCCCGGCTGCAACGGGGCCCTGGCCGCGCCGCCGGCGGTGGCGTTGGGGTGCTTCGTGTCCATGTCCGCACATCCTGCAAAGGTTGCGCTCGCAACGAGTGCAACGAGCATCGCGATCGTATTCTTCATCGGTTTCTCCCTGTCTCGGCCCGGCGGTCCATGTGCGGCATTCGTGCACGACCGGGCATCGCATGATCGGTTCCCCACGCTGCCAGCCGTTTCCTGCCGGAGCCGGCCCGCGCATGGCGGCCTGTCGCGACTCGGCCGGGGCCACGTCGGCGCCCCGGCGTCGCAGGCCCGGCCTGACGCCGAACCCGCCCGCATGTTACCGCACGCGGTTCGCGGCGACGGCGCGACGCCGACACATCGTGTGCGCGCCAGCCCGCGTCGACAATCCGCTCAGAACTTGTACGTGACGCCCGCGATGCCGTAATAGTTGCTGCGCGACTGGACGATCGGGCTGTCGCCGGCGCGGCCGAGCAACCGCGTCACGCCGCCGGTCGCGAGCACCGACCAGTGCCGCGACAGCGTCCAGTTCCATGCAACCGCCATCGACGCGCTGTCGATCCCGCCGCTCGCCGAATACGGCCGGAACCGGCTCGTCATCGACTGTGCGTCGGTCACGCCGTAAAAGGTCTGCATGTAGCGTCCCGAGCCCGCGTGCACGGTGCCCGTCACGATGATCTCGTGCTGCGACGTCTTGAGCACCGGCACCGCGAGATCCACGTGCCCCGACACGCCGCGCGACGTGTGCGTCACCGGCGTATCGATCGTGACGCTCAGTTCCGCCGTGTCGAAAAGCGTCACGCCGGCGCGCACGCCGACGAGCACCGAGCCCGGAATCCGGCCCATGCCCTTCAGGTAGTCGGAGCCCGGCAGGTCGAAGCGGTTCTCGTCCGCGCGGCCCGCGTCGTAGTTCACCGCCGCCGACACGAACGCCCCGTGCGGCAGGTCCAGCCGGTAGCCGGCGCCCTGCGTGCTGTCGACGAAGAAGCCATTGCCGAACGTGGCGGAAAACGACGGCGCAACGACGCCGCGATACTGTTTGCTGCCCTGGTAGCGCGGGGCAACCCCGCCGCCGAGCGACAACGAATACTGGTTTTCCGCGTGGGCGGCGGCGGCGAGGGTCAGGCCGGCGAGCGGCATGCAATAGCGGTAGCGGCGAAGGGATGGGCGCACAATATTGAGATATGAGTAACGAAGCCCGCAGTCTAGGTGCCGCCCCGCGCCGAGACTGTCCTGAATGTGCGGCGAATGTGTGCTCAATTGTGTTCGATTGTTCGCGATTGTCGCCCCGCTGCCCCGGCGGTCGATCCGCCGGATAGAATTCGCGTGCCGCGCCGCCCGTCGGTCTGCCGGGTGGGAGATGGCGCGTGCATCCCGAGGAAACCATGAACGAAGTTCCGCTCAAATACCGCGTGCTGCTGATCGAGGACGACGACCGCCTCGCGCAGCTCGTCCGCGAATACCTCGACGGCTATGAATTCGCGGTGACGGTCGTGCGGCGCGGCGACCTCGCCGTCGCGGCGGTTCGCGAGCACCAGCCGGCCCTCGTGATACTCGATCTGATGCTGCCGAATCTGGACGGCATGGAGGTCTGCCGGCGCATCCGCGCGTTCACCAACGTCCCCGTGCTGATCCTGACCGCGCGCGCGGACGTGTACGACCAGGTCGCCGGGCTCGAGACGGGCGCCGACGACTACGTCACCAAGCCGATCGAGCCGCGCGTGCTCGTCGCGCGCGCCCGCGCGCTGTTGCGCCGTGCGCAACCGGCCGCGGCGGAAACGCCCGCGGTCGCGCCCGACGCGCTCGTATTCGGCGAACTCGCCATTTCGCCGCCGAACCGCACCGTCACGTGGCGCGGC
This sequence comes from Burkholderia sp. AU28863, assembly GCF_002223195.1. Classification (NCBI taxonomy): domain Bacteria; kingdom Pseudomonadati; phylum Pseudomonadota; class Betaproteobacteria; order Burkholderiales; family Burkholderiaceae; genus Burkholderia; species Burkholderia sp. AU28863. Next base: position 886,639 of record NZ_NKFE01000003.1, on the reverse strand, counting down.
GAGCCGGTCGAGCTGAAGACCGCCGAATTCAACCTGCTGCTGATCCTCGCGCGCGCGGCCGGCACCGTGCTGAGCCGCGACGACATCCTGAAGCAGTTGCGCGGGATCGAATTCGACGGGCTCGACCGCTCGGTCGATTCAGGCATCTCGAAGCTGCGCCGCCGCTTCGAGGATGCGTCATCGGAGCCGCACAAGATCAAGACGATCTGGGGTCGCGGCTACCTGTTCAGCCCTTCTGCGTGGGAAGAATAAATGCTGCGCCCGTTGCTTCGGTTGTACCTCGTCGTGATCCTGTTCGTCGGCGCGTCGATCATCTTCATCCAGCTGTCGTTCGACCGGATCTTCTACGAGCGCGGCGCGCAGGCACAACGCGACTCGCTGACGACCTATTCGTTCGTGCTGAACGACTACCTCGAACGCCATCCGGGCGCGCAGCGCGAACTCGCATTGCGCGAACTCGCGCTGCACGGCCGCGAAGGGTTCGGCTTCATGTCGATGGCCGACGCACGCGCGCAACTGAGCGGCGCGCCGCTGCGCGATCTCGACGCCGGCAGGATCGCGATCAGCTACAACGGCAAGGATTACTACATGCCGCTCGCCGACGGCTCGGTGCTGCATGCGCGCCCGATCGAAGCGCCGGACCTCGACATCCGCATCTATGCGTACATGCTGCTCGCGCTCGCGACGCTGTTCGCGGTGGTGCTGTGGATTCACTATCACTGGCGCGACATTCGCAGGCTGCAGGACGCCGCGCGCGCGTTCGGCGCCGGGATGCTGTCGACGCGCGTGAAGGTGTCGGGTAAATCGAACATCTACGAGCTGTCGCAGCAGTTCAACGACATGGCCGCGCGCATCGAGGCGTCGATCAAGCAGCAGCGCGAAATGATGCACGGCATCTCGCACGAACTGAAAACGCCGCTCGCGCGACTCGAGTTCGGGCTCGCACTGCTCGCCGACGCCGACGAAACGGGCCGGATGCGCGAGCGCCGCGACGCGCTGCGGCGCGACGTGCGCGAACTCGACGAACTCGTCACCGAACTGCTGACGATCGGCCGGCTCGAACAGGGGGCGAGCGAACTCGCGCCGATGGAGGTCGTCGTCGACGCGCTGATCGACAGCGTCGCCGGCAACGTCGCAGACGACATCGCCGATCGCGGCATCGCGCTCGACGTGTCGACGCTCGACGCGGCCGCGACCCACGTCTGCGATCCGAAGCTCGTCGCCCGCGCGCTGCTGAACCTGATCCGCAACGGCGCGCGCTATGCGTCGCGCAAGGTCGTGCTGGCCGCCGCCCGCGACCGCTCCGGTGCGCTCGTGCTGAGCGTCGACGACGATGGCCCCGGCATTCCGCCCGCCGAGCGCGCCCGCGTGTTCGAGCCGTTCCAGCGACTCGACTCGAGCCGCGACCGGCAGACCGGCGGCTTCGGGCTCGGGCTTGCGATCGTGCGGCGCGTCGCGCAGGTGCACGGCGGCGACGTGCGGCTCGAGGATTCGCCGCTCGGCGGCGCGCGCTTCGTGATCACGCTGCCCGTGCGCACGCTGCCCGACAGCCTCTTCGACGTCGCGCACGACGTCGCGACCCGGCACGCCGATGCGCGCCGCCGCAGCGGCACGCGTAGCGTCGTCCCGCTTTGACGAAACGGGCGGCGCCCCCGCCCCGTCGCCTGCCGCGCGCTGTCAGCGCCGGCGCAGCAGCGCGACGAAGAACAGGCTGCCGAACAGCGCGGTCACGATGCCGATCGGCAGATCCTCCGGCGCCGCGAGCGTGCGCGCGGCGACATCGGCCCACACGAGCAGGATCGCGCCCGCCAGCGCGGCGACCGGCAGCAGCCGGCCGTGCTCGGCGCCGACGACGCGTCGGCACAGATGCGGCGTCACGAGCCCGACGAAGCCGATCGCGCCGCTGACCGCGACCATCGCGCCCGTCGCGAACGACGCGACGACGAACACCTCGCGCCGCATCCGCGCGCTCGGCACGCCGAGCGACGCGGCGGCGACATCGCCCGACATCAGCGCATTCAGTTCGCGCCGGCGCGCATAGAGCGCGCCGCCGGCAAGCACCGCGCACACGGCCGGCACCGGCAGCAGATCCCAGCGCGCGAGCCCGACGCCGCCGAGCATCCAGAACAGCACCGACGACGCGGCGCGCTGGTCGCCGAGATACAGCAGCAGGTTGCCGAACGCGGCCATCATGAACGACACCGACACGCCCGCGAGCAGCAGCCGGTCGGATTCGAGCCGGCCGCTCCGGTAAGCAAGCGCGACCACGCACGCGGTGGCCGCAAGCGCGCCCGCGAACGCGGCGGCCGACAGCGTGAACGGGCCGAACGCGGCGCCCGCCACCACCGTGACCGCGATCGCGCCGAGCATCGCGCCCGCGCTCACGCCGAGCAGGTGCGGATCGGCCAGGCGGTTCGCGGTCGCCGCCTGCAATGCGACGCCGACCGCCGCCAGCGTCGCGCCGACGATCGCGGCCAGCAGCGCACGCGGCATCCGGATCAGCCACACGATGCTGTCGTCGCCCGCGGCGGCCGCGAACGCGTCGGCGCCGCCGAGCGCGGACGCGACGTGCGCGGCGACGATCCGCACCGCGGCCGGCATCGCGATCGGCGCCGGGCCGAACGCGGCCGACACGACGATCGACGCGATCAGCAGCACGGCCAGCCCCGGCAGCACCGCGCGCATGCGGAGCCGCGCCGCCTCCCCGCGCACGCTCATCGTGCCGCTGCCGCGAATGCGGCCGGATACAGCGCGCGGGCGAGCGTCTCGACGGCCGCGACGTTCTCGGGGCCCGGCGTCGCCGCATCGTACGGAATCACGACGAAGCGCCGGTCGCGGATCGCGGCCACGCGCGCGAGCGCGGGCTGGCTCGACAGGAACTGCTGCTTCTGCGTAGCCGTGACCGCCGAATAGTCGACGATCACAATCACCTGCGGATCGCGCGCGACCACGCTTTCCCAGCTCACCTGGGTCCAGCTGCGCGGCAGGTCGTCCATCACGTTGCGCGCGCCCGCCGCCGCGAGCAGCGCGGTCGGCATCGCGAGGCCGCCCGCCGTCATCGGCTTGTCGGTGCCGCTGTCGTACACGAACACGCGCAGCGGCGCCGGCCGCCCGATCGCGCGCGACACTGCCGCGAGCCGCGCGCGCATCCCGGCGACGACCCGCGCGGCGCGCGCATCGACGCCGAAGATCCGGCCGAGATTGGTCAGGTCGCGGAACACGTCGTCGAACGACGCGGCCGACTGCTTCATCACGTGCGAACACGATTCGGTCAGTTCGTACGTGCGGATGCCGAACGGCGCGAGCGTCGCGGGCGTCACCGGCCCGCCGACATGCATTCCGTAGTTCCAGCCCGCGAGATAGAAGTCGGCGCGCGCGGCGGCCAGCACTTCCAGCGACGGATACTGGCTCGCCAGTTCGGGCACGCCCCGCAATGCGTCGCGCACGCGCGCGGTGCCCGTCTTCCAGCCGCCGATGCCCGTATAACCGACGAGCCGGTCTTTCAGGCCGAGCGCGAGCATCATCTCGGTCAGGTTCACGTCGTTGCTGACCGCGCGCGTCGGCGCGCGCTCGAACGTCACGTCGCGATCGCAACTGCGCACGGTGACGGGATAGGCGCCCGCATGAGCGGCCGCGCCGCCGAGCACGGCAGCGGCAACGAGCCGGCGGGAGATGGAGGACAGAACAGGAAACGGCATGGCGGTCATTCCGGATGAAGCGGCGTGATGCGCGGGCGGCCCGTGACGGGATGGCGATCGACGAGCGCGGCGACGCCGAACACGTCGCGCAGCAGCGCTTCGGTCAGCACGTCGTCCGGCGCACCGGACGCGACGACGCGGCCGTGCGCGAGCACATGGAGCCGGTCGCAATACGCGGCCGCGAGATTGAGGTCGTGAATCGTCGCGAGCGTCGCGATGCCGAGGCGGCGCACGCGCGCAAGCAGTTCGAGCTGATGACGCAGGTCGAGATGGTTGGTCGGTTCGTCGAGCAACAACAGCTCGGGCTGCTGTGCGAGCGCGCGCGCCAGCAGCGCGCGCTGCTTCTCGCCGCCCGACAGCGACGCGAAGCGCTGTGCGCGACGCTCGACGAGGCCGACATCGTGCAGCGCGGATTCGACGATCCGGCGATCGTCGGCCGACTCCGCATCGAACGGCCGCTTGTGTGGCGTGCGGCCCATGTCGACGAGTTCGTCGACCGTCAGCCCGAAATCGTCCGGCGTTTCCTGCTGCAGCACCGCGATGCGCTGCGCGACCGCACGCGGCCGCATGCGCCATACGTCCTGCGCGTCGAGCGCGACGCGGCCCGCGTCGGGGCGCGCGTAGCGGAACACGCAGCGCAGCAGGCTCGTCTTGCCGCTGCCGTTCGGGCCGACCAGCCCGACGAATTCGCCTTCGGCCACCGTCAGCGTCACCGAATCGAGCACGTCGATCGCGCCGCCGGCAGACCAGCTCACGCGTTCGATATCGAGCATGTGGGTGACGGGACGCATGCCGTCCCGCCCTAGAAGCGCATCGTCGCGACGAGTTCCGCCGAGCGCGACGGGCCGAGCAGCCATTGCTCGCCGCCGTTCGACGTCGTCACCGCGTACGTACGGTTCGCGAGATTGCGCAGATACAGCGCGAGCTCGGTGCGTGATGTCGGCTGCCAGCGCAGCGACGCATCGAACACCGTGTATGACGGCACTTGCACGCGATTCGCGTCGTCACCGTACGTCGCGCCGACGTAGCGCACGCCCGCATCCGCGCGCCAGCGCTCGGCGAACGCCCAGCCGAGCCACAGGTTTGCCGTCTGCTGCGGCACGCCGGACGGCACGTTGCCGGCCCGCGACACCGTCGCGCCGCCGACCGTCTGGTTGAATGCGTCGTAGCGTGCCCGCAGCAGCGCGACGTTCGCATCGATCGTCCAGCCGTGCGGCAGCCGCGCGCCGCCGGTCAGCTCGACGCCGCGCGACGACTGCCGGCCGACCTGCTGGCGCAGCGCCGGATTGTACGGGTCGGTGCTGAGCAGATTGCGCTTCGTGATGTCGTACACCGCGAACGTCCAGTACGCGCGACCGTCGAGCAGCATCTGCTTGAGCCCGGCTTCCCACTGTTCGCCGGTCGCGAGCCGGTAGCCCGCCTGCGACGCGGACAGCGTCACGAGGGAGCCGACGCCCTCCGCACCCGTCGTGTACTGCGCATACGCGCTGAACGTCGGCGCGATGTCGAACACGAAACCGGTGCGCCAGCCGACGTTCGCGAACCGCTTGTCGAAGCCCGCGCCGGTCGCCGCCTGTTCGCGGCTGAACGCGATGTGGTCGTAGCGCAGGCCGCTCACCCACGCGAGCCGCGGCAGCACGTCGAGCCGGTTCTCCGCGAATACCGCCGCCTGCCGCACGCGCGTGCCGAACTGCGGCACGGTCGGGTCGGGGCTCGTGAATACGCCGGGATCGAAGCCGTGCGCCGGTACCGTCGTTTCGCCGCCGTACGGCGAATTGTTGATGCCGCTGAACGTGATCCGGCTGAATTCCGTGCCGACGACGAAACGGTTCGCGCGACCGAACAGCGTGCCGTCGATGCGCACGCTCAGCCGGTCGCCGATCTGCCGCTGATGGTGGCCGATGTCGAGATAGTCCCCGCGCGCGACGCGCCCCGTCGCCGCGTCGAGCGCATACGATTCCGCGTTGCGCCAGTGGCGGTTCGACGTCAGGTAGTAGAGCTGATTGTCGATCGTCACGCCGGGCGCGGGCCGATAGCTGGCCGACAGGCGCGTCCACTGGTCGTAGTACGAAATCGTCGCATCGCCAACCGTGTAGTTCAGCTTGCGCAGCGACGAATCGAGCACGCCGTTCGGCGCGGGCACGCCATAGTACGTCGCGGGCATCTGGCGCCCGTAGTCGTAGTCGAGCGTCAGCGTGAGTCGCGGGCTCACGTCGAATGTCAGCGCGCCGCCGATGGCCGTCGTATGCGTATCGGCCCGCTCGGCGAGACCGTTCGCGCGCGCATCGCTCGCGTAGAAGCGGTACGACGCCCGCGGGCCGAGCGCGCCCGTCGTATCGAACGCGAAGCGCTTCGCGCCGTCGGGGCCGACGCCGGCCTGCAGCGTCGTCTCGCGCGTGCGCTGCGGCCGCTTCGGCACCACGTTCACGACCCCGCCGATCGCCCCTTCGCCGTACAGCACCGATGCCGGGCCGCGCAACACCTCGATGCGCTCGACCGACCACGTGTCGAACGGAAACGTGCTCGTGCCGGCCGCCGGCATCAGCCGCACGCCGTCGAGCAGCGTCATCACCGATTCCTGCCCGCTGAAGCCGCGCACGCTCAACGCGGTGCCGCCGGTGCCCGGCGCGATCGCGCTCGCGAAGCCCGCGGTGCGCGTGACCGCATCGCGCACCGTGCGATCGCCGCGTGCGTCGATCGTGTCGGCCGTGACGGCTTCGACGCTCGCGGGCGTGTCGAGGCTCGCGAGCCCGAGCCGCGAGCCGGTTTCGAGTGGTTGCGTCAGCGGGTCGGCCGGTGCGGACGAAGCCGTGACGTTGATCGCAGGCAGCGCGCGCCGGTCGTCCGGCGACGATGCGGCGGCTTCGGCGGCCAGCGCGCCGGTGGTCGCGATCGCGCAGCCGACCAAGGTCGTGCAACTGCGTGCCGCGCGCGTGCGCCAGGCGCTCGCGTGCCGGCGCGGCGCGGCATGGCGCCGCTCCCCGCGCGCCGGGGTGTGTCCGGTTCTCGTCACGTCGTATCGATCTTCGTTGGATGTCGTCGCACGCGAGCGGCCCGGGCAGCCGGCCGACCGGCGACGAAAACGTCAGATGATACAATATATCAACTTGATCCGTCAGGATTTTGACAGCTCGAGTTGCCGCTCCGCGCGTCTACGGCGGGAAGCCGAACTGCACCCACGGCGTGTCGGCCTGCGGCCGGTTGTGTGCCGCGAACGCGTGCGTCCGCACGCGCGCGCGCCTGCCGCGCGCCTCGTCGAGGCTACCCACGACCTCGCGCGCTCAGCCCGGCTACGCGGCCGCAAGCCGGTTGCACGATAGTCGCCGCACCGCTCAACCGCCGGTCTTGAACGCCGGCAACTGCTGCCCGAGCCGCGCGCCCATTTCCGCGCCGAGCGCCTGCAGCGCATTGAACGGCCGGATCATGACCTCGAACTCCACGATCCGCCCGTCGTCGTCGAAGCGGATCATGTCGATCCCCTTCAGCGCCTTGTCGCCGATGGTCGCGCCGAACTCCAGCACGACGCTCTTGCCGTCGTCGGCCGCGAACTGGCGGTGATACGTGAAATTCTCGAGGATCGTGATCACCGTGCGCAGCGCCATCAACAGCGCGGGCGCGGGCCCGTACGGCTTGAACGCCATCGGCGAACGGAACACGGCGTCCGGGTGGACGATCGATTCCAGCGCGCCGAAATCCTTGCGTTCGACCATCGCATGCCATGCGTCGAGCGATTTCGCGACGGCGGGATGAACATGCAGCGGGGAATGCGTCATCGCAGTCTCCAGTCATGTGGTGGGACGGAACAGAAACGGATCGGTATCAATCAAAGGGTCGCCGCCAGCGTCGTGCCCTGGTGAATCGCGCGCTTCGCATCGAGTTCGGCGGCCTCGTATGCGCCGCCGATCAGATGCACGCGGCATCCGGCAGCCTGCAGTTGCGCCGCCAGCTCGCGCGACGGCTCCTGCCCCGCGCAGATCACCACGTTGTCCACCGGCAGCGTCTGATCGACGCCGTCGATCGTCACGTGGAAGCCGTCGTCGTCGATCCGCCGATATGTGACCGACGACGACATCCCGACGCCGCGCGCCTTCAGCGCGGTACGGTGAATCCATCCGGTGGTCTTGCCGAGCCCGTCGCCGACCTTCGACGCCTTGCGCTGCAGCAGGTGCACGTGCCGCGCCGCCGGTTCGGGCCGCGCTTCACCCAGGCCGCCGGCATTCGCATACGACCGGTCGACGCCCCATTCGCTGAAGAACCGGTCCGCATCGACACGCTCGCCGCCGTCGCGATGAACGAGATATTCGGCGACGTCGAAGCCGATGCCGCCCGCGCCGACGATCGCGACGTTGCGACCGACGGCCTTGTCGTCGCGCAGCACGTCGAGATAGCCGAGCGTCTTCGGATGCCCGACACCGTCGATCGGCGGCGTGCGCGGCACGATGCCCGTCGCGATCACCACTTCGTCGAATTCCCCCTGCAACAGCATCTCGGCGGTCGCACGCGTATTGACGTGCAGCGCGATGCCGCGCAATTCGATCTGCCGGCGGAAATAGCGCAGCGTCTCGTTGAACTCTTCCTTGCCGGGCACCTTCTTCGCGATGTTGAACTGGCCGCCGATCTCGGCGCCGGCTTCGTACAGCGTGACCGCGTGACCGCGTTCGGCCGCCGTGACCGCGAAGCCGAGGCCGGCCGGCCCCGCGCCGACCACCGCGATCCGCTTGCGCCGCGGCGCCGGCTGGATCACGAGCTCGGTTTCATGACACGCGCGCGGATTCACGAGGCACGACGTGATCCGGCCGCTGAACGTATGATCGAGACACGCCTGGTTGCAGCCGATGCACGTGTTGATTTCGTCCGCGCGCCCTTCGCGCGCCTTGCGCACGAAATCGGCATCGGCAAGGAACGGCCGCGCCATCGACACCATGTCGCAATAGCCGTCGGCGAGCAGTTGCTCGGCGACTTCCGGCGTATTGATCCGGTTGGTCGCGACGAGCGGGATGCCGACCTTGCCCATCAGTTGCCGCGTCACCCACGCATACCCGGCGCGCGGCACCTTGGTCGCGATGGTCGGAATGCGCGCCTCGTGCCAGCCGATGCCGGTATTGAGGATCGTCGCGCCGGCCGCCTCGATCGCCTGCGCGAGCCGGATCACCTCGTCGAGCGTCGAGCCGCCTTCGACGAGATCGAGCATCGACAGCCGGTAGATGACGATGAAATTCGTGCCGACACGCTCGCGCACGCGCCGCACGATCTCGACCGCGAAGCGGATGCGGTTGTCGTACGCGCCGCCCCACGCATCGTCGCGATGGTTCGTGCGCGCGGCGATGAATTCGTTGATCAGGTAGCCCTCGGACCCCATGATCTCGACACCGTCGTAGCCCGCGTGCTGCGCGAGCGCCGCGCATCGCACGAAATCGGCGATCGTCTCGTCGACCTCGTCGCTCGTCAACGCATGCGGCGTGAACCGGTTGATCGGCGCCTTCAGCGCGCTGGGCGCCGCGAGCGCCGGATGATAGGCGTAGCGCCCGAAATGCAGGATCTGCAACGCGATCCGGCCGCCCTCCGCGTGCACCGCGCGCGTCACGACACGATGGTGTTCGGCCTCCGCTTCGGTCGTCAGCATCGCACCGCCCGGCCCCGGACGGCCGCGCTCGTTCGGCGCGAATCCACCCGTGACGATCAGGCCGGCCTCGCCGCGCGCGCGCTCCGCATAGAACGCAGCCATCCGCTCGAAGCCGTTCGGCGCTTCCTCGAGGCCGACGTGCATCGACCCCATCAACACGCGATTCCTGAGCGACGTGAAGCCGAGTTCGAGCGGGGTCGTCAAATGCGGATAACGGGAGGTCATCGGGGCGTCTCCATTTTTTATGCAACAAGTTGCACAGATGGTAGCGCGTCGATTTTGTTTATGCAACATGTTGCACAAAGAGGCCCCACCGATTGTGCCGCGGCACCGATATGGCAAGATTCGGTTCATTGCGCAGCCTTCCCCGATCCGACATGTCCCTGCCTCACGCGCTTCTCACCGCCCTCGCCGAACGCCCCGGTTCGGGGTCCGAGCTCGCCGACCGTTTCGATCGATCGATCGGCTATTTCTGGCAGGCGACGCACCAGCAGATCTATCGCGAACTCGGGCGTCTCGAGGAAACGGGCTGGATCGAATCGCTGCCCGCCGAGTCCGGCCGCGGCCGCAAGCGCGCGTACCGGATCCTGCCGGCCGGCAAGAAGGAATTGCGCCGCTGGATCGCCGAACCGGAAGATCCGACGCCGCTGCGCGAGGCGTTGATGGTGCGCCTGCGCGCGGAAGCCGTGCTCGGGCCGGCCGGCCTCGAGGACGAGATCCGGCGGCGCATCGCGCTGCATCAGGAAAAGCTGGACTTGTATCTGCAGATCGAGGCGCGTGATTTTTTGGCGGCCGGCGATCCCGCGGACGGCGCTTCGGTGGCCGGCGATTCGCGCACGAAGCGCCTGCAGCATCTGGTACTGCAGGCCGGCATCGCGAACGAACGGTTCTGGGTCGAGTTTTCGCAGCTCGCGCTCGACACGCTGCGTTTGCCGAAGGGTTGAAGCCGCTGCGGCGTTCGCTTCAGCGCCGATCGACATCGTGCGCCCGACTGTCGGGTCGCGACGCCTTTACAATCGATCGCACCGCGCCCGCTTTCGTGAAGCCCAGGCCGCGCGGCCTGCGTCGAAGCAGCGCGCGGCGAAACCGGATCACGCGTCCGGCAAAATCACCACCTTGCCCTTCACCCGCCGGTTCGCCATCCGCGCGATCGCATCGGCCGCGCCGTCCAGCGACACGCGTTCGGTGATCGTGGGCCGCACCTTGCCGGCCGCGAACCATTCGGCGAGCAGCCGCATGTTCGCCGCATGCTGCGCCGGATCGCGACGCACCGCATCGCCCCAGAACACGCCGAGAATGTCGCGCTCCTTCAGCAGCGCGAGGTTCAGCGCAAGCTTCGGGATCTCGCCGGCCGCGAAGCCGACCACGAGAAACCGGCCGCGCCACGCGGTCGCACGCAGCGCCGCTTCGCTGTATGCGCCGCCCACCGGATCGTAGACGACGTCGGCGCCGCGCCCGCCGGTCAGTTCGTCGACGCGGCGGCGCAGGTCCTCGGTCGCATAGTCGATCGTCTCGTCGGCGCCTGCCTCGCGGCACAGCGCGAGCTTGTCCGCGCTCGACGCCGCCGCGATCACGCGCGCACCGAGCGCTTTCGCGATCTCGATCGCGGCGATCCCGACGCCGCCGGCCGCGCCGAGCACGAGCAGCGTCTCGCCCGCCTGCAGACGCGCCCGCTGCTGCAGCGCGTGCAGCGACGTGCCGTACGCGAGCACGAGCGCCGCGCCCTGCTCGAACGTCATGTCCGGCGGCAGCGCGGCGAGCTGGTGCGCGTCGGCCACGCACTGCTGCGCGAACCCGCCGTGGCCGGTAAACGCCATCACCGAATCGCCGGGCCGCCATGCCGTGACGCCCTCGCCGACCGCGTCGACCACGCCGGCAAACTCGGCGCCCGGCGAAAACGGCAGCGCCGGTTTCACCTGATACAGCCCCTGGACGATCAGCGCGTCGGGGAAGTTCAGCGACGCCGCCTTCACCTGGATCCGGACTTGTCCGGCAGCCGGTTCGGGAATCGCGACGTCCGCGATGCGCAAACGGTCGATCGGGCCGAATGCGGTACACAACAGGGCTTTCATGCGCTTATCTCTCCTTGCGCGGCGTGGCCGGGCATCGGTACGGTGTGCGGGACATCCCCGCGCGGCCGGTTCACGACGCGTATGCGATGCCCGACGGCATCGGCAACATCGTCAGTATTCCGGAATGTCGTTGAAGCCACGGTCAGAACCACGCGTCGCGCATGCCGAGCGTCGTCGTGTCGACGCTCGACAGCAGGTCGAGCTGCGCATCCACCTTCGGCAGTTCCCAGCGGAAAAAGTACCGGGCCGCCGCGCGCTTGCCGTCGTGGAAATCGCCGTCGCGCCCGTGCGCGGCGAGCGTCACGTCGAGCCACAGCCACGCGACGACGAGATGGCCGAACGCTTCGAGATACACGCTCGCGTTCGCGAGTCGCGTCTGCGGATCGCCGATCGCGCCGAGTTCCCGCGTGACGTCGCCCAGCCGCGCCCAGCGCCGCGCCAACGCATCGGCCTGCTCGCGCGTGCCGGCCTCCAGCGCTTGCGCGCGCTCGACGGTCGCGCCGACGCGTGCATCGAGTGCGCGCAGCGACGCGCCATCGTCCTGCACGACCTTGCGGCCGAGCAGATCGAGCGCCTGAATGCCGTGCGTGCCTTCGTGAATCGGGTTCAGGCGATTGTCGCGATAGAGCCGTTCGACCGCATAGTCGCGCGTGTAGCCGTAGCCGCCGTGCACCTGGATCGCGAGATCGTTCGCGGCAAGACACCATTGCGACGGCCAGCTTTTCGCGATCGGCGTCAGGATGTCGAGCAGCCGCGCGGCATCGGCGCGCACCGCCGCATCGTCGTGCGCACGCGCTTCGTCGACGCGTTTCGCGCAGTACAGGATCAATGCGAGGCCGCCTTCGACATACGCCTTCTGCGCGAGCAGCATGCGGCGCACGTCCGGATGGTCGACGATCGGCGCCTGCGGCGCGGCCGCATCCTTGCCGGCCGGCCCGAGCGGGCGCCCTTGCGGACGATTGCGCGCGTAGTCGAGCGCATGCAGATAGCCGGTGTAGCCGAGCGCCACCGCGCCCGCACCGACGCCGATGCGCGCTTCGTTCATCATGTGGAACATATAGGCCAGCCCGTGATTCGGCTGACCGACCAGGTAGCCGATCGCGCCCGCTCGCCCTTCCGGCCGGTACCGCGTCCCTTCGCCGAAATTCAGCAGGCAGTTGGTCGTGCCGCGATAACCCATCTTGTGGTTCAGCCCGGCGAGCACGACGTCGTTGTGCTCGCCGTTCGCGCCGCCATCGACGCCCGTCAGGAACTTCGGCACGACGAACAGCGAGATGCCGCGCGTGCCGGGCTGCAGCCGGCCGTGCTCGTCGGGAATCTTCGCGAGCACGAGATGGACGATGTTCTCCGCGAGCTCGTGCTCGCCGCCGGAAATCCACATCTTGTTGCCGGTCAGCCGGTAGCGCGCACCGAGCGGCGAATCGCATTCGAAATCGGCGCGCGTCGCAATGTCGGACAGCGACGAGCCGGCCTGCGGTTCGGACAGACACATCGTGCCGAGGAAGCGCCCTTCCAGCTCCGGACGCGCAAACGCGTCGATCTGCGCGGCGCTGCCGTGCGCGACGAGCAGGTTCGCATTGGCGACGGTCAGGAACGGATACGCGGCCGTCGCGATGTTCGCGGCCTGGAAGAACAGGAACGACGCGGCTTCGACCAGTTTCGGCAAGCGCATGCCGCCGAGCGCTTCGTCGTGGCCCGCGGCGATCAGCCCGGCGTCCGCGAACGCGCGCACGGCCGGTTCGACTTCCGGGATCAGCGTCACGCGTTCGCCGTCGAACCGCGGCTCCTCGCGATCGCCGCGCGCCGCGTGCGGCGCGAACAGGTCTTCGGCGATACGCTCGCTGGTGTCGAGCACCGCGTCGAAAGTCTCGCGACTGTGCTCCGCATAGCGCGGCAGCGCGACGAGCGCTTCGGCGTCGAGCCAGTCATACAGCAGGAACGCAAGATCGCGTCGCGACATCAACAGGCTCATCGTGCTGCCTCCCGGGGTGCTGGCCGTGCCAGCCGAATGAAGGGTTGCGTGACGCCAAGTGCTGGCAGGAATTTAGCACGGTCGTTCGCAAACGACAACGACGCGCCTGCTCGTCCGCGTATCCGGGAAGTGGGCCGGGCCGCACGGGGCGACCCGGCGCGGGACAGCCGTCGCGTCAGCCCGCCTGCGGCTTCGCGAGCTGATCGGCAACCGGCAGGCTGCGGATGCGCGTGCCGGTCGCCGCGAAGATCGCGTTGGTCAGCGCCGGCGCGACGGGCGGCAGGCCCGGTTCGCCGACACCGCCGAGCGGCGTCGCGTAGTCGTCCGGTGCGACGAGATGCACGCGAATTTCGCGCGGCGCCTCGTTCATCCGCAGCACCTGGAAGCCGTTGAAGTTGCTCTGCTCGGGGCGGCCGTCCTTGAACGTGATCTCGCCATGCAGCGCGATGCCGAGCCCCATCACCACCGCGCCCTCGAGCTGCGAGCGCACCCGCTCCGGATTGACCTGCGGCCCGCAGTCGATCGCGATGTCGACGCGCGGCACCGAGATCCTGCCGTCCGCATCGACCTGCACCTCGCACACCGCTGCCGTGTACGACACGAAGCTGCGATGCGCGGCGATCCCGAGCCCGCGCCCCTTCGGCAGCTTGCGCCCCCAGCCGGCTTCGCGCGCGACCGTCTCGACCACGCGCCGCAGCCGGCCCGTATCGACCGGATACAGCGCCGGATCCTCGCCGTAGTTCACGTTTTTCACCGTGATGTGCGGCTCGAAACGCCGCGCGGGCCCGATCAGGTCGAGCAGGAAATCCTTCGGATCGCGGCCGGCCGCATGCGCGAGTTCCGACACGAAGCTCTGGATGCCGAATGCATGCGGGATGTTGTACACCGAGCGGAACCAGCCGATCCGCGTGTGCGCCTCGGCCGCCGGATTCTCGATCCGCACGTTCGGAATCGCGAACGGCAGATCCGCGATGCCCTGCGCGAGCTCGCCCGGCTGCTCGTGCACGACGCCGGCGCGGAACGTCGACTGGATCGACGGCGCCACCGTGCGATGCTGCCACGCGACCACCTTCCCCGCCGCATCGATCCCGCCGTCGAACGCTTCGAGCGACACCGCGTGGAAGTAGTCGTGCGCGATGTCGTCCTCGCGCGTGAACGTCAGCTTCACCGGCGCGCCGACTGCCTTCGACAGCAGCGCGGCTTCCACCACGTAATCGGGCTTCGACTTGCGGCCGAAGCCGCCGCCGAGCAACGTCACGTTGACCGTGACGCGCTCGGCCGGCACGCCGAGCGCCTTCGCGATCTCGTCGCGCGTGGTCTGCGGCGCCTGCGTGCAGGTCCACACTTCGCAGCGGCCGTCGGCCACCCGCGCCACCGCCGCGGGCGGCTCCATCGTCGCGTGCGCGAGATGCGGAACGTAGTACGTCGCGCGCACGCGTTTCGCGGCGCCGGCGAGCGCGGCCGCGGCATCGCCGTCGTTGCGGATCACGTCGCCCGGCTGCGCGGCGGCCGCTTCGAGCGTCTTGCGATACGCGGCCGAGTCGTAGCCCGCATGCGGCCCGCGCTTCCAGTCGATCTTCAACTGCGCGCGTGCCTGGATGGCCGTCCACGTATCGCGCGCAATGACGGCCACGCCGCCGAGCGGCTGGAAGCCGGACGGCAGCGGCGTCGACGCCAGTTGCACGACCTTGACGACACCCGGCAGCTTCTCGGCGGCCGATGCGTCGAACGACGCGACCGTGTCGCCGTACGCCGGCGGTCGCGCGACGACCGCATACAGCATGCCGTCGAGCCGCGTATCGATCCCGTACCGCGCGCGGCCGCCGACGATGTCGCGTCCGTCGATCAGCGCCGTCTTGCCCTTGCCGATGTAGCGGAATTCGGCCGGCGCCTTCAACGCCACGCTTTTCGTATCGGGCACCGGCAGCGCGGCTGCCTTCGCGGCCAGTTCGCCGAAGCCGAGCTTGCGCCCGCTTTGCGTGTCGACGACCTCGTGCACCGTCACCTTCACCTGACGCACGTCGACGCCCCACACGGCAGCGGCCGCCTGCGCGAGCATCGTGCGCGCGGCCGCCCCCGCACGGCGCAGCGCGGCGAAGCTCTGGCGCAGGCTGCGCGAACCGTCGGTGTTCTGGTTGCCGTAGCGCGGCTCGTCGCCGACTGCTTGCGCGACCTTCACGCGCACCCAGTCCGCGCCCAGTTCGTCGGCGACCACGAGCGCGACGCTCGTGCGTACGCCCTGGCCCATCTCGGAACGGATGCAGGTCACCGTGACGGTGCCGTCGGGTGCGATCGCAACGAACAGGTTCGGATCGTCGCGCAAGCCGTGCGGCATCCCGGCGCCGCCATACTGCGGATTCGCACTGACGGGCGGCTGCACCGGCGCGGCCGCCTGCGCGAGCGTCGGCACGCCGAACGCGAGCAGCAGCCCGCCCGATGCGAAGCCGAGCAGCAGCGCGCGGCGGCTTTCGTTGTGGACGGAGAGTTCGGGTGCGCTCATGCATCACCTCCGCGGCGCACGGCCAGCCGGATCGCCGCGCGAATGCGCGTATAGGTGCCGCAGCGGCAGATGTTGCCGGACATCGCATCGTCGATGTCGGCGTCGCTCGGATGGGGATTCGTCTTCAGCAGCGACGCGGCCTGCATGATCTGCCCGGACTGGCAGTAGCCGCATTGCGCGACGTTCAGTTCCTGCCACGCCTGTTGCAGCGGGTGCGTGAGATCCGTCGACAGCCCCTCGATCGTCGTCACGCGCCGGGACGCGGCCGCCGCGACCGGCGTGATGCACGCGCGGATCGCGACGCCGTCGAGATGCACGGTGCACGCACCGCACAGCGCCATCCCGCAGCCGAACTTGGTGCCGGTGTGGCCGAGCACATCGCGCAGATACCAGAGCAACGGCATGTCGGGATTGCCGTCGAAGTGCTGCTCGCTACCGTTGACGGTCAGCGTGATCATCGTTCACCTCCTGGTTGCGATGCCCGCCGGGCAGGCATCGAGTGGGGATTCGAACGGCGCGGCGCACATTCCGAACGATCAGGCAGGCGTGGCGCCGTTTCGTCGACCGTGTCGCGTGCACGCACGGTCGGGCGGATGCCGCGAACGATGCCGTCGGCCGGTTGCCTGCGCAACCTTTCACCTTCGCCCCGGCCGGCGCTCGTCCGCATGGATCGCCGCCCGCATTATCGAACCATTTCGGATTTGACGTCGGATTGCGGCAATTCGGGAGTTTTAGGCAAGCGGGGAAAAGGCACGGCCGGGGACCGGACGTGTCATTGGTGTGGCTTCCGAGTGCATCGGGATGCGTGCGTTCCGGGTCGCACATAGGCAAACATCCGGCCGACCTCGCGGCCGGACCGGATGCTTGACGGTTGCGCCGAACGCGCCGCAACGCGCTAGCGGGCGATCTTCCTCACGGCGACCGCAACGCCTGCAATCCGAGCGTGAGCGCGTTGAACGGCATCTCCGCGGCGCCCATCGAGAAGCTGGTCGTCTTCGTGGATACGCCGGGCGTGCGCATCAGCGCATGGACGATCCGCTCGCTCGCGTGGCCGTCGCCGTACGGATTGCTCGCGCGCGACATTTCCTCGTATGCGCTCTCGCTGTCGAACAGCCGCGACGCCTCCCACACGATCCGGTCCTGATCGGTGCCGACGAGCCGCGCGGTGCCGGCCTGAATCGCTTCGGGCCGCTCGGTCGTCTCGCGCGTGACGAGCACCGGCTTGCCGAGCGCCGGCCCTTCTTCCTGAATGCCGCCCGAATCCGTGATGATGAAATGCGCGCGCGACATCAGGAATACGAACGACAGGTATTCCTGCGGCTCGATCAGGTAGATGTTGGGCACGCCGCCGAGCCGCGCGCGCGCCGGGTCCCGCACGTTCGGGTTCAGGTGCAGCGGATAGACGAACTGCGCATCGCGATAGCGGTTCGCCAGCGTGCACAGCGCGTCGCAGAAATGCCGGAACGGTTCGCCGAAACTTTCGCGGCGATGGCCGGTGATCAGCACGACGCGCCGCGACGGTTCGAGAAACGGGAAGTACGCGGCGATCTTGTCCGACAGCGCGGCGGTGCAATCCAGCATGCGCTTGACCTCGTGCAACGCATCGATCACGGTGTTGCCGGTCAGCGAGACCGCCCCGCCCGGCACGCCCTCGCTCAGCAGATTGTCGCGTGCCTGCCCGGTCGGGGCGAAATGCCATGACGACACCGCATCGGTCACGCGGCGATTCAGCTCCTCCGGCCACGGCGACCAGATGTCGCCGCTGCGCAAGCCGGCCTCCACGTGACCGACCGGCAGATAGCGATAGAACGCGGCCAGGCTCACCGCGAGCGTGGTCGTCGTATCGCCGTGTACCAGCACGACGTCCGGCCGAAAATCGTCGAAGACGATGCCGATCGCCTGAAGAATGCCGGTCGTCACGTCGGTCAGCGTCTGGCCTTGCCGCATCAGGTTGAGATCGTAGTCGGGCTTGATGTCGAACAGCGTCAGCACCTGATCGAGCATTTCCCGATGCTGCGCGGTCACGCACACGCGGGCGTCGACATCCGCCTGCGCCTTCAGCGCACGCACCAGCGGCGCCATCTTGATGGCCTCCGGCCGGGTCCCGAACACAAGCAAGATCTTCTTCATCGTTGTCCTCGTTTAGCCCGCTTCGCGCCTGGCGATCCTGCACGTGGCGCGAAGCATGTATTCGGGCGGCGCATCCCGTATTCGCACGCGAGCGACACGCGGCGGTGTTGCGGGGCGAGCGCACCGCTTCGTCCGCGCGGTCCGGGCCGCGCGAATCGTCGTACTACCGGCGTCCCGTTGCACTGGATCAATCACGTCATGAGTCGTTCCTCGCCGTGTCGAGCGTCACGTCCTCCCACACCAGCAATATTCAAACCAGCCGGCTCGCGTCGCGGCCCGCTTCGCTCGGCGGCCATTGCCCGCGAACGGTGCGTGACGGAATGTTTCACAACTGCTACGGACGCCCGCATCGCCGGATCGACGCGACACCGATAAACAGTCGGACGTTCGCGCGATCCGTCTGACGACGTCGTCCGACGAATCGCGCATGCAGGTCGCGCCCCCGTGACGATGCGGATCGCGTTGACCTTTCGACGCGCGTTGCGTCGCCTCGATTCGCCCCTTTCGTCTGTGCAGTGCGCGGTGCGCACTCGAGCGTCGACCGTCGTCGCGCGCGCAGGATTTCATCGACATCCGACGCTGCCTTGCATCACACGAATCGGGGCGCGGGAAATGTTGCGGATGTGTAACGCGGATTCGAAACCGGCGAATACATCGGAGTCCGGTCCATTTGTCTCATGTGAAAGCAGTGCGCCGTGGTAATCGCGGGGCCGACGCGTGCACGCCGAACGGCACACGACGGCCCGTCATGCCAAGCCGTACCCGGCAAGCCGGCATCTGCGGCTTGGACGGCCGGGCGCCGCGCGACGCGCTCGCGGCGCGCGCCCGACCGTGCGGGGTCGGATGCGACGTGCTCATGCTGATTCGTCAGTGAATCAAAACACGCGGGCTGCACGCGCGCCGCATCCGTTCCCCGCGCGCGCCCCCTTGCTGCGCGGGGCATCGCGGCAGATGGCTCACGCCTTGCTTGATGTCGGACATGTGCGTCCCGAAGCACTCGCATCGCAGCAGACGGACGGGAACACCAAAGCAACGAAGCCGGGAGACGACGCGACACGTCCGTCCGGGGCAGCCGACAACCGCCCTGCAACGAATGCGCCATCGTTTCCCATTGACGTCCGCGCGATCCACGGAGCGCCTTCAGCTCTCATCGGTCGTCGTTGCGGGCACGGGGATGGGGACATGAAGAAAACGCTGGCGGCGTCACTCTGCGAGCAAGGCATCCTGCTGCTGATCGTGCTTGCCTGCTCGCTCATCGTGCGCGACACCGCCTCGCAGGCGATCGCCGAACCGGTCCGGTTCGGCGTGCCCGCCGCAACGACCGCAACCACCGGACTCGCGATGGAGCGCACCGCGCTCGACAGCGTGACGCTCTCGCTCGTCGCGCCGGCCTCGCCCGATACGGACACGTCGCTCGAGCCGCCCCCCTCCCCTCCGCCGGGCATCGCGTTCGACCCGGAGCTGCTGCTGATACCGTGTGTCGCGTACCTGTGGCTGTTCACGCTGTTGACGTGCGCGTATGCCGCACGGCACTACGTATTCAGCCTCGACCGCCTGTTCAAGCCGCAGCACGCGCCGTACCGGACGATGACCCACGGCGACTGGCCGCGGCTCACCGTCTTCGTCGCCGCCCACAACGAGGAAACCGTCATCGTCGATTGCCTGATGGCGCTGCTGGCGACGACCTACCCGCGCGACCGGCTGACGATCATTCCGGTCAACGACCGCTCGACCGACAACACGCGCGCATTGATCGACGAAGTCCGCGCACTCGCGCCCGAACTGATCCAGCCGTTTCACCGCGAGACCGGCAAGCCCGGCAAGGCAGCCGCGCTGAAGGATGCGCTGCGCTTCATCCGCGGCGACATCATGGTGGTATTCGACGCCGACTACCTGCCGCGCCCGGGGCTGCTGAAGGAACTGGTCGCACCGTTCTTCGACCCGGAAGTCGGCGCGGTGATGGGCCGCGTCGTGCCGCAGAACGCCGACAGCAACCTGCTCGCGCGGCTGCTCGATCTCGAGCGCGCGGGCGGCTATCAGGTCAACCAGCAAGCCCGCAACAATCTCAACCTGGTGCCGCAATACGGCGGCACGGTCGGCGGCATCCGCAAGGGCGCGCTCGACGCCGTCGGCGGCTGGTGCGACGACACGCTGGCCGAAGATACCGACATGACCTACCGCCTGCTGCTGAGCGACTGGCGCACGGTCTATCTGAACCACGCCGAATGCTACGAGGAAGTGCCGGAGCGCTGGGCCGTCCGCGCGCGGCAACTGACGCGCTGGGCGAAGGGCCACAACCAGACGATGCTGCGCTATCTGGTTCCGGTGCTGCGCACCCCGCTGATCTCGCGACGCTGCCGGCTCGACGGCGCGCTGCTGCTCGGCGTGTTCGCGATGCCCGCGCTGCTCGCGATCGCCTGGAGCGCCGCGCTCGCGCTCTACCTGTTCAACGGCGTCAACTCGACCGCGCTCGGCCTGCTCCTGTCGCTGTTCGCGCTGTTCTCGTTCAGCACCTTCGGCAACTTCGGCGTGTTCTTCGAGATCGTCGTCGCCGCGCGGCTCGACGGCCGCGCGACGCGGCTGCGGCTCGTGCCGGTCAACGTCGTCGGCTTTTGCGTGACGATCGCGGCGGTCGTCTCCGCGCTGTGGGGCCTCGCGCTCGACGCCGCGTTCCGCCGCGAACTGAAATGGGACAAGACCGAGCGTTTTCGCCGGCAGTTGAAACCGGAGCGATGAGCGATGACGACCTTCAACGTGATGGTGCCGGTGGCCGGCGTGCTCAGCCTGCCGTTCCTGCCGATGCTGCATGAACTGATCCGGCGCAGCGACGTCGCGGCGCTGCCGATCGGCGACGGGCCGTTCGTCGATCAGGCGCTGCTCGCCGCGCGCTGGCACGACGCGCTGCGCGCGCACGTGGCCGGCACGCCGCCGCCGGATGCATCCGGCGCGCCGCCGTGGCAAGCGCTCGGGCTGCCCGTCGAGCATGTGGACGCGATCCATGTCGCACGCGACGCGCATCGCGACGACGTGCTCTACGCCGATCGTTCGATCACGCTCGACGACGGCGCGCGGGCCGCGTACGCGTTCGCCGACGAGCGCATCGACATTCATGCCGGCGCGACGATCGGCACGCTCGCGCATGCGCCGCTGATCGACGTCGACGGCGCGGTGCTCCGCGGCGTCGTGGTCGGCGACACGGTGCGCCTGCGCGGCGCCGGCGGCTTCGCGTGCCTGTATGGCGAGCCGATCGTCTTCGGCGCGGCACCCGGCGAGCGGCCTGCCGACACACCGGCCGCCCCGCGCCGCGCGATCACGCTCACCCGTCACTTCGCGTCGCTGCCACATCGCTTCCTGCACGGTCGTTACCTGCTGCCGTGCGACGTTCGCCTGCCCGCGCACACGGTCGTGCAAGGCAACCTGATCGTCGAAGGGACGCTCGTCCTCGGCGAAGGCTGCGTGCTGCGCGGCAGCGTCAAGGCACATCGCGTCGAACTCGAACGCCGCGCATTGCTGCACGGCGCGGTATTCGCGCGCGACGACGTGTTGCTCGCCCACGCGAGCTGCATCGACGGCGTCGTGTCGGCCGGCGGCCTGCTGCGACTGACGGGTGCGCGCATCGGCGTCGCCGGTCATCCGGTCAGCGCGTGCGCGCGCGACGTATCGATCGTCAATCATGCGTGCGTGCATGGCGATCTCGTCGCGTGGCGCAGCGGCTGGTTTCACACATCCCGTTAAGGAGCGCCTCATGTCCGATCGCCCCAGCCATCGCGGCCCGCGCGTGCCGGTTGCCACCCTCGCGATGCTGTGCGGCGTCGCCTTCGGCGCGCCCGCGGCGCTGGCGGAGCAGCCGGACGATGCCGCCGCCGCGCCCGCCGTGCAGCCGCCCCCCCCGACCGTCATCACGCCAAGGATGCGCGACGAATCGATGTTCGTGCGCGTGGAGGCCGAAGGCCTGCCGGACGGCGTGCCGCTCGCCGAGTTCACGCCCGAGGATACGAACCGGCCGCCGCTGCCCGATGCAGTCGTCACCCATGTTCAGGCGCCGCAGGAATCGCACACCGAGCTGTCGCTCGGCTATTCGAGCGCACATCTGACGCACGGCTACGGCGACTGGTACGGCGTGCACCTGCGCGGCGTCTATCAGGACGGCAGCCGCACCGTGCTCGGCGAACTGGCGCAACTGCACCGCTTCGGCGAGAACACGCAGCTCGGCGCGCTGACCTACGTGCAGAACCTCGGCCCCGACTGGTTCGGCGGGATCGGCTTTTCCGGCACCACGTCAGGCACGATCCTGCCGAGTGCGCGCATCGACGCGTCGATCAACCGCAAGCTGTTGCCCGATCGTTCGCTGGTCGTGTCGCTCGGCGCCGGCTACGCATGGAACCGCAGCGGCCACCGCGATCAGCTCTATCACGCCGGCGTGATCTGGTACGCATTGCCGAAGTGGATTTTCGAGGCGGGCGCGAACTATACGGTCGATTCGCCCGGATCGGTGAAGGCGCCCGCCTACTACGGCGCCGTCACCTACGGCGAAGTCGGCAAGAGCGTGATCGTGCTGCGCGGCGGCGTCGGCCGCGAAGCGTATCAGGTCACCGGCTCGGGCTCGCAGATCGCGGATTTCCGCAGCCACGAGATCACCGCGAAATGGCGCTACTGGGTCACGCGCAAGTGGGGAACGCAACTCGAATTCGCCTACTACCACAACCCGTATTACTCACGAATCGGCGGCGAGCTCAGCGTCTTCTATCGCTGGTAAGCGGGCGGGCGCCATGCACACGCATCCCGTCCGTCCTCCCGTCGACCGTTCGCTGCGCACCCACGCGCACCCGCAGCGCTGGCTGTCGTCGATCGCGCTGCTGACACCCGCGCTGTACGCGTCGCTGTGGTTCGGAATGCCGCTCGCGTGGCGCTACTGGCGCGCGGTGATGGCGTGGGGCGCGCGCCAGATCGATCCGGCGCTTCATGTGATCGTGATCGGTTATCCGGCCGACGCACCGCGCGTGCCGCTGCTGTCGATCGACGTCGCGGCCCGCATGCCGAGCGGCACGCTGCTCGTCGCCACCACCGCGCTCTGTATGATCGGCTTCGCCGCATCGTTCATCCGGCGCTCGCACTGGCTGCCTGTTGCATATCTGTTACGTATCGCGAGCTTCACCCAGCTGCTGATTTGCGCGTACTTCTGGCTCGCGCCCGGCACGTTCCCGTACGTCCCGCAGCTGCATCTGCGCGACATGTTCGTGCTGCACGGCGCGGCGATCGCCCTGATTCCGCTGGTCATGGCCGCACTGTACTACCCGCTCGATTTCTCGCTGCTGCAAAAAGCCTTCGCATCGCTGCTGGTGCTCGGCTACTTCGTGTTCGCGCTGCCGTTCGTGATGCTGCTGCACGCGACGATCGTCCATCACGGCTCGCTGCTGTTCTTGCCGTTCTGCTATTTCCTGCTCGGCGGGCCGCTGCTGATCGGCCTGCTGGTCACGCTCTATACCTACTGCGCGAGCTGGCCCGGCGCACTGACGCGCGATCGCGATTCCGTCTGCTGATAGCGCGTCCCAACGCGCCGTATCAGCGATGAAACGAATCCGCCGGGTTTGCGACCGTGCCGCGCGACCTGCAGCGCAAGAAGCCCGCAGGACCGGGCCTCCTGCGCCAATGGCACGTTGTTCGCTTCTTTCAATGCGTCGCATCGAGTCCTCTCACCGGTGAAGGCAGCGCAGCGCACCGGCGCATTTGCGCAGTCGGACCGCCCTGACACGCACCGCTCGATACCCGACGAACCGGACAGCCGCACAACACCTACGGGGCTGGATTGCTCGACCTGGCGGCACGCGTATCCCGGCTGCCGCACGCCCCCCATTCCTTGAGCGAGGAGCACACCATGTTGGCAAAGTCAGGCAAGTTCTTGCGGATCCTGTTCGCGCTGTTCGCGCTCGCGTTCGCATTCAGTCCGGGCGGCGTTCAGGCGGCCACCAACCAGCTTCTGCTGTTGGTGCCCGATACGCTGACGCTGCCCGATTCGCGCGTATCCGCATGGCTCGACAGTGCCCAGGAGGAAGGGCTGCAGATCAAGGTGATGACCGACAGCCAGTTCATGGCGGCCGGCGCGACGCTGTCTCAGTATCCGGGCCTGATCCTGCCCGATCAGGTGCATACGACCGCCGCCGACGCGCTCGTGACGGCGATTCAGAACTACGCGCTGAACGGCGGCAAGGTGATGCTCGTCTACGATTTCGGCGTGCTGAATTCGGCCGGCTTCTACGTCAGCCCGAAATCGCGCTTCAGCAGCATGGTCGGCGTGGACTATGTGCTGTATGACCAATACGGCGGCAACATGATCGGTCTCGGCAACGTAACCGGCATGAGCAGCTGGCTGCGCACGCTCCAGGTGCCCCCCGGCAAGTCGATGGCGTGGACCACGACTTCGTCGACCGCCACGACCGCCAGCGCGTTCGCGGCGACGAGCCCCTCGGGCACGTCGACGACTTCGACGTCGGGCAGCGCACAGTTCCTGTCCGCGAGCCCGTCGAACCCCGGCGGCCTCGCCAACTACAACCACGGCGCATGGTTCCAGTACACGACGCCGTCCACCGGCAGCGGCGTGCTGAACCAGACGGCCCCGAAGCTGACCGGCACCGTGGCCGGCAAGCTCAAGAAAACCACGACGTATACCGCCAATTCGCTGCTGAGCACGTCGACCGGCAAGACGGCCAACGCGCTCGCGTCGACGCTGGCCACCACCGCCGACACGCTCGAAGGCATCTCCGGCTACGTGTACGGCTTCCTCAGCTATCCGAGCTTCGTCACCCAGGGGACGTACACCGGCACGACGATCCTGACCTCGCCGACTTTCGGGCTGGTGTCCGGCTACAACACGTACGGCAACGGCGGCGTGCTGTTCGTCAACCTGCCGCTCGCCTACCTCGACGGCCAGACCGACGGCATGCTGATTCACGGCTACCTGCATTATTTCGGCACGCAGATGCTGAACCTGCCGTCGCTGTCGCCGTTGCCGAAGGCGATGGCCGGGCTCGTGTTCAACTGGCACTTCTGCGCGGGCGACCAGATCCAGCCGGCGCTCTACCTGAAGAGTCTCGGCGTATGGAACAACGGGCCGTTCTCGCTCGTGGTCACGGCCGGCCCCGATGAAGCGGCCTTCGGCGACGGTGGCGGCATCAATCTCGCCAACAACCCGTCCGCGCAGAATCTCCTCAAGTATTTCGTGAGCAAGGGCCATCGCGTCGGCAGCCACGGCGGCTGGATTCACGACTACTGGGGGGCGAATGCGAGCGAAACGAACGCGAGCACGTTCACGCAGTACCTGGTGATGAACCACCAGGCCGTCCAGGCGACGACAGCCTTGCCCGATGTCGAGTACGCGGCGCCGGAAGGCAACACGCCGACGTGGTCGGTCAACTGGCTCGAAAGCAACGGCTTCAACGGCTATTACTTCACCGGCCACACCGGCTCGGCGCCGACCCGCGCATACCGCAACGGCGCGCTGCTGAACCCAGGCCTGTGGGCTTACCCGGTGATGCCGTTCGGCAAGTACGCGACGTTCGAGGAGTTCCAGCAGTATGCGGTGCCGACTGCCGATGTGAACAACTGGTACGCATCGCTGATGAACTTCGTCGTCGCGAACCGCACGAGCCGGCTGATCTATGCACACCCGCTCGGCGCATCGTCCTACACGTCGACGCTGTCCGCGATCTTCAATCAAGCCAACATGCTGAAGCTCACGGGTCAGTTCAAGTGGTACACGATGACCGACATCACGGTGTTCGACCGCGCACGCCTGAACGTCACGTGGTCGGCCACCGATACGGGCAGCGGCTGGGCATTCGCCGCCAGCCACCCGACCAGCCTCGCGAACATGACGTGGCTGCTGCCGAAGAAGGCCTTCTCGCTGCCCTTGATCACGCAAGGCCTCGGTAGCGTCGTCATCACCGACTCGACGTACTGGCTCGTGACCGCGAACAGCGGGACCAGTCTCAAGTTCACCAGCGCCAAGGTGCACTGAGCCGCGACATCGACACACCCGCCGGCGCGCGACGCGGCCAACGCCGCGCCCGGCGGAATTTGCGCAGGACCACCGCGCAGGAGCCCCCCATCATGAACCGGCCCGCGCTTTTCCCGGCCGCACGCGCACGCGTGACGGCCACCGCCCGGCTATGCCGCCTGTGGTGCATCGCCTGCTGTGTCGCCGCATGCGGCGTCGCACCGCAGGCGAGCGCCGCCGAACTGCAGCTCAACGGACTCTACCAACGTCCCGACGGGGCGATCACCGTGCGCCTGAACGGCGCCGGCATCGATCCGTATTTCGCGGCGAAGGCATTGCTCGGCGCCGCCGATGCCGGCCTCGACGCCCGTCAGGCCGCGCTCGCATGGATCGCGTGGCTGTTGCCGCGCCAGCGGCCGGACGGCGGCTTCGATCGCTATTGCGTGAAGAGCGGCCAGTACAGTTCATGCGCCGAAGCCGACGCCGACGACGCGATGATGGCGACCTGGATCGAACTGCTCGCCCGCTTCGCGCCGCCCGACGGCCTGCCCGCCGCATGGGAACTCAGCCTGAATCGCGCCGGTGCGCATCTGGATACGCTGCTCAGCAAGCCCATGGGCGTCTATCAGATCTCGTCGACGCTGCACGTCGCGCTGCTGATGGACAACGTCGAGGTACACAGCGCGTTCCAGGCGCTCGCCGCGTATTACGTCCGGCATGGCGACTCCACGCGCGCCGGCCCGTGGAGCCAGCGCGCCGACCGGCTCGCGTCCGCGATCCTGAAGGTGTTCTGGCGCGGCACGCAGTCGGGCTTTCGCGCGAGCACGCAGCGCATCAGCGACACGACGTTCTATCCGGCGAAAGTGGCGCAGATCTTTCCGCTCCTGTCGGGCATTCAGATTCCACAGCAATCGAACGATGTGTTCTACGCGCAGTGGATGCAGAAGTACGCCAAGACCTGGCTGCAACTGGCCAGCTCCGATTATCCGTGGGGCTTGATCGCACTGGTCGCATTCAAGATGAACGACAGGAACACGGTCGCGTGCTGGCATGCGCTATCGGGCCCGTACCGGCACGGCGCACACTGGAACGTCCTGGAGGAAGCGCTTTATCTGGCATTCGAAAGCCGGATGGCCGACCCGGTCGCGCCCGCTCAATGCGGCTTCACGACGGCGGCGACAACGGAGACCGTGTCACGCTGATCCACGCGTGCGCACGGTCCGGGGGAATCTACAGGGAAGGAGACGTGTCATGTGTGGCATCGTCGGCGCGGTCGCGCAACGGGACATCGTCCCGATTCTGATCGAAGGTTTGCGCCGCCTTGAATATCGCGGCTACGATTCATGCGGCGTGGCGACGGTCGTCGACGGCCAGGCACGCCGCGAGCGCAGCATGTCGCGCGTGGCGGATCTCGACGCCCACGTGCGCAGCGCCGGCCTGGCCGGCAGCACCGGCATCGCGCACACGCGCTGGGCTACCCACGGCGCACCGGCGACCTGCAACGCGCATCCGATCTTCTCGCGCGACGAAATCGCGCTCGTGCACAACGGCATCATCGAGAACCACGAGACGTTGCGCAAGCAACTATCCGCCGAACACTACGAGTTCGACGGCCAGACCGACACCGAGGTGGTCGCGCACCTGATCCACAGCAAGTATCGCGGCGACCTGCTCGCCGCCGTCCGCGACGCGACCTCGCAATTGCACGGCGCGTATGCGATCGCGGTGTTCAGCAAGCGCGAGCCGCAGCGGCTGATCGGTGCGCGGGCCGGCTCGCCGCTCGTCGTCGGCGTGAAGGACGGCGAGTGCTTTCTCGCGTCCGACGCGCTCGCGCTCGCCGGCATCACCGACCGCTTCATCTTTCTCGAGGAAGGCGACATCGTCGAACTGACGCCGGGCGGCGTGCGGGTGCTCGATCGCACCGGCGCGCCGATCGAACGCGCGATACAAACCGTTCCGTCCGTGCAGGGCGTGGTCGAGCTCGGGCCATACCGGCATTTCATGCAGAAGGAAATTTTCGAGCAGCCGCAGGCCGTGGCCGCGACGATCCCCGATGCAGGACTGTTCGATCCGGCCGTATTCGGCCCCGACGCCCCGCGCGCGTTCGAGCAGATCGACAACGTGCTGATCCTCGCATGCGGCACGAGCCACTACGCCGGCCTGACTGCACGCCGCTGGCTCGAGACGATCGCGCGCATCCCCGCGCAGGTCGAGATCGCGAGCGAATACCGCTACAGCGACGCGCTCGCGATGCCGAATACGCTGGTGGTCAGCGTGTCGCAATCCGGCGAAACCGCCGACACGCTCGCCGCGCTCAAGTACGCGCAGGCGCTCGGCCACATCGACACGCTGGCGATCTGCAACGTGCCGACCAGCGCGATGATGCGCCAGACCGGCCTGCGCTTCCTGACGCGGGCCGGCCCGGAAATCGGCGTCGCGTCGACCAAGGCGTTCACGACGCAGCTCGCCGCGCTGTTCATTCTCGCCGTCACGCTCGGGCGGCTGCGCGGCTACGTCGACGATGCGCAGCTCGCGCGCTATACGACGCAGTTGCGGCGCCTGCCCGGCGCGCTCGAAGACGTGCTGGGGCTGGAGCCGCAGATCGAGCGCTGGGCGGCGGAATTCTCGCAGCATGAAAACGCGCTGTTTCTCGGGCGCGGGCTGCACTACCCGATCGCGCTCGAGGGCGCGTTGAAGCTGAAGGAGATTTCGTATATTCACGCGGAAGCGTATCCGGCCGGCGAGCTGAAACACGGGCCGCTGGCGCTCGTCACGCATACGATGCCCGTCGCGACGATCGCGCCGAACGATGCGCTGCTCGAAAAGCTCAAGTCGAACATGCAGGAAGTGCGGGCGCGCGGCGGCCAGCTTTACGTGTTCGCGGACGCCGATACGCGGATCGACAATGGCGAAGGCGTGTCGGTGCTGCGCATGCCCGATTACTACGGGCTGTTGTCGCCGATTCTGCACGTCGTGCCGTTGCAGTTGCTCGCGTATCACGCGGCGTGCCTGCGGGGCGCGGATATCGACAAGCCGAGGAACCTGGCGAAATCGGTAACGGTCGAGTGACGCGCGGTTCCTGGACGCGGGCGGGCCCGCGAAGGTCTTCAACCGATCAATCGGGCCCGCGCGGCACGCCGCGTGCGCGATTCGCGCCTTGTCGAATCCCGAATACTTCGTACAATATTGAGAGCCCATGTCGTCCGTTCCACGGTGGAAAGGCTGGCCGGGACCGCCTTCGCCCCGAATCGGGTCGCCCCGTTCGGCAAACGACAACGCAAACCTACCGTGCAACGCAGGCCGAATCTCTCCGGGGGGCCGCAACGTGTCGACGCATGCCAGGAAGCCGCTGATATCGCTCGTCGTGCCTTTTCACGACGAAGAAGAAACGATCGACGCATTCTTTGCGGAAACGCTGCCCGTTCTCGAGTCGGTGGCGTCGGTGCGCTTCGAGATCGTCTGCGTCAACGACGGCAGCCGCGATCGCACGCTGGACCGGCTGCTGTCGGTCGCCGCCGGCGACCCGCGCGTGCACGTCGTGGATCTCACACGCCGCTTCGGCAAGGAAGCGGCGCTCACCGCGGGTCTCGACGAAGCGGCCGGCGCGGCCGTGATCCTGATCGACGCCGACCTGCAAGACCCGCCCGCGCTGATCCCCGCGATGCTCGAACGCTGGCACGCCGGCGCCGAGGTCGTCGCCGCGAAGCGCACCGACCGCCGGTGCGATCCGCTGATGCAGCGCGTGGCCGCCGCGCTCTACTACCGCGTGC
This sequence comes from Burkholderia sp. AU28863, assembly GCF_002223195.1. NCBI lineage: Bacteria > Pseudomonadati > Pseudomonadota > Betaproteobacteria > Burkholderiales > Burkholderiaceae > Burkholderia > Burkholderia sp. AU28863. The sequence continues at coordinate 856,881 of NZ_NKFE01000003.1, read as the reverse complement.
ACAACCGGCTCTCCGAAGTCGAGATGCCGGAGAACGTCGGCGATTTTCGGCTGATGGACCGCGAGGTCGTCGACGCGCTGCGCGCGCTGCCCGAGCGGCGGCGCTTCATGAAAGGCCTGTTCGCGTGGGTCGGCTACCGTACCGAGATCGTCGAATACACGCGTGCGACGCGCAGCGGCGGCCGCTCGAAATTCTCCGGATGGCGGCGCTGGAATTTCGCGCTCGAGGGCATCACGAGCTTCAGCACGGTGCCGCTGCGCGTGTGGACCTATGTCGGCCTCACGTTCGCGATGCTGTCGCTCGCGTATGGCGCCTTCATCGTGGCGCGCACGCTGCTGTACGGCAATCCGGTGCACGGCTACCCGTCGCTGATTTCCGTCGTGCTGTTCGTCGGCGGCATCCAGTTGATCGGCATCGGCGTGATCGGCGAATACCTCGGCCGGATCTATCACGAATCGAAGCAACGCCCCGTCTATCTCGTGAGGCGGCACTACCGTGCCGAGCGCGATGCGGCCGCGCGACCGGCATCGAAGCTGCTGCCGTTTCCGCTCAAGCGTGCGCCCTCGGCGCGCCGCCGGGCCGCGACACCCGCGGCCGCGGGCATCGCCGCCCGCAAGACGTCGTTCAAGTAGCACCGGGCCGCGTCAATTGGACATCCTCCGGCAATCGACACGCGCGGCCGAGCGGCCGGTCGTCGCGTGGCTCACGTCGCGACGCGTCGTCCTGTACAGCGTGCTGGTGCTGATGTCGTACGCGGTGTTCATCGCGATCTGGACGGCGGTCGCGCGTCACGCGTCCGCCACCGGCGGCGTGATGCCGCGCCCGGGCGCCGACTTCTCGGTGTTCTGGTCCGCGTCGTACGTCATGCTGCACGGCGCGCCATCGCAGGCGTACGATTTTTCCGCCTTCTCGCGGCTGACGACCGGGCTGTTCCCGCACCTTCCCCGCGACGTCTTCGCGCCGTGGCTGTACCCGCCCACCTATCTGCTGCTCGTGACGCCGCTGGCGCTGCTGCCGTTCGCGCTCGGTTATCCGCTGTTCGTCGCGCTCGGCGTGCTCATGCTCGGCCTCGCCGCGTGGCGCGTATCCGGCCTCCGCGCGATCCCCGGCGCAGCGCGCGCCGGCGCATTCGCGCTGATCGCCGCGCCGTGCGTGTTCGTCACCGCGACGCTCGGGCAGAACGCGTTCCTGACCGCAGCGTGTGCGGCGCTGGCCGTTTATTCGGCCGAGCGTCGACCGCCGTGGGCCGGCCTCTGCATCGCACTGCTGTCCGTCAAGCCGCAGATGGCGCTGCTGTTCCCGTTCGTGCTGGTCGCCGTGCGCGCATGGCGCACGATCATGTGGGCCGCGCTCGCGACCGGCGCATTCGTCGCGTCGAGCGTGCTCGTCTGCGGCATCGAGTCGCCGCGCCTGTTCGTCGCGAGCGCCGGCCTCGTCCGCTCGATCATCCTCGAGCATGGCGTCGGGTTCTGGCTCGCGTCGCCGACGCCGTTCGCGGCGTTCCGCCTCGCGGGCGTGCCGCTCGGCGCCGCGTATGTCGCCCATGCCGGCATCGCCGCGATCGCGATCGCCGCCGCCTGCGTCGTCTGGACGCAATCGCGCGACACCCGCGTGCGCGCGGCCGTACTGGCGGTCGCGACGCTCGTGGCGAACCCGTACGTGTGGCACTACGAGCTCGCGTGGCTCGCGATCCCGATCGCCTGCATGCTGTCGATCGGCTGGCGCGACGGCTGGCTGCGGGGCGAACAGGCCGCGATCGCGCTGATGTGGGCACTGCCGATCGCCGAATACCTGAACCCGTGGCTGCAGGTGCCGCAGATCGGCCCGGCCGTGACGCTCTTCGCACTGCTGATGCTGGTGCGCCGCGCACGGCACGACGCGCGCAACACTCACAGCGCGAGCCGCGGCGGAACGTACACGCCGTAATACGGCCCGACACCGGTCGCGACGCCGGTCATCTTGACGCCGGCGACGAAGTGCCCCTGGATGTACTTGTAGGTGCCGCCCAGCGACACGTCGATGCGGAACGCGGCGAACGCGACGATCGGCACGGAGGTGCTGCTCGACGTCTGCGTGACGACGGGCAGCACGACCGTCGTGCCGACCGGCACCGACGTGTAGAGCGTCGCCTTCACGCCGGTCGCGAGATTGATGCTGTCGCCGATATTGAGCGTGGTCGGATTGCCGGTCACCATCAGGCCGCCCATCGTCGTCGTGTCGGTCGCGGTCGACTGGAACGACGTCCACTGGCCGCCCATGCAAAGCGCGCCATACGTCTGGCCGTTCGTGATCGAAAACTCGTACGGCAAACCCGTCAGCGGATTGATCAGCGGCTGGTTGGTCTGCGCGTTCCAGTACTGGTTGTACACGCACTGGTCGATCGCGATCGGAAAGAGCCCGCCCGCCGCGACGCCGCCCGGCGCGGCAAGCACCGCGATCGCGGTCGCGCCGCCGGATGCGCCGGGGATGCCCAGCAGCCCGCCGAGCAGCAGCGGAATCGAGCCGCCATTGATGCCCGGCGCGCGCGACACGGTCACCTGCACTGCCGGCACGTCGTAGGGGCCCGGCGTGATCGTGGTCGGCTGCATCGATGCCGGCGTGCGCGTCACGTTCCAGTAGCCGGTCGTCACCGTGCCGGTCGCCAGCGGTGCGCCCGCCGCCGAATTCCGCGCGATCACGCCGTTCGCCGCGGGCGCGGCCTGCGACCAGTTCAGCGGCCCGCCGGTCGGCGACATCATCGCATCGGCCGCCGCGAGCGCGGCCGCATCCGCGGCATTCTGCAGCTGGTTGCGCACCGTGGCGATCCATGCGATGTCGATCGCCAGCGCGCCGAACGACAGCAGCGGAATCAGGAACATCAGGAAGAACAGCGCGACGGAGCCGCGCTCGCGCGTCGTGCCGCCGGATCGCGTGTCGACCGCGTCATTCATAGAGCATCACCGAGCTGGCCGTGAGCGTCACCGGGCCGGTCAGCGCACTGAATGCCGAGCCGAGCACCATCCCGGAATACGTGTAGGTCACCGTGACCGTCAGCGCGGTGCCCGCCGTCGTGCCGTTCGCCTGCGTCACGGTCACGGTCGGTGTCGTCGGCGTGCCGCCGGTGATCAGGCTGTTCTGCGTATAGTTGAGCGCGACGTTGGCGATCTGCGTCGGGGTCAGCATCGGCACGCGCAGCACGACGCCGGCCCGCGCGGCTTCGCGGCTCGCGTTCGTGATCACCGCCTTGTCGCACAGCAGCAGGCTCACGTCGATGATGCCGATCAGCACCATCAGCAGGAACGGCAGCATCAATACGAACTCGAGGGATACGACGCCGCGCGCGTGGCGGTCGCGCATCGTCGCGCGTGTCATTTTGCGGCCGCCGCGACGGGCGGCACCGTATGCGGCTCGAGCGCGGCGCCCTTCGACGGCCGCCCCGCATCGGCAGCCGGGCGCGCCGCGAGCCGCGCACGCACCGCCTGGTACACGCGCAGATTGTCGGCCACCGCCGACGCCGGCAGATCCGCGGACAGCAGCTTCTTCGCCGAATCGGTGTTGCCGAGCACGCCATACGCGAACGCGAGATTCTGGCGCGCCTGCCACGGCGCATCGGGCAGCCCGGCCACGTCGAGCAGCACGTTCACGCCCTCGCGCGGACGATTGCTCAGCACGAGCGACAGCCCGAGGTCGACGCGCAGCCCCTGCGCGTCCGGATGGGCGCGCAGCGCGTCCCGGTACACGGCCTGGGCGTCCTCGTGGCGGCCCTGCAGGTCGAGCACCGTGCCGAGCCCCTGCGCCGCGAGCGGCAGGTTCGGTTGTGCCGCGAGCAAGGCGCGATAGCGGCCGGCGGCCTCGTCGAGCCGCCGCTGCCGCAACGCGACGCGCGCGAGCCCGACCTGCGGCCCGAGTTCCGCGGGCGCCTGTTGCCGCGCCTGCTCGTAGAGCACGCGTGCGCGCTCCAGATCGCCGGCGCGGTAGTTGACGTCGGCGAGCCCCAGTTGCGCCGCGAGCGAGTCGGGATGCCGGGCGAGCACCTTGCCGTACAGCGTCGACGCGAGATCGACGTTGCCGCCGGCCAGCGCGCTGTCGGCAATGCGCAATTCGGCCTGCGGGTCGTCGCTCTTGTGCGACAGCGCCGGCCGCGTCTGGATGCCCGGCGCGCAGCCGCCGGCCAGCAGCGGCAGCACGGCCGCGAATGCGAATGCGAATGCGAACGCGCGTCGCGCGGAGCCTTTCATTTGAACACCTCGAGCAGACGGATGGCCGCCGGGCCTGCCGCGATCAGGCCGACCGTCGGCAGGATGAACAGCATCATCGGCAGCGTGATCTTCGGCGCGAGCTTCGCGGCCTGTTCCTCGAGCGCGACGATCTGCTCGGTGCGCTCGCTGCGCGACAGGGTTCGCAGCGCCTGCGTGATCGGCGTGCCGAACCGCTGCGATTGCGTGAGCGTCGTGGCGAGCGAGCGCGCCGACGCGAAATCGACGCGGAGCGCGAAATGCGCGAGCGCTTCCGACACGTTGCCGCTCAGCGTCAGCTCGTCCGCGCAGACCGTCAGCTCGTCGGCGAGCGGCGGGCAGATGCGCTCGAGCTCGCGCGCGACGCGCCGCACGCCCGACACGAGGCTGTTGCCGGCCATCGTGCAGATCACGAGCAGGTCGAGCGCATCCGGAAAACATGCGGCGATGATCCGCCGGCGCCGCCGGATCATCGCGCCGAGCACGTATTCCGGCACGATCACGCCGATCACGAACGCGGCGATCATCGCCACCGCACGGATCACGAAGTATTCGCCGAAGCGCGGAATATACGGGCTGAACACGATCGCCACGCCGGCGAACAGCACGCCGCAACTGAGCTTGATGCCGATCATCGACGACACCGCGCGCCGTTCGCGAAAACCCGCGCGCGTCAACTGCAGCCCGAGCTTCACGCGCTGCATCGGATCGAGCACGGGCAGCCGCTCGCCGAGCTGCGCGAGCCGTCGCGTCAGATCCTGGCGCACGTCGCCCGGCAGACGCCCGCCTCCCACCGACGGCGGCCGCTGTCCGGCGGCCTGCTGCACGCGCACGGCGATCCGCCGGCGCGTGCCGCCGCCCGGCGTCGCGAGCGCCGCCGCGACGCACGCGATCAGCAGCAGCAGTTCGAGGCCGCGGGCGGCCAGCATCGACGTCGTCATCGCGCGGTATCCAGTTTCGAAATCTTGTGAATCGCCAGCAGGCCGATTGTCAGCAGCACCGCCGCGATCGTCAGCATCACGCGTCCGGCATGCGTGTCGAACAGCAACATCACGTACGCGCGGTTCACGAGAAACAGCGCGCCGATCATCACGAACGGCACCGCCGAGATGATCTTCGTCGTGATCCGCCCCTCGGCCGTCAGCGCGCGTGTCTTCAGCCGGATGTCGCGGCGCGTGCGGATGATGCTCGACAGCTCGTCGAGCGTCTCGCCGAGACTGCCGCCGGTCTCGCGCTGCAGCAGCAGGTAGACGGTGAAGAACGAGAAGTCCGCGATCCTCAGCCGGTCCGCCGCGTGCGTCAGCACATCCTTCAGATCCGCGCCGACGCGCAGGCTGTCCCCCATCGTGCGGAAGGTCGAGCGCACCGGCTCGGCCGCGCTGTCGCCGACCGTGCTGATCGCCTGCGTGACCGGAATGCCCGCGCGCACCGCCCGCACGATCAGGTCGATCGCATCGGGGAACGCCTCCAGAAAGCGCAGCCGGAAACGCTCGACCAGCATGCGGTAGCTCGCGCGCATCGCAATCAGCGGCAGTCCGACGTAAATCGCCGGATGCACGACGCTCGGCAGCGCGACGAGCTTCACCGCGACGATCCCGGCGATCGCGCCGGCGATCGTGCTCGCGATGACGATCCGCAGCCCGCGTTCCCCGCCGACGGCGCGCACGCGCGTCACGTAGCGCTGCATCCAGGCACGCACGCGGCTTTGCCGGCGCGGCAGGTTGAACAGCGCGACACCGGACCCCGCGGCCTCACCGGCGTCGCGGCCCGCAAGCGACGGTGCAAGGCGCTGCAGCCGCGCGCGAATGCGCTGCTCCGGCGTATGGCGCGCACGCTCGAGCAACGCGGACAGCCCGAGGCCCGCCGCAAGGATCGCGACGAACGCGCCGAGCGTGAAGAGATCGGCAGCCCTCATTGCCGGAATACCTCGGAGAGCACATCCTCGACGCCGTAGTACGCGGCCCGCGGCGCGAACGCGGGCCGCAGCGACGACGCCTCGAACACGCCCTTCACCACGTCGCGCGTCGTGTCGCCCTCCTGGCGGAACGCGAACAGGTCCTGCGTGATGACCACCTCGCCTTCCATCCCGACGATCTCGGTGATCCGCGTCACGCGGCGCACGCCGTCGCGCATCCGCTCGACCTGCACGAACAGGTGCACGGCGCTCGCGATCTGACGCCGGATCGACAGCAACTGCAGGTTCGCGTTCGCCATCATGACCATGCTTTCGAGCCGGCTGATCGCGTCGCGCGGCGAGTTCGCGTGGATCGTCGTCATCGAGCCGTCGTGGCCCGTGTTCATCGCCTGCAGCACGTCGAACGCCTCCGCGCCGCGGATTTCGCCGAGGATGATGCGGTCGGGCCGCATCCGCAGCGCGTTGCGCACGAGATCGCGCTGCGAGATGCCGCCGAGCCCTTCCGTATTCTCCGGCCGGGTCTCCAGACTCACCAAGTGCGGCTGCAGCAGTTGCAGCTCGGCCGCGTCCTCGATCGTCACGATCCGCTCGTGCTCCTCGATGTGCTGCGACAGTGCGTTGAGCAGCGTCGTCTTGCCCGACCCGGTACCGCCCGAGATCACGATGTTCAGCCGGCATGCGCACGCGATCTTCAGGACCTGCAGCATTCCGTGCGAGATGTTGCCCTGATGCGCCATCCGCGCGAGCGTGATGTCGCGCTTCGCGAACTTGCGGATCGAGATCGACGCGCCGCGCATCGCGATCGGCGGCAGCACCACGTTCACGCGGCTGCCGTCGGCGAGCCGCGCATCGACCATCGGGCTGCTCTCGTCGACGCGGCGTCCGACCGCCGCCGCGATCCGCTGCGCGACGCTCGTCACGTGCGCGTTGTCGCGAAACTTCAGCGGCGTGAGCTCGAGCCGGCCCGCGCGCTCGACGTACACCTGGTCGGGACCGTTGACGAGGATGTCGGACACGGTGTCGTCGGCGAGCAGCGGCTCGATCGGCCCGACGCCGAACATGTCGTTCAGGATCGCGTCGACGATCAGCACCTGCTCGCCCGCGGTGATCTTCAGGCGCTCGCGCTCGACCGTGTGCGCGGCCACCTGCTCGATGCCCGCGCGCACCTCGTCGCGCGTCTTCATCAGCGCCGCCGACATGTTCATCGACGCGAACACCGCGGTGCGGATCGCATCGAACTTGCCGGAACGGATGAGGGCCTCCTGCGTATCGGCCGTCGCAGCCGCGCGCGCGGACGCGGACGCGGATGAGGAGGCGGACGTGGACAGGGACGCCGGCACCGGGCTCGCGGCCAGCGCGGGCGCATCGTCACGCGGCGCGGCACCGGACCCCGCCGGCGCGGGGTCCGGCGTCGACCGCTTGCGGGTACCGAACGTCACGATCCCTTCCTCCATTTGACGAAGCGCGCATACCACGGCTCGGCGACGGCCATCGATTCGCCGGTGATGCCGTTCGCGAGCAGCCGGATTTCGTCCAGGAAGCCGCGGCGTTTCGAGCTTTCGATCGGCTCGCCGAGGTTCTCCGCGATCGCGAGCGACTGCGCGTCGTGCGGCAGCTCGCGCAGCCGCACCCCGCCGAACGCCTCCTCGAAATCGGACGGCGCGACGCGCCCCTTGACCGGCTCGAGCGGATTGTTCAACACCATCGACAGCACCCGCTCGCCCGGCATTTCCTTCACGAAGCGCGCCAGCCGCGCGGCTTCGTACGCGGCGTGCACCGACCGATCGGCGACGATATAGACGAGATCGGACGCCGTCAGCGCATCCTCGAACAGCTTGCCGGCACGGACGCCCACGTCGAACAGCACGTAATGGAAGCGGTCCTTCAGCATGTCGACGAGCTGCGCGATCGCATCCTCGCGCAGCAACGCGTCCTCGCCGTATGCAAGTTCGGCCGACAGCACGTGCAGGCGGTCGCCCTTCGTGACGAACATGCGGTCGAACAGCGCGTCGTCGGGGCGCAGTTCCATGTTCAGCAATTCGATCAGCCCGTTGTTGCTCGACAGCCCCAGCATCGAGTTCGCGCCGCCGCCGTGCAGGTTCAGGTCGACGTAGGCGACGCGGCGCCGCTTCTCGCCCGCCAGGCAGCGCGCGAGGCTGACCGCGATCGTCGTCGTGCCGACGCCGCCGCGCGCGCCGACGAAGCTGACGATCTTGCCCGTGCGCACCTGCACGACCGCCTCCGTCGTGGTCAGCGCGCGCCGCATCAGCTCGACGGTCAGCGGCTTCACGATGTAGTCCTGCACGCCGATGCCGAGCAGGTTGCGGAACAGCCCGACGTCGTTCTGCGTGCCGATCGCGACGACCCGCACCGACGGATCGCACACGTCCGCGAGCCGCATCAGGTCCGACACCGGCAGCACCGAATCCGACACGTCGACGATCAGCTGGCGCGGCGAGCGCTCGTGCTGCTGCAGCAGCCGGATCGCGTCGTCGCAGTTGCCCGGCTGCACGTGGGCGCGCGCGATCGACAGGTCCTGCGCGACGCGGCGGATCACATCCTCGCTGCCGGTGTCGGACACGACCGCGATGAGGTCCGCCGCACCGGCTGCGGCGGCGTGCTTGGCGTTCTGGCGGTCGAGGACGTTCATGGGCGGCATCGCGATCGCATCGGAAGTGGGTCAATGGCCGGGCGAGCCGGTCGTCGTCAGCGTCTTGCCCGGCGTAGGCTGCTTCACGCGATCCTCGACGTAGCGGCGCACCGCGTCGGCCGCGACTTGCGCATCGGCGCCGCCGTACGGCACGGGCGCGACGAGGTCTTCCGGCCGCGCGAGCATCGTCGCGAGATTCGTGTAGGTCGCGCAGCCGAACGGCACGCCGGGCCGCCCGAAGCCGGCATCGACGAGATGCGACGGCTGCATCAGCTTCGCGCAGTCGGGCGGCACCGCACGGACGCCGTCGAAGCCGATCGCGCGCGCATCGGGCAGGTTGATCGGCGGCGGCGCCGACAGGCACGCCGCGAGCGCCAACGGCAACGGCGCGGTGAACAGGGTTCGGACTCGCATGCGTGCTCCTCCGGTCAGTACACGAAGCCCGCGGCGCCGACGAGACGCGGCGTGTCGCCGGTCAGCAGGTCGAGCCCGAGATTGCGCTGGATCGCGAACTCGAGGTCGCTGCTCGGCCGCGCGACGGTGTCGAGCGCCTGCTCGAGCTGGCCCGGCCCGGTCGGCTGCACGATGTACGGCGTCACGATCACGACGACCTCGGTCTTGTTGTCCTGGAAGTTCTTCGACGAAAACAGCCGGCCGATGATCGGCAGCCGGCCGAGCCCCGGGATCTGCGACACGGTGTTGGCCGTCTGGCTCTGCAGCAACCCGCCGATCGCGAAGCTCTGCCCGCTCGACAGCTCGACCGTCGTCTCGACGCGCCGCACGGAGAGCCCGGGCACCGTGACGCCGCCGGTCGTCACGCTGTTGTTCGGGTCGACCTCGCTCACCTCCGGGCGCACTTTCAGGCTGATCCGGTTGTCGGCGAGCACGGTCGGCGTGAAGTCGAGCGACACGCCGAACGGCTTGAACTCGACCGTGATCGCGCCGGTCGTGTTGCCGGCCTGCGCGACCGGAATCGGAATCTCGCCGCCCGCGAGAAAGCTCGCGGTCTGCCCGGACATCGCGGTGAGGTTCGGCTCCGCGAGCATCGTGATCAGCCCTTCCTGATCGAGCGCGTCGAGCACGACGTCGATCGACCAGCGCCCGGTATGGAAGCCGCCCACCACGGAATACGCGCCGGTCGGCGACAGGTTGAACAGCCGGTTCGTCGGATCGAACAGCGTGCGCCCGTTGAACAGCCCGCCGATGAAGTTGCCTGCCGCGCCGAGCGAACTCCAGTTGATGCCGAGCTGCTGCGTGATGTTGCGGCTCACTTCCGTCACGCGCACGCGCAGGTTCACCTGGATCGGGCGCGACAGCGTGAGCCGGTTGACGATCTTTTCCTTGTCGTTCACATAAGGCGCGAGCGACTGCATCACGGCGTCCGCGTCGGCCGCGCTCGGCACCTTGCCCGACACCATCAGCGAGCCCGGCGCGCCGGACACCGACAGCTTCAATTGCGGGAAGCGGCTGTCGAGCACCGTCTGCAGCGATGCGGTGTCGACCTGCACGATCACGGTCCGGCGCAGGATCGGCCGATGATTCGCGCCGAGCGCGATCAGCGTGGTCGTGCCGGCCTTCTTGCCGAACACGAACACGGTGCGCGGCGACGGCACCTGGATGTCCGCGATGCTCGGGTCCGCGACGAACATCGCGGTCGCCGGTTCCGGCAGCAACAGCATCTCGCCCTTGCCGGTCGCGATCGACAATGCCGCGCCGGCGTCCGCCGCCTGCGCGCGCTGCGCGAACGCGACACCCGGCGCGACGACGGCGGCCAGGCACCAGCAAGCGATCCAACGAACCATGCGCACCATGCGTGTTCCCGTCAAATGCCGGCCGCCGGGCGGCCGGATCCCAATCGACACCTCGTCATCGCGTCACTGCGCGAGCGCCGCCCGCGGCGCTTGCGCCGTCGTGTCGGCGGCCGCATTGCCCACCGCGGGCGCAGGCGGCGCAACCGGCGTGCCCGGCCAGCCGGACGGCAGCGGCGGGATGCCCGGCATGCCGACGCCACCGCCGCCGCCACTGCCGCCGCCGCTGCCACGCGAACCGTCGTCCACCGACGAGCCGCGATAGATCACGACCGTGTTGCCCTGCGGTGCCGGCCGCATGCCCGTGTCGGTCTTCGCCGACGGCGAGCGCGTCGCATCGCGAAACGCGCGCGAGACGTCGCCGGCCCACACCGGCGGCGTATCGGGCTCCTGTTCGTCGCCGCCCGCGGCCTGGCGGCGGTCGCTCGTCGCGAAGCTGCGCAGCGCGAGCGACAGCGAACCGAGGCGCGTCGCGACCAGCACGACCTGCGCGGTGCGCGGCGCGACCTCGAGCGTGACCGTGCGCGCGCGCACCGGCGCGTCGGGCGCGCTCGCGGCCGTCTTCGCACGCTGGAATTCCGAACCGACCGCGAGCACGCGCGCGCGGCGCACGACCGTCTCGGCTTCGAACGTGCCGGGCGTCGTCGCGGAACCGCCGATCTGCTGCGTGAGCACCACGTCGACGAAATCGCCCGGCTGGATCAGCCCCGCGTTGCCCGACACGTCGTCGACCGGCACCGAGATCGCGCGCATGCCGGGTTGCAGCGCGGCCGCGAGAAAATCCGGCGCGCCGGCCGGGATCACGTTGTCCGCGCGAATCGGCGCACCGGCGTCCACGCGGCTGCGCAGCAGCGCGCCCTTGAGGTCCGCGCCCGGCTGGGACTCGACGAATGCGCCGGCCGGCACCTGCGCGCGCGGCATGCGCTTCCACGCGAGATCGTTGTCGCGCAGCAGCAGCCCTTCGGGCAGGTCGGCCGCCGCGACGCGCACGTCGACGTCGCTCGCCACGCCGGGCGCCGACGGCGTCGACGCGGCGACATAGAGCTGGCGCAGCAGGAACGCACCGATGGCGGCAGCGATGATCAGCACGGCCATTCTCAGAGGTTTGGGCATGGCGGCGTGCGTCCCCCGCTAGGTGAGCGAAACCGCGTGAGGAAACGGCGCCCAGACGGCCAGTGCGCCGCCGAGCGCGAGCGCGATGCCGTACGGCACGCCGCGCGTATCGATCGCAGGCGCCGGCGCGATGCGGCGACGCTGCCACGCCACGGCCGCGAGCATGGCGACACCGCATGCGACGCCGCTCGCCCCGACGATCGTCAACACCGGGAACGCGAGCGCCGGGCCGGCCCACAGGAAGACGGCCGCCGCCAGCTTCACGTCGCCGCCGCCGATCCAGCCGGCGTGACGCAGCCCGGCGAACAGCAGCAGCATCGCCGCGGCGGTCGCGACGTGCGCGGCGAGCTGCGCGAGCCCTTCGCGCGCGAGCGCGGCCGCGACGAAATACAGCATCGCGAACGCGAGTACCGTGCGGTTCGACAGGCGCCGCGTGCGCACGTCCTGCAGCACGAGCGACATCAGCACGAGCGTCGCCGCCGACTGTACGAGATAGAGCATCGGAGAGCCGTCCGTCGGCGCGCCCCGGCTGGATACGTCGTACCGCTGCGGATCCGTGTATTCGTCGGCGGCGCGCGGGTTCAGGGGGATCAGATCAGCGCCGTGACCTTGTTGATCAGCGATGTGAACACGGCCGGCAGGCCGCCGGTGTTGCTGCTCAGAATCACCCCGACCGCAGCCAGCGCGACGACGACGATGCCGGCGAGGACCGCGTATTCGAGCGAGCTGACGCCGCGTTCATCGCGCAGCAGGGATTTGACGTAGTGCAGCATGACAACCTCCGTGTGACGGGGTCGTTGATCGACCATTGAATGTAAAGACGCGGCGTTGCTTCGGTGGCGTTCACTGCGTTTCGCCCATTCATGACTCATGCGGCAGGCCTGGCAACGGGCCGTTCGCATCCCCCGGAATCCATTCGATCACTGCAACGCGAGTTCGGCGGCAATGGAATCCGCCATGACCCGCGCTCGCTTGTTACCTGCCCGCATCGACGCAATGCGGATCCAGCCGTTCGTCTAGGGTATAGACAATTTTTTTGGCGTTTTCAAATAATTTAGCGTCGAAATGTATTTATGGAAAAACCTGTTCACAAGTGAATGGAGATCCCGCCAGTCGGCGTATTATCGCGGCTCCGCATTATGTGGTCGCCATCCACTTTAATAGTCTTACGGCGCCGGGCGGAATGATTTTCCGAATCGCGCACAATTTACGCATTTGTTCAGTTTTCGATTGCCGGGCGGTCCTCTTTATTGCCCGGTATCGAATTCCGATAGCCGAGCGGCGTCGCGCGAAACACGTTCCGCGAGCGCGTCGGCGGCTTTCGGTCAACGGCGATCGCGCGACTCCGCCCTGCCGAGCGAGCGCAGCGGAGACGGGCGGATGCCGAGGCGGGCCACGCCGAGATCGGCCCCGCTCATCGACGCATGCTCGAACCGCTGGAACGACTCGGTGATGTGCTTGCGCAGCAGTGCGACGTCCCATGGCTTGATCAGCAGCTTCTGAACGGACCCGCTGCCGGACGCGTCCTCGATCGACGCGCCGTCGCCGTAGCTGGACAGCAGGATGCGCACGATGTCCGGGTACAGCGCCTTGACACGCTGCAGCAGGTCGAGCCCGGACACGCTCGGCATCCGGAAGTCCGACACGATCACGCCGACGCGATGCTGCGCGAGCAGGTCGAGCGCCTCGTCGGGATCGGTGGTGGCGAGGATCTCGTAGCCGTCGCGGCCGAGCGCCTGCCTGAGCATCTGCAGGACCGCGCGGTCGTCGTCCACCAGCAGCAGCGTGCGATGCAGCAGTTCGCGCTGCCGGCAGTGCTCGGGCAACTCCGAGCCGGCGGACAACATGTCCGCGATCTCGTCGCCGGTGACCGGATGGCTGAAGTAGTAACCCTGCATCGCATGGCAGCGATGGCGGTTCAGGAACGACAGCTGGGCTTCCGTCTCCACGCCCTCGGCCACCGTCTCCATGTGCAGCGACTCGGCCATCGCGATGATCGAGCGCGTCAACGACGCACCTTCCGCGCTGGTGGTGACGTCGCTGAGGAACGAACGATCGATCTTGACGACGTCGATCGGCAAGTCCTTCAGGTACGACAGGCTCGAATAGCCGGTGCCGAAATCGTCCAGCGACAGCACGACGCCGAGCGCCTTCAGTTCGCGCAGCGTATGTGCGATCGCATTGGAATCCTCCATCAGCACGCTTTCCGTCAACTCGAGTTCGAGCGAGTCGGGCTCGAGACCGGTTTCCGCGAGCGCCGTGCGCACCAGGTGCGCCACGTCCTGCTGCCGGAACTGGCGCGCGGACAGGTTGACGGCAATCCGGATCGGCGGATGCCCTTCCCGGCGCCACGCGACGGCCTGGGCGCACGCGGTGCGCAACACCCATTCTCCGATCGGCAGAATCAGCCCGGTTTCTTCGGCGATCGGAATGAAGCGGTCGGGCGGAATCACGCCGATTCCCGGACGTCGCCAGCGAATCAGCGCCTCGACGCCGCTGATCTGGCCGGTCTTGAGATCGACCTTCGGCTGGTAGTACAGCTCGAGTTCGCCGTTCGCGACGGCCTGATGCAGCGCGTTTTCGAGGATGGTCTGCTCTTCGACCCGCGCGCCGAGTTCACGCGTATAGAAGCTGTAGCAATTGCGCCCGTGTTCCTTCGCGCAATACAGCGCGGCATCGGCCGTCTTCAGCAGCGTCTCCGCGTCGGTCCCGTCGGTCGGGTAAAGGCTGACGCCGACGCTGGTCGTCACGTGCAGGTCGTGGCCATCGAGCACGAACGGCGCAATGAAGGTGTCCAGGATCTTGCGGGCGATCGCGTCCGCATCCGACGCCGTCGCGAGGTTGACCAGCATCACGACGAACTCGTCGCCGCCGAGCCGCGCGACCGTGTCGCCGTCGCGCACCGAACTCTTCAGGCGCGCGGCGACGACCCGCAGCAGCCCGTCGCCGGCCGAGTGACCGAAGCTGTCGTTGATGTGCTTGAAGCGGTCCAGGTCGAGCACCATCACCGCGATCAGCTGCCCGGTGCGCCGCGCCTGCGACATCGCCTGCTCCATCCGGTCGCCGAGCAGGTTGCGGTTCGGCAGGCCCGTCAGCGCGTCGTGATTGGCGAGGTATTCGATACGCCCCTGCTGCATCTTGCGTTCGGTGATGTCCTGCACGATGCCGCGCAGGATGATCGCGTGGTTCGGATCGCGGCCGGACTCCGCCTGGTGCAGCACGCAGCGCTCGGTGCCGTCCGCATGGATCAGCCGATGCTCGATCGAGAACGCGACGCCTTCGGTGCGAAGGCTCGTGTAGGACTGCACGAGCAGCGGCTGCTCGTCGGGCGGAACGGCCTGCACGAGGCGTTCGAACGTCGGCGGCGTGTGGGCGGCGTCGAGCCCGAGAATCCGGTACAGCTCCGGCGACCAGTAGCCGTCCGTCCGCCCGGCCTGGTATTCCCAGTTGCCGAGGTGCGCGAGCGCTTGCGCATGCGTGAGGCTGACCTCGGTCGTCGCCAGCTTTTCGACCGCCGCGGCCGCGCGCAACAGATAGCGGACCCGATACCCGAGCAGCTTCCACCGCATCGGCTTCGACACGAAGTCGGTCGCGCCGGCGTCGAACGCGCTGGCGATCGATGCGTCGTCGTCGTTGCCCGTGAGCATGACGATCGGCACGCGGCGGCCCTCGGGCAACGCGCGCAACGCCCGGCAACACTCGAATCCGTCCCCGCCGGGCATTTCGACGTCGAGCAGGACCACGACCGGACGATGACGCAGGAACGCGTCGATGCCCTCCTGCGGCCCCGTCGCTTCCTCGACGCGGAAACCTTCGGGTTCCAGCGTCTCGACGACCAGCAGGCGCGTCATGGCGTCGTCGTCGATGATCAGAATCGCCGGCACATCGGCATGTTCCTGGTTCACGAGCATCCTCCTGTTTTGCCGCCGCGCAATCGCCCTGGCGATCGGCCGGTCCGGCGTCCATTCAACCTTCGACGCGCTCCGCGATCAGCGCCGCGTGCGCGTGCCCGAATTCCGCGTCCGTGCCGGCGACCAGCTCCACCGCCGCGCCGACGTCGGCCGCGCGCGCCAGCTGCTCGATCGCGCGGCAACGCGCCGACAGCAGGTGCGCGCCGACGTTCGCGCTGCTCGATTTCAGCGTATGGGCAGCCAGCTTCAGCGCATCGGCGTCGCCCGCTTCGACCGCCGCATGCATGTCGCGGATCAGCCGCGGCGCATCCGCCGCGAATTGATCGATGATCCGCGTCAGGACATCCGGGCGGCCCGGCCGCTGAAGCGCGCGCAATGCATCGAGCGCCTTGTGGTCGATCACGCTTGCGTCGTCGTCCGGATCGGGGGCCGCGCCACCGCCCGCTTCCGGACGCGTGTCGATGCCCGCGTCCGTCGTCGCCGCATCGCTTTCGGTTGCCGGCGCGCACGCCGCGCCGCCGACATGGCGCGCGAGCATCTGCAGCAGCGCATCGCGGCGGAACGGCTTGCCGAGATAGTCGTCCATCCCGGCGGCCAGGCAGCGCTCGCGGTCGCCGCTGAGCGCATTGGCCGTCAGCGCGATCACCGGCAAGCGCGGCGCGCCGGCTTCGGCTTCGCGACGGCGCAGCTGCCGCGTCGCCTCGAAGCCGTCGAGCTTCGGCATCTGGCAGTCCATCAGAACGACGTCGAATCGGTCGTCCGCCAGCCGCTTCAGCGCCTGCTCGCCGTCGTCGGCCACGTCGACCTGATAGGCGGTGTCCTCCAGCATCGCGAGCGCGATCTGCTGATTCACGACGTTGTCCTCCACCAGCAGCACGCGCGCCGCGATCGCATCGAGCGGCCGGCCCGGACTCGCGTCGGCGTCGTCGGACACCGGCTCCGCCGACGTCGGCCGCGGCGGCATCACGTGCATCGCCGACGCGATGGCCGTATGGAGATCGGCGCCATGGAGCGGCTTCGTCAGCCGGGCGGCGATGTCGAGTTCATGCGCGACCAGGACGCTGTCCATCATCTCGAACGCGGTCAGCGTGATGATCCTGAGCGCACGCAGCGACGGATCGCGGCGGATGTACTGCACGAGCGAGATGCCGTCCATGCCCGGCATCCGTACGTCCACGATCGCGAGATCGAACGGCGCGCCGTCGGCGACCGCCGCGCGCAACTGCGCCAGCGCGTCGTCGCCGCCGATCGCCGTGGCGACGCACAGCTGCCATTCGATCGCATGTTCGAGCAGCACGCTGCGATCGGTTTCGCTGTCGTCCACGATCAGCACCTTCAGGCCGGCGAGCGACGGCCTTGCCTCCGATGCGACGCCGACCTCTCCGGACGCCGGCTCGAACGGGGTCGTCACGGTGAACACCGAGCCCTGGCCGGGCGTCGATTCGAGCGTGAGCGCGCCGCCCATCATCTCGGCCAGCTGCCGGGAAATCACGAGGCCGAGCCCGGTTCCGCCGTATTTGCGCGCGGTCGAGTTGTCGGCCTGCTGGAACGGCCGGAACAACTGCGCGGACACCTCGGGCGCGATGCCGATGCCGGTGTCGGCGATCGTGAACACGATGCGGCCGTCGTCCGCATACGACACGCTGAGCGCGACGTGTCCGTGCTCGGTGAACTTGATCGCATTGCCCAGCAGGTTCGTGAGCACCTGGCGCAACCGCACCGGGTCGCCGCGCATCCATTCCGGAACGGTGTCGCCGCGCCGGTACACGAGCGCAAGCGCCTTGCGTTGCGCGTTCGGCTCCAGCAGCGCGACGACGTCGTCGAGCAATTGGTGCAGGTTGAAATCGATGCGCTCCAGCGTCAGCTTGCCGGCCTCGATCTTCGAGAAATCCAGAATGTCGTCGATCAGCACGAGCAGCGTCTGACCGGATCGATACACGGTGTCGACGAACTTGCGCTGCTTCGACGTCAGCCGCGTGCGCTGCAGCAGTTCGGTCATGCCGAGCACGCCGTTCATCGGCGTACGGATCTCGTGGCTCATTCGCGCGAGAAACTCCGATTTCGCCGAATTCGCGGCTTCGGCCGTGGCGATCGCCGCCTGCAAATCGACGTCGCGGCGTTGGATTTCGTCGAGCATCATGTTGAAGCCGGCGACCAGCGCCGCGACTTCATCGCGACCTTTGTGCGTCATGCGCAACGACAGGTCGCTGCCGCTGCGAATGCGCGCCATCGTGCGCGTCAGGCGCGACAGCGGCCCGGAGATCGACGCGCCGAGCCGATGACTGATCAGCAGCCCGCCGATCGCGAGCAGGAACGATACCCCCACGATCATCAGGATCGCGGTCGCCACGGCCCGGTAGACGTCCGATACGATGCCGCGCTGCTGAAGGTCGACGCGCACGGCCTCCTGCTCCGTGTAGGCCGCGAGGCGATTGGCCGTCGTGTCGACGTCCGCGACGATGCCCTGCATGGCCACGTCGTTGGACAGCATGTCGGACTTCACCGCGAGGATGCGGCGCGCGGATCCGGCCAGCTCCGTGGTCAGCCCGACGACCTCCTGTGCGCGCTTCACGTTGCTCTGGCCGTCCGCGGCGAGCGCATCGCGCAGTGCGCCGGCGGATGCGGTGAGCGCGCCGATATTCTTGTGCAGATCGTCGTCGCCGCGCGCCAGACGGTCGTTGCCGTCGCTTTGCGCGATCATCCGCAGGTCGAACGCCAGTGCGCTGATCCCGCCGTTCACGATCGCCGACAGCGACGCGACCCGCGCGGCGCGCCGCCGGAATTCGATCGCCTCGTCGAGACGCTGTCGCGCCTTGACGATCTGCAGTGCAAACGGATCCGCGATCTCCGCAAGCTTCGCGTCCAGCGCATCGAGCGACTGCAGCACGCTGTTCTCTTTCGCGCGGTAGCGGGCCGCGACGGACGGCTCGGCGAACATGGCACCGCGCAGCGCGACGAGGCCGTCCTGGCCGTCGAGGATGTCGGCCGCCACGCGCCCGAGTGCGGCCGTCACGCCCTGCGCGGTGGCGGCATCGAGGTTCTGCGCCGCGAGCGCGAGCGCATGGCGCGCGCCGTCGATCGACGCCTGCATGCGCTCGCGCAGCGGCGCGAGCCGGTATCGGTTCGGCGCGACGTCGACGCGGCCGGCGACGGTGATGATGTCCTTCACGTTCGTGCGCACCTGGTCGAGCGCATGAATCGTCCGGTTGTATGCGGTATTGGCCGCGAGCGCGCCGCTCACCGCCGCATCGGCGTCGTCGTCCAGCCGCTCGGTTTCCTTGCCGATTTCGGTCAGCAGCGTGGCGCCCCGCGCCTGCACGCGTTCGATCAGCCGGCGCTCGGCGACGAGCTGCGCATCGCCGCGCAGGCGCTTGTCGACGCCTTCGTTCATCGACCGGAGCATCGTCCGCAGATCGGTGGCCGGTTCGTCGATGCCGTGCCGGTCGATCGCGCGCACGGCGGCCGTGATGCCGGAGATCCGCTGCAATTGCGTTTCGATCTGCGACGACGACTGCTGTCGCTCCGCCGCGTCCTGCGCGTGCTCGAGCCGGCCGAACTCCACCGCGAGTTCCGCATACGCGCGCTGGAGTTCGTTGCTGCGCACCTGCAGCGGCAGCGATTCCGTCGTCAGCGTGCGCACGCCGGACGCAATGCCGTGCACCGCGATCAGGCTGGTCACGGAAATCGCCACCGCGCCCAGCAGCATCAGGCTGGTACTGGTGACGAGCTTCGCCTTGATGTCCATGCAGCCCTCCAGGATCGGAATGGCCTGACGGCCATCCGCCGCTCATTGCGCCGGCACGACTAGCGGCGTGACGCGCCCGTGCGCGATTTCGGTGAGGAACACGTCGTTCAGTGCCTGGTGATCGTCGGCGCTCAGGTTGACCACCAGGCCGCCGAGGTCCAGATGCCGGATCGATTCGAGCGCCTGCTTCAGCGTCGCTCGCGTGGGCGATGGCCCCGCGCGCTCCAGCCCGATCAGCGCGACCTTCGCGTCGAGGCAGCCCTCGATGTGCACCACGCCGATGTGCTCGTCCGGAAAGCGCTGGGCGATGAGCCGCGCGCAGTCCCGGATCACCGGGCGATCGCTCTGCGGCAGCGGCACGACCTGCGAAATCAGCATGCCGTTCCCTTCGTCGCCGATCAGGCGCAACAGGTCGTCGGTGCCGACGAACGACACCGCCGCGAGATGGGCCGTAAGGCCTTCGCGGTGCGCGGCCCGAACGAATGCGGCGACCGGCGTATACGGGCCGACCATGATGACGACGTCGGGCCGCCCTTCGAGTACGGCCGCGAGGCCCGTGTCGACCGCCGTCGTGCCGCGGCGGAACGTGCCGGTGGCGACGACGTCGAGGCCATGGCGGCGCAGCGCGAGCTGCGTGCCCGCCAGCACCGCGAGCCCGAAGCCGTCGTCCTGGTAGAACACCGCGAAACGCGTTGCGCGGTCGTGCGCGATCAAATGATCGACGAGCGCGCGCGTTTCGTCGTCATAGCTCGCCCGGACGTTGAAGACCTCCGGCGTGACCGGCTTGCGCAGCGCCATCGCGCCGCTGAACGTACCGACGAGCGGAATGCCGGCGTCCCGGATCATCGGTAGCACCGCAGTGGTCGTCGGCGTGCCGACGTAGCCGAACAGCGCAAGGACGTTGCCCCGCTCGATCATGTCCAGCGTGTTGTCCACAGTCCGGTCGGGTTCATAGCGATCGTCGGCGATGACGAGGTCGATTTTTCGCCCGTGCACGCCACCGCGAGCGTTCGTGTCGTCGAATACGGCTTGCGCGCCGATCAGTAGCCCGTGTCCGAGACCGGCGGAATTGCCCGATTGCGCGTTGACCATGCCCAGGCGGATCGTGTCGCCGGTCACGCCGGGCTCCGCCGCGAAGCCGGCGCCCTGGCCGCTCAGTGCAGCGCAGCATGCGATCAGCGCCAGCGCCTGCCTGACGCGGGGACGCGCGAGTGCGCGCAGTAGGTTCGAAGACCAGGTGCCGGAACACATTGGTGCGACTGACACAGTCTCGTCCATGTTGGGCTCCCGTTCGGCACCCGGTTGTTCTGATCTGACGATGCGCCCCGCCGCATGCCGCACCGCTGCCGTGGTACGAGTCGATTAGTCATATATATAGTTTGCATCCCTTGCGACTGCAAGGCGGAGGCGCCGAGCCACGCCGTCGTCGCGAGTTGTTGCGCTGCGGCGATGGAATGCGGGCGGGCGCGACCGAGCGGGATCGCGCTGGCGGCATTTCGATACGATTGTCAGTGCGTCGCTTTGTTGCGGGAATCGATGCGCAAGAGCACGGCGCCCGGGCGATGGTGCGCGGCCGATTCCGGCGTTCGGAAGAGGGAATGCGCAGCACGCGGATGGGCGCCGCCGCCGCTGCAGCGATACGCCGACGCGTCGCGTAGCTACGCCACGCCCGTTGTTGGTGTTTCAGTTGAATGCCGCAAGCCGGTTCGACGGGGGGATAAATAATGGACTGCCAAACAAGCAGAGGATTTATTGAGACATCTCCGCTACCCTGCCGGTGCGGCCAAGCCGGCCAACGCCATGAATCAGCGCAACGGACGGGCCCCAAGACGGTCCTGACTGAAGACGGCCCGATTCGCATCGAGGTGCCTCGCCACCGCGACGGCAGCTTCGAACCCATTCTGATACCCAGGCTCGAACGGCGCTTCGCCGGGTACGCCCGAAGCCTTGGCGATGGTGTTTCCGGCCACCACACTGCAAACTTGTATCGTCCGTCTGATCCGCAACAGCCTCGATTACGCCAGTTGGAAAGACCGCCGAGGGTTGGCTGCCGCGATCAAACCGATCTACGCCGCGCCCAGTGCGAAAGTGGCCCAGGCCGAACTCGATGCGTTTGCTGATGGGCCGTGGGGCCGGAAATTCCCGACCGTCAGTAGCGCGTGGCGCAACGCCTGGGATCGCGTGATCCCGTTCTTTGCGTTCCCGCCGGGCGTGCGCAAGATCATCAAAACCCGCAGGCACTTCCCGACCGACGAGGCAGCCACCAAACTCATCTGGCTGGCCCTGCGCAACATCACGGCAAATTGGGGTAGTGCAGTTCATGACTGGAAGACCGCCATGAACCAATTCGCTATCCTTTACGCCCTACGCAGATCGATTCGTCCGGCCTTCCGTGTAATTACTCAACCCGCCTTGAACACGGAAATCCTGACACCCCGAGCTCCCGCCCCTTGCTGTAACAAATTTGTAGCACGCAATAAAGCCCGCTCGCAGCGGGCATTATTACTTCCGGGCATCGATCCGTCCGGGTGTTTAGAAACTGGCAGTGCCCACTGATGCATAGGCACCGCGCAATATCTGCCAAGGATTCAGGCAATGCCGACGCTGCGACCCGCGCCGAAAGGCCAGCGTTGCGGCAGCCCCATCATTCCTCCTCCGCCAAGCCACTCAGATCTAGCGGCGTAGGATTTATCTGCGCGCTAACAGCACGTTGGAGCGTCCCCTGCTTCCTACGTAACGCATATGCCCGCATCACTGACAAGGGCGCGAATTCCAGCCCTTCTACTGGAGTGTGACCAACAATGACAGGAGTATTGAAATTTACATTCTTCTCGTCATCAAGAGGCAACTCCCATTTTCCACCGTAGTTTTCTCTGACGATCTCCCCAAGAAAACGAGCAAATGCAACCACAAGGCCAGAGACATAATCTTTGTCCTTACCATCAGACATAAGGTCGAACAATTTTTCCAGTTTTGGCAAATCGTCCAACTTAACCGTCAATTGGATCCCATGTTGTTTCGCCTCATCAGACAACCAGTCCAGTTGATCGTCCATGATCATCAAGAAATCGTCAAATGCCTCTTCAGCTACCTTTCTGTCAAATACCATTTCCGTTCCCTTTAAGGAATTTTTGGACCAATGTGCGCGTCGATGCCCGCTCTCTTTAGCGCTTCTAGATACGGCTTTGACGCGCCTTGTTCAAGGATGTGCTCGACCTGCCACCCTTGCTTAACCAGTTCGGCATCTTTCTGAATCGCCACGATGTTATCCTTTGTCAAACTCACGGGACCGGTTTTAAGTTGCCCAGCATACATCTCATCTGACTTTAGAATATCAATTTGACGGTTTGTCAGCGGCGTCTTGAGCGTTCCCTCAGAGGCACTCATGGCATCGCGATACGCAGCCTCCCTCTCGGCACCATACTGATAGTTCCGCATATTTGTATCGTATTGCTTACTCCACGCATCGTAGTCTTTCTTCCCACCTCTCTGTTTGTATCGCTCCCACCTCGCCGCCTTATGCTCAGGGGTACCCGGCTCTAACTTAACCTTCCGAGGAACCTTTACCCCATCTCCAGCTGGCCCCACTTCGGCAGGCTTTGCTACCTTGGAGGCGTCGGCAACCCCATCAGCGACTTCCGCCCCCTTGGCCGTCGCCGCCCCCGCCTCCGCGACTTCCCCAGTCTTCCCTGCCGCGTTCGCAACTTCTCCCGTTTTCCCAGCGACATTTGCAACATCAGCAACCTCGCCGGCCTTACTGGCGACGTTCACCGCCTCGCCAACCTTGCCGGCCACATTCCCCACTTCGCCGGCCTTACCAACTGCGCCGACGCCCCCAGCGAGCAAGCTGCCGACGTCAATCGCACCGCGACCAAGCGCCTCACCATAGTTGCCCTGACTCCACGCTTCCATGTACGGCTTCGTGATGCCGTCAACGATCGCCTTCGGATGGTCATAGATCGCCTGCGCCGTTTTTCCGGCAGCGTGCAGTGTTTGCGAGTACCCGTGATAGTCGTACAGCCCCGTCAAATCAGACAAGCCCTCAGCGGCCTGCGATACCGGCGACAGCTTGGCGGCTCCGATGCCTAAACCCACCAAACCCTTTCCCATGTCCCAGACTGCACCGCCGGCCCCCTTAAAGAACCCGCCGACCTGATGCATGACGCCCTTCTCGGGTGGCGGATTGGCATCCCCCACGACATTCCCGCTCGCATCCACCGAGCTTCCGGGCGCAGGTGCCGTCACGTAGGTTCCCGTACAGTTGCCGGAATTCATTGTGCACGGATCACCGTCACGAATGACCGGATGGCCGCCCGCGCGAACCGTCGTGCTTCCCTTCGTGGGTTTGGTCTCGCCTCCCACCGTACCGGAGCCCACCCCATCGGCCGAGCCCGCCTCGTCGCCCGTACATGTCGGGACCACGCTCTGATCGAGCACGTACGCCGGCTTGCCGTTGAATCGCACGCTGGGCACGACGCCCGATGAACCGCTCAGATCCGAGACGACCTGATAGGGCACCGGCGGCGTCGAACTGCCCATCGGCGTCTTACAAACGTCGGGCGTGCTGCTGACCGCCTTAAAGCTACCGTCCTGTCTCGACGCGATCCGATTACCCTTGGAGAAATGATCGGACGGTTGCGCCTGATCCTGCGGCTTATAGACGCCTGTTTCAAAGCGCCTTTGAACTGACTTCCCCGCCTCGTCAAATATATCCCGCAGGTCCGGACGGTCGCTCCACGGATTCGGTGTGTTCCATAGCGCATCCAGATTCTTCACCGCATCCCGGGCCTGCTCGACACTCTGGATGTTGAAGTGCTCACGGAAAACATCGCCTGCGTCGCCGGTAACTGTAATCTCCAACGGTTCAGCCATGTTGCGCTCCCGTCGATCCGATCGAAGTTGCCGGCGACCCTGCGGCAAGCCGCTCCAGTTCAGCACGGTCGACAAACCTTGCCTCGAAGCACTGCGCACGCACGGACTTCATTAGCGTCGCACGCCACACCAACATCACAACGGGCTTCGCAGCATCCGATACGTCGATAGACAGCGTATCGAGCAGCAGCGGCGCGAACTTGAGCGACTGGTCGGTGTAGACCCATCCCATCGGCAGATGTCCTGGCAAGGCAATGCGCAGGATCGTATTGCCCTGCTCGTCCAGGGTCGATCCGGTCGTGCCGACGGGAACAAGATTCGTCAGCACGATCGTCTCGTTACCCTTCATGTGCGGCACCTGCATCAGCTGATGCGCGCCGTTCCAGTACCTGAACTGAAAATCGTCTGGCAAGCCCGGATGGCGCTCAGCGAGCCACTGGTCATCATAGGTACCAGCAAGCTCACGCCTCGATCGCCACGCTTTCCCGACAATGCCAAAGCCAGCCGGATGCAACGAGGCTTGCGCCTGCCCGTTCGAAGCCGCGAGCCACGCCTGTACCGAGATGGGTTCACTGCTGGCTTCGATCTGCGGTGCAGCGACTTTTTGCAGCTTTGTCGCAGTAAGAAACCAACGCTCGGCAAATCCTAGACCGACAGGATTATCTTCGCAGGCCGTATGCGCCACCGGAACGCTGTCTTGATCGGGGTGTGCGGCCTGCTGTTTGTCATCGAGCCGAGATGCCTTCGGCACACGTTTCGCAGCTGGATCCTGCGCGTCGATCCGACACTGCCCACCCCATGCGTATTCGTAACGCATAGGAAGCGCTGCGATTGGCTCAGGCGGCGTCAACGACCAGTCAACGGGACGCACGATGCCGAGCGAGGCGATCTTCACGAGCCGATTCATGCTTCGTCCAAACATCGACCGCCGAGCAAAGTACCTTGGGCCGGTCACAGACAGCCTGCGATCCAGCAAGACTTTCGTTGTCGGCACACCCGCGTCATCGTCGGATCGCATGGGCGCCGACACAATTCGAATGCCCGCCACAAAGCGCGGCAACGGCCGCCCCTGCGGCGCATAGGCCGTCCCGTTGATCAGTACATCGCAAAGCGGTTTATATGGCGCGAGATCGCTTTCCTCCGCCACGCTGGACTGATTCGGCTCGCCGTGGAAGCGATCTGATGTCGCGAGCGGTTTCTGTGTCTGCGCCAATACCAGCGAGCCGTTTCGCAGCTCGAAGGTCTGCCGCAGCACGATCGTATGAAACGACGCGCCATTGGGCGCAAACGACTCGAACGCCAGCGCCGGAAAGGGCGTGTGATTGGAGAACTCCATCGCCGCCTCCGTCAGTTGACGTCAACGTCCTTACCGTTGATCTGTACCGGCCCGGAACCCTCGATCAGCAACTGTGTGCCCCGTAGCGTGATGTGCCCGTTGGACTCCATGATGAGGACGGCGCTTCCGGTTTTCAGCTCAATCCGGTCGCCGGCCGTGATCGTATACGTCTTGCCCACCATCGTGGTTTTCGACAGCCCCACTTCCTCGGCGCTGGCAAGCCCGGCCGCGGTGTTGATCGCGCCCGCTACTGTCACCGTATACGCGCCGCCAACGGTCAGTGCTTTCGCCAGCCCCACCGTCTCCGTCGACGTCAGTGCAATCAGGAGATTCTCCATCCCCTCGATCGTCTCGTTCCGGTTGCCGCCGACCGTCAGCGTCTCGTTGTTGCCAACGGTCTCGGTGCGATCCACCCCAACGTGAATCGTCTCGTTGTTGTCGACGGTTTCCGTGCGATCGTGGCCGACGTGCACCGTCTCATCGTGATCGATGTTCTTGGTGCGATCGTTGCCAACCCAATGCGATTCATTGTGCTCGACCTCGATGCGCTGGTCCTTCTCGGCGTGTAGCCAGACCTCTTCCTCACCCTTCTTGTCCTCGAAGCGAATCGCATTGGCCGTGTTGACGTTACCGGTCTTGGTCGAACGCGTCAGAATCCCGCTCTGTGTCGCGTTGGCTGGCAATGCCCACGGCGGCATGTTCTGCGAGTTGTAAACGCGCGACGTCACGAGGGGACGGTCCGGATTTCCGTCCAGGAAGCTCACGACCACCTCATCCCCGATTCGCGGGATCTGAATCATCCCGAAACCGCTACCCGCCCACGGCTGGCTCACGCGCACCCAGCATGAACTCCCTTGGTCGCGTTTGCCGAGACGATCCCAGTGGAACTGCACCTTCACCCGGCCGAGACTATCCGTATAAATCTCCTCGCCTTTCGGACCTACGACGATCGCCGTCTGCGGCCCGACGATCGTCGGACGCTCCCCTTCGAATGCCGGACGGTACGGAATTTTCTTGCGAATGCAGGTGAAGCTGCACGAATACGCCGAACTCCCCTCACCGGGCTCATAGTTGTTCGTGCCGGTGTGTGACACAGTCAGCAACAGGAATTGCCGGTCTTCCTGTTTGGTACTGGCGTGATCGTAGTGGTCGTCCAGCTCGAAGTATCGGCACGGCATCATCCGACGACCCGTCGTTACCCCGACGAACGTCTTGCTGTGCGCAGCCAGCGCTTCCGTCCGGAAGCGCGTGAGCTCTTCACCTCGATCGCTGTCAGCGAAACCATGCTCGCCGAGGTAGTCGTAGATCTCGTAGGACGGTACGTCGCCTTGATTGACTTCCGTTCCACCCGACACGAATCGCCGGGCATGGGGAATCTTGTAGTCGAAAGTTTTCAGTCCGACCGTGTCCGGTGCAAGCTGACGCTGCGCTTGAAATGACGTGATGACGGCAAGATTGTCCATCGCCTCGCCCTGGTTGTATTGCAGCGATGGACTGCGCCCGTCGATCGGCTTTGCGGTCACCGAGTTATCGGAGATGATCAGCTTGTGCCCATCCTTCGCATGCTCGAAGTAATAGAACAGGCCGTCCTCGCGCATCAGTCGCTCGACGAAAGCAAGATCCGTCTCACGGTACTGCGTGCAATAGCTACGATTCTGCGTTCCCTTCGAGAGCCGGAACTCGAACGACGCGAGCTTGCCGTATTCTCGAAACACACGCGAGAGAATCGCCTCTGTGTTCTCTTCCTGAAAGATCCGAATGTCCTGCCGGCGAGAGAGCATCCAGAGCCACGGCAGGATCGTTGCGCTGTACATCGCAAAACCGCCATCGGTATCCAGATGCGAAAACGCTGCGACGTATCCGTGGAAGTAACGCTCTTCGGAGCTGGCGAGCGCATCGGTCAACTGCAACGTAATTGTCACAGGTTGGCCGATCAACTTCTTCAGCTCGATATTCTTGTCTTGCGACGCGAGCCGGACACGCATCTCAAAATTCTGAGATAACCCCTCGGTACAATGGAAATCGACGAGTACGAGATCCGATCGACCTTTCAAAGGCGTTTCAATCGTAAACAGGCGATTGCTCTGGAGCTGGAAGAAGCTCGCAATTTCGGACATTTGCATATTTAGCCTCGGAATCTCTCAGCAGAGGGGCAGCTTTTTGTCGGCGCGGCCATTCTAATATGTCCGCGCGCCATTTGGACTAGATGTTGGCTCCGGAAAACGGGGACCGATTATCGCGGATTATTGAATATTTTCAGCGAATGGACCACCTGCTGTCACATTACGAACGTGAAATCGGACTGCTCGCACACAGTCTGGCGGACTTTACTCGACGCTTTCCGAAGATTGCAGCACGCCTCGGCATGTCTGGCGACCACGTCGAAGACTTGCACGTCGACCGAATGGTACAGACGTTCGCGCTGCTAGCCGCTCGTGTCGATGCGAAGCTTGATGACGATTACCCGCAATTCACCGAGGCACTTCTCGAAATTGCCTATCCGCAGTATCTGCGCACGGTTCCGTCATGCGCGGTTGCCTCGTTCGACCCATCGGTTCTGTTCGGTCAGCTTACCGAACCGCTGACGATAGCGTGCGGCACGATGCTGGACGCCAATGCTGCACCGTGCCGCTTTCGTACAGTCTACGACGTCACGTTGTCGCCATTGCGCATTCACTCGGCACGCTATTCACCAGCGACGCTTGCGCCAGCAGCAGCGCGCATCCCGGCAGAAGTGACGGGGATCATTTCGATTACCTTTACAAGTGAATCCGCGTCGCAAGCGTTCGATGACGCCATTCCGTCCGCGCCAGTGCGGGTACATCTGTCCGGAGAGCGGCCGCTCGTCGCCGCGCTTTCCGATACGCTGTTGCTTCGTGCATCGGCCGCCTACGTGGAGGTGGACGAAAGCGGACGCTGGACCCGCTTGTCGAAAGTCCCCATTGAGCCGGCCGGATTTGCCGATGGCGAGCGATTGTTGCCGAACGAAGACGATACAAGCGCACAATCGTTCAGGCATCTGATCGAGTATTTTGCCTTCCCCGAGAAGTTTGATTTCGTCGACATCGACCTGGGTCGAATGCGTCGCGCCACGCGCGCCGAAGCAGCTCGACGACTGACGCTTCACATCGCCGTGCAAGGGACCGCCCATGATTCCGGCGCCGCTCAGATCCTGGCAACGCTGAACATCAGCACGTTCCGATTGTTTTGCACACCGGTCGTCAACCTGTTCGAACGCGCGGCAACGCCTATCCAGCTAACCAGTCACGATGCCACCTATCCGATCACGCCGACCCCGTTGGCAACCGGCATTCCTCTGAGCGTCTACTCGGTTGAAGCCGTGTATCTGGGCGAGCGTACGAAGTCGAGCGAAGACAAGGCCGCTATCGCTTCACACGCGGCACCGCGCAAGCAGGTGTGGCCGTATCGTGCATTCAGTCACGCGCGGCCCATGGATTCGTCCGCCATCTATTGGCTGGCCTGCCGAGATCGAGAAGCCATGTCGGACGGCGCGCTGGCGGAATCGCAACTGGTGTTGGTCGACTTAAAGGGTCAAACCGCTCATCCACGACACCCTCAGGTCGATGTCGATGTCCTCGCAACCAACGGAGCAATGCCGTCCCGGTTGCCGATCGGTGCTCCGGATAGCGATCTTCTGTACGAGGGTTCGGCATTGGCGTGTCCGATCATGCTGCTCTCCCGCCCCACCTTGCCGGCTGCCTTGCCGCGTGGCGGTGCACTTTGGCGCGTCCTGTCGGCATTGGCGCCGCATCCGCTCGACCTGACGCGGACCGGATTACCCGCGCTGAAGGAGTTTCTCCGTTTCCATGCTCCGCGTTCCAGCGTGGTTGCCCAACGTTGCATCGACGCGATCGCATCCCTCGACTACAAACCGGCGCTCAGGTGGATGCCTCTCGACAATCACTTCCCGTCATTTGTTCGCGGTGTGGAGATCCTGCTTTCGTTCTCCGAGGCTGCGACACGAGATGTCAGCCTGCATCGGTTCTCGGCTGTCATGGACCGATTCTTCGGCCCGTACGCTCAGTCAAACAGCTACGTTCAGCTCGTCGTGTTATCGGCCGAGAGCGGCAAGGAGCTTTTGCGGTGCGCTCCACGCGCTGGGACACAATCGCTGGTATAGGTCAGTGGAGATAGCCAGCCAGAATACCGCCACCAAAACCGGCCTGAAAGCCAGCCGTTAGACCATGCATGAAGAGCAGCGCCGGAGCATCCGAAATGGCCTCTGCCAGAATCATCGACATGGCTGGGCTCGTCAGGCCCAACGCAAGCAATGCCGGATTGATGCCCAACAGCATGACCGTCCCGCCCTGCGCGACAACTGCCCCGCCGTAGCCATCAAGATAGACGGTTCCGCCTTGTAAATCCGATCGCGCAAGCTCGCTGCCCTTAAATGCACTTGTCATGTAAATGGTTCCATGACTCGGGAAATCATACGTCGAACCAGCGGCACTTGCGTCGTGGCTACCGAAGCTTGGCAATTTCAACTCGGGAATTGTGAATCTCGGCAACTTGATTTTCGGAATCTTCGCACCCCAACCATAGCCAATACCTACACCACCGTAGTAGAAGCTTTGCAAATGCTTCTGAGGATCAGTGAGAACGATATTCCCCCCCGTCGCAACTACGATGTCGACGCTCACCCCACCGCCCGCGCCAGTGTCATATTTCCACTTGCTCTTCCGAAGATACGACATACGCCCTCTCTCTTCTGCTTCTCGTTATGTCCGTGACGGCAGATTCATAATCCCGCACACGATTGCAACCGCACCCATGAAGGCAAAAACAATCGTCGAATCCCAGATCGCGGCGAAGACATTCATCGTTGCGCTGCCATCAGGATCGTCGGCTTGGTATCGCACCTCGACTCGCTGACCGAGCTCCACTTTCGTGACAATCCCGCCTTGCGGATACGAAATCTGCTGTCCTGTCTTGGTGGTGAATTGAATCTCGGGATGGTATCCGCCGGCATTAAGCTTAACGACGAGGCCCGGTACCACAATCGACGTTCGAAGAAACTCTCTAGTCGACTGTGCGCTGATTGCAGCAGCGACAAGAAGGCCCACCCCAATCACAATGGCACTGATGCCCTTAAACATGACGCCCTCGTTTACATTCCCTACAATTATTCGGGTGCTCTATGCTGATCGTATCAGCCTGCCAAATTCTAAAACATCCTCACCTGGACGCCAGACTGTCCGCCTGGTGCGCTATCAGACCTTGGTCGGTAAGTGGCGGCGCTTGCGAATGGTCGTCGGATTTGTCGTCATCTCTAGATAGGCGCACAGTCGACACCAGTGCAGTGCCCGTTTCGGATCGTATTCGGCGTCGCGAACCAACGATGCCCGATATGGCATTCCCACTCAAGCCTCGTGCTGGCGTTCACATACTCCGTCGAGACGCATCGACCGCCGCGCTCCCTTGGATTGTTCGCATCAGCTTCAACCCTAGCTTCCGGCCGTCGTACGCACACACACGGCACCACCTCCCCGCAACGATTGCTCCCGGCACTGCCGACCAGTGATGGCCATGTGCGCATGCCCATTCAAGTTTCGTCGCGGCGTTCTTGTAGGTCCGAGACAGGCATTGATGGTGCCCCGCCCAAGATGACCAGTGGGAGCAATGAGTTTGACAATGCGGAGGAACTCTTCGCATTCCTCGGGGAGAAAATCGTGGCAAGTGGTACCCGTCGCCTGCCTAGCCGGTATCGGTCTTGCGATGTGCATAGCCGTATTTAGGCCTGGCCCAAGACGGGACACTGTGTTTTATGGCATCCGACGTGACGCCCGGAAATCGTTCTGGCAGCGAAAGCGTGATGACATCCTCGCTAATTTGATAGCGGCCGTCATAGGCGCAGTGCTGGGCGTTGGAGGAACACTGCTAACGCAAGCGCTCAACAGATGATGACGCGGCCTTCGGCAAAGTATCGGGCGGTCATCGGGTAGAATTCATTCACACTCGGTTCACGCCGAACAGCGAATGGAGCCAACTTAACAGCAGTCGCTCGCGTGACTAAGTGCCTGAATAAGCGGAGATTTCTGGCCCGCCCTACACGATTCGAACGTGTGACCTACGGCTTAGAAGGCCGTTGCTCTATCCAACTGAGCTAAGGGCGGTCGGGGAGAAAAGACACGGCGTGACGCGGACCGCATTCGGCCTCGGGCTTTCGCGTCATGAAGCAGCAGCAACACCGCCCACTACCCCATAAGAACTCAAACCCCGAAACAAAACGGGCCCGGCAAGAAGCCGAGCCCGAAATTATACCCGATCATCGCACCAGATCACGCGAGACCGGCGCCCGCGGCATCAAACCGGCTGCGGATGCAGCATGAACCAGCCGAGGCAGAACAGGCCGGCGATCACGCAATACACGCCGAACGACGCGAGCCGGCCGCGCCCTTCGAAATAGCGCATCAGGAACCGCACGCTCAGGTACGCGGCGATCGCCGTCAGCACGCCACCGAGCAGCGCATCGGCGAGCTGGTCGCGCGCATGGAACAGCTTCGGCAATTCGAGCACGCCCGCGGCAAAGATGATCGGCGTGCCGAGCAGGAACGAGAATTCCGCCGCCTTCTCCGCCGTCAGCCCGGCCACGTTGCCGGCGATCATCGTCAGCCCGCTGCGGGAGAAGCCCGGAATCAGCGCGCCGATCTGCGCGAGGCCCACGAAGAACGCCTGCTTGAAGGTCATCTTCTCGGGCGGCTGATGCGCGCGGCTGCGCTGGATGCGATCGCCGACCCACAGCAACACCCCGTTGACGATCAGCGCGATCGCGACGATCCGCAGATCGTGAAACACGCGCTCGATGCGCTTCTCGAGCAGCAGTCCGACGATGCCGGTCGGGATCGTGCCGATGATCAGCGCCCACATCAGGTGGCCGTCGTCGTTCTTGCGGCCGCCGAGCTGCGCGAAGAACCCGCCGATCAGCGCGATCCAGCGCGCGCGGAAATACCACAGCAGCGCCAGCGCGGTGCCGAGGTGGAGCGCGACGAGGAAGGGCAGCAGTTGCGGCGCGTGCTTGTCGATGTGCATGCCGAACAGCGCCGGCACGAGCAGCGTGTGGCCAAGGCTGCTGACGGGGAAGAGTTCGGTGACGCCCTGCAGGACGCTCAGGAATACCAGAAACCAGAGGCTCACGCGTCGGTCCTTTTAGTGAAGATAAGCGGGAAGGAAGGCGGACGACGCGATGCGCGTCCTGAAAAACGCGCCCCGATTATGCCGAGCCAGGATTACTGCGCCAAGGCATTTGGCAGGATATTGCGGCGATGCACACAAACACTTGCAATTTGTAAGCGAGCAGAAAGCAAAAAGCCCGCCATTTGCATGGCGGGCCTGTCGACTTCGGCAGAAATTGCCGTCAGCGGCCGAGCTGATAGAAAAATAATACCGTGCTACCGGTAAACATGCCGAACAGTGCGATTCCCATTGCCATTGCCAGATCCATGGCCCCCTCCACGAAGTGTCATGACCCGGCAACATCACCGGTTTAGAGGCATTATCCCGGCGGTCGACAGTGTTAAAAACTCGCAATTTCCCCAGAAGGGTTTTCCCCGACCGGCCGCGGCCCGATAATGGAACGCCCGTTGCTCCCGTCACCCGTCCAATCCCGATTCGCCATGCCGATCTTCCAGCAACACGACATTCACGAACTTCACGCCGGCCCGTCGCTCGTCCGGGTCGCCCCGCAATTCGGCGGCCGCCTGCTGTCCTGGCACGTCGATGGCGAACCGGTGATCTTCTGGCCGGAAACCGCCGACTGGAGCAATCTCGCACGCGTGCGCGGCGGCAATCCGCTACTGTTCCCGTTCCTCGGCCGCCACCGCGTCGACGGCGAAATCGGCCGCTGGCGCGATGCGGCCGGCGTCGTCCGCGATCTGCCGATGCACGGTTTCGCGCGTGATCTGCCGTTCGACGCGCACCCGTCGGCCGACGGCGCCGCGCTGTCGATGACGCTCGACGCGAACGACGCGCTGCGCGCGAGCTACCCGTTCGATTTCCGCTTCGAAACGACCTACCGGCTGGCCGACGCGCATACGCTGGATGTCGCGCTGACGACGACCAATCGCGGCGACACGCCGCTGCCCTATTACGCCGGCCACCATTTCTATTTCGCGCTGCCGCACGGCGAGCGGGCCGACACCGTCCTCGAACTGCCGCCGACGCACCGTTGCCAACAGCGCGCGGACGGCTCGATCAGCCCGCCCGAACCGGGCCAGGCCCATTACCGCCTCGACGATCCGGACATCCTCGATCGGTTCCACTGCCTCGACGGCCAGCCGTTAGCGCCGGTGCGCATCGTGATGCCGGGCCGCCGCCGCACGATCGAGATCGCGCTCGACGTGCCGGGCTCGATCCCGTGGTACGCAGTCACGACGTGGACCGAAAAGCCGGATTCGGATTTCTATTGCGTCGAACCGTGGCTCGGCCTGCCCGATGCGATCCACAACGGCCGCGGGCTGCGCATGCTCTCGCCGGGCGCGACCGAAACGGCCACGCTGCGGATCCGCGTCGCACCGCTCGCCGGCTGATTCGACACGCGCCGAACCGGGGCGCGGCAGCCGCACCCGCGACCGAAACTGCGGTGCGCGGGTCGAACCCGTTAAAATCTGACGTTTTGTGTTGCCTGCCGCGTCACGCGCGGCGGGGTTTTGCGAGGT
Source organism: Burkholderia sp. AU28863 (assembly GCF_002223195.1). NCBI lineage: Bacteria > Pseudomonadati > Pseudomonadota > Betaproteobacteria > Burkholderiales > Burkholderiaceae > Burkholderia > Burkholderia sp. AU28863. Next base: position 822,642 of record NZ_NKFE01000003.1, on the reverse strand, counting down.
TCAATGTTCGGAACAACAACGAAGCGACTCTTCGCAGCCGCCTGCGCCGCCTTGCTCGTCGCGTGCGGCTCCGCGCCCGTCGGCCCCGGGTTCTATCGCGTCGAGCGTGGCGACACGCTGTACAAGATCGCGCGCGAAAACCGCACGTCGGTACAGAACATCGTGCGCTGGAACCAGATGACGAACCCCGACGCGATCGAGGTCGGCCAGGTGCTGCGCGTCGCACCGCCGCCCGGCACGACCGCCGCGTCGACGCCGTCGACCACCGGCACCGGCAGCGCGGGCCGCGCGCGCCCGGCACCTTCCGCGCCGGTCGAATCGGCCGTGAAGCCGGCCACGAGCATCGCGCTGATCTGGCCGGCGGCCGGCAACGTGGTGCGCACGTTCGACGGCTCGAAATCGAAGGGCATCGACATCGCGAATTCGCCGGGCACGCCGGTGGTCGCGGCCGCGCCGGGTGTCGTGGTCTACGCCGGTAACGGGCTGCGCGGCTACGGCAACCTGATCATCCTGAAGCACAACGCCGATTACCTGACGGCCTACGCGCACAACCGCGCGCTGCTGGTGAAGGAAGGCCAGTCGGTCACGCAGGGGCAATCGATCGCGGAGATGGGCAACAGCGACAGCGATCGCGTCGCGCTGCATTTCGAGCTGCGCTATGGCGGCCGCTCGATCGATCCGTCACGCTACCTGCCGGCGCGCTGAGCGCACGACAGACGACACGAGGCGACGGCGCGCATCGCGTGCCGTTGCGTCGAAAACGGAAAAATCGAGTCAGCGCTTGCGCAGACGTCCGGTGAAACGGCCGGACAACGGATCGACGTGACGAGCAAACGCCACCAGCACCCCGATTCCAATCAGGCTGAACCCCGCAGCTATCAGAAGCAAATCCATGGTCACACCACTGTTTTGTCTTGATCTTATGCGTCATTGTGGAATCGTGCACTGAGCCTCGCCAATTGGACGAGTCCGAACATTCCCTATCAGGAAACACCATTGTGGATTCGTCTGCGTGAATTCCTGATGTAAGCCGTTTACCCGACGCCACGCTCGACACCAGGAGACCACCCGATGCTGCCCGCCGCCGACTGCTACGACCAGCTCCTCTCCCGCTTCCAGTGGGACATTCCGGCACGCTACAACATCGGGGTGGACGTGTGCGACAAATGGGCAGACGGCAGCGGACGCCTCGCGCTGATCCACGAAACGACGCAAGGCGACGTTTTCCGCGTCACGTTCGACGACCTGAGGAATGCTTCTAACCGGCTCGCGAACAGCTTTGCGCGGGCCGGCCTGCGGCGCGGCGACCGGATCGCCATCTTTCTCGCGCAAGGCCCGGAAACGGCGATCGCACACCTCGCCGCGTACAAGTTCGGCGCGATCGCGGTACCGCTCTTCACGCTGTTCGGCGTGGATGCGCTCGAGTACCGGCTCGCGAACAGCGAGGCCGCCGCGCTCGTCACCGACGCGGCCGGCTACGCGAAGATCGCGCCGCTGCGCGCGAAACTGCCGGCACTGCATACCGTCTACTGCATCGGCGACGATGCGCCCGATGCGCCGGGCGTGCTGCGCTACGACCCGGCGCTCGCCGCCGAAGCGCCGGATTTCGTGCCAGTGGATACGGCCGCCGACGATCCCGCCGTGATCATCTATACGTCCGGCACGACCGGCAAGCCGAAAGGCGCGCTGCACGCGCATCGCGTGCTGCTCGGCCACCTGCCGGGCGTCGAGATGTCGCAGCAGTGCTTCCCGCGCGACGCACGCCTGTTCTGGACGCCGGCCGACTGGGCATGGATCGGCGGGCTGCTCGACGTGCTGCTGCCGTCATGGCATCACGGCGTGCCGGTGCTCGCGCGCCGCTTCGAGAAATTCGACGGCGACGCGGCGTTCGCGCTGATGGCGCGGCACGGCGTCACCCACGCGTTCCTGCCGCCCACCGCGCTGAAGCTGATGCGCGCCGTCGCGGCGCCGCGGGAACGCTACGCGCTGTCGCTGAAATCGGTCGCGAGCGGCGGCGAATCGCTTGGCACCGAACTGACGGCGTGGGGCCGCGACGCGCTCGGCGTGACGATCAACGAGTTCTACGGGCAGACCGAGTGCAACATGGTGCTGTCGTCGTGCGCGGCGCTGTTCGACGCAAAGCCCGGCGCGATCGGCAAGACGGTGCCCGGTCATGCGGTCGCGATCGTCGATGCGAACGGTGCGCCGCTGCCGCCCGGCGCCGAAGGCCGCATCGCGGTGCGCCGCCCCGACCCGGTGATGTTTCTCGAATACTGGCGCAACCCCGGCGCGACGCACGACAAGTTCGCGGGCGACTACCTGCTCACCGGCGATACGGGCACGATCGACGCGGACGGTTTCGTGCGCTTCGTCGGCCGCGACGACGACGTGATCACGAGCGCCGGTTACCGGATCGGCCCGGGCCCGATCGAGGACTGCCTGCTCACGCATCCGGCGGTGCGAATGGCGGCCGTCGTCGGCGTGCCCGATGCGACGCGCACCGAGATCGTCAAGGCGTTCGTCGTGCTGAACCCCGGCCACGTCGGCGACGACGCCCTCGTCGGCGCGCTGCAGGCGCACGTGCGCACGCGGCTCGCCGCGCACGAATATCCGCGCGCGATCGCGTTCGTCGACAGCCTGCCGATGACCGCGACCGGCAAGATCGTGCGCCGCGCGCTGCGCGACGCGTGAGCGGCCCGCCCGCGGCTCGGCCCGCCCGGCCGGATGGTTTATAGTGGCGCCACGCAGTCTTTCCAAGAAACCGATGTCCTCTGATCAACACGCCACCGCGGGCGCGTCGCACAGCCCGCTCTACGCCAAACTCCTCGGCGAGACCGCCAAGATCGACTGGTGCGATCTCGAACGCTTCTTCGCGCAGGGCAAGCTGCTGTCGATCGCACGCGACCTCGATCTCGTCAGCGTCGCGGAAGCCGTTGCCAGCGACGACGCCGAACAGGTCACGCGCTGGCTGTCGTCCGGCCTCGTCGCGCGCATGCCGGCCGAGACCGCCGCCGACTACGCGGCGCGCAATCCGGAGCTGTGGGCGGTCGTCGTCTCGCCGTGGGTCTGCGTGCAGGAACGCGCCTGACGCGTCCGCCATGTCCGACTCCGCCTCACCGCACGGAGCCGGCGGCGCTTCGGCCGCCGTCACGCATCGGCGCGTCCTCGCGCTCGCGTTCCCGATCGTCGTCGCGAACCTGACCCAGCCGATCCTCGGCGCCGTCGACACGGCCGTCGCCGGCCATCTCGACGGCGCGCAATATCTCGGCGGCGTCGCGCTCGGCGGGCTGTTCTTCAATTTCGTGTTCTGGGGCTTCGGCTTCCTGCGGATGGGGACGACCGGTCTCGTCGCGCAGGCGCATGGCGCCGGCGACGCCGCCGGGATCCGCCTGAACCTGCTGCGTGCGCTGATCGTCGCGTTCGCGCTCGGCGCTGCAGTGCTGGCGCTGCAGGTGCCGCTGCTGTCGTTCGCGCTGTCCGCGCTCGGCGGCAGCGATGCCGTGCGCGCAACCGCCCTCGCATACGGCCACGCACGGATCTGGAGCGCACCGTTCGCGCTCGCGAACTACGTGGTGCTCGGCTACCTGCTCGGCATGCAGCGCGTGCGGCTCGCGCTCGTCGCGCAGGTGTTCATCAACGCGGTGAACATCGCCGCCGTGCTGCTCTACGTGTACGGCTTCGGCTGGGGCATCGCGGGTATCGGCGCGGCGACCGCCACCGCGGACGCCTGCGGCTTCGCGCTCGGCACGTGGCTGCTGTGGCGGTTGCGGCCGCGCGGCCTTGCACCGCTCGCGGTACGCGCGCTGGTCGACCGCATCGCGCTCAAGCGGCTGATCGCACTCAATCGCGACATCTTCCTGCGCACGCTGTGCCTGCTCGGCGCGTTCGGGTGGTTCGCGCATCTCGGCGCGAAACAGGGCGACGCGACGCTCGCCGCGAATGCGCTGCTGCTGAATTTCCAGACCTTCATGGCGTACGGCCTCGACGGCTTCGCGCATGCGGCCGAGGCGCTCGTCGGTGCGGCGGCCGGCGCGCGCGATCGCCGCGCATTCCGGCAAGCCGTGCGCGTCACGCTGTTCTGGTCGGCACTCGGCGCACTGCTGTTCGCGCTCGTTTACTGGGCGGCGGGGAGCTGGATCGTCGCGCGCCTGACCGACCAGGCCGAAATCCGCGCGGTCGCGCTGCGCTACCTGCCGTGGGCCGCGATCTCGCCGATCGTGTCGGTCTGGGGCTTCCTGCTCGACGGCGTGTTCATCGGCGCGACGCAGACGCAATCGCTGATGCGCGCGATGGTCGTGTCGTTGTCGATCTTCATCGCGGCCACGCTCGCCGCCGTCGGCACGTTCGGCAACCACGGTCTCTGGTTTGCGCTGCTGCTGTTCATGGCCGCGCGCGGCGCGACGCTCGCGCGCTACCTGCCGGCGCTGTTGCGGCGCATTGGCGCCGACCCGCAGGCCGCGTCCGCGGCCCGCGCGTGACGGCGGGCACGGCCGGGCGTTACTGCACCGGCTTCGGCGACGGCACGTCGAGCATCGACGGCGGCGTCATGTCGGTCGGCACACCGTGATAGTCGGCGGGATCTTCCGGCGGGTGGCCGCGGCGCGCCTGGCGAGGATCGCTGCTGCAGGCGGCAAGGAGGGATGCGGCCAGCACGGCCAGCATGAAACGGGTCATCAGGTAGAGCTCCGGAAAACGGCGCGCCCATCGCACGCCGGGACCGCGCCGAGTCTAGCGGAAATCCGGTTTCGGGGTTGCGCCGAACATGTCCTACTATGTACGCATGGCGCTGTGCCGTTGAAAGGAGGCTGCCATGTCGTCTGAAGAAATTGCGGGCCTGATCGGCCTGTTCATCGGTCTGATGGTGCTCGTCGCGCTGTCGTACTTCGAGTCGCGCGAATACAAGCGCAGCCACGAAGGCGAAGGGATGATCCACCACTGGATGGCGGAACACCACCTGCTCGACTGGCGGCGCAAGCACTGAGCGCGTCGCTGCCGTCCGGCCCTTCCCCAGGGCCACGCGAACGTACCACCCTGCGGTACGGTAATCGTTGCGTGTCGCTGAAATTATCGGGGCCCGATGCGCGCACATGGACCGGATACACGAACGCCGTCGCGCAGCACTTGCCACGCGACGGCGTTCGCTTGTGTGCGCTGCGCCTCACGGGCGCGACGCGGTTCAGACGGCTTAGCCCAGGAAGTGGCGGGCGTAGCGTGCGTTGATGTCCGACAGGCGGAACAGCGTCAGGAAATCCGCGCAGTTGAAGTCGGGATCCCAGGCCGGTGCGCCGCAAATCTTCGCGCCGAGACGCAGGTAACCCTTGATCAGCGGCGGCGGCGCGACGACGGTGCCCGTCTGCAGTTCGTCGACCGGCAGGGCCGTGTGCGGAAACGCGCGGTACTCGGGCGCCGTCAGCGAGCCGGCCGACAGCGACTGGTACAGGTTCGCCGCGTAGTGGCCGCCGTCGGCCATCGACACGCTCGCGCAACCCAGCATCGTTTCGTAGCCGTTCTGCATCATGTACGCGCCCAGACCGCCCCACAGCGCCATGATGACGGCGCCGCTGCGGTAGTCGCTGTGCACGCACGAGCGGCCGACCTCGACCATCTTGCCGCGCAGGTGCGTGAGGCGCGACAGGTCGAATTCGCCTTCGGCGTACAGTCGGCCGACCCGCGCCGCCTGGTGCGGCGGCAGCACGCGGTACGTGCCGACGACTTTTAGCGTGTCGAGATCGCGGACCAGCAGGTGGTCGCAATACGCGTCGAACGGATCGACGTCGAGACCGGCGGGGCCGCTGACCTGCGCGCCCATCTCTTCGGCGAACACGCTGTAGCGCAGGCGCTGGGCTTCGCGCAATTCGTCTTCCGTGCGCGCCCACGCGGCGCGCAGGCGATACTCCGATGTGACGGTTTCACTGGCGCGCGGCAGGTGGCGCCGCGACATGTCGAGGGGCAGCGAGGCAAAAGGGAGCGTAGGCGTCGGCAGTTCTCGCATTAGGCTTTCCTGGTCGTAAGGAATAGGACGACATGCCCGCCAATGTAGTAACCGGCCGTGACCGTTATGTGGCACGACCGTGTCTTTTCAATGACGTGTCGCCGAATTGACTTTAGCAGAAAGCTTGCGAAACCGTACGATCAATCCCTTCAAACCCATTCCGGCGGGCTTTACACCAGTTCGGGCGTCAAAACCGCCCGCAGCACCGCCTGCCGGCTACCGTCGCGCGTGCGGCTCGCGAGCCACACGATTCCGCCCTTCTTGACGCTCCAGCTGTCGTCGTCGCCGGCGATCAATTGCGCGGCGACGCTGCCGAGCGTCGGCTGATGGCCGACGATCACGACCGTCGGCGCGATGCCTTCCGGCCAGCCGGCCGCCGCCAGCACGTCGTCGACGCTACCGCCCGGCGCGAGTGCGTCCACCGTCCGGTACTGGTCGGTCAGTGCCTCGACGGTCTGCACGGTGCGCGCCGCCGGGCTTGCGAGGATCACGGTATTCGTCTCGAGCCGGCCGCGCAGCCATTTGGCCATCGCCTGCGCGTCCTTGCGGCCGCGCACGGTCAGCTGGCGCGCGAGATCGCTCGGCGCGTAATCTTCGGCTTCGGCGTGGCGCCACAGGATCAGGTTCATCATGATGTTCTCCTTGCTTCGGCGAGCGGCCGCGCGCATGCGTGCGGGCCGGCCGATCATCACGGGAATTGTCGCAAATCGCGGCCGGTTCGCGGTCGCGGCATTTACCCGCATATCGTGATTGACCGGAGCGGTCATTCGACGTTATTATCTTTGGCTCGTCGGAGCGTAGCGCAGCCTGGTAGCGCATCTGATTTGGGATCAGAGGGTCGAAGGTTCGAATCCTTTCGCTCCGACCAAAGGAATCAAGGGGTTACATGCCAAAAGCGTGTAACCCCTTTTTCTTTATTCGGTCCATGTAACGCCATCCCGCATCGGTGCATCCATATCGATCCCTCTCTGCCTCACCCTTTCGCCCCTACAGCCGAGGAATGTTCATGTATGGGGCCAGATGCAATAGTCGCTAACCGAGCGTGCTCCGGGGCCGAGACGAGATCCCCGTGGGCTGCTCAGCGCCGAAATCCACTCTCGGCGAGGCGCAAGCCCTGAACATCCACACCGATGGTTTGCATAGCGGCGCGCCGAACGCTCTGGCGAAGCTGCGCAATGCCAGCTTGGTTTCCTTGACGCTGCATTTCGGTGTCGGCAGCCACGGCCAGCGCGGCCAGATAGGCGAACGTCTCAGCCCGGCGCTGCTTGTCGGCATCCGACATCCCGCTGATCTTGCTGTCGCGGGCAAGCGCGGCACGCATTTTTGCGCGCAGGGTCGCGATACCTTCCGGCTTCGGCCTGGCGTGCGTCGCATTCACAACTTCCCAAGTGACCACCATATAGCCGACAAGCACATCGGCCAGGTTGTTGCGCTCCAATGCATAGCTCCCCAGCATGCGGTCGAACTGCGCGAGTGGAGCGGATTGGGTGAGATACCGTTCGGCCTCTGCCCGCCGGGACGGATCGCGGCGCGCCAGAAAATCGACTATTGACACGTAGACTTCACGATGAACCGTCTCATCCGGACGAAACCGCAGTTTCTGCTGCGCGGCCGCATCCGGACCCGGAGGCTGCGCAGCGCCCCGCCCGACGATCTGCGAGCCAATGTTCAAGCCGCCGATGATGTTGTTGTTCGACGTCATGCCCATACCAAGCCCGATGCTGGCACCGGCATCGTACTGAGCCTGAGCGTTGGGGACATGCCAATATGTACCAACGAGCGCCGCCGCAATCAGTCTGCGTAATCCTGTTCGCATGTGCCGCCTCCCCGGAGGCGGCCTTACTGCACCGGCCTGGGAAGACTGCAACCCGAATAGAAAACGCGACAGTTCCTGTCGTTCGCGTTGCAGACTTTCATGGCCTTGGCTGTGGCCTCGTCGATCGAAGCCCCGTAGTTCGAGTTGTGCGTGTTTTCTCCAACAGACATGACCGCGCAGCCATTCGCGTAGGAGAGGTCAACCTCGCACTGCGTACCACCTTGCGCCTTGCATTGCGAAAGCGCGGCGCGCTCAGCCTGTCGCTGGCTGTCCAGATCGGTGGATGTGCCGAGCGCGCCCACCTTGCCGTCGGTGGAGATTGCTCCCCAGCGGGAGATCCGACTAATCTGGCGTTGCGGTGGAGAGGCTTCTTGTTCTTGGCCGCCCGTATCCGGGCCGCAGGAACTCGCGCTATAGGGGATCCAACCCGGCGGACACGCGACTTGTGCATCGCCGATGGATGCAGTGCCCAGAAGAGTCGCGAGCAAGGCAAAAGTTCGGAAGGTACGCATAGTCGATGAAGTCGACCCCGCTATTGGATGCGTTGAGGAAGACTGCAGGCGGAGTAGTAAACGCGGCAATTGGAATCTCCTGCGGCGCGGCACATCTCCAATCCCTTCTGCGCGGCATCGTCGTCCGTGATACCGCTATTCATGTTCATCGCTCGATCGCCGACCACCATCGCCACGCAGCCGTTTCCATAGGAAATCTGCAGTGTGCAGTCAGTGCCGCCCTTGAGGCGGCAATCCCTCAGAGCAGCCACTTCGGCCAGCGCCCTGTCGGGTTGGTCTTTCGAGGCCCCGAGGATGCCCTTAGGCGTGTGTCTGTCGCAAGCGCCTGCCAGCTGGAAGCCCACCGGACGGAGGGCGCCGCGCTCTGTCCAGGGTATTGCTGTTGCGCGTTCGGATCCGCGCCGCACACGCTTTGGTCCTGCGCCGTGCCATACGGAACCATCCCCGGAGGACAGGCAGTCTGCGCTTGGGCGATAGAGCCGCAAGCCAGCGCACTCAGCAGGGCAGGCAAAAATACGAAGCGCGTTCGGTGCATCGATGGTCTCCGCTGGATCACCCGTTATTCGATTTCATCTTCACGGCAATTATTCGATGTCGGCGGTATCGCACACAACGGAGTTGATCGCGAAAAAGACTCGCCGCGGCTTGGCCTTATCGATGCCCATTTCCGTCGGAAAACGGCTGATGAAGACGCGCTCGCCGGATTAAGCGCGCAGCGTGCAGGGAATATAGACTAATCGGTCTACCTTGGCCAGAATATTGATCGCTGGATGCGGACATGCTGGCTAGACGCAACGCCTGATTTGTTTCCATTTCTTGGTATTCGCCACCGCCGGCATGAGTTACCGGTTTCCCCAACGATTGGAAACCATGCGTATCCGTGTGGCATTGGCAGCACACAGATAGGACAGTTCAGCGCCGAAGCCAGGTGCGCCCACATCCGCTGGCGGGCATGCGCGAGACCAATCGAAGTGTGGGCCGAGCGCGCCGGCACGGAGTGAACACCGTAGCCCCTTTTTCAGTTTACTGGCGCTTTTTACCGCCCCTTGAATTGCTCACCCGTGTTCGGGGCCCGCAGCGGCACGGCCCGGGCACCGATCCCCCCGCGCATCGACGCGCCCGCGTCACCCGCCAAGCCCGCGCACGGAACTTGCTGGAACACGCGATAATACGTGTGAACAACCCGCATCCGCGCATGAAAAACAACATTCTCGAAACTGCTCTGTGTGCGTTGCTGCTCGTGCTCGCCACCGCCGGCGACGCGTCGGCGAAAGCGCTCGACGACGCGCTCGATTGCCATTCGACCGGCCACAAGTTCGTCGCGCCGCTGCTCGCGGCCGGCGACATCCAGTCGGAGCCGATGCACGTCGAATCAAATTCGGTCAATGCGTTCCGCACGAACCGCTCGCTGACGGCGTACGGCTTCGGCGTCTATGTCGTGCTCGGCTACCAGGCGAACGACCCGATCTTCCGTCCGGGCGACGGCAAGCCGATCGGTGACTGGGCTTACGGCGTCGTCGTGCGCGGCACGAAGAGCGCCGTCGAGGAAGCCGTGCGCAAGGCCGGCAGCGACGCGACCGTCAAGCAGGCGTTCCCGTTCCTGACCGCGATCGTCTGCTCGTCGGATTGAGCAGACCATCACCACCCGCGTTGCGCGGCCCGTGATTGCACGGGGCGACGCCTGAAAGGTGCCGCCCAAAGGCATATCTCCCCGGAGCCCGAAGCACCTTCCGGCGCCCGCTATCGCCCTGTCACGCGCCGGTATAAACCACGCGATAAGGGATACCGACCTTCTCCCACTCCGCTGCCTCCTGGCTGAGGCTGTAGTCGGTCAACGGGTTCTGCTCGACCCATGCGCTCGGCAGACGCACCTCGTACCCGCCCTTCTTCATCTGCGAAACGGAAATGTCGGGCAGCCCCGCATCGGTCCGGCGCCGGCACAGCAGCGCCGCGAGCCGCAGGCAGAACAGCAGCGGCCACTCGACCTCGCGCGCCTGCGACAGCTTGCCGAGCTTGCCCGCATGGCCGAGCACGAGCGCGGCGAGCCGCGCCTGGTCGGTACGCGAGAAACCCGGCATGTCCGCGTTGCTCGCGATATAGGCCGAATGCTTGTGATACGCGCTGTGCGAGATCGACAGGCCGATCTCGTGCAACGCGGCCGCCCAGCCGAGGAACATCCGTCCTTCCTCGCGCGCTTCCTCGTCGTCTTCCTCGAGCTCGTCGTAGAAACGCACCGCGAGCGCACCGATCCGCTCCGCCTGCGCACGATCCACGCCGTAGCGGCGCGTGAACCCCTCGACGGTCACCGCGCGCATGTCCTCGTGCTGCGTCCGGCCGAGCAGGTCGTACAGCACGCCGAGGCGCAGCGCGCCGTCGGTCGTATCGACGTAGTCGACCCCCAGCTCCTCGAACACCGCCAGCATGATCGCGAGGCCGCCCGCGAGCACGGGCACGCGGTCCGGCTTCAGCGCGATCAGCTTCAGCCGGTTGACGTTCTCCGCCTTGATCAGCGCACGCTTCAGGCGCTCGAGGCCGCCGCGCGAAATGCCGTGCGTGATGCCCGGATCGTTGAAGCCGTTCGCCTCGACGAGCTCCGCGAGCGCGCGCGCGGTGCCGGACGAACCGATCGCCTGGTCCCAGCCGGCCTTCTTGTATTCGCTCGAAATGATCTGGATCTCGCGCTTGGCCGCGAGCTCGGCCTGCCGCATCGTGTATTCGTCGACGTTGCCGGCCGGGAAGAAGGCGCGGCTATGGCTCACGCAGCCGATATAAAGGCTCTCCATCACGATCGGCGTGTAGTGCGAGCCGATGATGAATTCGGTCGAGCCACCGCCGATGTCGACGACGAGCCGCTTGCCGGCACTCGCCGGCACCGAGTGCGCGGCGCCCGCATAGATGAGGCGCGCCTCTTCGCGGCCCGCGATCACTTCGATCGGGAACCCGAGCGCGGCCTCGGCCTCGCCGAGAAATTCGGCGGCATTCTTCGCGACGCGCAGCGTGTTGGTCGCCACCGCACGCACATGATCGGGATGGAAATCGCGCAGGCGCTCGCCGAACCGCTTGAGCGCCTCCCAGCCACGCTCCTGCGACGCGCGATCGAGCATCTTGTCGCTCGACAGTCCCGCGGCCAGCCGAACCGGCTCGCGCAGCGCGTCGACGGGATAGATCTGGCTGCCCGCCGGCGTTTCCTCGACGCGCCCGACGATCAGCCGGAAGCTGTTCGAGCCGAGATCCACGGCAGCCAGCAAGTGGGGAGTTGTAACCATCAGAAGGGGCTCCGTGCGCGTTCTTCCGCGGCGGCCGTTCCGGCACCCGCGGGCGATCAATCAAAGGCGACATTTTAAGCGTGGAACGCTTGCCGTTGCCACGCTTCACGGGCATGCACACTGCTCCGTTCCATATAGCCAAAACATTTATGCGACGAAAGGGTTCGGGCGTAGAATTTCCCGATATAAAACCATGATTGTCATCAGCACGTCATCGTACCGTGAGAGTTTCCGAGCGTCCTTTCGAATCATCGCCTGAATTACCCCCTACTCTGCCGATGTCCGTCCGTTACCCGCTTCTCAATCGTGAACTCGGCATCCTCGGTTTCAACGAGCGCGTGCTGGCCCAGGCGGCCGATCCGCAAGTCCCGTTGCTCGAGCGCCTGCGCTTCATCTGCATTACCAGCAGCAACCTCGACGAATTCTTCGAAGTCCGGATGGCCGGCCTGCAGGAGCAGATCCGCGACAACCCCGGCGCGCTGACGCCCGACGGCATGTCGTTGCAGCACGCTTACGATCTCGTCGTCGAACGCGCGCAGCGGCTCGTGCATCGACAGTACACGATGCTGCACGAAACCGTGCTGCCGGCGCTCGAACAGGAAGGCATCTACTTCCACGCGAGCGACACGTGGAACGACGAGCAGCTCGAATGGGCGCGACGCTACTTCCTCGACGAACTGCTGCCCGTGCTGACGCCGATCGGCCTCGATCCGGCCCACCCGTTCCCGCGCGTACTGAACAAGAGCCTGAACTTCGTCGTCGAGCTCGAAGGCCGCGACGCATTCGGCCGCCAGGCCGTGATGGGCATCGTGCAGGCGCCGCGCGCGCTGCCGCGCGTCGTGCGCATGCCGCATGCGCTGTCGGGTTTCGAGCACGGCTTCGTGCTGCTGAGCTCGTTCATGCAGCGCTTCGTCGGCGAACTCTTTCCGCAACTCGTCGTGAAAAGCTGCAACCAGTTCCGCATCACGCGCAACAGCGAGCTGTTCGTCGACGAAGACGAAATCACGAACCTGCGTGTCGCGTTGCAGGGCGAACTGCCCGCGCGCCACCTCGGCAACGCGGTACGCCTCGAGGTGTCGGCCGACACGCCGCTGCACATCGTGCGACGCCTGCTCGAGGAAAGCGAACTCGGCGACAAGGACTGCTATCGCGTGGCCGGGTCCGTGAACCTCGTGCGCCTGATGCAGATTCCCGATCTCGTCGATCGCCCCGACCTGAAGTTCGCGCCGTTCACCGCGTCGACGCCGGCCGTCATCGCCAACGCGCCGACGATGTTCGACGCGATCGACGCCGGCGACATCCTGCTGCATCATCCGTACGAGAGCTTCCAGCCCGTGCTCGAACTGCTGCAGCAGGCCGCGAAAGATCCGAGCGTCGTCGCGATCAAGCAGACGATCTACCGCACCGGCACCGACTCGCCGCTGATGGACGCGCTGATGGAAGCCGCGCGCAACGGCAAGGAAGTGACCGTCGTCGTCGAGCTGCTCGCGCGCTTCGACGAGGAAACCAACATCAACTGGGCGTCGCAGCTCGAAGCCGTCGGCGCGCATGTCGTGTACGGCGTGGTCGGCCATAAGTGCCACGCGAAGATGATGCTGATCGTGCGGCGCGTCGTGCAGGCCGGCAAGGCGTCGCTGCGCCGCTACGTGCACCTCGGCACCGGCAACTACCATCCGCGCACGGCGCGCCTCTACACCGACTTCGGGCTGATGACGGCCGACCAGAAGATCTGCGAGGACGTCCATCACGTGTTCCAGCAACTGACCGGGATCGGCGGCGAACTGACATTGCACGAGCTGTGGCAGTCGCCGTTCACGCTGCATCCGCGCATCATCGATTCGATCCGCGCGGAGATCGACAATGCGCAGGCCGGCAAGCGCGCGCGCATCGTCGCGAAAATGAACGCGCTGCTGGAGCCGTCGGTGATCGCCGCGCTGTACGAAGCGTCGCAGGCAGGCGTCAAGGTCGACCTGATCGTGCGCGGCGTCTGCGCGCTGAAGCCCGGCGTGCCCGGCCTGTCGGAAAACATCACGGTGCGCTCGATCGTCGGCCGCTTCCTCGAACACCACCGCATCTACTACTTCCACGCGGGCGGCGCCGAGGACGTCTATCTGTCGAGCGCCGACTGGATGGACCGCAACCTGTTCCGCCGCGTCGAAGTCGCGTTCCCGATCCGCGAGCGCAAGCTCAAGCGGCGCGTGATCGCCGAAGGGCTGTCGGTGTGCCTCGGCGACAACCAGTCGGCATGGCAGATGCACAGCGACGGCCACTATCGCCGCCGCCGCACCGGCAAGACGATCCGCAACGCGCAGCTGGGGCTGCTCGCGAAGTTCTGCTCGTGAGCCGTCGGCGCGATACGCGCCGCTTCGCCATGAAAAAAGCAGCCCGCGGGCTGCTTTTTTTGACTGTCAAACCGCTACGCGATCATGCTTCGTAAGCGGCCGGCCGGATCGCGATGACCCGCGAGCCCGGGAACCGTGCGGTGAACGTACTGCCGCGCCCTTCCTCGCTCTGCACGTACAGATGCGCGTCGTGCCGCTGCAGCACGTGCTTGACGATCGCGAGCCCGAGGCCCGTGCCGCCGGTGTCGCGCGAACGGCTGCGATCGACACGGTAGAAGCGCTCGGTGAGCCGCGGCAGGTCGGCGGCCGGAATCCCGAAGCCGCTGTCCGTGACGGAGAACACGCCCTGCGCGCCCTCGCGCCGCCACGACACGACGATCTTGCCGCCGTCCGGCGTATAGCGGATCGCATTCGTGACGAGATTCGCGAACGCGCTGAACAACTCCGTCTGCGCGCCCGTGACGCCGAGCGTCTCGTCGATCGAGAACGCGATGTCGTGATGCCCGTTCGACAGCGTGTGCGCATCTTCCTTCAGATGGTCGAACACCGCACGCATGTCGATCGCGTGATCGACCGGCGGCTTGCTCTCGCCTTCCAGCTTCGCGAGCACCAGCAGGTCGGTCACGATGTGCCGCATCCGCGACGCCTGCTGCTCCATCATGTCGAGATAGCGCGCGCGGTCTTCCTCGTTCAGCGGCAGTTCGCGCATCGTCTCGAGGAAGCCCGACAGCACGGTGAGCGGCGTCTTCAGCTCGTGCGACACGTTCGCGACGAAGTCGCGCCGCATCGCGTCGGTACGCTCGAGCTCGGTGATGTCCTGCGTGAGCAGCAGCTTGCGGTTCTCGCCGTACGGAAACACCTGCACGGCCAGCACGTTCTGCCGCGAGTCGCCCATGCCGCGCATCAACAGCGTCTCGTCGTAATGCTGCGCATTCAGGTAGCGGACGAAATCGGGATGGCGCACCAGGTTCGTGATGTGCTGACGCAGGTCGCGCTTCGCGTCGAGGCCGAAATGGACTTCGGCGATCGCGTTGCACCACTCGATCTGGTCGTGATCGTCGAGCATCGCGACGCCGTTCGGCGAGGCCTGGATCGCCTGGATGAAGCGCGAATGCTGCTGCTCGACCTGCCGCACCTGCGCATGCCACTGCTTCGCGAGCTTGTGCAGCCGATAGTAGATCTCGCCCCAGATGCCCGGCGCGCTCGGCACTTCGCCGTAGACCGGCGCATCGAGCAGGCGCCACAGACGCTGCGTGTGGAAGGTACTGAAAAAGCCCTGCGCGACCAGCATCACGACCACGAACACGAGGCCCGCGGTCGGGCCGGCGAAGACGCCGACCAACACGCCGATCAGCACGAGCAGCACGAGCGACACCAGGAAGCGCGCCCAGATGATGTTCATGATTCAGCGTCCGAAAGAAGGAACGGCATGCCGCGGCACGCGGCGTGCCCGAATACGTTACGCGTGCTTGGCGAGGCGGTAGCCGCTGCCGCGCACGGTTTCGATCATCGCATCGCAGCCGGCCGGTTTCAAGGCCGCGCGCAATCGTTTGATGTGCACGTCGACGGTGCGCTCCTCGACGAACACGTGGTCGCCCCACACCTGGTCGAGCAACTGCGTGCGGCTGTGCACGCGCTCCGGATGGGTCATGAAGAAATGCAGCAGCCGGAACTCGGTCGGGCCGAGATCGAGCTTGATCTCGCTGCCGTCCCCGTGCGCGGCGACGCGATGCGTGGCCGGGTCGAGGCGCAGCCCGTTGATGGACACGACGTCCTCGGTCAGCTGCGGCGCGCGGCGGCGCAGCACGGCCTTGATGCGCGCCATCAGTTCCTTCGGCGAGAACGGCTTCGTCACGTAGTCGTCCGCGCCGATTTCGAGGCCGAGCACCTTGTCCTGCTCGTCGCCGCGGGCGGTGAGCATGATGATCGGAATGTGCTTGGTCCGTTCGTTGTTGCGCAGGTCGCGCGCGAACGCGATACCGGACTTGCCCGGCAGCATCCAGTCGAGCAGCACGAGATCGGGCAGCACGTCGCTGATCAGGTTCTGTGCCTGTTCGGCGTTGTACGCGCGGATCGGGCAGTGACCGGCGTGCTGGAGATTCACCGAGATCAGTTCGGAAATCGCGGGCTCATCTTCAACGACGAGAATGTTGCTGGGCATCGGCACCTCTGTTCTTCCTATGGAGTCGATTAACTGTTGGCTTCGCGATCGAGCGTGTCGCGCGGCTGGTGCCGCACGTCGGTGCCCTTCACGATGTAGATGATGAATTCGGCGATGTTCTTCGCGTGGTCGCCGATCCGTTCGATCGCCTTCGCGATGAACAGGTAGTCGAGGCCGACCGAGATCGTGCGCGGATCTTCCTGCATGTACGACACGAGCTTGCGCACGAACGCGCGGAATTCCATGTCGATTTCCTTGTCGTCCTTGACGATCTGCGCGGCGGCCACCGTGTCGAGGCGCGCGAACGCATCGAGCGCGCGGCGCAGGATCGTCACGGCCATCTCGCCCGACACCTTGATCTCGGCGATGTTGACCGCACGTGCGGCCGGCTCGTCGACCAGGCGGCGCACGCGCTTGGCGATCTTCTCGGCCTCGTCGCCGGCGCGCTCGAGGTTCGTAATCGTTTTCGAAATCGACATCAAAAGACGCAGGTCGCGCGCGGCAGGCTGCCTCCGCGCGATGATGTTGCCGCATTCCTGGTCGATGTCCACTTCCATCGCGTTCAGCGTTTCCTCGGCCGCGATCACCTTCTCGGCCGTATCGCGATCGAACTCGTTCAGCGCGCGCATCGCGCCGACGATCTGCGACTCCACGAGTCCGCCCATTTCCAGCACTTTCGACGACACGGCATTCAGGTCCGCGTCGAACTGGCTCGACAGATGTTTATCCGACATGGCTGTTGTTCTCCGTCATCAGCCGAAGCGGCCGGTGATGTAGTCTTCCGTTTCCTTGCGCACCGGCTTGATGAAGATCTTTTCGGTGTCGCCGAACTCGATCAGCTCGCCCAGGTACATGTAGGCCGTGTAATCCGAGCAGCGTGCGGCCTGCTGCATGTTGTGCGTGACGATCACGACCGTGTAGTCGCTCTTCAACTCCGCGATCAGCTCCTCGATGCGGCCCGTCGAGATCGGGTCGAGCGCCGAGCACGGTTCGTCCAGCAGCAGCACTTCCGGACGGATCGCGATGCCGCGCGCGATGCACAGACGCTGCTGCTGGCCGCCCGACAGCCCGTAGCCGCTCTGGCCCAGCTTGTCCTTCACTTCGTTCCACAGCGCGGCCTTCGTGAGCGCCCACTCGACGCGATCGTCCATTTCCGAGCGCGTGAGTTTTTCGAACATCTTCACGCCGAACGCGATGTTGTCGTAGATCGACATCGGGAACGGGGTCGGCTTCTGGAACACCATGCCGATTCGCGCGCGCAGCAGCGAGATGTCGCGCTTCGTCGTCAGCAGGTTCTCGCCGTCCATCAGGATTTCGCCTTCGGCGCGCTGCTCCGGATAGAGCGCGAACATCTTGTTGAACGTGCGCAGGAGCGTCGACTTGCCGCAGCCCGACGGGCCGATGAACGCCGTCACCTTCCCTTCGGGAATGCGCAGGTTGATGTTCTTCAGCGCGTGGAACTTGTTGTAGAAGAAGTTGAGGTTGTTGACCTCGATCTTCGCGTTCAGCGGCGCGAGCGGACGGCCGTGCGCCGCGTCTTGCGTGCCGGCGGGCGCAGCGGTGCGCTCGACGGGATTCAGGTGGCTTTCTGCCATATTCATCGGATTGCTCCGCCGTTACTTTTTCGAGAAGATCGAGCGCGCCAGGACGTTCAGTCCGAGCACCCCGAGCGTAATCAGGAACACGCCCGCCCACGCGAGCGACTGCCATTCCGCGAACGGGCTCATCGCGAACTTGTAGATCGTGACCGGCAGGTTCGCCATCGGCTGGCTCATGTCGACCGAGAAAAACTGGTTCGACAGCGCGGTGAACAGCAGCGGCGCCGTTTCGCCGGCGATCCGCGCGACCGCGAGCAGTACGCCCGTCACGATCCCGCCGACCGACGCGCGCAGCGTGATCTTCAGCACCATGCGCCACTTCGGCGTGCCGAGCGCGACGGCCGCTTCGCGCAGCGCGTTCGGCACCAGCTTCAGCATGTTCTCGGTCGTGCGGATCACGATCGGGATCTGCAGCAGCGCCAGCGCGATCACGCCGGCCCAACCGGAGAAGCGCCCCGACTTCGCGACGACGATCGCGTACACGAACAGGCCGATGACGATCGACGGCGCGGACAGCAGGATGTCGTTGATGAAGCGGATCGTGCTCGCCAGCAGGTTCTTCTGCCCGTATTCGGCGAGATAGACGCCCGCGAGGATGCCGATCGGCGTGCCGACCAGCGTGCCGAAGCCGCACAGCAGCAGGCTGCCGACGATCGCGTTCGCGAGACCGCCGCCTTCCGTGTTCGGCGCCGGCGTCGATTCGGTGAACAGTTGCAGCGACAGGCCGCCGACGCCGAGATGCACCGTCGTGTAGAGAATCCACACGAGCCACAGCAGGCCGAAGGCCATCGCGCCGAGCGACGCGGTGAGCGCGATCGCGTTGACGGCCTTGCGCTTGCGCTGCAGGCGGTTGCGCATCGCGTCGAGCGCGGCGCCGTCCGGCCCCGGGAAATTCATGATGGGCTCGCTCATTTCTTGCCCTCTCCCTTCTCGAGACGAAGCAGCAGCAGTTTGGAGATGGACAGCACGATGAACGTGATCACGAACAGGATCAGGCCGAGCTCCATCAGCGCGGACGTATGCAGGCCCGGCTGCGCTTCCGCGAATTCGTTCGCGAGCGCCGACGTGATGCTGTTGCCCGGCGCGAACAGCGACACGCTGTCGAGCAGGTTGGTGTTGCCGATCACGAAGGTCACGGCCATCGTTTCGCCGAGCGCGCGGCCGAGGCCGAGCATCACGCCGCCGATCACGCCGGTCTTCGTATAGGGCAGCACGACCTTCCACATCACTTCCCAGGTCGTGCAGCCGATGCCGTATGCCGATTCCTTCAGCAGCACCGGCGTCACCTCGAACACGTCGCGCATCACCGACGCGATGTACGGGATGATCATGATCGCGAGGATCACGCCGGCCGCGAGAATGCCGATGCCGATCGGCGCGCCGGACGTCAGCGGGCCGAGCACCCACACGTCCTTGAGCAGCCGGCCGATGGGTTTCTGGAAGTATTCGGCGAAGATCGGCGCGAACACGAGCAGCCCCCACATGCCGTACACGATCGACGGAATCGCGGCGAGCAGCTCGATCGCGATGCCGAGCGGACGGCGCAGCCACACGGGCGCCAATTCGGTGAGGAACAGTGCGATGCCGAAGCTGACCGGCACCGCGATGACGAGTGCGATCAGCGACGTCACGATCGTGCCGTAGATCGGCACGAGTGCGCCGTAGATGTCCGAGTTCGGATCCCACTCGGATTGCCACAGGAAGCCGATGCCGAACTTCTGGATGGTCGGCATCGACGCGATGATCAGGGAAACGATGATCCCGCCGAGCAGCAGCAGGGTCACGATCGCGGCGAGCCGCGCAAGGCCGCCGAACAGGACATCCCCGAGACGGCTCGGCGCGCGCTGCTGTGCACTGTCGGCCGATCGGGAGGACGGGTATGAAATATCAGACATGGGTGCCTGCTTTTGATCGCCGGACGCCGTAACGCCCGGCTTTACCGCACACACTGCCCGACCGGCACGGCCGGGCAGCGAACCGCTGGATGGCTTACTCGGCGGCGACCGGCTTGCCCGAAGCGTCCGTCACCTTCGTCTTCCACTGCTTGCGGATTTCCGTCTCGACCGTCGCCGGCAGCGAGATGTAGTCGAGGCTGTCGGCAGCCTTCTCGCCGTTCTTGAACGCCCAGCTGAAGAACTTCAGCGTTTCCGCGCCCTGCTCCGGCTTGTCCTGCTTTGCGTGCAGCAGCACGAACGTCGCGCCGACGACCGGCCACGCTTCCTTGCCCGGCTGGTTCGTCAGGATCTGGTAGAACGACTTCGACCAGTTCGCGCCTGCCGCTGCGGCCTTGAACGTTTCCGTCTTCGGCTCGACCACCGTGCCCGTCGAGTTCTTCAGCGCAGTGTAGGTCATGTTGTTCTTCTTCGCGTACGCCCACTCGACGTAGCCGATCGCGCCCGGCAGGCGCTGCACGAAGGCCGCGACGCCGTCGTTGCCCTTGCCGCCCGTGCCCGTCGGCCAGTTGACCGTCGTGCCTTCGCCGATCTTCGACTTCCACTCGTCGTTGACCTTCGACAGGTAGTTCGTCCAGATGAAGCTCGTGCCCGAGCCGTCGGCGCGGCGGACCACGGCGATGTCCGTATCCGGCAGCTTGACCTTCGGGTTCAGCGCGACGATCGCCGGGTCGTTCCACTTCTTGATCTTGCCGAGGTAGATGTCGCCGAGCACCGGGCCCGACAGCGTCAGTTCGCCGGCCTTCACGCCCGGCACGTTGACGACCGGCACCACGCCGCCGACCACCGTCGGAAACTGGAACAGGCCTTCCTTCGCGAGATCCTCATCCTTCAGCGGAGCGTCCGAACCAGCAAAATCGACCGTCTTCGCGATGATCTGCTTCAGGCCGCCCGACGAGCCGATGCCCTGGTAGTTGACCTTCGAACCGCCGGACTGCTGGTAGTCGGCAGCCCATTTCGTATAGATCGGCATCGCGAACGTGCTGCCTGCGCCCGTGATGTCGGCAGCGTGGGCGGCGACGGCGAAAAGCGCGCCAGCCAGGCCGGCAATCGCGGTTTGCATCAATTTCATGAGACCTCCAGTGTGTGAGCGGATGACTACGGCACCGCGAAGGTTAGGGGCTGCTCATGACGGTAATGTGACAATCGATGAAACTGGCGTGACAGTAACATGACTGGTTGAAAGGGAATATCGGGTGGCGCGAGAGCGCCGCCGGCGGCAAGAATTGCCTGGCTCGGACGGAGAGGATGAACGCCGGTTTTCGGCGGCGTGCGGGCGCATCGTAGCGCAGCGTCGGACGGACGGGAAGCCCGGTCCGGCCGGAGGTCCGATTCCGGGGTCGGATGCCGATTCGATTGGACGGATGCGTTTGCCGAAGCTTGCTTCTATTAGGTAACGCAAACCTTTGCGTCCGACAAAACGACGGCGCCCGAGGGCGCCGCACGCACATTCGTCGGAAGCCTGCGCGCGGGCGGGCGAACCGCCGCGCGCCGGCACGGATCAGGTCGTCGCCGCGCGCACCGCGTCGGCGATCGTCTCCGCATGGCGCACCGCATCGGCCGCCTGCTGCGCTTCGACCATCACGCGCAACACGGGCTCCGTGCCGGATGCGCGGATCAGCACGCGGCCGCTGCCGGCAAGCGCGGCTTCGGCGGCGTCGATCGCGGCGCGAATCGACGCGCTGCCCTTCCAGTCGGCGCCGGGCTTCATCCGCACGTTGATCAGCTTCTGCGGGAACAGCGTGACGCCGTCGAGCACCTGCGCGAGCGTGCGGCCGCTGCGCTTGAGCGCGGCCAGCACGAGCAGCGCCGACACGATGCCGTCGCCGGTCGAGTGCCGGTCGAGCGACAGGATGTGACCCGACCCTTCCGCGCCGAGCTGCCAGCCGTGCTCGCGCAACTGCTCGAGCACGTAGCGATCGCCGACCGCCGCACGGACGAACTTCACACCCTCGCGTTGCAGCGCGACTTCGACGGCGAGGTTCGTCATCAGCGTGCCGACCGCGCCTTCGACCTTGCCGTCGGTCGCGATCCGGTCCTTCACGAGCACGTAGAGCAGCTCGTCGCCGTTGTACAGGCGGCCGGTCGCGTCCACGACCTGCAGACGATCGGCGTCGCCGTCGAGCGCGATGCCGAGATCGGCATGGTTCGCCCGCACCGCGCGCACCAGCGCGTCCGGCGCGGTCGCGCCGACGCCGTCGTTGATGTTGAAGCCGTTCGGCGCGACGCCGATCGGAATGACGTCCGCGCCGAGCTCGTGGAACACGTGCGGCGCGATCTGGTACGCGGCGCCGTGCGCGCAATCGATCACGAGCTTCAGCCCGCGCAGGTCGAACGCGGCCGGGAACGTGCTCTTGCAGAACTCGATGTAGCGGCCGGCCGCGTCGTCGAGGCGGCGCGCCTTGCCGAGGCCGTCCGACGGCGCGCATTCGAGCGGCTTGTCGAGCCACGCTTCGATCGCGGCCTCGGTGTCGTCGGGCAGCTTGTTGCCGTCAGCCGAGAAAAACTTGATCCCGTTGTCGTGATACGGGTTGTGCGACGCGCTGATCACGACACCGGCCGACAGGCGCAGCGCACGCGTCAGATACGCGACGCCGGGCGTCGGCATCGGGCCGGCCAGCATCACGTCGACGCCGGCCGCCGAGAATCCGGCCTCGAGCGCGGCTTCGAGCATGTAGCCCGACACGCGCGTGTCCTTGCCGATCAGCACGGTCGGACGCGAGCCTGCCGCGACGTCGGCCGAGCCGGCCAGCACCTTGCCGGCCGCATAGCCAAGGCGCAATACGAAGTCCGGCGTGATGGGCGCCTCGCCCACCGTGCCGCGAATGCCGTCCGTGCCGAAATATCGACGTCCCATGGGGTCCTTCCTCCTTCGTCTTTCGTCTTTCTGACTTGCTTATCGTTGCCGCGCGGCTGCGCGCACGGCATTCCATACTTTCAGCGCATCGACCGTCGCCGCGACGTCGTGCACGCGCACGATCGCGGCGCCGCGCTCGACCGCGCACAACGCGGCCGCCACGCTCGCCGCGACGCGCTCCATCGGCGGCTTGCCGTCGATCACCGCGCCGAGCATCGACTTGCGCGACATGCCCGCGAGAATCGGGTAAGCGCGCCCGTCGGGCCGGGCGGGCGCCGTGTCCGGCAACGCGGCCAGCAGCGCATAGTTGTCGTCGACGACCGCCTTGCCGAACCCGAAGCCGGGATCGACGCAGATCCGCTCCGCCGCCACCCCCGCGTCGCGCAGCGCCTGCACGCGCGCAGCGAGGAAGTCGCGCACGTCGGTCACGACGTCGCCGTAGTCGGGCTCGCCGACCTGCATCGTCTGCGGCTCGCCGAGCATGTGCATCGCGCACAGGCCGCTATTGCCGTCGCGCACCGCGTCGATCGCGCCCGGCTGGCGGAACCCCCAGATGTCGTTGATCAGGTCCGCGCCAGCGGCCAGCGCCGCGCGCATCACGGCGGGCTTGTAGGTATCGATCGACAGCGGCACGTTCAGCGGCCGCAGCGCCTCGACGAGCGGAATCACGCGTGCGAGCTCCTCGTCGAGCGGTACCGGCGGCGCGCCGGGGCGCGTCGATTCGCCGCCGATGTCGATGAGGTCCACGCCCTCGGCAATCATCCGCTCGGCCTGGCGCAGCGCATCGTCGCGCGCGAGGAAGCGGCCGCCGTCGGAGAACGAATCGGGCGTGGCGTTGAGGATGCCCATCACGAGCGGGCGTTCGAACGTCAGTTCGAAGCGGCCACACCGGAGCGGCGCGGGAATGAATGGGGACACTGCGGAATCGGACACGAGCAACGGGCGTGGATGAATGCAAAACGGGCCGGTGTGAAGCCACACCAGCCCGTGAACGGTGCTAAAGCGGAGATTATGCCGCCGGCGTAGCCGGCGCCGGCGCGCTGCCGGGCTTGACCTCGGCGCTGCCGCCGCCCGACGAATCGCCGCCGACGGCCGGCGAGCTCTTCGGCGAGCGCGGCGGACGGCCTTCCATGATGTCGTTGATCTGATCGGCGTCGATCGTCTCCCACTCCATCAGCGCGGCCGTCATCGCCTCGACCTTGTCGCGGTTCTCCTCGAGCAGGCGACGCGCGAGGTTGTACTGATCGTCCAGCACGCGGCGGATTTCCGAGTCGACCTTCTGCTGCGTCGCTTCCGAGATCGTGCGCGTGAAACCGCGGCCGAACGGCGACGCATCGTTCTCGTCGTCGACGTACACCATCGGCCCGAGCGCGTCGGTCATGCCGAACCGCGCAACCATCGCACGCGCCGTCTGCGTGGCCTTGTTGAAGTCGTCCGACGCGCCGGTGCTGACGAGGTTCATGAACAACTCTTCGGCCACCCGGCCACCGAACAGGATCGCGAGGCGGTCCAGCAGGTAATCCTTCGAATACGTCTCGTTGTCATGCTCCGGCAGCTGCCACGTGACACCCAGCGCACGACCGCGCGGGATGATCGTGACCTTGTGCACGGGGTCGGCCTTCGGCAGCAGCTTCGCGATCACCGCGTGGCCCGACTCGTGATACGCGGTGGCGCGCTTCGCTTCCTCACGGATCACCGCCGACTTGCGCTCCGGACCCATGAAGATCTTGTCCTTCGCGTCCTCGAAATCCTGCATCTCGACGATGCGCTTGCCGCGACGGGCGGCGAACAGCGCAGCTTCGTTCACGAGGTTCGCGAGATCGGCGCCCGAGAAGCCCGGCGTACCGCGTGCGATGACCGCCGCGTCGACGTCGTTCGCGATCGGCACCTTGCGCAGGTGCACACGCATGATCTGCTCGCGGCCGCGGATGTCCGGCAGGCCGACATAGACCTGGCGGTCGAAACGGCCCGGACGCAGCAGCGCCTTGTCGAGCACGTCGGAACGGTTGGTCGCCGCGATCACGATCACGCCCGAGTTCGCCTCGAAGCCGTCCATCTCGACGAGCATCTGGTTCAGCGTCTGCTCGCGCTCGTCGTTGCCGCCGCCCATGCCGGCGCCGCGATGACGGCCGACCGCGTCGATTTCGTCGATGAACACGATGCACGGCGCATGCTTCTTCGCCTGCTCGAACATGTCGCGCACACGGGCCGCACCGACGCCGACGAACATTTCGACGAAGTCCGAACCCGAGATGCTGAAGAACGGCACCTTCGCTTCACCCGCGATCGCGCGGGCGAGCAGCGTCTTGCCGGTACCCGGCGGGCCGACCAGCAGCACGCCGCGCGGAATGCGGCCGCCCAGTTTCTGGAATTTCTGCGGATCGCGCAGGAAGTCGACGAGCTCGGACACTTCTTCCTTCGCTTCGTCGCAGCCCGCGACGTCGGAGAAGTTCACCGCGTTGTTGTTCTCGTCGATCAGCCGCGCACGCGATTTCCCGAACGAGAATGCGCCGCCTTTGCCGCCTCCCTGCATCTGCCTCATCATGTAGAACCAGAACACGATGATCAGGATCGTCGGCCCGAGGTAGTACAGCGCGGACATCAGCGCGTTCGGCTCGTCGTCGGCCTTGCCGCTGACCTGCACGCCGTACTTCATCAGATCGCCGACCATCCAGATGTCGCCGGGCGACACGATCTGGTATTTCTGGCCATCAGCCGGAGTGACGGTGAGGTTGCGCCCCTGAACGATGACGTTCTTGACCTTGCCGTTCTTGGCGTCGTCCATGAACTGCGAATAGGACACGCCTTCCTGGACGCGGGGCTTGTCGAACTGCTTGAACACCGTAAACAGCACCAGTGCGATCACCAGCCACACCGCTGCCTTCGAAAACATATTGTTGTTCAAAGCACCACTCCTTCACTCGTAGACGAGCGCCTACATTTTCCTTGCGGCGCCCCTCGGTCATTCTAATCCAGTCCGACCACCCCTGCCATAAGCATTGACAACCGCCGCGATAGCGCTTCGCTTGTCCGGCAAGGGCCGGAGCCCGTTTGCGGCATCGCGCTCCGCATCAGCGCGGATGCTTCAGCTGCCGACCCAAAATGAACGTTTCGGACGATTTGTCGCGGGATGCCTTGGGCTTGCGCGGCGCGACAACCTTAAACTGCTGTTTGAACTTCTCGACGATCTGGCTGTAGCCGCTGCCGTGAAAGCACTTCACGAGCAGCGCACCGTCCGGCTTCAGATGGTTCTGCGCGAATTCGAGCGCCAGATCGCAGAGATGCTCGATGCGCGCCGCGTCCGCCGAGGCCACGCCGGAGAGGTTGGGGGCCATGTCGGAAATAACAAGGTCCACCGCGCGGCCTTCGAGCACTTCTTCGAGCTGGTGGAGGACGTCGTCCTCGCGGAAGTCGCCTTGCAGGAAGTGGACGTCGGCGATCGGCTCCATCGGGAGGATGTCCAGCGCAACGATCGTGCCGTCGATGCCGCCTTCGCGCGCCGCGTCGCGCTTCTTGCCCTGCGCGAGCTTGTTGCGGGCATACTGGCTCCAGCTGCCCGGCGTGGCGCCGAGATCGACGATCACCTGGCCCGGACGGATCAGCTTGTCCTGCTCGTCGATTTCCTTCAGCTTGTACGCGGCGCGCGCGCGATAGCCCTCCCGCTGCGCCATTTTGACGTACGGGTCGTTGATGTGGTCGTGCAGCCAGTGCTGGTTGAAGCGGTTTTTTGCCATTCGAGAGAGAGATTGCTGCCCATTGCTTCGTGAAGCCGCGCTTTTAGCGGATAATACGCGTCTTCTTCGCGCGGCTGCGGCCCCTTTTCAGGCCCAAGCCGCGATTTTACGTGGTTTCGGCGCACGGCTGACGCGGTAACGTCCCGCGATCGCTTTTCAGTCAGCGCGCCCTTATTTAGATTTCGACATTTCCATGCCCGCCCTTTCGCTTTCTCCCGCCGAGCGCTCCGCGCTGCGCTCCCAGGCCCATGCGCTCAAGCCCGTCGTGCTGATCGGCGCCGAAGGGCTGACCGACGCCGTGCTGAAGGAAATCAAGGTGCACCTCGACGCGCACCAGTTGATCAAGATCCGCGTGTTCGGCGACGAACGCGACGAACGCATCGCAATCTATGACGAGATCTGCGACCGCCTGAACGCGGCCCCCATTCAGCATATCGGCAAGCTGCTGGTGATCTGGAGGCCCGAGGCCGTAGCGGCCCCGACCCGCGGCCGTCGTGCCGGCGCGCTGCCGAGCGCGGCCGAAGCCGTCGACGACAAGAAAGGCCGTGCACCGCGCACCGTCAAGGTCGTCAAGGTATCGCCGAACGCGAGCCCCGTACGCCGCCCGAGGCCGGTCAAGGTCACGGTGCGCGGCAACGAACGCGTGACGGCAGGCGGCACCGTGAAGCGCGCGAAAAAGCGTCAGGCCAGCACGAAGCGGCCGTTCCAGGACAAGTAAGGCGCCCGTGCGGCACGGATGCCCGTGCCGCCCTGCCTCGTCGTTGCGCAACGCGCGACGGCGCGGCGCTCAGGCGTCGCGCGCCGGCAGACGCCAGATCAGCATCAGCCCCAGCACGCTCTCGACGAGATAGAACACGCTCGACACGCCGTGCAGCATCCCGAAGCGGCTCGCATACGGCGAATTCGCGATATCGGTGCCCGCCTCCATCGCGGCCACCCGCAGCGCGTTCATGAACGGCTGCAGCGCGAAATACCCGACCAGCACGCACACGACCATCGCCGCGACGATCCAGCGCGCGCGGCGATATTCGGTGCTGCCGCGCCGCACCTGCTGATTCGACAACGCGAGCAGCAGCACGCCGCACACGACGCCGAGGATCGCCTCGATGCGGAACAGCTGGGCGGCGACCGAACCGGCCGTCATCCGCTCCAGCGTCTTGAACAGGACGGGCGCGACCGCATACCCGATCGTCAGCAGGCTGCCGACCCACACGGCCGACAGCAGACGGAACACGCGATGCGGCATCACGTCGCCCCGTTTCAGATGTAGCTGACCGAGATGATTTCGTACTCGCGCACGCCGCTCGGCGCCTGCACGGCCGCGACGTCGCCTTCGGACTTGCCGATCAGCGCGCGCGCGATCGGCGAGCTGACCGAGATCAGGCCGTGATCGATATCGGCTTCGTCGTCGCCGACGATCTGGTACTTGACGGTGTCGCCCGACTCGAGATCCTCGAGTTCGACCGTCGCGGCGAACACGACGCGGCCGTCGGCGTCGAGCACCGTGGGATCGATGATTTGCGCGGCGGACAGCTTGGATTCGAGTTCCGCGATGCGGCCCTCGATAAAGCCCTGTTTTTCCTTCGCGGCGTCGTATTCGGCGTTTTCGGAAAGATCGCCCTGTGCGCGGGCCTCCGCGATCGCGTTGATCACGGCCGGCCGCTCGACGGACTTGAGGCGCTGCAATTCATCGCGCAGTTGCTCCGCGCCACGCTTTGTCAACGGAATGGTGCTCATAAACGGCTCAATCGCTAAAAACGGCTATAAAAAAAATCACCGCGATTAAGCGCGCTTCCGATGCACTGGAAACACCGCCTAATCGCGGCACGTGTTGCTTCGACAGGTAACTGACTGCTTAGTTTAGGCGAGCGTGAAGACCTTGTAAATCATAGACTTCCAGATCCTTCAGGTAGCGCAAGCCTTCGACGGCCGCGCGCGCGCCCGACATCGTCGTGTAGTACGTGACCTTGTGCGCCTGCGCGCTCATGCGGATCGAACGCGAATCGGCGATCGCCTGGCGCGTCTCGTCGACCGTCGTGAACACGAGGGCGATCTCGCCGTTCTTGATCATGTCGACGATGTGCGGACGACCGTCCTTCACCTTGTTCACGACCTTCACCGGCACGCCGGCCGCTTCGATCGCGGCGGCCGTGCCCTTGGTCGCGACGATCGGGTAGCCGAGATCGTGCAGCATGCGCGCGACTTCGACGGCCTTCGGCTTGTCCGCGTCCATCACGGTCAGCAGCACCGTGCCCGACTCCGGCAGGCGCGAACCGGCCGCGAGCTGCGACTTGAACAGCGCTTCGCCGAACGTCTGGCCGACGCCCATCACTTCGCCGGTCGAGCGCATTTCCGGCCCGAGGACCGGATCGACGGTCGGGAACTTCACGAACGGGAACACCGCTTCCTTCACGCTGAAGTACGGCGGCTCGACTTCCTTCGTCACGCCCTGCTGCGCGAGCTTCTGGCCGACCATCGCGCGCGCCGCGATCTTCGCGAGCGGCAGGCTGGTCGCCTTCGACACGTACGGCACCGTGCGCGATGCGCGCGGGTTCACTTCGAGCACGTAGATGATGTCCTGCTTCGAACCGTCCGCCTGCGGCACCTGCTGGATCGCGAACTGCACGTTCATCAGGCCGACCACGTTCAGCGCCTTCGCCATCGCGCCCGTCTGGCGCTTCAGTTCGGCCACGGTCTCCTTCGACAGCGAGTACGGCGGCAGCGAGCATGCCGAGTCGCCCGAGTGGACGCCCGCCTGCTCGATGTGCTCCATCACGCCGCCGATGAACACGGCTTCGCCGTCGCAGATGCAGTCGACGTCGCACTCGATCGCGTCGTTCAGGAAGCGGTCGAGCAGCACCGGCGAATCGTTCGACACCTTCACGGCCTCGCGCATGTAGCGCTCGAGGTCGCGAGGCTCGTGGACGATCTCCATTGCGCGGCCGCCGAGCACGTACGACGGACGCACGACCAGCGGATAGCCGATTTCGTCGGCCAGCGCGAGCGCTTCGTCTTCGGCGCGTGCGGTGCGGTTCGGCGGCTGGCGCAGGCCGAGGTCCTGCAGCAGCTTCTGGAAGCGTTCGCGGTCTTCGGCCGCGTCGATCATGTCCGGCGACGTGCCGACGATCGGCACGCCGTGCGCCTCGAGGTCGAGCGCGAGCTTCAGCGGCGTCTGGCCGCCGTACTGGACGATCACGCCGACCGGCTTTTCCTTGTCGACGATCTCGAGCACGTCTTCGAGCGTCAGCGGCTCGAAGTACAGGCGGTCGGACGTGTCGTAGTCGGTCGACACCGTCTCCGGGTTGCAGTTGACCATGATCGTTTCATAGCCGTCCTCGCGCATCGCGAGCGCCGCGTGCACGCAGCAGTAGTCGAACTCGATGCCCTGGCCGATCCGGTTCGGGCCGCCGCCCAGCACCATGATCTTCTTGTTCGTGGTCGGCTGCGCCTCGCACTCTTCCTCGTAGGTCGAGTACATGTACGCCGTTTTCGTCGCGAACTCGGCCGCGCACGTGTCCACGCGCTTGTAGACCGGGCGCACGTTCAGCTCGACGCGACGCTTGCGGACGTCTTCCGGCGTCGCGCCGAGCAGCTTCGCGAGGCGGCGGTCGGAGAAGCCGCTCTGCTTCAGGTAGCGCAGCTCGTCGAACGTCAGCGACGCGAGCGTGCGACCCGACAGCGCCTTTTCCTTCAGGATGATCTGCTCGATCTGCTCGAGGAACCACGGGTCGATCGCGGTTTCCGCGAAGATTTCCTCGGCCGTCATGCCGATGCGGAACGCATCGCCGACGTACCAGATGCGGTCCGGGCCCGGCTCGTGGATCTCGATCGCGATCTCGTCGCGGTTGGTCGACTTCTCGTCGAGGCCGTCGACACCGACTTCGAGGCCGCGCAGCGCCTTCTGGAACGATTCCTGGAACGTGCGGCCGATCGCCATCACTTCACCGACCGACTTCATCTGCGTGGTCAGGCGCGAATCGGCTTCGCGGAACTTCTCGAACGCGAAACGCGGGATCTTCGTGACGACATAGTCGATCGTCGGCTCGAACGACGCCGGCGTCTGGCCGCCGGTGATTTCGTTCTTCAGCTCGTCGAGCGTGTAGCCGACAGCCAGCTTCGCGGCAACCTTCGCGATCGGGAAGCCGGTGGCCTTCGACGCGAGCGCCGACGAACGCGACACGCGCGGGTTCATCTCGATGACGACCATGCGGCCGTCCTTCGGGTTGATCGAGAACTGCACGTTCGAGCCGCCCGTGTCGACGCCGATCTCGCGCAGCACCGCGAGCGACGCGTTACGCAGGATCTGGTATTCCTTGTCGGTGAGCGTCTGCGCCGGCGCGACCGTGATCGAGTCGCCGGTGTGCACGCCCATCGGGTCGAGGTTTTCGATCGAGCAGACGATGATGCAGTTGTCGGCGCGGTCGCGCACGACTTCCATCTCGTATTCCTTCCAGCCGAGCAGCGACTCTTCGATCAGCAGCTCGCGCGTGGGCGACAGGTCGAGACCGCGCTTGCAGATTTCCTCGAACTCTTCGCGGTTGTATGCGATGCCGCCACCCGAGCCGCCGAGCGTGAACGACGGACGGATCACGACCGGGTAGCCGCTGCCACCCGTCTCCGCCATGATCTGCGCGTGCACCTGGGTCGCTTCTTCCATCGAATGCGCGATGCCCGACTTCGCGGAGCCGAGACCGATCTTGGTCATCGCTTCCTTGAACTTCTGGCGGTCTTCGGCCTTGTCGATCGCTTCCGGCGATGCGCCGATCAGCTCGACGCCGAACTTCTCGAGCACGCCGTGGTGGTGCAGGTCGAGCGCGCAGTTCAGCGCGGTCTGGCCGCCCATCGTCGGCAGGATCGCGTCCGGGCGCTCCTTCTCGATGATGCGCGCGACGACTTCCCACGTGATCGGCTCGATGTAGGTCACGTCGGCCGTGTTCGGGTCGGTCATGATCGTCGCCGGGTTGCTGTTGACGAGAACGACCTTGTAGCCCTCCTCACGCAACGCCTTGCAAGCCTGCGCGCCCGAATAGTCGAACTCGCACGCCTGGCCGATGATGATCGGGCCGGCGCCGATGATGAGGATGCTCTTGATGTCTGTGCGTTTTGGCATGGCTTGTGAATTCAATAAGTAATCGTTGTCGTGGGTCGGCCGGCGGCGCTCAGCTCATGGTCGCGAGCGCCAGCTTCACCGAGAAACCGATGAACAGGCCGCCCACGCTGCTCGCCGCGCCTGCCGCGAGCTTGCGGCGGCGGCGGAAGTGCTCGGCGAGCCGCGCGCCCGCGAAGATCAGCGTGCTCAGGTACAGGACGCTCGCGCATTGCGCGATCGCCCCGAGCACGACGAACGACAGCGCGGGATGCGGGAATGCCGGGTCGACGAACTGGATGAAGAACGAGATGAAGAACAGGATGGCCTTCGGATTCAGCAGGCTCACGATCAGCGCTTTCCGGAACGGACGTTCGCCGTCGACCGCCTGCCGGGCCTCGACCGGCGCATCGCCGCGCGCGCGCAGCTTGCTCCACGCGCTGCGCAGCATCCCGGTGCCGATGTACAGCAGGTATGCGGCGCCGCCGTACTTGACGACGGAGAACAGCAGCGGGTTCGCCTTCAGCAGCGACGCGACGCCCGCGGCCGACAGCACCATCAGCACGGTATCGCCGACGAACACGCCGCAGGCCGCGCGATAGCCGGCCTTCACGCCGCGCTGCGCGGCGAGCGACAGCACGTACATCGAGTTCGGCCCCGGCAGCAGGATGATAAAGATCACGCCGAACACGTAGGTCCAGATATCCGTGATGCCGAGTGCGTGGCCGAACATGATGTGAATCTCCCGTTCTTCGGTTGCGTCGATGACGTTAGGCGGTGCGCTGCTTCGCCGCGTCCATCAGCGCGGTGAAACGGTCGAACAGGTAGCCGATGTCGTGCGGGCCGGGCGATGCTTCCGGGTGGCCCTGGAAGCAGAACGCCGGCTTGTCGGTCAGCTCGAAGCCCTGCAGCGTGCCGTCGAACAGCGACACGTGCGTCACGCGCGCGTTGGCCGGCAGCGAATCGGCGTCGACCGCGAAGCCGTGGTTCTGCGACGTGATCACGACACGGCCGTCGCCGAGATCCTTCACCGGATGGTTCGCACCGTGGTGGCCCGTCTTCATCTTCAGCGTCTTCGCGCCGACCGCGAGGCCCATGATCTGGTGGCCGAGGCAGATGCCGAAGGTCGGCACGCCGCGCTCGATGAATTCCTTGGTGGCCGCGATCGCGTAATCGCACGGCTCCGGATCGCCGGGGCCGTTCGACAGGAAGACGCCGTCCGGATTCAGCGCGAGCGCATCGGCCGCGCTGGCCTGGGCGGGCAGCACCGTCACGTGGCAGCCGCGCTCCGCGAGCATGCGCAGGATGTTGTACTTGACGCCGAAGTCGTACGCGACGACGCGGTACTTCGGCGCTTCCTGCATGCCGTAGCCGCCTTCGAGACGCCATTCCGTCTGCTTCCACTCGAACGGCTTCGTGGTCGACACGACCTTCGCGAGATCCATGCCGGCCAAGCCCTCGAACGAGCGCGCGAGTTCGATCGCCTTCGCTTCGTCGTCGGAGCCCGTCAGGATGCAGCCGCTCTGCGCGCCCTTGTCGCGCAGGATGCGGGTCAGCTTGCGGGTGTCGATGCCGGCGATCGCGACGACGCCTTCGTCGCGCAGGTAGTCGCCGAGCGTGCGGTCCATGCGGAAGTTCGACGCGAGCGTCGGCAGATCGCGGATGATCAGGCCGGCGGCATGGACTTTCGTGGCTTCGACGTCTTCGGCGTTGACGCCGACGTTGCCGATATGCGGATAGGTGAGCGTGACGATCTGGCGCGAGTAGCTCGGATCAGTCAGGATTTCCTGATAGCCGGTGATCGCGGTATTGAACACGACTTCGCCGATCGTATGGCCTTCGGCCCCGATCGAATAACCACGAAAGACCGTGCCGTCGGCGAGTGCAAGCAAGGCGGGAGAAAAAGACGGCAACACGGGAGGCTCCTTGGGGAACACCCTGCTGCCGACCTGTTTACCCTGCCGCGCAAGCGCCGCGCTGCGTGGGCGCGCGCGGTCGCTAGCTGGACGCGGCCTGCGTTGTCGAGACGCGAACCCGGCGCGTGGCGCACGAGGCTTCGCGGCATCGCCCGGCAGGCGGCGTGCGGCGGATGAACGGGATGAATGAGGTAGGCGCTAGGGTGCGAGGTTGATCAGCACAAACTTTCAAATTATAGCCTGAAAATGGGCCTATCTTCAATGGATATGGCCGTCCGATCGTGTGCGCGCCGCATTCGGCGGCGCAGCGCACCGTGCTGCGGCCCCGTTTCCGCAGCCGCCCCGCCTACCAGCGTACCGCCGGATCAGTGCGCTTGGCCAGCGCCGCGCGCGGGCCACACGTACCAGACCGCGCTCGCGAGCTGCAGCGCGAGCAGCACGCCCCACGCGGTGAAGTGCGCGGCCGCGGGATAACGGCCGTCGACCGCCGGCCAGTGCGACAGCACCGCGCCGACGCCGATCTGGAACGCAAAGATCAGCAGGAAGATCACGAGCGTGAGCGTCGTGTTCGCGCGGCCGATCAGCTGGGCGGGAAAATGTCCGGCCATCACCGCGTAGGTCAGGATGCCCACGCCGCCGAACATCCCGTAGGCGGCCCACAGCATGGCGGGCGGCAACGGCACGCGCGCGACGATCGCGAGCTGCGTCGCGACGAACAGCGCCATGCCGATGCCGCAGGTGGCGTAGACCGACACGCCGCGCCGCTCGAGCACGCGCGCCGCCGCGCCGAAGCCGACGCAGCCGGCCATCATCGCGAAGCCGAGCACCGACACGAGGCGCGCGGCATGACGCGCATCGAACCCGCCGACATCGCGCAGATACGGGCCGACCCACAACGACTGCATCGCATAGAACACCCCCTGCGTGACGACGGAGAACGACGCAATCTTCCAGAACGCGCGGCTCGTCAGGATGTGCCACGTGCCCTTGAACTGACTGACGAGCCCGCCCTGGTGGCGCGCCTGCTGCACATCGGGCGCGCCGAAGCCGATCGACGCCGCGACGATCACCGTCAGCACCGCGAGGCCGAAACAGATCGCGCGCCAGCTCGCCCAGCCGAGCAGCCAGGTCAGCGGCGAACCGACCATCACGCCGCCGAGGCCGCCCACGGCCATCACGAGGCCGTTGACGAGCGGCAGCCGGCCGACCGGGAAATGCTGCGCGAGCGCCTTGAACGCCGCGCCGAGACACACCGACACGCCGACGCCGATCAGCAGCCGGCCGACCATCATCGCGCCGATGCCGTGCGCCGCGCCGAACACGGCCGCGCCGGCCGCCGCGAACAGCAGCATGCCGGCCGTCACGCGGCGCGGGCCGAAGTGGTCGAGCATCACGCCGGCCGGAATCTGCGCGCCCGCGAAGCCGAGGAAATAGAGGCTGGTGAGCAGGCCGAGATCGGCGGCCGACAGCCCGAGTTCGTGCGTGACGAACGGCGCGAAGCCCAGATTGACGCCGCGAAACACGTACGACACGAAATACCCGACCGAAAACAGCGCGAGCACCCTCACCTGCACCGACGACATCGCTTCCCCTTGTTGGATGAAGACGCGCGACGCAGCGCCGATGCGCCGCGCACAAACGAAAACGCCGTCACCTCGGTGACGGCGTTTCGCCGAATTCGTCGGATGATAGCGCAATCGCGCGGGCCTCACCGGCCGCTACGCCGCGCGCGACGGCCGCGCTTACTTCTTCTTGCCCTTGTGCGCGGCGGTCTTGGCCGGCGCGGCTTTCGCGGGAGCGGCAGCCTTCGCCGACTTCGCCGACGACTTGGCGGCGCCGCGCTTGCCGCCGTGCGACTTGCCGCCCACCGCCAGGCTCGCGCGCTCGATGTGCGCACCGGCGGCCGACG
Organism: Burkholderia sp. AU28863; assembly: GCF_002223195.1. Lineage (NCBI taxonomy): Bacteria > Pseudomonadati > Pseudomonadota > Betaproteobacteria > Burkholderiales > Burkholderiaceae > Burkholderia > Burkholderia sp. AU28863. The sequence continues at coordinate 787,501 of NZ_NKFE01000003.1, read as the reverse complement.
TCGCGATTCGCTCCGGACCGGGTTCCGCAGGCACCGAACGGCCGACCGGCACGTGCAGCACGAGCGCCTGGCCCGGCATCACGAGATCGCGGTGCGTACGGTTCCACGCCTTCAACTGGCCGACCGACACGCCGTAGCGGCCGGCGATCGCCGCCATCGACTGCTTGCGACGCACGCGGATCAGCATCTTGCGCGTATCGGGGACGTCCGGCTCCATCGCAAGCGCACCGTTTTCGGCGACATCGGCGCTGATGTCCTCGTCGTCGTCATCGCCGCGCGGCACGACGATCGTCGAACCGGGCTTCAAGCGCATGCCGGCCGGAATCTTGTTGACCGACATCAGCGTATCGGCGTCGACGCCGATCTTCTCGGCGATCGCGGCCGGGCGCGCACGCTCGCTGACCGTGTAGGTGGTCCACGACGACAGCTGGCCGCTATAGGCCTTCAGGCTCTTCTCGAACGCGGACGCGTTGTCGAAGGGCAGCAGGATCTGCGGCTCGGTCGCGCCGAGGATCACGGGCTTCGAGAACGACGGGTTCAGCGAGCGGAATTCGTCGAGCGGCAGGTTCGCGAGCTTCGCGGCCACCGCCACGTCGATGTCGCGCGACGTCGTGACCGTCACGAAATACGGGTGGTTCGGGATATCGGGCAGCGCCAGGCCGTACTGCTGCGGGCTCGCGATGATGTTCTTCACCGCCTGCAGCTTGGGCACGTAGTTGCGCGTCTCGTTCGGCATCCGCAGGCTCTGGTAGTCGGTCGGCAGGCCGGCCGCCTGGTTGCGCGCGATCGCGCGCTGCACGTTGCCTTCGCCCCAGTTGTACGCGGCCAGCGCCAGATACCAGTCGCCGAACATGTCGTGCAGGCGGGACAGGTAGTCGAGCGCGGCGCTCGTCGACGCGAGCACGTCGCGGCGCTCGTCCTGCCACATGTTGCGCTTCAGGTTGTACGTGCGGCCGGTGCCGGGCATGAACTGCCACATGCCGGCCGCCTTCGCGACCGACAGCGCCTGCGGGTTGTACGCGGACTCGATGAACGGCAGCAGCGCGAGCTCGGTCGGCATGTGACGCGCCTCGAGTTCCTCGACGATGTGATACAGGTACTTCTGCGAGCGCTCGGTCATGCGCTGCACGTAATCGGGACGCTGCGTATACCAGGTCGTCTGCATGTCGACCAGATCGCTCTGCAGGTCGGGCATCTGGAAGCCGCGGCGGATGCGCGCCCAGAGATCGGAGTCTGCCGTGGTCAGATCGCCGACGGATTGCTTGTCGACGTCGACAGTTTCTTTGGCGGTGGCTGATTTACGGAGGTAGTTGGACGTCGCCTGCGAATCGGCGGCGTTGTTGGCGACAGGGGGCTGGCTCGCACAAGCGGCGAGTAGCAGCACCACCATCGCACTCAATATAAGTCGCATGAAAATCTCTGCTTCCGACGGCTGGAAATTGCAGGCGATACTACGGAAGTGCGTGCTTCACGTCAATAAAAACACCGAAAACTCAGCGAAATCCTACATTTGGAGCAATTTTTACAGATACCGCTTGAGCTTTGGAGTCCTCCGGAAAAGCTCATCGGAACCGGTTTTTCCATTCGCGCATCAGCGTGAACGCGGCAAGACGATCCGTCACCGTTTCGTGCAGCTCGGCCTCGAGCGTCGCGTGGATCGCCGCGCTGTCGGCCCGCATGAACGGGTTGACGGCACGCTCGTGCGCGATCGTCGTGGGCAGCGTCGGCACGCCGCGTGCACGCAGCGCCTGCGCGTCGTCACGCCACGCGGCGAGCGCCGCATTGCCCGGCTCGCACGCGAGTGCGAAGCGGATGTTCGACAGCGTGTATTCGTGTGCGCAATGCACGCGCGTGTCGCCCGGCAGCGCCGCGAGCGCGTCGAGCGAGGCGAGCATCTGCGCGGGCGTGCCTTCGAACAGGCGGCCGCAGCCGCACGAGAACAGCGTGTCGCCGCAAAACACGTGCGGCACCGCGTTGCCCTGCCCGGCCGCGCCCGGACCGGCCGTGCCTTGGCCGGCCGCCTGAAAGTACGCAATGTGGCCGCGCGTATGACCCGGCACGTCGAGCACGTCGAACACGACGGCCGGCGCGTCGAGCGTCACGCGATCGCCGCCCGCCAGCGGCCGCGTGACCACGCCGATCGCTTCGGCCGCAGGACCGTAAACGGGGAGCGGAGCATCGTCCGGTTGGCTATTACGCAGCGCGTCGACACCGCCGACGTGGTCGGCATGGTGGTGCGTGAGTAAAATAGCGGTCAACCGCCAACCTCGTTCGGCAAGAACCCGGCGTACGGGCGCGGCTTCACCCGGATCGACGGCGATCGCATCGCGGCCGTCCGAGACGAGCCAGATATAGTTGTCTTCGAATGCCGGAACCGGCACGTACTCCAGCTCGTTCATGGGCGCGCAATCATCGTTATGTCCGATCCACAAATTATAGACTGGCCCGCCTGGACCGACTCGCCGCCCGGCCGCTACGTGCTGGGCTGGGAACAGGCGCAGCTCGACCGGATCGTGTCCGACGTCTTCGGATTCCACGCGCTGCAGCTGGGCCTGCCGCAGCTCGACGCGCTGCGCGAGAACCGCATGCCGTATCGCGGCCTCGTGCTCGACCCGGCGAGCGGCGCGAGCGCGCCGTATCAGTATCCGTGGGCGCGCGAAGCGCACACGGCAAGCCATGCGCCCGCCGATCGCAGCACGACCTGGTGCGACCTGCTCGACCTGCCGTTCGAATCGCAGAGCGTCGACCTGATCGTGATGCCGCACACGCTCGAATTCACGTCCGACCCGCACCGCCTGCTGCGCGAGGCCGAGCGCGTGCTGATGCCGGAAGGCCAGCTCGTGATCACCGGCTTCAACTCGCTGAGCCTGTGGGGCATGCGGCAATCGTTCGGGCGCATGGCGAACCGCCCGTTCGTGCCGGCCACGCGCGACCAGATCGCGTTCATCCGGCTCAAGGACTGGATCAAGCTGCTCGGTTTCGACCTCGAACGCGGCCGTTTCGGCTGCTACCGGCCGCCGCTCGCCACCGACCAGTGGCTGGCCCGCTACGGCTTCATGGAGGCCGCCGGCGACCGCTGGTGGCCGATCTTCGGCGCCGTCTACATGGTGACGGCCGTCAAGCGCGTGCGCGGCATGCGCCTCGTCGGCCCGATCAAGATGAAGAAGCCCGTGCTCGCACCGGGCCTGACGCCGGCGGCCTCCCCGACCACTCACCAAGAACGTTCATGACAATCGACACCATCGACATCTATACCGACGGCGCCTGCAAGGGCAACCCCGGCCCCGGCGGCTGGGGCGCGCTGCTGCGCTACGGCGACAAGGAAAAGGAACTGTTCGGCGGCGAGCCGAACACGACCAACAACCGCATGGAGCTGATGGGCGTGATCGCCGCGCTCGAAGCGCTGAAGCGGCCGTGCCGCGTGATCGTGCATACCGACTCGCAATACGTGCAGAAAGGCATCAGCGAGTGGATCCACGGGTGGAAGAAGAAAGGCTGGGTCACCGCGGCGAAGACCCCGGTGAAGAACGCCGACCTGTGGAAGCGGCTCGACGCGCTCGTCGCGCAGCACGAGATCGAGTGGCGCTGGGTCAAGGGCCACGCGGGCCATCCCGAAAACGAACGCGCGGACGCGCTCGCGAATCGCGGCGTCGAATCGCTGGCCGCGTAAACGCCGGCCGCCCTCTCCCGTTTTTCTTGCTTTTCCCGACATGCGCCAGATCATTCTCGATACCGAAACCACCGGCCTGAACGCCCGCACGGGCGACCGCCTCATCGAAATCGGCTGCGTCGAGCTGCTGAACCGGCGGCTCACCGGCAACAACCTGCACTTCTACGTGAACCCCGAACGCGACAGCGATCCGGGCGCACTGGCGGTGCACGGCCTCACGACCGAATTCCTGAGCGACAAGCCGAAATTCGCGGAAGTCGCCCACCAGATCCTCGATTTCGTGAAGGACGCCGAGCTGATCATCCACAACGCGCCGTTCGACCTGGGCTTCCTCGACGCCGAATTCGCGCGGCTCGGCCTGCCGCCGTTCACCGAGCATTGCGGCGGCGTGATCGACACGCTGGTGCAGGCCAAGCAGATGTTCCCCGGCAAGCGCAACTCGCTCGACGCGCTGTGCGACCGTTTCGGCATCAGCAACGCGCACCGCACGCTGCACGGCGCACTGCTCGACTCGGAGCTGCTCGCCGAGGTGTATCTCGCGATGACGCGCGGTCAGGACAGCCTCGTGATCGACATGCTCGACGACGCGAGTGTCGGCGGCGGCGCGGCGAATGGCCAGCGCGTGTCGCTCGCCGCGCTCGACCTGCCCGTGGTGGCCGCGAGCGACGACGAGCTGGCCGCGCACCAGGCTCAGCTCGACGAGCTCGACAAGTCGGTCAAGGGCACCTGCGTGTGGCGCCAGTCCGCCGACACGGATACCGCCGAAGCGGCGTAATACCCCGCAACCCGCGTTGGGGCCGCGCTCATGCGCGCGGCTGCAGCGCGATGACGGCCATCCCGCCGAGCGCGAGCACCGCGCCGGCCACGTCCCAGCGGGTCAGCGCGACGCCGTCGACCACCCGCAGCCAGATCAGCGCCACCGCGATGTACACGCCGCCGTACGCGGCATACGTGCGTCCCGCCGCGCTCGGGTGCAGCGTCAGCAGCCACGCGAACAGCGCGAGCGACAGCGCGGCCGGCACCAGCAGCCAGGCCGGCCGCCCGGCCTTCAGCACGAGCCACGGCAGGTAGCAGCCGACGATTTCGGCCAGCGCGGTAGCGGCGAACAGCGCCGCGATCCTCGTCAATTCGGTCATCCGGTTCCTCGCGAATTCTGCCCCGTCGCGGCGGACCGCATGCCCGCGCCGCGCGCCGCCGATCATACCCGAGCGGGCCCGCCCGGATGCCCCGCCAGACGGGCGGTTCCGCGCAATTTGCACGATCGTCCGTCATCGTGCTATCATGTCGCCTGTTTCAACATTCAATCTCTGTCTTTTCGATTTTGAGAGAAGTCCGTCCGCACACTGCGGGCCGGTGCCTCGATCGAAATTGCATCCACAGGAAAGCCCGCCCGACAGGCCCGCTTTTCTCGTTTCGTTGCCCCTCCGGGGCGTTGCCGGAACGCCGGACATCTCGTCCGCACCGGCATCCGCCGCTTGCATCACGCGGCCCATTCTTCATGAGCGCACTGTCGCGACGGCCCATCGGGCCCGCGTCGAAGCAGCCCCTCGGCCCTTTGCTGCCCCCTGCGCAGTAAGTGCTTAAAGGTCTGCCCCGACGCGCAGCACACGACACCGCGCTCGCCGGCAAACCGTGTCGGACGGCCCCGCCCGTTCCGGCGCTGTCAAAGGAGTGCATGACCTTGACCGCAACACACGTCAGCCCGACCGCTGTCTCTTCCCCCGCTTCGTCGTCCGGCGAAGCCCCGCTCGCCGCGGACGACATCACCGTCGTCGACCAGAGCCTGCTCAAGCGCGCCGTCAGCGCGATGGCCATCGGCAATGCGATGGAATGGTTCGACTTCGGCGTCTACAGCTATATCGCCGTCACGCTCGGCAAGGTGTTCTTCCCGTCCAGCAGCCCGTCCGCGCAACTGCTCGCGACCTTCGGCACGTTCGCGGCCGCGTTCCTCGTGCGTCCGCTCGGCGGCATGGTGTTCGGCCCGCTCGGCGACCGCATCGGCCGCCAGCGCGTACTCGCCGCGACGATGATCATGATGGCCGTCGGCACCTTCGCGATCGGGCTGATCCCGAGCTACGCGTCGATCGGCATCATGGCCCCGATCCTGCTGCTCGTCGCGCGCCTCGTGCAGGGCTTTTCGACCGGCGGCGAATACGGCGGCGCGGCGACCTTCATCGCCGAGTTCTCGACCGACAAGCGTCGCGGCTTCATGGGCAGCTTCCTCGAATTCGGCACGCTGATCGGCTATGTGCTGGGCGCGGGCGTCGTCGCGCTGCTCACCGCGTCGCTGTCGCAGGACGCGCTGCTGTCGTGGGGCTGGCGCGTGCCGTTCCTGATCGCCGGGCCGCTCGGCCTGATCGGGCTGTACATCCGGATGAAGCTCGAGGAAACGCCCGCGTTCAAGCGCCAGGCCGAAGCGCGCGAAGCGCAGGACAAGGCCGTGCCGAAGACGCGCTTCCGCGAGACGCTGCTGCGCAACTGGCGTGCCCTGCTGCTGTGCGTCGGCCTCGTGCTGATCTTCAACGTGACCGACTACATGGTGCTGTCGTACCTGCCGAGCTTCATGTCGTCGACGCTGCACTTCGACGAATCGCACAGCCTCGTGCTGGTGCTGATCGTGATGGTGCTGATGATGCCGATGACGCTGTACGCCGGCCGCCTGTCGGACAAGGTCGGCCGCAAGCCGGTGATGCTCGCCGGCTGCGTCGGCCTGCTGGTGCTGTCGATCCCGTCGCTGATGCTGATCCACACGGGCACCACGGCATCGGTGTTCGGCGGCCTGCTGATCCTCGGCGTGCTGCTGTCGTGCTTCACCGGCGTGATGCCGTCCGCGCTGCCCGCGCTGTTCCCGACCGAGATCCGTTACGGCGCGCTCGCGATCGGCTTCAACGTGTCGGTGTCGCTGTTCGGCGGCACGACGCCGCTGGTGACCGCGTGGCTCGTCGACGTGACGCACAACCTGATGATGCCCGCGTACTACATGATGGGCGCCGCGCTGATCGGCATCGTGTCGGTCGTCGCGCTCGCCGAAACCGCGCGCCAGCCGCTGAAGGGCTCGCCGCCGGCCGTCGCGACGCGCCGCGAAGCGCACCAGCTCGCGCGCCAGTTGCGCGACGAGGACGACGACTCGGAAATCTACGGCGTCGCGACACCCGCACGCGCATGAGCGTCGCTCAATGAAAAAGCCCCGGCCGAAGCCGGGGCCCGATCGAACCCGATCCGCCCGACCGGCTTGCGCCGGCCGGGCTTTTTTTCATTCAGTCGACGTGCGCGTTCATGCCTGCGCTTCGCAGTGACGGCAGAAGATCAGCGCGCGCGACCGCGACACGGCCGCCTGCGCACCGCGCGCCGCGACGATCATCCCGACCTGGCCGAGATTGAAATCGCGCTCGACCATCAGCTGCGTGAGCCCGGCAAGCGCCAACACGACGGACGGGTGGTACAGGCTCGATTCGATCAGGGCTTTCATCATCGGCTCCATCTGGCAATGCGTGATTTGATGGAGTGGATTCTAGGGATCGGTCGCCTCCGGATAAACAGCGCGAATGCGAAGTCACTTGTCAGCGGCCGAGAACAATCGGCAGCGGCTTGCCGGACCAGGGCGAGCGGCGTGCGATCGCCCGGCGGGCCGCTTCAAAAGCTAGGCGAGCGGCGTCTCGACGAAGGCCGGGAGCGCTTCCGCCCGCGCGGAATGCGCGGCGAGCGCCGGATAACGGGCCGGATCGATCCGCGCCAGCACCGGGTACCCGGCCGCCATGAATTGCGTGAAGCGCCACGCCACCGCGACCGTCACGTCCGACTGCAGCAGTCGCGCGCCGCCGAACCAACCGTTCGCGGCCGCGACCAGCGGCTCGAGTGCGCCGTATGCGCCTTCGAGCTGGCCCAGCACGCGTTCGATCCACGGTTCGTGCTGCCTGTCCGTCGGCCGCAGCGCCTGCTCGTAGACGACCTGCACGGTTTTCTCGGCGGCGGCCAGCGCGAATCCGATCGGCACCAGCGCGCGCAGTCGGGCATCGACGGCGTCGGGCAGCAGGCGCCGCTCCGGCGCGGCGAGATGATCGAGATAGTCGACGATCAGCGACGAATCGATCAGCGTCGCACCGCCGTCGGTCACGAGCGTCGGCGCCTTGACGACCGGATTGACCCGCCTGAACTGCTCGACATGACGAAATACCGAGATCGACTCGTGTTCGAACGGCAGGTCGAGCAGCTTCGCCGAAATGGCGACGCGACGCACGAACGGGGAATCCAGCATGCCGATCAGCTTCATCGCGAACGCTCCGCTTACGGGGACGGGACCGACGACTGTAGCAGCGTCGCGCGGCGGCGCCTAGGGTCTGTTCACGCCAATAACGGACCCTTGCGTGCCCGCGCGCTTGACGCGCATCAGCGAGCCGCGTATCGGGCTCGCACTGCCCGCCCCCTGCGACCATAATGCAGATTCACGCTCCTTCCGCCCCAGGGTCCGCCATGTGGTATGCCGTCGTCGAGCAGCAGCGGGAATGGATGCGCGCGTGGCGCGCAGCGACGCGATACGCGTTCGACGCATGGCCGGCGGCGTCGCTGCCGCATGCCGCGTCGTCGTGCTACGACGACCTGTTCGAACCGCTGCTCGGGCCGCAGGCCGCGCCGCCGGGCTTCGACCTCGCGTGGCCCGACGTCGGCGAGCAGGTCGTCGCGCATACGCCATTTTGCGACTTGCGGCGTTTCGCGCATGCCGACGCGCGCCGTACGGTGCTGCTGTGCGCGCCCCTCGTCGGGCACGCGGCCGTGATGATGCGGGAAACCGCCGAAACGCTGCTCGCCGATGGCGACGTCTGCGTGACCGACTGGCGCAATGCGCGCGACGTGCCGCTCGCGGCAGGCCGCTTCGGGCTCGACGAGTACGTCGCGATGCTCGACGGCTTCGTCGACGCGCTCCAGCACGACGATCGGCCGCTGCACGTCGTCGCCGTGTGTCAGGCGACCGTGCCCGCGCTCGGCGCGCTCGCGCTGCGGGCCGCTCGCGGCCTTGCGCCGCCCGCAAGCATCACGCTGATCGGCGGCCCGCTCGATGCGCGGCTGAACCCGAGCGCGCTCGGCGCCGCGGCGGCCGCCCATTCGCTCGACTGGTGCCGGCGCCATCTGATCGACATCGTGCCGCCCGGCTTCGCGGGACACGGCCGCCACGTGTTCCCGACCTACCTGCAACAGGGCGAGATCGCGCTCCTGTATCCGCAACGCTTCCTGACGCTGATCGAGACCTACGCGCTGGCCGCTTCCCGCTTCGACATGGCCGGGCTCGCCGACGCACGGCGGGCGCTGCGTGAATACACCGCGCTGCTCGACATGCCGGCCGACTATTTTCTCGATACGGTCGACGTCGTGTTCCAGCGCATGCTGCTCGCGACCGGTGCGTGGCACGTGCGCGGCCGGCGCGTCGAACCCGCCGCGTTGCGCAACGTCGCGCTGCTGACCGTCGAAGGCGCCCGCGACGCGGTCACGGGCGCCGGCCAGACGCATGCGGCGCTCGACCTGTGCAGCGGCCTCCCGGCCGATGCGCGCCATCGCGTCGACGTCGACGATTGCGATCACTACGGGCTGTTCACGGGGCCACGCTGGCACGGCAACGTCCATCCGGCGATGCAGCGCGTGTTCGCGCAGGCGGAAACCGGCCGACCGCGCCCGCGCCGGAACCGTCGGACGTAACGACGCGTCAGGGGCACGCCGCGTCGAGCAGCGCACGCACCTCGTCGTCGCTCGTCTGCTCGAAGCGCGCGTAGAACTGGCTGATCCCGAGAAGCCGCGCCGGCTGCGACACCGCGACGAATGCGTCGGCCAGGCCGTCGAACGCATGCGCCGCGCCCGCCGGCGCGACCGGCACCGCCGCGACGATGCGCGCGGGGCGGCGCTCGCGCAGCGCCTGCAGCGCGACGCGCATCGACGCGCCGGTCGCGACACCGTCGTCGACGACGATCGCGATGCGTCCGTCCACCGCCAGCGGCGGCGCCGCGCCGCGGTACAGCGCTTCGCGGCGTTGCAGTTCGGCCGTCTCGCGCGCGATCACGTCGGCGAGTTGCGCATCCGATACGTCCATCGCGCGGATCACCGAACGCTGCAGATGGGTCGCGCCGCCCGTCGCGATCGCGCCCATCGCGAGCTCGGGGTCGAACGGCACGCCGAGCTTGCGCACGACCAGCACGTCGAGCGGCGCGCGCAGCGCGCACGCGACCGGATACGCGACGGGCACGCCGCCGCGCGGCAGCGCGAGCACGACGACATCGGTTCGCCCCGCGTATTCGCGCAACGCGTCGGCCAGCTGGCGGCCGGCATCGGCGCGATCGGCAAAACTGCTTTCGGTCACGATCGGCTCCCTGCCGTTGCGCCGGGCGCGCGCAACCCGCGCCGACGCCTGTCAACGAGCATGGTTCATCGGTCGCGCCGATGCAAGCAGGGTCATACCGGCGCGCGACGCGCCGCGGGAAAGGATCAGAGGCCGGCGGCCTGCCGGTACAGCCGCCAGAACGACTGCGCGTAGGACTGCGCGAGTTCGGGCGCGCGCCGGAACACGTTCACCGTGTCGGCGTGCTCGGCCGCGCCGTCGGACAACGTCGTCAGCGCGACGCTGTCGTCGACGATCACGAAACGCGACGCGGGACCGCCGTGCCGCGAATCGATCGCGACGTCGATGCCCGCCGATTTCAGATAGCCGGCGCCACTGTATTTGCCCGCACGCGGCGAACGTACGAGCACGACGCGCACCTCGATACCTCGTGCGCGAGCCGCCCGCAGCGCGCTCGCGACGGCCGGCGGCACCTGCGTATAGCCGGCCAGCAGCACGCGGCGCTGCGCCTGTTCGATCAGATCGACGGTCGCGTCGGCCGCCGCGTTGTCATACGAAAAGTACGTGCCGACCGATGCGGCATCGGACGGAATCTGGCTGGCGTGGACGCTCGTCGCGCAGCAGAACGCGGCGAGCAAGAAGGCGGCTGGTCTCATGGCGGGCGCCATTGTAGCGACGCCAATTCGCATGACAAGAGGCGGCTGCGACGCTGCTGCGCCGACGCAACACACAGTACGGAACAGGTGCCCGGCCGCTGTGTTTCGACCCGGGTTTCGACCCGTCGATCAGCCGGCCGCAACGCGCGCAAGCCAGCTCGTCACGCCGTCGACGGAACGGAAATCCGCGAGGCTGCGCGCGGGCAACGCGGGATACGCGCCACCGGCCATCTCGGCCAGCGCGCGCCCGGGGCCGAGTTCGAGAAACGCGGTCGCGCCGGCCTCCACGCACGCGGCAAGACAGGCCGCCCATTCGACCGGCTCCGCGATCTGCCGCGCCAGCTTGTCGAGGCCCGCGTCGACATCGAGCACGGACGCGCCATCGATCCCCGAGAACAGCCGGGTGCCGGGCAACGGCCGGCGCACGCGCGTCGCGGCCAGCGTCGCGCGGAATGCCGGCACGGCCGCCGCCAGCCGACGCGTATGCGACGCGATCCGCACGCACACGGGCGCGACACGCAGCGCGCCGGCGCGCGCCGCGTCGTCGGCCACGGCGTCGACATCGGCCTGCCGCCCGGCGACCACGAACGCGTCGCCGGGGTTCGCGATCGCGATGGCCGCGTCGCGACCGTCGCACAGCTTCGCCAGTTGCGCCCGCGTCAGGCCGCGCACGAACGCCATCCGCTCGTCGCCGCCGCTCACGGCATCCATCTCGCGTGCACGCGCATCGGCCAGGTCGAGCGCATCGTGCGGGTCGATCATCCCCGCGACGCTCCACGAGCCGACCTCGCCGACGCTGTAGCCCGCGACGCAGCGCCGGCGCGGCCACGCCGCGTCGAGCAGCGCGGCCGCCGCGAGCGCCTGGAGCGTGCAGAGGATCTGCGCGACCCGGTTTTCCTGCAGCGTGTCGGGCCCGGCCTGCCGGACCCACGTGCGCGGATCTTCGCCGAGCAGCCGGCCCGCATGCGCGAACAGTGCGTCGGCCTGCGGCGCCGATCCGGTCAGATCGAACATGTCGGCGCGCTGCGCGCCTTGCCCCGAGCACAGGATGGCCAGCGTCATCGCGCATGCCCTTCGGCTTCGAGCGCATCGACGAATACGCTCATCGCGAGCAGGTCGGCCGCGCCGCCCGGGCTCAGCCGGCGCGCCACGAACGCACGATGCGCGGCCGCCGCGCGCAGCCGCCAGTCGCGCGCCCGCACGCCGCCGCGCGCGACGAACGCACGGGCGGTCGCGCGGGCGAAATCGAGGCCGTCCCGGCCGCCCCGGTGCAGCAGATTCGTGTCGTCGAGCGCGGCGATCAGCGCGAAGCACGCGGCGACGCGCGCGGCTTCCGGATCGCCCGGCAGATCGCGCCGTGCGCGGCGCAGCGCGGGCAGTCCGATCGCATACACGGTCGGGAAGCCGTCGGCGGCCTCGCGACGCGCACCGCCGACACCGTAGCGGCGGCTCGCGCGCTCGCCGTGGCTGTCCGGCAAACGCGGGCCGCCGAGGATCTCGACGCCCCAGCGGCGCGACACGAACGCACCGAGCGTCGTCCCGGCCGGCATCGCGCCCGGCATCGCGCGCCGGCCGGCGGCCGCGCACAGCAGCCCGAGGCCGAAGATCGCGCCACGATGCGTATTGACGCCGCCGGTCGCGGCGAGCATCGCGTGCTCGGCACGCAGGCCGATCTTGCGCAGCACGGCCATGTCGGCGTCGCGTGCGCCCGCGTCGGCGAGTTCCGCGAAGTACGGCCGCAGCACGGCGGCGCTGCGCGCGAACGTCGCGGCATCCATGTCCGCGTGACTGCCGGTGTCGACGTGACTGACGAGGCCCGGCTTCGGATAGGTGTCGATCTCGAGCACGAGGCTGCGCTCGGCCAGCGCGGCGACGCGCTCGGCAGCCGACGGCACCGCCACGCGGCACGCACTCCGGGCGCTCATGCCGTGCCTCCGATGAATGCATCGGCGCGCATCAATTCGACGGCCATCGCGGTCTTCACCGCGACTTCGGGCAACCGCGCGTGCAGTTCGCGCCAGTTGACGCCAGCGCCGTCGTCGCGCAGCAGTTCGCCGTCGATGCGCATCGGCGCGTGCGCGTCGATCGCCGCAAGACCGTCGAGCAGCGGCGCGAGCGACGCGGCGTCCGGCAGCGGGAACACGATGTCGAGATCGGACGATGCGCTCAGGTACGGCTCGCCGGTCAGCGCCTGCCATGCGAGGCTGCCGAACACGCGGCCCTGCGCGCCGCAGCGCGCGCCGAGCGCATCGAGCTCGCGCAGCGGCGCATGCCACGCGGCGGGCGCGGCGGCGAGTACGTCCGCCAACGCAGGCAGCGGGCCGACCGTCGCGAGCGCGTCGGCGGCCACGTTCAGCGCGATGCGCCGCTTGCCCGCCGACGGCGGCAGCGGCAAGCCGAGCGGCACGCGGCCGGCATCGGCTTCATCCGGCGACGCGCGACGCACGATCAGCGGCCAGCCGCGTTCGGCCCATGCGCGCAAGAACGACTCGCCCGCGAGCGCGGGATCGCGGGCAAAGGCCGTGTCCCACCCGGCCGCCGTCAGCGTGACGAGCGTGTGGCGGCGCAGCGGCAGCTCAGCGTGCGGCACGCGCGAGTGCCTCGACGCGGGCGGCGACGTCGGTCGCGACCGGCCGGCCGCGCGCCGCGCGCCGATCGACGCGCTCGGCCGGCTTGCCGAGCCATTCGCCGACCTGCGCGTCGAGCGCGCGGGACGGATCGAGCACGGCGTCGACGGCGCCCATCTTCACGAGGTTGTCGAGCCCCGGCGCGAACACCGCCGTCGAACGCGCCATCTCCTTCAGCACGTCGATCGGCAGCTTGGTCACGCGCGACATCGACGGCAGGTCCATCACCTCGGGCTCGGCGCCCGGCACCGCGAGCAGCGTGCGGGTCGCGAGCGCGGTCGCGATGAACGCGCCCGCGGCCGTGTGACCGTACAGCACGCCGATCGTCCGGTGCCCGGCGAGATCCGCATGCATCAGGCACTTCGCGAGATGCGACAGCCCCTCGTTCAGGCCGAGCAATTCGTCGCGCTTGCTCATCCGCTGGCTGTCGCTGTCGACCAGCACGACGATCGGCGTATCGCCGCCGCGCGCGACCGTGTCGAGCACGCGCGACGCGAGCGTCAGCGCCTCGTCGATGCCGAACGGCAAGCGGTCGGTCACACCGATCACGTCGACGCGCGTGCCGGCCAGTTCCGCGTAGCCCGTCAGCAGGCCACCATTGCGCGCAATCGAATGGCCTCGGGGAAACAGCGAGTTCAGTACTTCATCGAGCGTCATGCCGCGGCTCCTGCAGTTGATCGGCGAGCTTCGCAAATTCGTCGTCGGGCATCCCGGGGATCGCTTCCGGCGCGTCGGCCCCGAGCATGCGCCACACGTCGAGCGCATCCTTGCAGCCGCCGAACCGTTCGACCCGCGCGTCGAGACGCGCCTGCTCCGCGCGCAGCATCGCCGCATCGAACGTCGGCGCGCGATCGATCAGGTCGAGCGCCGCCGCGCGGAACGCGTCCGGCGTATCGGCCACGTACCGATCGGCACCGCCGATCAGCCGCCGGTGCTTGCCGCCCATCGTGCGCCAGATCAGCGCGCGATCCTTGGAGTCGAATTCCTCGACGCCGCGATTGGTCTCGATCACTTCAGGCCCCGACACGCTGATGCGCCCCTGTTCCGACACCGCGAGCGCGGAACAGCACGCGGCGAGCAAGCCGCCGCCGCCGTAGCAGCCCGCGCGGCCGCCGATCAGCCCGATCACCGGCACGCCGGCCGCACGCGCTTCGACGAGCGCGCGCATGATCTCGGCGATCGCGAGCTCGCCCGCGTTCGCTTCCTGCAGCCGCACGCCGCCCGTATCGAACAGGATCAGCACCGGCTTGCCGACTTCACGCGCGGCACGCAGCAGCCCGGTGAGCTTCGCGCCGTGCACTTCGCCGAACGCGCCGCCCATGAAACGGCCTTCCTGCGCGGCGACGAACACCGACTTGCCGTCGAGCCGGCCGTGGCCGACCACCATCCCGTCGTCGAACTGCTGCGGCAGGCCGAACAGCGGCAGGTGCGGGCTCGTCACGCGTTCGGCCGGCCCGAGGAATTCGCCGAAACTGCCCGCGTCGAGCAGCCCGTCGATACGCTGCCGCGCGGACGCTTCATACCAACTCGCCGCATTCGCGACGAACGCCGGTGCGTCGTGGATCGTGTCGCTCATCATGCATCCCCCTCGATCGCGCGCACGGCCTGCGCGAGCCGCAGCGACACCATGTCGGGCCGCGCGCCGCCGTCGTTGATCGACAGCTTCAGGCCGCCCGGCGTGCGCCGTTCGACGAAATCCGACACGACCGCCTGCCAGACCGCGCCGAACCCGACGGCCGCGGTGCGGATGTCGATCTCGCATTCGTTGCCCGGCAGCACGCGCTCGACGAGCACCTCGAGATTGCCGGACGCGACCACGCCGACGAGCGCCGCGGCCCGTTCGCCCTTCGCGCGTTCGCGCGCGGTGAAGCGATAGTTCAACTGTTCCATGCCCCTCTTCCTCACCAGTTGCGGAACCGGGCCGGCGGCGCATAGAGCCCGCCCGACCAGTGCACGAGATCCTTGATCGAACGCGCGGCGAGCCAGCGGCGGTCGGCGTCGAGCGGATCGATGCCGAGATCCTCCGGGCGGCGGATCACGCCGCGCTCGCGCAGCCGTTCGACCATCTTCCGGTCGCGGCCGCGGCCGACGTCCGTATAGCCGGCGACGCCGCGGATCGCGTGCTCGCGTTCGTCCTTGTCGCGGCACATCAGCAGGTTCGCGATGCCCTCCTCGGTGACGATGTGCGTGACGTCGTCGCCGTAGACCATGATCGGCGCGAGGTCGAGCTGCAGCTTGTCGGCAAGCTTCAGCGCGTCGAGCTTCTCGACGAACATCGGCACGTTCTTGTCGCCGAACGTCTCGCCGATCTGCACGACCAGCTTGCGGCCGCGCCGCAGCGCCGCCGGCGTGTCGGGGTCGGCTTCCGCGCCGGCCTTCAGCCACGGCTCGCTCGGATGGCGCCGGCCGCGCGCGTCGCTGCCCATGTTCGGCGCGCCGCCGAAGCCGGCGATGCGCTCGGCGGTGACCGTCGACGAATGGCCGGACAGGTCGATCTGCAGCGTCGAGCCGATGAACATGTCGCACGCATAGAGGCCGGCCGTCTGGCAGAACGCGCGGTTCGAGCGCAGCGACCCGTCGGGGCCCGTGAACCACACGTCGGAGCGCGCGCGGATGTAGTCGTCCATCCCGACTTCGGAGCCGAAGCAGTGGATCTGCTCGACCCAGCCCGATTCGATCGCGGGAATCAGCGTCGGGTGCGGATTGAGCGCCCAGTGCGTGCACACCTTGCCCTTCAGCCCGAGCTTCGCGCCGTAGGTCGGCAGCAGCAGCTCGATCGCGGCGGTGTTGAAGCCGATCCCGTGGTTCAGGCGCTTGATCCCGTACGGCTCGTAGAGGCCCTTGATCGCGAGCATCGCGGTGAGGATCTGCGTCTCGGTGATCGCGGCCGGGTCGCGCGTGAACAGCGGCTCGACGTAGAACGGCCGGCCGGCCTCGACGACGAAATGCACGCGATCGCCCGGGATGTCGACGCGCGGCACCTTGTCGACGATGCGGTCGACCTGCGCGATCACGATGCCGTCCTTGAACGCGGTGGCTTCGACGACGGTCGGCGTGTCCTCGGTGTTCGGGCCCGTGTACAGGTTGCCGTCGCGATCGGCGCTCACGGCCGCGATCAGCGCGACCTGCGGCGTGAGGTCGATGAAGTAGCGGGCGAACAGCTCGAGATAGGTATGCACCGCGCCGAGCGCGATCTTGCCGCCGAACAGCAGCTTCGCGATGCGCTGCGACTGCGGGCCCGAATACGCGAAGTCGAGACGCGTCGCGATGCCGCGCTCGAACACGTCGAGGTGCTCGGGCAGCACGACGCCCGACTGCACCATGTGCAGGCCGTGGATCTTGGCGCTGTCGACGTCGGCGAGCGCGGTGGCGAGCAGATCGGCCTGCTTCTGGTTGTCGCCTTCGAGGCACACGCGGTCGCCGGGCCGCAGCACCGCTTCGAGCAACGCGACGGTGTCGCGCGCGTCGACCCGCTTGCCCTGCGCGTACGCCGCGCCGGCCGCGACGCGTGCATCGCGCGCCTGCCGCGCGTGATTCCATCCGGTCATGAACAGTTCTCCGCTTCGAGGGTTCAGCGGCATTCTAAGCCTGGCGCCGCCGCCGATTGATGATGTTGCAGAATGCGACTCAGAGGACGCCGCGATGGATGCGGCCCGCACGCGGGCCGCGTCGCATTGCCCTACGCGCCGACCAGCGCGCGCGTCGTGAAGAACAGCAGCGACGGCCCGAGCAGGCAGCCAACCCCGGTGTGGAACGTCGCGACCAGCGCGCCGTACGGCACGAGCCGGCGATCGGTCGCGGCGAGCCCCGCGCTCACGCCGCTGACGGTGCCGGCGAGGCCGCCGAAGATCATCGCGGAGCGCGGCGTCTTCAGGCCCATGAAGTTGGCCGCGACCGGCGTGCCGACCATCACGATGATCGCCTTCACGAGCCCCGTCGCGATGCTGAGCGCGATCACGTCGGAGCTCGCGCCGATCGCCGCGCCCGTGACGGGCCCGACGATGTAGGTGACGGCGCCCGCGCCGATCGTCGTCATGCTGACCGCGTCGGTATAGCCGAACGCGCGCGCGACGCACGCACCGACGATGAACGGCAGCACGGTGCCGAGCAGCAGCGACACGACGCCGACGAGCCCGGCCTTGCGCGCCTCGGTCGGCTGCACTTCGAACGCGGTCGCGACGATCGCGAAATCGCGCAGCATCGCACCGCCCATCAGGCCGATGCCGGCGAACAGCTTGACGTCGGCCAGCCCCTTCTCGCCACCGGTGAATGCGCCGCCGACGTAGGCGAGCACGAGGCCGATCACGATCGCGATCGCCGAGCCGTGCACGCGGCCGAACGTGAGCTTGCGCGACGCGATCGACGACAGCCACATGATCAGGCCGACCAGCGCGAACGACGCGACGAGCCCGTTGTGGGCGACGGTTTTTTCGAGCATCTGCAGCATGGCGGCCTCCGTTATTGTTCTTCGAATTGCGGCACGCCCGCGAAGGCCGTGTCGTCGCGGCCCGTGCGCGCGAGTACCGCGATGCAGCATGCGCAGATCGCGACCGCGCCGACGGCGGCCAGCAGCGCGACCGGCCCGCCCTTGAGCGCGGCGACGACGTTCTGGTTCGCGGCCATCGCGACGACGACCGGGATATACATCGCGCCCCAGAAGCCGACGCCCGCCTCGGTCTCCTTCGGCAGCCAGCCTCGCCGGTGCAGCCACAGGCGCAGGCAGATCAGCAGCAGCATCGCGATGCCGACGCCGCCGACGTTGGTTTTCACGCCGATCGCGCTGCCGAGCAGATCGCCGAGGAACAGTCCGGCCAGGTGGCAGAACGCCAGCAGCGCGGTTCCGTAGATGATCATGAGTCGTCTCCAGTCTCTTCGTGACGGGCGCCTGACGCGTGCGGGAGCCAGGCCCGCACGCCGATCCCGGGCGGACTGTGTGTCTCCTGCGGCGGGGCGCCGCGGCCCGGCGGCTCGTCGTGCGAGCGCGTTCTCGGGGTCGATGGGATGATGCGGGTTCGGGCCGGACGCCGGATGGCTTAGACTGATCGATGCAGCCGGCGGCGCGACACGGGCTACGCGTCCGGTGCCCCTCGTTCGCGGAGGCCGCACTGGCGCGTGATCCGATACTAGCGCCGCAAAATCCGGCCATTTATGAAGTTGTCGAAACCGATTCAGTGGATTTAGCAATGCGTCCGTTACCGCCCGAATTGCTGCGCAGCTTCGTCGCCGTCGCCCAGTCCGGCAGCTTCACCGCCGCGTCCGAGCGCGTGAACCTGTCGCAGTCGACCGTCAGCCAGCATATCCGCCGGCTCGAGGAGCTGCTCGACCGGCCGCTGTTCGAGCGCGACACGCGCAACGTGCACCTGTCGCAGCACGGCGACGCGCTGTTCCGCTACGCGGTGCGCATCCTCGAACTGATGGACGAGGCCGTCACGTCGGTATGCGGGCCGCCGCTGTCGGGCAAGGTGCGGCTCGCGATGTCGGAGGATTTCGCGTCGGCGCACCTGACGGCCGCGCTCGCGAGCTTCGTGCAGCGCAACCCGGACGTCGAGCTCGCGATCTCGACCGGACTGTCGGGCGACCTGTTCGACGCGCTCGACGAGGGCCGGCACGATCTCGTGTTCGCGAAACGCATCGCCGGCAGCCGGCGCGGCCGTGTGATCCGCAGCGAACCGCTGTACTGGTGCACCGGCCCCGATTCGCGGATCACCGGCCACGAGGCCGTGCTGCCGCTCGCGATGCATCCGGAGCCGAGCGTGTCGCGCCGCCGCGTGCTCGAATCGCTCGAGGCCATCGGGCGGCCGTATCGGATCGCCGTCGTGAGCAGCAGCATCGCGGTGCTGCGGGCGGCCGCGAGCGCAGGGCTCGGCGTCAGCGCATTCGCCGGCTACGTGATCCCGGCCGGGCTCGCGCGGCTCGACGCGGGGTTGCCGGAACTCGGCGAACTCGAATACGTGATCGATCGCCCGGCGGCCGCGTCGCGCTCGACGCTCGCGCTGGAAGCCACGTTGATCACGGCGGCGGCCGAGCTGTAACGGCACCGCGCGCGGGCGCGACCGCACCTGACAGCTTTGCCCGGAACGCGTCATCGTCCGCGCAGCACCCGCTCGCGACAATGGGCCCCATCCGGACGCACCGCGCATCGCCGCGCGTCCGGTTCCCCGTCCCCTCGATCGGAGCCCGCCATGATCAACGCCCTGCGATTCGCCGTCGCGACCGCTGCAGCCGCCTTGCTGTCCCCCGCCTTTGCCCAGACCGACGCGTCGCCCCCCGCACAACAGGGCCTGACGCGCGCGGAAGTCATCGACCAGCTCAAGCAGGCCTATCTCGACGGCGAACTGCCGACGAACGACGGCAACTACCCGCCGAACGCCGCGACCCGCGCACGCAACCGCGAACTCGTGCAGGCCGTGAGCCCCGCCTGGCTGGCCCACGTGCCGCCCGCCAGCCAGGCGACGTCGCAGCAATGAGACCGGCGCCGCCGTCGCGCCGGCGCGACGGGATCGGGATCAGGATCAGGGCAGGAAGCTGCGGCGCCGCGCGTCGATCAGTTCGACGAGCAACCGGTCGCGCTCCGCCGCCAGTTCCTGCATCGAGCGCTCGCCCTGGATCGCGCGCAGCTCGTCGGTCAGCTTGCGATCGACTTCCGGATCGAACGACGGCGCGCCGAGGTCGTCCCACCAGCTCGTGATCGGCCCCGACAGGTGTTCGACGAAATGCGCGATCCCGCCCGCGCCGCCGCCGAGGTGATAGGTCAGACACTGCCCCATCAGCCCCCAGCGCAGGCCGGGCCCCCACGCGACGGCCTTGTCCGCATCGGCGACGCTCACGACGCCTTCGCCGACGAGGTGATACACCTCGCGGAACAGCGCGGCCGCGAGCCGGTTCGCGACGTGGCCGGTCATCTCCTTGTTCAGCACGATCGTCTGCTTGCCGAGCGCATCGTAGAACTGCTTCACGCGCGCGATCACGTCGTGGGCGGTCGCGTCGCCGCCGACCAGCTCGACGAGCGGGATCAGGTGCGGCGGATTGAACGGATGCGCGATCAGGCAGCGCTCCGGATGCTTCGCGCACGCGGTCTGGATATCGGACATCTTCAGGCCCGACGAACTCGACGCGATCGGCACGTGCGCGGGCAACACGTCGTCCATCTGCCGGTAAAGCGCGCGCTTCAGGTCGAGCCGCTCGGGGCCGTTCTCCTGCACGAAGTCGACGCCGTCCAGCGCGCGCACGAGATCGGCGTCGAACGACAGCCGCGCGGAAAGTTCGGCGGCCCGCTCGCCGAGGAAGGCGGCAAGCGCGTCGCGCAGCCGCGCATCGGCTTGCGGCGCCGGGTCGGTCGCGACGACGTCGAAGCCTTGCGTCAGGTAGAAAGCAGCCCAGCTCGCGCCGATCACGCCGGCGCCGACGATCGCGATACGTCGAATGTCCATGGTTGTCCCGTGTAGTTTGGTCTGCGGATATGCCGCGGCGATTGTCGCATCGAATCCCCCGCGCACGCGTCGACGCGGATTGCACCTTGCCTCTTGAAATGCGCGGCGACGGCCACTAATTAAGCGTCGGCTGGCAGTGCCGCATGCAACGCACCGCCCCCGTATCGACCCCGTGGAGCCACCCGTCGCGCCCGCCGCAGGCGTCGCGCCGTCACGTCTCCCGCGTTCCCTGTTCAGGAGGACCAACATGAGCGGTATCCATCACGGCTATGACCTGTTCGACGAATTCGCCCGCCTGCAGCGGCAGATGACGAGCCTGCTCGGCGAACGTCCGTCCGGCATCCGCGCGGGGCGCGCCGGCACGTTTCCCGCACTCAACGTCGGCGCGACCGACGACGCGATCGAGATCGTCGCGTTCGCGCCCGGCATGGCCGCGGCCGACTTCGACGTGTCGATCGACAAGGATCTGCTGACGATCAGCGGCGAGCGCAAACCGGCGCCGCGCACCGAAGGCGACGACGTACGCACGTATGCGCAGGAGCGCTTTCACGGCGCGTTCCGCCGCGTGGTCGAACTGCCGCGCGACGCGGACCCCGACCAGGTCAGCGCCCGCTACGAGAACGGCTGCCTGCTGATTCGCGTCGGCCGGCGCGAAGCATCGAAGCCGCGTGCGATCACCATTCAGTAATCTTCAGGATACCGACATGAACACGAACCCGACCCTGGCCGAACGCCAACCGAGCACCGTTCACGCTGCCGCCGCCGAAGCCGTGCGCCGGCCCGCGATCACCCCGTCCGTCGACATCGTCGAGGACGCGCGCGGCGTCACGCTGCGGGCCGATCTGCCCGGCGTGCCGCGCGAGAACCTCGACGTGAAGGTGCACGACACGACGCTGACGATCGAAGCCGCGACGCATATCGACACGCCGGCCGATCTGCGCGTGCGACACGCGGAAGTGCGCGCGACGCGCTATGCACGGTCGTTCGTGCTGAGCGCCGATCTCGACACGTCGAGGATCGACGCGAACCTGCGTGACGGCGTGCTGACGCTGACGATCCCGCGCCGCGAGGAAACGCGTCCGCGCCGCATCGACGTGACGGTCGGCAACGCGTAAGGGTCGACGCGTGTCCTGACGCGACGCGCATGAAAAAGCCCCGCTCCGGCACGATGCCGGGCGAGGCTTTTTTTGCATCGGGCCGCGCGCGCTCAGGCGCGCGGACGGCAGCTTCAATCGAAATCGAAGAGATCGAACACCGACTTCTTGCGGCGCCGGCCGTCGTGCCGGTATCGCTCGTCGTGCGAGCGGCCGTCGCGCCCCCAGCCGTCGTCGCGCTCGCGCGGCGCGTGCGCATCGTGTTGCGCCGGCGCGGCGTCGCGGCGAGCCGGCGCGTCGCCGGTTTCGCGGGCGATCAGCTTGTCGAGTTCGCCGCGATCGAGCCACACGCCGCGGCAGGTCGGACAGTAGTCGATCTCGATCGACTGGCGCTCGGCCATCAGCAGGTCGGGCGTCTTGCAGACAGGACATTTCATCGCATTTCTCCTTTCCGTGCGAATGTCATCCGGATTCCGTATGAGGCGCGCGAGCCGCCGCCGCGGCGGCCGGCGTCACGCGCGCCGGCTCAGTCGCGCGCCACGTGCGCGGCCCGCTTCGCCTTCGCGCGCCGCGCCAGCATGTTCATGCCCTCGACGAACGCCGAGAACGCCATCGCCGCGTAGATGTACCCCTTCGGCACGTGCGAACCGAACCCTTCGGCGATCAGCGTCATGCCGATCACGACCAGGAACGACAGCGCGAGCATCACGATCGTCGGGTTGCGGTCGATGAAGCGTGCGAGCGGCTGCGCGGCGAACAGCATCACGCTCACGGCGATGATCACGGCGACGAACATGATCGGAACGTGCTCGGTCATGCCGATCGCGGTCACGATGCTGTCGATCGAGAACACGATGTCGAGCATCACGATCTGGCCGATCGCGGCCCACATCGTCAGGCCGGCCGCGCCGGCGGCCCCGCCCGCGCCGTCGCCGTCGTGCGACACGTGGTGATGGATCTCGGTGGTCGCCTTCCACACGAGGAACAGGCCGCCCGACAGCAGGATCATGTCGCGCCACGAGAATGCATGGCCGAACAGCGTGAACACGGGTTCGGTCAGGCTCGCGATCCACGCGACGCTGCCGAGCAGCGCGAGGCGCATCACCAGCGCGAGCGCGATGCCGAGGCGCTGCGTGCGGGCGCGCTGCGCTTCGGGCAGCTTGTTGCTGAGGATCGAGATGAAGATCAGGTTGTCGATGCCGAGCACGACTTCCATCACGACGAGCGTCAGGAGCGCGGCCCAGACGGCGGGGTCGGTGGCAAGCGTCAGCAGGTAGTCCATGGGATGGGCCGATACGAA
Organism: Burkholderia sp. AU28863; assembly: GCF_002223195.1. Taxonomy (NCBI): domain Bacteria; kingdom Pseudomonadati; phylum Pseudomonadota; class Betaproteobacteria; order Burkholderiales; family Burkholderiaceae; genus Burkholderia; species Burkholderia sp. AU28863. The sequence continues at coordinate 764,402 of NZ_NKFE01000003.1, read as the reverse complement.
AGTGGAAAGCCTGATGATATGACGACCCGCACTTCGGAAAAATCAGCGAGAATCTGAATCCAAGTTCGGTTTTTTCGATATGTCGCGCTCCAATGCTGAATTTTCGCCATCTGTACTATTTCTGGGTCGTCGTGAAGGAAGGCGGCTTCGCGCGCGCGGCCGGCCGGCTGGACATGGCCGTGCAGACGATCAGCGCGCAGGTGCGCGAGCTGGAGAAAGCGCTCGGGCACCCGTTGCTGCGCCCGGCCGGGCGCGGCGTCGCGATGACCGACGCCGGGCAGGCCGCCTTTGCGCGCGCGGAAATCATCTTCGAAATGGGCCGGCTGATTCCCGACGACGTGCGCGCGGCGGCCAGCCAGCCGACCGTGCGGCTCGCGGTCGGCCTCGCGGACGGCATCTCCAAGCTCGCCGCGCACGCGATCCTGGCCCCGGTGCTCGACACGCCCACGCTGCGGCTGTTGTGTCACGAAGGCGAGCACGACGCGCTGCTCGCGGAACTCGCGCTGCACCACCTGGATCTCGTGCTGGCCGGTCAAGGCGCGCCGTCCGGGTCGAACCTGCGCGTGACGAGCGAGCGGCTCGTCGCGTCGCCGGTCGACTGGTACGGGCCCGCGGCGCTCGTCACGCCGGCCGCGCGGCAGCGCTTTCCGCACTGCCTGGCCGAGCTTCCGGTGCTGCTGCCGACCGCGCATTCGGCATTGCGCGTGCGTCTCGACGTGTGGCTGGAAAGCGAGCGGATCATGCCGCGCGTGGCCGGCGAGTTCGAGGACAGCGCGTTGATGGCCGTATTCGCGGCGCGCGGCCTCGGCGTGTTTCCGCTGAGCGAACTCGGCGCGAACGATGCGTCGCTGCTGCGCGGGCTCAGGCGGCTCGGGCGCGCGGGCGACGTGACCGAGGAGATCCACGCGATCCGCTCCCGGCGCGGCGAACATCATCCGCTGACGGCGCAATTGCTGGCCGCGGCGCGCGGCGCGCCGGCCGACTGAAGCGAGCGCGACATCAAACGAAACTATAATGTCGCCCCGGCCATACGAGATGTGCGCCGCATCAATCCGGGCACTCCCCTTGCGCCGCCTCTCGCCGAGCCTTCTGAAAGACGCCATGCACAACCGATTTCGCCTGTTTTCCGTTTCGTGCGCGCTCGCGGCCGCGACCGTGCTGGCGGCATGCTCGTCGCCGCCCAAGCCGATCTACCAGCAGGAACAGTTCGACGCGGCCACCAGCCCGTACGCGCATACGTTCCACGCAAAATCCGACGCGGCCTGCGAGGCCGCGCGGCGCGCGCTGCTGAGCCAGGGCTACGTGGTGTCGTCATCGCGCAACGACGCGGTCGACGGCAGCAAGAATTTCCAGCCGAGCAACGACATGCACGTCGTGATCGAGTTTCACGTCGTGTGCGCGGACGCGACCGCGGACGGCGCGTCGAGCATCGCGTACGTGAACGCGGTGCAGGACCGCTATACGCTGAAGAAATCGAATACGTCGGCCAGCGTGGGCCTCAGCGTGTTCGGCTCGCTGTCGCTGCCGATCGGGTCGAGCGACGACGCGCTCGTCAAGACCGCGAGCGAGACGATTCCCGCCGGCGTGTTCTATGAGCGCTTCTTCACGCTCGTCGACCATTTCCTGAAGATCGATCCGGCGCGCCGCGACCGCGCGACCGTGAAGGCCGCCGAGAAGGAGCCCGTTGCGCCGCTGCCGGAGCCGGCGCCGACCCCGCAGGGCGAACCGATGAAGATGACGACGCCGGTCGTGCCGACGCCGCCCGCGGCGCCGGTGCCGCTTTCGGCGACGGGTGTCGCGCCGGGTTCGGGCGCGAATGCCGTGCCGGCCGCGGCATCGGCCGTCGCGGCGCCGGCTGCGATGCGCGCTGCGGCGCCGACGACGGCGTCCGGGTCGGTGCCGGCGTCGGGAGCGGCCCCCGCGGCGGCTTCGGCACCCGCGCCGGCTTCGGCTGCTGGCCCGGCGCCTGTGTCGACCCCTGCGCCGGCTCCCGCTTCGGCTGCTGCGCCGGCTTCGGCGCCTAAGCCGGTTTCCGGTCCGGCAACCGCGCCCGCATCTTCGTCGACCTCCGGTTCGACGGCCGCGCCGGCTTCCGCGCCCGCGCCCGCGTCTGCTTCGGCGCCAGCGGCAGCAGCGGCCACCGTTACGCCGTCCTCGTCCTCGGCCGCGTCTTCGTCAACGGCATCCACGTCCGCATCGACCTCGGCATCGCCGCCGTCAAGCGCATCGCCTGCGCCGGCTGCCGCCAACCCCGTCGCATCGTCCACGCCGTCCGGCGTGGGCGCACCCACCGCAAATTGATCGCGCTCCCGTACCGTTGCGCCCGGCCGCATGCGGCGCGGCGCGACGGTACGTCACCCTTCCGCATGATTCCCTGAGGTCGTTTCCGCCCATCCGGCCGTGCGCCGGCCGCGTATGTCCTGGCGGGATTGACGGTAAGGCAACGTCGACGCGTGACGGTTCGCCATGCACGCGCCAGGCTCGCCGCCACCGCGCGCGACAATCGCAAGCGATCCGCCGTCCCGCGACCGCGCTGCTCGCCGGCGCCCGCGCCTACCGCAACGTCGCGCGCAGCGTCTGCAGATCCTCGACGGTCGTGGTCACGCCGCCGCAGACGATCACAGCGATGTCCGCGGCCGACGCGAGCACCGGCACCGGCCGCTCCAGTGCGGCCAGCGCCGCGCCGCACGCGGGCTCGACGACGATCCTGTGTTCGTCGAGAAACCGCAGCGACGCAGCCACCGCGTCGGCATCGGACACGACGACCGGATGGATCGCGTGGCGTGTCGCCCATTCGACCGCCGCGTCGCACGGCCGCTTCGCGCCGAGCGTCGTCGCGATGCTCGAGATGGCCGCCAGTTCGACCGGGCGCCCCTGCGCGATCGAGCGCGCATAGCAGTCGGCGCCTTCCGTTTCAGCGGCGACGACCGGCACGTCGTGCCAGCCGTTGCGCGCGAGCCCTTCGAGCACGCCGCACAGCAGACCGCCGCCGCCGACCGCGAGCACGACCGCGTCGGGTTTCGGGCCGGCCGCCGCCATCTCGTCGATCATCGTCGCGTGGCCGTCCCACAGCGCCCGATCGTCGAACGGATGCACGAACGCGTCGTGCGCGTCGAGCCCCGACTGAGCGAACGCGTTCGCCTCGGCCCAGCTCGCGCCGTGCACGACGAGTTCCGCGCCTTCGACGCGGATCAGCTCGCGCGCCCGCGCCGATGTGCTTTCCGGCACGACGACGCGCACCGGCACGCCGAGCTCGCGGCCGCAGTACGCGACCGCGATGCCCGCGTTGCCGCCCGACGACGACACGAATCGCCGCGCACCGGCGGCGTGCCGTGCCTCGCAGACGGCGCCGATGCCGCGCAGCTTGAACGAACCCGACGGCTGCAGCGCCTCGAGCTTCAGCCGGATGGTCGTGCCGAGCCGGCGGGACGCGATCGGCGAGCGGATATAAGGGGTCGGGATATGAAGCGGCATGGGACGGGACGCAATGAGAACGGGAGGAAACGCACGCGACGCGCGACGACGCGAATGCGGCAATGACGGTCATCGTACGGCAGGCCCGCCATGCTTTCCAATACCATCGGATGGCTTTTGCTATGCTTCACAGGCATATCCGCACACCAGACCCGACACCGCATGCGCCAGATCGAACTGCGTCACCTGCGCTACTTCGTCGCCGTCGCCCAGGCCGGCAGCGTGATGGCCGGCGCCCGCGCGGCCGGCATCGTGCAACCCGCGCTGTCGCGGCAGATCCGCGAGCTCGAGGACGCGATCGGCACGCCGCTGCTGATCCGTCGCGCGACCGGCGTCACGCTCACGGCGGCCGGGACGAGCTTCCTGCGCGATGCGACCGGCCTGCTCGCGATGCTGCAGGACAGCCGCGAGCGCGCGTTGCGCAGCGCGGCCGGCCAGCTCGGCGAACTGCGGCTCGGCGCGCTGCCGAACTGCCTCCCATTGCCGGTCGTCGCGAACGTCCTCAAGGCGTTTCGCGACGCGTGCCCGGACGTGAAACTGTCGATCGCGCCGATGCTGTCGGCCGAACAGGCGAGCGCGCTGATGCGCGGCCAGCTCGACGCCGGGATCATGGCGTGGCGTCGCGAGGAAGCGCCGCACCTGACGGGCGTGCGGCTGCTGAGCGACCGCTTCGTGCTCGCGATGCCCGCGCCGCCGGGCGGCCGCTTCGTCGCGCCGCGCACGCTGGCCGACGTCGCGAACGAGCCGTTCGTCTGGTTCGATGCGCAGCGCTCCGCCGCGCACCACCGGTTCCTGATGACGCAATGCGAGCAGGCCGGCTTCACGCCGCGCATCGCGCAGGTCGGCAGCGACATCCCGACGCTGATCGGCCTCGTCGCGGCCGGAATGGGCTGCGCGTTCGTGCCGGAAAGCGCGTCGCCGACCTGCCCGCGCACGGTCCGGCTCGTCGCGCTCGACGCGCTCGCGAGCCGCTTCGACATCGAGTTCGTGTTCGACGGCGCGGCGGCGGCCCCGTCGCCCGTCGTCGCGCGGTTTCTCGCGGCGGTCCGCGACGCGGCCGGCGAACCGGGCTGAACGTACGCCGGGCGCATCGGCGCGCTGCCGGGCGACGCGACCGGCAGCGCCGGCCGATGGACGGAATCGCCTTTCCGCCATCTCGCCGTTTTCGCTGTTTTTGCATACTAAACGACACCGCCGTGTCACCGAAAAGTCTTTCAGAACGCCGACGGGCGGCGTCGTGACGACGCTATTTTCAAATTGACGCCCAAAACGGCCGTTTAACGCCGATTCGAATCGTCCTGGCCCGAAATATACTGCCCGCGCATCCAACCCCTCGTGCCAAAGAGAGGATGCGTTTCCGCCCCGGCCACGGACCCCCTGTGGTCGGGGCTTTTTTGCTGTTGCGTGTCGAGTCACGCCCCACACGCCGCCCGCGCGCCGCATTGTTGACATGAAATCAAGATAATTTCGTCCGGATGCGGCTTTTTCCGCAAAAGTAATGCAGGCACACTTCGGGCTGACCTCAATGGCTTCGTGCCGTTGTCCCCCGCTTACAGGAGCCCGCCGCGTGAACCCCACGACTTCTTCTCCGTCCCGCCCGGGCGGCAGCGCCGCGCTGCCGCTGCTGGCGCTCGCCGCCGGCGCGTTCGGCATCGGCACGACCGAGTTCTCGCCGATGGGCCTGCTGCCCGTGATCGCCGACGGCGTGCACGTATCGATTCCGCAAGCCGGCATGCTGATCAGCGCGTATGCGATCGGCGTGATGGTCGGCGCGCCGCTGATGACGCTGCTGCTCGCGCGCTGGTCGCGTCGTTCCGCGCTGATCGCGCTGATGTCGATCTTCACGATCGGCAACCTGCTGTCGGCCGCCGCACCCGACTACACGACGCTGCTGCTCGCTCGCCTCGTGACGAGCCTCAACCACGGCGCGTTCTTCGGGCTCGGCTCGGTGGTCGCCGCGAGCCTCGTGCCGCGCGAGAAGCAGGCCAGCGCGGTCGCGACGATGTTCATGGGGCTGACGATCGCGAATGTCGGTGGCGTGCCGGCCGCGACCTGGCTCGGCCAGATCATCGGCTGGCGCATGTCGTTCGCGGCGACCGCGGGCCTGGGCCTGGTCGCGATCGCCGGCCTGTTCGCCGCGCTGCCGAAGGGCGAAGCCGGCAAGATGCCGGACCTGCGTGCCGAACTCTCCGTGCTCACGCGCCCGGTCGTGCTCGGCGCGCTCGCGACGACGGTACTCGGCGCCGGCGCGATGTTCACGCTCTATACGTACGTCGCGCCGACGCTCGCACACCTGACGGGCGCCACGCCCGGCTTCGTGACCGCGATGCTCGTGCTGATCGGCGTCGGCTTCTCGATCGGCAACATCGCGGGCGGGCGCCTCGCCGACCGCTCGCTCGACGGCACGCTGATCGGCTTCCTCTTGCTGCTGATCGCGACGATGGCCGCGTTCCCGCTGCTCGCCGCCACCCATGCGGGCGCCGCCGTCACGCTGCTGGTCTGGGGGATCGCGACGTTCGCGGTGGTGCCGCCGCTGCAGATGCGCGTGATGCGTGCGGCCCACGAAGCGCCGGGCCTCGCGTCGGCCGTCAACATCGGCGCGTTCAATCTCGGCAACGCGGTGGGCGCCGCCGCCGGCGGTGCGGCGATTTCGGCCGGGTTCGGCTACGCGGCGGTGCCGCTCGTCGGCGCGCTGATCGCCGCCGCCGGGCTCGCCCTCGTCATGCTGCAGGTCACGCAGCGCCGCCGCTCGCCGGCCGCCGCGAATTCGTAAGCGCGGGCACGTCGGGACCATCCGGAACCGTCCGCACGCATTCTCACGGCCGCGTCATGCGGCCGTTTTCATTGTCGGCGCGCGGTCGGTTCGACGGCCCGGTCAGCGCCGAGCGGCGAACCCGCCGAAGAACGCGCGTGCGTTCGCGTCGAGACTCTCGAGGTGGTAACCGCCCTCCTGCACGATCACCGTCGGCAAGCCGAGCGCGCCGATCGCGCCGCCGAGCCGGCCGAACCCGTCGGTCGTGACCGCAACCTGCGATTGCGGATCGTCCTTGTAGATGTCGAAGCCGAGCGCAAGCACGAGCGCATCGGGCTGGAAGCGCGTGAGCGCGCGCAGCGCGTCGTCGAGCCGCGCGAAGAACGTCGACTCCGGCGCGCCGTGCGGCATCGGCAGATTGAGGTTGAAGCCGTCGCCGGCGCCCGCGCCCGTCTCTTCCTCGTAGCCCGCGACGACCGGGTAGAAGTTGGTCGGGTCGCCGTGAATCGATACGTACAGCACATCGTCGCGGCCGTAGAAAATCTCCTGCACGCCCTGCCCGTGATGCATGTCGGTATCGAGAATCGCGACGCGGCGATGGCGGCCGAGCAGCGCCTGCGCGGCGATCGCCGCGTTGTTCAGGTAGCAGAAGCCGCCGGCCGCGTCGCGGCGCGCATGATGGCCGGGCGGCCGGCACAGCGCGTAGGCTTCGCGTGCGCCGTCGTTGACGTCGGCCGCCGCGGCCAGCGCACCCTGCGCGGACCAGTACGCCGCGCGCCACGTATTCGCGCCCACCGGGCAACTACCGTCGGCGAGATAGCGCGCGGCTTTCGCGAGCACGCCGCGCAGCGGGTTCGGATCGCGCACGAACACGTTCGACATCACTTCGTCGCCCCAGTCGTCGGGCATCTGCTTCCAGTCGCGGTGCGCGTCCTCGAGAAAGCGCAGGTAGTTCATGTCGTGCACGGCCGCGATCGGCGCGGTGCCGCGGTCGGCCGGCTCGCGCACGTCGAAGTCGAGCGACCGGACGGCCGCGACGAGCCGCGCCGCGCGCTCGGGCACTTCCTGCGGTTCGCGCATCCGGCCGCGCGACAGGTAGCTGCGCGGATGGTGCAGCAATTGTTCGGGATGGAAATAGGTTTTCATCGTAGTCCTCGTCGATTCGCCGGATCAGGCGCCGTGCGCGGCGGCCGCCGCGTCGACGCGCGCCGCGATGCCCGCGCGCGCCAGCACCGCATGGAGCAGTACGTTCGCGCCGCGCGTCACGTCGTCGGGCAATGCGTCCTCGGCTTCGTTGTGCGACAGGCCGTCGACGCACGGAATGAACACCATCGCGGTCGGGAAACGGCGCGCGAGCAGGATCGCATCGTGGCCGGCGCCGCTCACGATCCGCTCGTGCGTGTAGCCGAACGCGGCCGCGGCCTGCGCCACCCGCCCCACGCAATCGCGGTCGAACGGCGTCGCCGGGCTGCGCCAGCAGGTGTCGATCGCCACTTGCACGCCGCGCGCGGCGGCGATGCGGGCGCACGCCTCGCGCAGGTCGCGCTCCATCGCATCGACTTCGGCATCGTCGTGATGACGCAGGTCGACCGTGAACGTCAGCTCGCCGGCAATCGTGTTGCGCGATGCGTGGCGGATGCCGACCTGTCCGATCGTCGCGAGCCCGCGCGGTGCATAAGCGGCGACGATCCGTTCGAGTTCGAGCGCGATCTGCGCACTCGCGAAATACGCGTCCTTGCGATACGGCATCGGCGTCGTGCCCGCGTGCGCGGCCACGCCCGTCACCGTCACGTCGAGCCAGCGGATCGCCTGCCCGCCGGTGACGATGCCGATCGTCGTGCCGTTCGCCTCAAGTACGGGCCCTTGTTCGATATGCGCCTCGAAATACGCGTCGACCGCGCCGCCCGTTGCGCGCGTGCCGCGATAGCCGCATGCGTCGAGCGCCGCGCCGAGCGTGACGCCGTCGGCGTCCTGCTTCGCGAGCGCGTCGTCGAGCGGCAGCGCGCCCGTGAATACGGCCGAGCCGAGCATTGCCGGCGCGAAGCGCGCGCCTTCCTCGTTGGTCCACGACACGATCTCGAGCGGCTTGTCGGTCGCGATGCCCGCGTCGTTCAGCGTGCGCACGAGTTCGAGCGCGGCGAGCACGCCATAGACGCCGTCGAAGCGGCCGCCCTCGGGCTGCGTGTCGAGATGGCTGCCGATCAGCACCGGCGCGGCGTGCGCATCGGCGCCGTCGCGCCGCGCGAACAGGTTGCCGACGGCATCGACGCTCACAGTCAGCCCCGCGTCGCGACACCATTGCGCGAACAGGTCGCGCCCGCGCCGGTCGTCATCGGTGAGCGCGACGCGCCGCACGCCGCCGCGCGGGGTCGCGCCGACGCGCGCCATGTCGGCCAGGCTCTGCCACAGGCGGGCGCCGTCGATTTCAAGCAGGTCGTTCATAGGGATTCCCGATCGATCCATTCGTTGCGGTTCAATGCGAGCCGAGCGCTTCGGCGGCGGCCGGCTGCGCGGCGCGGCGCGCATCGAGCGCGACGATGCAGAGCAGCGAGATGCCGGCGAGACACGTGTAGAACACCGCGAGCGGCCACCACTGGCCCGTGAAGCGATGCGCGAGCCATGTGCCGACGAGCGGCGTCAGGCCGCCCGCGATCGCGCCGCAAATCTGGTACGCGAGCGAGATCGCCGAATAGCGCACGTGAGCGGGAAACACGTCGCTGACGAAGCCCGCGATCACCGAATAGAAACCGGCCATGCAGACGACGGCGAGTGCGATGCCGGCGATCAGCGACGCGGACGTCCCGCCCTGCACGAGCATGAACATCGGATACGGCGACAGCATTGCGAGCAGCGCCGCGAGCTTCAGGAAGCGCGCGCCGCCGATGCGCTCCGCGATCCACGCCGCAAGCGGCTGCGCGAAGAACTGGATGATCGCGACCGCGAACAGGCTGTCGAGGATCAGCGAACGCGACACGCCGACGTACTGCGTCGTGTACGCGATCATGAACGTGTTCGTGAAATAGACGCCCGCGATGCCGATCGTGTTCGCGCCGATGCAGAGCAGCACGGGCCCGGACGCGGAACGGAACACTTCCGCGACCGGCAGCTTCACCGTGCGGTTCGCTTCCTTGACCCGCGCGAATTCCGGCGACTCGTTCACACCGAGCCGGATCAGAATCCCGACCACTAGCAGCACCGAGCTCGCGAGGAACGGCAGGCGCCAGCCCCACGCGAGGAAGTCGGCCTTGTCCATCGACGTGGCCGCGCGGAACGCGATCAGCGACAGGATCAGCCCGGCCGGGCTGCCGAGCTGCGCGAACGACGCGAAAAACGTGCGGCGCCCCTGCGGCGCATGCTCGCCCGCCATCAGCACCGCGCCGCCCCATTCGCCGCCGACCGCGATCCCCTGCACGATACGCAGCGCGACGAGCAGCACCGGCGCGAGGACGCCGACCTTCGAATAGGCGGGCAACAGCCCGACGCATACGGTCGCGACGCCCATCATCATCAGCGTCGTCATCAGCGCCTTCTTGCGGCCGATGCGGTCGCCGAGATGGCCGAAGATCACGCCGCCGAGCGGACGCGCGAAGAAGCCGACCGCGAACGTCGCGAACGACGCCATCGTGCTGACGAACGGGTCGTGCGACGGGAAATAGAGTTCGCCGAACACGAGCGCGGCAGCGGTCGCGTAGATGTAGAAGTCGTACCACTCGATCATCGTGCCGATGAACGCGGCCGTCGCGGCGCGTGCCGGCTGGCGGGCGGAAGGAAGGGACTCAGTCATGCGGGCTCCTGACGCGCGCCGCGGCGGGCGGCACGCAATATCGTGAGGACGGCCGTCTGTCGCGGCCTCGCGCCGCACCGCTGCGGCGCCCCTCCTTTATCGGTGGCCGCAAATCATTAGTCAAATTTCGAGTTATTATTCACCATATAAGTTCAACTAATGCCCGCTCGCCGCCAGTCCGGAGACCCGATGCGCCCCGACCTCGCCCCGTTCCTCAACGATCGCCTCGACTGGAACCTGCTGCGCACCTACCTGGTGATCATGCAGGAGCGCAGCGTGAGCCGCGCGGCCGCGCGCCTGCACGTCACGCAGCCGGCCGTGAGCCAGGCGCTGCGGCGGCTCGAGGAGACGCTCGAGCGCCGGCTGATCGAGCGGCGCGGCGCGCACTTCGCGCCGACGCCGGCCGGCGAAGCCGTGTACCGGATCGCGAGCGACATCTACGGCGGCATCTCGCGCCTCGAAACCGAAATCGACGACAGTACGGCCGACCTGACCGGCTCGATCCGGCTGCTGACGGTGAGCCGTATCGAATCGCCCGTCTACGACGAATGCCTCGCGGATTTCCATCGCGCGTATCCGCGTATCGATCTGCAGATCGAAGTGATGCGCTCGTCGGACATTCTCTCCTCGCTGCTGCAGAAGACGGCCACGGCCGGGCTCGGCCTGTGCCGCACGCCGCACGACAAGCTCGAAATGCGGTGCTTCCTGCGCCAGCGCTATGCGATCTACTGCGGCCGCCATCACCGGCTGTTCGGGCAGACGCAATTGCGGATGGACGATCTGCTCGCGGAGAATTTCGTGTCGTTCACGAGCGACCAGATCGGCGACAGCCTGTCGCCGCTCACCGTGTTCCGCGACCAGAAGGGCTTCACGGGGCGCATCGTCGCGTCGTCGCCGAGCCTCGACGAAGTGCGGCGGCTGATCTTCGCGGGCTACGGGATCGGCTGCCTGCCCGAGCATATCGTGCGCGACGACATCGCGCAGCAGCGGCTGTGGCGGTTGCCGCCCGACGACGGGCTCGTCGATGTCGACGTGTTCCTGCTGTGGCATCGCGACCGCAAGATGAATGCGGCCGAGCATGCGTTTCTCGACGCGATGGAGCGCTGCATGCAGCGCTACTCGCTCGCGGAGCGGCTGGGGAAGTGATGACGCGGGTGCGCCCGATGCACGCGCCGGACACACGCGGCCCGGCGCATCGCGTGCGTCAGAAGCGATGCACGATGCCGAGTTGCACGCCACGCGCATTCGCGCCCGGGTACGCGAGCGGCAGGCCGGGGTTCGCCGCGCCGGCGAGCGTGTAGCCGGCCTGGTTGCGGTTGCGCAGGTACGACAGCGCGCCGTAAAAGCTCGTGCGCTTCGACAGGTCGTACTCGTACATCAGCCCGAGCTGATCTGCATTGTTGCCTTGCGACGACCGGTCGTGCAGGTACGCGTAGCCGAGCGCGACCGCATTCGCCGGGTTGAACTGGTATTTGACCGACAGCCCGTACACGCGCGAATCGATTCCGAGGTCGCCCCACTTCACCGCGGAGAACCCGCCATACACGGTGGCCTTGCCGATCTCGTAAGACGCACCGGCCATGATCGTGCGATCGGTCGTGGTCGCCGCGGCGTTCTTCAACCACTGGCCCGCGACGAATGCGCCGAACGAGCCGTGCTCGTAGGTCAGGTCGAACTGCTGGCTGGAGCCGGCCGAGCGCACGCCGCCCGCCTCGCCGAACCCGAAGTACAGGCCGCCCTGGAAACCGGCGATCTCCGGGCTCTGGTACGACAGCGTATTGCTCGTGCGGAACGCGAACACGGTCAGGTTGTCCATGCCGGACGCCTGCGTGACGCCGCCGAACGCATCCTGCCCGCCCTGGTCGTTGAACAGCGGCGAATTCTGGCGGCCCGCACGCACCTTGCCCCACGGTCCCGCGATGCCGACCCATGCCTGCCGGTTGAACAGGCTGCCGGCGCTCGCGAGCGAGCCGTCGTTCGGGTTGAAGCCGTTTTCCAGCGCGAACTCGATCTTCTGGCCGCCGCCGATCTCCTCGCCGCCCTTCAGCCCGAACCGGCTGCCCCACTGGCCACCCGAGTTGATCGCGGCCGTGTGGCCGTTGCCCGTATTCACGACCTGCGCGAATTCGTCGATCACGCCGTACAGCGTGACGCCGTCCTGCGCGAAGGCGGTTCCCGAACCGGCGACGCAAGCGGCCGCGACGGCCATCCGAAGACCGGCATGCGCCGGTCGCGCCCGGGAACGATGTCCTCGTGCGGTCATTTTCTTAGTCATGCTATTCAATGAAAGGAGAATGGAACGATGCCGGGCACGGTGGTCTGCCATGCCGGCATCGCGGATAACGAGGATGATGTGCGGTGCGGTTGCCGGTCGCGCCGGTTCGGCACTATCGGGCCGCTCAGGCCGGCGGCAGACCGGCCCGCCGAACGACGTGATCCGTCGGTGTCAGACCTCGCCGCGTTCGAGCGGCAGGATCAGGCGCTCGGGAATGCTGCGCCGCGACGCGCGGGCGCCGACGTAATACAGCACGGCCGGCACGACGAGACCGAGGATCCACGAGATGTCGGTGCCGCCGAGCGCATCGACGAGCGGCCCCGTGTAGATGTGCGTCGACATGAACGGCAGTTGCACCAGGATGCCGACCACGTAGATCGCGATCGCCATCACGTTCCAGCGGCCGTAGCGGCCGTCGGGATCGGACAGCGCCGGCACGTCGTAGCGCGAACGCGTGAAGCAGTAGTAGTCGACCAGGTTGATCGCGCTCCACGGCGTGAAGAACGCGAGCAGGAACAGGATGAACGCGGTGAATTCCTTCAGGAACGAATGACGGCCCGCGAGCGCGATCAGCGTCGATACGCAGATCATCCCGAAGATGTACACGAGGCGGCTCTTCGACGATACCGCCCCCTTGCCGCGAAAGCCGCTGACGATCGTCGCCATCGACATGAAGCTGCCGTACGCGTTGAGCGCCGTCACCGTCACCTTGCCGAACGCGATGCTGAAGTACAGCAGCGCGGCCACGGCGCCGGTCGAGCCGAGGCCGACGATGTACGCCACTTCATGGTGCGCGAACTGGCTGCCGGCGAGCGCGGCCGCGAACACACCGAACACCATTGCCGCCTGTGCGCCGATCACCGAGCCGAGACCGACCGCGAGAAACGTCGCGACCGACGACGTCGAACGCGGCAGGTAGCGCGAATAGTCGGCCACGTACGGGCCGAACGCGATCTGCCACGACGCGGACAGCGACATCGCGAGCAGGAAGCTCGCGAGCGAAAAATGCTTGTTCGCGAGCAGCGCGCCGATGTCGTGGTTCGCGAACAACTGCGCGAACATGTAGACGAACGCGACGATGCCGACCACGCTCGCGATCCGGCCGACGAAGTGGATCGCGCGATAGCCGAACACGGTCAGCACGACGATCACGGCCGCGAACAGCAGGATGCCGGCCGCGTCGTCGACGTGCAGCAGTTGCGCGACGGCTTGCCCGGCCAGTACCGAGCCGCTCGCGGAAAAGCCGATGTACATCAGGCACACGAGCACGATCGGGATCATCGCGCCATACACGCCGAACTGCACGCGACTCGAGATCATCTGCGGCAGCCCGAGCTGCGGCCCCTGCGCGCCGTGCAGCGCCATCACCGCGCCGCCGACGAGCTGGCCGAGCAGCAGCGCGACCAGCGACCAGAACACGTCGCCGCCGAGCACGACCGCGAGCGCGCCCGTGACGATGGCCGTGATCTGCATGTTCGCCGACAGCCACAGCGTGAACTGGCTCAGCAGGCCGCCGTGGCGCTCGGCGTCGGGAATGAAGTCGATCGAGCGTACCTCGATCAGTCCGCCGGCTTTTCCACTGGAATTCGTTGACACGGGTCAATCTCCAAAATACTCAGGACCACACATGGTTTGAACGGGACAGGAAGCTGCGAGCCGCCCTTTCGGCTCGGCGGATGCGGGGCGCCGTGGATCGCCGGCATGCGCCACGCACGCACGGTCTGCACGCTGGCGCGCAAGCGGCACGACGTGTGCCGACATTGCCAGCGGATGATCTTGTATATACAACTTGCGAGATATCGGTGATTACCCGGAATCAAGCGATTTTCGAAATCGTCCGAGTCATTGCGGCACGCCGGCGCAGCATTGCCGCAAGCCGGACGTCGGAAAAATGAAAGTTCGGCCTGCCCGGGGGCCCGGTCGGGCGCAGCGGTCACCGCACGGGAAACGCAGCCGATCAGCCGGACGGGCGCGCCCGCACCGCATCAGACCAGCCGCTCGGATGCGACGACCTGCACGCCCGGCCGTGCGTCGATCGCCGCATCGAGCAATGCGCGCGCAATCCGCGGTGCGGGATTCACGCGCCACTTCGCCGGCAGCGCGGGCGCGGCGGCGCTCAGCGCGAACGCGAGCAGCCGCTCGCCGAACCGGAACTCGTCGCGGCTGCCGCCGATCAGGCCCGGCCGCACATACGTGAGCGAATCGAACCCGACGCCGGCGAGCGCCTGCTCGACCTCGCCCTTCACGCGGTTGTAGAAGATCCGCGACGCAGCATCGGCGCCGAGCGCGGAATTCAGCACGTAGGTCCGCGTGCCGTGCCGGTGCGCGAGCCGCGCGACCGCGAGCGGATAGTCGTGATCGACGCGCCGGAAAGCCGCCTGCGAACCGGCGGCCCGCATCGTGGTGCCGAGCGTGCAGATCACGGCATCCGCGTGCCACCAGTCGGCCGTGTCGGGCAAATGGTCGAAATCCACTTCCAGCGCGCGCATCTTTGGATGCGGCGTCAACGGCCGGCGCGCGAGGACGATCACCTGATCGATCCGCGCATCGGCCAGCGCGACGTCGAGAACGTGGCGCCCGACGAGTCCGGTCGCGCCGACGAGCAGCAGTTTCATGTCGGTTTTTCCGTGTGGAGCCTGCGTTGGCGGACCGAGGCGGCCCGGTTTCCGGCTATCGACATGATCGTCGGCCGGCGCCACGCCGACAACCCTCCACTCGTCTCGAAAAATTACGGCGCTGTCGGGCGCGATCCCGCGCGAGCGGATGCCGATTGAAACAACATGAAGTCCATCAGACGCCGCAAGCGCCGCCGATGCGTGCGTGACGCACCGGCGGCGCCCCGTCAGGCGATTACGTCAGATATGCAGCGCGTGTCCGAGCGCGCGCAACGCCGCTTCCTGCAGCGCTTCGCCGAGCGTCGGATGCGCGTGGATCGTGCCGCCGATGTCCTCCAGCCGCGCACCCATTTCGAGCGACTGCGAGAAAGCCGCGGCCAGCTCCGACACCCCGCCTCCGACCGCCTGCCAGCCGACGATCAGATGATTGTCGCGCCGCGCGACGACGCGCACGAATCCGTCGGTTGCCTGCAACGTCATCGCCCGCCCGTTCGCCGCGAACGGGAACGACGCGCTCAGACAATCGACGCCGGCCGCGTGTGCATCGTCCGGCGACCAACCGGCCGTCACGATTTCGGGATCGGTGAAGCACACGGCCGGAATCGACGCGGGCGTGAACTGGCGACGCCGGCCGGCGATCAGCTCGGCCACCATCTCGCCTTGCGCCATCGCGCGATGCGCGAGCATCGGCTCGCCCGCGACGTCGCCGATCGCCCACACGTTGCGCATCGAGGTCCGGCATGTGTCGTCGATCCGCAGCGCGCGGCCGTTGCGATCGAGCATCAGCGACTCGAGCCCGAACCCGTCGACGCGCGGCCGACGGCCCACGGCAACCAGCACGCGGTCGGCCGGCAGCGTCTGTTCGGCGCCATCGGCCGCCTGCACGCGCACCGCGCCGTGCGCGTCCAGGCCGAGCACCTTGTGGCCGAGCCACAGCCGCACGCCGAGCCGCGCGAGCGAATCGGCAACCGGCCGCACGAGTTCGGCATCGTATGCAGGCAGCACGCGCTCGGCCGCTTCGACGACGCTGACGTCGACGCCGAGCTTCCGATAGACGGTCCCGAGTTCGAGCCCGATGTAGCCGGCCCCGACGACGACGAGCCGCTTCGGCAGCGTCGCGGGCGACAGCGCTTCGGTCGATGACACGACGTGCCCGCCGAACGGCATCGACGGCAGTTCGACCGGTTCGGACCCGGTCGCGAGCAACAGGTGCTCGCAAACTATCCGCACCGTATGGCCGCCGCCGACGACCTCGACGGTCTTGCCGTCGACCACGCGCGCTTCGCCGTGCAGCACGCGCACGCCGTTCTTCTTGAGCAGCGCGCCGACGCCGCGCGTCAGCCGGTCGACGATGCCGTCCTTCCATGCGACGCTTTTCGCGATGTCGATCTCCGGCGTGCGCACGCGGATCCCGAGCGCCCCTTCGCCGGCATGGCCGCACGCCTGTTCGAACGCGTCGGCCACGTGGATCAGCGCCTTCGACGGAATGCAGCCGATGTTCAGGCACGTCCCGCCGAGCCGGTCGCGCTCGACGAGCACCGTCGGAATGCCGAGCTGCCCCGCGCGGATCGCGGCGACGTAGCCTCCCGGGCCGCCGCCGATGACGAGCAGTGTGGTGTGTTCGTTCTTCATCGGCTCACTCCACGAACAGCAATGCCGGGCGTTCGAGCACCGCGCGCACGGCCTGGATGAATTCGGCCGCGTCCGCGCCGTCGACGACGCGATGATCGAACGACGACGACAGGTTCATCATCTTGCGCGCGACGACCGCGCCGTCGCGGATCATCGGCCGCTCGACGATCCGGTTCACGCCGACGATGCCCACTTCCGGATGATTGATCACCGGCGTCGACACGATGCCGCCGAGCGCGCCGAGGCTCGAGATCGTGATCGTCGATCCGCTCAGCTCGTCGCGCTGAGCACGGTTCGCGCGCACCGCGTCGGCGAGCCGCGCGATTTCCGCCGAGATCGACCACACGTCGCGCGCTTCCGCATGGCGCAGCACGGGCACCGTGAGGCCGCCGTCCGTCTGCGTCGCGACGCCCATGTGCACCGCACCGTAGCGCGTGACCACACCCGCTTCGTCGTCGAAGCGCGCGTTGATCTGCGGGAAGTCGCGCAGCGCGATCACCATCGCGCGGATCAGCAGCGGCAGCGGCGTGAGCTTGCCGCGCGTGTCGCCGTGGCGGCGGTTCAGTTCCGTGCGCAACGATTCGAGCTCGGTCACGTCGATTTCCTCGACGTAGCTGAAGTGCGGAATGCGGCGCTTCGCTTCCTGCATCTTGCGCGCGATCGCGCGACGCAGGCCGATCACCGGCACTTCGGTTTCGTCGTGGCGTTCGTCGTAGCCGCGCGGTTGCGATGCGCGCGCCGTGCCGCCGCCGGATCCTGCATACGCATCGAGATCCGCGTGCAGGATCCGGCCGGCCTCGCCGGTGCCGCGTACGTAGCGCAGCTCGATGCCCATGTCCCACGCGCGCTGACGCACGGCCGGCGACGCGAGCGGCCGTTCGCCCGGCGCGCGCGCCGCGCGCGGCTGCGCGGCCGGTTCGTCGCGGCGCGGTTGCGCCGCTGCGCGAGGCGCTGCGGGCTGCACAGGCGGCTCGGCCGGCACGTCCGCCACCGGCTTCGACGGCGTCGCCGCCGCGACCGGTGCGGTTGCTACCTTTGTTTCCCGCACCGGTGCCGCGGCCTTCAGGTTGCCGTCGCCTTCGACTTCCAGCCGAATCAGCTCGCTGCCGACCGCCATCATCTCGCCGATCCGGCCGCCCAGTTCGATCACCTTGCCCGTCACCGGCGACGGAATCTCGACCGCCGCCTTGTCGGTCATCACGTCGGCGAGCGGCTGGTCTTCCTTGATCGTCTGCCCGACTTCCACATGCCAGGCCACCAGTTCGACCTCGGCGATCCCCTCGCCGATATCCGGCATCTTGATGACATGAATCCCCATCTCACGCCTCCATCACGCGTCGCAACGCTTCACCGACCCGGGTCGGCCCCGGAAAGTACGCCCATTCCTGCGCATGCGGATACGGGGTGTCCCAGCCCGTCGTGCGCTCGACCGGCGCTTCGAGGTGGTAGAAGCAGTGTTCCTGGACCAGCGACACGAGCTCCGCGCCATAGCCGCAGGTGCGCGTCGCCTCGTGCACCACGACGCAGCGTCCGGTCTTGCGCACCGACGCGACGACCGTGTCGAGATCGAGCGGCCACAGCGTGCGCAGGTCGATCACTTCCGCGTCGATACCCGTCTCCTCCGCCGCGGCGAGCGACACGTGCACGGTCGTGCCGTAGGTGAGCACGGTCACGTCGTTGCCGGGCCGCACGACGGCGGCCGTATCGAGCGGCACGGTGTAGTAGCCTTCCGGCACCGCGCTCGCCGGATGCTTGAGCCACGACGTGACGGGCCGTTCGTGATGGCCGTCGAACGGCCCGTTGTACAGCCGTTTCGGTTCGAGGAAGATCACCGGATCGTCGTTCTCGATCGACGCGATCAGCAGCCCTTTCGCGTCGTACGGATTCGACGGCATCACCGTGCGCAGCCCGCACACCTGCGTGAACATCGCCTCCGGGCTCTGGCTGTGCGTCTGCCCCCCGTAGATCCCGCCGCCGCACGGCATCCGGATCGTCATCGGCGCGGTGAACTGGCCGGCCGATCGATAGCGCAGCCGCGCGCCTTCCGACACGATCTGGTCGGATGCCGGGTAGAAATAGTCGGCGAACTGGATCTCGCAGACGGGCCGCAGTCCGTACGCGCCCATCCCGACCGCCGCGCCGACGATCCCGCCTTCGGAGATCGGCGCATCGAACACGCGCGATTTCCCGTATTTGTTCTGCAGTCCTTCGGTGCAGCGGAACACGCCGCCGAAATAGCCGACGTCCTGCCCGAACACGACCACATCGCTGTCGCGCCCGAGCATCACGTCCATCGCGGAGCGCAGCGCCTGGATCATCGTCATCGGCTGCGTGGCCGTCCCTGTCTCGTGTTGCGCCATGATCACGCTCCCAGTTCCTGACGCTGACGGCGCAGGTGCGCGGGCAGCTCCTTGTAGACGTCGTCGAACATCGAGGCCGGCGACGGAATCCGGTCGTCGGCCAGCGTCCCGTATTTCTCCGCTTCCTTCTGCGCGGCGATCACCTCGGCCTCGAGCTCGGCCGTCAATGCGTCGTGCGCGCTGTCCGACCAGATGCCCTTGACGATCAGGTGACGCTTGAAGCGCTCGATCGGATCGCCGAGCGGGAAATGAGACCAGTCGTCGCTCGGCCGGTACTTGGTCGGATCGTCCGACGTCGAATGCGCGCCCGCGCGGTAGGTCACCCACTCGATCAGCGTCGGGCCGAGGTTGCGGCGCGCGCGTTCGGCCGCCCAGCTCGACGCCGCGTAGATCGCGAGGAAGTCGTTGCCGTCGACGCGCAGCGATGCGATCCCGCAGCCGACGCCGCGCCCGGCGAAGGTCGTGCCCTCGCCGCCCGCGATCGCCTGGAACGTCGAGATCGCCCACTGGTTGTTGACCACGTTCAGCACGACCGGCGCGCGGTACACGTGCGCGAACGTCAGCGCGGTATGGAAATCGGCTTCGGCCGTCGCGCCGTCGCCGATCCACGCGGACGCGATCTTCGTGTCGCCCTTGATCGCCGACGCCATCGCCCAGCCAACCGCCTGGATGAACTGCGTCGCGAGGTTGCCGGAAATGGAGAAGAAGCCGGCTTCGCGGTCCGAGTACATCACCGGAAGCTGGCGACCCTTCAGCGGATCGCCTTCGTTCGACATCAGCTGGCAAATCATCCGCTCGAGCGGCACGTCGCGCGCGATCAGGATGCTCTGCTGCCGGTAGGTCGGAAAGCACATGTCGCCATCGCGCAGCGCCATCGCATGCGCGGTGCCGATCGCCTCCTCGCCGAGGCTCAACATGTAGAAGGAGATTTTCTTCTGGCGCTGCGCGATCATCATGCGCGCGTCGAAAATGCGGGTCTTGAGCATCGCGCGCAGCCCGGCGATCAGCCGCGCATCGTCGAGATCGGGGGCCCACGGGCCGACGGCCTTGCCGCTGTCGTCGAGCACGCGCACGAGGCTGCGGGCGAGATTGGCGGTGTCCGCCGCGGCTACGTCGATCGGCGGGCGGCGGACGGCGCCGGCCGGCGATAGATGCAGATAGGAAAAGTCCGTCTTGCAGCCCGGGCGCCCGGTGGGCTCCGGCACATGCAGACGCAATGGCTCTGACAGGCTCATCGTGTCGTCTCCACGCTCGATTGTGTCTCACGCTGTTTGGGAACGCGCGGGCCGGTTGCCGGCCCGCGCGCGAGCTGACGCGCGGATAAGCGCGTCAACCTTGGAAATCTATGCCTGGCAGCGGCGGACGTCGATGCCCAAGCCGCTCGTTCGTCGTGAGCAGATTTGCCATGGCCGATCGAGGCGGCGCGTGAGTGCGGCGGGGAGTCGGCGCGGGACGGGTTTGCTGCGGTGCAGGGTCGCCGGGCCGGCGAAGAGCGGGCCTCCGGGGCGCGAACGGATCGGCGTGTCCCGATCGTGTGAGGGTACGAAGCCAAAGACCCCGCGAAATCCTGGATCTTCGCGAGGTCTTGCGTCGGGTGCGGGTGCCTGTGCGCGTGGTTTGCCTGCCTGCTGCGACGCGCGATCGATCACGCGTCGGGACGGAAGAGGTCGAAGCGGCTGTCGGGCGTCACGTGCACATAGGCCGACGGGCCGCCCGCGCGAAGAATGATGCCCGCGCCGAACGTGTCGAAGATGCCGTCCTTCAGCAAGTCATGGCGGATATGAACCGCGACGACCTCGCCCAGCACCAGCGTGGCCGGCGTCTCGACACCGTGATGATCGCGCAGCCGGATCACGTCGGTCACCTTGCATTCGAAGTTCACGCCGCTTTCCGCGACACGCGGCACGTCGACGAGCCGTGACGGCACCGCAGTCAGGCCGCCGAGTTCGAACTCGTTCACGTCGTATGGCACGGCGGCGCAGGTCTGGTTCATCCGCTCGGCCAGATCGCGCGTCGCGAGGTTCCACACGAACTCGCCGGTCTCCTGCACGTTGCGCACGCTGTCCTTCGCGGCGGTGCTCGAAAAGCCGATGATGGGCGGCCGATAGTTGAACGCGTTGAAGAAGCTGTACGGCGCGAGGTTCAGCGTACCGTCGCTGCCGCGGGATGAAATCCAGCCGATCGGGCGCGGGCCGATGATCGCGTTCAACGGGTCGTGCGGCAGGCCGTGGCCTTGCGACGGTTCGTAATAGTGATGGGTCGAGTCGGTCATGACGGGTGGTCTTGCGAGACGCAAACGATGAGGAAGGCTGTCAGCGGAACGCGTTGGCCGTGGCGACGCAGGCGTCCGGTGCGACGTGCGTGCCAGTATCACATGGCGCGGTTTTCTGCGCAGTGAACGGATGCTAGACCAGCACGCGCTCACTACATCGCGGTGGGCGTCACACGTCGACCGACATGACCTGTTGTGACGCAACCAGCTTCGGTGGCGGGGTGCACTTGCAAATACACAGGTCATCACTCAGCGCGACGTACCGTCCGTCCGGCCCTGTCATTGGAAGTCGTGGACCGGCGCATTGAATCTTGCCGATTGATTTGCAAGCAGGGCAAATTACGTCGTCGTCTTCATGCGCAATATGCCTGCCGTCCAATTCAAACGGCGTCGCCTTCACACGAACGGTTCCCGCCACGGTCGTATGATCTCCATCGAGAATCAAGTATCGGGTCATTTTCCGTTGCCTCAGTCACATCCCCAAACGAACGAATACAGGCGTGCCATCTTCGCCACGCAGTCAGCCATGCGGAGCCAAGCCTCCAATTAAAAAGGCCAATCTCGCCACTCCGACGCCCACGCACCAGCCCACCAGAAGAGGACCGATTTCACCCGTGTACTCGCGGTCGTACTTCCAAGCTGTGACGAATAGCAACGGCACTGGTACCCCGATCATCCCGATCATTTTGGGCCAATCGGCATACGGAGCGAATACGTGAAGCGCACTGCTCACTAGGACCCAGCACGGCAGCCCAAGGACGAACAGCAACCAGCCGAGCCCTATCAACGTCACGGGGTGCGCACGTCTCTTCGCTTCATTCGGTTGGTTCACGTCGAGCGATCTTCCTTGTCGATTACAAAAGAGGTCATCGGCTTGTAGCCCTCCAACGAGGAACCGGGTCAAGACTGATCAAGGTATGCAACGAGTTCCCAAGCAACAGGCGCCATGCGCTGACGTGTACCCAGCATGCTGTCGAGGACCGCTAGCCGTCGAGGTTCGTGCACGACGACGGAAGGCAACGCGTCACCCTTAAGAAACCTGCGTTTCGCATCACCAACCTGACCGGCATCCAGCTTCGCGCACCATACGCCATCTTCCGGACACTGCTGGCCGGTACGCGCGACGGTCCCCAAAGGCACACGAGTTGCGATGTTCGCAGGCGGATCTTGTTGCGCAGTTTTCTCCGTCTGACTTGCCAGGGGTAATCCTGTTGCCGGGTCGAGATGCTTCGCCTTCGCCATCTGATCGATGACTTCACTCGACGGTTTCAGTGGAGGAGCAGCAGCTTCCTGTTCCTTTTGCCATTGAAACGTGCCATCCCACGACGGAAGTTTCGCAGGGGGGAGCGGTACGATCTTATCGATATCCGGAACCTTGGGATTGCGACCATCGTTCGCATCGATGAACTTGCCGATTGCACTGTATCGACGAACGCGCTCAGGATCGGCGGCCACCCCAATGTAGTTGAGCTTGTCGTTCACTGGCGGCCCCTTGAAACCGTCCTCCAATGAAAGAGCCCCTTGCCTGTCGCCAGCCGCTGCAGCTTGCTGGAACGCTCGAAGTGCACTTGGATATCGCTGCTTTATCGTCTCGATAATTCCAAGGTTATTAGCAGCTTTGCCATGGCCTTGATCGGCTGCACACTGGAACATCGCGTATGCGATGTCCGGTGCCATATTATCCGGCGCAAGGATGTCAGCAACATAGTACTGAGCTTCAGCATTTCCCAAATCTGCGGCTTTGCGGATGTATCTTCGAGCCGCCTCATCGTCTCTCTGAACCCCGTACCCATTCAGAAGATAGTGTCCAATATCGTAGTAACCGCTTGGCACACCCGCCTTGATAAGGTGTTCAGCTAGATCAACGCTTTCCTTCTCAGGATCGGGTGAAGACGCCATTCCCGACGAGATTAGGATTTGCAGGTTGTGATTTGCCTTATAGTGGCCAAACGCGGCCGCGATGCGGTAGTACCGAGCGACATCGTTGAAATCCTTCGGCCCTTCCCTCTTCTCAAGGAATCGGGCGTACTGGAAAAGCGCATCCGCCTCCGGATCAAGGGGCGGCAGATGGTCGGCTTCATGCGTGCATGTGAAGGCGAGATTAAGGCGCACTGCGCTAACATCGGGCAACGGATTCATAGCACTTTCGTTCTTCGAACAGGCGGTCAGCAGGCAAACAACGGAGATGGCAACTAGTACGCGCATGATCAATCAAGCCTGCTTCGTGTTGTCGTATTGGAGGAAAAACTGACGAGCGCAGCCAAGGGCTGAAGATTGCTTCCTCGCAGGCGTTTGTTTCGATCCGTGATCTTCACCCACTGATTGAATGCGTCAGTCATGTTGTCACCTATCGCTGCACTATTGACGTCATTACCGCTCGCAGCTCCCTGCCCCTCAGACGGAGCCGGTTTCGTATGTATTGCCCACAACCTCTTCCGAAGAGCCCTGCTCACATCGCCATGCTCGTGGCAGATGTTCAACTCGCTATCCACCTCCATGCTTCGCGTGTTGATGTTTGCCGAACCATGCGTCAGAAACACATCATCGATGACCATGATCTTGCTGTGCACATAAGTGTCCATCCACTTTCCTGCTGGAGAGTCTGGCGCAACCAGAGTACAGATCAGTGTCTTCAGCCCCGGAATATCGCCTGGAATGACTTGCCCCTTGTTATTGTCAGCAATCTTGGCATTCACGTCGTTGAGCTGCTTCTGCAAATCCTTCTTGTGCGCTTCGTTCTTTTCCAAGGCTTTGGCGATCTCGGCTTTCGAACCCGTTCCATAAGTCTGAATCAACTGCGCCGTGCTGTCAGTACCGTCAATGCTCGCTGCTAGATTGCGTCGCTGCTGCTGATACACGTCGTTCCGCTCCAACCTTGTCACGTTCGGCATCGTGTCCGCGTGTCCCAGCGATTCCATCATCCGGTATGTCGATACCTGCCCGTGGTCCAATGCATCATCACTGGAATTCGTCACCACGAACAGATACAGCGGTCCATGCTTGCCAATATCTCGCCCCCCAGCCGTCTGTCTGTTGATCGCAGTCTTGATGTGATCGACCAACGGCGGCCAGCGGAAATACTGATTCTCGATATAGATGTAGCGGCACGCATTGTCCGTCGCCTGCTTGTACATCGCCCGAATATCGCGGCGGCCCTCCTGCGATTGTGTGCGCAAGATTTGCGCCATGACTGGCGTACCCTTGTCCTTGCGCAACCGAAGTCTTGAGGCGAGCGCCCGGCGGGTCGGCAATAAATCGACATCCGTGCTGCGCTTCCACGCATTGCAGAAATTGACATTGAGATGTTCGAGGATCGGTCCCGTCACAAGCGCCGACATATCCTGTCGCGGTGTCGCACCGTTGCGCCCGAAGCGAGGATGCATCCGCGCAAACGAATGCTTATCATCGTCCCAGTATGCATCCAGCGTGTTATGGCCCATCACGAAACCCACGGCATGTTCGGGCGCTTCGTAGTCCACGAGCACCATTTTCTGATGGTGCGAAGGTTCGGTGCCGAAGCCAAACGTGACCGCTTCTTCGTTCAAGTTCTTGTCTTCGCGAAACCGCGATTCACGATAGATGATTTCCGCGCGGTCCCCCAACGAAAAATCTCGTGTTGCCACTTCGATACACGGCAGCCCCTGCAAGGCTACAGTGTTTTTTGACGGCTCAGGAGGCGGCAGGCCGGCAGCATGCTTGGCGCGCAAATCAGCTGCTTGCTTGTTCGCCTGCTCTTCCCGGAACGGGGAAGGAGGCACTGCTCGCGCGGTCAAATACCAAGCACGATCGTACTCCCGCTCCGCATCGTTCTCGTTCTGCAAGACACGGTTTCGCAACCAACTAAAACCCGGCGTCGAGTTTTCGGTGACCTGAGCGACATTGAGGGAGTCGGCCCAACACAGAAGTCGGACCCGAACCCCCTCCAGTCCTTTCTTGAGAAGCAGGTCGCCGATATTGAGCGACGCCGCTCCGTCCCCACGCTTGAAATACATCGACGGCTGGAAGCCCCAACAGATGATGTCAATGCTGTACCGTGCCGCCACGATGGCATCATACACAGCACCAAACGCCTCCTGACCGTTTACGAGGGGTTGGTAAGAGCATGTGATCGGATGAAACTCGACGGGCTTTCCCTCGTCCGTGGTGTCCACAAACCAAGGTGAACACACCGTTGCACTTGAAGTCTGATTGAGTGCCATCGGCGTAGTGATCGTCTTGGCGGTCATGCGTCGTCTCCGGTTGACGGGTTCAGCAGTTCGCTGTAGCGCGTTCGGTGCAATGCCCGATCGCCAGGTGGAGTGATGTCCGCCGCACTACTACTTTCGTGAAACTGGAAGCCTTGATTCGCGAGGGCACCATTAGCAGCGTCGTGATAATCGCCTGGCACGGGAATTTCATGCTTAACACCGTTTGCCAATTCAAGTGTGTACTTCTGCGTCGCCACATGATGGTCGATTGGCAACTGCCCAGTCTCGTCGAACACGCCCTGCTTAATCAGCGCGCCGTCTGCATAGAGTTTATATGGCATGCCAACCGGGGCAGCATTTTTCGCCGAGGGCGACGCAAACATGTTCAGCGACAGCTTCTGGACCGGCGAATCCTTGAACGCGGGGTTCGTTATATCGACCCGTGCGGGGCCAGCAAACGAATAGCTTGCGGCCTTGAAGTCGATCTTGCCCGGTGAGTGGATATTGATGCTGCCGTCCTGACTGATCTGGACGATCGCGCCACCGCACAGAATCCGGATTTCCTTACCGGAGGCGACTTCGATAACATCCGTTACGGACCGGATGTGCAATGCAAGTTGAGCTGCCAAATCGATCACGCCGGCATGCGCCTGAATATCGATGTCGCCCTTACCCGCGATTGCCTTCATCCCGCCGTTCTGCGCAAAGATGCTGATCAAGTTGAGCGCCGCGACGATCAACGACTGTCCCGACGCGACGGTCGTGGTCTGACCGCTGACGAGGTTGATGAGCTGATCCGCCGCGAGATGCACCGACTGCTGCGTCGACGCGGCAATTCCGGCCGGGCTGTCCAGCAGCATCACGGGTTCCTTGAAGGCGTTCGCGGTGCCCGTGCCGCCACCTCCCGTGCGACCGCCCTTGGCCTCGGGCGTCTGCGGCAATTCGAGTACGTCAGTGAAATGCTTCAGCGCATCGTGACCGGTCTTGAGGTCCGCCGCCTGATGCCCCTTGCTGGCTTCCGACAACGAATCGACCAAATTCCCCGCACGGGCCAGTTGCTGGCGCGCCTCCCGCACGTCCAGTTGTTCGGCGTCAGGAGACTTGTGCTGCGTGCTGATCGCCATCCCCTGATTCGCGCGCATGGCACCGAATGCGTCGGTATGAAGTTTGTAGCCAATCCCGCGATACCCGCCTCGCGTGTTGCCCGTCTGATCGATCAAGTACCCCTGATGAAATAGGTGGTAGGTTCCCCCGGTATAGCTCGTCAGGCGCTGCCCGCCCTGATGCGTGGAATCGTCGTGGATCAGGGCGTTGTAGGCACCGGTATTGCCGAAGCCGCGCGACTGTTGGCCCGATTTCAGTACGTCCGAATGCCACGGCTGCTGCGTGGTCCCACCAGGCAAGCGCCCCATCACGAAGGGGCGATCACAATCTCCTTGCCAGTAACCGACCGCGACCCATTCGCCCTTACGCGGCACGTGAACTGCACCATAGCCGTCGCCCGTATCGCCCTGCATGACCCGCAACCACGGCGATGTGTTGTAATCGTCCGGCTTGCTCTGCCGGTCCCATGCGAACCGGCCACGTATCTCGTTGTTCTTGTTCGTCCACGCTTCTTCGCCGTCCGGTGCGCCGACCAGCAAGTGTTCAACTTGCATTGCCGGCTTCTTATGCTCGAGCGGACTGCGGTACACAACATCCGTGCGCTGCGCTTCCATCTTCATCAAGAAAAAGCCCACCGAACCATCGTTGGCACGAGGCCGGGATACCGACGCCTGCTCGTATTCCGCCTGAACGCGGTCGAGCTCCGATTGCAGGCTGAACGGAAACGCTTCCGACTGCCGGGCGAACGGCACATTGTTCAAGATGAACCAATGCATATCGACCGACAGAAACTCTCGGTCCTTCGAATCGGGGGTATCGTGACGAGGATGGTCATTCAGAACGAACCGCGAACCTGCATCGAGCCAGCGCACCCCACCGACGCCGATAAAACGACGGGCCATCGCATCCCACGCCTGCGTTCGAATCTGTGCGCGGCGAGCACCACTGTCGGAGTCGGGGTACCCCAAAGTCGTCGGTTCGTACACTGTCGCCGGAACGCCCGGAATACTGAGGATTTCCTTGTCGCGGTAATGCTGGACGGCGTAAGTCGTCGTTTCCATCAAGCTCCCGGTCGCGAAGCTCGAACCCGGTCGATCCTGATCGAAAGAGGTAGACCTGAACTCCATAGGCTGGGCCGTCTGTTGCATCACCCACTGCGTCAAGCCATTGATTTCATCCCCTGTATTGCTTCGGGAATACGCAACATCATGAGCATCTGGTAGCGCCGAGATGCTGTCCACGATCACGAGCGTCGTCTTCGGTGGCTCGCTATCCTTGACCGGCGCATGCTCCCAATAGAAGTACCAGCCCTCATCTTCCAAAAGCCGATGGACCAAGTTCAGGTCCGATTCGCTTTGCCGCGTATACGTGCGGGTAGTTGGCTGACTACCGAGATTGAATCGATAGCGCCCGCGCAGTTGAGGATATTTGTCGAAGACAGTGCTAATGCTCTGGACCGCATCGGAATCCAGCCAGTAATAATCGTCGCGACCTTCACCCAAGAAAAACAAGGCGGACGCGAACTCGATCTGGTAAAGCGAAAGCGCGCCATCGGCTCCCAATCGCCTGATCTGATAGACGAAGCCGTGGATCGGCCGATACTCCGCGTCGGGACCGGGGGCCGCCGGCTGCTGGATGAGCAACGACACCTGCTGATGCATTAGCGCGAGTAATTCGATGTCATCGCGCGTGGAAACTGCATCCACCGTCCAGCGGTAGTCACGACCGATCTTCGACCACCCTTTCGCGCGAACAGGCGTAAGCGCGTTATCGCCCAACGGGGTGCGCAACGTCAACAAACGGCCGTGCTGCATGAGGCCACGGTTGAGCGCTTCGTAGATGTCGCTGTATCCCAAATTCCCCGAATCTGTCGGTCCGAGTGCCATCTGTTCTTGTCCTTGTCTCTCAGGTTCGACCGCCGCAAAGATGCAAGGCAAGGACGGTCTGCGGTCGCGAATACTGCCGCTCGCGCGATTTTATCTGGAATAAGGCAGATTCGTGACATAAATCTAACCCATTGGGCATTTTTTAACGATTGTTTGCGGATATTTCCACAGTCAATTCGACAAGGGACGTGAGATTGCGCTTTTTCTTTCGTTTTGCTTTCGCTTAGGGGGCGAAGATTTCCCATCCTTTATGCAAGGGCACGCAACCTAGTGACCAAGGTTTCGGCGATCAAGATCGGGACGGATTCTAGTGGTGCGACGGCGCGCGTTAAGGCACGATCAGCGAAAGCAGTCATTGGTCACCAATTCGCCGAGCCACGCCCTGGCCTCGGCATGACGTAGGACGGGGAATTCGGCAGTTGTTCGCCGTAGGATTAGCACGGCCTGGATCACAATCCATGTCATAGGCCGCATGCCAGGAGCAATTTGATTGCGTTAAATTGTCAGTTATTTTCTTGAACATGTCATATGTGGAGTTCGCGTGGAACACGACGAACAAGGGTTGAATAACAAGGTCATCAAGTGGCTGCGTGAAACCGGCTTCCCTCTCGAAATGGAAGCTGCCGCCGCATTTCGCAATGCAGGCTTCGAGGTTCGCCAGTCAGGAATATTTCGCGACCCTGAATCAAACAAGGGGCGCGAGATTTACGTAGTGGCATCTGATCCCGATATAATCGGCGTCATCGATATTTCGTTCGTTATCGAGTGCAAAGCGGCCCAGAACCTTGGATCGTACTCATCGCACAAGATACACTCGGAAACTTTAATAGAATGACAGCATCTTCAGTCTTGTCGCGCGATGCACGAAAGGCGCTGACGTCACGTTTCCCAGCCCCCCTGAACTTCGCAAGCATATTAAGCGCTCTAATAAAGGCGGCTACGGCCTTCATCAGGCCCTTGGCAATGGAGATGATGTCGCATACGCAGCAGCAATGTCTGCCTTAAAGGGATACCGAGCAGATCAACTCGACCGATTCGCTCCCGCAGGTTCGATCAATTACTTCGTACGTTCGATGCCTTCCAACATCAAGAGCGCGGCAGCCTTTTTTAAAATGGCCTTCTCACGCTCGAGGCGTTCGATGCGCGCCTCGAGTTCCTGAATACGTTGCTGATCCGGCGTGATTGCCTTGCCCTGCGGCGTGACGCCTGGCGCTCCATCTGAAGCTGCAAAACCCACCGCCGCAGCACCGACTCACCGATGCCGACCGAACGGCTCGCCTCTGAAAAGTTATAACCCTGGTCAAGCACCAGGCTGGCTGCTTGCTGTTTGAACTCGGGGGAAAACGAACGACGTTGCTTCGGCATCAGACACCTCTCCATGGCGCGCATTCTCGCCTAAATCAGTGTCCGGGTTCATTAGGCCACTACAGTTCTCGACCACCTTGCGGCGGAGGAACACGACCAGTGCGCTTGCCTTCTCGTCTACCGGCAAGTTGAAACTCGCTACCGCCGGCGGACCACCTTGGTGACTCTTTGCGACATCTCTAATCTCCCTTGTATGTGCAGTGAAATCCTGCATGAACATAAGACCATGACGACGCAGATGCTATAAGGAGCAGTATTGGAAGATGACTCGTGCAACATGGTTCACGAGTCGGGCGGAACTCGTGAGCCCTCCCACAGCGGACAAGCCAACTTGGGAGACGAAAAGACGTAGTATCGGTTTGAGTGCAGAAAGCTACAGCTCGGCAGCTTCGCCAACACTGACATGGCGGCTGGCATTCTCTATCTGCGCGGCGAGTACCATTTCAAGGTAGGTATGCTGAGCGCATTTCTCTGCCGTTCGGAAAGCGCTCTTAAACTTGGCCCGGCGTTCGTCGCGTTCCAGCCTCTTCGCGACGGCAGGAAATAGATTTCGATAAATTTCCGGCTGCGACCATACGTCGCCTTGAGATCGTGCCTCGGCTGGCCTACTGAAGTAACGAGCAAGAATAAACCGCCGCCATCGAACAGCTTCTGCGGCCGTGCCCCGGGCTCGGCATTCCGGATGGCTGTATCGGTTAGCGGCATAGGAGGGCCAGAAGAACGTGTGAAAGTGGTAGCCCCCTCAAACATACCCCCAAATACCCCCGGATTTCGATCGCTCGAAGCGGAACAGCCCGGAAACAAAAAACCCGCCAAAGCTCAGTTTTTGGCGGGTTTCAGGGCTTCCTCGGAATCAACTAGAACGTTTTTTGGTGCCGGGGACCGGACTCGAACCGGCAAGCCAGTTAAGGCGGCGGATTTTCGTCACACTGCTTCTTTCAAAGCCGGCGTCGCGTGCGCGAACCGTTCGTGCGCTGGACTATGCCTTCACCGTCGCGCGCGGGCGTGACCGCTGCCCGTGCGCCTTAGGCGCCCCCCGTCTAGTCTCTACACCTTCCTCGCGGATGCCGCGAGGCTTGGCTCGGCGTTGCCTCGATGCACACATCAGGGGTTTCGCCGAATTTGAAGGGTTCTGCACCGACCGTTTCCGACCGGGCACTCAATCGTTTAAGTCCGCTATGTTTACCAATTTCATCACCCCGGCAAGAGGGCGGACGCGATTCTACCATTGCTTGCGCATGCGTTCCCTTATTCCGCCGCGCCGCATCGCGATACCGGCCGTCATCGCGTCGCTTGCTCCCCGGCGTTCGACGCCGATACCGCACCGACACCCCACGGCCCGCCGATTTCGTCCCGCGCCGCGACCTGCCCCGATACAATCGACCGCGCGTCGTCCGACGACCTCAACCGTCTGACATTTGTGTCGTGCTTTTCGCGAAACAAGCGTCGCGTGCGTCATCGCGAAGTCACAAACGTTTTCGATAATTCCCCGGCCGAAAACGTTTACATCGCATGACTTCATGACCTCGACCATCAAGGACGTCGCCGCCCTCGCGGGCTTCTCGATCGCCACCGTTTCGCGTGCGATCAACGCGCCGCATACCGTCAGCCCCGCCACGCTGCAGACGATCCGCACCGCCATCGACACGCTGCAGTTCCGCCCGAGCCCGCTCGGCCGGCAACTGCGCGGCGAGCGCACGCGGCTCGTCGGCGTCGTCGTGCCGACGCTGTCGAACCCGGTGTTCGCCGACTGCCTGCAAGGCATCGACGAACTCGCGACCGCGGCCGGTTTCAAGCTGATCCTGATGACGACCGAATACGACGCGGCGCGCGAGCGTCATGCGATCGAGACGCTGCGCGAGCAGCGCGTCGAAGGGCTGATCCTCACCGTCGCCGATGCGGACACGCATCCGCTGCTCGACATGCTCGACCGCGACGGCCCGCATTACGTGCTGATGCACAACGACACGCAGCGCCGTCCGTCGGTGTCGGTCGACAACCGCCTTGCCGCGTATGACGGCGTGCAACGGCTGACCGCGCACGGCCATCGCCGCGTGCTGATGCTGGCCGGTTCGCTCGCCGCGTCGGACCGGGCGCGCCAGCGTCATCTCGGTTATGCGCAGGCGCTGGAGGAAGCCGGCGTGGCGCCGCTGCCGCCCGTCGAAGTCGACTTCAACGCACCCGAGCTGCCCGATGCGGTGCTCGCGCATCTGACCGCGCACGCCACGCGCCCGACCGCCCTCTTCTGCAGCAACGACCTGCTCGCGATGGTCGTGATGCGCGGCCTGCGCCGCGCGGGTTTCTCGATTCCCGACGACCTGTCGGTGCTCGGCTTCGACGGAATCGCGATCGGCGAGCTGCTTGCGCCGCCGCTCGCGAGCGTCGCGACGCCGAACCGCGACATCGGCCGCCACGCGTGGCAGCGTCTCGTCGAATGCATCGACGGCGCCGCGATCGACCGCACGTCGACGATCCTGCCGCATGCGGTGCGCGACGGCGCGACGATCGCACCGCCGGCCACCGACCTGCACCTGCGCAAGGCCTGATCGCAACACACGCGCGCCACGCACACCGATCACCACACCACCCCAGCGCCACCCTACTCGCCCGGAGATTCACCGTGTCCTTTCGCCTGACCTCGCTGCTGCGCGCGCTTGCCGCGCCGCTCGCCCTCGCCGCGCTCGTCGCCGGCGCCCCCGCAGCCCATGCCGACGAAACGGCGATCTGCTACAACTGCCCGCCCGAATGGGCCGACTGGGCCGCGCAGATCGCCGCGATCAAGCAGAAGACCGGCATCCGCGTGCCGTCCGACAACAAGAACTCCGGCCAGGCGATCGCGCAGCTGATTGCCGAGCAGAAGAGCCCGGTGGCCGACGTCGTCTACCTCGGCGTGTCGTCGGCGTTCCAGGCGAAGGACAAGGGCGTGATCGCGCCGTACAAGCCCGCGCACTGGAACGACATCCCCGCGAACCTGAAGGACCCGCAAGGCTACTGGTTCGCGATCCACTCGGGCACGCTCGGCTTCTTCGTGAACAAGGACGCGCTCGACGGCAAGCCGGTGCCGCGTTCGTGGGCCGACCTGCTGAAGCCCGAATACAAGGGCATGGTCGGCTATCTCGATCCGTCGAGCGCGTTCGTCGGCTATGCGGGCGCGGTCGCCGTCAACCAGGCGCTCGGCGGCAGCCTCGACAACTTCAAGCCGGGCCTCGACTGGTTCCGCAAGCTGAAGGCGAACGCGCCGATCGTGCCGAAGCAGACGGCCTATGCGCGCGTGCTGTCCGGCGAGATTCCGATCCTGCTCGACTACGACTTCGATGCGTATCGCGCGAAATACAAGGACAACGCGAACGTCGAGTTCGTGATTCCGAAGGAAGGCACGATCGCGGTGCCGTACGTGATGAGCCTCGTGAAAGGCGCGCCGCACGATGCGAACGGCAAGAAGGTGCTCGACTTCGTGCTGTCCGACGAAGGCCAGAAACTGTGGGCCAACGCCTACCTGCGCCCGGTACGCGCGCAGACGCTCGGCGCCGACATCGCCGCGAAGTTCCTGCCGGCGAGCGAATACGCGCGGGCGAAACCGGTCGACTTCGGCAAGATGGCGGCCGGCCAGCAGGCGTTCGGCCAGCAGTACCTGCAGATCATGCAGTAAGCCGCGGGACGCAACCGATGCTCGACCTGACTTTTCCGCTGCGCTGGCGCATCGCGCTCGTCGCGCCGGCGCTGGCGGTATTCGCCGCGTTCTGGCTGCTGCCGATGGCTTCGCTCGTGCAGGTATCCGCCGACGGTGCCTTCTTCTCGCACTACACGGCGCTGCTCGGCAATGCGCGCTACATGAAGAGCCTCGGCGAGACGGTTGCGCTGTCCGCGGGCGTCACGCTCGCGACGCTCGCGCTGTCGACGATCTCGGGCCTCCTGCTCGCGCGCCGCGAATTCGCCGGCAAGCGCGTGCTGCTCGCGCTGCTGACGTTTCCGCTCGCGTTCCCGGGTGTCGTCGTCGGCTTCATGGTGATCATGCTCGCCGGACGCCAGGGGCTGATCGGCATGCTGTCGGCGAAGCTCACCGGCGACAAATTCGTGTTCGCGTATTCGGTGGCCGGCCTGTTCATCGGCTACCTGTACTTCTCGATTCCGCGCGTGATCGTCACCGTGATCGCGGCCGCGTCGAAGCTCGACGCGTCGCTCGAGGAAGCCGCGCGTTCGCTCGGCGCGTCGCCGTGGCGGATCTTCGTCGACATCGTATTGCCCGCGCTCGCGCCGGGCCTGATCGCGGCCGGCGCGATCTGCTTCGCGACCGCGATGGGCGCGTTCGGCACAGCGTTCACGCTCGCCACCGACCTGAACGTGCTGCCGATGACGATCTATACCGAGTTCACGCTGAACGCGAACATCGCGACGGCGGCCGGCCTGTCGATCGTGCTCGGCATCGTCACCTGGGCCGTGCTCGCGCTCGCGCGCCGCTTCACCGGTCACACCGCCGCCGCCGCGGCCTGAGGATTTACGCATGCAATCGCTTTCCGGCTCTTCCGCGCCGTCGCCGGCACCCGCTCCAGCTCCGTTGCACCCGGCACGCGCCGCCCGGCATGCGCCGCGCGTCGCCGGCGCGCGGGCGATCGCCGCGCTCCAATGGGGCGTCACGCTGCTGCTGTGCGCGTTCCTGATCGTGCCCGTCGTGATGTCGGTGCTCGCGGGGTTGACCGTCAACTATTTCCGCGGCCTGTCGAGCGGCCTCACGCTGCGCTGGCTCGAACAGGTGTGGCAGCAGTATCACGGCTCGGTCGCGCTGTCGCTCTACGTCGCGTTCGCGACGCTCGCGATCGCGCTCGTCGTCGGCGTGCCGGCCGGCTATGCGCTCGCGCGCAGCAAGAGCCGCATCGCGCGTGCGATCGAGGAAGCGCTCGTGCTGCCGGTCGCGCTGCCGGGGCTGGCTTCGGCCCTCGCGCTGCTGGTCGTGTACGGCGGCTTTACCGCGTTCCGGATGAGCCTGTGGTTCATCGTCGTCGGCCACGTCGTGTTCACGCTGCCGTTCATGGTGCGCGCGGTCGCAGCGGTTGCGGCCGGCGCCGACCTGCGCACGCTCGAGGAAGGCGCGGCGAGCCTCGGCGCGTCGTTCGTCACGCGCTTCGTCACGATCGTGCTGCCGAACCTGCGGCCGGGCATCGTCGCCGGTGCGCTCGCGGTGCTCACGCTGTCGATCGGCGAGTTCAACCTCACGTGGATGCTGCATACACCCGACACCAAGACGCTGCCGGTCGGGCTCGCCGATACCTATGCATCGCTGCGCCTCGAAGTCGGCAGCGCGTACACGATCCTGTTCCTGCTGATGACGCTGCCGCTGCTCGTCGCGATGCAGTGGCTTGGCGTCGATCCGTCCGGTACGCGCGCGCTCAAAAAGCGCCCGCGCTGAAATTTTCGCAGACATGAAACTCGATTCCACTCCCATTACCCTGACCGGCTGCGCGAAGACGTTCCGCGGCACACGCGTGCTCGAACCGCTCGACCTGTCGATCGGCGCAGGCGAAACGCTCGTGCTGCTCGGGCCGTCGGGCTGCGGCAAGACCACCACGCTGCGCCTGATCGCGGGCCTCGACACGCCGGACGCCGGCGGCACGATCGCGTTCGGCGACGACGACGTCACCGCACTGCCGATCGAGCGCCGGCAAGTCGGCATGGTGTTCCAGAACTACGCGCTGTTTCCGAACCTGACGGTGCGCGGCAACGTCGGCTACGGGCTGAAGATCCGCAAGACCGAGCCGCGTGCGCTGCGCGAACGCGTCGACGAACTGCTCGCGATGATGCGGCTCGACGCACATGCGGACAAACCGGTCGACCAACTGTCGGGCGGCCAGCGCCAGCGCGTCGCGCTGGCGCGCGCGCTCGCGGTGTGGCCGCGCGTGCTGCTGCTCGACGAACCGCTGACCGCGCTCGACGCGAAGCTGCGCGACGTGCTGCGCCGCGACATGAACGCGCTGCTGCGCGAGCTCGGCGTGACGACCGTCTACGTGACGCACGACCAGGCCGAAGCGATGGAGCTCGGCGACCGGATCGTCGTGATGGGCGCGGGCCGCATCGAGCAGATCGGCACGCCGCGCGAGATCTACTACCAGCCCGCGAACCGCACGGTCGCGCAGTTCATCGGCACGCTGAACCGGCTGGCGGGCCAGTGGCGCGACGGCGCGCTCGAAACGACCGGCGGCGCGATCGTTACGCCGCATGCGGCCGACGAGTGGTTCTTCCGCCCCGAGGATGCGCAGCTCGCCGATCCCGCGCATGCGCCGCTGCGCGGCGCGGTCGGCGCGTGCGCGTTCCTCGGCGAACGCACGCGGCTCACGATCGAGCATGCGGCGCCCGACGCGCTCGTGATCGACGTGCCGGGCCGCATCGCGCTCGCGCGCGGCACGGCGGTCGGCCTCACGATCGCGCCGGAAGGCCTGATCGCGCTCGGCGCGTAAGCCGTCGATCCGGCATCATCCAGGCAGCACCCCACGCGGCGCACGCCGCCGCGACAACAACCCGACGATTCCGAGGAACGACGATGCTGCTTGCTCAAATCAGCGATCTCCACATCAAGCGGCCGGGCCAGCTCGCGTACCGGCGCGTCGACACGGCGGCCGCGCTCGCGCGCTGCGTCGAGAAACTGAACGCCCTCGTGCCGCGCCCCGACGCCGTGCTCGTCACCGGCGACCTGACCGACTTCGGCCACGACGAAGAGTACGGCAACCTGCGCGGGCTGCTCGACGCGCTCGAGATTCCGTATTACCTGATGATCGGCAATCACGACGACCGCGCCGGTTTGCGCCGCGCGTTCGGCGATCGTGCCGAGCTGCAGGACGGCGAATTCGTGCAGTACGCGCTCGACGTCGGCGCGGTGCGCGTGCTCGCGCTCGATTCGCAGGTGCCGGGCGCGAGCCACGGCGACCTGTGCGATGCCCGGCTCGCGTGGCTCGCCGCGCAACTCGACGCCGCGCGCGACCGGCCGGTGATCGTCGCGCTGCATCACCCGCCGTTTGCGTCCGGCATCGGACACATGGACAAGCTGCGTCTCGCGCCCGCCGCCGCCGCGAAACTCGATGCGCTGCTGCGCGGCCATCCGAACGTCGAGCGTGTGCTCTGCGGTCACGTGCACCGCACGATGTTCACGCGCTTCGGCGGCACGCTCGCGTGCGCGGTGCCATCGCCCGCGCACCAGGTCGCATTCGACTTGCGAGTTGATGGGCCGTCCGCGTTTCGGCTCGAACCGCCGGCGTTCGCGGTTCATCGTCATGCACCCGATACGGGGATGATGTCGCATCACGTCTATGTGGACGAAGGCGCGGGACCGTATCCGTTCTACGAGCCGACGGGCGAGCTGGTCGACTGACGACGTGAAGCGCGTACCGTGACGGGCGGCCGGTTACGCCGGTTACGCCGGTTACGCCGGTTACGCCGGTTATGCCGGTTATGCCGGTTATGCCGCCGGCAGGATTCGCGTCGCTCCGGTATGATCGGCAGCCTCGACCGGCGCCCGGCCTGACTGCGCACCCGATGCGTGCGCCGCCTGCCGCGCCGCCCACTCCGTTGCCGCCGCCATGTCCACCGCCTCCACCGACCGTCCGACCGACGCCCCCTCGCCCCACTATTCGCGCGGCCTGCTGTTGCTGCTCGCGACGATCGCGGGCGTATCGGTCGCGAACATCTACTACAACCAGCCGTTGCTCGACAGCTTCCGCGCGTCCTTTCCGGACGGCGCGTCATGGATCGGCGTGGTACCGACCGCGACGCAGCTCGGCTATGCGGCCGGCATGTTCCTGCTCGCGCCGCTCGGCGACCGCTTCGATCGCCGCGGGCTGATCCTGCTGCAGATCGCCGGGCTGTCGATCGCGCTGATCGCGGCGGCCGCCGCGCCGTCGCTCGTCGTACTCGCGTTCGCGAGCCTCGCGATCGGCATCCTCGCGACCATCGCGCAGCAGGCCGTGCCGTTCGCCGCCGAAATCGCGCCGCCAGCCGAACGCGGCCACGCGGTCGGCACCGTGATGAGCGGCCTGCTGCTCGGCATCCTGCTCGCGCGTACCGCCGCCGGCTTCGTCGCCGAGTATTTCGGCTGGCGCGCGGTGTTCGCCGCCTCGGTCGCGGCGCTCGTCGCGCTCGCCGTCGTGATCGTGCTGCGGCTGCCGCGCAGCTCGCCGACGTCGACGTTGTCGTACGGCAAGCTGCTCGGCTCGATGTGGCATCTGGCCGCCGAACTGCGCGGGCTGCGCGAGGCGTCGCTGACGGGCGCCGCGCTGTTCGCGGCGTTCAGCGCGTTCTGGCCGGTGCTCACGCTGCTGCTCGCCGGCGCGCCGTTCCATCTCGGCCCGCAGGCAGCCGGCCTGTTCGGGATCGTCGGAGCCGCGGGTGCGCTCGCCGCACCGTATGCGGGCCGCTCCGCGGACACACGCGGCCCGCGCGCAGTCATCTCGCTCGCGATCGCGCTGCTCGCGCTGTCGTTCGTGATCTTCGCGTTGTCGGGTTCGAGCCTCGTCGGGCTCGTGATCGGCGTGATCGTGCTCGACGTGGGCGTACAGGCCGCGCAGATCTCGAACCAGTCGCGCATCTATGCGCTGAAGCCGGAGGCGCGCAGCCGCGTGAACACGGTGTACATGGTGTGCTATTTCATCGGCGGCGCGCTCGGCTCGTCGGTCGGCGTCGCCGCATGGCGCGCGTTCGGCTGGACCGGCATGTGCGCGGCCGGCCTGCTGTTTACCGCGCTCGCCGGCTGGTCCCACCATCGCGGCGGCCGGCGCGGCTGAGCGCGGCCGGCCGCCGCTGCGTCACGCGTCGGTGCGCGAGGCGGCCGTCTCGGCGGTGGCGGGCGGCGGCGCGAACGCCGGGGCCGGGTCGATCACCGCGGCGGGATCCATCACCGCCGCGGGCGTCGGCACCGCGAGCGGGACGGCGGACGGCGCGAGGATGGGCGCCGCATCCGGCGTGGCGATCGGCTCGGCGACAGCAGAAGCGTCCGCCGTCGCCGCCTGCTCGGCCGCCACGGCCGGCGAACTGGCAGCCGCGGCGGCGGCCGCCGGCCGGCGCGCCGGATCGAACACGAACGACAGCCCGACGCTGCCGAGGATCGCGACGGTCGCGACGACCGTCGCCATCGTCACCGGCTCGCCCAGCAGCAGCGCACCGAGCGCGACCGCGACGATCGGGTTCACGTACATGCAGCTGCTTGCGATGATCGGGCTCGTGTGGCGGATCAGGTAGCCGTACGCGACGTACGCGGCCATCGTGCAGAACACCATCAGGTACACGAACGCGAACACCGGCCCGACTGCCAGCTGTTCGACGCGTTCGCCGAGCAGCCACGCGACGATCGTCGACATCAGG
Source organism: Burkholderia sp. AU28863 (assembly GCF_002223195.1). Classification (NCBI taxonomy): domain Bacteria; kingdom Pseudomonadati; phylum Pseudomonadota; class Betaproteobacteria; order Burkholderiales; family Burkholderiaceae; genus Burkholderia; species Burkholderia sp. AU28863. The sequence continues at coordinate 725,354 of NZ_NKFE01000003.1, read as the reverse complement.
CCGCCGAGGCCGATCTGCAGCGACGTCGACAGGAACAGGTCGGACGGCAGCTTGAGCCGCGTCGCGAGATGCGCGCCGCCCGCCCAGAATAGCGCGCCGGCCAGCACGCAAATCGTGCCGAGCGCCGAGTTCGAGGCGGCCGAACCGCCCGAATTCAGCACGACGATGCCGACCATCCCGAGCGCGACGGCCGCCCATTCGCCCTTCGTCACCGGCCGCCCGGCGACCGCCGCGATCACGGTCGCGAACAGCGGCACCGTGGCGACCATCACCGCGGCCGACCCGCTGCTGACCGTGCGCATGCCGAGCGCGATCGTGCCGGACGACAGCGCGACGAGCATCGTGCCGACGATCGCCGAGTTGCGGATTTCCAGCAGCGTCGGCCATTCGGGCTTGCGCCGCAGCGCGAAGATGAACAGGCCGATCCCGCCGAGCAGGTTGCGCAGCCCCGACAGCAGCAGCGGCGGGAACGACTGCAGCGCGAAATGCAGCCCGCTGTAGGTCGAACCCCAGACGAAATAGATGAAGACGAGCGCCAGCGCCACGCGGCCGCCGCGGCTTTGCGGCAGGCGCAGCGGATGGCGGGCGAAGAAATCGAGGAATCGATCGAGCGGGCCCATCGTCAGCCTGCCCGCGCGGCGCGCCGCGTGCCCCGCTTAAAGACGCCGGGACAACCGGCAAATGGCCCGGACGGGGCCAGGACAGCGGGGGCAAGCGTGCGGAACGACATGACAGTGCGAACGGCGACGAAGTAAACCGGCGGGACCGGCGGCAGAGGAAAAAAGTGCGCAACCGCTGCGGCTGCGCACGCCTGGCATTATGGCATCAAGGATTCGAAAGGAAGCGGGCGCCCCGCCTGAAAGCTTGTCGACTGACGTTTCGGCGCGACACCGGGGCCGGCACGGCGCTCGGCTAACGAACCATCTCGACCTGCACCACCGCGCCGCCATCGTCGGCCGACTGCACGGTGATGCGCCGCCCGGACACCGTGTCGACGAGCGACTTGCCGGGCATCAACGGCGCGTCCTTCATGCCGTCCTTGCTGCCCGGCGTCGCATCGACGAGCGTGTTCTGAATACCGCTGCCCGGATAGCGGACGATCCGCACGGCCACGCCATTGACGAACGGCGACGTGTCGGGCCAGTCCTCGTACGTGCCCTTCGCCCCCCGCGGGCGACGAAATTCGAGCAGCAGGTAGGAGCCGTCGCCGCGCGGCAGGCGATAGCCCTGCTTGCCCGGCAGTGCACTCCAGAGCGGCGCGAGGCGGTACGTGCCCGGCTTGACGAGCAGCGGCACGTCGGCCTCGTCAAGCCACCCCGCGAACAGCTGGTAATCGACGGGATACATGCGCCGGCCGCCACCGCCCACCGTATCGGCCGGATCGTCGATGCCGCCCTTCGCGCAGCCGCCGCCGAGCATGACGGCGCCGCCCTCGATCGGGCAATTACGCAGCGAATCGGGATGCCCCGCGCCCAGCCCGTGACCGAATTCGTGCGCCCACATCCAGTACGCGTGGCCCGAGCCGTTCGACAGAATCCATTGCCCCGGCCGCGCCGCCAGTCCGGCGAACTTGCATTCGCTCGAGTACGGGAAATCGACGAACAGGTAGTCGAACGCGCCGGGATCGACGCCTCGCACCCGCGCGGCGGCCCTCGCCCGCTCGAGGATGGCGCCCGAATTGCAGCCGGCCGGGAATGCGCCGAGATCGACGTCCTCCAGCATCCTGCCGCCGAGCGTCAGCTTGCCGCGCGACGCCAATCCGACATAGTGCGCGAGCGAACCGTAACTCGCGCCGTCACCAAACACGGCCTTGCGAATCGGCTCGGCAGGATTCGCCGTCTGGCCCGTGAAGTGCGCGGACATCAGCAGCACCCGGCGATCGCCCGTCACGATTCGCATCGGCGACGGCAATTCGCCATCGTAGGTCCAGTATGCGGCTGGCTGTTCGGCGGCCGGCAGCATGGCTAGCGTGCGGTCCGTCGCTTGCAGCGACGCGCCCCTGCCGACATCCGACCAGTGCTTGTTGCGCATCGTGAACGAGCCGCTCATGTCGACGTCCGCGCGCCACATCCGCGTCGTCGGATAGTCCGTGCCGTCGCACGGCCACATGTTGACCGTGCCCGGGTTCGACGGGGCCGCGCGCAGGCAGACGCCCCGGCCCTGCGATTCGGCGAGCACGTTCTTCACCCTGAAATAGCCGTTGCCGGCCTGCACCATCCGCCAGCGCTGCGCGTCGGCTCCCGAACACGCGTCGAACCCGACATCCGTGCCGTTGCTTGTCGAAACGGACAGGCAAAGGTTCTCACCGGCTGCGTGGTTCCTGATGGCGAGGCTCGTGTCGACCGGTGCGGGCGGATCGGGCGGCGACGGTTCTTCCTTCTCGGGCGGTTTCGGCGCAGGCGGCGCTTCCTTCTCCGGCGGATGAGGTACCGGCGGCGGCTCCGGCGACTGCGGGTACACCGGATCCGGAGGCGCTCCCGGCTCGTCGGATACCGCGACGGTATCCGCAACGACCTCTTGCTCCTGCGGCACTTCCTTTTCCTGCGCGACCACGGCGGGCGAGTCGGAATCCCCCCCTCCGCACGCCGACAACGTCACACTCGCGACCACGCAAAGCAAACTGAACGACCACCCACGCCGAAATACGACAAGACTCATGTTCGATGACCCATTATTGGACAGGGAATCCGCGCGCGAACCGACCAGCCCGGGCACGCCGGCCCGGGCTTCGGTTCGCAGTGCATAAAGAAATGGAGGAATGCCGCGGCAATGAGCACGGCACAGGCGGCTGGTGCGAACGCGTCGCGACCGCGGAAGGCCAATGCTAGATTCAAGGCACTTCGCGGACAATGAGACATGTACGAAATTCGTAAATATGTACGAACCTCGTTTCGGTATTCCCGCGCAAAGCCACGGCAATCGCGTGAGCTGTCACGAGCGTAGAGCGGCCGCACGGCAGGCATCATCGGCGCCCGCCTTGAATCGCCGATTCTCGATGCCTGCCCGGTAACGCCGACCGGTCGTCCTGGCGAGCAAGCGGCCCGCGTGCGCGACGCCTACGATCCGCCGAACCAGTTGTAGCCCTGATCGACCCAGTAGCCGCCGGGGAACGTGTCGGTCACGAAGATTTCCATGATGTGCTTCGGGTTCTTGTAGCCGAGCTTGGTCGGCATCCGCAGCTTCATCGGGAAACCGTACTCGGGCGGCAGTGGGTGACCGTCGTACTCGAATGCGAGCAGCGTCTGCGGATGCAGCGCGGTCGGCATGTCGATGCTTTCGTAGTAGTCGTCGGCGCACTTGAAGCCGACGTATTTCGCCCGCGTGTCCGCGCCGGCGCGCGCGAGGAATGCGCCGAACGGCGTGCCGCCCCAGCGGCCGATCGCGCTCCACCCTTCCACGCAGATGTGTCGCGTAATCTGCTCGGCGTGCGGCAGCGCGCGAAGCTCGTCGAGCGTCCACACGCGCTTGCCCGTTACACGGCCGGACAGCACGAGGCGGTAGGTCGACTCGTCGACGTGCCGTACTTCGTCGATCCCGTAATATGCGTTGAACGGAAACGGCCGCGTGATGTCGGCTTCGGTATAGGTCGGCGCGAGCTGGTTCGGGTTGAACAGCCACGCCTGCACGCGATCGTTCATGCGCGACACTTTCTCGAGGAACGTGTTGACCGATGCGTCGTCCTGCAGCGTGCAGCCGGTCAGCATCGCGAGGCCGCCGAGCGTCAGCACGCGCCGGTTGAACAGCCGTCGCGACGGCATCTCGAGTTCGCGGCGCACGTCGAGTTCGAGCGATTTCCGGTCGAGCGTCCAGCGCGGCTCGCCGCGGGTTTTTTCGGATTCCGACATGATGATTTCCTTCGCCCGCGAAGCGGGTCAGCGGCCGCGCAGCATCGCGAGCAGCGAGCGCGGCACCAGCAACGCCATCGCGACGTGGACGGCAACGAATGCGACCAGCAGCGCCATCGCCCAGAAGTGCACGATGCGCGCGTTGTCGTAACCGCCGAACAGCTCGCGCAGCAGCGGAAATTGCACCGATTTCCAGATCGTGAGCCCCGACAGCACCAGGACGACGAGATCGACGATCGCGGTCAGGTACGCGGCACGCTGCACCGCGTTGTAGACGCTCAGGTCGTCGTGCGACAGCCGCCCGCCGAGCGCGGCGCGCACGTCGCGCCACACCGACGCGGGCGTCACGGGCAGCAGCTTGCGTGCGAAGCGCCCCGTCGCGATCGACATCGCGAGATAGAACAGCCCGTTGCCGACCAGCAGCCACATCGCCGCGAAATGCCATTGCAGCGCGCCGCCGAGCCAGCCGCCGAGCGTGATGCCGTGCGCGAACGTGAACGACGGATAGATCGGCGACGCGTCGTAGATGCGCCAGCCGGACAGCGCCATCAGGATCGCCGCGAGCGCGTTGAGCCAGTGGCTCGCGCGCACCCACCGCGGATGGATCGTCGGTGCGGGCGGCGGCGCGCTCGTGCGATCCGTGACAGGAACCGTTTGCATGATGATGACTCCCGCAATGGTGCGACGGGACGCGACGCGCGCCGATGACCGGCCGGCCGCGCCCCGCACGCATTCGTCAGTTCGACGGGCTCATGGCGTCCTTCTTCATCGCGTCGCCCTTCTTCATCGCGTCGTGGCCCATCGCGTCTTTCGACATCGACATGCCGTCCTTCGACATCGCATCGTTCTGCGCATGGGCGCCCGTTGCGATCGTGGCGAGTGCGGCGACACAGGCGGCAAGGAATACGTTTTTCATGACATCTCTCCGATACATGGGTTTGGGAGCCGAATAGACGGAGGACGCCGCAGGAAATGACAGCGATGTCGAAAATTTTTTTCGAAGCAGGAAACAACGGACGGAAATGCTGCACCGCCCGCCCCTTCTGTCCCGGGCGACACGGCGGGCAGACGGCAGCGCCTGCTGCGGCGCACCGCAATGCGCGTCGGCGTCCGCGCCCCCCGCTGCCCGCCGACGTCGGCTTCGCACCCGGTTGAAACCACCGCCAAGCCGGTGTATCGTGTGCCCTTGCTAACGCGGGGGTCCTGCAATGCGTTCGGTCAAACAACCGGCATTGCGGGTGAGAAATACCCTTTGAACCTGATCTGGATAATGCCAGCGCAGGGAAGCGTACGGATTTCGCCGCCATCCTTCTGACGAAATCCGCCGCCTCACCAAGCCTCGTCTCCTGCTTAGCTCGAGCCCCACATTCGTCAAGGGCTCCGGGCAAGCGCCGACGCGCCTGTCCGGCGCCCGCACAGGAGATTGCATGAACGCCAATCCGAAGTTTCTGTCTGCCGACGCCCATGTCGACGCCGCCGCCGTCGCGCCGCTGCCCAATTCGCGAAAGGTTTATGTAACCGGCTCGCAGCCCGACATCCGCGTGCCGATGCGCGAGATCACGCAGGCCGACACCCCGACCGGCTTCGGCGGCGAGAAGAATCCGCCGATCTACGTGTACGACACGTCGGGCCCCTACACCGATCCGGACGCGAAGATCGACATCCGCGCGGGCCTGCCCGCACTGCGCCAGCGCTGGATCGAAGCGCGCGGCGACACCGAGGTGCTCCCCGGCCTGTCGAGCCAGTACGGCCTCGAGCGCGCGGCCGACCCGGCCACGGCCGACCTGCGCTTCCCGGGCCTGCACCGCAACCCGCGCCGCGCGCAGCCCGGCAAGAACGTCACGCAGATGCACTACGCGCGTCAGGGCATCATCACGCCGGAAATGGAATACATCGCGATCCGCGAGAACCAGCGCCGCGCCGAATACATCGAGAGCCTGAAGTCGAGCGGCCCGAACGGCGCGAAGCTCGCCGCGATGATGGGCCGCCAGCACCCGGGCCAGGCGTTCGGCGCCGCGGCCTTCGGCGCGAATGCGCTGGCCGAGATCACGCCGGAATTCGTGCGCGACGAAGTCGCGCGCGGCCGTGCGATCATCCCCGCCAACATCAACCACCCGGAATCCGAGCCGATGATCATCGGCCGCAACTTCCTCGTGAAGATCAACGCGAACATCGGCAACTCGGCCGTCACGTCGTCGATCGGCGAGGAAGTCGACAAGATGACGTGGGCGATCCGCTGGGGCGGCGACACGGTGATGGACCTGTCGACCGGCAAGCACATCCATGAAACGCGCGAGTGGATCATCCGCAACAGCCCGGTGCCGATCGGCACGGTGCCGATCTACCAGGCGCTCGAAAAGGTCAACGGCAAGGCCGAGGACCTGACCTGGGAAATCTTCCGCGACACGCTGATCGAACAGGCCGAACAAGGCGTCGACTATTTCACGATCCACGCGGGCGTGCGCCTGCAGTACGTGCCGCTCACCGCGAACCGGATGACGGGCATCGTGTCGCGCGGCGGCTCGATCATGGCGAAGTGGTGCCTCGCGCATCACAAGGAAAGCTTCCTGTACGAGCACTTCGAAGAGATCTGCGAGATCATGAAGGCGTACGACGTGAGCTTCTCGCTCGGCGACGGCCTGCGTCCCGGCTCGATCTACGACGCGAACGACGAAGCGCAGCTCGGCGAACTGAAGACGCTCGGCGAACTCACGCAGATCGCGTGGAAGCACGACGTGCAGTTGATGATCGAAGGCCCCGGCCACGTGCCGATGCAGTTGATCAAGGAGAACATGGATCTCCAGCTCGACTGGTGCAAGGAAGCGCCGTTCTATACGCTCGGCCCGCTGACCACCGACATCGCGCCGGGTTACGACCACATCACGTCGGGCATCGGCGCCGCGATGATCGGCTGGTTCGGCACCGCGATGCTGTGCTACGTGACGCCGAAGGAACACCTCGGCCTGCCGAACAAGGACGACGTGAAGGAAGGGATCATCACGTACAAGCTCGCCGCGCACGCGGCCGATCTGGCCAAGGGCCACCCGGGCGCGCAGGTGCGCGACAACGCGCTGTCGAAGGCGCGCTTCGAGTTCCGCTGGGAGGACCAGTTCAATATCGGTCTCGACCCGGACAAGGCGCGCGAATTCCACGACGAGACGCTGCCGAAGGATTCGGCGAAGGTGGCGCACTTCTGCTCGATGTGCGGCCCGCATTTCTGCTCGATGAAGATCACGCAGGACGTGCGCGAGTTCGCGGCGCAGCAAGGCGTGTCGGAAACCGAGGCGCTGAAGAAAGGGATGGAGGTCAAGGCGGTCGAGTTCGTGAGGACGGGCGCCGAGATCTACCATCGTCAGTAAGCGCGCGCCGCGGGCCGCGCCGGCTCGTATCGCGATGTGCGAAGCCCGCTTTCGAGCGGGCTTTTTTGCGCATGCCGTGTGCCTGCCGGCCGATGCGAAACAATTGATTACGAAACCGCGCGAGCCTTAACAAGTCCTTACAGCAGCAGCGCGGGACGGCGCGTAGATTGGGGACATGCACGGCCGCCAGCCGGTCGTGCGCCTTCCGTTCACTACCACAAGGACAACGATCATGAATTCGATTCGGCGTTTTGGGGTATGCGCGCTCCTCGTCGCGACAGTGGCCAGCCTGTCGGCCTGCGATTCGATGTCGCGACGCCAGCGCGATACGGCAATCGGAGCGGGTGTCGGCGGCGTGGCCGGCGCGGCGATCGGCGGCAATGCGCTGTCGACGCTGGGCGGCGCGGCGGCCGGCGGCATCATCGGTAACCAGGTCGGCAAGTAAGCCCGCCGACACCGGCCGGTTGGGCATCGTCGCCCAGCCGAGGGCCGGGCGGTCCAACGGCGTTTCCGCGGTGTGGAAGCGCCGTTTTCGTATGTCCTGCCGCAACCGGCGCGGCCGCTCCGCCCGGAAATGATCGGTTACCGTTTTTCATGCCGTGTCATCGGTACTCGGCCTAAGCTACAAGCATCTGCCGATAGCCGGCTCCGCCGGAGACACATCATGAACAGGACCTTCGTCGCCGCGGCGCTTGCCTGCACGACGCTTGCGGGCTGCTACTACCCGTACGGCTATATCCCGACGGGCTATTACACGGCGGCGCCGGTGCCGGTGCAGCCCGCGCCCGTGTATGTCGATCCCGCTCCCGCGTACTACTATCCGGCGCCTGCGTATCCGCCCGCGTGGGGCGGTTATTGGGGCCCGGCGCTGTCGCTCAATTTCGGCTTCGGCGGACGCGGCGGCTGGCGTCATCACTGATTCTGCCCGGCCGCGCCGCACGCGCTCGGCGTCCGCCGCCCGGCGGTAAACCGGCGGAATTCCCGTTTCTTGTCGTTTCATCCGATCATGAAACGACGGGGCGGTAACGCGGTGTAAGATTCCTCGCATCCCGTCCCCGCCCTCGCCGATCGATGTCACCCAAGAACGCTTTCCTGCTGACCGTGCTCGCCGCCCTGTGGGGCGCATCCTTCCTGTTCATCCGAGTCGGCGTCGTCGATTTCGGGGTCGCGCCGCTGATGGCGCTGCGCGTGGGCATCGGCGCGCTGTTTCTCGCGGGCTTCGCGCTGACGCGCTTCAAACCCGCCGATCTCGGCGCCCGGCTGCGCCGTCATGCGTGGCCACTGTTCGTCGTCGGCGCGCTGAATTCGGGCATCCCGTTCTGCCTGTTCGCGTTCGCCGAGCTGACGCTGTCGGCCGGCGTGACGTCCGTGATCAACGCGACGACGCCGCTGTGGGGCGCGCTCGTCGCTTACCTGTGGCTGAAGGACAAGCTGTCGCTGCCGCGCGCACTCGGCCTCGTCATCGGGTTTGCCGGCGTGCTCACGCTCGTGTGGGACCAGGTCGCGAACGCGCACGGCGACACGGGCGCCGGCGCGACCGCGCTCGCCGCGGCGGCCGCACTCGGCGCGACGCTGCTGTACGGCATCGCGGCCAACTATACGAAACGCAAGCTCAGCGGCGTCGATCCGCTCGTCAACGCGGCCGGCAGCATGATCGGCTCGACCGTGCTGCTGGTGCCGTTCGCGATCGCGACGTGGCCGGCCGCGCCGGTCGGCGTGCACGCCTGGGGCGCGGTGCTCGCGCTCGGCGTCGCGTGCACCGGCATCGCGTATTTCATCTTCTTCTACCTGATCGCGCATGTCGGGCCCGCCCGCGCGATCACCGTCACGTTCGTGATCCCCGTGTTCGGGCTGCTGTGGGGCGCGCTGTTCCTCCGCGAACACGTGTCGGCCGTGATGATCGAAGGCTGCGTGATCGTGCTCGTCGGCACCGCGCTCGCAACCGGCGTGATCAAGCGGATTCCCGGCGTCCGACCGCGCGGCGGCGAGGCGACCTGACGATCGGCGCGCCGGGCGCGCACGAACCGCCGCCGGTCGCCCGTGGCCCGTGGCCCGTGGCCCGTGGCCCGTGGCCGCCGCGCGGCGATGCCGGTGACGACGCGACGCGGGTTGACCGGCCCGCCCCCGATCGCACCGCGGCACGCGGGCATTCGTCCCATTCGTCTGACGGCGGCAGCCGGCCACCGGAATGTCCCGTATCGGGCCGCGCATCGGGCGGCAGCAACGCACGGTCGTACCGCCGCGCTGCCGCGGGATCGTCATCTGTCGCCGTCACGCGCTTCGTTTCGCGACGGTCATGCACCGGACGCATGCACGCGGCGCCAGTCGCCGCGCCGCTGCGTACGGGCGGAATCGCGGTGTACCGTTTGCGTCTGGAGTTACCCTGATACGCGCGCCGCGGCAATCCCGTTACACTCGGAAAACTCATCCGCAGAAGGCGTTTCGATGCCCTACGTTCTTTCGCGTCCGCCTGCGCATGCGGCTGCATCGGCGTGGCGGGGCGTCGGCGCCCCGCCGCCCGCTTCCGGGCACCGTTGACATGAAGCCCGCTCGCGACCTGTCGCTCGACGCCCTGCTCGAACGCCTCACGCCGACACCCCACGGCTGGCTCGCCACCTATCGCACCACGACATTGCGCAGCGTGTTCCAGCCCGTGCTGTCGATCACGCACAAGCGCGTCGTCGGCTACGAGGCGCTGCTGCGCGTCGTCGATGCGAACGGTGCGCTGGTGTCGCCCACCGCCCTGTTCGACAAGACGCGCGGCGACGCCGACGCACTGCTGCTCGACCGGCTCGCGCGCTGCCTGCACACCGCCAACTTCGTCACGCAAGGCATCGGCGACGGCTGGCTGTTCCTGAACGTGACGCCGCGCGTGCTCGACACGGGCCTCGTGCAGCGCGAGTTCGTCGAGGCGCTGTGCCGGCATTTCGCACTGCCGCCAAACCGCATCGTGCTGGAAGTGATCGAACAGCCGGCGCGCGACGAAGCCGCGCTCGCCCGCACGATCGACATGATCCAGCATCGCGATTTCCTGATCGCGATCGACGATTTCGGCACCGGCTTCTCGAACTTCGACCGCGTGTGGCGGGCGCGGCCCGACATCGTGAAGCTCGACCGCTCGCTCGTCGAGCGTTCGACCGGCTCGGCCGACGATCGCCGCATCATGCATCACCTCGTGTCGATGCTCCACCAGGCCGGCGCGATGGTGCTGGCCGAAGGCGTCGAAAGCGACGACGCGCTGCAGGCGCTGATGGAAGCCGACATCGATTTCGTGCAGGGTTTCCAGTTCGGCCAGCCCGACGCATCGATCGCGCACGCGAGCGCGGCGGCGCCCGCGATGCTCGACGCCGCATGGCGGCGCTTCATCGCCCGCCGGCACACGCCGGTGGCCGCCGAGCAGCCGGGCTTCGACGCGATCGAACGGCTCGTGCTCGGCGGCGCGGCCGCGTTTTCGGCGAGCGGCAACCTGCAGGACGCCGCGCAACGCGTATTCACGGTGCCGGCCGCGCGTCGCGTGTTCGTCACGGACGAGACCGGCGAACAGTTCCTGCCGTCGATCGGCGCACCGCCCGACGACAGCCAGGCGAGCGCCACCCGTCTCGCCCCGCTATTCCCCGAGACCCACAGCAACTGGTCGCGCCGCCCGTATTTCCAGCGCGCGATCGCCGCCCCCGGCCGCGTCGCGCTGATGGGTCCGCACTTCTCGCTGACGGAAGGCCGCGACTGCTATACGGCCGCCGTCGCGATCCGCGCGCAGAGCCGGCTCGTCGTATTCTGCGTCGACTTCGTGCTCGACAGCGCGGGAACCGTGATGCGGTAGCCGGCGCGCACGGCGGACGTTCGCTCGCCTGCGACAGGCACCGACCCTTCGTTCGTCAGTCGACCACCTTCCCGCGCCCCGACTTCACCACGCTGCGGCGCGACTTGTGCTCGAGCCGCCGCTCCTTCGACGCGCGCGTCGGCCGCGTCGCGACCCGGGCGCGCGGCGTGTACGCGACGCTGCCGATCAGCGCATCGAGCCGCGCGAGCGCGGCCTCGCGATTCTTCTCCTGCGTCCGATATTCCTGCGACTTGATCACGACGATGCCTTCGCGCGTGATGCGCTGGTCGGACAGCGCGAGAAGCCGCTCCTTGAGGACCGGCGGCAGCGACGACGCGCGGATGTCGAAGCGCAGATGAATCGCGCTCGACACCTTGTTCACGTTCTGCCCGCCCGCGCCCTGCGCGCGCACGGCCGTCCATTCGACCTCGGCCGGATCGAGCGTGTAACGGATCATCATCGCGAAGCCTCCATGCGGCGCCGCGCAAGCGCCTCGTCGACGCGGGCCGCGAGCCCCGAATCGCGCTGCGTGCGCGTCGCGACCGCCTGCGCCAGCACACGCCGCGGCCCGATCACCTGCACGCGCGTGCGCGCGCGCGTGACGGCTGTATAAACAAGCTCGCGCGTCAGCACCCGACCGAACGATGCGGGCAGCACGAGCGCCGCTTCGTCGAATTCCGAGCCCTGCGACTTGTGCACCGTCAGCGCGAACGCCGTTTCGTGCGGCGGCAGCGCGGCCGGCGACACCGCGCGCGCGGTGCCGTCCGCGCGCCGGAACCACACGCGCAGCACGCCGTGCGCGTCGGGCAGCGCAATGCCGATGTCGCCGTTGAACAGCCCCAGCGCATAGTCGTTGCGCGTGACCATGATCGGCCGCCCGGTGAACCAGTGCGCGCCGACCGCGAGCGGCACGCGCGCCGCATGCCGCACGTGCGCGGCCACCAGCGCGTTGACGTGTTCCGCGCCGCGCGAACCGCTGCGGGTCGCGCACAGGATCCGGAACCGGTTGAGCGCGTCGAACAGCGGCAGCGGATCGGGCACCGGCGCGGCCAGCGCGGCGCGCAACGCGTCGAGGTAGGCGCCGAAGCGCCGTGCGAGCCGCTCGACCGTCGACGACGCCAGCGTGTCGCCCGCATCCTCGTGAAACGACGCGGCGGCCGACTCGTCGGCGGGCAGCGCATCGAGTGCCGCCTGCACGTCGCCGCGACGGATCGCGAGCGACAGCCGCCCGATCGGCGAATCGAGACCGAAGCGGTAATTGCGTTCGAGCCACACGACGCAGTCCGCGAGCGGCGCCGGAGCGGGCGTGCCGGCGAACGCGGCGACGGCTTCGCCGGTCAATGGCGATGCGGCCGCCGTCGCCGATGCAAGCGCCGCGTCGCCTGCATCGAACGGCGGCAGCTCGACGGTGTCGAGCCATGCGAGTTCGTCGGCCTCGATCCAGGCGGGCGCATTGCCGTCTGGTGCGCCAGCATCATCGGCCAGTGCGGACTCCGTGGGCTGTGGCGGCGCGATGTCGATGTCGGCCGGCGACACTTCGTCATCCTGCGGTTCGTCGTCGAAGAGCGACGCCTGTCGCGCATCGACTTTCGACCGACGCGACGATTTGCGCGAAACGTGAGCAGACGCCGATGGCGACGCCGGAGCACCTGCGGACGCAGGAACCGGAGGCCCGGCTGGAACCGCTGCCGGCGGCGCAGCTTCGTCCGGCACCGGCAACGCCGCGACGAATGCCGCCTCGTCGACGCCCAGCGCCTGCGCGATGCGCGTGCGCGCCGCGACGGTGAACGCCGGCCGCGCGCTCAGCTCCGCGAACACGGCGCCGGCCTCGACCGCGGCCAGTTGATCCTTGTCGCCGAGCAACACGAGCCGCGCACCCGGCGCAAGCGCGTCGAGCAGATGCGCGGCGAGCGCGACGTCGATCATCGACGCCTCGTCGACGACGATCAGGTCGTACGGCAGCGGATTGTCGCGATGATGCCGGAAGCCGGCCGCCCCGCCACCGCCCAGCAGCCGATGCAGCGTGTACGACGTGTCGGGCAGGCGCGCCGCGAGCTCGGGCGGCAGATCGCCGGCGCGCGCGTGCAGCGCCTCCTGCATCCGCTGCGCGGCCTTGCCGGTCGGTGCGGCCAGCGCGATGCGCAGCCCCGGGTGCGCGTCGAGCAGACAGGCCAGCACGCCGACGACGGTCGTCGTCTTGCCCGTGCCCGGCCCGCCGCTGACGATCGTCACGCGGCCCGTCAGCGCGACGATCGCCGCGACGCGCTGCCAGTCGACTTCGCCGGTAGCCGGCCCGAAGTAACGGGCGAGACTGTCGCGCAAGCGCTCGGGCGACAGGCCTTCATCCGGCCCGGCGACGCCGGCCTGCGCGACGAGCGCATCGGCGAGCCGCCGTTCGTAATCGAAATAGCGCGACAGGTACAGGTGATCGAGCCGATCGACGATCAGCGGCCGCTCGTCGCCGCGTGCGAGCGTGCCGAACGCGACCACGCCGCTCGCGGCGAGCGCGGCGCGGACTTCGTCGAGCGGCGCTTCGTAACGCTGCGCGAGCGCGGCGAGCGCGACGCACACGTGCCCACCGGCGGTCGCGCGGCTCGTCGCGAACGCGGCGCGCGCCGCCCAGCGCGCCGACGCGGACGGCGCACCGGCACGCCGCGCGAGGTCGCCAATGCGGCGCGCGAAGCCTTCCGCGAGCGCGATGCCGAAGTCGGCCGGCTCGGGCAGCCGCGCGACGAGACCGCCGGTGAATTCGAGCATGTCGTCGGACGCGGTCATGCGCGCCCCCCTTCCATCATCCGGTCGAGCGCGTCGACGAGCGCGCGGGCGGGCCGCCGCGCATGCACGCCGGCCGGCTCGCCGCCGCTGCGCCAGCCGGGCCGCACGCCGCGCACGAACAGGTACAGGTAGCCCGCGATGTGCGTGTCGTAGTCGTAATCGGGCAGCCGGCCGCGCAGGTAACGATGCAGCGCGACCGTATAGAGCAGCGCCTGAAGGTGATACGCGTGATCGGCCATCGCGACGTCGAGCGAGCGCGGGCCATAGGCATCCGGCGTCGTGCCGAGGTGGTTCGACTTCCAGTCGACGATCCAGAAACGGCCGTCGTGTTCGACGATCATGTCGATGAAACCCTTGATGAAACCGGCGAGCGTACCCGCCTCCAGTGCAACGTCCGGATAGCCGTGCGCGACCAGCAGCCGGCGCAGCGCCAGCAGGTCGAGCGACGGCGCCGGGAACAGGAAGCCCATTTCGTCGAGCCGCTTCGCCGGATCGAGATCGGCGAGCCGCATGCCCGGCACGAGTTCGGTGTGCACGACGTCGTCGACAAGCCGCGCCATCATCGCCGGCAGACGCGTCGCAAGCGCCGGCTCGGCCTCCACCGGCCGGTCATGCAGCGCGCCGAGCGCGGCCTTGTGCCACGATTCGGGCTCCGTGAACCGGCTGAGCTCGAACAGGCGGTGCAGACATTCGCCGGCCGCCGCGCCGCGCGGGAACGCGAGGATGTCGTCGTCCGGCGGGTCGGCCGCGACCGTATCGGCCGGCATCGGTTCACCGTCCGGCGTCACCGCGGCCAGCGCATCGTGATCGGGCCGCAGTTCGTCGTCGGGCACGGCCGCGACCCCCGCCTCTTCGCGCGCCATCGACGCGGTCAGCGAGCTGAAGCTCGCCATTCGCCAAGCATCGCGCAGCACGCGCGTCGCATGGCGCGCCGCGAGCGTCTGCGACGCGTCGTGCCCGGCCGCGAGACGCTCGCGGCGCGCAGGCACCGGCAGCGGCGCGACGCTCACGGGGCCGCCCGCAAGCGCGCGCCACGCCGCATCGAGCGCAGCTTCGTCGGGCGGCTCGTCGAGCCACGCATCGAACGCATGGCCGGCGCCCGCGACAAGCCAGTTGAGCACGCTACGCCGCGCTTCGCGCGTCGAGCGCGATGACAGGTAGGGCCCGGCCACGACATAGCAGCGATAGACCGCGCGCGTGAGCGCCACGTAGACCAGCCGCGCGCGCTCCGCGGCCTGCTCGCGCAGCGCCTGCCGCGCCGCGTGCGCGGCCGCTTCGTCGTCGCATCCGTAATGCAGCACCGCATCGCCCGCGTCGTCGTGATACTCGCGCGCATCGGGCAGCGCGGACGACGGCGGCTCGCGCAGCCCGCCGTCGTTCAGGAACGGGCAGAACACGACCGCGTATTCGAGCCCCTTCGACTTGTGCACCGTGACGATCTGCACGAGGTTGCGATCGGATTCGAGCCGCAGTTGCGCTTCCTCGCCACCGCCATCGAGCCGTTGCGCGGCGAGCCAGCGCAGCGTGGGCGCGATGCCCGGCTGCGCGGATGCACGCGCCTGCGTCAACTCGGCCAGATGGTTGACGTCGGTCACGCGTCGCTCGCCGTCGGCACCGGCCATCAGCCGTTCGGCGATCCGCAGCTCGCGCGTGAACGTGCGCCACATCACCGCGAAGCCGCGTTCGCGCCACAGCAGCCGATACCGCGAGAAGCGTTCGACCCAGCTCATCGCGTCGGCGCTGTCGGCCGCCGACGCGCTGGATGGCGCATCGCCGTCACCCTGCTCCATGCGCCACAGCGCGCCGGCATCGAGCCCGAACCAGTCGGACGCGAGCGCCGCGCGCAGACGCCTCAGGTCGCCCGGCGCATCGATCGCCGCCAGCACGCGCTCGAGCTGCTCGGCGTCGCCGGTCGAGAACACCGACGCCTGCGCCAGCTCGACGCTGCCGATGCCCCACGTCGCGAGCACGCGCTTCACGAGGCTGCCCTGCCGGTGCGTCTGCACGAGCACCGCGATGTCGCCCGGCGACAACGGCGTGTCGCCCAGCCGCACGCGCCCGTCACGCGCGCCGCGCATCAGCCGCGCGATCTCGGCCGCGCAGGCTTGCGCAGCCTGCGCTTGCGCATCGCGCTTGAGCAGCGTGCCCTCGCCGCCCGGCAGCGCCCACACGCGGAAATCGCCGGCCGGACCCGGATCGGTTTCGTCGACGAACGGCGCACGCACGCGTGTGCCGGCGCGCACCGCGTAATAGTCGAGCCCGTCGAGCACGAACGCGCGCGGATTCGACATGAAGAAACGGTTGCATGCGTCGACGATCGCGGGCGTCGAGCGCTGGTTGACCGCGAGCGTGTAGCACGCGCTCGCCCGTGCCCGCGCCGCGAGATAGGTGTGCAGATCGGCCGCGCGGAAACTGTAGATCGCCTGTTTCGGATCGCCGACGAGGAACAGCGGGCCGCCCGGTGCGAAGATCCGGTCGAAGATCGCGAACTGCAGCGGATCGGTATCCTGGAACTCGTCGATCAACGCGGCCGGATAACGTGCGCGCAGCGTCTCGGCGAGCCACGCATGCGCGTGCAGCGCGTGATACAGGTTCGCGAGCAAATCGTCGAACGACACGACACGCCGCGTGCGCTTGCGCTCGGCCAGCTCGCCCGGCGCCATGTCGAGCCATTCGGCGATCAGCGCGAGCCAGCGCGCGCGCTGCGCGGCCTCGGCGGCGGCCACGGCCGCCTCGAGCGCGTCGGCCACGTCGAAGAACGCGTGTGCGGGCGTCGCACCGCCTTTTTTCGTCGCCTTCGTCAGCGCGGTTTGCGTGAGCTTCAGCGCGGCTTTCGGCAGCGCGGCCGTCGCGTCGCCCTGCTCGAAATGCACGGCCCACGCGGCGAGCGCATCGGCGACCGCGTCGGGCTTGTGCGAGCGTTGATTGAGCGCGGGCTGCGCGGCGCGCAGCAACGCATCGATCGCGTCGCGCTCGGCCGCCCATATCCGCGCCGCCTCGGCGAAGCATTCGGCGGCCGCCGCTTCGGCCGATTCGTCCGGCTCGGTCACGCCGTCCCAGCGCAGCGCGGCGAGCGGCTTCTTCAGCCGGCGTGCGAGCTGCGCATCGAGCGCGGCCGGGCCGGCGCCCGATTCGACGAGCCAGGTCGCGAAGCCCGGCCAGCGCGCGGCCGCCGGTTCGACGCGCGTGCGCCAGAAATCCGCCGCGAGTTCGAAGCGCAGCGACGCATCGTCGGCCTCCATGTCGAACGCGAACGGCATCGCCGCCGCGAACGGCGCTTCCTGCAGTGCGCGCTGGCAGAACGCGTGGATCGTATGGATCGCGGCCTGGTCGAACGCGCGCAACGCGCGGCGGATCCGCTTCACGGCCGTCTCGGGATCGAGCGCCCCGTCTTCGCCGAGCGTGGTCTCCAGCAGACGCGCGATGAACGGATCGCCGCCGTCGTCGCCCGTGTCGAGCGCGTGTGCAAGCTGCGCGAGCCGGCTGCGAATGCGCTCGTGCAGCTCGGCCGTCGCCGCTTTCGTGAAGGTCACGACGAGGATTTCGTCCGCGCCGAGATCCTTTTCGAGCAGCAGGCGCACGTACAGCGCGCAGATGTTCCAGGTCTTGCCGGTGCCGGCCGACGCCTCGATCTGGTTGACACCATCGAGCGGGCACGCGAACACGTCGAGTTCGAGCGCCTGCTGCGACACGGCACTCATGCGACCTCCTTCAGATGCTCGACGAGCGGTTCGAACACGAGCCGCGCGAGCGTGCCGAACGGCTCGTCGAGCGACGGATGCGCACCGCGCCACGCGATCGCGATGGCCGGATCGTCGGCTTCGCTCACGACGCGCTCGTTGATCCACACGGTCGCGGCCTTCGCCTCGCCGTCGGACACCCTCGCCCATGCACTGCGCGGGAAAAACCGCAGCGGCATGCGTCGCCCCGCGCGAAACAGCGCGGCCAGCGGCGCGAGCCGTTCGAGCGGCGCCGCCACGGGCGTCAGCTCGAACGCGCCGCCGCTGCCGAACCATAGCGTGCGGCGCGGCCCCGCGGGCTCGATCGCGCAGTAGACGAGATGTGCGAGCCACGCGGACAGGTAGTCGCGCGCGCTAGGCCGCGCATACCGGTAGATGACCTGCCCGGCCGGCGTCAGCCGGTTCAGCGTGCCGTGCAATTCGAGCGGCGCGCTCACCGCGTCGGCCGACAGTATCGCGTCGTCGGCGCCGAACAGCGCCTGCTCGGTGTCGGGCCACTTCGGCACGACGGTGAGCGAGAACGGCCGCCGCTCGATGCCGTCGGCCAGTGCACGGCGCACGTTCGACGCAAGCTGCGTCATCGAACCGAGCGCCTGGTCGCGCCACACCGCGCCCGTCGCGCCGCCGGGCAGTTCGGGGCTCGCGTCCGCGATGCGCAGCGCGTGATCGTGCACGCTGCCGTCGCCCGCTTCGATCAGGAGCGGCAGCACGCGCTCGGCAAGCGCGTCGCTGCCGGCAAAATCCAGCGCGAACGGCTCGGTATCGAGCAGTTCGGCCTGCGCGTCGGCCAGCACGATGCCGAGCCGGCCGCGCAGCAGCGCACGCGCCGGATGCCGCCAGAAGCGTTCGAATTCGCTGAACGCGACGGGCTCGACCGGCTCGGCCGGCAGCGGCTGCGCGAAGAACGGCTGCTCGCGCGGCCCGTCGCGCGACGCTTCGGCAGCCAGCAGCGACGCGAGCGTCGCCCGCTCGGCGTCGTACGAAACGAGGCCGCTGCCGGGCTGGAAGTACGCGGCCGCGAACGGCTGCAGCGGATGCTCGACGATGAACGCGCGGCGCGCGGCGTCGACCGCGTCCGGTGCGGCGCCGGGCCCGGCCGTGACGTCCGCCAGATGATCGAGCAGTTCGTCGACGAGCGCCGCGGGCGGCAACGGCGCATTGTCGCGGATGCTGCGGCCCGTATAGGCGATCAGCAACCGGTCGCGTGCGGCCAGCAGCAAATCGAGAAACAGATTGCGCTCGTCGTCGCGGCGCTGCCGGTCGCCCAGCTTCGGCAGCACGGCCATCAGGTCGAATTCGTCCGCGCGCGCGAGGCTCGGCAGCACGCCGTCGTCCATCCCGAGCAGGCAGACGACGCGATACGGCAGCCCGCGCAAGCTCGTCAGCGACGAGAACGTGACGCCGCCCCACGGCACGCCGCCGCGGGCCGGATCGTCGAGCGCCACCGCGAGCCCCGCGCGGACGACGGCCGCCGGCAACGCCTCGTCGGGCGCGCCCTCCGTCATCGCGGCCAGCATCGCGTCGAGCGCGTCGCGCACGCCGGCCAGCGCGTCGGCATACGCGGCGCCCGAATCGAAGAAGCGCGCGAGCGTGTCGGCAAAGAGTTCGCTCCAGCCGCGCGGCGTGTGCGACTCCGCGAGCCGCCGCGCGAAGCCGTCGAGATCGTCGGTGAAGCGTGCGAGCCGGCCGAGCAGTTCGGCCTCGCTGCCGGTGGCCGCCTCGATCGGCAGACATGCACCGATCGGCGCCGCGCCTTCGGGCATCGCATAGCCGAGAAAGAGCCGCGCGAGCGCATCGGAGAACGTATGGCGCGGCGCGGGCACGGCCGCGTCGTCGCTGGCGAGCGGCGACAGCCCGCGCCGCGCGCCGGCGGCCGCGAGCCAGGTCTGCACCGTTTCGAGCGCGGCCGCGTCGATGTCGTAGCGCGCGGCCACCGCATCCACGCGCAGCCATTCGACCAGCTCCGGCGCGCCGACCTGCCGCTCCGGCAACGCGAGCCAGTCGAGCAGCACGCGCGCGACCGGGTTCGCCTGCGACGGCGGCAGGCCGGTGATCCGGTAAGGCACCCGTGCGCCGCCGGCGCCGGCCGTGCCGAACACCGCGTCGATCAGCGGCCCGGCCGCGGCAAGATCGGCCACCGCGACGAGCACGTCGGACGGCTGCAGGCTCGCATCGGCGTCGAACCACGCGAGCAGCCGGTCGTGCAGCACCTCGAGCTGGCGCGCGAGGCTGTGGCACACATGCACCTCGATTCCGCGCTCGACCGGCGTGTCGCCGATTTCGGCTTCCGGCCGCAGGTCGAGGATCGCGTTCTGCACGCGCGCGAGCCAGGTGGGCGCGGGATTCTCGACGAAACGCGACGCATCGCCCGACGCGGCGCTTTCGGTCAGCTCATGCAGCATGTGCAATTGCGCCTGCGTCTGCCTGCCCCATTCGGCGAGCAGCGGATGGCCGACTTCCTGGTAGTCGCGCCGGCCGGCCGCATCGAGCGCCTCGGCGTGCGCGGCGGTCACGATGTCGAACCAGAATTCGCGGCACGGGTTCAGCGCGTAGACGCGCACGTCGATCCAGCGCGACAGTTCGCGCAGCAGCGCGACGTGCAGCGGCGGCATCGTCGGCAGCGCGAACACGCTGACCGATTCGGGCCAGTCGGCGCGTGCGACCGCATCGGCATCGAGATGGCGCGCCTCGACGAGGAAACGGTGCGCCGGCGGCGTACCGCTGTCGCTGAGCTCGGCCAGCAGCGCACGCCACAGCGCGGCCTGCCAGCGTTCGTCGTCGCGCGCGGCGTCGCTGATCCCGCGCGGCGCGCCGTCGCCCGCGAGCACCGATTCGCCGGCCTGCCACGCGCCCAGCCATTCGGGGCGATAGGTCAGGTAGTGATCGAGCACGGCCGCGACGCGATGGGCCAGTTCGTAGCGCATCGCGTCGTCGGAGGCCGACAGGTACGCGGCCAGCCGCGGCGACGCGAGCCACGGCGCGTCGCCTGCCGGTTGCGCGAACAGCCGGTAGCAGCGCCACACGAGCCGGTCGGGCGCGAACGGCGAACGCGCGGGCACCGTCAGCACGCGGCCGATCTGCGCCCACAGCCACTGCGCGAGATAGGTGAACTCGACGTTCGCGCACACGCCATTGCGCGCGGCGATGTCGAGCTCGAGGCGGCGGCGCAGCGCCGCGCTCGGCACGATGACCTGTTGCGGCGCCCACGGGCCGTTGCGGGCCGGGAACGCGGCCAGATCCTCGAGCAGCGCGTCGGCCAGCGTTTCGTGACGGTTCGAATAGAAAAGATGGAGCATGAAGCGGGCGTCGGAACCTTGCACCGGCGGGGCCGGGCGAGCAGGATCACCAAGGATAGCAAATGGGCCGCCGCCGCGAACCTCGGCCGGAAAGCCAGCTTTTGCGAGCCGCGAAATACGATAGACTCGTCGCCAGTCAATACGCCGCCCCGGGCGTCTTCGTCTGTCATTCAGCTCATCGATGCGCTATTCGGTCGAAATCAGAAAGTTTTTCTACAGCCAGTACTTTTTCGGCGGCCTGCGGATCGCGGTCGGCGTGTCGCTGCCGGCCGTGTTGTGCCTGATCGTGTTTCACAACCGGGAGCTCGGCTTCACGATCTCGACGGGCGCGCTCGGCGCGTGCGTCGTCGACATGCCTGGCCCGCTCAAGTACAAGCACAACGAAATGCTCGCGTGCAGCGTGATCGGCTTCCTCGCCGCGCTCGCGACCGGCCTCGCGACACCGAACATCTTCGCGCTGTGGCTCACGATCGTGCCGCTCACGTTCGTGCTGTCGCTGATCGTCGTCTACGGCAACCGCTGGCCGCAGATCAGCTTCGCGACGCTGTTCATGATGGTGATGACGCTCGAGGAGAAATTCACGCCGCTGGAGGCGTTCGTCAACGCCGGCTGGATTCTCGCGGGCGGCCTCTGGTACACGTACTGGGCCACGCTCGTGTCGCAATGGCAGGCGCGCCGGATCGAGCAGCAGGCGCTCGCCGAAAGCCTGTTCGCCTGTGCCGACTACCTGCTCGCGCGCGCGCAGTTCTACGATCTCGACGCCGATCTCGACGAGTGCTACCGCAATCTCGTCGCGCGGCAGATCACCGCGGTCGAAACGCAGGAAACCGCGCGCGACATCGTGCTGCGCAACCTGCCGAAGCTGCGGCGCGGCAAGCTCGATCCCGGCCGCACGACGATGTACAACCTGTTCATCAACAGCGTCGACCTGCACGAGCTGTTCGTCGGCGCGCACACCGATTACCCGCTTGTGCGCAACACGTTCGGCGGCTCGGACCTGATCATTTTCTATCGCGACCTGATCCGCAAGGCCGCCGCCGATCTCGAGGAGGTCGGCCTCGCGGTGCTCGAAAACCGCGCGCCGCATTCGCACATCAGCGTGAAGGCCGAGCTGCGCGCGATCGAGTACGAGATCGAGCTGATGCGCAAGAAGAACTTCGCGGCCACCCACGCGGAAGCCTATGCGGCCGTGCTCGCGACGTTCCGGCGAATCTGGAGCGCGACGCGCCTGATCGACCGGATGCGCCGCAACCTGTCGGGCCATGCCGATCCGCAGCAAACCGAACTGAAGATCGACAAGGCGCTCACGCGCTTCCTGCAGCGCCGCCGCATGTCGCCGCTGCTGATCTTCTCGAACCTGAACATGCGCTCGCCGAGTTTTCGCCATGCGCTGCGCGTGACGATCGCCGTCGCGGTCGGTTTCTGGATCGGCCGGCTGCTGCCGCTCACGAACGCATACTGGATCGTGATGACCACCATCATCATCCTGAAGCCCGGCTATTCGCTGACCAAGCAGCGCAATGCGGCGCGTATCGTCGGTACGCTGATCGGCTGCGCGGCGAGCGTCGCGCTGATCTACACGGTCAAGGATACGCACCTGCTGATCGCGATCATGTTCGGGTCGATGGTGATGAGCTACAGCCTGCTGCTGTTCAACTATGCGGCGAGCGTCGTGTTCACGTCGTCGTACGTGCTGCTGATGTTCCACCTGCTCGCGCCGGGCAGCATGCGGATCATCGGCGAGCGCGCGATCGACACGGTGGTCGGCTGCATGATCGCGATCGCCGCGAGCCGGCTGTTCCCGTACTGGGAATACCGGCTGATGGGCAAGCTCGTCACCGACATGCTGACGTCCACCCGCAAGTATTTCGAGGCCGTGTGGCGCGCGGGGCGCGGCATGTCGCCGCCGCCGGTGCCGGCCGCCGACGGCGCGGCCGTCGTCGCGGGCGTCGCGGCCGCGATCGAGTCCCCGGCGGCCAGCCTCGACGACGACTACCGCTACCGCCTCGCCCGCAAGGACGTGCACATCGCGTTCGCGAACCTCGGGCAGGCGTTCCAGCGGATGATGATCGAGCCGAAGGCGCACCAGCGCTTCGTGCCCGAACTGAACGACCTGCTCGTGCAGACGCATGTGCTCGGCGCGCAGATCACCGCTGCCGCGCCGCTGATCCGCAGCGCATGCGCGGCCGATGGCGGTCTCGTTCACGACGACGCGCTGCAGCGCGGCCTCGCCGCCGTGCTCGACAATCTCGAAAAGGCCGAGGCCGGCGAGCCGCCGCCTGCCGACCAGCTCGAAGCGTCGAAGCAGATCACGCGCGATCTCGATGCGATGGTCGTATCCGCGGAAAAATCCGATGCGGTCGGCGCCGAGCTCACGCACGACCTGAAGGTGCTCGCGCACCAGTGCAAGCAGATGCTCGCGTCGTCGCAGCTGATCCGCAAGGACGCGAGCGTGATCCGCCTGCCCGCCTGACCGCGAACATCCGCGCCGCCAGGCCGGCCCGCGCGCGACGCGGCCCGGCCACCGGCGCGCTCCGGTTCAAAAACGATTCCCCCGGAAGCATACCCCACCCGCTCCGCGCGGCCCGCGCCTGCCGCGCGCGACCGCCCCACGCCCCGTTCCGCTCGCCACGCCGGTCAGGGAATACCCGATTCCGGTCACCGGGTCCGGCTTGTTATCATTCGTTCACATTCAAGTTGTATATACAACTTGACGCAGTCGAACCGGCACCGCTCGCCAGGTTCGTCGCATAACGATATCGGAGACTCGATGAAAAACTTGCAGCGCCATCTGAGCGCGCGGCACATCCGCTTTCTCGCGCTGGGCTCGGCGATCGGCACGGGCCTGTTCTACGGTTCGGCGTCCGCGATCCAGCTCGCGGGCCCGGCCGTGATCCTCGCGTACATCCTTGGCGGCGCGGCCGTCTACATGGTGATGCGTGCGCTCGGCGAGATGGCCGTGCGCGACCCCGTCGCCGGCTCGTTCGGCCACTATGCGACCGAGTACCTCGGCCCGTTCGCGGGCTTCGTCACCGGCTGGACCTACACGCTCGAAATGGTGATCGTCGCGATCGCCGACATCACCGCATTCGGCATCTACATGGGCTTCTGGTTTCCGGACGTGCCGCAATGGATCTGGGTGCTCGGCGTCGTCGCGATCATCTGCGGCCTGAATCTATGCCACGTGAAGGTGTTCGGCGAGCTCGAATTCTGGCTGTCGATCATCAAGGTCGGCGCGATCGTCGCGATGATCGGCGGCGGCGTCGCGATCCTGCTGACCGGCATGCACTTCGGCCATTCGGCCGACGTGCCGACGTTCGCGAACCTGTGGAACCATGGCGGCCTCTTCCCGAACGGCGTCGGTGGGCTGATCGCGTCGCTGTCGGTCGTGATCTTCGCGTACGGCGGGATCGAGGTGATCGGGATGAGCGCCGGCGAGGCGAAGGATCCGGAGCGCGTGATTCCGCGCGCGATCAACGCGGTGCCCGCCCGGATCCTGCTGTTCTACGTGCTGACGATGGTCGTGCTGATGTCGATCAGCCCGTGGACCGGCGTCGGCAGCGACGGCAGCCCGTTCGTGCAGATCTTCTCGGCGCTCGGCGTGAAGTCGGCCGCGACGATCCTGAATCTCGTCGTGATCAGCGCGGCGATCTCGGCGATCAACAGCGACATCTTCGGCGCGGGCCGGATGATGTTCGGGATGGCGCGGCAAGGCCAGGCGCCGCGCGTGCTGATGACGACGTCGCGGCACGGCGTGCCGTGGGTCACGGTGCTCGTGATGGCCGGCGCGCTGCTGGTCGGCGTGCTGCTCAACTACCTGATGCCGAAGGACGTGTTCCTGGTGGTCGCCGCGATCGCGACGTTCGCGACCGTGTGGGTCTGGCTGATGATCCTGCTGTCGCAGGTGGCGATGCGCCGGCGCCTGTCGAGCGCCGAAGTCGCCGCACTGAAGTTCAAGGTGCCGCTGTGGCCGGTCGCGCCGGCGCTGACGATCGCGTTCATGGGCTTCGTGATCGTGATGCTCGGCTGGTTCGACGATACGCGCGTCGCGCTCTACGTCGGCGCGGCGTGGCTCGCGCTGCTCGCGGCGGTGTTCTACGCACGGGTCCGCCCGACATTCGCCGCTGCGTCACGTTGACGCACGGCCGACCTGCCGGCGCGCCTTCTGCTGTCCCGGTTCCGCGCGGCGCGCGCCGCGCCGGAAACCGCGGATCGACTCCGTTCGCATGCCCCGCGCGCGACCCGACCGGGCCGCGCACCGGCGCGTCAGTGCGACGCCGCGCTCGCGGCCTCGGCCGGATGGGCCTCGTCGTACGCGTGCTTCTGCGAAATCGCGTTGTACAGGATCGTCCCGATCACGAGCAGCACGGCCACGACGATCAGGATGCTCACGTTGCGGACAGGGTTCTTCTTGCGCTGATCGTTCATGGTCGGTGCCGCTCCGTCAAATTCGTCGAAGCGGGCATTCTACGCGCTTGCGCCCGCGCTGCGCCGCCTCGTTCGCCGGTCTCCGCGCCCGGCCTCTCCCTGCTTTCCGCAAGCTTTCGTTTGTTAATCATTCCCATTTCGATTTAGAATCCAGCGTCTTTCAATTTGTAATGTTCCGGGTCGCGCGGGCGGCAGGCGCGCCGCGGAACGCTCCCTCGTCCACCTGCCGCACCGGAGTCTCCATGTCGAATCCGCGCACCCGCCTGCTGCCGCTCGCCGGCGCCCTCGCCCTGACCGCGGCCGCCTTCGCGCCGCTTGCCCAGGCGGCCGAGGAAGTGAGCCTGTACACCACCCGCGAGCCGAAGCTGATCCAGCCGCTCATCGACGCGTTCACGAAGCAGAGCGGCGTCAAGGTCAACACGGTGTTCGTGAAGGACGGCCTGCTCGAGCGCGTGAAAGCGGAGGGCGCGCAGTCGCCGGCCGACGTGCTGATGACGGTCGACGTCGGCAACCTGCTCGACCTCGTCGACGGCGGCGTCACGCAACCGGTGCGCTCGAAGGCGCTCGACGACGCGATTCCCGCGAACCTGCGCGGCACGAACGGCGACTGGTATGCGCTGTCGCTGCGCGACCGCGTGCTGTACGTCGAAAAGGACCTGAAGGTCGATGCGTTCCGCTACGAGGATCTCGCCGATCCGAAATGGAAGGGCAAGGTCTGCATCCGGTCGGGCCAGCATCCGTACAACACGGCGCTCGTCGCGGCGATGATCGCGCACGACGGCGAGGCCGCGACCGAGACATGGCTGCGCGGCGTGAAGGCGAACCTCGCGCGCAAGGCGACGGGCGGCGACCGCGACGTCGCGCGCGACATCCTCGGCGGCATCTGCGACGTCGGCCTCGCGAACGCCTACTACGTCGGCCACATGAAGAATGCCGAAGCCGGCAGCGATGCGCGCAAATGGGGCGACGCGATCAAGGTCGTGCGCCCGACGTTCGCGAATGCGAAGAGCGGCGGCACGCACGTGAACATCAGCGGCGCGACGGTGGCGAAGCACGCGCCGCACAAGGCCAATGCGGTGAAGCTGCTCGAATACCTGGTGTCGCCGGAAGCGCAGGCGCTGTATGCGCAGGCGAACTACGAATATCCGGTGCGCGCGAACGTGAAGCTCGACCCGGTGATCGCGAGCTTCGGCACGCTGAAGGTCGACCCGCTGCCGCTGGCGGATATCGCGAAGCATCGCAAGCAGGCGAGCCAGCTGGTCGACAAGGTCGGCTTTGACAACTGACGCATCGCCTGCGGCCCGCGCCTGCCGGGAGCCGCGCGGCCCGCGACCGCGCGTGCGGCTGCCCGCGGGCAGCCTGTGGCTGCTCGCGGCGCTGACGATCGCCGCGGCGGTCGCGGCGCCGCTCGCGGTGCTCGTGGCCGCCGCGTTCGACGCCGATCTCGCGCACTGGCGACATCTCGCCGAGTTCGTGCTGCCGCAGGCGCTCGTCAATACGCTGCTGCTGCTCGCCGGGGTCGGCACGATCGTGTCGATCGTCGGCACCGGCTGCGCATGGCTCGTCACCGCGTACGATTTTCCCGGCCGGCGGATCCTGACCTGGGCGCTGCTGCTGCCGCTCGCGGTTCCCACCTACATCGTCGCGTTCGCATATCTCGACCTGCTGCATCCGATCGGCCCCGTGCAGGGCGCGATCCGCTGGCTGCTCGGCTTCGACAGCCCGCGCCAGTTCCGTCTGCCCGACCTGCGCTCGCTGCCCGGCGCGATCTTCGTCCTCGGCTTCGTGCTGTATCCGTACGTCTATCTGAGCACGCGCGCGATGTTCGTCACGCAATCCGCGAGCCTGCTCGAAGCCGCGCGCACGCTCGGCGCCGGTCGCGTCGCGACGTTCTGGCGCGTCGTCGTGCCGCTCGCCCGGCCGGCGATCGCGGTCGGCGTGAGCCTCGCGCTGCTCGAAACGCTGAACGATATCGGCGCGTCGGAGTTCCTCGGCGTGCAGACGCTGACCGTGTCCGTCTATACGACGTGGATCACGCGCTCCGATCTCGCCGGCGCCGCGCAGATCGCACTCGCGATGCTCGCGATCGTCGTCGGCATGATCGCGCTCGAACGCTACGGGCGCCGCCGCCAGCGCTACGCGCACGGCCGGCGCATGCGGCCGATCGCGCCGCGCCGCCTGACCGGCTCGGCCGCGCTGGGCGCCGCGATGCTCGGCTGGCTGCCCGTCGCGCTCGGCTTCGGCGCGCCGGCCGCGTATCTCGCGGTCGAAACGGCCAAGCGGCTGCACCTCGTCGGCGGCGTGTCCGCGCAACTGATGACGGGGCTCGCGAATACGCTGACGATCGCGACCGCCGCCACCGCCGCGACGCTCGCGTGCGGGCTCGTCGTCGCGTGGGCCGCACGCGCGCAGCGCGACAGCGCCCGTGCGGGCCCTGCCCGGCTGTGCGCGCGGATCGCGAGCCTCGGCTACGCGGTGCCGGGCACCGTGCTCGCAATCGGCCTGCTGATTCCGTTCTCGGCGGCCGACCGGCTGTTCGGCGCGGCGCTCGGCCGCGACGGTCTGCTGCTGATGGGCTCGGCCACCGCGCTCGCGATCGCCTATACCGTGCGCTTTCTCGCGATCCCGACCGGCGGCATCGAGGCCGGCCTCGCGCGCATTCCGCCGTCGCTCGAGCAGGCCGCGCGCTCGCTCGGCGAGACGGCCGGCGGCACGCTGCGCCGCGTCCACCTGCCGCTGTTGCGGCCCGCGCTCACGACGAGCGCGCTGCTCGTGTTCGTCGACGCAATGAAGGAGTTGCCGGCCACGCTGCTGCTGCGCCCGTTGAACTTCGACACGCTCGCGACCTGGCTGTATGCGGAAGCCGCGCGCGGCACCTATGAAGAAGGCGCGGTCGCCGCGCTCGCGATCGTGCTGGCCGGGCTCGTGCCCGTGATCCTGCTCGCCCGCACCCGCCACAAGATCGGAGCCTGACACCGTGAACCTGCTCGAACTCGACGACCTCTGCGTCGCCTACGACACGCCGCACGGCCGCCGCACCGTGGTCGACGGCCTGAGCCTCGCGCTGCCGCGCGGCGACATCGGCTGCCTCCTCGGCGCGTCCGGCTGCGGCAAGACCACCGTGCTGCGCGCGATCGCCGGCTTCGAACCGGTGCGCATGGGGCGTATCGTGCTGGACGGCACGCCGGTCGCGGCGCCGTCGCTCGACGTGCCGCCCGAGCGGCGGCGCATCGGCATGATGTTCCAGGATTACGCACTGTTCCCGCACCTGAGCGCGGCCGACAACGTCGCGTTCGGCCTGCGGCGCATGCCGAAGGCCGAACGGCGCCTGCGCGTCGCGGAGATGCTCGACCTCGTCGGCCTCGCCGACGCCGGCGATGCCTATCCGCACGAACTGTCGGGCGGCCAGCAGCAGCGCATCGCGCTCGCACGCGCACTCGCGCCGTCGCCGGAATTGCTGCTGCTCGACGAGCCGTTCTCGAATCTCGACGTCGATACGCGCGAGCGGCTCGCGTTCGAGCTGCGCGACATCCTGAAGCACACGGGCCACACCGCGATCCTCGTCACGCATAACCAGGCGGAAGCGTTCGCGATCGCCGACCGGATCGGCGTGATGAAGGACGGCGAACTCGCGCAATGGGATACGCCGTACGCGCTGCATCATCATCCGGCCAGCCCGTTCGTCACGGAGTTCGTGCGCCGCGACGCGCTCGCCGACGAACGCGCGCGCGCACTGGCGCGCGGCCGCTGACGTCGCGCCACCGGGGCGCGACGGCGTGAGCGTCAGGCGGGCTCGGCCAGATCGCGCACGGGCAGCGCGGTCGAATACTTGATCTGCTCCATCGCGAACGACGAACTGACGTCGAACAGCGGCACCGTGCGAATCAGTTGCTTGTAGACGCGGTCGTAGTCGTCGATGCCGGCCACGACGACGCGCAGCAGGTAATCGGTCTCGCCGCTCATCCGGTAGACCTCGACGACTTCCGGCATGTCGCGCACCGCCTGCGTGAAGCGCTGCGCCCATTCCTCGGTGTGCTGGTTCGTGCGGATCGCGACGAACACGGTCGTGCCGACCCCGAGCTTGCGCGGATCGCACAGCGCAACCTGCGCGCGAATCGCGCCGGTTTCCTTCAGCCGCTGCACGCGCTTCCAGCACGGCGTCTGCGACAGGTTCACGCGCTGTGCCAGCTCCGCGATCGGCAGCGTGGCATCCACCTGCAGCAGCTCCAGCAGCTTGCGATCGATGGCGTCCATTTCTCGATTCCCTCGTCGATAGAAATTTATTCTATTCATCCTGCCCGACGGGGAACAATATGAAAACTGTCTCGGCGCGTCGACCGGTGTAAATACCGATCCGTCGCGCACTCGCCGCCCCAAAGAAACAGGCGACGCCACCCGCGCGGGTGGAATCGCCTGAAATGGCAGCGTGCCGCGGCTTGCGCGTCGCGCCCGGACCGGCGCTCGCACGCCGCCGGCCATCATGCCGCTCAATACGCAGCGGTCGCGATCTCGCGCACGAAGCCGTCCTGCTCGAGCGCATCGACGAACGCGACCGCGTAGTCTTCCGCCGAGATCTTGCTGTTGCCTTGCGCGTCCACGATCAGCTTGCCGACGCCCGTGCGGAACGTGCCCGTGCGCTCGCCCGGCGCGATCAGCGCGGCCGGTGCGAAGAAGGTCCAGTCGAGATCGGCGACCGTCTTCAGGTAGTCGAGCGCATCGCGGTGCGCGAGCGCGTGTGGCTTGTACGCGTCCGGGAAACCTTCGGTGTCGACGAGCTGCTTGCCCGGCGCGACTTCGAGCGAACCGGCGCCGCCCACCACGACGAGCCGCTTCAAACCGGCCTGGCGCGTGCCGGCGACCAGCGCCTTCGCCGCCGCGACGACCTGCGCCGCATCTTCCTGCTTCGGGCCGTACGCGCTCGCGACGACGTCATGGCCCGGCAGCGCGGCCCCGATGCTGGCCGCGTCGAACAGGTCGGCCGCCTTCGCGGTGATGCCGTCGACGGATGCGCGCGGATGGCGCGACAGCGCCGTGACGCGGTGGCCGCGCCGCACGGCTTCCGCCGCGATGCGCGAGCCGATCATGCCGGTGGCGCCGAACAGCGCGATATTCAACGAACGTTGCGTCATATCGATTCTCCAGAGTTGAAAATATGTAACACAAACAATTACACATAAGACCGAAAAAAACGGGGCGAAGCCCCCGTTGCGCCGATCGCCGCGCATGCGCGCCGTCCGGCTTCCTGCCTGCCGCCGGGTGACCGCGTCCGGCACCCGCCCTCGGTCACCCGCCGATGCGCGCCGCCTGTTGCGTGCCCTGCTCCCGATCCAGCATGTCGGCCGTCACGTCGACGAGCGTGCGCGTGGCGAGCGACGCCTCCATCGCGCGCTGCGCGTCGCCGATATAGCCGGTCAGCACGCCCTGGATGTGCCGCCCGACGAGACACGCGGGATTCGGCGCCTCGCGGTGCAGCGCGAACAGTTGCGCATCGTCGACCGCACGATACACGTCGAGCAGCGTGATCTCGCCGGGCTCGCGCGCCAGCAGCGCACCGCCGCCCGCGCCGAGCTGCGACGTGGTCAGCCCTGCGGCCGCCAGCATCGACAACAACCGGCGAATCAGCGCCGGATTCGTATTCACGCTGCCCGCGATGATGTCGGACGACAGCGGCACGCCTTCCTGCATCGACAGCAAGGCGAGCACGTGAACGGCAAACGCGAACCGGCTGCTGGTATTCATTCGTGACTCACTCGGCGACGCCGGCCCGACCCGCAACCGGCGACATGTGTAACTATCATAATTACATTTTGTGGATCGTGCAAGCCCGCGTCATTCGCCGCTCGCGGGTTTCGTCCCCGCGGCGCCCTGCTGGCTCCACTGCTGGAGTTTCTTGCCGGCTTCGGCGATCTTCGCGCCCGCTTCGGAAGCCGCATGCGCGACGACCGCGGACGCCGCCGCGTCGATCTGCGCCTGCGCGGCCGACGCGAGGCCGCTCGCCGACAACGGCGGCACGGCCGACGCCGCGGACGCGATGCCGGCCTTCGCCGCGTTGATCTGTTGATTGACGGTGCTCGCCACCTGGTCGAGCGCCTTGGCCGCATTGTTCGCGGCGTCGGCGGCCGCGCTCGCGGCCGTATCGGATTGCGCGGCCGGCGTGCCGGACTTCTCGCAGCCCGCGAGCAACAGCAGCGCACCGGCGGCCACGGCCGCCAGCACGGCCCCGGGCGCGCGACGCGCCCGCGATGTCTTCATGTTCATCAGCAATCTCCGGCCGCGCGTGGCACGACCTCGTGGTTGGACCGGTGTCGATGATACCGCCTGTGGAACAGGCCCAATGACGACCCGCCATTAAAAATGCCTTTCAATTTCGGATTCGTCTGATTCAATCGCACGCGCCACGCCTTTAAAGTGGGCACGCTCCAATCCGCTTCGTACGTGCCCCTTTTTCTCGTCATGGCTTTCCTCGTTGATTGGCTCATCGCCCTGGCCGCGCTGCTCGCGGCCACCCTGTTCCTGTGCCTGCGCGCGCCGTCGACGCGCCGCCTCGCCGAAGCCGGGCGGCCGCGCCGCATCGCCTGTGCGCGCCTGCTCACGCAGGCCGTGATCGGTTTCTGGACGGCCGCGCTGATCATCGCGCAAGGCATCCTCGGCGCCGACGGCGACGGCCAGTCGCTCGCCAGCTTCGCCGCGCTCGCGTTCGCCGCGCTCGGGCTGGCGACCGTCGCCGCCTACTGGTCCGCGTGCGCGCTGCGGCTGCGCCGGCCGCCCACGCTGTTCGCGCGCCACTGACGCGCCAGATCGGTGCGCGTCCGCGCCGCCGCGCACCGCCTCATTCGTCGCAAGCACCAGTTCGGCACGTATCGCACCACGTACGTGCACCCGGCACCCGTCGCGATCGGCGTCGGTCACGCCCCGATTCCGTGCACGGTTCACCGGAATGCCCCATCCCGCGGTATCCGGGCACCAATTCCACGCAGTCATTCACCACGTTGGCTCGATACTTGCATTCCTCGCCCGTTTTTTGCGCAAGGAAGCCACGGCATGGATGGTCTGAAATCCGGCGTCGACACACTGTTCCTGTTGATCGGCGCCGTCATGGTGCTCGCGATGCACGCGGGCTTCGCATTTCTCGAACTCGGCACGGTCCGCAAGAAGAACCAGGTCAACGCGCTCGTGAAGATCCTGGTCGACTTCTCGGTGTCGACGCTCGCGTATTTCCTCATCGGCTACACGATCGCGTATGGCGTCGAATTCTTCGACGACATCGGGACGCTGTCGCAGCACAACGGCTACGCGCTCGTACGCTTCTTCTTCCTGCTGACGTTCGCGGCGGCGATCCCGGCGATCGTGTCCGGCGGCATCGCCGAGCGTGCGAAGTTCAATCCGCAGCTCGTCGCGACGCTGATCATCGTCGGCTTCATCTATCCGTTTTTCGAAGGGATCGCGTGGAACGAGCGCTTCGGCGTGCAGGCCTGGCTCACGCACGCGTTCGGCGCGCCGTTCCACGACTTCGCGGGCTCCGTCGTCGTCCATGCGTTCGGCGGCTGGGTCGCGCTGCCGGCCGTGCTGCTGCTCGGCGCGCGCCACGGCCGCTATGCGAAGGACGGCCGGATCGCCGCGCACCCGCCGTCGAACATCCCGTTCCTCGCGCTCGGCGCGTGGGTGCTCGCGGTCGGCTGGTTCGGCTTCAACGTGATGAGCGCGCAGACGCTCGACAAGATCAGCGGCCTCGTCGCGGTGAACTCGCTGATGGCGATGGTCGGCGGCACGCTGGCCGCGTGGATGGCCGGCCGCAACGACCCGGGCTTCACCTACAACGGGCCGCTCGCGGGCCTCGTCGCGGTATG
The DNA here is from genome assembly GCF_002223195.1 of Burkholderia sp. AU28863. Lineage (NCBI taxonomy): Bacteria > Pseudomonadati > Pseudomonadota > Betaproteobacteria > Burkholderiales > Burkholderiaceae > Burkholderia > Burkholderia sp. AU28863. The sequence goes on along the minus strand of NZ_NKFE01000003.1, from coordinate 692,244 downwards.
CGCGGGCTCCGACGTGATGCACCCGATCGGCGCGCTCGTCACGGGCGCCGCGGCCGGTGCGCTGTTCGTCGCGATGTTCACCTGCGTGCAGAACCGGTGGCGCATCGACGACGTGCTCGGCGTCTGGCCGCTGCACGGGATGTGCGGCGCGCTCGGCGGCCTCGCGGCCGGCGTGTTCGGGCTGCCCGCGCTCGGCGGTCTCGGCGGCGTGTCGTTCCTGTCGCAGCTCGTCGGCACGCTCGGCGGCATCGCGATCGCAACCGCGGGCGGCACGCTCGTCTACGGCGCGCTGAAGGCGACCGTCGGCCTGCGCCTCGATCGCGAAGCAGAATTCGACGGTGCGGACCTGTCGATCCACCGCATCTCGGCCACGCCCGAGCGCGACTGAACGCAAACGCTTGCGACCGGCGTCCGTCAGCGCACCTGACGGATGCCCGATGCGTCATGACGTTTTCGATTCAAAAAACTTTCATCTAGCGTCCTTACACTTCGGTCCAGTTTTCAATCCGCCTTCACGAAGCTTGCCGCTCGCCTGCTTCGCGAAGGCCATGCTTCCAACAACCGAAACTGGACTCCACATGCCCGCGTTGCCCAATGCTTCCCGTCGTCAGGCCCTGAAGATCCTCGCCGGCGCACCGATGCTTCCCCTTTCCGGCCTCGCGCTGCCGGCCCTGCTGACGGGTTGCGGCGGCGACGATCCCGCGTCGACGCCGGCGCCGGTCGCCGCTGCCTATACGTCGGCGGCATTCTCGGCGATGGCCGCGCCGACGCTCGACAACGCGGCCGCGATGGCCACGACGACGGTCGGCTCGACGCTGGCGGTGTCGTTCTCGGACGGCTCGTCGCGCAACTTCAAGCTCGCGTACAAGCCGTTCTTCGTGACGGGTGACATGGTGCCGGACGGCAACGGCGGCACGACGCTCGCGGGCGGCTACTACGACATCAACAACCAGCCGATCATCGATCGCTCGGTCGCCGGCAAGGAACGCCAGTTCTATTCCGACTGCCCGGACGGCAGCTCGCTACTGACGCTGAAGAACGCGAACGTGCCCGGCGTGAAGGGCAACGCGGTGTTCGCGGTCGTGCAGTTCGAATACACGACGCGCGACCAGGCGAGCGCGTCGCAGTACGGCCAGCTGCCGTCGCCGATCGCGGTGATCACGCTCGACCAGGACCCGGCCACCGGCGCGCTGAAGGTCGTGAAGTACCACAACGTCGACACGTCGAAGGCGCACGGCCTGTGGATCACCTGCGGCGCGAGCCTGTCGCCGTGGGGCACGCACCTGTCGAGCGAGGAATACGAGCCGGACGCGACGAAGGCCGCGACCGACGCGCAGTTCAAGGCGTTCAGCAAGAACACGTTCGGCGACGAGACGAAGGCGAACCCCTACCACTACGGCCACCTGCCCGAGATCACCGTGAATCCGGACGGCACCGGCACCGTGAAGAAGCACTACTGCCTCGGCCGCATCTCGCACGAGCTGATCCAGGTGATGCCGGACCAGCGCACGGTGATGATGGGCGACGACGCCACCAACGGCGGCCTGTTCATGTTCGTCGCCGACAAGGCGGCCGATCTGTCGGCCGGCACGCTGTACGTCGCGAAGTGGACGCAGACGTCGTCCGCCGGCGCGGGCACCGCGACGCTCACGTGGATCCGGATCGGCCACGCGACCAGCAGCGAGATCGAAGCGCTCGCGAACACGCTGAAGGCGTCGGACATCATGGACCTCGCGACCGTCGACCCGAACGATGCGAGCTACACGAAGATCCATTTCGGCGGCAAGTTCAACTGGATGCGCGTGAAGCCGGGGATGGAAAAGGCGGCCGCCTTCCTCGAGACGCACCGCTACGCGGCGCTGCTCGGCGGCAGCATGGCGTTCACGAAGCTCGAAGGCACGACCGTGAACGCGAAGGACAAGATCGTCTACACGGCGATGTCGCGGATCGAAACGTCGATGGTCAAGGGCAACGCGGTGTCGCGCGACGTCGCGGTCGACAAGAAGATCGCCGCGGGCGCGGTCTATGCGCTGAACCTGAAGGCCGGCCAGCGCGACACGACGGGCGCCGCGATCGACAGCGAATGGGTGCCGGTCGACATGGGCGCGCCGGCCGCGCTGGTCGGCGAGGATCTCGCCGCGGCCGACGCGCTCGGCAACCTCGCGAACCCGGACAAGATCGCGAACCCGGACAATCTGAAGTTCTCCGAAAAGCTGCGCACGCTGTTCATCGGCGAAGACTCGGGCATGCACGTGAACAACTTCCTGTGGGCCTACAACGTCGACACGAAGTCGCTCTCGCGCGTGCTGTCGTGCCCGGCCGGCGCCGAATCGACGGGCCTGCACGCGGTCGACGAGATCAACGGCTGGACGTACATCATGAGCAACTTCCAGCACGTGGGCGACTGGGAATCGCCGCTGCACGACAAGGTCAAGCCGACGCTCGATCCGCTCGTGCGCGCGAACTACAAGGATCGCTTCGGCGCCAGCGTCGGCTACCTGACGGCCGAGCAGACCAGCATCAAGCTCGCGAAAGGCTGATCCGCCGCGCACGAGGGGGCGTGGCTCGTCAGCCGGGCACGCCCGACCGGGCCCCTTTCTTCATCATCGTTCATTCGTCGGCGCTCCACGCCGTTTCACGCGCGATGCCCACTGCGGGCGTCGCGCTTTTTTTTGCGTGCGGAGATCGTGCGGGCGGCGCAGATCGCGCGTGGGAGGAGGCGCGAAACCGCCCAGGACGGGGCGTTTGCGGCGATCGGGGGATAATACGGGCCTGACGCGTCCGGGCGGACGGTCGGAAAGACAGGCAAAAAAAAGCGCCACGGAGACCGTGGCGCTAAAAAAGTTCTAGCCATTCCGAGGGCCGTGCTAGAACCTGAGAGACTGCGCGAAACATCGTTGCCGGTTAAACTCTTGAAACGATGTTTCGAAAACGTGAGACATTCTTTCCGTTTCCGCCCGACAAGTCAAGCGGTATTTGCACCGGTTCATGCACTTTCCGGCAATGCTCCTTTGAGCGTTTTCCTAATAAACCAAGGGTGAACCCGTAAAATCTCATCCAATGACCGGTTCGCCCGCGGAACATGCATCCTTTGACAATAGTCCTACAATACCAACAAAATTGAAATCGAGTTTCGGAATTAGAGAGAATCCCTCGTGTCGACAACTGTAACCTCTCCCGCGTCGCGGGACCGTGAATCGTCGCCCGACGAGATCACCGCCCTTGCCCGCGGTCTCGCCGTGCTGCGCCGCATCGCGGCTGCCGACGCCCCCGTCAGCAACCGCGAACTGACCGAATTGACCGGCATCCCGAAGCCGACCGTCTCGCGCATCACCGCGACGCTCGTCAGCGCCGGCTTCCTGTTCCAGTTGCCCGACAGCGAGCGCTTCGTGCTGACCGCGTCGGTGCTCGAACTGAGCCACGGCTTCCTGCGCAACTTCGACATCCGCGCGCGTTCGCGGCCATTCATGATCGAGCTGGCCGAGCGCACGTCGCTGTCCGTGCACCTCGCGGTGCGCGACCGGCTCGACATGGTCGCGATCGACGTGATCCGCCCGCGCTCCGCCGTGCTCGTCACGCGCCTCGAGATCGGCTCGCGGATGGACATCGCGCGTACGGCCGTGGGCCGCGCGTATCTCGCCGCGCTCGAGGACGACGAGCGCCGCCAGTTGCTCGAGTCGCTGCGCACCACGGCCGGCGACGACTGGCCGCACGTATCCGCCCGCCTGACGCCCGCGCTCGACGAAGCGATGCGCGACGGCCACGCGATCGCGATCGGCGAATGGCGCGAAGGCCTGAATGCGGTCGCGGCCGGTTTCGTCGGCCCGTCGGGCCAGCGCTATTCGGTGAATTGCGGCGGCGCGTCGCACCAGTGTCCGCCCGAATGGCTGCAGCAACACGTGGTGCCCGCGCTGCAGGAATGCATCGCGAAAATCACCCGCGAAATCGGCGGCGCGCCGGCCCGGCGCATCGGCCTGTAACCGTTGCGTCATTGCGCCGTCGCGTTGTGTAACGACCGTAACCCGTTGAAAGATAGACCGCTGGACTGTAACGGGGACGGCACGTAGGATCATGCCCATCGTCGCGCCGCATTCGCGGTGCGCACCGCTCTTTTCCCGCGCGGATCGGCGGGGCCCCGGACCGAGCCGGGCCGCCCCGTCCCGTCACCCGCACGCCCACGCGCAGCCAGCAGTCCGATTTCCGGCCCGCCGCGCCGTCTTCCTGACAGAACACGATGGATAACGAACAAAAGCCCACGCCCCCTTCGAAAGACCCCGCGCCCGCCGTCGCCCGGCGCCCGCGCCGCACGCTGCTGATCGGCACCGTCGCGGTCGTCGTGATCGGCGGCCTGTTGTGGTGGCACCCGTGGAACCGTACGCCCGCGGCAGGCAGCACGGCGAAAGGCGCGGGCGCCAGCGCCGCCGCGGGTAGCCATCGCGGCCGCGGCGGCCCCGCCGCGATGGCGAACGTTCCGCAGCCCGTGCAGGTCGCGACCGCGACGCAGGGCGAGATGCCGATCGTGCTGTCCGCGCTCGGCACCGTCACGCCGCTCGCGAACGTGACGGTGAAGACGCAGCTGTCGGGCTACCTGCAGTCGGTGTCGTTCCGGGAAGGCCAGATCGTCAGGAAGGGCGACGTGCTCGCGCAGATCGACCCGCGCCCGTACCAGGTCGCGCTCGAGAACGCCGAAGGCACGCATGCGCGCGACGCGGCGCTGCTCGCGACCGCCCGCCTCGACCTGAAGCGCTACCAGACGCTGCTGTCGCAGGACTCGATCGCGTCGCAAACCGTCGATACGCAGGCGTCGCTCGTCAAGCAGTACGAAGGCGCGGTGAAGACCGACCAGGCCGCGATCGATTCCGCGAAACTCAATCTCACGTATGCGCGCATCACGGCGCCGGTCTCGGGCCGCGTCGGCCTGCGCCAGGTCGACCCCGGCAACTACGTGACGCCGGGCGACACCAACGGCATCGTCGTGATCACGCAGTTGCAGCCGATGAGCGTGATCTTCACGACGTCGGAAGACAACCTGCCGCAGATCCTCAAGCAGGTGAACGCGGGCCAGAAGCTGTCGGTCACGGCCTACAACCGCAACAACACGGTGCCGCTCGAGACGGGCGCGCTCGCGACGCTCGACAACCAGATCGACACGAGCACCGGCACGGTCAAGCTGCGCGCGAATTTCGACAACAAGGAGGGCATGCTGTTCCCGAATCAGTTCGTGAACACGCGGCTGCTCGTCGACGTGATACGCAACGCGACGATCGTGCCGACCTCCGCCGTGCTGACAGGCTCGATCGGCCAGTTCGTCTATGTCGTGAAACCCGACAACACGGTGACGGTGCGCAAGGTCACGATCGGGCCGGTCGACGGCGAACGCACGAGCATCGTCAGCGGCGTCGCGCTCGGCGAACGCGTGGTGACCGACGGCTCGGACCGCCTGCGCGAAGGCTCGAAGATCTCGATTCCGGCCGACAAGCCGAAAGGCGCGTCGGGCGCGCACGGCGCCGGCGCGGCGTCGGGCGCATCGGATGCGGCCGCCCGTCACGGCGGGCGCAAGCACGGCGCGTCGCAGGCCGCGGCCCCCGCAGCCCAGTAACGCGCGGGCCGCTCGATGAATCCATCCCGCCTCTTCATTCTCCGGCCGGTCGGCACCGCCCTCCTGATGGCGGCGATCATGCTGGCCGGTCTCGTCGCGCTGCGCTTCCTGCCGCTCGCCGCGCTGCCCGAGGTCGACTATCCGACCATCCAGGTTCAGACCTTCTACCCGGGCGCGAGCCCGGAGGTGATGACGTCGTCGGTCACCGCGCCGCTCGAACGCCAGTTCGGGCAGATGCCGTCGCTGAACCAGATGTCGTCGCAAAGCTCGGCCGGGGCGTCGGTGATCACGCTGCAGTTCTCGCTCGACCTGCCGCTCGACATCGCCGAGCAGGAAGTGCAGGCTGCGATCAACGCGGCCGGAAACCTGCTGCCGTCCGACCTGCCGGCCCCGCCGATCTACGCGAAGGTGAACCCGGCCGACGCGCCGGTGCTGACGCTCGCGGTCAAGTCAAAGACGCTGCCGCTCACGCAGGTGCAGGACCTGGCCGACACGCGCCTCGCGATGAAGATCTCGCAGATCGCCGGCGTCGGGCTCGTCAGCCTGTCGGGCGGCAACCGTCCGGCCGTGCGGATCCAGGCGAACCCGACCGCGCTCGCGCAGTACGGGATGAACCTCGACGATCTGCGCACGACGATCTCGAACCTGAACGTCAACACGCCGAAGGGCAACTTCGACGGCCCGACGCGCGCTTACACGATCAACGCGAACGACCAGTTGACGAGCGCCGACCAGTACAACAGCGCGGTCGTCGCGTACAAGAACGGCCGGCCCGTGATGCTGACCGACGTCGCGACGGTCGTCGCCGGCTCGGAGAACACCAAGCTCGGCGCGTGGGTGAATGCGGATCCGGCGATCATCCTGAACGTGCAGCGCCAGCCGGGCGCGAACGTGATCGCGACCGTCGACGCGATCAAGGCGCAGTTGCCGAAGCTGCAGGAGACGCTGCCGGCCGCGCTCGACGTCGAGATCGTCACCGACCGCACGACGATGATCCGCGCGGCCGTGCGCGACGTGCAGTTCGAGCTGCTGCTCGCGGTCGCGCTCGTCGTGCTGGTGATGTACCTGTTCCTCGCGAACGTCTACGCGACGATCATCCCGAGCCTGTCGGTGCCGCTGTCGCTGATCGGCACGCTCGCGGTGATGTACATGGCCGGCTTCTCGCTGAACAACCTGTCGCTGATGGCGCTCACGATCGCGACCGGCTTCGTCGTCGACGACGCGATCGTGATGATCGAGAACATCGCGCGCTACGTCGAGGAAGGCGAGACGGGGCTCGAGGCCGCGCTGAAGGGCTCGCGGCAGATCGGCTTCACGATCATCTCGCTGACGGTGTCGCTGATCGCGGTGCTGATCCCGCTGCTGTTCATGGGCGACGTGGTCGGGCGCCTCTTCCACGAATTCGCGATCACGCTCGCGGTGACGATCGTGATCTCGGCGATCGTGTCGCTCACGCTCGTGCCGATGCTGTGCGCGAAGCTGCTGCGCCATTCGCCGCCGCCGGAGAGCCACCGCTTCGAGGCGCGCGTGCACCGCGCGATCGACTGGGTGATCGCGCGCTACGCGGTCGCGCTCGAATGGGTGCTGAACCGCCAGCGCTCGACGCTCGTCGTCGCGCTGCTGACGCTCGGGCTGACCGCCCTGCTCTACGTGTACGTGCCGAAGGGCTTCTTCCCCGCGCAGGACACCGGCGTGATCCAGGCGATCACGCAGGCGCCGCAGTCGATCTCGTACGGCGCGATGGCCGAACGCCAGCAGGCGCTCGCGGCCGAGATCCTGAAGAACCCGAACATCGACAGCCTCACGTCGTTCATCGGCGTGGACGGCAGCAACATCACGCTGAACAGCGGCCGGATGCTGATCAACCTGAAGGCACGCGACGATCGCAAGGAAACCGCCGCGCAGATCATCCGCGACCTGCAGCGGCGCGTCGCGAACATCACCGGCATTTCGCTGTTCATGCAGCCGGTGCAGGATCTGACGATCGACTCGACGGTCAGCCCGACGCAGTATCAGTTCATGCTGACGAGCCCGAACTCGGAAGAATTCGCGACCTGGGTGCCGAAGCTCGTCGCGCGGCTGCAGCAGGAGCCGTCGCTCGCCGACGTCGCGACCGACCTGCAGAGCAACGGCCAGTCGGTGTACATCGAGATCGACCGCGCGAGCGCCGCGCGCTTCGGCATCACGCCGGCGACCGTCGACAACGCGCTGTACGACGCGTTCGGCCAGCGCATCGTGTCGACGATCTTCACGCAGTCGAACCAGTACCGTGTGATTCTCGAGTCGGAGCCGAAGGAGCAGCACTACGCGCAATCGCTGAACGATATCTACCTGCCGTCGGCCGGCGGCGGCCAGGTGCCGCTGTCGTCGATCGCGTCGTTCCACGAGCGGCCGTCGCCGCTGCTGGTCGCGCACCTGTCGCAGTTCCCGTCGACGACGATCTCGTTCAACCTCGCGCCGGGCGCGTCGCTCGGCGAAGCCGTCAAGGCGATCGAGGCCGCCGAGAAGGACATCGGCCTGCCCGGCTCGTTCCAGACGCGCTTCCAGGGCGCGGCGCTCGCGTTCCAGGCGTCGCTGTCGAACCAGCTGTTCCTGATCCTCGCGGCGGTCGTCACGATGTACATCGTGCTCGGCGTGCTGTACGAGAGCTACATCCACCCGATCACGATCCTGTCGACGCTGCCGTCGGCCGGCGTCGGCGCGCTGCTCGCGCTGATGATCACCGGGCACGACCTCGACATCATCGGGATCATCGGCATCGTGCTGCTGATCGGCATCGTGAAGAAGAACGCGATCATGATGATCGACTTCGCGCTCGAGGCCGAACGCGTCGAAGGCAAGCCGCCGCGCGAGGCGATCTACCAGGCGTGCCTGCTGCGCTTCCGGCCGATCCTGATGACGACGCTTGCCGCGCTGCTCGGCGCGGTGCCGCTGATCGTCGGCTCCGGTGCGGGCTCCGAGTTGCGCCAGCCGCTCGGGATCGCGATCGCCGGCGGCCTGATCGTGTCGCAGGTGCTGACGCTGTTCACGACGCCCGTGATCTACCTCGGCTTCGACTCGCTCGCGCGCCGCGTGCGCGGCTGGTTCGAACGGCACGGCCCGCAAGCCGGTACGCGCACGGATGCGTAAGCGATGAACCTGTCGCGCCCCTTCATCACCCGCCCCGTCGCGACGACGCTGCTGGCGCTCGGCGTCGCGCTCGCGGGCCTGTTCGCGTTCATCAAGCTGCCGGTGTCGCCGCTGCCGCAGGTCGACTTCCCGACGATCTCGGTGCAGGCGTCGCTGCCGGGCGCGAGCCCCGAAACGGTCGCGACCAGCGTGACGAGCCCGCTGGAGCGGCACCTCGGCTCGATCGCGGACGTCTCCGAAATGACGTCGACGAGTACGGTCGGCAATGCGCGGATCATCCTGCAGTTCGGTCTGAATCGCGACATCGACGGCGCCGCGCGCGACGTGCAGGCCGCGATCAACGCGGCGCGCGCCGACCTGCCCGCCGCGCTGAAGAGCAACCCGACCTACCGCAAGGTCAACCCGGCCGATTCGCCGATCATGGTCGTCGCGCTGACCTCGGAAACGGCGTCGCCGGCGAAGGTGTACGACGCCGCGTCGACGGTGCTGCAGCAGTCGCTGTCGCAGATCGACGGGATCGGCCAGGTCACCGTGAGCGGCTCCGCGAACCCGGCCGTGCGCGTCGAGCTCGAACCGCAGTCGCTGTTCCACTACGGGATCGGCCTCGAGGACGTGCGCGCGGCGCTGGCCTCCGCGAACGCCAACGCGCCGAAAGGCGCGATCGAGTTCGGCCCGCAGCGCTTCCAGCTCTATACGAACGACCAGGCGTCCCAGGCGTCGCAATACCGCGACCTCGTCGTCGCGTACCGCAACGGCTCGGCCGTGCGGCTGTCCGACCTGTCCGACGTCGTCGATTCGGTCGAGGACCTGCGCAACCTCGGTTTGTCGAACGGCAAGCGCGCGGTGCTCGTGATCCTCTACCGCTCGCCCGGCGCGAACATCATCGAGACGCTCGACCGCGTGCGCGCGGCGCTGCCGCAGCTCACCGCGTCGCTGCCGGCCGACATCACGGTCACGCCGGTGCTCGACCGCTCGACCACCATCCGCGCGTCGCTGAAGGACACCGAGCACACGCTGCTGATCGCGATCAGCCTCGTCGTGATGGTCGTGTTCCTGTTCCTGCGCAACTGGCGCGCGACGCTGATCCCGAGCGTCGCGGTGCCGATCTCGATCGTCGGCACGTTCGGCGCGATGTACCTGCTCGGCTTCTCGATCGACAACCTGTCGCTGATGGCGCTGATCGTCGCGACCGGCTTCGTCGTCGACGACGCGATCGTCGTGCTCGAGAACATCTCGCGGCACATCGAGAACGGCAAGCCGCGGATGCAGGCGGCGTTCGACGGCGCGCGCGAAGTCGGCTTCACGGTGCTGTCGATGAGCATCTCGCTCGTCGCGGTGTTCCTGCCGATCCTGCTGATGGGCGGGATCGTCGGGCGCCTGTTCCGCGAGTTCGCGCTGACGCTGTCGCTCGCGATCGCCGTGTCGCTCGCGGTGTCGCTCACGCTCACGCCGATGATGTGCGCGCGTCTGCTGCCGGAAAAACACGATCCGCACGGCGAGGGCCGCTTCGGGCGCTTCCTCGAACGCGGCTTCGCGCGCATGCAGCGCGGCTACGAGCGCTCGCTGTCGTGGGCGCTGCGCCGGCCGCTGTTGATCCTGCTGACGCTGTTCGCGACGATCGGGCTGAACGTCTACCTGTACGTCGTCGTGCCGAAGGGTTTCTTCCCGCAGCAGGACACCGGGCTGATGATCGGCGGCATCCAGGCCGACCAGTCGACGTCGTTCCAGGCGATGAAGCTGAAGTTCTCCGAGATGATGCGGATCGTGCAGGGCAACCCGAACGTGAAGAGCGTCGCGGGCTTCACCGGCGGCACGCAGACCAACTCCGGCTTCATGTTCGTCACGCTGAAGGACCGCACCGAGCGCAAGCTGTCGGCCGACCAGGTGATCCAGCAGTTGCGCCCGCGGCTGGCGGACGTGGCGGGCGCGCGCACGTTCCTGCAGGCGGCGCAGGACATCCGCGTCGGCGGCCGGCAGAGCAACGCGCAGTACCAGTTCACGCTGCTCGGCGATTCGAGCGCCGACCTTTACAAGTGGGGGCCGATCCTGACCGAGGCGCTGCAGAAGCGCCCCGAACTGACCGACGTGAACTCCGACCAGCAGCAAGGCGGCCTCGAGGCGATGGTGACGATCGACCGCGCGACGGCCGCGCGGTTCGGCATCAAGCCCGCTCAGATCGACAACACGCTGTACGACGCGTTCGGCCAGCGCCAGGTCTCGACGATCTACAACCCGCTGAACCAGTACCACGTCGTGATGGAAGTCGCGCCGAAGTACTGGCAGAGCCCGGAAATGCTGAACCAGGTGTGGATCAGCACGTCGGGCGGCAGCGCGAACGGCTCGCAGACCACCAACGCGGCCGCCGGCACCTTCGTCGCGACCTCGGCCGGCACGTCGAGCGCCGGCACGGCCGCGCAGAGCGCCGCGGCGATCGCGTCCGACTCCGCGCGCAACCAGGCGCTCAACGCGATCGCGGCGAGCGGCAAGTCGAGCGCGTCGTCGGGCGCGTCGGTGTCGACGTCGAAGTCGACGATGATCCCGCTGTCGGCGATCGCGACGTTCGGGCCGAGCACGACGCCGCTGTCGGTCAACCACCAGGGGCTGTTCGTCGCGACGACGATCTCGTTCAACCTGCCGCCGGGCGTGTCGCTGTCGCAGGCGACGCAGATCATCTATCAGACGATGGCGCAGATCGGCGTCCCCCCGACGATCGTCGGCAGCTTCCAGGGCACCGCGCAGGCGTTCCAGCAGTCGATGAACGATCAGCCGATCCTGATCCTCGCCGCGCTGCTGGCCGTCTACATCGTGCTCGGGATCCTGTACGAGAGCTACATCCACCCGATCACGATCCTGTCGACGCTGCCGTCGGCCGGCGTCGGCGCGCTGCTCGCGCTGCTGCTGTTCAAGACCGAGTTCAGCATCATCGCGCTGATCGGCGTGATCCTGCTGATCGGCATCGTGAAGAAGAACGCGATCATGATGGTCGACTTCGCGATCGACCAGACGCGCAACAACGGGAAGTCGTCGTTCGATGCGATCCACGAGGCGTGCCTGCTGCGCTTCCGCCCGATCATGATGACGACGATGGCGGCGCTGCTCGGCGCGCTGCCGCTCGCGTTCGGCAGCGGCGACGGCGCCGAGCTGCGCGCGCCGCTCGGGATCGCGATCGCCGGCGGCCTGATCGTGTCGCAGGTGCTGACGCTCTATACGACGCCCGTCGTCTACCTGTACATGGACCGGTTCCGCGTCTGGGGCGAGAAGCGCCGCAACCGCCGCGGCAATGCCGGCGGGCCGGCGGTCGCCGGCGAGTGACGGAAGCGGCTGCCCTTCGGGCAGCCGTCTTTTGCGCTTGATTGACGGGCTCGATTGACGGGCTTGGTTGGCGCGCTCGGTTGCCGGGCTTGCTTGCCGGCCGCGATCGCCTATCGTGTGTCCATGTCCACCACCGCCCCGCCGCACGGGAACCCGCCATGAACGTCCAGCTCAACCACACGATCGTCTGGTGCCGCGACAAGCATGCGTCGAGCCGCTTCCACACCGAACTGCTGGAATTGCCGCCGCCGACGCCGTTCGGCGCGATGCTGGTCGTCGCGCTCGACAATCGCGTGTCGCTCGATTTTTACGAACAGACGGGCGAGATCCGGTCGCAGCATTACGCGTTCCTGATCGACGAAGCCGGCTTCGATCGCGTGCTCGCGCGCATTCGCGAACGCGGATTGCCGCACTGGGCCGACCCGGCCAAGCGGCAAGCCGGCGACATCTACCGCCACAACGGCGGACGCGGCGTGTACTTCGACGATCCGGACGGTCACTTCCTCGAAGTGATGACGCAGCCGTATGGGCTGAACGGATAGCACGGCAGGCCGGCGGGGCGCCGGCCCGGCGTGCGCGGCGCGGGTGACGCCCGGGTGCGGACGAAACCCGGCCGACTGCCCGGCTGCCGCGGTTACTCGGCGGCAGTCGTCGTCTTGCGCGGACGACGCGCGCGCGGCGCCGCCTTGCGGGCCGGTTTCTTCGGCTTGGCGGTGGTCGGGGTGTCGGCCGCCGCTTCCGGGAGCGCCGCGTCGTGCGACGGTTGCACGGTCTCGTCCCGAGCGCCGGAAGCGCGCGGCGCCGGCTCGGCGGGCGTCGCCGCCGCGTGCCGGTCGTCATGCGCCGCGTCGCGATGCGGTTCGTCCGCATGCCGACCGGACGCGTGCGCATCGCCACCGTGCGTCGCGTCGCCCTGCACGGCGGCGTCCGGCTTGCCGGCCGCGTGGCGACCTGCGCCCTTCGGGGCCGCGCCCTTCTTCGCGGCGGTCTTCTTTGCCGCGCTCTTGCGCGCACGCTTGCGGCCATCCTTCGCGTCGCCGTGCGCGTCGGTCACATCGGGCGCGTCAAGCGCGTCGGCCGGCGCCGCGTCGGCGACCTCGTCAAGCGCCGCGTCTTCCGCGTCGATCTGCACGCTGTCGTGAACGACCGCTTCCGTGCGCTGCCCACGACGGTGCGCGTCGCGGCCGGCCGGTGCCGGCTCCGCCGCGCGCGTGCCGTGGTGGCCGCCGGGGTGCGCCGCGCCGCCGTCACCGCCCGCCGCGACGTGCTCGGCCGCGGCCGTCTGGCGGGCTCGCGACACGAACGCGCCCGACTTGTCGTCGCGCCCCACTTCGAGCAGGCCGCGCGCCTGCGCCTCGTCGAGCAGGTTGCCGAACGCGCGGAACCCGTAGTACGACTCGTTGAAGTCCGGCTTGCGACGCTTGATCGCGCTCTTGAGCACCGATGCCCAGATCTTGCCGACGTCGTCGCGCTCCGACGCGAGCGCGTCGAACGTCTCGACCGCCAGCGCGATCGCCTCGGCCTTGCGTGCATCCATGTCGTGCTTGCGCGACGGCTCGTCGGGCCGCTTCGCGCCGCCGTTGCCCGCGCGCTGCTGCTGTTCGCGCTTCGCGAGCGCACGCTGCTGCTCGCGCACCAGATCGTCGTAGAAGATGAATTCGTCGCAGTTCGCGACCAGCAGATCCGACGTCGATTTCTTCACGCCGACGCCGATTACCTTCTTCGCGTTCTCGCGCAGCTTCGACACGAGCGGCGAAAAATCCGAATCGCCGCTGATGATCACGAACGTATCGACGTGCGACTTCGTGTAGCAGAGGTCAAGCGCGTCGACGACGAGCCGGATGTCGGCCGAATTCTTGCCCGACTGGCGCACGTGCGGAATCTCGATCAGCTCGAAGCTCGCTTCGTGCATCGACGCCTTGAAGCCCTTGTAGCGATCCCAGTCGCAATAGGCCTTCTTCACGACGATGCTGCCTTTCAGCAGCAGGCGCTCCAGCACGGGCTTGATGTCGAATTTCTCGTACTTCGCATCGCGCACGCCGAGCGCGACGTTCTCGAAGTCGCAGAACACGGCCATGCTGACGTTGTCCAGGGGTAATGCCATGAGTACTCCAACCGGTGGGCCGACGCGTGATGCACGCGTAGCGGCGAAAAATGCATCGCGCACATGATAGCCGGTCGGCGCGTCATTCCCGCATCCGTGTGAACGAACGCCGGGTACCCGGCGCGGGTATGCTCGATGCCGGTACGCCCGATGCCGGTACGCCCGATGCCGGTACGCCCGATGCCGGTACGCCCCCTATTACGTGCCCACCGCCGGGCCGATTCGACATTACACTTGAGTTATCGGTCGTCCGTCCCTATCTGGACGGATGACGCATCGAGCAAGGAGCGGTTTCATGACGACGAAGGTACTGCTGATTGGCGCGACCGGCCGGACGGGCCAGGCCTGCGCGGATCTGCTGCTCAAGCAGCCGGAGTTCGAGGTCACGGCGCTCGTGCGCCGGCACGGCTATGCGCTGGCGGGCGCACGGGTCGTCGAGGCCGATCTGACGAACGATTTCTCGCACGCTTTCCAGGGCATCACGCACGTGATCTACGCGGCCGGCTCGGCCGAATCGGACGGCGCGACAGAAGAGGAGCAGGTCGACCGCGATGCGGTCGCCCGCGCGGCCGAGTACGCGCTCGCCTACAACGCGCAGAAGCTCGTGGTGGTCAGCTCGCTGTCCGCCTACCGGCCCGAGCACGGGCCGGACGCGCTGCACCACTATTCGCAGATGAAGCGCGAAGGCGACGATCGCGTGATCGCGTCGGGCGTCGACTACGTGATCCTGCGGCCGGGCCCGCTGACGGACGACCCGGGCGTCGGCAAGATCGCGCTGACCGACACGTGGCTCGATCCCGCGCCGCCCGTCTCGCGCCAGGATGTGGCATGGGCCGCGATCGAGGCGATCAAGCTTGGCATCTCGCGCAAGGTCGTCGGCTTCGTCGGCGGCAGCGTGCCGATCGAACAGGCGCTGCGCGCGTAACGGCCCGCTGTGCGCCGCCCGGAAGGCGGCGCAGGCTCGTGCCCGCGGCCCGCACGACGGGCCGTTTTCACGCGCGCGGGTAGCCGCCTACTGCTTCGGGTGCGCGTCGGCCCACGCCTTGACGGCGGCGAGCGTGTTCTCGACGTGCTTGTCGGGCGACAGGCTCGTGTATTCGTAGAGAATCTTCCCTTCCGGCGAAATCACGTAGGACACGCGGTTCGCCCGGTCGAGCGCCGGCAGCTTCGCGTCGTACTCGCGGATGATCTTCGCGTCCGGGTCAGCCGCCACCGGGAACTTGCTGCGGCACTCGCTCACCGAGAACTTCGTCAGCGTGTCGATGTTGTCGGCCGACACGCCGATCACCGTCGCGCCGTAAGCCTTGTAACGGTCGACCGCGTCCGCGAACGCATGCGCCTCGATCGTGCAGCCCTTCGTGAACGCCGCCGGATAGAAATACAGCACGACCGGCCCCTGCTTCCGCGCGTCCGCGAGCGCGTACGTGTAAGTCTTGCCGCCGAGCGACGCCTGCGTCGTGAAATCGGGTGCCGCGGCGCCCGGCTTCAGTTCCGCCTGCGCCACCAGCGCATGACCGGCCACCAGCGCCGCCATGGCGCCCAGCAACAGTTTTCGCTTCATCTGCGTCCTCATTTCTTATAAAGTCAGCCTCGATATAGGCCACGCGGGCGTTCGCCTGTCGAACATCCGCGTGGAAGATCCGGCCGGCGGCAGCGCCGCCTGGGGCCGGCCCGTTAAAGATTTCGCACCGTCTGCCGTTATTCCTTCCGGACAACCGGTTCCAGCCCTTCACGTCAGCGAGAAACATGGAAGCCAACAGGAAACAGACGTCACGCAAGGGCTCCTGGCGCAGCGCCTTGCATACGCTGCGCCGCTTCGCTCGGTCGGGCGGCGCGCTGATGCCCGCGCGCGCCGTCGCGCCGCGACGCGACGACTCCGTGCGCAACTGGCTGGAACAGACGGTCGGCACGGTGGATTTCCTCGCCCACGTCGACCGCGAGCTGCGCTTTCTGTACGTGTCGGACGCGAGCCTGCGCTTCATCGGCTACCACCGCGACTACCTGCATACGCTGACGCTGCGCGACCTGATCGCCGAACAGGATACCCCGGCGCTCGAAGGCCTGCTCGCTCGCGCCGCGCGCTCGGGCCAGGTCGAGAAGGCGACGATGTGCATCGTCAAGTCGCTCACCTATCCGCTGGACGTCGAGGTCCGCGCGTTCAAGAGCCGCCACCACGGCGTCGACGGCTTCGCGATCGCGGCGTTCGACGTGTCGTCGTGGCGCGCGCTCGAGGCACGCCTGACCTACGAAATGCACCACGACCCGATGACGGGGCTCGACAACCTGTCCGCGCTCGTGCCGGCGCTGATGCGCGCGCAGCAGACCGCCGACGAGAACGGCACCTGCGCGGCGCTGCTGCTGCTCGACCTCGACGACTACCAGCGGATCAACCGCGCGCTCGGCTACGACGCGGGCGACATGCTGCTGCGCGAGACCGCGCAGCGGCTGAAGGCGCTCGTCACGCCGAACGAGCAGCTCGCGCGCGTCGCGAGCGACAAGTTCGCGGTCGTGCTGGGCGCACCGGACCGCACGCAGGCAAGCCATGCCGCCGATTCGCTCGCGCGCCGGCTGCAGGCCGCGGTGCGCGAGCCTTACGTGTTCCAGGGGCAGACCGTGCACCTGTCCGCGAGCATCGGCATCGCGCTCTATCCGGACGAACGTGCCGCGCCGCATCGCGCGCAGCATCACAGCCCGCTGCTGCGCCGCGCCGACCACGCGCTCTCGCAGGCGAAGGCATCGGGCGGCAACGCGCTCGCGTTCCATGCGCCCGTCGACGATCCGGCCGACGCCGAACGGCTCAAGCTCGAAGCCGACCTGTACGACGGCGTGCGCAACGGCGAGTTTTCGCTGCATTTCCAGCCGATCACGCGCAGCCAGTCGGGCGCGGTGGTCGGCGTCGAGGCGCTGATCCGCTGGCGCCATCCGGTGCACGGCCTCGTGCCGCCGGCCACCTTCATCCCGCTCGCCGAATCGATCGGCCTGATCAACTACCTCGGCAACTGGGTGCTCAAGGCGGCGTGCATGCAGCTCGTCGCGTGGGACGGCCAGGGGCTCGCGCTGCAATACGTGGCGGTCAACGTGTCGCCGCAGCAGTTCCGCGACCCGCGCTTCACGCAGAGCGTGCGCGAGGCGATCACGCTGACCGGCATCGACCCGCGCCGCATCGTGCTCGAAATCACCGAAAGCCTGCTGATGCACGATCCCGCGCACGCGAAAATGCTGCTCGAGGAGCTGACCGGTCTCGGCATCCGCTTCGCGGTCGACGATTTCGGCACCGGCTATTCGAGCCTGGCCTATCTGCAGCGCTTCCCGCTCGCGAAGCTGAAGATCGACCGCAGTTTCGTCGAGAACCTGCTGACGTCGCGCAACGACCGCGCGATCGTGTCGGCGGTGGTCGGCCTCGCGCAAACACTGGATCTCGAGCTCGTCGCCGAAGGCGTCGAGACCGAGGCGCAGCGCGAACTGCTGACGGAGATGGGTTGCAATCACATCCAGGGCTGGCTCGTCTGCCAGGCGCTGCCGTCCGAGGAGCTCGCGCGGCGCTTCGAGGCGCAGCAGCTGCACCTGCACGCCGCCGCCTGACGCGCGCGGCGAACCGAAAGATCCGTATGTCAACCACCGAATACCTGCCCCGCACCGCGCTGCTCGACAAGCTGTGGGCCCGGATGAACGAACGGGGCGATTTCCCGCTGCTGTCGGAATCGCTGCGCGCGACGATGGCCGCGATGAAGAACGACGACCTCGACTTCACCGCGCTCGTGCGCGTCGTGCTGTCGGACTTCGCGCTCACGCAGAAAGTGCTGCGGCTCGCGAACTCCGCGATGTACATGGCGTTCGGCGGCAACATCACCACCGTGACCCGCGCGCTGATGGTGCTCGGCATGGACGCCGTCGGCCATCTCGTAGTCGGGTTGAAGCTCGTCGACCACTTCCATCAGAGCACGCCGCGGCGCATCGACGCAAAGCTGGAGCTGAACCGTGCGCTGCTGTCCGGCTGCGTCGCGCGCAAGCTCACCGAGCACGCCGAACTGCGCGGCGGCGAGGAAGCCGTCGTCTGCACGCTGATGCGCCAGGTCGGCAAGCTGCTGGTGGTCTGCTATCTCGACAGCGAATGGGACCGCATCCGCCGCCGCGCGGCCGAGCTGAACGGGGACGAAGCGGCCGCGTGCGTCGACGTCCTCGGCGTCGGCTTCGACGAGATCGGCCTCGAAGCAGCCGCGCGCTGGCGGCTGCCCGACGTGATCCGCGCGGGGATGGCCAACGACGATCGCGCCACCCGTGCCGACGCGTTCGACGACGAAGACGGCGACGCCCGCCACGCGGACCCGACGGCCGACGACAGCCAGGCCCACCGCACCCGCTGGCTGCGCGCGGTGAGCCGCTGCTCGACCGACGTCGCCGGTGCGCTCGTCATGCCCGCGAGCCCGCAGCGCGACGCGCGCATCGCGGCGCTCGCGCAGCACTACGGCGCCGAGCTCGACATGGAATCCGACGCGCTCGTCGAGATCGCCGATCGGCTCGCGCGCGAGGAAGCGAGCGACACCGTGATGCGCGAGATCGTCGAGCTGCGCGCGAACGCCGATGCGATCGCGCGCGCGCAGGCCGCGCCCGAGGCATGCCTCGAAGCCGGCCTCGCGGACCTGCGCGCGCTGCCGTCCGAGCACGTGCTGACGCCGGTGCTCGCGCTCGCGTCGGAAAGCCTGCTGGCCGGCCTCGCGTTCACGCGCACCGTGATGTTCGTGCGGCACGACGACGGCACGTTCGCCGCACGCCTGGGTTTCGGCCCCGGCGTCGATACGGCGCTCGACCGGCTGCATTTCGACGAACGCTTCGAGCCGGACGTGTTTCATCTCGCGATCTCGAACTCGGTCGGCATCTTCATCGAGCAGGCGCAGGACCCGAAGATGACGAAGCGCCTGCCCGCGTGGTATCTCGACGCGTTCGACGACGCGCGCGCGTTCGTGCTGCTGCCCGTGCGCGTCGGCACGACGAGCGTCGCGCTGCTGTACGGCGACTGGGCCGGCGCGCAACCCGCGCGCAAGATCTCGCAGCAGGAGATGGCCGTGCTCAACGAACTCGCGCGCGAGCTGGGACGGTTCTTCGCCGCGCAGCCCGGCTGACGGCGGGCCTACCTCCCGTCGTTTTCGCTCCACAAAAGCAAACCGGCCGCAGCGGCCGGTTTTTTACATCATGCGATCGAGCGAAGCGCTTACTTGAGCGTCACGGGCACGCTGAAGTATTTCTTCGCGAGGTTGTCGATCGTGCCGTCGGCCTTCAGGTCCTTCAGCGCCTGATCGAGCGCGGTCTTCAGCGCCGCGTCGTTCTTGCGCAGGCCGAAGCCGACGCCCGAGCCGAGGATCTCGGCGTCGCTGACCGTGCCGCCCGCGAATGCGAAGCCCTGGCCTTGCGGCTTCGTCAGGAACCCCTTCGAGCCGGCTTCCGAATCCTGGAACGTCGCGTCGAGACGGCCCGACTTCAGGTCGGCATACGCCAGATCCTGCGTCTGGTAAGGCACGACATCAACGCCGGCCGGCGCCCACTTCTTCTTCGCGTACGCTTCCTGGATCGTGCCCTGCAGCACGCCGACGCGCTTGCCCTTCAGCGATTGCGGGGTCGGCAGCAGGCCGCTGCCCTGCTTCGCGATCAGCTGGTTCGGAATCGTGTAGATCGGATCGGTGAACGCGATCGCGTGCTTGCGCTGGTCGGTGATCGTCATGTCCGAGTTGATCGCGTCGAACTTGCGCGCCTGCAGCGCCGGGATCAGGCCGTCGAAGTCGTTCTCGACCCACACGCACTTCGTCTTCAGCTTCGCGCACACCGCGTTGCCGATGTCGATGTCGAAGCCGGTCAGCTTGCCGTCGGGCGTCTTGTATTCGAACGGTGCGTACGAGGCCTCGACGCCGAACCGGATCTCCTTGAGATCCGCGGCAAACGCGCTGCCTGCCGCCACCGCCGATGCCGCCACCACCGCGTGCGCGGCCACTTTACGCCAATCCAACTTCATCAGGTGTTCTCCTCGATACTCGAATGTTCCGGAACTACGGGCGCATGCAGCATGGCAGGGTCGAATGCCACCGACAATGCCAACGCGGCGCCGTGATGCGGCGCAACAGCCGCAAGGCCGCGATTGTACCAATCCGCGCGGCCCGATACGGCAAAGCGGCCGCCGATGCGCGATGCTGCGCTGCGCGCACGGCGGCCGCCACGCGACGCGTCGAACTCGCAAGACCGTGTCGCAAATATGCAAGCGCCACGCGCGCGCCGTCCGCGCGGCGGGCAGGCGTCATCGCAAAAATGAATGGGCCGCGGGACGATGCGGCCCGCACGATTGCACATCGATCAGACGAGCGCGGCCAGCGTGTCGCGCGTCGTATCGACGACGAGCAGGCCCGCACGCAAACCCGGCTTCACGGTCGGGTTCGGAAACACGATGCGTTCCTCGTCGTGCTTCACCGTATAGCGGTAGTCGCCGTCCCGCGCGAGCACGGTGCCACGCGGGAACGCGGTGAAGTTCGCGACGTCGGCCGCGACGAATAGCTCGAGCGCGTCGCTCTGCTTCGTGATCTGGTCGATCACGGTGAACACGCGCGGCAGCGACGGATGGTCGTCCCGCGGATGGCCGCCCCACGGATGGCCGCCCCGCCCACCCGACACGAGCTTGCGCACCGCGCGGTCGGCCGGCGCGAAGCGCGTCAGGTCGTTCTGGCCGAACGGCCGCACCTTGCCGAGTTCCAGCGTGCACGCGAGCGTGCCGCAATGCTCGGCCGTGAAATGCGAATACGTGTTGCCCTTCGCCGTGTGCAGCAGCACGGCCGCGATGCGTGCATCGCCGAGCCATTCGACCATCGCGCGCGTCGGCGGCGTGCCCGTATGCGGCAGCAGCGCGAATTGCTCGAACACCGATGCGCGAATCGCCGTGTGCATGTCGATGTGCCAGCGCGCACCGCCCGCCGGCGCGGCCGCGAAGAAGGCGGCGGCCGCCGCTTCGAGCTGCGCGGCGCGCGGCGCTTCGCGGCTCGCGGCCACTTGCGCGTGACGGCCGCTGAACAGGCGGTTCAGGTCGTCGTCGAGATAGCGTTCGCCCGCGCGCATCGCCGGCACGTTGCCGAGCACGACGAGCAGCCGGCACGCGAGCGCCAGCGCGCCCGACGCGAGATCGCGCACGAGCAGCGACAACAGCTCGATCGGCGCGGTCTCGTCGCCATGCACGCCGGCCGACACGAGCACGCTCGCGCGCGTCGCGGCGTCGGCGGCTGCCGGTTCGAACGCGAGCAGCCCGTCACCGAGCCATTGCCAGCGCACCGCGCCGCCCGCGCACGCGCCGTCCTGTTCGGCCGGCGCGCCACCGGCGAGCGTGAACGCGAGGAAATCGTCGAGCAACGCGTTCGCCGACATGCCGTGCTCAGCGCTGGAAGTCATACAGCGAACCGACGCGCAGGATCTGCGTGAGCTCGTCGAGCGCCGTGCGCGACTCGTCGAGCAGCGCCGGATCGGCGAGGTCTTCCGGGGCGAGGCGATCGCGATAGTGCTTGTCGATCCACGCGTCGAGCGACGCGAACAGCGTGTCGTTGATCCATACGTTCGACGTGACGGCCGCGCGCTCGGCTTCGGTCAGCACGACGCGCAGGCGCAGGCACGCGGGGCCGCCGCCGTTCTTCATGCTTTCGCGCAGGTCGAACACGAGCACGTCGTGAATCGGGCCGTTGCCGGCAGCAAGCTGGTCGAGATAGGCGGCGACCCGCTCGTTCTCGCGGCATTCCTGCGGCACGACGAGCACCTGCGAGCCGTCCGCGCGCGACAGCAGCTGGCTGTTGAACAGATACGACGTGACCGCGTCGTTCACGCTCACCGCTACGTCGGGCACCTCGATCACGTTCAGGCGCGCACCGCGTGCGTCGAGCGCGGCGGTCAGCGTGTCGTAGATCGCCTGCTTGTTGACGAACGCGCGTTCGTGCGTGAACAGCGTGTCGCGGTTGCCGACCGAGATCACGTCGTTGTGAAACACCCCCGCGTCGATCACGTCCGGATCCTGCTGCGCGTAGACCGTCGCTTCTTCGGCGAGCCCGTGGCGATGCGCGACCGCGCGGCTCGCCTCGAAGGTCTGGCGCGCCGGGAAGCGCTTCGGCTCGGGGCCGCGGCGGTATTCGGCGCGGCCGTACACGAAGAATTCGATGCCCGGCTTGCCGTATTCGGCGCAGAAGCGCGTGTGGTTCGCCGCGCCTTCGTCACCGAGCGCCGGCGTGCCCGTCAGTGCTTCGTGCACCGCGAAGTGCGCGGGGTCCGCGAACAGCGTGGACAGCGTACGGCGCGTCGCTTCGTGCTCGATCGCGCGATGCAGCTTGCTGCACAGATTCGCCGGCGTGAAGTGCACACGGCCGTCGCTCGTGTCGGCAGACGGGCTGACGGTGGCCGCGTTCGCGGTCCACATCGCCGATGCCGAGCTCGCCGCGGCGAGCAGTTCAGGCGCCTGCTTCGCGGCCTTCGCGATCACGTCCGCGTCCTTGCCGGAGAAACCGAGCTCGCGCAACAGGCGCAGCGACGGCCGCTCCTGCGGCGGCAGCACGCCTTGCGCGAAACCGAGGTCCGCGAGCTGCTTCATCTTGCGCAGCCCCTGCTTCGCAGCCGCCTTCGGGTTCGCAGCCGACTTCTCGTTGTTCAGCGACGCCACGTTGCCGAACGACAGCCCGGCGTAGTTGTGGGTCGGGCCGACGAGCCCGTCGAAATTGGCTTCTTGTGCGTTCATCGTCGCTCCCTCGATCAGAAATGCAGGCCCGGCGACAGGCTCGCGGGCAAAGTCAGTTGCGTGCTTTCGACCGACGCCATCGGGTACGCGCAATAGTCGGCCGCGTAGTACGCGCTCGGCCGATGGTTGCCCGAGCGGCCCGTGCCGCCGAACGGCGCGGCCGACGACGCGCCGTTGGTCGGCCGGTTCCAGTTGACGATCCCGGCGCGGATCGCGCGGCGGAAGTGCTCCCACGCGTTCGCGTCGTCGGCCAGCAGGCCGGCGGACAGGCCGAACGCGGTATCGTTCGCGCGCTCGATCGCATCGTCGAACGTCGCGTAGCGGACGATCTGCGCGAGCGGGCCGAAATGCTCTTCGTCGGGCAGGTTCGCGACGCCCGTCACGTCGATGATCGACGCGTTCACGAAGCCCAGGCGCGGATCGCGCTGCGTCATCGCGACGATCGGCTTCGCGCCCTGCTCGACCAGGCGCGCCTGCGCATCCACCAGCTTCGCGGCCGCGCGCGCCGAGATCACCGCGCCCATGAACGGCTGCGGATCGGCGTCGAACACGTCCGCCGTGATCTTCGACGTGACGTCCGCGAAGCGCGCGAGGAAGCGGTCGCCGAACGCGCCCTGCGGCACGAAGATGCGGCGTGCGCACGTGCAGCGCTGGCCGGCCGACAGGAACGCCGACTGGATCGTGTGATGCACGGCCGCGTCGAGGTCCTCGACTTCGCCGATCACGAGCGGATTGTTGCCGCCCATCTCGAGCGCGAGCACGATTTCCGGACGGCCGCCGAACTGCTTGTGCAGCAGCGTGCCGGTATCCGAGCTGCCGGTGAAGAACAGCCCGTCGATCTGCCGGTGATTCGCGAGCGCGATGCCGGTGTCCTTCTCGCCCTGCACGAGGTTCAGCACGCCGGCCGGCAACCCGGCTTCGTGCCACACGTCGACCGTCGCGCGCGCGACGCCCGGTGCGAGCTCCGACGGCTTGAACACCACGGTGTTGCCGGCGATCAGCGCCGGCACGATATGACCGTTCGGCAAGTGGCCGGGGAAGTTGTACGGGCCGAACACCGCGACGACGCCGTGCGGGCGGTGACGCAGCACCGCGACGCCGTCGGCCATGTCCTGGCGCTTCTCGCCGGTGCGTTCCTGGTACGCCTGGATCGAGATGCCGACCTTCGCGGCCATCGCCGCGACTTCGGTGCGCGCTTCCCACAGCGGCTTGCCCGTCTCGCGGCCGATCGCGGTCGCGATCGCTTCCTTGCGTTCGGTGAGCAGCGTCGCGAAGCGCTTGACGATCTCGCAGCGCGCTTCGAAGGCGAGCGCCGACCAGCCGGCGAATGCGCGCCGTGCGCTCGCGACCGCGCGGTCGACGTCCGCCGCCGATGCGCTGCCGCCCTGCCAAGCGATTTCGTCGGTGCCCGGGTTGCGCGACGCGAAGACGGGGCCCGAGCCTGCGACCCAGGCGCCGTCGATGAAGAGTTCCGTCATGATTCGTTTATCCCTGTTTGACTTTGAGCGGCAGCACGCGGACCGGATCGCCGGCCTTCACGTCGAGCGCGGCGGCATCGTCGGCCGACAGCACGAACGCACCGTTCGCGACCACGCCCGGCGCGACGCCGACGCGGAAATCCCCGAGCGACGTGTTCGACACGAGCGACCTGGGGGCGTCGTCCCGTGCGTCGGGCGCGCCGATCGCGACCGGCACGACGACGCTCTCGCGTACCGTGCGCAGGTCGTTGACGTGGCATTCGAGTACCGGGCCCGCGTCGAAGATGTCGACGTGATTCTGGTAACGCAGCCCTTCCGCTTCGAGCATCTTGCGGGCCGGCAGCGTATCGCGATGCGTGAGGCCGACCGCGTCCTGCGCGTCCTGCGGCAGCAGGTCGACGTACACCGGGTAGCGCGGCATCAGTTCCGCGAGGAACGACTTGCGGCCGTGCGAGCTCAGGTAATCGGCCGCGTTGAAATCGATCTGGTAGAAGTGCGAACCGACCGCGCGCCAGAACGGCGACGTGCCGTCCTCGTCGAAGTGGCCGCGCAGTTCCGCGCAGATGCGTTCCGGAAAGCGGTCGCGGAACTGCGCGATGAACATGAAGCGCGAGCGCGACAGCAGGCCGCCGACGCCGCCCGTGCGATAGCGCGGGCTCAGGAACAGCGAGCACACTTCCGCGTAGCCCGTCAGGTCGTGCGAGATGTTCAGCGCGTGCATGCGCGTCCACACGCCGAGCTCCTGGCTCGCATGCACGACCGTGCTCACGCGATAGTTGTAGAACGGCTGTTCGAGGCCGACCTGCGTCTCGATGCCGCACACGCCCGCGATATCGCGCGTCTTCGAATCTTCCATCACGAAGAAGTAGCCGGCTTCGCCGGGCGCCGCGAGGCCTTCGAGCGTGCGGCGCGAGCGTTCGATGCGCGCGGCGAGCGCGTCGCGGTCGGGCTTGAACGTGGTCAGGCCCGGCCCGGTTTCCTGCGCGAGCGACACGAGCGCGTCGACGTCGCCCGTTTGTACGACCCGAACGACGATCATGCTGCGTCTCCCTTCAAATCTTCATCGTCGCGGCGATGCAGCGGCACGCAGCGCACGACATCGCCTTCCTTCACGTCGAGCGCCGCGCGCACGTCGCCGGCCAGCGGCGCGTGGGTGCCGTGCGCGTTGGCCGCGTCGCCCGGCAGGTCGGCCAGCACGCAGCGGAACGATTCGCCGCTGCCCGTCGACACCATGTACGCGACGTCGCCCTGCTGGTGCGCGGCCTCGCGCACGACGCGCTCCGACGCCTGCTTCACGCACGCGGTGCGGTCGACCTGTGCGGTCAGCA
This sequence comes from Burkholderia sp. AU28863, assembly GCF_002223195.1. Lineage (NCBI taxonomy): Bacteria > Pseudomonadati > Pseudomonadota > Betaproteobacteria > Burkholderiales > Burkholderiaceae > Burkholderia > Burkholderia sp. AU28863. The sequence continues at coordinate 666,551 of NZ_NKFE01000003.1, read as the reverse complement.
CCGGACCCGCGTCGAAGATGTCGACGAAGCGGTCGGGCTCGAAGCCTTCCTCGAGATGGATGTCGTACGCGAGCAGTGCCGTTTCGTTCGGCTCGCCGAGCACGCGCTGCGCGGCTTCCGGCAACAGCGGCACGTAGAGCGGATAGGCCGGCATCACTTCCGCGATGAACGTGCGGCTGCGGCCGCCCGATGCGATGTCGACGTCGGTGAAGTCGCGTCCGAAGAACTTGCGGCCCACCGCTTCCCAGAACGGCGACGCGCCGTTGCCGTCGCTCACGCCGAGCAGCAGCGTGAACACTTCCGGCGTGAAGCGGCGACGGTTCGCGGCGATGTACATCATCCGGGCGCGCGAGATCAGGTGCGCGGCCGCGTCGCCGCGCAGCGACGGATCGACGTAGAAGCCCGCGAGCCGGCTCTTGCCGGTCAGCTCGTGCGACATCGTGAGCGCGTGGATCTTGCGGTTCACGTGCAGCTCGCGCGACGCGTGGATCAGCGCGTCGTTGCGGAACGCGTAGAACGGTTCCGAGTAGCCGGCCGCGGCCACGATGCTCGCCGTGCCGAGCAGCTTGCCGGTTGTCGAATCCTCGAGCACGAAGAGGTAGAACTCCTCGCCGGCGAAGTCGACGTCCGCGCGAAACGAATCCTCGGAGAGCGCCACACGCGCTTCGAGCGCCGCGCGGTCGTGCGGCAGCGAGTGCAGGACCGGCTGCGCGGTGCGCGCCATCTGCGCGAGCGCATCGAGATCCGTGAGTTTGCCGGGGCGAACAAATAGCATCGTCGTTCCTGTCTGCGATGGGGGCGCCGATCAGCGCGCGGTGGCTTCCTGTGCGGCGAGCACTTGTTCGACCGCCTTCTCGAAGCGCTTCACGCCTTCGTCGAGCAGGTCGAACGGGATCACCAGCGACGGAACGAAGCGCAGCACGTTCGGACCGGCGATCAGCATGATCAGGCCGTTCTCGGCGGCGGCCGTGACGAAGTCCTTCGCGCGGCCGTCGAATGCGGCGGTGAGTTCGGCGCCGACCAGCAGGCCCTTGCCGCGCACGTCCTTGAAGATGCCGAAGCGTGCGTTGATGCGTTCGAGCGCGCCCTTCAGGCGCACGCTGCGTTCGCGCACGCCTTCGAGCAGCGCCGGGTCGCCGATCAGTTCGACGACCTTGTCCGCGATCGCCGATGCGAGCGGGTTGCCGCCGTACGTCGTGCCGTGCACGCCGACCTTGAAGTGCGCGGCCAGTTCGTTCGTCGTCAGCATCGCGCCGATCGGGAAGCCGTTGCCGAGCGCTTTCGCGGTCGTGAGGATGTCCGGCGTGACGCCCGTGTCCATGTATGCGTAGAACTGGCCGGTGCGACCCACGCCCGTTTGCACTTCGTCGAAAATCAGCAGTGCGTCGTTGGCGTCGCACGCTTCGCGCAGTGCCTTCAGGAACGCCGGATCGGCCGGGATCACGCCGCCCTCGCCTTGTACCGGCTCGACGATCACGGCGCAGGTTTTCGGGCCGATTGCGGCCTTCGCGGCTTCGATGTCGTTGAACGGCAGGTGCTTGATGCCTTCCGGCACCGGGCCGAAGCCTTCCGAGTATTTCGGCTGGCCGCCGACGCTGACCGTGAAGAACGTGCGGCCGTGGAACGACTGCACGAACGACACGATTTCGACTTTATCGGCGCCGTGGCGGTCGAACGCGACGCGGCGCGCGAGTTTCAGGGCGGCTTCGTTCGCTTCCGCGCCCGAGTTCGCGAAGAATGCGCGGTCGGCGAAGGTCAGCGATTCGAGGCGCTTCGCGAGGCGCAGCACCGGCTCGTTCGTGTAGCCGTTGCCGATGTGCCAGAGCTTGCGGCCTTGTTCGTCGAGCACCTTCAGCAGTTCCGGGTGGCCGTGGCCCAGCGACGTGACCGCGATGCCGCACGCGAAATCGATGTACTCGCGGCCGGCCGTGTCCCAGACGCGGGAGCCCTCTGCACGGTCCGGCACGAACGGCGCGGGAGAGAATACCGGCACCATCACTTCGTCGAATGTCTGGCGGGTCACGGTCGAGGTCGTCATGGTCGTTCCTTTCGGTTTCGTAAGAGGGTTCAACAGGATCAAGTTTAGGGAAGGGTGACGCAAGCGTCTTGCGGAATTGCGACGGGTTCTATCGGAAGGTTTGGGTTTTGCCCCTTTCGGGCGGCCGGGGTGGCTACGCCGTGTCGGTATTTTGGGGCTTTTTCTCGCTTGTCTGGGGTCCGCCCGCGTTTGGTGTGAAGCACCTGCGATCGTGTCGGTCTATTAGCGTCGCCCCTGCGCGGGGCAGCGGTCACTTTTCTTTGTCTTGCCAAAGAAAAGTAACCAAAAGAAAGGCGCTCGGATAACACATGACTTACCGGTGCCATCGCCAGCAGAGTGGTCCGCACAAAAGTGTCCGCGCCAGCCAGGAATCCGGAGTGGTTCGAGCAATGGTTCTGACACCACTCACTACCCCACGGAGCGGTATACCACCCGCTAGCTCCGTCCTCGCTTCGCTCGGCCGACAGGTCATCCCAACCAATCCCGCCATCGCCGCCCCTCCCGTGGAACTTGATGTGCCTTCAATAAACGGAATTCGCTGCTTTGCCCGCGAGAAAAATGCGGGGCGCAAACACATCGTCGTCGCGAAAGGCGGATCGGTCACACAAATGGGGGAGCAGAAAAAGTGCCTGGCAAGCCACATCTCATGCAGAAAGCCCGAACGCGAGCCCTTGAAGTACTTTGCAGCCGAGCGTAGCGAGGATGGAGCTAGCGGACGGTATACCGCTCCGTGGGGTAGTGAGTGGTGTCAGAACCATTGCTCGAACCACTCCGGATTCCTGGCTGGCGCGGACACTTTTGTGCGGGCCACTCTGTTGGCGATGGCACCGGTAAGTCATGCGATATCCGAGCGCCTTTCTTTTGGTTACTTTTCTTTGGCAAGACAAAGAAAAGTGACCGCTGCCCCGCGCAGGGGCGACGCTAATAGACCGACACGATCGCAGGTGCTTCACACCAAACGCGGGCGGACCGCCAAACAAACCAAGTCAAACCCACCCTCAATCTTTCCCGCGCTCGACGAGCGCCCCCCCTCGAGGTTCACTGCCGCCGCCGGTCTGCTTTTCGAGCCACGCTCGCCGATCCTCCCGAGGCGTGACCCCAAACCTTTCGCGGTAGGCGTTAGAGAAGTGCGCAGCAGAAGAGAACCCACAGGCGAGAGAAACCTGAACGACGGACTTACTGGTCCGCTGCAACTGAGTCCTTGCCTTGAGCAATCGAAGATTGAGGTAATACTTGGAGGGCATCGCCCCGAGATACTGCCGAAAGAGCCGCTCGAGCTGCCTCCGGGAAACGCCGACGAGCCCGGCGATCTCATCGGTAGTGAGCGGATCCTCGACATTGGCCTCCATCAAAAGCAACGCATCATTGAGCCGAGGATGCCGCTCCCCCGGCGCAGTCACGAACGGAATCCTCTGCCGCTCCTCGCCACTGCGCAGCACCCCGACTCCGAGCGCATCGCCAATCCGCTCCGCGAGATCCACCCCATGTTCCCGGCCAATCATGGCCAGCATGAAATCGACGGTCGCCTGCCCACCGGCACAGGTCGCCCGATCGCGATCGATCTCGAAGATCTGCTGCGTGACGATCGACCGCTCGAACTGCTCGGCGAACTGCTGATACGTCTCCCAGTTCACGCTCACGCGATACCCGGAAAGCTGCCCGGCCATCGCGAGCCACCACACGCCGTGATGAATCCCGGTCACCACCGGCGTGCGCTGCCCGACCCGCGCGAGACTCGCGAGAAACAACCGGTAATCGGCAAACTGCTGAAACCGCTCCGACACGACGATCAGCCAGTCGCACGCGATCGCATCGTTGAACGCCGCATCGGCATGCCACTGCGCGCCGCCGGCGAGCGGCACCGGCCGCCCGTCCCATGAACATACCCGCCAGCGGTACAACAGCCGCCCGTCGATTTCGTTCGCGAGATTCAGCGCATCGACGATCGGACCCACGCCCGACATCGACACGGGCGGCAATGCAACGATCGCCACCTGCGTCGTGCGGGTGGCGCCTGCGGGACGAGACACCGGTACCACGTTGAAACCCGGCCTGTCGCGTTACTTGAGGCTGCCCGACAGGAACTGCTTGAGCCGCTCGCTCTGCGGGCGCACCAGCACCTCCTTCGGATCGCCCTCTTCCTCGGTCCGCCCCTGATGCAGGAACATCACATGATTCGACACGTTGCGCGCGAAACCCATCTCGTGCGTGACGACGATCATCGTGCGGCCTTCCTCGGCCAGCTTCTGCATCACCTTCAGCACTTCGCCCACCAGTTCCGGATCGAGCGCGGAGGTCGGCTCGTCGAACAGCATCACATCGGGATGCATCGCGAGCGCCCGCGCGATCGCCACCCGCTGCTGCTGCCCGCCCGACAGATGCGACGGATACTGCTTCTCGACGCGCGGCGGCAGACCGACCTTCTCCAGGTACTCGCGCGCACGCTCCTCGGCTTCCTTCTTCGAAATGCCGAGCACGTGCACGGGCGCTTCCATCACGTTCTCGAGCACGTTCATGTGCGCCCACAGGTTGAAGTGCTGGAACACCATCGCGAGCTTCGTGCGGATGCGCTGCAGCTGCTTGTGATCGGCGACTTCGAGCGCGCCGGCACGGTCGGTCTTCGTGCGCACGGCCTCGCCGTCGACGACGATCTGCCCCGCATTCGGCCGCTCGAGGAAATTGATGCAGCGCAAGAACGTGCTCTTGCCCGAACCGCTCGCGCCGATGATGCTGATGACGTCGCCGGCCTTCGCGTTCAACGACACGCCCTTGAGCACCTCGTTGTCGCCATAGCGCTTGTGGATGTCGACCGCGGCAAGCTTGACGGAAGCGGACGCGCTCGTTTGAGTGATCTCGGCCAACTGGCTCTCCTCGAAGTAATTCAATGACGGGCGGCCGCGAGATACGCGAGCCAGTGGCGCTCCGCGCGGCGAAACGCCGCGACGAGTGCGAACGATACCGCAAGATAGATCAGCGCGGCGATCCCGAACGACTGGAACGCCATGTAGGTCGCGGAATTGGCGTCGCGCGCGACCTTCAGGATGTCCGGCACGGTCGCCGTGAACGCGACGGTCGTCGCGTGCAGCATCAGGATCACCTCGTTGCTGTACAGCGGCAGCGCCCGGCGCAGCGCCGACGGCAGGATTACGCGGCGGTACATCGTGAACGGCGACATCCCGTACGCCCGCGCCGCCTCGACCTCGCCGTGCGGGATCGCGCGAATCGCGCCGGCGAAGATCTCGGTGGTGTACGCGCAGGTGTTCAGCGCGAACGCGAGGATCGCGCAGTTGAAACCGCTGCGGAAGAACGCGTCGAGCAGCGAGTGCGAGCGCACGAACTCGAGGCTGTACATGCCCGTGTACATCAGCAGCAGTTGCACGTAGAGCGGCGTGCCGCGGAACACGTACGTGTAGAACCGCACGGGCATCGACACCCACTTGTTCCTCGACACGCGCGCGACCGCGAGCGGCACCGCGCATACGAAGCCGAGCGAAATCGACGCGACGAGCAGCCACAGCGTCACCGCGAGGCCGGACAGGCGCTGGCCGTCCCAGAAAAGGAACGCCTTGCCGAATTCCTGGAGGATCTCGATCATAGTTCTGCGTGCCGCACGCCCATGGAATAACGCTTCTCGAGCTGGATCAGCACGAGGTTGGAGACGGTCGTGATCGCGAGATAGATCAGCGCCGCGACGAGGATGAAGAAGAACATGTTGAACGTGCTCTTGCCGGCGTCCTGCGCGGCCTTCACGACGTCCGCGAGACCAATGATCGACACCAGCGCGGTCGCCTTCACGAGCACCTGCCAGTTGTTGCCGATGCCCGGCAGTGCAAAGCGCATCATCTGCGGAAACATGATCCGCACGAACACGCGCGCGCCGCTCATCCCGTAAGCCGAACCGGCTTCGAGCTGGCCGCGCGGCACCGACAGGAACGCGCCGCGAAACGTCTCGGTGAAGTACGCGCCGTAGATGAAGCCGAGCGTCAGCACGCCGGCCACGAACGGATCGATGTCGATCTGGTTCCAGCCGACGAGGTCGGTGAACTGGTTCAGCCAGATCTGGATGCTGTAGAACAGCAGCAGCATCAGCACAAGATCGGGCACCGAGCGGATCAGCGTCGTATAACCGGTCGCGATCGCTCGCAGCACCCGGTTGTGCGACAGCTTCGCCACCGCGCCGATCAGCCCCAGCGCCACCGCGGTGGCGAGCGACAGCACCGACAGCTCGATGGTCTGCACGGTGCCGGCCCAGAGGACGGGACCAAAGCCGTAAAGGAACACGCGCGTCTCCAGAGTTGAATGAATGCCGACGCGTAGGCCTGTCCCGCGCCGGGCTGACGCGGATAGTCGCAAGCGAAATTATTTGCCTCAAATCACCGTGCGCGCGATTGCTGCGTCGCAACAATTCGTCCCACCATTTCCGCGCACGGTCTACGCTGCTGTTTCAAAAGGAAAAAACCCGCTTCCTGACAGTCCGATGACACGCCGGGAAGCGGGCTTTTTGCAATTTTCCGGTCGCTTTTTCGATATAGCGCCGGACTGGCCGTCAGGCCGAATAGGCAGGTCCGGACCCACGCCACACAATCGCTCGCTCATGCCCGCGACGCGATGCGCGCCGGCCCGATGCCAGCCGCGGCGCCTTCCAATTTTTGCATCTACAAAAACCCCTTGCCATCTCATGTTTTCGCATCCACAATTAGTCGAAATTCCGTTCGTTTTCGACGATGCCAAGGATCTGTCAAACCGACTGAAACACGGCATTTCGCTGCGAATGGCCGAATTCGCCGAATGGGAAGCAGCGCGCGCGTGGCCGGATGTCCGTCGGAATTACGGCGAGACGCGCTGGATCTGTCTGGTGCCGATCGGCGCGCGCCTTCACACGGCGATCGTCGTTCCGCGCGGCCGCGCGCTGCGTGTCGTCAGCCTGCGAAAAGCCAACAACCGAGAGATGAGTCGATATGAAGAAGGCGGTTAAATTCATACGCAACACGCCCGAGGAAGAAGCGGCGATCGCCCGCGGCATCGCCGCCGATCCGGACGCCCATGAACTCCGCGACGAAGAAATCGACGCGATGGAGCCCTTCGTCGAGGTCGTCGCGAAGAAATTCGGGCGTCCGAAGCTCGAGCACCCGAAGGAACAGGTCAGCATCCGCTACGACGCGGACATCCTCGCCGCGTTTCGGGCAGACGGCCCCGGCTGGCAGACGCGCATGAACGACGCGCTGCGCGACTGGCTGAAGAAGCGCCGCGCGTGAACGTCACCGCCCTTTCAGGATGTCGGAGCGCGAAGTCGTATAGACGAGCCCGTCCGGGCCGAAATGGACGTTGAAGAACGCGTCGGTGTTGACGCCGTCCTCGAGCCAGCGCCAGCTCCAGACCGTCTCGGGCTTCAGCGGATACTGCGCGATGTCGCCAGGCTTGCCGAGCAGGCGCCGCACCTCGTCCTCGCCCATCCCCGGGCGCACTTTCGCGAAATTCTCGGCGGTCAGCACCTGCGTCGCGCCCGTGTAGCGCCCGTTCGCATCGAGATCGACGAACCAGGTCTGGTTGCCCATCGGGCCGCGCGGATATTCGAGACGCTTCGAGCCATCGGTGAACGTGCGCTCAGTCTCGGGTTTGCCCATCGTGCCGCGCACGTCGGCCTCGGTCGATTCGCCGACCTTCAGCCCCTTCAGCAGCAGCGGCGCGGGCTTGATCGCGTTGAAGAAGTCCCTGATACGTTGCACGTCGAGATGGCCTTGGTCGTCGCAACCGGTCAGCGCCAACGCGGCGGTCAGCATCGTCACGGAAAGCAGCCGGAAACGGAAAATCATCGGAAGAATGGCGCGTGGAGAAAACACGCGGCAAGGATACCCGCGCGACGCCAAAAGCGCGAGACGGGCCGCTCGGCCCGTCGGATGTTCAATGCGTCGTTTCGGTTTCGGCGCGGGTTTCGGGCGCCCGGTTCGCCGGCGGCGCCGGGCGCGGCCCACCCGGCGGCGCACCCAGACGGCCACGCGTGCGCACCAGCTCGGCAAGCTGCCACGAGCCGAGCGCGAGGCAGCCGAACAGCACCTCGCGGCCGCGCTTGACCACCGCGAGCGACAGCGCCGTCTCGCGGTCGACGCCGAACATCTGCGCGAGCAGCACGACGGTCGCCTCCTGCACGCCCAGCCCGCCCGGCACCATGAACGCCGCATGCCGGACGGCCTGCGTCATCGCCTCGATCGCGATCGCGCCGCCGATCGACACCGGGTGGCCGAGCAGTGCGAGCGCCCAGTAGATTTCGAGCGCGCCGAGCACGTAGCCGGCCAGTTGCCAGACGAACGCGCTGAACAGCAGGCCCGTGCGCGACATCAGCGAATCGATGTCGGCGTCGAGCCGGCGGCCGTCGACGCCCTGCAGCAGCCGGTGCGAATCGCCGAGCAGGCGGCCCGCGAAACGCTCGATCGCGTGGAAGATGCCGCCGCGCCGCATCAGCACCACACCGAGCACCGGCAACGGCAGCGTCAGCAGCAGCGCGAGCCCGATCGTACCGCCGCCCATGTTGTCGGTCGTCGCGAGCAGCAGCACGAGGCCGAGCGCCGCGAACGCATACTGGACGACGATCGTCACGAGCACCTCGACGATCACCGATGCGGTCACACGGCTCGCGTCGGGCACCTGCCAGCGCGCGAGCCGGATGCCGACGATCTCGCCGCCGATCCCGACCACGGGCAGCAGCCGGTTCACGGCCTCGCGCACGGTCGCGATCCACCACAGGAACGGCAGCGACGCGCGCCGGTCGAGCAACTGGTGCCACGCGTATGCATCGAGCAGCAGCGGCAGCGCGTGGAACGGCACGAGCCACAGCAGCGCGTAGCCGGCGCGCGCGAGCATCTGCGACACGTCGCCGACGCCTTCGTGCAGCCCCAGCGCGAGCAGGATGCCGATGCCGATCGGCCAGCCGAGCCACTTGATCCACTTGCTCATGACGGCTGCGCTCCCGGTGCGCGCGACGCGTGCGCGCCGCGCCGTGCCGCGGGCCCGCCGAACACGTCGGCAAAGCCGCCGGTCGCGACGCCCGCTGCCTTCAACGCGGCCGCGACGCGCGGCGACAACAACGCATCCAGTTCGTCGACCGGACGGTAATCGGCCATCGTCGGCGTGATCGGACCGTCGCCGGCTTCGGCCGGATGGCAGTAGATCTCGCCGACGCCCGGCGGCAGCTTCGCGAGCGCGTCGAGCAGCACGGCCTCGTCCATCGCGCCCGTATGCTCGATGCCGACCACGTAGTCGTTGTGCGCGAGCCCCGCGCGGTCGAGCCGCGCGCGCACGAGCGCGATCCACGGCTTGAGCAGCGCCGGCGCGCGCGTTTCATACGGCAGCCGCACCGCGCGCAGCCCGTAGTCGCGGCCGATCTCGACGATCATCGACAGCACGGTTGGATGCAGATGGAAATGCTTGTGCGCGTTCACGTGATCGAGCGGCAGGCCGCTCGCTGCGAACGCATCGAACTGCGCACGGATCTCGCGGCGCAGTTGCGCGCGCACGTGCGGCAGGAAGAAGAAGCGACAGCCGTCCCTCGCCATCGCGTCGCCGAATCGCCCGTCGGGGCCGACGAGCGCGGGAATCTCATGCGCGGGCAGCGTGGCCGGCCCGTCCGCGAGCACCAGATGCAGGCCGACCGCGAGCGACGGCAGCCGCCGCGCGCGCTCGATCGCATCCTGCGCGGCGGCCGCGCCGACCATCAGGCTGGCGGCGTTCAACACGCCGTCGCGATGCGCGCGCTCGACCGCCGCGTTGACGCGCGGGTGGAGCCCGAAGTCGTCCGCGGTGAAGATCAGCGCCCGCGCCGCCCGCTGCGTCGCCACGAATCAGGCCTCGTGCGCGCGCAGGAAGCGGAAGAACTCGACGCCTTCGCGCAGGCGACGCTTCATCATGTCCCAGCTCGTCAGCATCTCGCGCACGATTTCCCAGATCTTCGACGGACGGAAGTAGAACTGGCGATAGAACTGCTCGAGATGGTGATAGATCTCGTCGCGCGACAGGTGCGGATAGCCGATCGCCGCGAGCTGCACGCCTTCCTTGCTGACCAGGTTGATGGTCTTGTTCTCTTCCATCCAGCCGTTTTCGACGGCCTGCTTGTAGAGCGTCGTGCCCGGATACGGCGCGGCAAGCGAGACCTGGATCGTGTGCGGGTTGATTTCCTTCGCGTACTCGATCGTCTTCTTGATGGTCTCCTGCGTCTCGCCCGGCAGGCCGAGGATGAAGGTGCCGTGGATCTTGATGCCGAGCTTCTTGCAGTCGGCGCTGAAGCGGCGCGCGAAATCGGTGCGCACGCCCTTCTTGATGTTCACGAGGATCTGGTCGTCGCCTGATTCGAAGCCGACCAGCAGCAGGCGCAGGCCGTTTTCCTTCATGATCTTCAGCGACTTGTACGGCACGTTGGCCTTCGCGTTGCACGACCACGTCATGCCGAGCTTGCCCAGGCCGATGGCGATGGCTTCGGCGCGCGGCAGATCGTCGGTGAAGGTGTCGTCGTCGAACATCAGTTCCTTCACTTCCGGCATGTTGTCGCGGATCCACTTCGCTTCCGCGAGCACGTTCTCGACCGAGCGCGTGCGGTAGCGATGGCCGCTGACCGTCTGCGGCCACAGGCAGAACGTGCAGCGCGACTTGCAGCCGCGGCCCGTATAGATCGACACGTACGGGTAGTTCAGGTAGCCGATGAAGTAGTTGTCGATCTTCAGGTCGCGCTTGTAGACCGGCGCGACGAACGGCAGCTCGTCCATGTTCTCGAGGATCGGACGCGCTTCGTTGTGCTCGATCGAGCCGTCCTTCGCGCGCCAGCTCAAGCCCTTGATCTCGGGGAACGGCTTGCCTTCGGCGAGTTCCTTGCAGGTGTAGTCGAATTCCTCGCGACACACGAAGTCGATCGCGTCGCTCGCCGTGAGCGAGTTGTGCGGATCGACCATCACCTTCGCGCCGACCATGCCGACCAGCATCGACGGCTTCATCTTCTTCAGATCCTGCGCGAACATCGCGTCGGTCGGGAACGACGGCGTGCTCGTGTGGATGATCACGAGGTCGTAGTCGTTGGCGATCCTCAGCGTTTCCTCGACCGACAGCCCGTCGGCCGGCGCATCGACGACGCGGCTGCCCGGCACGAGCGCGGCCGGCTGCGCGAGCCAGGTCGGATACCAGAAGGAACGGATTTCGCGCTTGGCCTGATAGCGCGAGCCGGCTCCGCCGTCGAAGCCGTCATACGAAGGGGCCTGCAAGAACAGCGTTTTCATGAATGCTCCGGTAGCCTGCATAGTTCGTTTCGTTACAACGATTCAGTCAAAAAACCGCGGGCCGCCCTGCCGGCGCCCGCCTCTCTGTCATGTCGCGCCGCGCGGCTTCGCCGTGCGACGCGTCTCGGCCCGCGGGCCGGGTTCGATCGACGGCGCTAGCGGCCGTCCACTGCTTCCACGGCCGCCGTCGCGCGTTCGCCGCCGACGACCGTCATCCTGGCGCCGCGCCACACGACGTGCGTGCCGAACGCGGCCGCGAGCCACTCGAGCGCGAGCAGCGTGTCGCGCACCGCGACGAGCGGCAGGTCGCGCCAGAATGCACGCCAGCCGTCCTCGCCGCGCGCATGCAGCACGAGCCGCCCGAATGCGCCGAGCGCGGCCGCCCCGCCCGCCAGCGTGCCGGCGAAGGTGCCGTCCAGACGCAATGCCAGCACCGCGCCGATCGCGAGCCACGGCACGGTAAACGTAATGAACAGGAACGCGAAGCCGGCCGGGTTCAGCGAACGGATCGTGCGCAGCCAGCGCGTCTCGCGGTGCCACAGCGGCCCGAACGACGGTTCGGTCACGTCGGTCGCGACCTCGACCTCCGACAGCACGGTGCGCCGCCCGAGGCGGCGCGGCAGCTCGGCCAGCCAGAAATCATCGGCCAGCTCGTCCTTCAGCGCGAGGAGACCGCCGATCCGGTCGAGCGTGTCGCGCGTGAGCGCGAGCGTCGCGCCGAAGCCGAAGCGGCTCGAGCGGCCGAGGTGGGTGATCCGCACCGATGGCGCGAACCATGCGTCGACGAATTGCGCGCCGATCCGCGTCCAGAAGCCGCCGACGCTGCGCGCATGATACAGGCACGTGACGACCCCGACCGACGGGTCCGCGAGCGGCGCCGTCACGCGCTCCAGATAGTCGGGCTGCACCGCGATGTCGCTGTCCGCGATCACGATGCGACCGTATTTCGCGCGCTCGGCGAGATTGATCAGGTTGCTGACCTTCAGGTTCTTGCCATGCACGCGCGCGTCGATCACGAGCGTGATGTCGCAATCCGAGTGATCGGCGCGCAGCCGCTCGACGACGGCCGCGGCCGGATCGGCCGACGATGCGACGCCGAACAGCACCTCGTAGCGGGGATGGCGCTGCGCGCAGAAGGTCGCGAGGTTTTCATACAGATGCGGCTCCGCGCCGCACAGCGGCTTCAACACGCTGACCGGCTCGAAGCCGTCGCGCACCGCCGTGCGCGGCGTGCGCGGCCGCGGCGCGAAGGCCGCGACGAGCGCATAGCCGGCCGCGGCCAGCGTGAACACGATCAGGACCCAGTCGAGCAGCGTGGCGGTGGGCGTCATGCGCGATGCCTCCCGGCGACCTGGGCGCCATGGCACACGCTTGAGCGTGATTGAGCGTGATGCGGTATTCCGACAACGACGAACGCGGGCACGACCCGACTCCTTGTTCCTGCAGCGTCTGTAATGGGGGAGGCGCGACCCGTGGTTCGGGTTCGGCCATGCCCGGCTTCGCGTGGCGTATCCCCGCGCAGCGCCCGGACGGCATGCGGGAAGACTCGAATGGCTCCATCGGCACAAGATGGGCAGGCGGCGGATTTTAGCAGTCTGCGCCCCCCCGCGCTCGGTGCTACGCGAAACGGACTAGTGCAATTCCGGCAAAGCTGAGCGGTCGACGAGCCTGATCGGCCCGGCCACGTTCACATTAGCGTAAGCACTTTGCAGGCGTATTGCAGTCTTTAAAATCAAACGTTTCGTGCAAATTTGTATGTCGATGCGGTTTCATTTCCAATCGCCGTAAAGTTTGGTAATTAATCGGCAATTAGGTTGATTTTCGCAACGATCGTCGCAAGCAACCCTGCACCCCTGTAAGGCGCATGGGTATCCGCGCGCCGCCAGCACGTTCCGGAACCCTTTGGCAAAATCCTTGGCGTCTGTTGCGTCAGCGCATCACCACGCCACCCCGTTTCGAAGGTCTTCCGATGACACCGTTTTCCGTACTCGATCTCGCGCCCATTCCGGCCGGCGCCGACGCCTCGCAGGCGTTCCGCAACACCGTCGATCTCGCGCAGCACGCGGAGCGCTGGGGCTACCGGCGTTACTGGCTGGCCGAGCATCACAACATGCCGGGGATCGCGAGTGCGGCCACCGCCGTCGTGATCGGCCACGTCGCGGGCGCCACGCGGACGATCCGGGTCGGCTCGGGCGGCATCATGCTGCCGAACCATGCGCCGCTCGTGATCGCCGAGCAGTTCGGCACGCTCGCGTCGCTGTATCCGGGGCGCATCGACCTTGGCCTCGGCCGCGCGCCCGGCACCGACCAGACCACGTCGCGCGCGCTGCGCCGCGACCTGATCGGCAGCGCGGACTCGTTCCCGGACGACGTCGCCGAGCTGCAGCGCTACTTCGCGGAGCCGGTGCCCGGCCAGCGCGTGCGCGCGGTGCCCGGCGCGGGGCTCGACGTGCCGGTGTGGCTGCTCGGTTCGAGCCTGTTCAGCGCGCAGCTCGCGGCGATGCTCGGGCTGCCGTTCGCGTTCGCGTCGCACTTCGCGCCCGACTATTTGATGCGTGCGCTCGAGATCTATCGCGCGCAGTACCGGCCGTCGGCCGCCTGGCCGAAGCCGCATGCGATGGTCGGCGTCAACGTGTTCGCGGCCGAGACCGACGACGAGGCGCGGCGCCTGTTCACGTCGCTGCAGCAGCAGTTCATCAACCTGCGGCGCGGCACGCCGGGCAAGCTGCCGCCGCCCGTCGACGCGCTCGAGGCGAACGAACTCGAACTCGCGACCGTCGCGCATTCGCTGTCGTTCGCGGCGGTCGGCTCTCGCGACACGGTCCGCGACAAGCTGCGCGACCGTATCGCGCAGACGGGCGCCGACGAGCTGATCATCACCGCGCAGATCTACGATCATGCCGCGCGGCTGCGCTCGTTCGAGCTGGCCGCGCAGATCCGCGACGAACTCGCGAGCGAGGCAAGCTGACGGCGCGACCGCGCACGGCCGGCCGCCTGCGCCGCCTCACTGCGGGCGCACGGCGTCCAGCCCGTCGAGCAGCGCCTTGTGGAACGCGTCCGGGTCCTGGATCTGCGGCGCGTGGCCGAGCGCCGGAAATTCGACGAGCTGCGCGCCGGGAATCGCGGCCTGCGTGCGCTTCGCGAGCTCCGGATAGCGGCCGAGCTTCGCGTGCACGTCGGGCGGCGCGACGTCCTTGCCGATCGCGGTCGTGTCCTTGTCGCCGATCATCAGCAGCGTCGGCACGCGGATCGCGCCGAATTCGTAGACCACCGGCTGCGTGAGGATCATGTCGTAGATCAGCGCGGAGTTCCACGCGACCGCGTCGCGGCCGGCGCCGCGATACATGCCGGCGAGCATCTGCACCCAGCGCTCGTACGACGGCGACCACTTGCCCGCGTAGTAGGTCGCCTGCTCGTAGCGGCGGATGCCGTCGGCGTTGGTCTTCAGCTCGCGCGCATACCAGTAGTCAACCGACAGCGGCGGCACGCCGAGCGCCTTCCAGTCCTCGAGGCCGATCGGGTTCACGAGCACGAGCTGGTCGGTCGCCTTCGGATACATCAGCGCGTAGCGGATCGCGAGCATCCCGCCCGTCGAGTGGCCGATGAGCGTCGCCGACTTCACGCCGACCGATTCGAGCAGCGCGTGCGTGTTGCGCGCGAGTTGCTGGAAGCTGTACTGGTAGCGCTCGGGCTTCGACGACTTGCAGAAGCCGATCTGGTCCGGCGCGATCACGCGATAGCCGGCGCGGCTCAGCACGCCGATCGTGTCCTCCCAGGTTGCCGCGCAGAAGTTCTTGCCGTGCAGCAGCACGACGGTGCGGCCGTTCGGATGCGCGGGCTGCACGTCGAGGTACGCCATCTCGAGGGTTTCGCGCTGCGACACGAACGCATATTCGTGCACGGGCGCCGGATACGCGAACCCTTCCAGGCGCGGGCCGTACGCGGGCCCGTCGTTGGCGGTGGGCGTCGCGGCGACGGTCGCAACGGGCAGCGCGCACGCGGCGGCGGCGCTCGCGCACCGCACGGCGGCGCGGGCGACAGACAGGATCTTGCAAATCGAAAGCATGGCGATCACGGTGATGGGGGATGCGCGCGGGCAGCCGGGTTGCAGCGGAGCTGTCTCGCGCCTCGCGATTCTACGCGGTCGCGTGACGACGGCGCGCAACACTCCGGGGCCGCGCGACTTCCGCGCGTACGACGAACTCGGGTATCGTGTGACGTGACCCTGAAACGCGTGCAGGCGAATTCCCATGAAAAACGTCCTCAGCATTCAGTCGCACGTCATCTACGGCCATGCCGGCAACAGCGCGGCCGTGTTCCCGATGCAGCGCCTCGGCGTCAACGTCTGGCCGCTCAACACCGTCCAGTTGTCGAATCACATGCAGTACGGCCACTGGGCCGGCAGCGCGATCGACGCCGCGAAGATGGAACAGCTCGTCGACGGCATCGCCGCCATCGGCGCGCTCAAGCGTTGCGACGCGGTGCTGTCCGGCTTCCTCGGCTCGCCGCCGCAGGCGCGCGCGGCGGTCGAGATCGTGCGCTCGGTGAAGGCGATGAATCCGAACGCGTGGTACTTCTGCGATCCGGCGATGGGCCAGACGGGCGGCGTCCGGCCCGAGCCCGGCGTCGAGGAATTCATCGTCCAGGAAGTGCCCGCGCTCGCGGACGGCATGTCGCCGAACCACACCGAACTGCAGAAGCTCGCCGGGCGACGCATCGAGACCGTCGCGGAAGCCGTCGACGCGTGCCGCGCGCTGATCCGCCGCGGCCCGAAGATCATCCTCGTCAAGCACCTGCACGACCGCAACAGCCCGGCCGACCGCTTCAACATGCTCGCCGTCACCGAAACCGAAGCGTGGATCGGCCAGCGGCCGCTGTATGCGTTTCCGCGCCATCCGGTCGGCGTCGGCGACCTGACCAGCGCGATCTTCGTCGCATGCCGGTTGCGCGGCGACTCGGTGCGCGCCGCGTTCGAACACACGCTCGCGGCCGTGCACGCGGTCGTGAAGGCCACCTACGACGCGCGCCGCTACGAGCTCGAACTCGTCGCCGCGCAGGACGAAATCGCGCGGCCGAGCGAATGGTTCGGCGCGTGGGTGACCGACGCCTGACGGTGCGCATCGCCCTCCTCGCCGCGGCCGTCGTCTGCCGCCCTCTGTCGCCCCGCGCTGCCACCCGCTGCTCCGTCGCCGCCCCTCGCCGCCCCTGCCGTTCTCCGCTCCTCCGGGGTGCCGCGCGCCGCCCGTCTCGCCCGTTGCCGCCGCCCCTCGGTCCGTGCGGCGGCGCACCGCCGGCTGCAACCCGAGCCACGCGTGCAAACGTTTCCGGACTTCACATGAATGACACCGATTCCTCGCTATGCTCGCGGCGGCACGCACCGACGCAGCCGCATCCTGCGATTCGGTGCGCGCCCTTTCCGCAGGTCCCGCCAATCGGCTCCCTCTTTACCCCACGATAACGACCATGACCCGATCGAACCGTCGTGACTTCCTGCGCGTCGCCGCCGGCACTGCCGGCGCCGCCGCGCTGAACCTGTTTCCGCCCGTGATCCGCGATGCGCTCGCCATTCCCGCGAACCGCCGTACCGGCACGATCCGCGACATCGAACACATCGTGATCCTGATGCAGGAGAACCGCTCGTTCGACCACTACTTCGGCACGATGCGCGGTGTCCGCGGCTTCGGTGATCCACGCCCGCTGCGCCTCGCGAACGGCAAGTCGGTGTTTCACCAGCCGGTCGGCCCGGCCGAACTGCTGCCGTTCCACCCGGGCGCCGACAAGCTCGGCCTGCAGTTCCTGCAGGACCTGCCGCACGGCTGGCAGGACATGCACGCCGCCTGGAACAAGGGCCGCTACGACCAGTGGGTGCCGAACAAGGGCACCACGACGATGGCGTACCTGAAGCGCGACGACATCCCGTTCCACTACCAGCTCGCCGACGCGTTCACGATCTGCGACGCGTACCACTGCGCGATCCCGAGCTCGACCGACCCGAACCGCTACTACATGTGGACGGGCTACGTCGGCAACGACGGCACGGGCGGCGGCCCGGTGCTCGGCAACGAGGAAAAGGGCTACGGCTGGACGACCTATCCGGAAGTGCTCGAACAGGCCGGCGTGTCGTGGAAGATCTACCAGGACGTCGGCACCGGGCTCGACGCAAACGGCTCCTGGGGCTGGACGCAAAACCCGTACATCGGCAACTACGGCGACAACGCGCTGCTCTACTTCAACCAGTACCGCACCGCGCTGCCGGGCACGCCGCTGTACGACAAGGCGCGCACCGGCACCAACATCAGCGCCGGCGGCACGCTGTTCGACGTGCTGCAGCAGGACGTGAAGAACGGCACGCTGCCGCAGGTGTCGTGGATCTGCGCGCCGGAAGCGTATTCCGAGCACCCGAACTGGCCGGCCAACTACGGCGCGTGGTACATCGAGCAGGTACTGAAGGCGCTCGTGTCGAATCCGGACGTGTGGAGCAAGACCGCGCTCTTCATCACGTACGACGAAAACGACGGCTTCTTCGACCACGTGCCGCCGCCCTTCGCGCCGCAGTCGCGCGACAACGGGCTGTCGACGGTCGCGACGACCAACGAGGTGTTCGCGGGCGACGCATCGCACATGGCCGGCCCGTACGGGCTCGGGCCGCGCGTGCCGATGCTCGTCGTGTCGCCGTGGACCAAGGGCGGCTGGGTCTGCTCGCAGACCTTCGATCACACGTCGCTGCTGCAATTCATCGAGGCGCGGTTCGGCGCGCAATATCCGGTCACGGCCGCCAACGTGTCGCCGTGGCGCCGCGCGGTGTGCGGCGACCTGACGTCGGCGTTCGACTTCGCGACCGCGGACGCCGCATGGCCGACGCTGCCCGACACGAGCGGCTACGCGCCGCCCGACCGCGCGCGCCATCCCGACTACATCCCGGTGCCGCCGGTGCTGCAGAAGCTGCCGAAACAGGAAGCCGGGCTGCGTCCGGCGCGCGCGCTGCCGTACGAGCTGTTCGTGCACGGCCGCGTCGAAGCCGCGAACGGCCAGTTCCGGCTGACCTTCGCGAACACGGGCCGGGCAGGCGCCGCGTTCCAGGTCCAGTCGCGCAACCGCGTCGACGGCCCGTGGGCGTACACGGTCGAAGCCGGCAAACGCATCGCCGATACGTGGAGCGCCGCCGCGTCGCTCGGCCTGTACGACCTCGACGTATACGGCCCGAACGGCTTCTACTGCCATTTCCGCGGCCCGTTCGCGACCGGCGTCGGCAGCGCGAGCGTGAACCCCGAAGTGATCTACGGCTACGACGTCGCGAACGGCAACATCACGCTGCGCCTGATGAACCGCGGCCACAAGGCCGTGCGGCTCAAGGTCACGAACGCGTACGGCCACGGTCACGCGCGCACGTTCGACCTCGCGCCGGGCGCGCACGTCGACGATTACTGGGATCTGCGCGGCAGCCACGGCTGGTATGACCTCACCGTCAGCGACGGCCGCCTGCTCGGCTTCCTGCGCCGCTTCGCGGGCCACGTCGAAACGGGCCGCCCGAGCACCAGCGACCCGCTGATCCGCACGACCGCGTCGCACGACGACGCCGAAGCCGCGTCGGACGCCCTGTCCGACTGACGTCGACCCACGCGCGGCGCGGCCCCGGCGGGCCGCGCCGCGTCTTTGCCCCGCGCCGCTCCCCTCTCCGCGCCCGTTCCGTTCGCGACGGGAAACTCCCGATACCGGCCACCCGCGCTCGCGCGGAAGCTATGCGCAAATCCGCATCGAATGCGCGACAAATTTCCAAGACCCGCGCATATCGGCGACCTATATATCGAAGCAATCGGGGCTCTTCGCGGAGCCTGACGGGAGACGTTTCCGAGGATCACGTTGCCGACCTCCCCGCCCGATTCCGAGAAGCGGTCGAACCGCCCGCCCGTCGCACGCGCCCGGCCCGCCCGGACGCGCGCGGTACCCACTCGCCGGTGTCGAACAAGAGGAACAACATGAAATTCCGTCATTCCCTGCTGTCGGTGTCCATTGCCTCCGCGCTTGCCCTCCTCTCGCAACAGGCCGCTCACGCCGCCGACGCAACCGACGTGAAGGTCGGCTTCGCCGCGCCGCTCACGGGCGTGAACGCCGGCTACGGCAAGGATCTGCAAAACGGCGTGCAGCTCGCGCTCGACGATGCGGTCGCGCAGAAGGTACAGATCGCCGGCAAGCCTGCCCACTTCAATCTCGTCGTGCAGGACGATCAGGCCGACCCGCGCATCGGCGTGCAGGCCGCGCAGGCGCTGGTCGACCAGAACGTGTCGGTCGTGGTCGGCCACTTCAACTCGGGGACGACGATTCCGGCGTCGGTGGTCTACGACAAGGCCGGCATTCCGGTGATCGACCCGGCCGCGACCAATCCGACGCTCACGTCGCGCGGGCTCGCGAACATGTTCATGGTGATCGCGACCGACGGCCAGAACGCCGGCAACGCGGGCAAGTACGCGGTCGACGTGACGAAGGCGAGGCGCATCGCGATCATCGACGACCGCACCGCGTTCGGCCAGGGCGAGGCCGACGAATTCGAGAAGGCCGTGAAGGCCGCCGGCGGCAATCTCATCGGGCGCGAGTTCACCAACAACCAGGCGGTCGATTTCCGCGCGCAGATCACGAGCCTGAAGGGCAAGAACCCGGACCTGATCTTCTTCGGCGGCCTCGATTCGCTGGCCGCGAACTTCATCAAGCAGATGCGTCAGCTCGGGCTGAACGCGCAGTTCGTCGGCGGCGGCGGCGTGAAGGACAACGAGTTCATCAAGATCGCGGGCCCGGCCGCCGAAGGCGCGATGGCGTGGGAATACGGCCGGCCGCTCGACGAACTGCCACAGGGCAAGGATTTCGAGGCGCGCTTCAAGAAGCGCTTCGGCGTCGACGTGCTGTCGTACGCGCAGTTCGGCTATGACGCGGCGTGGGCGGCCATCAAGGCGATGCAGGCGGCCGGTTCGACCGACCCGAAGGCCTATCGCCCTGCGCTCAGGAAAGTCGACTTCGAAGGCGTGACCGGCCGCATCTCGTTCGCGAACGACGGCTCGCTGAAGAGCGGGATGTCGACGCTGTACCAGGTGAAGAACGGCGCGTGGAAGACGATCGTGACGAAGGGAGGCTGATCGGCAAGGCAGGCGGCCGGCGGCGGGCACGCCGCCTGGCCGCCGAGATCGACGCGGTCACGTCGATCGCGGCGGGCACGCCGCCTGGCCGCCGAGATCGACGCGGTCACGTCGATCTCATATGACGACTGATGTTAAAGCGATTTCACCCGGCCCGCAGCCGCGCGGGCTCCGCGACCCGGCGGTCAGCCGGCCTCGGCCTCGGCCGCCTCGTGCGCGCGGCGCAGCCGCTCGCGGCTGTTCGTGAGGTGCGTGCGCATCGCGGCTCGGGCCGCTTCCGGGTCGTGCCGCGCGATCGCCTCGTAGATATCCTCGTGCTCGTGATTCAGCCGGCCGACGTAGCGCTCCAGGTCGTCGCCGGCAAAGCGCGCCGAATTCACGCGCGTGCGCGGGATGATCGACGTGCCGAGCTGCGTCATGATGTCGACGAAATAGCGGTTGCCGGTGGATTGCGCGATCTGCAGGTGGAACTGAAAGTCGAGCTGCGCGGTGTCGCGGCCGCCGCCAGCGCCCGTCGCGATGGCGTCGAGCGCGCGCCGCAGCGCGGCGAGGTCGGCATCATTGGCGCGCTGCGCGGCGAGGCTCGCGCACTCGCTTTCGAGACTGATGCGCAGCTCCAGCACCGCGAGCACGTCGCGCAGTGTCGTGATCGTCGCGGGATCGATGCCGAGCGTCTGGCGGCGCGACGGCTCGAGCACGAAGCTGCCGATGCCGTGGCGCGTCTCGACGAGGCCGCTCGCCTGCATCCGCGAGATCGCCTCGCGCACGACCGTCCGGCTCACGCCCTGCGCCGCCATGACTTCGGTTTCGGTCGGCAGCTTGTCGCCGGGACGCAGCGTGCCGTTTTCGATCTGCGCGGTCAGCGCGTCGACGACATCTTGTGCGAGGCTGCGTGCGCGACGGCGCGGCGCTGCGGGAAGCGTAGGCACGGACATGTGGCCGGTTCCTTTTTGAATGATCGTCATGTGAGCCGAGGGTTTACGCGGGGTTTGAGCGAAAGCCGATGATTCATTATACTGCGTCACAAGTCATCCGACGACTGATGATCAGCGCACGGTCTCCTGTCGACTCAGGTCGGCTGTTCAGTCCCGCCTGGTCCCGTGCGTGACGATCGGCCCGCGATCGCGTGCTGCGTTCCGCGGGCCCGGTTGTCGCTTCCACCCCGTGTTCGGGTTGCGTCGACATGCGGGGCTTGCGCGCCGCGCACGTCGGTTGTCGAATGATCGCACCTCAAGCCGCGCGCGGCAAAGCTTTTGCCGCCCGGCATCGCCTACTTTTTCGCCATCGCCGCCCATGAACGCCGTCACTGCCTCGCCTTCCCACGACACGCCGCGCATCGTCGACCTGCAAGCGATTCCGGTCGCCGGCCACGACAGCATGCTGCTCAACCTGAGCGGCGCGCACGGCCCGTTCTTCACCCGCAACCTCGTGATCCTGAAGGACAGCGCGGGCCGCACGGGCGTCGGCGAAGTGCCGGGCGGCGAAAGCATCCGCCGCACGCTCGACGACGCGCGCGCGCTCGTCGTCGGCCAGCCGGTCGGCAACTATCACGCGGTGCTCAACGACGTGCGGCGCACCTTCGCCGACCGCGACGCGAGCGGCCGCGGGCTGCAGACCTTCGACCTGCGCACGACGATCCACGCGGTCACCGCGCTCGAAGCCGCGCTGCTCGACCTGCTCGGCCAGCATCTCGGCGTGCCGGTCGCCGCGCTGCTCGGCGAAGGCCAGCAGCGCGAGCGCGTCGAGATGCTCGGCTACCTGTTCTACGTCGGCGATCGCACGAAGACGGCGCTCCCCTATCGCGACGGCCGCGGCGCGACCGACGACTGGACCCGCGTGCGCGACGAAGCGGCGCTGACGCCGGAAGCCGTCGTGCGGCTCGCCGAAGCCGCGCATGCGCGCTACGGCTTCAACGACTTCAAGCTGAAGGGCGGCGTGTTCGACGGGGCGAGCGAGATCGAAGCCGTGACGGCGCTCGCCGAGCGCTTCCCCGACGCGCGCGTGACGCTCGATCCGAACGGCGCATGGTCGCTCGACGAGGCCGTGCGGCTGTGCCGCGATCAGCATCACGTGCTCGCCTATGCGGAAGATCCGTGCGGCGCGGAGAACGGTTACTCGGGCCGCGAGGTGATGGCCGAATTCCGCCGCGCGACGGGGCTGCCGACGGCCACCAACATGATCGCGACCGACTGGCGGCAGATGGGCCACGCGGTGCAGTTGCACGCCGTCGACATCCCGCTCGCCGATCCGCATTTCTGGACGATGCAGGGTTCGGTGCGGGTCGCGCAGATGTGCCGCGACTGGGGCCTCACGTGGGGCTCGCATTCGAACAACCACTTCGACGTGTCGCTCGCGATGTTCACGCACGTCGCGGCCGCGGCGCCGGGCCAGGTCACGGCGATCGACACGCACTGGATCTGGCAGGACGGCGAACGGCTGACGCGCGAGCCGCTGAAGATCGAGAACGGGCTGGTGGAAGTGCCGAAGCGGCCGGGGCTCGGCATCGACATCGACATGGATGCGGTCGCGCTCGCGCACGAGCGGTACAAGCAGCACGGCCTCGGCGCCCGCGACGACGCGGCGGCGATGCAGTATCTGATCCCGGGCTGGACGTTCAACAACAAGCGCCCGTGTCTCGTGCGCTGATGGCGGAGCGAACCGGGCGGCGGGCCCGCCCGGTCGGAACGGAATGATGCGGTTCGACCGTGGAGCGGCGATCGCCTGCCGGGGAGACCGGCGGAGCAAGAGCGGGATTCGCGCGCGCAGCTGGCCGGTCGGCCGCCGACGAATCCTGGCCTGCCGCCTTGAGCGGCGGCACCTACCCAGCCAGCCTTAGCCGGGCGCACCTACCCGGCCAGCCCAATCCCCCGCGCCATCCCCGACGCGGCGAACACGATGACGATCACCAGCACCGCCTGCCAGTGGCCGATCCGCACATAGGTGCGCGCACGGCCGGTATCGGGCATCTGCTGCCGCCGCGCGGCGGCACGCCAGCGGATCAGCCCCAGCATCGGCACGACCTCGAGCAGCAGGATCAGCACGAGCGCGGTCATCTTCAGGTGAAAGAGCGGTTCGTGCAGGTAGTACGCGGTGCCTTTCTCGAAGCCGCCGAACGCGCGTGCCGCGCCCGTCGCGATCAGCACGAGCGCCGACGCGCCCCAGACCGCATCGGCCTTGAACACGCCGGGCAAGTCGACCGCCTGCGCCGACGCGACGAGCCGGCGCAACGCGCGATTACGCGCCGCGATCGCGGCAAACGCGACGCCGAACGCACTCAGGTGAATGGCAGCCAGCAACCAACGGACGATCATCGCGCCTCCTTGTCGCCCGCGCCCGGTGCGCGAGCCCTGTCAGACGATTTGCTTGAGCGCCGCGTCGAGCGCGAGCACCGCGACGCGGTCGCCTTCGGTCGCGAGCGGCGTGCGCATCACGATCTGCCGGTTGTGGCCGACAGCCGCCGGCGAATCCCACAGCAGTTCCACCTTCGGCCGATTGAACAGGCTGCCGCGACGCGGCGGCACGACCGCCGGCTGCGCGCCCTGCTCGCCCGCGGCAGGCGCGGCGGATGCGACCCGGCCGGGCCAGCGCACCGACAGCTCGCGCGCGTCGTACTGGCCGACCTTGCGGCTTTCCATCCAGACGATCGCGGTGCGCGTCAGCACGTCGAGCGAGATCGCATACCGGCCGACCGCGAAGCGGCGCGCGGCCACGTTGGTCCGCCACAGCGGCCGCGGCCGGCAGATCCAGACGATCGCCGCGTACAGCGCCGGCGCGGCGACGAGCCAGCCGTTGGTCGCCGTCACCGCATGCAGCGCGCGGCGCCAGCCGGCCGCCCACGTGAACGCGCCGATCGACCACACGGCGAACAGGAAACCGATCAGCGCGAACACGCGCAGCGCCTGGCGCAGCCACTGCGGCAGCGGATGGAACGGCCGCTCGGCCCGTGCGGCGGCGCCCGGCAGCGCGAGCAGCAGGAAGATCAGGATGAGGTAGATGAATGCCCACGGCGACGACACCATCGCCGACAGCGACGAGCGATAGCCCATCTGGGACATCGAGAACAGCCAGCGCGCGAGCAGCACGAGACCGATCGCACGCAACGCGAAGATCACGCCGGCGCCGGGGGCCGGCGCTGCGCGCGTGGTTTTCGTTCTCGCCAAGACTGCTCTCCTCTGGATAGTCGTACCGGGCCGGATTTCACGGCACGGCCATTATAGGGACATTACCGTCTGGACAGACGGCAGGATGGCGTGCCGGGCCGCTTCGAGGGCGGTTCGCAGCGCCGGGCGCGGCGAGAATACAACAGATCCGCGCCGCAGATGTGACAACGCCCCGCCGGAAAACCCGGACGGGGCGTCGTGGCGGCCGCGCGCCGCCATGCGGCGGCGGCCCGCAATCAGCTTGCGTTGACTTCGCGGAGCACCGTGCGGCGCTTCTGGCGCAGCAGTTCCTCGTAGCCCTTCACGTAGTTCTGCGCCATCACCTTCGACGAGAAACGGGCTTCGAATGCGGCGCGAACCTTCTCGCGCGGCAGCGTATCGAGACGCTTGAGGGCAGCGACGGCCGACAGTTCGTCTTCGACGACGAAGCCCGACACGCCGTTGTCGATCACTTCCGGCACCGAGCCGCGCTTGAACGCGATCACCGGCGTACCACAGGCCATCGCCTCGATCATCACCAGACCGAAAGGCTCCGGCCAGTCGATCGGGAACAGCAGCGCATGTGCGTTGCCGAGGAATTCGGTCTTCTCCGCCTCGCTGATTTCGCCGATGTACTCAACGTGCGGCAGCGCGAACAGCGGCTTGATCTTCTCTTCGTAGTAAGCGCGGTCGGCCTTGTCGAGCTTCGCGGCGATCTTGATCGGCAGGCCGGCCTGCTCGGCGATGCGGATCGCGGTGTCGACGCGCTTCTCCGGCGAGATGCGGCCGAGGAACGCGAGGTAGCTCGGCTTCACGTTCGGGATCGGCGTCAGCAGGTTTTCCGGCAGGCCGTGGTAGACGGTCGACAGCCAGTTCGCCTGCGGCAGCGGGATGCGCTGGTTGTCGGAGATCGACACGACCGGCACGTCGCTGAACGCGTTGAAGATCGGCTGCAGTTCCGGCAGGTCGAGACGGCCGTGCATCGTCGTCAGATGCGGCACCGGCTGGCGCGAGAACAGCGAGAACGGGTAGTAGTCGATGTGGCAGTGCAGGACGTCGAACTCTTCCGCGCGGCGGCGCACCTGCTCGAGGAGCAGCATGTGCGGGGCCATCACGTCGCGAATCGTCGGGTCGAGGCGCAGCGCCTGCGGCCAGCACGCTTCGAGCTTCGCGGAGGTCTGCGAATCGCCGCTCGCGAAGAGCGTGACGTCATGCCCCATCTCGACGAGTGCTTCGGTGAGATAGGACACCACTCGCTCGGTACCGCCGTACAGTTTCGGGGGCACCGCTTCATGCAACGGAGCGATTTGGGCGATTCGCATGCGTAACTCCTAAAAAATCGGCAAAAAACCAGGTATGGGTCGGCAACCTGCCGGTGGTCCGGGCTGGAAACATGTCGTCCGAACCTCGGACGAATCAGCCTGCCGGGGGCGTCGAACCCGCGCTGCTCGAGGAGCGTCGGCGACGCGACAGGCATAGAACGTTTGAAACGAAGACCCGTTGACAGGGGTTCGTAAAAAAACCTGGAATCGAACCCGGAGCCGATTATCTAGGGTTATTCCCGATGCGGCGCACGACATTTCAAACACTTTACTTTGTTACAAAGGCGCAACACTTTGCAACCCGCGGACTCGGGCGTCCGTTCTAGAGTGGAAGGCCGTTTTGGCGATCCTTGTTAACCCGCAGCTGCCGGCAGCGTGATTCCGGCACACGGCGCAGGACGGGATGCCGGATTTTATCTCAAAATCGAGCGCGAGCCCCTGGCCAAGGCAAGATTCGCGCAGCGCGACGCGCGGCGTTGTTTACAATGCCGGATTATTCAGTCCGGGCGAACGCCGGCCTGCGACCCAGCCGCCCCGCTCAATCACCGAATCACCGCACCCATATTTTGGAATCTCTCACCCCCGCCCAGCGCAACGCCCACAACGCGAAGCTGTCGAGCTACGCGCATCGGCCGATCGCGTTCCTGTTCCGCTACATCCGCCTCCACCCCGTCGCGCATCTGATCGTGCTCTGCAGCGTGCTGGCCGCCGTCGGCTGCGCGCTTGGCTCGCAATATGCGATCAAGCACCTGATCGACGTGCTCGCGACCGGACGCCATCACCCGGGCCCGCTGTGGAGCGCGTTCGCGCTGCTCGTCGGGCTGATCGCGGCCGACAACCTGCTGTGGCGCGTCGGCGGCTGGGTCGCCGCGCACACGTTCGTCGCGGTCACCGGCGACCTGCGGCGCGACCTGTTCCAGTACCTGATCGGCCATTCGCCGACGTATTACTCGGAGAAGCAGCCCGGCACGCTCGCCAGCCGCATCACGGCCACGTCGAACGCGGTCTACACGTCGGAGAACACGATGGCGTGGAACGTGCTGCCGCCGTGCATCGCGGTGATGGGCGCGATCCTGATGATCATCGTCGTCAATCCGCTGATGGCGGCCGGCCTGCTCGGCTGTTCGGCCGTGCTGTCCATCATCCTGTTCAAGCTCGCCGGCCGTGGCTCCGCGCGCCATCACGCGTTCGCGGCGAAGGCCGCGGCGGTCGACGGCGAGCTCGTCGACGTGATCGGCAACATGGGCCTCGTGCGCGCGTTCGGGATGACGCTGCGTGAACAGAAACGCTTCAGCGCGACGGTGAAGGCCGAGATGGATGCGCGCCAGCAGAGCCTGCTCTATCTCGAAAAGCTGCGCCTGCTGCATGCGGTGATCACCGCGATGCTGTCCGCCGGCCTGCTCGGCTGGGCCCTGTGGCTGTGGGATCAGGGCCGCGCGACGTCGGGCGACATCGTGCTCGTCAGCTCGCTCGGCTTCACGATCCTGCACGGCACGCGCGATCTCGCCGTCGCGCTCGTCGACGTCACGCAGCACGTCGCACGCCTGTCCGAAGCGGTGAAGACGCTGCTCGAGCCGCACGGCATGCCGGACCGCTCGGACGCGCAGCCGCTGTCGGCCACGGGCGGCCGCGTCGACTTCGAGCGCGTGACGTTCGCGTACCCGCACCGCCGCGCGATCCTCGACCACTTCGACCTGCATATCGAGCCGGGCCAGCGCGTCGGCCTGATCGGCAAGTCGGGGGCGGGCAAATCGACCGTGCTCGCGCTGCTGCAGCGCTTCTACGACACGCAGGACGGCGTCGTGAAGGTCGACGGCCAGGACGTGAAGGCCATCACGCAGGACAGCCTGCGCCACGCGATCGCGCTGGTGCCGCAGGACATCTCGCTGCTGCACCGGACCATCTACGACAACATCGCATACGGCCGCCCCGACGCGACCCGCGACGAAGTGCTCGCGGCCGCGCGCGACGCGCGCTGCGCGGAGTTCATCGAGGCGATGCCGGAAGGCTATGACACGATCGTCGGCGACCGCGGCGTCAAGCTGTCGGGCGGCCAGCGCCAGCGCATCGCGATCGCGCGCGCGATCCTGAAGAATGCGCCGATCCTGTTGCTCGACGAAGCGACGTCGGCGCTCGACAGCGCCTCCGAGGAAGCGATCCAGAGCGCGCTCGACCGGCTGATGGTCGGCCGCACGGTGATCGCGATCGCGCACCGCCTGTCGACGCTGCGCAACTTCGACCGCATCATCGTGATGAGCAACGGCAAGGTGATCGACGACGGCCCGCCCGAGGTGCTGCGCAACCGCCCCGGCCTGTACCGCGACCTGCTCGCGAAGCAGCACGGCCGCCATCATGCGGCCCCGGACGGCAACACGCCGACCGGCGAACGCGTGGCCTGACGCGCCGGCATCCGGCCGACAAAAAAGCCGCCGTGCTTGCTGCGCACGGCGGCTTTTTCAATTGCAGCGGCAGCAATCGATCAGACCTGCTGCAGATCTCGCAGAAAATTGTCCCGCCACACCGACACGTTGTTCTCACGCAGCTGCGCGATCATGTCCGTGTAACGCGCGCGCCGTTCGGCGAGCGGCATCGTCAGCGCCTGCGACAGCGCATCGGCCATCCCGTCGATATCGATCGGATTGACGATCAGCGCGCCCGTGAGCTCACGCGCGGCGCCCGCGAAGCGCGACAGCACGAGCACGCCCGGATCGTCCGGGTTCTGCGCGGACACGTACTCCTTCGCGACGAGGTTCATCCCGTCGCGCAGCGGCGTCACGAACCCCACGCGCGCGAGCCGGTACAGCGCGGCCAGCACCTGCCGGTCGTACTGGCGGTGAATGTAGAGGATCGGCGCCCAGTCGAGCTCCGCGTAGCGCCCGTTGATGCGCCCCGACTCCGCTTCGAGCTGCAGCCGGATGTCCTGGTACGCACGCAGGTCCGCGCGCGTCGACGGCGCGATCTGCAGGAACGACACGCGGTTGCGGATCGACGCCTGATGCTCGAGCAGCTTCTCGAATGCCCGGAAGCGCTCGACGAGCCCCTTCGAATAATCGAGCCGGTCGACGCTCATGATCAGTTGCCGCCCGCGCAGCGACGTCGCGAGCGTGCGCACCGCCTTGCCGTGTTCGCCCGCCTGCGCGAGCGACGCGATCTCGTCCGGGTACACGCCGATCGGATAGGCGGCCGCGCGCAGCGTCTGGCCGAACGCCCGTACGCGCGCCGTGTGCCCGTCGTGCTCGACTTCGCCGCCCGCCTCGAACTCGACGTAGTCGCAGAACGCGCGCAGATCGGGCTCGGTCTGGAAGCCGAGCAGATCGAATGCGCACAGCGACTCGACGAGCTCGCGGTGCGGCGGCACGTTGACGAGCACCTGCGCGGCCGGAAACGGAATGTGCAGGAAGAAGCCGATGCGGTTCTTCACGCCGGCGTCGCGCAGCGCGCGCGCGAACGGAATCAGGTGATAGTCGTGCACCCAGATCACGTCGTCGTCCTGCAGCAGCGGCACGAGCTGCTGCGCGAGCCACACGTTGACGCGGCGGTAGCCGTCGAATTCGTGGCGGTCGTACTGGATCAGGTCCGCGCGGTAGTGGAACGCGGGCCACAGCGTCGCATTCGAGAAACCGCGGTAGTACTGGTCGTAATCGCGGCGCGACAGCCCGACGGTCGCGAACGTCACGGGCCCGCGCTCCTCGATGCGGATCTGCGGCTGCGGCGCGCCGGACGCGACCACTTCGCCGCTCCAGCCGAACCACATGCCGCCGGTTTCCTTCAGCGCGTCGTAGACGCCGATCGCGAGGCCGCCCGCCGCCGGTTCGCCTTCCGAAATCGGCGCGACGCGGTTTGAAACGATGATGAGCCGGCTCATGCGTGCGGTTGCTCCGCGCCGAGCCAGCGTGCGATCTGCTCATGCAGTGCGTCGACCGAATCGAGCCGCATCCGCGCGGACGTCTCGCCCGCGCCGACCTTGATCGACAGGCCGCCGCGCGCGTTGACCACCGCGAAGCCCTTCTCGTCGGTCAGATCGTCGCCCGCGAACAGCGGTACGCGGCCCGCAAAGGGCGGCTCGTCGAGGAACGCGGCCAGCGCGCGCCCCTTGTCGACGCCCTTCGGCTTGATCTCGAACACCATCTTGCCGGGTTGCAGCACGTACGCATCCGGATAGTCGGCGACGAGGCGCTCGGCCGCTTCGCGCGCCACCGCCTCGCGCTCGGGCGCATTGCGGAAGTGCAGCGCGACGGCCGCCCCCTTGATCTCGAGCAGCATGCCCGGATGGCGGTCGACCACGCCCGCGAGCTCGCGCTCGATGCGCAGCAGGCGCTCGTCGTTGAAGCCGATGCGCTGCGTGTCGCCGTTCGCGTCGCGGCGCTCCGCGCCGTGCAGGCCGGCGATCGGCAGGCCGGGCATCTTCAGGAACGTGTCGAGGTTGTCGATCCCGCGCCCGGAGACGATCGCGACCGCGCCGTGCGAGCGGCGCGACAACTCGTCGAGCAGCGTCAGCAGCGACGGCGGAACGTGAATGCTGTCGGGGGTCGGCGCCAGCTCGACGAGCGTGCCGTCGAAGTCGAAGAAGAACGCTGTATCGGTCAGGGACAGGGAAGCCGGAACGGATTGCATCGATTCGATAGTCTGAGCGGCGGCCGGCACATGCCGGCCGCCGCTGCGCGAATGGAGTTGTGCGCATCTTACCGCGCCTGCGCCCCCAGATGGGCGAAACGGCGGCAGCGCGGACCTCGCGCCGCCCGCTGCGTCAACTGCGACATATTGCCCCGCTCGCCCGCCCCGTACCGGTTTCAAAAGGACGCAGGCGCGTGAATTGCGCTACAGTCGCAACCGCCTGCCGCGCGACGCATGGCATCGCGCCGGCCGGCTATCCATTGAGTCCGATCGAGCCTAGGGACTGTTTCCATATGGAACGCACATGCGAATGTCCGAGATTGCTCGCAGGGCAACGAGTAAGGAGTGCCGTTTGGCCGAGCCAAGCAAGCGACGCGCGACGCCACCATACGGGCAACCTCGGACATTCCCGTAGAATATTTTTTAATTTGGGGTGCGCGTTCCATATGGAAACAGTCCCTGAGATGCCGTCTGCCTGTCCCGCGCCGCGCCGGCGCCTCTCCCGCTTCATCCGCACGGCCGCGGCCCTCGCCGCCGCCGTGGCGCTCGCCGCGTGCACGCACGACGAGCCGCGCTGGAACCTGACCAACGTCACGGGCCACCTGCCCGACCTGTCGTTCAAGCTGACGGGGGGCGACGGCCGTCCCGTCGACGCCGACGCGTTCCGCGGCCGCGTCGCGCTCGTCTACTTCGGCTACACGCACTGCCCCGACGTCTGCCCCGAAACGCTGGCGCGGCTGATGGAAGTGCTGGCGAAGCTCGGCCCGCAGGCGGACAACGTGCGCATCCTGTTCGTCTCGGTCGACCCCGCGCGCGATACGCCGCAGGCGATGCAGTCCTATGTCGCCGCGTTCGACGCCGCGCATGCGCGCGGCCTGACCGGCACCGACGGCCAGATCGAATCGCTCGCGAAGCGCTATCGCGTCGCGTACCAGATGGAAAAACGCGATCCGTCCGGCGGCTACGAAGTGACGCACAGCTCGGCCGTCTACATCTTCGACGCGACCGGCCGTGCACGCCTGCTCGCGACCGATCGCGATTCGCCCGACGCCATCGCCGCCGATGTGCGCCGGATCATCGACACTGCCTCCACGACCTGAATTCCGCCATGAACACGAAAACGACCCTCAAGACGTTCGCCCTCGTCGCCGCGCTGTGCGCCGGCGCGCACGCGTATGCCGCCGGCGCGATCAGCGCGCAGAATGCGTGGGTGCGCTGGCTGCCGAACAAGCTGCCCGCGGGCGGCTACGTGACGCTCGTGAACACCGGCGACAAGCCGGTCGACCTCGTCGACGTCGACAGCCCCGACTACGGGATGGCGATGCTGCACCAGACGGTATCGAACGGCTCGACGCAGAAGATGGAAATGGTCGACAAGCTGACGATCCCCGCACGCGGCAAGGTCGACATCGCGCCGGGCGGCTATCACTTCATGCTCGAGGAACCGAAGCACGCGATCAAGCCGGGCGACACCGTGCACCTGCGCCTGAAATTCTCCGACGGCGAAACGGTCGATGCGCCGTTCGCCGTGAAATCGCCGGCCAAGACGAAGTGATGCGCGCGCGATGAACGTCCTGTACTGGCTCGATCCGTGGGAACCGTCGCCGACCGTGGTCATCGCGGTGCTGACGGCCGCCGTGCTGTTCGTACGCGGCGCGAGGAAGGCGAAGGTGTCGCCGCTGCGGCAGTTCTCGTTCTGGTTCGGGCTGACGGCGCTCTACATCGCGCTGCACACGCGGCTCGACTACTTCTTCGAGCACGAATTCTTCCTGCACCGCGCGCAGCACCTCGTGCTGCATCACCTCGGACCGTTCTTCATCGCGCTGTCCTACCCGGGCGCGGCGATCCGTGCGGGCATTCCGTTCCGCTGGCGGCAGCGCTTCGTGCGTCCCGCGCTTGCATGGGCGCCGGTACGCGCGACGCTCGACGTGGTGTTCCATCCGGTCGTCGCGGTCGTGCTGTTCGTCGGGCTGATCTATTTCTGGCTGCTGTCGCCGATTCACTTCATCGCGATGCTCGACTGGCGCCTCTATCGCGTGATGAACTGGAGCATGGTGATCGACGGGCTGCTGTTCTGGTGGCTCGTCGTCGATCCGCGTCCCGCGCCGCCTGCGCGGCTGTCGCCGGGCCGCCGGATCCTGATCGTCGTCGCGGCGATCCCGCCGCAGATCGCGCTCGGCGCGCTGATCTTCTTCACGCCGCACGAGCTGTATCCGATCTACTCGATCTGCGGTCGCGCGTTCACGTGGCTGAGCCCGCTGCGCGATCAGCAGATCGGCGGCCTGCTGCTGTGGATTCCCGGCTCGATGATGAGCGTGATCGGTGCGCTGATCGCACTGCGGCACTGGCTGCGGCTGTCCGCGCGCGGGCGCCTGATCGGCGAACGGGCCGCGCAGCGCGCGGACAAACCGACGATCGCGCGCGCCGCGCACTGACTGTCGCGGCGCGTCACGCGCGTCATGCTCGCGCGCTGCTCATCCACACGTGCGGGATGCCGTCCTCGTCGTGCACGTCCGAACTCGGCGTGAAGCCGAATGCCCCGTAGAAGCGCTGCAAGTGGGCCTGTGCATGCAGGCTCACCGGCGTATCCGGCCATTGCGCGCGGATATGCTCGAGCGCGCGCGACAGCAACCCGTTGCCGAGGCCCGCGCCGCGAAACGCGGCGGTCGTCAGCACGCGGCCGATGCGCACGTCGGTGTGCCGCGCGTCCGGCAGCAGCACGCGCAGATAGCCGGCCAGGCGGCCGGCCGGATCGAATGCCGCCAGATGCCACGCGGCCTGGTCCGCATCGTCGATGTCGCGATACACACAGTTCTGTTCGACGACGAATACGGCGCTGCGCGCCTCGAGGATCGAGTAGATTTCGCGCGCCGTCAGCGCGTCGAAGGGTTTCCAGCGCCAGTCGAGATCGGCGGCGCTCGGGGATGCGGCGGGTGCGGGGGCGTTCATGTGCGGTCCTGATTCGGCGCGCCGGCCGGCGCGCGGTAACCGTCGATTATGCCTCGAAGCGCACATCGCGCGCGACCGCCTGCCCGCGCGCGAAAAAAAGCCCCGCATCGCGCGGGGCCTGGTCGTCATGCTGTCATGCAGGCATCTGGCCGAAGCGGCCACTGTTGAAGTCCTCTATCGCGGTGCGGATCTCCGCTTGCGAGTTCATCACGAACGGGCCGTAGCCGACGACCGGCTCGTCGATCGGCTCGCCGCTCAGGATCAGCAGCTTCGCGTCGCCGTTCGCTTCGATCTCGACGTCGCTGCCGTCGCGGCCGAGTTGCACGAACTGCGCTTCGCGCGCCACCGTCTCGCCGTTCACCAGCACGGTGCCGCTCAGCACGACCACCGCGAGCGTCCGTCCTTCGGCGACCGGGAACCGCGCATGGCCGCCCGCCACGAGCCGCACGTCCCACACGTCGATCGGCGTGTGCGTGCGCGCCGGGCCGCGCCGCCCGTCGAACTCACCGGCAATGATCCGCGCGCGCCCCGCGCCGTCCGGCAGCTCGACCACCGGGATATCGGCGTTCAGCAGCGTCTGGTAGCCGGGCGCGCCCATCTTGTCCGCGGCGGGCAGGTTCACCCACAGCTGCACCATCTCGAGCGGGCCACCCCGCTTCGTGAACGCCTCCGAGTGGAATTCCTCGTGCAGGATCCCGCTCGCGGCCGTCATCCACTGCACGTCGCCCGGGCCGATCGTGCCGCCCGCGCCGGTCGAATCGCGGTGCGCGACTTCGCCGTCGTAGACGATCGTCACCGTCTCGAACCCGCGGTGCGGATGCTGGCCGACACCGCGCGGCGCGCTCGCCGGTTCGAACGTCGCCGGGCCGGCGTAATCGAGCAGCAGGAACGGGCTCAGGTGCGTGCCGTGAGACTGGTAGCTGAACATCGAACGCACCGGGAAACCGTCGCCGACCCAATGGCCGCGCGGCGCACTGTACACACCCTGGATCTTCTTCATTGCCCTTCTCCATATTGCGGCGAAACCCGTGTTTCGCATCCATGAGTGACAATATAGAGATGGAACGATCAATCCGGTAGACTGCCGAAATCGCACTCAGCGTTCCATTTCATGAACGATAAAGCGCGAGATCTGAACGATCTCTACTACTTCGTGCAGGTCGTCGAACACGGCGGCTTCGCGCCGGCCGGGCGCGCGCTGGACATGCCGAAATCGAAGCTGAGCCGCCGCATCGCGCTGCTCGAGGCGCGGCTCGGGATGCGGCTGATCCAGCGTTCGACGCGCCGCTTCACGGTCACGGACGTCGGCCAGACCTATTACGCGCATTGCCGCGCGATGCTCGTCGAGGCCGACGCCGCCGACGAGGCGATCGCGCTGCTGCACGAGGAGCCGCGCGGCATCGTGCGGGTCAGTTGCCCGATCGTGCTGCTCGATTCGCTGGTCGGCACGATGATCGCCGCGTTCATGGCCGCGTGTCCGCGCGTCGAGATCCACCTGGAAGCCACCAACCGGCGCGTCGACGTGGTCGGCGAAGGAATCGACGTCGCGATCCGCGTGCGGCCGCCGCCGCTCGAGGACAGCGATCTCGCGCTGCGCGTGCTCGCCGAGCGCGGCCAGTGCCTCGTCGCGAGCCCCGCGCTGCTGCGCGAGCATGGGGTACCGGCCGTTCCCGCCGATCTGACGCGCCTGCCGAGCCTCGACCACGGCGTGCCGCAGTCCACGCACGTGTGGCGGCTGCGCGGGCCCGACGGCGCGCATGCGGAAATCCATCACCAGCCGCGCTTCGTGACCGGCGGGATGCTCGCGCTGCGCGCGGCCGCCGCCGCAGGCGTCGGCGTCGTGCAGTTGCCGACGATGATGGTGCGCGACGAGGTGTCGCGCGGTGAACTGGTCACGGTGCTGCCCGACTGGGCGCCGCGCCGCGAAATCGTGCACGCGGTGTTCGCGTCGCGCCGCGGGCTGCTGCCCGCGGTGCGGGCACTGCTCGACTTTCTGGCCGAGCGGTTCGCCGAACTCGAACCCGACTGAGCGCGCCGCATCGCCCACGGCCATGCGCTGCAGACCGCGCGCGCGTGCCGTAGACTGCGGTACGCGCAGTGCGCATTTTCACAACCCCTATCGCTTTCCCGCCATGTTCACGCTGTCCAACGACCCTACCGCCTCCAAGGCCGATCAATACGCGACGCTCGTCGAGCAGGCACGCGCGCTCGTCGAATCCGAACGCGATCTGACCGCGAACGCCGCGAATTTCTCCGCGCTCGTCTATCACTCGCTCGATCGGCTGAACTGGGCCGGCTTCTACTTCTTCGACGGCGCCGAGCTCGTGGTCGGCCCATTCCAGGGCAAGCCCGCGTGCGTGCGGATCGCGCTCGGCAAGGGCGTGTGCGGCACGGCCGCGCAAACGCGCGAGACGCAGGTCGTGCGCGACGTGCACGACTTCCCCGGCCATATCGCGTGCGATGCGGCGTCCGAATCGGAAATCGTCGTGCCGCTGGTGGCCGGCGACGGCACGCTGATCGGCGTATGGGACGTCGACAGCCCGGTCGCCGCGCGCTTCGACGACGAAGACCGCAAAGGGATGGAAGCGCTGTGCCGCGTGTTCGTCGAACACGCGTGGCAGAAGGTGCGCGGTTAAGCGTCGCGTCGCGGCGCCGGCCGCCGCGAACGACACGGGCCCCGCGAAGGAGCCCGTTTCATTGCAATGCCGCGCCGCCGTTTGCGGCGCACGGCATC
This sequence comes from Burkholderia sp. AU28863, assembly GCF_002223195.1. NCBI lineage: Bacteria > Pseudomonadati > Pseudomonadota > Betaproteobacteria > Burkholderiales > Burkholderiaceae > Burkholderia > Burkholderia sp. AU28863. The sequence goes on along the minus strand of NZ_NKFE01000003.1, from coordinate 630,373 downwards.
CGTCAGGCCGCGTGCGTGCCGGAGAGCGCCGCGAACGCCTGCGGCTTCGCGTCCTCGGTCAACACCTCGAAGCCCGTTTCCGTCACCACGACCATGTGCTCCCATTGCGCGGACAGCGAATGGTCCGTCGTGACGACCGTCCAGCCATCGGCCAGCACGCGCGTGTCGCGCTTGCCCGCGTTCAGCATCGGCTCGATCGTGAAGATCATCCCCGGCCGCAACGGCAGGCCGGTACCCGGGCGACCGTAATGCAGCACCTGCGGCTCGTCGTGATAGACATCGCCGATGCCGTGCCCGCAATACTCGCGCACCACGCTGAACCCTTCGCGATGGGCAACCTGCTGGATCGCATAGCCGACGTCGCCGAGCGTCGCGCCGGGACGCACCGCGCGGATGCCGGCATGCATCGCCTCGTAGGTCGCCGCGACGAGCCGCCGCGCGAGTTCGTTCGGTTCGCCGACGAAATACATGCGGCTCGTATCGCCGAACCAGCCGTCCTTGATCACCGCGATGTCGAGGTTCACGATATCGCCGTCACGCATCGGCCGCGACGTCGGAATGCCGTGACAGACCACGTGGTTCACCGACGTGCACAGCGTCTTCGGATAGCCGTGGTAGCCGATGTTCGCGGGAATCGCGTCCAACTCGTCGACGATGTATTCGCGGCAGCGCGCATCCAGTTCGTCGGTGGTGACGCCCGGCTTCACGTACTCGGTGATCATCGTCAGCACCTGCGACGCGAGCTTCGCGGCTTCGCGCGACCTGGCGATTTCCGCGGCACCGCGGATCGGAATTTCGCGTTTCACCATTACGCCACCTGCTCGAGGCTTTGCGCGACCGTCTCGGCCGGCCCCACGTCGGCGCCCCGCGCCTCGGCCTCGATCAACATCTTGCAGATGTCGCCGTAGGAGAGTGCCGGATTGAGTTCCGCCAGCATCCCGACGCGCAGCCAATGTTCGGCCTGCGCATTGATCGAACGGCTCAGCGCCGTGCTCGTCGAGCGCAGCCGCTCGTGCATGTGCTCGGAAATCTTGATGATGCCCATATATCCCCAATTAAACGAAACGTAGCTGTTTCGTATATTACGCCGTGCACGACGACCGGGCAAGCCGTCGCGCCCGCCTCCACTTCCCCGTGCTCGGAAATGCCGTTGACATCAAATTCCAGTTTGCTGGAAAATCAATCCATCATGAAAGAATCATCGATCATCGCCGCCGACGATACCGGCATCAACGAGCGCATTGCCCGGCGCGTGCGCGATCTGCGCACCGTCCGAGGCTACACGCTCGACGCGCTGGCCGCGCGTTCCGGCGTCAGCCGTTCGATGATCTCGCTCATCGAACGCGCGTCGGCCAGCCCGACGGCCGTCGTGCTCGACAAGCTCGCGGCCGGCCTCGGCGTGTCGCTGGCCGGGCTGTTCGGCGGCGACCGGGACGACGCGCCCGCCCAGCCGCTCGCACGGCGCGCGCAGCAGGCCGAATGGCGCGATCCGGCGTCCGGCTATGTGCGACGCAACCTGTCGCCGGCCGGCTGGCCGTCGCCGATCCAGCTCGTCGAGGTCGATTTCCCGCCCGGCGCGCGCGTCGCGTACGACAGCGGCGGGCGCGAAAGCGCGCTGCATCAGCAAGTGTGGATCATCAGCGGCCGCGTCGACGTCACGTTCGGCGATACGCTTCACGAGCTTCGCGAAGGCGACTGCCTGGCCATGCGGCTCGACCAGCCGCTGATCTTCAGCAATCCGTCGCCGCATGCCGCGCGCTATGTCGTCGCGATTTGCGATGCATCCGCCGCCGGCATGCGCAGCGCGTAATGCACGCGTCGTGTGCACAACCGGTTTAGCCAAACAGGAAGGAACCCGTATGAATTCCCCGACACAGCGCGACGGCGTGCGCCTGATCGATTGCAGCGAGGCCGAACACGCGGCGGCCATTCTCGAGATCCTGAACGACGCGATCGTGAACTCGACCGCGCTGTACGACTACCGGCCGCGCCCGCCAGAGGCGATGGTCGCGTGGTTCGCGACGAAGCGCGCAGGCGGCTTTCCGGTCATCGGCGCCGTCGACGCAGCGGGCACGCTGCTCGGTTTCGCGAGCTGGGGTACGTTCCGCGCGTTTCCGGCGTTCAAGTACACGGTCGAACACAGCGTCTACGTGCGCAAGGATCAACGCGGTCGCGGGCTCGGCGAACTGCTGCTGCGCGAAGTGGTGCGGCGTGCGCGCGAAGCACAGGTCCACGTGCTGGTCGGCTGCATCGACGCGACCAACGCCGGCAGCATCGCACTGCATACGAAATTGGGGTTCAGGCACTCGGGCACGATCGCGGAGGCGGGATTCAAGTTCGGCCGCTGGCTCGATGCGGCGTTCTATCAATTGAAGCTCGACACACCGGTGCAGCCGGTGGATGGGTAATTGCCTTGCGGCCGTCGCATGCTCCGTGCGCGACGGCCACCAAGCGACATTGAGACGTATAGCGCGCAAGCGTGCCGCAAGGAAGGCGAACTGCTCGCCTGCTCGTCAGGGCTGCTGGGCAACCCGGGTTACCCAAATAACTTCCCCGGGTCGGCGCATAAATCGACGCCACGACCTACGCCGACCTATCCGCATCTCTTTGCCACGAGACGGCCTCCCCTGACCAGTCTCTCGACGCACTGTGTAACGGCGCGCGGCACGGGCAATTTTCAGCAGAGCGGCAACGGCAGCCGTATTTTTATTTATCGAGCATCCACCTTGATTGTCGCCCTCTTTTACGTGGAAATATAATCGACGCAAGATGCGACGGTTAGCATTTACTGCGGCCACCGTCTTTAGATGCGCAACAGAGGTCGTCCATGCAAGCACGTCTAATGCAGATATCGTGATCGGCACCTGAGTTCAAAGCCGAAACCACAACACTCAGTGCTGACAAAAATAATCTCCGCTCACAAGAGAGAAACATTCAATTTAATTGGATATAAAAAATCGGGAAATCGGCGCCTAGGGGTAAACGATAGAGAGGTTGCCATACCTTATTTAAGGAAATTTCCTAATATGATCTGACGGGGATGCACGATTATTGCCCGCCACATGAAGATCATTGCGGTACCATTTTTTAAAATTATCGAGAAATTTCACCAGAACCCCCAGACGGCCGCAAACAGGGGTGGAAAGACCTATTGCTGGCGAAAAACATTTGCCGAGCACGAGCGCTGGACACTTGCTAAAAATATACAGCCGAATCTCGGATGCCGCGCATTTTGTCTGCCAAAGAGTATCGGACCGTCAATCGCGGATCGCGGAGGCGCTTATGTAAAAAATCAAGCCATCCATGGACCGAGTGTGGCAAAACACAAACATGGCCAGCAAGTGGCCGCCGAAAACAGGGCAACTAAACGGCTACGCGCCCTCGTTATGCGAGAGATAGGCGCCGTTATGGCGCTATCTTGTTACTCAAAATTTTCCGATCCGGACAATTGACATGCGAACCATTGCCAAGATTCTCTTCCCGACCTTGATGGCCTGCCTTGTGTTCAACGGCGAAGCCAGCGCCGCCGAAAAATCCTTTTGCTATTACCATCACAATTGCCCTGCCGACGGAAAGCTGCCGAAAGGTCAGTTGCCCGAGCAATATACCAAACGCCAGTGCACGAACGGGGGTGGAAAGAGCTGGGGCGAAGACCCGAAAAGCTGCGAGAACGTGAACGATTGACGGGCCCCGGTATCGAGGGGCGACTTCAGGCGTGATTGCACGAATTTCAACGATGCCGGCATTTTCGCCGGACTGAACCGAACGGCACGGGAATCTTCCTGTGACCCGCCCTGGTTTTCCGGAGATTTTCCGTCGATACCGCCTACGCCGATTGGCACGTAGCGATCCATCGCGACGAGATCGATGATCAATCGCCCTCGAAATCAGGCTGCCTGCCCGGACGATGCAATAGCAGGAAGAATGGCGTAATTATTTAACATCCCAACGACTGCTTTTATATTTGTGGCGCGCCTTTATCTCGTGCCTAAACGGTGCGTTCGCAGCCCCCTGCCACTGCCCTCGTTGTGGCAGGGGTCTTTTAGCGTCTTCCGATATTACGGTCGCACGGTCGAGTCCTGCCATAGAAAGACCTCCGGACCGGTTGGCCGAGTTCCGCCGACGCTCGGCATGGGACGAGTTGCGCGACGGCCGAAGCGCAGTCACCTTCAAGAAATGACGCTCGAACAGCCCCTCGTGCCGGAACTCCGCATGTGCGCCCGAAGTTGGAGCGCGGCGCGACCGCCTCCTGATCGTCCGCGACGTTCTCGACGACATCGGCTCGGGTAACGCGACGACCGGCGTCACTACGTCCGCCTAGTAACGCTGAAACCCGATGCGTTAAGGAACGGTGCCCGTTGCTGGACCATGCCCGAGCCAATGTTGCGCCCGCAGGCATGGTTACGCGCGCCTCTTGAATGGTTCGAGGCGCCTTGTACTGCTCGGGGTGATTGACTGACAAGAATGAAAGCGACGTAGAAAAAAGAAAAGCCCTGACGAATCAGGGCTTTATCTCGTTCTACCTGGAGGCGCGAGCCGGAGTCGAACCGGCCTAAACGGCTTTGCAGGCCGCTGCATAACCGCTTTGCTATCGCGCCAAAAGCGGACTGTCCGAATGCCGTGAGGCAAGCGGCAGATTTTTATTCGAGGACCGGAAGTCCATCAAATAAAAAGGGAAGCGTGGCTTCCCCATTACTGGAGCGGGAGACGAGTCTCGAACTCGCGACCTCAACCTTGGCAAGGTTGCGCTCTACCAACTGAGCTACTCCCGCATTGTCCTGCACCTGCAGCGCTTCGCCGACCAACACGCTGCCAGAAAAATCTGGAGCGGGAGACGAGTCTCGAACTCGCGACCTCAACCTTGGCAAGGTTGCGCTCTACCAACTGAGCTACTCCCGCATGTGTCCTGCATCTGCAGCGCTTTGCCGACCAACACGCTGCCAGAAAAAATCTGGAGCGGGAGACGAGTCTCGAACTCGCGACCTCAACCTTGGCAAGGTTGCGCTCTACCAACTGAGCTACTCCCGCGTATTGCTGCGCTACTGCTTCCCCGTCACACACTTAATTCGTCGTGCAGCGGAGAAGCGAGATTATGTCGAAGGCACATTCGTGTGTCAAGAGCTTTTCCAGCCCTTTTTACAAAAACCGCCGCCGAGCAGGCGCGCGCGTCACGCGCCGCCACGCTCGCGAATCTGGGGCCATGCGAGCTTCATGTAGTACAGCATCGACCAGATGGTCAGCACCGCGGCCAGATACATCAGCCATTCGCCCCATACGCGCGTATCGATCGTCACGACGCCGAGCGGCAGCGGCCCGTGGAACAGCAGCATCGGAATCGCGACCATCTGGCACGCGGTCTTGAACTTGCCGAGCTGGTTCACCGCGACGCTCTTCGACGCGCCGATCTGCGCCATCCATTCTCGCAGCGCCGAAATCGCGATCTCGCGACCGACGATCACGAGCGCGATCGCCGCGTCGACCCGCGAAATCTGCACGAGGATCAGCAGCGCGGCCGTCACCATCAGCTTGTCCGCCACCGGGTCGAGAAACGCGCCGAACGACGACGTCTGGTTCCACTTGCGCGCAAGGAAGCCGTCGAACCAGTCGGTCAGCGCGGCGAGAATGAAGATCGCCGCCGCCGCAAGATTGCGGTGCGCGCCGCCCATCACCGTGTCCGGCAGGTAGAACACGCCGACGACGAGCGGAATCAGCACGATCCGTACCCACGTCAGGAAAATCGGGAAATTGAACGGCATGGCATGCGGGACAGTAAAGGATTCGCAATTGTGCCGTGTCGACCGGCCTGCCACAAGAACGCTGGCAACGCCGCCGGCCGCACGGCCGCGTCAATGGAGCTGCTTGTAGATCTGCTCGGCGAGCGCGTGCGAAATGCCTTCGACGCTCGCCAGTTCCTCGACACTCGCGGCCACCACGCCGCGCAGCCCGCCGAAGCGCGCGAGCAGCCGCTGCCGGCGCTTCGCGCCGACGCCTTCGAGCTCTTCGAGCCGCGACGTCTGACGCGCCTTCGCCCGCTTCGCCCGCATGCCGGTGATCGCGAAGCGGTGCGCCTCGTCGCGGATCTGCGCGACGAGCATCAGCGCGGCGCTCTCCTTGCCGAGTTCGAGCGGCGCGCGGCCGTCCGCGAACACGAGCGTTTCGAGGCCGACCTTGCGCCCCTCGCCTTTCGCGACGCCGACCAGCATCGACGTGTCGAGACCGAGCTCGGTGAATACCTGCCGCGCGATCTCGACCTGGCCCTTGCCGCCGTCGATCAGCACGATGTTCGGCAGCAGGCTCGACGCCTCGGCCTCGCGCGTCGATTCGCCGTCGATGCCGGCCGCTTCGTCGGCGGCCGCCGCCTGCGCGGCCTGCTCGACCATCTTCTCGTAGCGGCGCGTGAGCACCTGCCGCATCGCTGCGTAATCGTCGCCCGGCGTGATGCCCGTGATGTTGTAGCGGCGGTATTCGCTCGACTGCATCTTGTGATGGTGATAGACGACGCACGACGCCTGCGTCGCCTCGCCCATCGTATGGCTGATGTCGAAGCATTCGATCCGCAGCGTCGCGAGATCGTCGCTGTCGTAGCTGAGCGTGTCCGCCAGCGCGCGCGTGCGCGCCTGTTGCGAGCCCTGCTCGGACAGCAGTCGCGCGAGCGCGAGCCGCGCGTTCTGCTCGGCCATCGACAGCCAGGCGCGCCGCTGCCCCTGCGGCTGCCGCACCAGCGACACCTTGTAGCCGGCCTGCTCGGACAGCAGCTCCAGCAGGTCGCGGCTCGCCGGCGCATGGCTGACGACGAGCACGGGCGGCACGCGGTTGCCGAGATAGTGTTGCGCGATGAACGCATCGAGCACCTCGGCCTCGACCGACGCTGCCGCCGCGCCGCGCGCGCTGCCCGCCTCTTCCACAGGCTGATCCGGCCCCGCATCGACCGGCGAGTCGACCGTCGCACCGGCCGCCTCCGCCGTCTCGGCCTCTTCGCCGAGACCGCCCTCGGCGAGCGTCAGTGCGCTTTCGACATGCGTCGGGAAATACGCCTTGTCGCCGAGGTGCCGGCCGCCGCGCACCATCGCGAGGTTCACGCACACGCGCCCGCCCAGCGCGACGACGGCCAGGATGTCGACGTCGCTGTCGCTGCCGACCTCGATCGCCTGCTGGTGCAGCACCGTCGCGAGCGAACTCATCTGGTTGCGCACGGCCGCCGCCTGCTCGAATTTCAGCTCGGCCGCGAACGCGTGCATCTTCTGCTCGAGTTCCTTCATCACTTCGGACTGCCGGCCAAGCAGGAACCGCGCGGCGTTCGACACGTCGACCGCGTAATCCTCGTCGGAGATCGCGCCGACGCACGGTGCGGTGCAACGCCCGATCTGATGCAGCAGGCACGGCCGCGTGCGGTTGTTGAAGACCGAGTCCTCGCAGGTCCGCAACTGGAACACGCGCTGCAGGATCTGGATGCTTTCGCGCACGGCCCATGCGCTCGGGAACGGCCCGAAGTACTGGTTCTGCTTGTCGACCGAGCCGCGGTAGTAGGCCATCCGCGGAAAGCGGTGCGCGGTGAGTTTCAGGTACGGATACGACTTGTCGTCGCGAAACAGGATGTTGTAACGCGGCGCGAGCGCCTTGATCAGGTTGTTCTCGAGCAGCAGCGCTTCGGCTTCCGAGCGCGTGACGGTCGTTTCGATGCGCGCGATGCGCGTGACCATCATCGCGATGCGCGGCGACAGTTGCGTCTTCGTGAAATAGCTCGACACGCGCTTTTTCAGGTCGCGCGCCTTGCCGACGTAGAGCACGGCGCCCGCCGTGTCGTAATAGCGATAGACGCCCGGCATGTGCGGCAACTGCGCAAGGATCTTCTTTGGTTCGAACGGAGTATCGGAGGCTTCTGGCGATGTCATGCGTGATCCGGGCGCCTTGTAACGCGGAACGGGTCTATTAGAATCGCCAGTTTAGAGCATTCACCCGTCCGCTTCGATGCCACGCCCCGCCGCTGCCCCCCTCTCCGCCGTCCCGCTCGCGCCGGGCGAACCGATCGCCTGCGACCTCTTCTGCGCGGTGATCGACAATTTCGGCGACATCGGCGTGTGCTGGCGCGTCGCGCGCCAGCTCGCGCACGAGCACGGCTGGCAGGTTCGGCTGTTCGTCGACGACCTGCACACGTTCGCGCGCCTGCTGCCGCAGGTCGATCCCGACGCGGAGCGGCAAACGGTCGACGCGATCGCGATCGAGCACTGGCATGCGGAAGTCGGCGACGCGCTCGACATCGCCGATGTCGTGATCGAGGCATTCGGGTGCGAGCTGCCCGGCCCGTATCTCGCGGCGATGGCGCGGCGCGCACGGCGCCCCGTGTGGATCAACCTCGAATACCTGAGCGCCGAGGACTGGGTCGCCGATTTTCATTTGCGGCCGTCGCCGCATCCGCGTTACCCGCTGCTGAAGACGTTCTTCTTCCCGGGCCTGTCGGCCGGCACCGGCGGCGTGCCGAAGGAGCGCGACCTGGACGCGCGCCGCGCGACCTTCGACGCCGATCCGGCAGCCCGCGCCGCGTGGTGGCAGCACGCGACCGGCGGCCCGCCGCCGGCGCCCGGCACGACGGTCGTCAGCCTGTTCGCCTATGAGAACCCGGCCGTCGACGCACTGCTCGCGCAGTGGCGCGACGGTCCGTCGCCCATCGTCGCCCTCGTCCCGGCCGGGCGCCTGTCGCCCGCCGTCGCGCGTTTTTTCGGGGTCGAAGCGTTCGAGGCGGGAGCGCAGGCGCGCAGCGGCAACCTGAGCGCCCATGGCCTCGCGTTCGTGCCGCAGGCCGACTACGACCCGCTGCTGTGGATCGCCGATCTCAATTTCGTGCGCGGCGAGGATTCGTTCGTGCGCGCGCAGTGGGCGCGCAAGCCGTTCGTCTGGCACATCTACCCGCAGGCCGACGACGTGCATCTGCCCAAGCTCGACGCCGCGCTCGCGCACCTGTCGGCCGGCCTCGCCGATGCGCCGCGCGCGGCGCTCGAACGGTTCTGGCATGCATGGAACGGTGCCGGCACGCCCGACTGGGCGGATTTCTGGCAACACCGCGCCGCGCTGGACGCCAATGCACTTCGCTGGGCCGATGCGCTCGCGGCCGTCGGCGATCTCGCGGGAAAGCTGGCGGAATACGCAAAATCTCAGTTAAAATAAGCGGTTATCCGACGGCTGACCACGCAAGCGCTCGCGCATGGGCACTTGGCGCCCACCGGAACGCCCCCGCCGCTTGCGCCGTCAGCCGTTGCGCAACGCTCAGGCACTTATTTATTTGATTGGATCAGGACAGTTTTTATGAAGACCGCACAGGAACTCCGCGTAGGCAACGTCGTGCAGATCGGCAGCGAAGCATGGGTCATCGCAAAGGCGGAATACAACAAGTCGGGCCGTAACTCGGCCGTCGTCAAGATGAAGATGAAGAACCTGCTGACGAACGCAGGTCAGGAATCGGTCTACAAGGCTGACGACAAGTTCGACGTCGTCGTGCTCGACCGCAAGGAAGTGACGTACTCGTACTTCGCCGATCCGATGTACGTGTTCATGGACGCCGACTACAACCAGTACGAAGTCGAAGCCGAAATGATGGGCGAAGCGCTGAACTATCTCGAAGACGGCATGGCTTGCGAAGTCGTGTTCTACAACGAGAAGGCGATCTCGGTCGAACTGCCGACGATCCTCGTTCGCGAAATCACCTACACGGAACCGGCCGTGAAGGGCGACACGTCGTCGGGCAAGGTGCTGAAGAACGCGAAGCTGGCGACCGGCTTCGAACTGCAAGTGCCGCTGTTCTGCAACACCGGCGACAAGATCGAAATCGATACGCGCACGAACGAATACCGCAGCCGCGCGTAATCGTCGGCGATACCCGCATCGAACAAAGCGCCCTTCGGGGCGCTTTTTGTTTGTCTGGCGTCAACAGCTGCCACAACTCGGCGCCAGAAGCAGCACAAAAGCCACCGGTAAAGATATTCAATTTGTATCATCGGTAACTGTTTTATAGCGCCGGAGAAATAATGCGCGTGACGCGTTCGGTGGGGCATAAAATCAATCTTTAATCCGACATGCGGCTGCGGTCCGCTGGCCGACAGCCCGCCTCTCTTGACTCGACTCGCGTCCACCATGCCACACGCCCTGATTGTCGAAGACGATCCCAACAGCCTGTCAGGCCTCACCGCACTGCTCGCCGCAGACGGCTTCTCGGTCGACACGGCCACGTCGCTCGCCGAAGCGCGCACGGCGCTCGGCCGCTCGATCCCCGACGTCGTGCTCGTCGACCTGAACCTGCCTGATGGCAGCGGCTTCGACCTGCTCCAGCACCTGCCGCAGCAACAGCCGAACGGCTCGCTGCCCGTGATCGTGCTGACCGGCAACGCGACGGTCGAGAGCGCCATCGAGGGCCTGCGTCACGGCATCTGGGACTACCTGCTGAAGCCGATCAACATCCCGCGCCTGCGCAGCCTGCTCGCGCGGATTCCCCGCCCGTACGAACTGATCGACGAAGTGCAGTCGCTGCGTGCGTCGCTGCGCCATCTCGGCCGCTTCGGCGCGCTCGTCGGCCGCAGCGACGCGATGCAGCACGTGTACGACATGATCGAGCACAACGCCCGCACCGAAACGGCCGTGCTGTTCTCGGGCGAAGCCGGCACCGGCAAGAAGCTGGCCGCGCGCACGCTGCACGAACTGAGCCGGCGCCGCAAGGGGCCGTTCGTCTCGTTCGACTGCCGGATGCTCGCGCAGGCCGGCCGGCACGGCGCGTCGCTCGACAGCGTGCTGTTCGGCCATGAACGCGGCGCGTTCGACGGCGCCGAGCGCCGCGAATCGGGCCTGTTCGAGCAGGCCGGCGGCGGCACGCTGTTCCTCGACGAAATCACCGCACTGCCGCTCGTGCTCCAGGAAGCGCTGCTGCACGCGCTCGATTCGCAGAACTTCATGCGGATCGGCGGCACAAGTTCGATCACCAGCGATTTCCGGCTGATCGCGGCCACGCGCCGCCCGGCCCGCGAAGCGGTGGCGAACGGCACGCTGCGCGAGGATCTGTGGCTGCGTCTCGACGCGGCGTCGATCACGATGCCGCCGCTGCGCGAGCGCGACGGCGATGCGCTCGCGATCGCGGACGCGCAGATCGACGAACTGAACCGCGAAGCGCGCGCGACCGGCCGCAGCACGACCGACAAGCGCGCGGCGCCGGGCTTCGTGCGCGATTGCCTGTCCTACGAATGGCCGGGCAACGTGCGCGAACTGCAGGAACGCGTGCGTTTCGCGTACGACGCATCGGGCGACTTCATCGAGACGCTGCGTGCAGGCGAGGCCAGCTTCTCCGCCGGCGCCGCGCTGAACGGCAGCAGCGTGCAGATCAAGGTCGGCACGCCGCTGTCGGACGTCGAGGATCTGCTGATCCGCGCGACGCTCGACGCGGTCGGCGGGACGCGCCACCGTGCGGCGACCCTGCTCGGCATCAGCCCGAAGACGCTGTACAACAAGCTGCAGCGGATGAAGGTGAACTGAGCGGCGGGCGCCTGAATACGGGCGTCGATCGGATCTGACCGTTAGTTGCGGTCAGATTCGGTCCGGCGACCGTACGATCGGGCCGTCGCAGCCCATAAAAAAGCCGCGCTATTGCGCGGCTTTTCGTTTGGGGCGACCGGAACGGCGCGCTGCGCGCCATCCCTGTCCGCTTACGCCAGCGCGCTGCTCAGCAGCGCCTGCGCCTGCAGATACTCGGGTTGCGTGATCAGCTTGTCCCACTTGGGTGCCTTGCCGCGCGCGCGCATCCGCTTGATGCGCCGCACCGACTCGGCCGAGGCCTGCATCTTCAGGCCGTTCAGCACGACTTCGGCCGCGTCCGGCTGGTTACAGACGAGCACCATGTCGCAACCGGCCGCGAGCGCGGCGTCGGCGGCCTGCGTGAGCGTGCCGCCCTCGCGGGCGGCCTCCATCGACAGGTCGTCGCTGAAAATCGCGCCCGTGAAGCCGAGCTTGCCGCGCAGGATGTCCTGCAGCCACACGCGCGAGAACCCGGCCGGCCGCTTGTCGACCTGCGTGTAGATCACGTGTGCGGGAATCACCGCGGACAGCGACAGCCCGAGCCAGTCGTACGGCGCGACGTCCTGCTCGAGGATCGCGTCGAGCGTGCGGTCGTCGGTTGGCAGCGCGACGTGCGAATCGGCCTCCGCGAAGCCGTGCCCGGGAAAATGCTTGCCGCAGTTCGCCATGCCGGCGAGCGACAGCCCGTGATTCAGGCTCTTCGCGAGCAGCGTGACGACGCGCGGGTCGCGATGGAACGCACGATCGCCGATCACCTTCGAGTGCCCGTAGTCGAGGTCGAGCACGGGCGTGAAGCTCATGTCGATCCCGCACGCGCGCAATTCGGCGGCCAGGATGTAGCCGACGGCGGTCGCGACCTTCGTCGCGAGCAGCACGTCGCGATCCCACAGTTCGCCCAGGCGGCGCATCGCGGGCAGCACCGTGAAGCCGTCGGTGCGGAACCGTTGCACGCGCCCGCCTTCGTGATCGACGGCGATCAGGATGTCTTCGCGCACCGCGCGGATCGCGTCGGTCAGCGCGGTCAGTTGCGCACGATCCTGGAAATGCCGCGCGAACAGGATCACGCCGCCGGTATTCGGATGCGCGAGGCGCCGCGCATCGTCGCGCGACAGGGTCGTGCCGACGACGTCGAGCATGACCGGGCCGGGAGTCGTTTTCATCGAATCGGGAATTCCGTCAGGAGGAGGTTCGGGAAACAGGTGCGGGGGCACGCGCGGCGGCCGTTTCAGCGTCGGTTTCGGCGACCACGAACGACACCGCGTAGTCGCGTTCGTCGCTGACCGTCACGCGCGCCGTGATGCCGCGCGCGGCCAGCCACTCGGCCAGCTCGCCCGATGCGACCACGTACGGCTCGCCGCTCGGATGGTTGAGGGTTTGCAGCGCGCGCCACGTCATCGGCCAGTGCATGCCGAGCCCGATCGCCTTCGAGAATGCTTCCTTCGCGGAGAAACGCGTCGCGAGAAACGCGATGCCGCGCGCCTCGGAGCGTGCGCGCCGCGCGTGAAACACGCGCAGTTCGTCGGGGCCGAGCACCTTCTCGGCAAACCGGCCGCCCGTGCGTTCGAGCACGGCCGCGACGCGGCTCACCTGTGCGATATCGGTACCGATGCCGTAGATCGCCATGTCAGTCTCCGCCGGGGCAACCCGGCGAGACCGGGTCAGGCGCGTCGCACACGGCGTACGTGGCGCAGCCTCGCATCGTCACCGCGCGCCGCCGTGCAGCGCGGCGACGCGTGCGGCGACCATGATCGCCTTCATCTCGCGCACCGCGTTGTCCCAGCCCGCGAAGATCGCATGCGCGACGATCGCGTGACCGATGTTCAGCTCGACGATGCCGTCGATCGCGGCGATCTGCTGCACGTTCGTGTAGTGCAGCCCGTGGCCCGCATTGACCTTCAGGCCCAGCCGCGCGCCGGCCTGCACGCCCGCGACGATACGCTCGTATTCGCGCTGCTGCTCCGCTTCGTCGTGCGCTTCGGCGTAGCGGCCCGTATGCAGCTCGATCACCGGCGCGCCGGCTTCGTGCGCGGCGTGGATCTGCGTATCCTCCGGGTCGATGAACAGCGACACGCGTACGCCCGCGTCGGCAAGCTGCTTGCACGCCGCGCGCACGGCCTCGAAGTGGCCGGCCACGTCGAGACCGCCTTCGGTCGTCAGCTCCGCGCGCTTCTCCGGCACGAGGCACGCGTCGTGCGGACGCACTTCGCACGCGATGTCGAGCATCTCGGCCGTCACCGCGCATTCGAGGTTCATGCGCGTCTTCAGCAGCGGGCGCAGTTCGCGCACGTCGGCGTCGACGATGTGACGACGATCCTCGCGCAGGTGCAGCGTGATCGCATCCGCACCGGCCTCTTCGGCGGCGAGCGCCGCGCGGATCGGATCGGGATAGCGCGTGCCGCGCGCGTTGCGCAGCGTCGCCACGTGGTCGATGTTCACACCAAGGTCGATGGCGGTGGGCGTGGTCAGGAAGAAGCTCATAGGTTTTGCAGGTCGATCAGGATCTGACGCGTGGCGAGCGGCGTGCCGCCGAGATAGGTGTTCAGCAAGAAGCGCATCAGCGTCTTGCTCTGCGCGACCGTCTGGGCTCGATGGTAATCGTCCTGCTCCATGTCGAGCAACGTCTGCCCGGTAATCACCGGCCAGTGCGACGGAACGTCGTCGTCCGCATTGCGCACACCGCGCTCCGGATCGAACACGTAGCGACGCTCGGGTTCGACCGCGCGGCGGGCGACCGTGCGGTTCAGCGCCATCGCATAGCCGGTCTCGCGCAGCAGCACGCGCTCGAACGAGCGCAGCACCTGCACGGCGGGCTCGCCGTGCGCGAGGCGCGTGAGCGTCAGCACGTAATGATTGAACAGCGGCGGCTGCGGATCCTCGCGCGCGCAGAATTTCACGAGCAGCTCGTTCGCGTAGAAACCGCACAACAGCCCGTCGCCGCCGAGCGGCAGCATCCCGCCGACCCACTCGGCGCCCGTCAGCGTGCGCACCTCGGATTTGCCCGACCACGACAGCAGCAGCGGCTGGAAGGTCTGCAATACGCCGCGCAACGCGGAGTGCGGGCGTTTCGCGCCCTTCGCGACGAGCGCGAGCCGGCCATGGTCGCGCGTCAGCACGTCGACGATCAGGCTCGTTTCCCGATACGGATAGCTGTGCAGCACGAACGCCGGCTGCTCGGCGACGCGGAAATCGGACGTGCGAGACGTCGCACGCCGCGCCTTGCGCGGCGGTTCGGGCGGTGCCGGCAGCGGCGCGTCGTTCGCGCCGGCCGTCACCGCGTCCTCGGTCGACGTCAGCGCGTCATTCGTACCCATAGGCACGCAGCCCCGCCTCGTTGTCGGCCCAGCCGCTCTTCACCTTCACGAAGGTCTCGAGGTACACGGGGCCGTCGAACAGCTTCTCCATGTCCATCCGCGCCTCGGTGCTGATCTGCTTGAGCTTCTCGCCCTTCTTGCCGATCACCATCGCCTTGTGCGAATCGCGCTCGACGAGGATCGTCGCGAAGATGCGCTTCAGGCGCCCCTCCTCCTCGAACTTGTCGATCAGCACGGTGCTCGTGTACGGCAGCTCGTCGCCGGTCCAGCGGAATACCTTCTCGCGCAGGATTTCGGCCGCGAGAAAGCGCGAGCTGCGGTCGGTCAGCTCGTCCTCGCCGTAGATCGGCTCGCCTTCCGGCAGGTATGGCTTGATCGTGTCCAGCAGGCGCTTGATGTCCTCCGGCTTCTGCGCCGACAGCGGCACGAGCTCGGTGAACTCGCGCAGCCCGCTCACCTTCTGCATGAACGGGAACAGCGTGGCCTTGTCGCTCACGCGGTCGATCTTGTTCGCGATCAGCAGCGTCGGCATGCCGGGCGGGATCAGGTCGAGCACCTTCTGGTCGTCGGGCCCGAAGCGGCCGGCCTCGATCACGAACAGGATCACGTCGACCGACGTCAGCGTCGACGTGACCGCGCGGTTCAGCGAACGATTCAGCGCGGTGCTGTGACGGGTCTGGAAGCCGGGCGTGTCGACGAACACGAATTGCGCGTCGTCGAACGTGTTGATGCCGGTGATGCGGTGACGGGTCGTCTGCGCCTTGCGCGACGTGATGCTGATCTTCTGGCCGACGAGTGCGTTCATCAACGTCGACTTGCCGACGTTCGGACGGCCCACGATCGCGATCATGCCGCAACGAAAACCGGTAGGAGCGGGAGTGTTCATATCGTTTGGGAGACAGGTTCGGAAACGGCCGCGCGGCGCGCGGCACGATCGATGGGCAATTCAGTGGTCGGCATCGGCCACGCGCGCCTGCGCGGCAGCCAGGCTCGCGCCGCCGGGCGGCGTTTCGGCGTCGGGCGACGCGGCATCGCGTGCGCGCGCCGGCGTGCGCGCGGCGGAATCGGCGCCCGCGGCAGGTTTGTCGGCCGACGACAATGCCGGATCGGCCGCATGGCCGGCCGGCCTGTCGGCTGGGCGCGGCGCGGCCTCGGCGGGCTTTTCCGCGGCCTTGTCGGCCCGCTCGGCCGGTTTGTCGGCAACCTTGTCGGTCGCCGGCTTCACCGCCCGTTCGCCCTTGTCCGTTGCCGGCTCGACATGCGCCGCACGAATCGCGGCCATCGGCGCGACGGCCGGCTCGGCGCCCGCAGCCGCAGCGGTTGCCGCCGGCACCGCGCCGGCCGCCCTGGCCTCGCGCGCCGTCGCACGTTCCTTCCGCTCGGGCGAGCGCAGGTCGAGCGCTTCCTGCACGCCCTTCACGCCCGGCACGATTTCGGGCTCGACATGCTTGGACCCGCGCGCGTTTTTCGAGCGCTTCGGCTTCGCGGTCAGCATCGGCGCGGCCGCCATCACTTCGTCGAGCGCCTTCTTCGCGGCGGCCTGCTCGGCCGCGCGCCGGCTCGCGCCGGAGCCCGCTACCTTCACGTCCAGCTTCGGCACCGTGCACTCGACCTCGAACTGCTGATTGTGCGCCGCACCATGCGTCGCGACGACCGTATAGGTCGGCAGCGCGATCTTGTGCCCCTGCAGGTATTCCTGCAGCAGCGTCTTCGCGTCCTTGCCGAGCGTGCGCGGATCGATGTGGTCGAGAATCGGGATATAGAGGCGCTTGATGACCCCTTGGGCGGCTTCGAAGCCGCCATCGAGGAACACGGCCCCGATGATGGCTTCGAACGCGTCCGCGAGGATCGACGGGCGACGGAACCCGCCGCTGCGCAGTTCGCCCTCGCCCAGCCGCAGGCCGTCCGAGATATTCAGGGCCTGAGCAATTTCATACAGCGACTGCTGTTTGACGAGGTTGGCGCGTACGCGCGACAGGTCGCCTTCATCCAGCTTGCCGAAACGCTGGAACAAAAGGGCGGCCACCGCGCAATTCAGAACGGAATCGCCGAGAAACTCGAGCCGTTCGTTGTGCGTGGCACTGTGACTGCGATGGGTCAAAGCCTGGCGCAACAATTCCGCATTGCGAAATTCGTAGCGCAGCCGGCTTTCCAACTGGGATGAGGGCATGTGCAGGAGTATAACGCGGGCGCCCGGTCGGGCCGAAACGGCACGGCCGGACACGAAAAGGCGTGACGAGGCGGTGTTACCGCCGGTTCTTAAAGTCGTTCGGCAATACGCGACGCGGCCCGTGCGTCGCGTATTGCGGATGAATCGAATGCGGTCAGTTGAAGGAACCGATGCGCTTCAGGTCGCCGAAGTTCATCCAGATGAAGAACGCGCGGCCGACGATGTTCTGGTCCGGCACGAAACCCCAGTAGCGGCTGTCCGCGCTGTTGTCGCGGTTGTCGCCCATCATGAAGTAGTGACCGGGCGGCACCTTGCAGATCACGCCGCGGCTGTTGTACGTGCAGTTGTCGCGATACGGATAGTCGTATGCGCCCATCACGAACGGCGGCACGGCCGGGTTGTTGAGGATCGCGTTCTTCTTGTTGCCGATCGTTTCCTCGAACTGCTTCGCGTAATTCTGGCGCTCGTCGTCGAAGAAATCGGGCAGCGGCGTTTCCGGCACCGGCTGGCCGTTGATCGTCAGCTGCTTGTCCTGGTACGCGACCGTGTCGCCCGGCAGGCCGATCACGCGCTTGATGTAGTCGACCGACTCGTCCTTCGGATAGCGGAACACGACGACGTCGCCGCGCGACAGCGGGCTGCCCTGCGTGATCTTCGTATTGGTGACCGGCAGGCGCAGCCCGTACTCGAACTTGTTGACGAGGATGAAGTCGCCGACGAGCAGCGTCGGCACCATCGAGCCCGACGGAATCTTGAACGGCTCGACGATGAACGAACGCACGACGAACACGGCCAGGATCACCGGGAAGAAGCTCGCCGTGTACTCGAGCCACCACGGCTGGCGCAGCTTTTCGTCACGCAGCTTCGAACGCGTCTGCGCCGCGTTTTCGTCCGCGAAACGCTTGTCGATGCGCGACTGCTGGCGATCGAACTCCTCGATCGCCGAATCGGCCGCCTTGCGACGCCGCGGCAGGAACACCAGTTTGTCCAACACCCACGCTACGCCCGTCACGACGACGAGCACAAAAAGAATCAGCGCAAAATTCATAAAAGGATCAGTCCTGTTATTTGTCTTCGACGCGCAAGATCGCGAGGAACGCCTCCTGCGGGATCTCGACCGAACCCACCTGCTTCATGCGTTTCTTACCTTCTTTCTGCTTCTCGAGCAGTTTCTTCTTCCGCGTGATGTCGCCGCCGTAGCACTTCGCGAGCACGTTCTTGCGGAGCGCCTTGATGTTCTCGCGCGCGACGATGTGCGCGCCGATCGCGGCCTGGATCGCCACGTCGTACATCTGGCGCGGAATGATCTCGCGCATCTTCGCGGCGACTTCGCGGCCGCGGTATTGCGACTGCGACCGGTGCACGATGATCGACAGCGCGTCGACCTTGTCGCCGTTGATCAGCATGTCCACCTTCACGACGTCCGACGAACGGTATTCCTTGAACTCGTAGTCCATCGACGCGTAGCCGCGCGACACCGACTTCAGGCGATCGAAGAAGTCGAGCACGATCTCGGCCATCGGGATCTCGTACGTGAGTTGCACCTGGCGGCCGTGATACTGCATGTTGATCTGCGAGCCGCGCTTCTGCTCGCACAGCGTGATCACCGAGCCGACGTAATCCTGCGGCATGTACAGGTTCACGGTGACGATCGGCTCGCGAACTTCGGCGATGCGGCCGGGCTCCGGCATCTTCGCCGGGTTCTCGACCATGATCGTCGAGCCGTCGCTCTGCACGACCTCGTAGACGACCGTCGGCGCGGTCGTGATGAGATCCATGTCGAATTCGCGCTCGAGCCGCTCCTGCACGATTTCCATGTGCAGCAGCCCGAGGAAGCCGCAGCGGAAACCGAAGCCGAGCGCCTGCGACACTTCCGGCTCGTACTGCAGCGATGCGTCGTTCAGCTTCAGCTTCTCGAGCGATTCGCGCAGCGCGTCGTACTGGTTCGCCTCGACCGGATACAGCCCCGCGAACACCTGCGGCTTCACTTCCTTGAAGCCCGGCAGCGGCTCGGCGGCGGGCTTGGTCGCGTGCGTGACGGTATCGCCGACCTTCGCGGCCGTCAGTTCCTTGATGCCGGCGATGATGAAGCCCACCTGCCCGGCCGACAGCGACTCGAGATTGCGCGACTTCGGCGTGAACACGCCGACGTGCTCGACCGGATACTGCGCGCCGGTCGCCATCATCTTGATCTTGTCCTTCGGACGCAGCGTGCCGTTGACGATACGCACGAGCATCACGACGCCGACGTAGTTGTCGAACCACGAATCGATGATCAGCGCCTGCAGCGGCGCGGCCGGATCGCCCTTCGGCGGCGGCACCTTCGCGATCAGCGACTCGAGCACGTCTTCCACGCCGAGGCCCGTCTTCGCGCTGCAGCGCGTCGCGTCGGTCGCGTCGATGCCGATCACGTCCTCGATCTCCTCGATCGCGTTCTCGGGGTTCGCGGCCGGCAGGTCGATCTTGTTCAGCACGGGCACGACCTCGACGCCGAGCTCGATCGCCGTATAGCAGTTCGCGACCGTCTGCGCCTCGACGCCCTGGCTCGCGTCGACGACCAGCAGCGCGCCTTCGCACGCGGACAGCGAACGGCTGACCTCGTACGAAAAGTCGACGTGCCCCGGCGTGTCGATCAGGTTCAGGTTGTAGACCTTGCCGTCGCGTGCACGATAGGACAACGCGGCCGTCTGCGCCTTGATCGTGATGCCGCGCTCGCGCTCGATATCCATCGAGTCGAGCACCTGCGCTTCCATTTCACGGTCGGCGAGGCCACCGCATACCTGGATGATGCGATCCGCGAGTGTCGACTTGCCATGGTCGATGTGCGCGATGATCGAGAAATTGCGAATATGATCCATTCAGTGCCGATCAAGCGAAAAAGGCGCGCTCGACGACTGCGGAGCACGCCTTGTGTAAGTCGGTGAAAAAACGGCTTATTTTAGCCGAAAAGGCTTACGCCGGGCGGGATTTCGGACGCCCGCCCCGCGGGAGCCGGCACGACGCCCGCCGGATCAAACCCCGTATGAAGCGGCACGGGCCCGCGGCAGGCCAGGCTCAACGCCGGGCCGCCAGCGCGCCGCGCACCCGCGCGTCGTCGAACCGGTGGCGGCACACTTCCGCGCCGTCCAGCAGCAGCACCGGCACATCCTCGTCGTAACGCGCGACGAGCGCCGCATCGGTGTCGATGTCGACGTAGTCGACCGCGACGCCGAATTCGGCCGCCACCGGCGCCAGTGCGTCGCGCATGTCGTCGCACAGGTGGCACCAGCCGCGGCCGTAGAGCGTGAACATCGGCCGCGTTACTTCTGGGTCGCGCGCGGCCGCACGGGCACGAACTGCGTGTTGTCGCCACGCCGCACGAGCACCGCGACCGCCTTCTGCGGATCGAGCTGCGCGGTCACGTCGGCGAACTGCTTCGCGTTCGTGATGTCGGTGTCGCCGACGCGCAGCACGATGTCGCCGCGCTGCAGGCCCGCACGGGCGGCCGGGCCGTCGACGCCATCGATCTGCACGCCGTTCTTCAGTTTCAGCGTCTTCAGCTGCTCCGCCGTCAGGTCGCTGACCGTCAGGCCGAGCGAATTGGTCTGACGCGGCTTCTGCGGCGCGTTCTTGCGCTGCTCGGCCTTCGCCGTCGACTCGGCCGGCGTTTCCGCGATCGTGATCGGCAGATCGCGTGCCTGGCCCTTGCGCCACACGCTGACCGTCGCCTTCGTGCCGGGCTTCGTGTCGCCGACCATGCGCGGCAGGTCCGACGCCGCATCGACCGGACGGCCGTTGAACTTCAGGATAATGTCGCCCGGCTGGATGCCGGCCTTGTCGGCCGGGCCGCCCGGCTCGACGCTGCTGACGAGCGCGCCTTCGGCCTTCGGCAGCCCGATCGAGTCGGCCACGTCCTTCGTCACCTCGCCGATCGCCACCGCGATCCGGCCCCGGGTGACCTTGCCGGTCGCCTTCAACTGGTCGGCCACGCGCATCGCCTCGTCGATCGGAATCGCGAACGAAATGCCCATGAAGCCGCCGGTCCGGCTGTAGATCTGCGAGTTGATGCCGATCACCTCGCCCTGCATGTTGATCAGCGGGCCGCCCGAGTTGCCGGGGTTCACGGCGACGTCGGTCTGGATGAACGGCAGATAGTCGCCCGTGTTGCGGCTCTTCGAGCTGACGATGCCGGCGGTGACCGTATTGTCGAGGCCGAACGGCGAACCGATCGCGACGACCCACTCGCCGACGCGCACCTTGTTCGAATCGCCGATCGCGACGACCGGCAGGTTCGACGCCTGGATCTTGACGACCGCGACGTCCGTGCGGTCGTCGACGCCGATCAGCTTCGCCTTGAATTCGCGCTTGTCGGTCAGCGTCACGTAGATGGTGTCCGCATCGTCGACGACGTGCGCATTGGTCATCACGTAACCGTCGGCCGACACGATGAAGCCAGAGCCGACGCCGCGGTTCTGCTCGGTGTCGGGGCCATTGTCCGGCGCCGGCGCGTTCTTCGGGCTGCCGCCGTTGCCGGGCGCCTGCGGCAGCGGAATGCCGAAGAAGCGCCGGAAGAATTCCGACATGTCGCCGTTGTCGAAGCCTGGCGGGAGCACGCCGCGCGGGCCGGGTACCGGCACGTTCGCGGTGGTCCGGATGTTCACGACCGCGGGGCCGACCTTTTCGACGAGGTCGGCGAAATCGGGCAGGCTGGCAGCGGGAGGCGTGACAGCGACAGCGGTTTGCGGGACGAGCGGCAGGCAGGCACACAGCGCCGCCGCCGCGAGCACTTTGCGCAGCGTGAGTTTCGTCATGTCGGGAGCCGTAGCGTTACTTGGAAGCCTTGTATTCTATGGCAGACGCGAACTGCTGCAACGTTGCCGGCGGCACTTCGCCGAGCACGGTGATCCAGTAGTCGCCGCGGCGCTTCACGAGAACGTGCGTCGCGCCGGTGCTGCCCGCGCCTTCCTTGCGCGTATTTTTCTCGGCCGGCTCGATGAAGACCGAGATCGTCGCGAGGCCGTCGGTGAAGACGGCCTGATCGACCGGGATCGGCGGATCGCCCGCATCGCGCGCGGCCATCGGCCGGCGCACTTCACGAATCTTCTGGAAGCCGGCGACGCTCGGCGCAAGCTGCCAGCCCTGCGCTTCCATGTCGACCGTCGCGACCGGCGGGCGCACGACCGTCCAGCCGCTCAGGTTGCGCATGCCGGCTGCGATCGCGGCCTTGTCGCCGCTTGCGCCGCCCGTCTGCACTTGCGAGAACGCGATCTGTTCGAGCACGCGATCGTTCGCGTCGAGCGTCTGCGAACGCAGCAGCAGCCCGGTGCGCGCATCGGCCCACAGCTTGTACGCGAAACGGTACGCATCCTTCGGCACGAGCTCGACGACCTGCGCGTCGATCCCGGCCACGCGGTCCTTGCCGAGCGACTTCGCATCGTAGACGGACATCACGTGCTCGCCGCTCGCGCCGAGCAGCGCGGGGAACGAGTCGCGCGTCTGACGGCGCTCGACCACGCACAGCTTGCGCTCGGGCACGAACGTGTACAACTCGTCGTTGTGCCGCAGCAGCTTGCGCGGCTTGCCGTCGAGCGTTTCGATCCGCTCGAACTCGCCGTCGCGGGACGAGACGTGCGCGATGCGCGACGACTGCACGTACCCGCCGCGCTGGTAGACGAACGTACCTTCGTAGCTCTGCTGCTGCGCGGCCTGCTGGACGCGGTCGAGCCAGTCCGCGGCACCCTTGCGGGTCGCGACGGGATCGTCCGGTTGCTGGGCGCTGGCGGGAAGGGAGTGAACGGACAACAGGGCGGCTGCGCAAAGCAGGAGGGCCGGCAGCCGCTTCCATCCGGAGATGGCGTGATTCAACTGCAATGTCCGCATCGGGTTTATTGGCCTGGCGTGGTGGTCACGGCAGCGCGGATCAGCGGCATCGAGCCCGTGACGACAGGCTGCTGCGCGAATTGCTGGTGCGCTTCAAGGTATTGGTCGAGGCTGGCGTCGCGAATGATGTTGACGTCCTGCAGGCCCGGCTGGGCCGATGCCTGCGCAACCGTCACGCGCTGCAGGTTGCCGTTCTGCGGCGCGCCTGCCGATGCGACCTGAACGGCGCCCGGCGCCCCGGCCGTCTGCATTTGCGGGACGACGATCCACGTCAGCGTGGCGGCCGCGGCGGCCACCGCGAACGCGGGCACGACGCGGCGGCGCAGCGCCAGCAGCTTGCGCGCGACCGGCGCGGCCGCCGGTGCCAGCAGATGCGGCTCGCTTTCGAGCGCGGCCGACATGCGCGCGGTGAACGCGACGCTCAGCGCGGGCGGCAACGCGAGCTCGTCCGAGCGCAGCGCATCGCCGATCAGGTGGTAATGGGCCCACACGGCGCGATCCGCGCGGTCGAGCTCAGCCAGAAACTGCCCGTGGTCCGGGCCATCGAACATTTCGCCGTCGACCAGCGCGGAAAGGCGCTCGCCGCGCGAGCACGCTTGCGATTGCGTATTGACCGACCCCATGATGCTCCCCATCTTGCACACCCCGTCGTGACTTCACGACTCTATCCGTAACTAGACCCCGACCCGCGTCGTTCCGCCCGCCGCGCTTACCAGCGCTTTCCTTCGGGCGTATCGAGCAGCGGACGCAATTTGGCAGCGATTGCTTCGCGCGCGCGGAAGATCCGCGACCGGACCGTCCCGATCGGACAGCCCATCATTTCCGCGATCTCTTCGTAGCTCAGGCCCTCGATCTCGCGCAGCGTGATTGCCTGGCGCAGTTCTTCGGGCAGCAGAGCCATTGCAGCGTTGACCGTCTCGGCAATCTGCTTGCTCATCAACATCGACTCAGGCGTGTTGATATCCCTTAGTTGGTCTGCGTCGGAGAAAGTTTCCGCTTCCTCCGCATCGGCCTCGGTCGAGGTCGGCGCCCGGCGGCCTTGCGTCGCAAGGTAGTTCTTCGCCGTGTTGACGGCAATTCGGTACAACCACGTATAGAACGCCGATTCGCCGCGGAATTGCGGCAGCGCACGATACGCCTTGATGAACGCGTCCTGGGCCACGTCCTCGACCTCGGCGGGATCCCGCACGAGGCGCGAGATCAGCCGAATGATCTTGCGGTGGTATTTGGAGACCAGGAGTTCGAACGCCGCCTTGTCGCCCTTCTGTACGCGTTCGACCAGAGCCTGATCGATTTCTTTTTCACTCACCTGACAAATCCGTTAACTAGGGATGCAACGCGGAGCGTTATTGTAGCGTTCCGGCGCCGGCCGCTGGTTACGGTCGGTAACCACGCCGCCGTCATGCCCGCGCCGCCGCCCCGGCCGTTCTCGCCAGCACCGACAGCGCGCTGAATGACGCGGCATCGAGCGCGTCGGCCGGAATCAGCAGCGGCCGCGCGCGCCGGGCACCCTGCCCGACCGACAGCACCAGCAGCAGGCTGCTCCAGTGCGCATGGCCCGTCACGCGGCCGCGGGCCAGCAAGCGCCCGGTGCGGCCAAACGCCGCAATCTCCCCGAACGCATCGATTTGCAGCTCGGCCGGCAGCCGGCGGGCGCAAGCCCGCGCCGCGAATACGGCCAGCAGCGCCGCCGTCACGGCCGACACGCCTGCGCCGGCGGCAGCGCCCGCGCGCGGCGCCCAGAACAGGTACGCCGATGCGGCAGCCGACGCGACGAACGCGGCCAGCACGAGATACGACACGGCCGAGGCCCGCAACGCAAAGCGCTGCGGACGCCCGGCCGGAGCATCGAATGGACTCGTCAAGCGATTCGCCGTCAGACGCGCTTGAACACCAGCGTGCCGTTGGTCCCGCCGAAGCCGAAGTTGTTCTTCACGGCCACGTCGATCTTCATGTCACGCGCGGTGTTCGCGCAGTAATCGAGATCGCACTCGGGGTCCTGGTTGAAGATGTTGATGGTCGGCGGCGACACGTTGTTGTGCAGCGCCAGCACCGTGAACACCGATTCGAGGCCGCCCGCGCCGCCCAGCAGGTGGCCCGTCATCGACTTCGTCGAGTTCACGACGAGCTTGTACGCGTGCTCGCCGAACGCCGCCTTCACCGCGTCGGACTCGTTCTTGTCGCCCAGCGGCGTGGACGTGCCATGCGCGTTCAGGTACTGGACCTCGTCGGCGTTCATGCCGGCGTCGCGCAGTGCCGCGACCATGCAGCGGCGCGGACCATCCATGTTCGGCGCGGTCATGTGGTACGCGTCGCCCGTCATGCCGAAGCCGGCGACTTCCGCATAGATCTTCGCGCCGCGCGCCTTCGCCGCCTCGTATTCCTCGAGCACCATCACGCCGGAACCCTCGCCGAGCACGAAGCCGTCGCGGTCCTTGTCCCACGGACGCGACGCGGTAGCCGGATCGTCGTTGCGGGTCGACAGCGCGCGTGCTGCCGCGAAACCGCCGATGCCGAGCGGCGACACCGTCGATTCGGCGCCGCCCGCGACCATCACGTCGGCGTCGCCGGCCTGGATCAGGCGCGCGGCGAGGCCGATGGAGTGCAAGCCGGTCGTGCAGGCGGTGACGGCCGCGAGGTTCGGGCCCTTCAGGCCGAACATGATGCTCAGGTGACCCGAGATCATGTTGATGATCGAACCCGGCACGAAGAACGGCGAAATCCGGCGCGCGCCGCGATCGACGTAGGTCTGGTGCGTATCCTCGATCATCGGCAGGCCGCCGATGCCGGAACCGACCAGCACGCCGATGCGTTCCGCATTGGCTTCGGTCACTTCCAGCCCGCTGTCCCGGATGGCCTGGACGCCGGCGGCGATGCCGTAATGGATGAACGTATCCATGTTCCGGGCTTCCTTCGCCGGGATGTACTCCTCGGCGCTGAAACCCTTCACTTCGCCCGCGAAATGGCAGGCGAGGTTCGACGCATCGAACTTCGTGACGGTGGCGATACCGGACTTGCCGGCGACGAGATTGGCCCAGCCGTCGGCAACATTATTGCCAACAGGCGAAATCAGCCCCAGGCCTGTAACGACAACACGACGGCGGCTCACGGTAACCTCTTTTCCATTATTGGATGACAAAAACAAAAGCCACAGTGGCCACAGGAACCAGCCCTGCGAGCCCTGTGGCTGTTAGTCCGTCCGGCGCGAAGCCGGCAGGATGGCGCGTCAATCGCGATGATCGCGGCGACGTGGCGGACAAGCGCGAAAGGCGCTTACGCCTTGACGTTTGCGCGAGCGTAGTCGATCGCTTGCTGAACGGTCGTGATCTTCTCTGCTTCTTCGTCCGGGATTTCCATGCCGAACTCGTCTTCCAGAGCCATCACCAGTTCGACCGTGTCGAGCGAATCGGCGCCCAGATCGTTCACGAACGAAGCTTCGTTCTTGATCTCGGCTTCTGCGACGCCCAGTTGCTCAGCGACGATCTTCTTGACACGTTGTTCGATGTTGTCCATTACCCCTCCGAGGGAAAGTTCAGATTTACAAGTGCGCGCATTTTATCAGGTTTGCTGACGGCAAAACGCGCGTTGGCTTGATGGTCGATCAAGCGCCGGTCCGCCTGAAAAACGGGATACGGCGCGGATGGTAAACGAAAACCGTTACGACATGTACATGCCGCCGTTCACGTGCAGCGTCGTGCCGGTGATGTAACCGGCTTGCGGCGATGCGAGGAACGCGACGGCATGGGCGATGTCCTCCGGGCTGCCGAGGCGGCCGAGCGGAATCTGGGTCTTGAGCGCGGCCTGCTGTTCTTCCGGCAGCGTCTTCGTCATGTCGGTGTCGATGAAGCCCGGCGCCACGCAGTTCACCGTGATGCCGCGGCTGCCGATCTCGCGCGCGAGCGCCCGCGTCATGCCTGCCACGCCGGCCTTCGCGGCCGCGTAGTTGACCTGACCCGGATTGCCGGCCGAGCCGACCACCGACGTGATGTTGATGATACGGCCGCCGCGCGCCTTCATCATCGGGCGCAGCACCGCGCGCGACAGGCGGAACACCGACTTCAGGTTGGTGTCGATCACCGCGTCCCAGTCCTCGTCCTTCATCCGCATCGCGAGCTGGTCCTGCGTGATGCCCGCGTTGTTGACGAGCACGTTCAGCGCGCCGAATTCCTTCACGGTCGCATCGATCAGCGCCTCGGCGGCGGCCGCGTCGTTGACGTTCAGCACCGCGCCGCGGCCCGTGACGCCCGCTTCCGCGAACGCCGCGGTGATCGCGGCGGCGCCCGATTCGCTCGTCGCCGTGCCGATGACCGTCGCGCCGAGGCGCGCGAGTTCGAGCGCGATCGCCCGGCCGATGCCGCGCGACGCGCCGGTCACGATCGCAACCTGTTTATCGAGAGTCTTGTCCATGAATCGAATATCCGTCTCTTGAGGAAAGGCGCCGCGTCAGGCGGTCACGAGCTTCAGTGCTTCGTCGAGCGAAGCCGGATCGAACACCGACGCGCCGACCAGGTTGCCGTCGATGCGCTTCGTCAGGCCGGCCAGCACCTTGCCCGGCCCGCATTCGATCACGTGCGTGACGCCGGTGCCCGCGATGTGCCGCACGCATTCGACCCAGCGCACCGGACCCGCGGCCTGGCGTACCAGCGCATCCTTGATCGCGGCCGGATCGCCGACCACCGCGACGTCGATGTTGTTGACGACCGGAATCTGCGGCGCCTTCACGTCGACGCTCGCGAGGTAGTCGCGCAGCTGGTCCGACGCCGGCTTGAGCAGCGACGAATGGAACGGCGCCGACACCGGCAGCGGCAGCGCGCGCTTCGCACCCTTCGCCTTCGCGATCTCGCACGCCTTTTCGACCGCGGCCTTGCTGCCGGCGATCACGACCTGCGCGGGCGCATTGAAGTTCACCGCTTCGACGACACCCGCTTCCGCGGCTTCGGCGCATACCGCGCGCACCGTGTCGTCGTCGAGACCCAGGATCGCGGCCATGCCGCCCTGGCCGACCGGCACGGCCGTCTGCATCGCCTGCGCACGGAAGCGCACGAGCGGCACCGCGTCCTTGAACGCGAGCGCGCCGGCCGCGACGAGCGCCGTGTATTCGCCCAGGCTGTGGCCGGCGACGATCGATGGCGCCGGGCCGCCTGCCTGCTGCCACGCGCGGTAGCACGCGTACGCGGCGGTCAGCATCACGGGCTGCGTGTTGGTGGTCAGGTTCAGCTCTTCGGCCGGACCTTCGGCGATCAGCTTGCCGAGATCCTGATTGAGCGCATCGGACGCTTCCTGGAGCGTCTCGCGCACGACGGCCAGATCGGCGAATGCGTTGAGCATGCCGATCGCTTGCGAGCCCTGCCCCGGAAAAACGAATGCAAATTTCATATCGTCCCCAATTGAATCGATTCGGACGGCGCGCACGAACGGCGCGCCGACGGGATCCGCGCGCGGCTTGTCGCGCGCCGCGGATCAGAAGCGGAAGACCGACGCGCCCCAGGTGAAGCCGCCGCCGACGCCTTCGATCAGCACGTGCTGGCCACGCTGGATGCGACCGTCGCGCACCGCGGCGTCGAGCGCCAGCGGAATCGACGCGGCCGACGTGTTGCCGTGCTGGTCGACCGTCACGACCATGCGCTCCTGCGGCAGGCCGAGCTTGCGGCAGGTGCTGGTCATGATGCGGATGTTGGCCTGGTGCGGAATCAGCCAGTCGATTTGCTCGGGCGCGAGATTCGCCTTCGCGAGCGCTTCGATCGCGACCTTTTCGAGCACGTTGACCGCGAGCTTGAACACAGCCTGCCCGTCCATGTGCAGGAACGCGCTGCCGTCGATCACGCCGCGATTGACGTTGCCCGGCGTGCACAGGATGTTCGAGTAGCTGCCGTCCGCGTGCAGCGCGCTGCCGAGCACGCCCGGCTCTTCCGATGCGGACAGGATCACCGCGCCCGCGCCGTCGCCGAACAGCACGCAGGTCGTGCGGTCCTTGAAGTCGAGAATGCGCGAGAACGTCTCCGCGCCGACGATCAGCGCGGTGCGGTGCTGGCCGCTGCGGATGAAGCTGTCGGCCGTGGCCATCGCATACGCGAAGCCCGAGCATACGGCCTGCACGTCGAACGCAGCGCCGCCGTTCTTGATGCCGAGCTTGTTCTGCAGCAGGCACGCGGTGCTCGGGAACACGAAATCGGGGGTCGAAGTCGCGACGATGATCAGGTCGATCGACTGCGGATCGACGCCCGCCGCTTCGATCGCACGACGCGACGCCTCGAGCGCGAGATCGCTCGTCGTGACGTCGGGTGCGGCGAAATGGCGCGCATGGATGCCCGTGCGCGCGACGATCCATTCGTCGCTGGTCTCGATGCCTTCCTTCGCAAGACGATCGGTCAACTGCTGGTTCGTGACGCGGTCGGGCGGCAGGTAGCTGCCCGTGCCGAGCACGCGGGAATAGAGAGTCGATTGGGCCATTTATGCTTTAGAGGATTGCGCAGCGGAAGGTTCGGCGTGATGGCCTGCGGCCGGGCTTGCCTGGCCCGCGCCGCCCGCGTCGTGTCCGCCGTCGCCGAGCGACACTGAATTATCCGCCATCGCGCGTGCGAGGCGCTCCAGCACCCCGTTTTTGACGGCATCATACCCGCGTTTGATCGCCCACTCAAACGCGTAGGCGTCGGCCGAACCGTGGCTCTTGATCACGAGGCTCTTCAGCCCCAGCAGCGCCGCGCCGTTGTACTGGCGGTGATCGACGCGCTTCTTGAAACGCATCAGCACCGGCAGCGCGAGCAGCGCCATCAGCTTCGACATCAGCGAACGGCCGAACTCCTCGCGGATGATGTCCGACAGCATCTGCGCGAGCCCTTCGGACGTCTTCAGCGCGACGTTGCCGACGAAGCCGTCGCAGACGATCACGTCGACGGTGCCCTTGTAGATGTCGTTGCCTTCGACGTTGCCGCGGAAATTGAGCGTGCTGGCGCGCAGCAGCTCGCCTGCGCGCTTGATCGTCTCGTTGCCCTTGATGACCTCTTCGCCGATGTTCAGGAGGCCGATCGTCGGGCGCTCCTTGCCTTCGAGCGCGGCCACGAGCGCGTGCCCCATCTCCGCGAACTGCAGCAGGTGCTGCGGCTCGCAGTCGACGTTCGCGCCGAGGTCCAGCATCATCGTGTAGCCGGTCGGGTTCGGCAGCGCGAACGCGATCGCGGGCCGCTCGATGCCGGGCAGCGTCTTGAGTACGTAACGGGAAACGGCCATCAGCGCGCCGGTATTGCCGGCGGAGATGCAGGCCTGCGCGGCGCCTTCCTTGACGTGGTTGAGCGCGACGCGCATCGAAGAATCCTTCTTCTTGCGCAGCGCCACTTCGACAGGGTCGTCCATCGCCACGACTTCGGTGGCGGGCACGACGGTCAACGCGGGATCGTCGAGAGCTTTCAGCTTCTTCAGCTGAGCGCGAATCGCGCTTTCGATGCCGACGAGCATCAGGTGCGCATCGGGATGCGCGCGGACGAACTTGACTGCCGCGGGAACGGTCACGGACGGGCCGTGGTCGCCTCCCATGCAATCGATTGTGAGCTTTACGGTCATGGAATGCGACGAATTTCAGGCACAAAAAAGCGGCAGTTGAATGCCGCCTTTTTGTTGAGCCAGGAAAGTGTCAAGCGAACCAGTTGTCACGCGAACGGCGAGCGTAGCGCGCAACGCGTGACTTGACGCTTAGTCGTTCTTCGTCTTGACGACTTTCTTGCCGCGATAGTAGCCGTTCGGGCTGACGTGGTGACGCAGGTGCACTTCACCCGTGCTCGGCTCGACTGCCAGCGGCGCTGCCGTCAGGAAATCGTGCGAACGATGCATGCCGCGCTTCGACGGCGACTTCTTGTTTTGCTGGACTGCCATGACTAACTCCTAAATAATTTTCCGGATTCTAACACAGCCCGATCCGGCGCTTAACTACCCTGGCCCAAAGCCCTTACGCCTTCCCGCGCCACAACTGCTTAGTGTTTCTTGGTGCCGTCACCGTCCTTCTTCAGCGCTTGCAGCGCTGCGAACGGATTCGGCCGTTTGCCTTCGTCCCCGGCTTCGTCGGACTCCTCGTCCGTTTCTTCCGCGGGACCGCTCGCGCCCGACACGAGGCTTTCGTGAACTGCCGGGCAAACCTCGTGCTTGGGCACGAGCGGCAACGAAAGCAGCAATTCCTCTTCGATCAAGTCGACGAGATCGAACTGGCGTGAGCCCACGATCACATCGGCTTCATCGTCGTCGAGCGGAAATTCTTCAGCTTCTTCTTCGGTCGCGACGACCCGGTACGTCATGTCGACGTCGAACGTCTGGTCGTACGGCGTCATGCAGCGCTGGCACGTGAGCCACGCATGGCCGTGCACCGCGAGGCGCAGATACGGCTGCTGCCCGTCGGCGCCGTCGTCCTGCAACTCCTTCTGCGTGAACCCTTCCGCCTGCCACGTGAACACCGTGTCGCGATCTGGCGCGTCCGCCGGCACTTCGTTTAACATGCGCGGCAGCTGCGAGAGGCGCACCGCCCCGGCTGCCTGCCGCCCGCTGCGGGCGAACTCGAACAGGTCGACCGCGTGCGGATCGAGGGCCGCCGCAGGTTTGCCAGAAGAAGTGTTCATGTGCGCTCCTGCCTACAGGCTGACTTGCGGATCCGGCTTGGCACCGCTCGCGTACGGCTCATCGAAGGATGACGTACTTTACTTCCGAAGACCCGGCAGGCGCCACCACAACGAAAGCCTGCCGACGAAAAGCGGAAAAGCATACCTGTTTTACCTTTTGCGGTCAATCACTTAAGCTTGCGTCCGCGCAACGCCGCGCCACACCTCACGACTCACCGATCCAACCGACCATGCCGGATACCGTTTGCCGCCCGCCGCGGCTGATTCTTGCCTCCAGCTCCCGCTACCGCCGCGCGCTCCTCGAGCGCCTTGGCGTGCCGTTCGACGTCGTGTCGCCGGACCTCGACGAAACCCCGCTCGCCGGCGAAACGCCGGCCGCGACCGCGCTGCGGCTTGCCGGCGCGAAGGCGCGGGCCGTGGCCGCGACGATCGACGCGCCGGACGGCGTGCTCGTGATCGGGTCGGACCAGGTCGCGACCTTCGACGGGCATCAGATCGGCAAGCCCGGCACCCACGAGCGCGCGCTCGCGCAACTCGTGTCGATGCAGGGCCGCGAAGTCGAATTCCACAGTGCGCTCTGCCTGTACGACAGCCGCACCGACGACGCGCAGGTCGAGGACATCGTCACGCACGTGCGCTTCCGTTCGCTGCCCGAGGCCGAACTCGACGCCTACCTGCGGGCGGAAACGCCGTACGACGTGGCCGGCAGCGCGAAGTCCGAAGGGCTCGGCATCGCGCTGCTCGACGCGATCGACTCGGACGACCCGACCGCGCTCGTCGGCCTGCCGCTGATCGCCCTCACGCGGATGCTGCGCGCCGCCGACTACCCGCTGTTTGCCACCACCCGAGGAGACCGCGCATGACCGCCGGCACGCTTTATCTCGTCCCGAACACGCTCGGCGAAGGCGACGAATCGATGCTCGCCGCCGTACTGCCCGCCGCCGTGCAGGCGCGCGCCGGCACGCTCGGCTATTACATCGGCGAGAATGCGAAAACGACGCGCGCGTTTCTGAAGAAGATCGGTACGACGCGGCCGATCCAGGAAATCGAGATCAGCGAGCTGAACGTCAATACGCCGGCCGGCGCCATCGACCGGTTGCTCGCGCCCGTGCTGGCCGGTGCGGACGCCGGCCTCGTGTCGGAAGCCGGCTGCCCGGCCGTCGCCGACCCCGGCGCGCTGCTGGTGCGCCGCGCGCACGAGCGAGGCGTGAAGGTCGTGCCGCTCGTCGGGCCGAGTTCGATCCTGCTCGCGCTGATGGCGTCGGGCCTGAACGGCCAGAGCTTCGCGTTCAACGGCTATCTGCCGGTCGATGCGGCCGCGCGCGCGAAACGGCTGCGCGAACTCGAGCAACTGTCGCGCAAGGCGCGCCAGACGCAGATCTTTATCGAAACGCCGTACCGGAATCACGCGATGCTCGACACGCTAGTCGCGACCTGCGCGCCGTCGACGCAGATCTGCGTCGCGGCCGACCTGACCCTCGCGACCGAGACGATCGCGAGCCGCACGGTGGCCGACTGGAAAAAGGCGCCTGCACCGAATCTGCACAAGCGCCCCGCGATCTTCCTGCTGCTGGCGAATTGATGCCGCGAACGGCGATCAGCTCACCAGATGAAAGGCGGGCCGTCGCGGCCCGCCGATCGTCGCCAGCCGTCAGCGCAGGCTGACCGACGCGCCGCCGGCCGTCAGCGCCTTCATCGCGGCGCCCCCGACGGCCGCGCCGAACTTGCGCGCGACGCGATTCGTCAGGCTTTCCTTCACCGTATAGTCCACCAGATCCGGCGCTTTCAGCACGTCGCGCGCGACCGTGTCGGTCGTGCCGTAGCCGTCGGCAAGGCCCAGTTCGACGCTCTTTTCACCCGTCCAGAACAGGCCCGAGAACATGTCGGGCGTCTCGTGCAGCCGCTTGCCGCGGCCATCCTTCACCGCCTTGATGAACTGCGCATGCACCTGGTCGAGCAGTTCCTGCGCGTGCGCGTCCATCTTCGGCGTTTCCGGCGAGAACGGATCGTAGAAGCCCTTGTTTTCGCCCGACGTGTGCAGGCGCCGCTCGACGCCGAGCTTGCCCATCAGCCCGGTGAAACCGAACCCGTCCATCAGCACGCCGATCGACCCGACGATGCTCGCCTTGTCGACATAGATCTTGTCGGCGGCGGACGCGATGTAATAGCCGCCCGATGCGCACATATCGGTCACGACGACGTACAGCGGCTTGTCCGGATACTTGCCGCGCAACCGCCGGATCTCGTCGTAGACCATCCCGGCCTGCACCGGGCTGCCGCCCGGGCTGTTGATCCGCAGCACGACGCCGACCGTGCCGTCGTCGTCGAACGCGGCGTCGAGCGCCGTGTTGATGTCGTCGGCGTTGGCGTTGACGCCGGCCGCGATCTCGCCGTCGATCGTCACGAGCGCCGTATGCCGCCCGCTCGCCGAGAACTTCGAATCGCTCGAGAAATCGATCAGCGCGAACGCGAGCAGCACGAACACGCCGAGAAACGCGAAGCGGAAGAAGATTTTCCAGCGCCGTGCCGCACGCTGCTCCTTGACCGCCGCGAGCGCGATCCGCTCGAGCGCCGCGCGCTCCCAGCTCGGTTCACGGCTGTCGGGACGGGAGGAGGAATCCGGGGAATTCGGTTGGTCGGCCATGCAGTAGTGTCGTCAATCGGTCGTGGCGGAAGTGGCGGGATGCAGGTCCGCATCGGGCACCCAGAATACCGCACGGCCGTCGGGCGTGTCGCGCTCGTCGACCTCGACAGGCCGCAGGCGGCCGCCGCGGCACGGACCGCCGACGCACTTGCCGGTATCCGGCGCGTAGATCGCGCCGTGCGTCGCGCACATCAGATAGAGGCCCGACGACTCGAAGAACTGCCCTTCGGCCCAGTCGAGTTCCATCGGCACGTGCGCGCAGCGGTTCAGGTAGCCGTAGGCGCGGCCGTCGTAGCGCACGAAGAACACGACCGCCTGCTCGCCGCGCAGCGTCGCGTCAACACGCACGCCGGCGCCGCCGTCGGTCAGCGCGTCCGACGCGCACACGCGCACGGCGTCCGGCGCCGCACTCATGCGTGCTCCCGCAGCCATGCGGCCAGCGCGCCGACGTCCGGCGCGACGAAGCGCGGCGCGAGCGCCGCCAGCGCATCGGCCGTGTGCGCGCCATACGCGACGCCGACGCCGGCCGCGCCGGCGCTCGCGGCCATCTGCAGGTCGTGCGTGGTGTCGCCGATCATCACGGTGCGCGACAGGTCCTGCCCCAATTCCCGCGACAACTCGTGCAGCATCGCCGGATGCGGTTTCGAGAACGTTTCGTCCGCACAGCGCGTCGCATCGAACAGGCTCGTCAGCTTCGACTGGTCGAGCACGCGGTTCAGCCCGACCCGCCCCTTGCCGGTCGCGACGGCGAGCAGGTAGCCCGTGTCGCGCAGTTCGGCGAGCAACTCGCGCACGCCGGCGAACAGCTCGATGCGCTGGTCGTCGAGCAGATAGTGATAGCGGTAGCGTTCGGCCAGCCGCGCATAGTCGGACGGATCGAGGGTCGGGGCCGTAATCTGCAGCGCGTCGCGCAGCCCGAGGCCGATCACGTAGCGGGAAGCTTCGTCGGACGGCGTGGGCAGGCCGAGATCGCGGCATGCCGCCTGGATGCTGTGCGCGATGTGCGCGGTCGAATCCATCAGCGTGCCGTCCCAGTCGAAGACGATCAGGTCAAATTGCTGTCGAGCCATGCGGTTCAGGCGGTATCGCGCAATGCGCTGAGTTGATCGAGGAAGCGCCGGCATTCGGCCGGCAGCGGCGCATCGAACTGCAGCGCCTCGCCGGTCAGCGGGTGAGCGAGCTTCAGACGGTGCGCATGCAGGAACATCCGTTTCAGCGACGGCTGCGCATTCGCGCGCGCCAGCGCCTTGTTCAGTGCGAAATCGCCATACTTGGCGTCGCCGGCGATCGGCAGGCCGAGATGCGCGAGGTGCACCCGGATCTGATGGGTCCGACCCGTTTTGAGTTCCGCTTCGACGAGCACATAGTCGGACCAGCGGTCGATGAGGTTGAACACCGTATGCGACGGCAGCCCGTCGTCCTGCACGCGCACGCGCCGCTCCCCTTCCGGGGTCGAATACTTGAACAGCGGCGCCTTGACCGCGCGGCGCCGGCCCCAGTCGGGCTGCCATTCGCCGTGCGCGCACGCGAAGTAGCGCTTGTCCATCCGGTTGTCGCGGATCTGCTCGTGCAGGGCGACGAGCGCCGTGCGCTTCTTCGCGAGCATCAGGATGCCGGACGTCTCTCGGTCGAGCCGGTGCACCAGTTCGAGGAATTTCGCGCGCGGGCGCGCCTGGCGCATCTGCTCGATCACGCCGAACGCGACGCCGCTGCCGCCGTGAACCGCGACCCCGGCCGGCTTGTCGATCACGAGCATCGCGTCGTCCTCGTACAGCACGTCGAAATTCGCGGGCGGCACGACCGGCGTATCGGCGCGCGCGAGGTCGGCCGCCGCCACGCGCACCGGCGGCACGCGGACGAGGTCGCCCAGCTCGAGGCGGTACTGCGCGTCGATCCGGCCCTTGTTGACGCGCACTTCGCCGCTGCGGAGGATCCGGTAAATATGGCTTTTCGGCACGCCTTTACAGACGCGCAACAGGAAGTTGTCGATGCGCTGACCGGCCGAGTTTTCGTCGATCTCGATCATCGATACCTGGCCGCTTGCGACCGAATTCTGGGATATTTTGCCTAACTCATTCATACTGAATATAATTTTGCCCAGCCTGACGTTGTGGGTGGCCTGTTCGGCCAGCCCCGGCTGAATCGGGCAAGGCGCAAGCGCAAACTGCTATTTTACTTGCGCCGGGGGTCCGCTGCTCGCCCCTAATCAAAGAGAAGCAGCAAGTTGCACGCACGGCGCCGCCCGTCGGCAAGGATCGCGCCCACAGGCGGATTCGGTCGGCAAGGCGCCGCGGTAACGGAAAGTTGGTTGAAAAGAATTTGATCGGCAGCCCGACGGCGCGCAGTGCGTCCGCAGGCTGCCGGTTGCGAAAATTACGGCGTTGCGCCCGATTTGGCCCCGCGAAGCGTGCGGGGCTTGGCGACGTCAAACCAGGGAAGTACACCCCAAGCGGGAAAGTCGGGCTGGATTCGATACTCCCCGCTGCGGCCCAAGCCGCAGCATCTGCCGCCCGTCGGCGCGCGCGACGCATTGCGCGCGCCCGTGGCGATGCCCGGATCAGGCTTAGCGCGCTTTTGCAGCGTGCGGTGTGTGAACGCCGTGCTTTGAAGCCGTATTCGCAGGTGCCCTATGGCCGCCGGCCCCGTCTTTCGGGCCCAAGCGCCTCTTCAGGCAATTCTCCCCGCCAGCATTCCCGCTCCAGCGTGCTCGTGACAACACAACAAGGTGCGGCCTGCCGTCGTTCCCGCCCTCGCGCCTGACAACCGCGAGGCGCCGGCAGCGGAGCCGCCTGGAGTCGTTCATGAAACGCATGCTGTTCAATGCGACGCAGCAGGAGGAGCTGCGCGTCGCCATCGTCGATGGGCAAAAGCTCATCGACATCGACATCGAAACCGCCGGGCGCGAACAGCGCAAAGGCAATATCTACAAAGGTGTCATCACCCGTATCGAGCCGTCGCTCGAAGCGTGTTTCGTCAACTACGGCGAAGACCGCCACGGCTTCCTGCCGTTCAAGGAAGTCGCCCGCCAGTACTTCAAGGACGGCATCGACATGCGCTCCGCGCGCATTCAGGATGCGCTGCGCGAAGGCCAGGAGCTGATCGTCCAGGTCGAGAAGGAAGAGCGTGGCAACAAGGGCGCCGCCCTCACCACCTTCATCTCGCTCGCCGGCCGTTACCTCGTGCTGATGCCGAACAATCCGCGCGGCGGCGGCGTGTCGCGCCGGATCGAAGGCGACGAGCGCCAGGAACTGCGCGAAACGATGGCGCAACTGCAGATCCCCGACGGCATGAGCATGATCGCCCGTACCGCGGGCATCGGCCGCAGCGCCGAGGAACTGCAGTGGGACCTGAACTACCTGCTGCAGCTGTGGCGCGCGATCGAAGCGGCATCGCAAAGCGGCAACGCCGGCCAGCCGATGCTGATCTATCTGGAATCGAGCCTCGTGATCCGTGCGATCCGGGACTATTTCCAGCCCGATATCGGCGAAATCCTGATCGACACGAACGAAATCCACGATCAGGCCCGTGCGTTCATGGACATCGTGATGCCGGACAACGTCGCGAAGGTGAAGC
Source organism: Burkholderia sp. AU28863 (assembly GCF_002223195.1). Lineage (NCBI taxonomy): Bacteria > Pseudomonadati > Pseudomonadota > Betaproteobacteria > Burkholderiales > Burkholderiaceae > Burkholderia > Burkholderia sp. AU28863. Next base: position 592,666 of record NZ_NKFE01000003.1, on the reverse strand, counting down.
GCTACCACGACGACGTGCCGCTGTTCTCGCGCTTCCAGATCGAGCACCAGATCGAAACCGCGTACTCGCGCACGGTGCCGCTGCCGTCCGGCGGCGCGATCGTGATCGACCACACCGAAGCGCTCGTCGCGATCGACGTGAACTCGGCCCGCGCGACCAAGGGCGCGGACATCGAGGAAACGGCCACCCGCACGAACCTCGAAGCGGCCGACGAAGTCGCTCGCCAACTGCGCCTGCGCGACCTCGGCGGCCTGATCGTGATCGATTTCATCGACATGGAATCGGCGAAGAGCCAGCGTGAAGTCGAGCAGCGCCTGAAGGACGCGCTCAAGCACGACCGTGCGCGCGTGCAGATGGGCAAGATCTCCCGCTTCGGCCTGATGGAGCTGTCGCGCCAGCGCCTGCGTCCGGCGCTGTCGGAAGGCAGCCATGTGACGTGCCCGCGCTGCAACGGCACCGGCCACATCCGCGACACCGAATCGTCCGCGCTGCAGGTCCTGCGGATCATTCAGGAAGAAGCGATGAAGGAAAACACCGCGGCGATCCACTGCCAGGTGCCGGTCGAGGTGACCGCCTTCCTGCTCAACGAAAAGCGTCAGGAAATCAACAAGATCGAGTCGCGCTTCAAGGTCGGCATCGTGCTGATCCCGAACAAGCACCTCGATACGCCGCATTACAAGCTCGAGCGCCTGCGTCACGACGACGCGCGCCTCGACGATCCGCGCGCATCCTGGAAGATGGCCGAGGAAGCGGCCCGCGAGCTCGAGTCGGAAACCGGCTACAGCAAGCGTGCGGCCGAAGTGAAGCCGAAGCAGGAAGCCGCGGTCAAGGGCATCACGCCCGAGCGTCCGGCCCCGAGCCCGGCGCCGCAGCGTCCGGTCGAACCCGTTGCCACCCCGGCCCCGGCGCCCGTCGCCGCGGCAAGCGGCGGCTTCATCGGCTGGCTGAAGGGCCTGTTCGGCGTGTCGCCGGCACCGGCGCCCGCACCGGTCGCGCCGGCACCGGCGAAGGAGCAGGCCGCCCGTCCGGCTCGCGAGCGCACCGAAAAGACCGAGCAGCGCGGCGGCGATCGCAACCGCAACCGTCGCGGCGGCGCCCAGCAGGCGCAAGGCGGCCGCGACCAGGCAGCCGCAGGCCGTGGCCAGCCGCAACGCCAGGAACGCGAAGGCAAGGAAGTGCGCGAACCGCGTGAAGGCCGTGAGCCGCGCGAGGGTCGTGAGCTGCGTGAAGGTCGCGAGGGCCGCGAAAACCGCGAAGGTCGTGAAAACCGTGAGGGTCGCGAAGGTCGCGAGGGCCGCGGTCCGCGCGAAGGTCGCGAGCCGCGTGAAGGCCGTGAGCCGCGCGAACCGCGCGAAAACCGCGAACCGCGCGAGCGCGTCGAACAGCCGGAAGGCGTCGACGCAGCCGGCCGCGGCGAGCGCCAGGAACGCGGCGAGCGTCGCGAGCGCGGCGAACGCCGCAAGCCGACCCAGCACGCGGCCACGCTCGAGACCGTCACCCGCGGCGAAAACCATCCGGAACCGGAAACCGACAAGGCTGCGGCAGAAGCGCTGCCCGGCGCGGAACTGGCAGCCGATGCGGAAGCCGGCGCACGTGACGGCGAAGAACGCCGCCGTCGCCGTCGCGGCCGCCGCGGCGGTCGTCGCGAGCGCGAGGAAGACGGCGCAATCGACCAGGCCGAGCAAGGCGCCGAAGGCGAAGTCGCCGCGCAAGCCGTGACGCCGGCCGCACCGGTCGCGGCCGAACCGGCCCACACGGCTGCACCGGCAGTCGTCGCGGCCGTGACCACTGCGGCCGCCGTGGAAACCGTCGCCGAGCAGCATGCCGCACCGGCCGCCGTCGAAGCACAGCCGGCATCGGCACACGCCGAAGCGGCCCCGGCCGCCCCGGTCGAGCCCGTCGTCGCCGTGCAGGCAGCAGAACCGGCACCGGTCGCACCGGCGGTCGCGGAAGCGGGCCCGGTGCCGGTCGAGGTGTCGCCGACCGATGCGTTCGACGTGCCGGCGGCCGCTGTCGAGGCGCCGCAAGCCGCACCGGCCGTCGCGATCGAAGCCGCTCCGGTGGTTGCCGAACCGGCACCGGTCGAAGCAGCGCCTGTCGAAGCAGCGCCTGTCGAAGCAGTGCCTGTCGAGGCTGCACCGGCCGAGGCCGAGGCCGTCGCCGCACCGGCTCCCGCGCCCGCACAACCGGCAGCCGCGCCCGCTTCGGCGAGCCTGGATGTCGTGCTGGAGCAGGCCGGTCTCGTCTGGGTGAACACGGACGCCGACAAGTTCGCGGCCGCGCAGGAAGCCGCATCGCGACTCCCGCGCCCGGCCCGCGTGCCGCGCGAACGCAAGGTGCTGCCGCCGGTCGATACGGCCCCGATGCAGCAGGTCGAAACGACGCACCACTGAACGGCGTATCGCCCGACCAGGAAAAGCCCGCCTCCGGCGGGCTTTTTCACGTCCGCGCTGCGGGTTTCCGCCCACCGGCCCCGCCGGCCGGTTGCGGCTAAAATAGCAGTCTGCTTCGCACTTCTTTCAACATGTCCCGACGCATCATTCCCCTCGCCGACGTCAGCGGGATGCCGGACGTCTCCGGCGTCGCGCATGCCCCCGACGGCACGCTGGCCGACACGTTCGCCAGGCCGCTGCGCGACCTGCGCATTTCGGTGACGGATCGCTGCAACTTCCGTTGCGTGTACTGCATGCCGCGCGCGGTCTTCGACAAGGACTATCCGTTCCTGCCGCACAGCGCGCTGCTCACGCACGAGGAAATCGAGCGCGTGGCGCGGCTCTTCGTCGCGCACGGCGTCGAGAAGATCCGCATCACGGGCGGCGAACCGCTGCTGCGCAAGAACCTCGAATTCCTGATCGAGCGCCTCGCGCGGCTGACGACGCACGCCGGCCGCCCGCTCGACCTGACGCTGACGACCAACGGTTCGCTGCTCGCACGCAAGGCGCGCGCGCTGAAGGACGCCGGGCTCACGCGCGTCACGGTCAGCCTCGATGCGCTCGACGATACGCTGTTCAAGCGCATGAACGATGCCGAATTCGCGAGCGCCGACGTGCTCGACGGCATCTTCGCCGCGCAGGCCGCGGGCCTCACGCCGGTCAAGGTCAACATGGTCGTGAAGCGCGGCACCAACGACAGCGAGATCCTGCCGATGGCCGAGCGTTTTCGCGGCACCGGCGTGATCCTGCGCTTCATCGAATACATGGACGTCGGCACGTCGAACGGCTGGAACATGACCGAGGTGCTGCCGTCGGCGGACGTCGTCGCGCGCATCGCCGAACATTTCCCGCTCGTGCCGCTCGATGCGCACACGGCGGCCGAGACCGCGCAGCGCTGGGGTTATGCGGACGGCAGCGGCGAGATCGGCGTGATCTCGAGCGTCACTCAAGCCTTCTGCGGCGACTGCACGCGCGCGCGGCTGTCGACCGAGGGCAAGCTGTACCTGTGCCTGTTCGCGTCGACCGGGCACGACCTGCGTGCGCTCGTGCGCGGCGGTGCGACCGATGCCGAGATCGCGACCGCGATCGCCCGCATCTGGCAGGCGCGCACCGACCGCTATTCGCAACTGCGCGGCAGCCCGCTTGCCGACGCCGCGCCCGAGGGCGCCGGCAAGCGCGTCGAAATGTCGTATATCGGCGGCTGACGCACGCCGCTCTTTCCATCTGCGCACGATGCCCGCCCCCGCCTTCCCGTCGATCGCCGGCCTGCTGCTCGCGGGCGGGCGCGCAACCCGCATGGACGGCGTCGACAAGGGCCTGCAACTGCTCGACGGTACGCCGCTCGCGTTGCATGTACTGCGCCGGCTGTCGCCGCAGGTCGACGAGACGCTGATCAGCGCGAATCGCCATGCCGATCGCTATGCCGAACTCGGTGCGCCGTTCGACGCGCGCATCGTCGCGGATGAAACGCCTGACTTCCCCGGGCCGCTCGCGGGCCTGCTCGCCGGCATGCGCGCGGCGCGCGCGCCGCTGCTCGCGTGCTCGCCGTGCGATACGCCCTACCTGCCCGCCGACCTCGTCGCGCGGCTGCATGCGGCGCTCGACGCGCACCAGGCCGACATCGCGATGGCGGTCACCGTCGACGCGCAGCGGATGCGCTCGCCGCAGCCGACGTTCGCGCTGCTGCGCACGTCGCTGGCGGACGACCTGGCCGCCCGGCTCGCGGCAGGCGACCGGAAGGTACGTGCGTGGTACGCACGCCACACGACGGTCGAAGTCGAGTTTCGCGACGAGCGTGCGTTTTACAATGCCAACTCCTGGCAGGAACTCGCCGCGCTGGCCCGCCGCTGACGGTCCCGCGCCGTTCCCGCCCGACGCCCGCCATACGCGAAACCCGCGTCCAGGCACCCTCCTCGCGCCACCGGCCACGAACCCGATACGCCTTGCGGCGCAGTCCGACTGATGATCACGCAATCCTCGCCCGCCTCCCGAACCGCACCCGACCCCGATGCCCCGCTGTCGCTCGCCGACGCGCAGGCACTCGCGTGCCGCTTCGCGGTGCCCGTCGACGCGTGCGATACGGTGGCGCTGCGCGATGCGCTCGATCGCGTGCTCGCGGCCGACGTGAGCGCGCCGTTCGACATTCCCGCGTACGACAACTCGGCGATGGACGGCTATGCGTTCGACGGCGGCGCCGCGGCACGCGCGTCGGCGCAGGGCGAGGTCGAGATGACGGTCGCCGGCACCGCGTTCGCCGGCCATCCGTTCGACGGGGTCGTGGCGGCCGGTGCATGCGTGCGGATCATGACGGGCGCGCCGATGCCGGCCGGATGCGACACGGTGATTCCACAGGAACGCGTGCGCGTCGACGGAGACACGATTCGCTTCGCCGCGCAGGACGTCGCGCGCGGCGCGAACTGCCGCCGGGCCGGCGAGGATCTCGCGCGCGGCGCCTGTGCGCTCGCCGCGGGCCGCATGCTGCGGCCGTCCGATCTCGGCCTGCTCGCGTCGTTCGGCATCGCCGACGTCACGGTGCGCCGGCGCGTGCGCGTCGCCGTGTTCTCGACCGGCGACGAGTTGCGCGAGCCCGGCGAACCGCTCGGCCGCGGCGCGCTGTACGACAGCAATCGCGGGATGCTGATCGCGATGCTCGAACGGGTGCACGTGGACGCGATCGATCTCGGCATCGTCCGGGACGACCCGGCCGCGCTCGAAACCGCATTGCGCGACGCCCTCGCCGCGCAGGCCGATGCGGTGATCACGTCGGGCGGCGTGTCGGTCGGCGAAGCCGATTTCACGCGCGACGTGATGGCCCGGCTCGGCGACGTGACGTTCGCGAGCGTCGCGCTGCGGCCGGGCCGGCCGCTCGCGTGCGGCTCGCTCGCCCGCGCGGCCGACGGCGCCGGTCGCGCGCTGTTCTTCGGCTTGCCCGGCAATCCGGTTGCGTCCGCCGTGACGTTCCATGCGATCGTGCGCCCCGCGCTGCTGACGCTGGCCGGCGCGCGGACGCCGCCGCCGGCCATGTACACGGCGCTCAGCACCCAGGCGCTGAAGAAGCGCCCCGGTCGCACCGACTACCTGCGCGGCATCGCAACGCGCGCCGCCGATGGCCAATGGCACGTCGCACCGGCCGGATCGCAAAGCTCCGCGTCGCTGAGCGGTCTCGCGGCCGCCAACTGTTTCATCGTCCTGGGCCACGATTCCGCGGCAGTCGACGCGGGCACCCCGGTCGACATCCTGCCGCTCGACGGCCTGATCTGAATTCCAATCGGTATATTTCTACGGGGGCAATCCGCACATGAAGAAACAAATCTCGTCGATCGCCGCGGGACAGACCGCAAAGGCGCTGATCCTCGTCTACCTGACGTTCAGCGTGCCGATCGTGCTGCTCGGCATTCTCGTCGCGTATATCCGTTACGGGATGGTCGAGTTGAGCACGATCCTGAGCGCGCTGCTGCTGAACGCGATCCTCGGTTTCGTGCTGCTGTGGATCGCGTGCCATGCGTACAACTGGGTCGCGTCGCGCTTCGGGGGCATCGAGATCGTGCTGTCCGATCCGCCGGAGGAAGCGTGAGCGTCACGCCGCTGATCCGCGCGGCCGACCCGCGCGACGTCGGCGCGATCCTCGCGCTGATGCGCGAGCTGGCCGAGTTCGAGAAGCTCACGGACCTGTTCGTCGCGACCGAAGCCGATCTCGCGGACGCGCTGTTCGGCGAGCACCCGGCTGCCGAAGCGCTGGTGGCCGAACGCGACGGCGCGATCGTCGCGTACGCGCTGTTCTTCCACAACTATTCGACGTTCCTCGGCCGCCGCGGACTCTATCTCGAGGATCTGTACGTGCAGCCGTCGCAGCGCGGCACGGGCCTGGGCACCGCGATGCTGCGTCATCTCGCGGCCGTCGCCGTCGAGCGCCGTTGCGGGCGCTTCGAATGGTCGGTCCTCGACTGGAACCAGCCGGCGATCGACTTCTACGAGAAGATGGGCGCGACCGTGCTGCCGGAGTGGCGCATCGTGCGCGTGACGGGCGACGCGCTGGACACGCTCGCCGCGCATTGAGCGCGAGCCGGCCGCGCCGGCCATCGCTGCAAATGAAAACGGGCGCCGCGGCGCCCGTTTTTTCGTCCGGCGGTTGCCGGCAACGCGCGTCACGCGTCGTCCGCATCGGCGCCTTCGGCCTCTTCCGCGCCGAGCAACCCGGCCGCCGTGTCGCCCGGCAACGCCTCGACCTGCTTCAGCTTGCGGTTCATCACACGCGTGCGCTGCTCGGCGGACTCGATCGAGCGCGTGACCGTTTCGAGCTGCGCCTTCGTGCGCGCGAGCACGTCGCCGAACTTGCCGAACTCCGTCTTGACCGCGCCGAGCACCTGCCAGACCTCGCTGGAACGCTGCTCGATCGCGAGCGTGCGGAACCCCATCTGCAGGCTGTTGAGCAGTGCGGTGAGCGTGGTCGGCCCCGCGACCGTCACGCGATAGTCGCGCTGCAGCAGGTCGGTCAGTCCCGGGCGGCGCAGGATCTCCGCATAGAGCCCTTCGGTCGGCAGGAACAGCAGCGCGAAGTCGGTCGTGTACGGCGGCGCGACGTACTTCTCGGCGATCGTGCGCGCTTCCATCCGCACCCGCGCCTCCAGCGCACGCGCCGCCTCCTCGACGGCCACCGCGTCGGCGCGTTCCTGCGCGTCGATCAGCCGCTCGTAGTCTTCGCGCGGGAATTTCGCGTCGATCGGCAGCCACACCGGCGACGCGTCGCGCGTGCCGGCGTCGCGACCCGGCAGCCGGATCGCGAATTCGACGCGCTCGGTACGCTTCGGCACCGTCGCGACGTTCTTCGCGTACTGGTCGGGCGTCAGCATCTGCTCGAGCAGCGCCTCGAGCTGCACCTCGCCCCAGGTGCCGCGCGTCTTCACGTTGGTCAGCACCTTCTTCAGATCGCCGACGCCGGCCGCGAGCGTCTGCATCTCGCCGAGCCCGCGATGCACCTGTTCGAGCCGATCCGATACGAGCTTGAACGATTCGCCGAGCCGCTGCTCGAGCGTCGCGTGCAGCTTCTCGTCGACGGTGCGGCGCATCTCCTCGAGCTTCGCCGCGTTATTCGTCTCGATTTCCTTCAGCCGCTGTTCGAGCGTCGCACGCACTTCGCCGATCCGACGGTCGTTCGCCTCGGTCAGTTGCGTGAGCTGCCGGTTCAGCGTGTCGCCGAACAGCCGCAGCGCGCCCGCCTGTTCCTCGCGCGCCTGTTGAGCCTGGCGCTGCACGCTTTCGCGCATCGCATCGAACTGCTGCGCGTTGCCGGCGACGAGCTTGCCGAGCTGCTGCGCGAACCCCTCGATCTGGTTGTTCTGCACGGTCGCCACGCTGGTCAGTTGCGCGGCGAGCGTTTGCTGCAACTGGGCGAAGCTGCCGGCCAGCTCGGTACGCGAGCCGCGTGCGTTCTCGACGATCTCGCCGCGCAATTCGCGTTCGAGCCGCTCGACCGCGCGCGCCTGCGCATGCGCGGCGTCCTCGATCTGGTCGCCGAGCACGGCCGCGTCGTCGTGGCGGCCGCCGCCGCGCACGAGCGCGACGATCGCCACCGCGAGCGCGACGGCCAGCACGACGACCGCCGCAAGCAACAACGTCGTCGTCATGCGCGCGGCTTCCCGATCACGTCAGGGTTGATCGGATTCGGCGGCTGCCCCGCACGCGGCCCCTCGCCCAGCGCGGCGATCAGGTTGTCGGCGGCGAGATTGGCCATCGCGCGGCGCGTCTTTTCGGTCGCGCTCGCGATATGCGGCGTCAGCACGACGTTCGGCACCTCGAGCAGCGCCGGATGCACGCTCGGCTCGCCCTCGTACACGTCGAGGCCGGCCGCGGCGATCGTCCCGTCACGCAGCGCGGCGGCCAGCGCCGCATCGTCGACGATCCCGCCGCGCGCGATGTTGGTCAGCGTCGCCGTGGGTTTCATCTTCGCGAGCTCGGCCGCGCCGATCGTGTGATGGTTCTCCTTCGTGTACGGCAGCACGAGCACGACATGATCGGCTCGCGCGAGCAGCGCGTCCTTCGACACGTATTCGGCATTCAGCTCGGCTTCGATCTCGGGCGCGACCCGCGACCGGTTGTGATAGATCACCTGCATTCCGAAGCCGCGCGCGCGGCGCGCGAGCGCCTGGCCGATACGGCCCATCCCGATCACGCCGAGCGTCGAGCCGTAGATGTCGCTGCCGAGGAAGCCGTCGTACGCCCACTTCCGCCAGTGACCGGCGCGCAGCCAGTGTTCGGATTCGGCGATCCGGCGCGCGGCGGCCATCATCAGCGCCCAGCCGAAATCGGCGGTCGACTCGTTCAGCACGTCGGGCGTGTTGGTGCCGAGCACGTTCGCCGCGTTGAATGCGGCCATGTCGAAGTTGTTGTAGCCGACCGCCATGTTCGCCACCACCCGCAGGCGCGGCGCCGCCGCGAGCGTGGCCGCGCCGATCGGATCGCCGGCCGTCAGCGCGCCGTCCTTGTCGGCCAGACGCGCGGCGAGCGCGTCGGGCGCGAGCGCGTCGCCGTCGTTCCAGTCGACGTCGAAATACTGCTTGAGCCGTTCGATCACGTCCGGAAAGATCGGACGCGCGACCAGGATCTTCTGCATCGCCATCTCCGCATGCCGCGGACGGATCGCGGCGCGCGATGCGCCACCGGAACCGCCCGCTCGGGGTTGAAAAACGTCAGCTTACGCCGGGAAGAAAAGCCAGGACGTCAGCAGGAATACCGGTATCAGCACGACGAGCGCCCAGCCGAGGTACGCGAAGAAGCTCGGCATCTTCACGCCGCGCGATTCGGCGATCGCCTTCACCATGAAGTTCGGCGCGTTGCCGATGTAGCTGTTCGCGCCCATGAATACCGCGCCGGCGGAAATCGCGGCGAGCGTCGACGCGCCGGTCGTCATCAGCGTCTGTGCATCGCCGCCGGCGAGGTTGAAGAACACGAGGTAGGTCGGCGCGTTGTCGAGGAACGACGACAGGATGCCCGTCGCCCAGAAGTACATCGCGTCGATCGGCTTGCCGTCGGGCCCCGTGACGAGATGGACGATCTGCGCGAATGCGCCGTCCGCGCCCGCGCGCAAGATCACGATCACGGGCGCGATCGTCACGAAGATGCCCGCGAACAGCTTCGCGACCTCCTCGATCGGCGCCCAGTTGAACGCGTTGCCCTCGCGCGCGGAACGCGGCGTCAGCGCGAGCGACGCGAGCGTCACGACCACGAGCGCGACGTCGCGCACGAGATTCTGCAGCGCGACGTGCGTGCCCCACACGTCGAACGAGATGCCCGGCTTCCACACGCCGCTCATCAGCACGAGCGCGATCACGACCGCCAGCAGCACGAAGTTGATCTTGCCGTCGATCGACAGCGCCGCGCCGTCGGGCGTCGGATCGAGCGCGGCCGGCCGCTCCTCGCCGCCCTTCCGGTAGAAGTACGTATCGAGCGCGAAGAACAGCGTCAGCAGCACCACGCAGATGAACAGCATCGGCAGCGCGAGATGGGTGGTCGTCCAGAAGAAGCTCACGCCGTTCAGGAAGCCGAGGAACAGCGGCGGATCGCCGAGCGGCGACAGCGAGCCGCCCGCGTTCGCGACGAGGAAGATGAAGAAGATCACGACGTGCACGACATGCTTGCGGTTGTCGTTGGCGCGCAGCAGCGGCCGGATCAGCAGCATCGCGGCGCCCGTCGTGCCCATCACGCTCGCGAGCAGCGTGCCGAGCGCGAGGATCGCGGTATTCAGCTTCGGCGAACCATGCAGGTTGCCGTTTACGCAGATGCCGCCCGCGACCGTATAGAGCGCGGTGAGCAGCACGATGAATGGAATGTATTCCTCGAGCAGCGCATGCACGAGCGTGCCGAACGCGGCGCCCGCGCCGAACGCGACCGCGAACGGCGCGAGGAACACGATCGCCCAGCCGGCCGCGATCTTGCCGAAGTGGTGATGCCAGAACACGGGGGCGACGAGCGGGAACAGCGCGATGGACAGCAGGATCCCGGCGAACGGGATGCCCCAGAGCGCGGACAGCGTGGCGCCGTCGAGCGTGGCGGCCGATGCGAGCGCGGGAACGGCGCCAAGTACGATTCCCGACGCCATGCCCGCCCAGGCGGCATGTCGTTTCATGCGGAACTTCCTTGTTCGAGTAACAGTGAATGCGGTAGGCGCGTCATGCGCCCCGTACGACGATCGCGTGCACGCGGTATGGGCCGTGTGCGCCCAGAATGATCGTTTGCTCGATGTCGCCCGTGCGCGACGGGCCCGACACGAAATTGACCGCGCGCGGCAACTCGCCGCGCTCCGCGCGAATCAGCGCGAACGCGTCTTCATGGCCGGCGACGATGCGCGACGCCGGTACGATCGCGATGTGGGTTTCCGGCAGCAGGCCGGCCGATGCGTAAGTGTCGGGGCCGGACAGCAACACCAGCGACCCCGTTTCGGCGGTCGCGCAAAAGCAGCCGGTCAGGCCGACGAGATCGCCGTCGCGCGGCTTGCGGCACTCGACCGACAGGCCGGCGCCGGCCCAGTCGAGATCGGCCAGCGTGCGCCATGCGACGGCCTGCGTCGGCAGACCACGAGCGGCAAGATAGCGGGCGGCGGCGGCCGGCACGTCGGCCAGCGTCGCGACTTCGTCGGCCGTGGTCGACAGGCGCCCCGCTTCGTCGACGAAAGCGGCGACGAGGTCGGCCGGCGCCGGCGGGCGCGGGCCCGGCGGATGACGGGCGAGATAGTCGGCGACGCCGTCGCGCTCCGCTGCATCGGGTTCGGCCGCGCGCCCCTGCGCCGCGCGAATGCGCGCGAGGATCTGGCGACGGGCGGCGGAAGTGTCCATGAACGGTCCTCGTGACGTTGGCGTGCAATACGTCGGATTATACCGGCCACCCCTGCCGCGACACACCTTCGGCCGAACGGCCAAAGCCTACTTCGACGCGTCTTCCTCGACCGGCTGCGCGATGCCGAACACCTGGCGCAGGTACGCGAGATAGGCCTTGTCGTCGCACATGCTCTTGCCCGGCGAATCCGACAGCTTCGCGACCGGCTGGCCGTTGCAGCGAACCATCTTGATCACGATCTGCAGCGGCACGTAGCCGAGATCGTTGGTGAGGTTGGTGCCGACGCCGAACGCGAGCTTGCAGCGGCCGCGGAACCGTTCGTACAGCTGCATGACCTTCGGGATGTCGAGCGCGTCCGAGAACACGAGCACCTTGGTGCGCGGGTCGCAGCGGTTCGCCTCGTAGTGGCGCAGCATCCGCTCGCCCCAGTCGAACGGATCGCCCGAATCGTGGCGCGCGCCGTCGAACAGCTTGCAGAAATACATGTCGAAGTCGTTCAGGAACGCGTCCATCCCGTAGACGTCCGACAGCGCGATCCCGAGGTCGCCGCGATATTCCTTCGCCCACATCTCGAAGCCGTAGATCTGCGAATCGCGCAGCCGCGGGCCGAGCGCCTGGCACGCCTGCAGGTATTCGTGCGCCATCGTGCCGAGCGGCGTGATGCCGTGCTTCATCGCGTACAGCACGTTGCTCGTGCCCGCGAACTGCGGGCCGAGCCCGTCGCGCAGCGTGAGCGCGACTTCCTCGTGCCAGACCTTCGAGAAGCGCCGGCGCGTGCCGTAGTCGGCGATCTTGCAGTCGGCGAATTCGGGCTTCGCGCCGAGCAGCTTGATCTTCTCGCGCAGCCGCTCGCGCCCTTCGCGATAGTCGGGCTCGCGCTGCGTATTGCGGAAATAGACTTCGTTGACGATCGCGAGCACCGGGATCTCGAACAGGATCGTATGCAGCCACGGCCCCTCGATGACGACGTCGATCTCGCCGTTGCCCTTCGGCGACGGCGTGATCGAGATGTACTTCTCGTTCAGGTGGAACAGCGCGAGGAAGTCGACGAAGTCGCTCTTGATGAAGCGCATCCGCCGCAGGTAGTCGAGTTCGACGTCGGAAAAGCGCAGCGAGCACAGGCCCCGCACCTCGTCGCGAATCTCGTCGATGTACGGCACGAGATCGACGCCGGGCGTGCGGCAGCGGAAACGGTATTCGACGTTTGCAGCGGGAAAGTGATGCAGGACGACCTGCATCATCGTGAACTTGTAGAGATCCGTGTCCAGCAGCGAAGTGATGATCATGATGACGGCACCGCCAATATCGTGGCCGGGCCCCGGCGCACCGCGCGCCGCCCGGCCTGCCGGCCATGTTACCCGAATGCGGGCCGGACCATCGTGAAACCGCGCCGCCGCGTTGCCGCATTGCGCCGGTGCCCGGCGTGCGGGCAGCCGCGCCGCGCATCCCATAAACTAATCACGAAACGATATAAGCCGGATAGCCGACCTCGTCATGCGGGTTTGGCGCTTCAGTTACAATGCCGCTTTTGGCGCAAACGCCACCCCATATATACCGCCAAGCAGGAGCGTTTTAATGACTCACGTTGTGACCGAAGGCTGCATCAAGTGCAAATACACGGATTGCGTGGATGTGTGCCCGGTGGATTGCTTCCGTGAAGGTCCCAACTTTCTCGCCATCGATCCGGACGAGTGCATCGACTGCGCCGTGTGCGTCGCCGAATGCCCGACCAATGCGATCTATGCCGAAGAAGACGTTCCGGGCGACCAGCAGCAGTTCACCGAGCTGAACGCCGAGCTGGCGAAGAACTGGCCGTCGATCACGAAGACCAAGCCGGCGCCGGCCGACGCGGACGAGTGGAAGGACGTGCAGGACAAGCTGCACCTGCTCGAGCGCTGATCGCACGGCGGCGACTGCAAAAAATTTTATGCGGCGCGGCTCCAAAGTATTGACAGGTTAGCGAACACTCCATACAATCTCGTTTCTCTGCTGTTGTTGTTTGTTCCCCGATAGCTCAGTCGGTAGAGCGCCGGACTGTTAATCCGTAGGTCCCTGGTTCGAGCCCAGGTCGGGGAGCCAAAAACGCAAAGGCCCGTTGAAAGTGGACGGGTTTTTTGTTGAACGACGCAACACGCAGATGTACCGATTTATTCCCCGATAGCTCAGTCGGTAGAGCGCCGGACTGTTAATCCGTAGGTCCCTGGTTCGAGCCCAGGTCGGGGAGCCAAATAGCGAAAGGCCCGTCATTCGACGGGCCTTTTGTTTTTCCGGCCGCCGATCCGCCTTCCTGCTTTTCGTGCCCGGTCATGCGCATGCTAGAGTCTCTGTCTCGCATCCGCATCCGGTCCCATCGATGAAGCATCGCCGCCTCCGTTTCGCCCCCGCCGCCCTCCTGCTCTCCGCCGTCGCCGCCGCACCGCTCGCGTACGCGGAGGAAGTCGGCAGCGTCAACACCCACTTCCGCGTCACGGGTTCCGATCGCGTGGTCGTCGAGGACTATGACGATCCGGTCGTGAACGGCGTGACCTGCTACGTGTCGCGCGCGCGCACCGGCGGGATCAAGGGCACGCTCGGCGTCGCCGAGGATCCGAGCGAAGCGTCGATCGCGTGCCGGCAAGTCGGCCCGATCAGCTTCAAGGAACCGCTCAAGCAGCAGACCGACGTATTCAGCGAACGCATGTCGTTCATCTTCAAGACGCTGCACGTCGTGCGCGTGGTCGACAAGAAACGCAACACGATCGTCTACCTGACCTACAGCGACCGCATCGTCAGCGGCAGCCCGAAGAACGCCGTCACCGCGGTACCGATGCCGGCCGGCACGACGATTCCGGTCAAGTAGGCCCGCACCCGCCGGGCGCGCGAGCGATACACTGTCGATTCGACCGCTCCCGCGCCCGATCATGTCCGCCGCCCCCCGCCTCCCCGATTCCGCACGCTACTGGCGCACGCCGCTCGTGCCGGACGCGGACCTGCTCACGGCCACCTATCGCGATCACGCGTTCGCGCCCCACTGGCACGATGCGTACACGATTCCCGTGATTCTCGAAGGCGCGGAACGCTTCACCTATCGCGGCACCGGCTATGTCGCCGAAACGGGCACCGTGCCCGTGATCAATCCCGGCGAAGTGCATACGGGGTCGCGTGCCGCCGACGAGGGCTGGTGCTATCGCGTCAGCTACATGCCGGTGGAATTCATCCGCGAACTCGCGAGTGCCATCGCGGGCCGCCCGCAGGACGCGCCATGGTTCGCGCCCGACGTGATCCGCGACGCCGATCTCGCGGCCCGGCTCACGCTCGCGCACCGGATGCTGGAAGCCGGCAGCGAGCGAGCGCTGTCGTCGCATGCGCATGCGCCCGGGCAGCCGGCCTGCGATCCGGCCGCCGACGCGCCGCGCATCTACGATCCGCTCGCCGCCGAAACCGCGATGCTCGACGCGCTGTCGACGCTGATCGCGCGCCACGCCGACGTGCGGCCGCGGCCGGCGCCGCTCGCCGCCGACGAACCGCGCGTCGACGCGATGCGCGAGCGGCTCGCCGCCGATCTGACCTCCACCGTGACGCTCGACGACGTCGCGCAGGCGGTCGGCCTGTCGCCGTTTCATGCGGCGCGCCTGTTCACGCGTACGACCGGCATGCCGCCGCATGCGTGGCGCAACCAGTTGCGGCTGCAGCGCGCGCTGGCGCCGTTGCGCGCGGGCGTGCCGGTCGCCGACGTCGCGGCGGCCAGCGGCTTCGTCGACCAGAGCCACTTCACGCGGCATTTCAAACGGATGTTCGGCGTGCCGCCCGGGCGCTGGCCGGCAAGCTGACACACGGCTTCCCGCCGCCGGCCGCGCCGCGCGGCGACCCGCGCCGGCCGGCACGCGGGCACCGGCCCCGCGCCCGAGAGCGCAAGAACATACAAGCCGGCCCGCCGCCGGCCCGCTATCCTCCCGCTTATGGAGGAGCGCTTCTTGAACAAGACACCCGCATCGTCCGCGCGCCGCCCGCTCAACGAATGGCTCGACGGCGCGCGCGACACGATTCCGATGATGATCGGCGCCGCACCGTTCGGCGTGATTTTCGGCACGCTCGTCGGCGCCGGTCCGCTCGCCGCCTGGCATGGCGCGCTGATGTCGCTCGCCGTGTTCGCGGGCTCCGCGCAGTTCATCGCGCTCGGCCTGATCGCCGGCAGCGCGGGTTTCGCCGTCGTGCTCGCCACGACGTTGATCGTGAACCTGCGCCATCTGCTGTACAGCGCGACGCTCGCGCCCTATGTCGCGCACCTGCCGCTGCGCTGGCGCGCGACGCTCGGCGCGTTGATGACCGACGAGGTGTTCGCGGTCGCGTACGGGCACTACCGGCACTATCCGCCCGGCACGATCGGCCCCCACTACTTTTTCGGCTCCGGGCTCGCGATGTACCTGAACTGGCAGGTCTGGACGCTCGCGGGCATCGGCTTCGGCACGGCGTTCCCCGGCCTGCAGTCGCTCGGCCTCGATTTCGCGATGGCGGCGACCTTCATCGCGATCGTCGTCCCGCAGCTCGGCACGCTGCGCTACTTCGCGGCGGCCGCGACGGCCGGCACGCTCGCATACTTCTGGCAGGGCTGGCCGTACAAGCTCGGGCTGCTCGGCGCGGTCGCCGCCGGCGTCGCGATCGGCGTCGCGCTCACGCTGCGGCACGATCGCACGCGCGCCCGCTCTCGCCCGGAGGCCGCATCGTGAGCTACGCGCTGTTGATCCTCGGGATGGCCGTCATCACGTACGCGATCCGCTCGACGCTGTTCCTGTTCGGCGAGCGGCTGACGTTCCCGCCGCTCGTGCGGACCGCGCTCGGCTTCGTGCCGGTCACCGTGCTGACCGCGATCATCGTGCCGATGGCCGTCTCGCCGCACGGCGGCACGGCCGAGCTGACCTGGCGGAATCCGCAGCTCGTCGGCGCGCTCGCGGCCGTGCTCGTGTCGGCCGCGACCCGCCGCCCGCTCGTGACGATCGCGGCCGGGCTCGCGGTGTTCTTCCTGTGGCAAGGCATCGTCCTGCCGCACTGGCCGCCCGCCTGAGCGTACGCTCCGTCGCGCACGCTCAAGTTTCCGCCCGCTGCGCCGATATAGGAGAGGAAGACCCGCCACCGGCCCCGGCGCGCATCGGTCAGTCGACGCTGCGCCCGCTCCGGTGCGCCGTGCCGGCGCCGGCTTGCGCGGGGCGCCATCGAGACGATTCATGGGCCAGATCACCCTTTCCCTCAAGGACGACACGCTCGAGTCCCTGCGCAAGGACTACGACGCGTTCGTCCGCGTGTCGCTGAAACTCGACCCGCAATTCGCGACGCCGTCGTTCGAGGATTTCCTGCGCGCCAAGCTGCTCGACAACATGGTGCCGCTGACCGAGCACGCCGTGCAGCGGATGCTGCAGGGCGGCCAGTACGCATGGGCCAAGCGCACGCTCGACAAGGAATTTCCGGACGTCGTCGCGATCCTGATGCGGCAGGCCGGCGAATTCGGCTTCGGCTTCGCGTCGCGCTCCGAATGGACGCCCGACGAACTCGCCAAGGCATGCCGCGACTGGGCGAAGGCGATCGTCGCCGAAGCGCAAGGCGACGCGTCGCTGATCGACCCGCTCGCGTCGCAGATCAAGGCCGCGGCGCAGGACATCCAGACGCTCGAGGAACTGATGCAGACGCCTGCGTGGCGGCTCGCGGAATCGCTGCGGCAGCGAATCTACGAGGCCAAGCTCGCGTGCGAGATGAGCGTCGGCAGCACCGCGCGCGACAAGCTCGGCGAACTGCGCGGGCTGCTGCGGCTCGGGCTCGCGCACGGCTCGTTCCAGAAACAGGAAGCGCAGCAGATCATGGAATACCTGCGGCTGTTGAAGCCGGAGATCTTCGTCGAGGAACCGTACGACGTCTTCGCGCGCCTCGCCGCGTGGCTGCGCAGCGTATTCACGCCGGCTGCCGTACGGCCGGCCCAAGGACAGGGGCAAGGCCAGCGCCGGCCGTAAGGACGCGTCCCGCTGGGCGTATCACCTCATGAAAACGGCCCGATTCGCGCGAAGCGAACCGGGCCGTCGGACGATCGCTCGTCGCGACGCACCGTCCGAAAACGAACGTCGCGACAAGCGCCGGGCACCCTTTACTGCGTCGCGCCCTGGGCCGATGCGCCGCCCTGCGCGCCGACCGATGCGCCGCCTTCGGTCGCGTCGTCGGCCTTTGCCTTGGCCGAGCCCGCATGGCTCTTGGCCGACTTCGCAGCATGCTTCGCGTGCTTCTTGGTCGAATGGACGGCCGACGACGTCGTATCCTTCGCGCCATCGGCTGCCGCGCCGACCGCATCGGTCGCGCCGCCCGTCGCATTGCCCGACGCGTTCGCGCCGGCACCACCCTGCACGCCTGCACCGACACCCGCGGCCGGGGTCTGCGCCTGCACGCCGGCGCCGGCCGCGCCTTGCGCCGTCGTGCCCGTCTGGGCGAATGCGGCCGAAGTAGCGAACGCCGTCAGCGCGGCACCGATCAGCATCGTACGAATCTTGGACATGGCAATTCTCCTCAAGAAGTTGTGCGCCCGGTCCGCAGCGATGCGGTCCGTCGCGTTCCCCGCCGCAACACGCAGCAGGTACGACAGAAGACCCGCAGCCCACGCGACCGGTTCGCGAATCTCTCAGACTGTTACCCACCGTTTCATTTGCTGACGAATCGCTCACAGTCCTTTACAACGTGCGACGGCGGCCCGCGCTCGCGTGCCGGCCCGCGGTGCCGTATGATGCGGAGCGTTTCCTCCCGCGCGCCGCGCACCTTCCTCGTCATGCCCAATCTGGATTTCACGCTGACCGGCGAATACGTCGAGCTGCACAACCTTCTCAAGATCACCGGCCTCGCGGACAGCGGCGGCACCGCGAAGCTGATCGTCGCGTCCGGCGCCGTGAAAGTCGACGGCGCGGTCGAGCTTCGCAAGACGTGCAAGATCCGCGCGGGCCAGGTCGTGCTGCTCGGCGACACGCGCATCGCGGTACGCGAAGCGTAGCGACCGCAGGGGTTCCCCCTGCCCCCGACATGGCCATCGGCGCACGCGTTCGACACGGTACGCATAAAGCCGTAAGCTAGCCGTCTCTCAAAATAACGACATAGCGCGCGGGCCCGCACCCGCGCGAGCGCCCATTCCATGTCGCATTCCGGTCTCACGCGGACGGCCGCCGCGCCGCCGTCCCTGTCCAGTCATGCCGCCGATACCGCGCGCCTCGCCGCCCCGCTCGCGATCGCGCAACTGTCCCAGATGGCGATGAGCGTCACCGACACGGTACTGCTCGGTTCGCTCGGCCCCGATTCGCTCGCGGCGGGCGGGCTCGGCGCGAACTTCTTCTTCGTGATCGTGACGATCCTGCAAGGCGTGCTGTCGTCGGTCAGCGTGAGCGTCGCGCACGCGCGCGGCGCGCAGGCCGAGGATCGCGTGCCGCACATCTACTGGACGGGCTTCGCGCTGTCCGTGCTGCTCGCGGTTCCGGCGATCGTCGCGCTGTCGCTGGCCGAACCGATCCTGCTGATGTTCCACGAGCCGCCGCTGCTCGCGCATCACGTCGGCGAATACACGGGCATCCTGCGCTTCGCGGCGCTCGGCAGCCTGATCGGCGTCGGGCTGATGCGCGCGTTCCTGCCGGCGATCGGCGCCGCGCGACGGCTCTTGTGGGTGTCGATCGGCGGCGTCGGCGTCAACGGCGTGCTGAACTACGGGCTGATCCACGGCGCATTCGGGCTGCCGCGCATCGGCTTTCTCGGGTCGGCCGTCGCGACGACGATCACGATCTGGCTCACCGCGCTCGCGCTGATCTGGCTGCTGCACGGCCGGCAGCGCTTCCGCCATTTCGTGACCGCCGCGCGCCCGAAGCTGCCGGTAATGGGCGAACTGATCGGCATCGGCTGGCCGGTCGCGATCACGTATGGCGTCGAATCGACGCTCTTTCTCGCCACCGGCCTCACCGTCGGCGTGCTGGGCGCGACGTCGCTCGCCGCGCACCAGATCGCGCTGAACGTCGCGTCGGTATCGTTCATGGTGCCGCTCGCGATCGGCCAGGCGGCCAACGTGCGCGTCGGCTACTGGATCGGCGCGGGCTCGCCCGTCGCCGCGCGGCACGCGGGCTTCGTCGCGCTCGCGCTCGGCGTCGGCTTCATGTCGCTGTCGGGCCTCGTGATGATCGTCGCGCCGCATACGATCGTCGGCCTGTACCTGCACCTCGACGACCCGGCCAACGCGGCCACGGTGTCGCTCGCCGCGTCGCTGCTCGGCATTGCCGCCGTGTTCCAGATCGTCGACGGGATGCAGACCGTCGGGTCCGGTGCGCTGCGCGGCCTGAAGGACACGCGCATCCCGATGCTCGCCGCGACCCTCGGCTACTGGGGCATCGGCTTCCCGACCGGCTACTGGTTCGCGTTCCACGCGGGCCTGGGCGCGCGCGGCCTGTGGTGGGGGCTCGCGGCGGGCCTCGCGAGCGTCGCCGTGCTGATGGCATGGCGCTTTCACCGCAAGACCGCGTCGCTCATCGCGGCGGCGCGCTAGCGCCGGTTTGCGCGCGTCACGCGCCGTGGGCGCGACACGACACGAAATCGCGGCCGGCGCTATGCTTGTCGGCTGAGCCCCTCGAGACGCCGCGCAAGCGGCGCGACTGCCTCACGATACGTCTGATTACGCCTGACGCCGCGCGACGACGCGCGGCCTTTCCCCTTTCCAGGAGGAGTGCATCATGAATGAAGCAGTTCGGATGGAACGCGACACGTTCGGCGAGATCGCCGTGCCGGCCGACCGGCTCTGGGGCGCGCAGACCGAGCGCTCGCTGCAGAATTTCCGGATCTCGACGGAGAAGCAGTCGCCCGAGCTGATCCATGCGCTCGCGATCGTCAAGCGCGCCGCGGCGACCGTCAACCAGTCGCTCGGCGTGCTCGCCGACGACAAGGCGCACGCGATCATCGAAGCCGCCGACGAGATCATCGCCGGCAAGCATCCGCGCGAATTCCCGCTCGCGGTGTGGCAGACGGGCTCCGGCACGCAGACCAACATGAACCTCAACGAGGTGATCGCGAACCGCGCGAGCGAGCTGCTGGGCGGCGAGCGCGGCGAAGCGCGCAAGGTTCATCCGAACGACGACGTGAATCGCGGCCAGTCGTCGAACGACGTGTTCCCGACCGCGATGCACATCGCGGCCGCGTACGCGATCGTCAATCACCTGCTGCCGGCGCTGCGCACGCTGCGCGCGACGCTCGACGCGAAGTCGAAGGCGTTCGCCGACATCGTGAAGATCGGCCGCACGCACCTGCAGGACGCCACGCCGCTCACGCTCGGCCAGGAGTTCTCCGGCTATGTCGCGCAACTCGACCAGGGCATCCGTCACGTCGAATCGGCGCTGCCGCACCTGTACGAGCTCGCGCTCGGCGGCACCGCGGTCGGCACCGGGCTGAATGCGCATCCGGAGTTCGCGGTGCGCGTGGCCGACGAGATCGGCCGTCTCGCGAAGCTGCCGTTCGTGACGGCGCCGAGCAAGTTCGAGGTGATGGCGGCGGCCGACGCGCTGGTCTTCGCGCACGGTGCGCTGAAGACGGTCGCGGCGAGCCTGATGAAGATCGCGAACGACGTGCGCTGGCTCGCGAGCGGGCCGCGCTGCGGGCTCGGCGAGCTGTCGATCCCGGAAAACGAGCCGGGCAGCTCGATCATGCCGGGCAAGGTGAACCCGACGCAGTCGGAAGCCGTGACGATGCTGTGCTGCCAGGTGTTCGGCAACGACGTCGCGGTCAACGTCGGCGGCGCGAGTGGCAATTTCGAGCTGAACGTGTTCCGGCCGATGATCGCGCACAACGTGCTGCAGTCGGTGCGGCTGCTCGCCGACGGCGCGCAGAGCTTCAACGATCACTGCGCGGTGGGCATCGAGCCGAACCGCTCACGCATCGACCTGTTGCTGAACGAATCGCTGATGCTCGTGACGGCGCTCAATCCGCACATCGGCTACGACAAGTCCGCGCAGATCGCGAAGAAGGCGCACAAGGAAGGCACGACGCTGAAGGCGGCCGCGCTCGCGCTCGGCTACCTGACCGAGGCGGAATTCGATGCCTGGGTACGCCCCGAGCAGATGATCGGGACGCGATAAAGGCAGTAAAGGCAGGACAGCGGGCGCGGCGCGGCAAGCGCGGCGCCCGCGGCACTCAGACGGTGCCCTTCGCGACCTCTTCCGGCTTCATCTCGACGATCTTGTCGAGCGCGGCCCGCACGTCGGCCGCATATTTGGCGAGCACCTTCTGCTCGTCGGTTTCGGGCACGAACGGCGGCACCGGCACCGGGTTGCCGTTCTCGTCGACCGCGACGAACACGACAAGGCAATCGGTCGTCTGGCGCAGCACGCCGCCCTTCGGATCGCCGGCGTGCACCGACACGTGGATGTGCATGCTGGTACGGCCCGTCGCGACGACACGCGCCTTCAGCTCGACCAGATTGCCGACCAGGATCGGACGCTGGAAACGGATGTTGCCGACGCTGACCGTCACGCAATAGCGGCTCGACCAGACGGCCGCGCACGCATACGCGACTTCGTCGATCCACTTCATCAGCGCGCCGCCATGCACCTTGCCGCCGAAGTTCACGGACGAAGGCTCGGCAAGAAAGCGGAATACGGTTTCGGTGCGGTCGAGAGCGGCCGGCACGGGGGACGGTTGGGGCATTGTTGTGGCTCCAGGCGGCAGGGGCGCTGTAATCGGGCCATTATACGTTGCACTGCGGCAACGCGTCGCGGCAAGCCCCGCGTGGCGGGGCGCCGGCGGCCATGCCGGCTCGCGCGCGGATCGGCGCCCGTCAGCGGCGCACCGTGATGCCCTGGTCGATCGTCCCGTACATCTCGATACTGCCGCCGCGCCCGCCGGTCGTCCCCGCGCCGCCCGACGCACAGGCCGCACACACGAGCGCGGCCGCCAACACACAGAAAATCGTCTTCATCGTTGCATCGCGTCACATGCGGCGGCCCGCTGCCGCCGCGTCCGGCCATTCTACGCGTGCCCTGCAACGGGCCGCAGCCCGGTCCGCGCACGCGCGCCGCCGCTGCATCCGACATTTCATCCGGAAGCGAAACATCGAATGCGCGCACGGACTACACTGCCCTCGACCCGCTCGACGAGACACGACGATGACCGATCAAGACGACCACCATTTTCCGGGCCTGAGCCGCATCGGCGCCCTGATCGCCGATCCCGGCCGCGCCGCGATGCTGTGGGTGCTGATGGACGGCAGCGCGCGGCCGGCCGGCGAACTGACGATGATCGCGGGGCTGTCGCCGTCCGCCGCGAGCGCGCACCTCGCGCGCCTGACCGAGGGCGGGCTGCTGGCCCTCGACGTGCGCGGCCGGCACCGCTACTACCGCATCGCGTCGGCCGACATCGCGGCCTCGCTCGAAGCGCTCGCGAACGTCGCCCGCGCGGCCGCGCCGCATCGCCCGGTTCCGCCGCCGTCGCGCACCGTCCCGGCCGAACTCCGCTATGCACGCACCTGCTACGACCACATGGCCGGGGAGCTCGCGGTGCGCATCTTCGATGGCCTCACCGCGCGCGGCTGGCTGTTCTCGAACGGCGACGCGATCGACACCACCGAGCGCGGCACGCAGGCGCTCGCGCAATGGGGCATCGATGTCGCGCAGCAGCGCGCGCGCCGGCGCCGCTTCGCATGCGGCTGTCTCGACTGGAGCGAGCGGCGTTCGCATCTCGGCGGCGCACTTGGCGCGGCGCTGCTCGACAGCTTCTGCGCACACGGCTGGATCGAGCGCGCCGCCCGGCCGCGCGTGCTGCGCGTCACGGTGCCCGGGCAGCAGGTTTTCGATGCGTGGCTTACGTCCGCTTGACGCCGGCATTGCAGCTGCACGACAACGGCGCGCGACGGAGAGGTTTTGTTACATCGCGTGCCATTCGACTTACAAAACACCGTGCCTTGAAACAGACCAAGCGGATATCGTGAACTGGACGGCACGAATCGACGCGCCGCGATCACAACGATGACGCTCACCATGGCTTCCCTGTTCGCGCTCAAGCACACCGCCCGCTACACGCTGCTCGCCTTCGCCGCACTGGCGGCGCTACCGCCCGTCTTCGCGCAATCGGCCGATGCGCCGCCGGCTGCGGCCGCGGCACGGCAACCCGGCGGCGATCCGCCCGGCCGCGTCGCGCGGCTCAATTACCTGTCGGGCGCCGTGACGACCGAACCGGCCGGCACCGATACCTGGTCGTATGCGGCGGTGAACCGGCCGCTGACGACCGGCGACCAGCTCTGGAACGATGCCGGCGCGCGCTCGGAACTGCACATCGGCTCGACCGCAGTGCGGCTCGGCGAATCGACGAGCCTGTCGCTGCTGAACCTCGACGACACGACGACGCAGTTGAAGGTGGGCCTCGGCACCGTCTCGACGCACGTGCGCGGCCTGCCGGCCGGCGGATCGTACGAAATCGACACGCCGAACCTCGCGCTCGGCATCACGGGCCCCGGCGACTATCGCGTCGACGTCGCGCCGAACGGCGCGAGCACGACGGTGACGATGCGCAGCGGCAGCGCGACCGTCTACGGCAGCAACGGACAGTACCCGCTGTCGCCCGGGCAGCAGGTCGTGTTCACCGGCACCGACCTGCAGGTCGCGCAGCAATCGGCCGCACCGGGTCCCGACGCGCTCGACCAGTGGGCCGCCAGCCGCGACGCGGCCGAAGCGCGCTCGGTGTCGGCCCGCTACGTGTCCCGCGACATTCCCGGCTACCAGGATCTCGACGCGAACGGCACGTGGCGCGAAACCCCGAATTACGGCGCGGTATGGGTACCGAACGACACGCCCGCCGACTGGGCGCCGTATCACGACGGCCACTGGATCTGGCAGGCGCCATGGGGCTGGACCTGGGTCGACGACGCGCCGTGGGGCTTCGCGCCGTATCACTACGGCCGCTGGGCGTACGTGGACGACAGCTGGGCCTGGGTGCCCGGCCCGATGGTCGCCAGCCAGCCGCCCGCCTACGCGCCGGCGCTCGTCGCGTTCGTGGGCGGCGGGGGTGGCGTCGGTTCCGACTGGAGCGTCGCGCTCACGGTCGGCGGCGTTGCCGCGGCCGGCTGCGCGTGGTTCGCGCTCGGTCCGGGCGAACCGTGGCATCCGGGCTGGGGCGGCTGGAGCCCGCACTACTACGACCGCGTCAACCGCAACATCGTGGTGAACAACGTCAACGTGAACAAGACCGTGAACGTGACGAACATCACCAATATCACCAACATCAACAAGACGTACGTGAACTTCCGCGCGCCGCACGCGATCACGGCCGTGCCGGCCTCCGCATTCGTGCACGGCCAGCCGGTCGCGCACTTCTCGCAACACGTCGATCCGCAGCAATGGCGCAACGCGCACGTCACGCCGGGCACGCCCGGCATCGCGCCGGTACGCCAGAGCTTCACCGGCGCGCTGCGCACTGCCAGCTACCGTCCGCCGCCGGCGATCGCGCAACACCCGTATGTCGCGACGCGCAATCCGGCCGTGCCGGCCGCGTATCGCGACCAGGCCGCCGCCCATCTCGCGCAGCAAGGGGGGCGCGTACCGGGCGCCGGCGCGCCGGTCGTGAAGACGAACGTGCCGGCGGACTATACGGCGCGTCCGGTCCGCGTTCCGGGCCAGCCGGGCGGCGGCGCCTGGGCGATGCACAATGTGCAGCTCGTGAATCCGCACGGCCCCGTCGTGCAGCCGGGCCGCGCGCGGCGCGAAGGCCGGCCGGCCGGCGAGCAGGCGGGCCGGCCGGGCGTACCGACGCCCGGCATGCCGAACGTCGCGCGGCCGGTGAACGGCGAAAACCCCACCGCTCCCCGCTTCGCCAATGGCGGGGCGCCGCAGGTGGCCGGCAGCGCGATCCCGCATCAGGCGTTCGCGCCCGGCAACGGCGTTCCGCATCCGCCGGGCGCGAACCACGCGCCGTCGGACATCGGCAATGCACGTGCAGCCGGCGCACCGTCGTCGCCCGCGTGGATGCAGCCGCACACGCCGATGGAGCGTCAGCGCGCCGCGCCGCCCACCGCGCTGCACGCGGCAGGACAGAATGCGCTGCCGCCCGTGCGCAGCGCGGCGGTGCCGCATCCGGACGGCGTACCGACACCGCAGGGTGTGCAACCCGGCGGCCGGAACGAAACGCCTAGCGCGCAGCAACCGCAGCCGCATTCGGACCATATCGCGCAGATTCCGCAACCGCGTCCGCGCCCCGATCTCCCGACGCCGGCCCACCAAACGCAGCCGCAGCCCGAACGGGCCGCCCCCGCGCCGCGACCGCGCCAGGACTTCGCGCAACCGGCGCCCCATCGCGAAGTCGCGCCGCCGCGCGTGAACGAGTACCGCCCGCCGGCGCCCGCCGTGCATGACGTGCCGCGCCCGCAGCCGCAGGCGCCGCGCATGGAGCCGCGGCCGCAACCCCAGCCGGCGCCCCGGATGGAACCGCGCCCGTCGATGCCCGCCCCGCGGATGGAACCACGGCCGCAACCGGCGCCGCACGTCGAGGCGCCGCGTCCCAGCAGTCCGCCGCCGCAGGGCGGCCACGAGGAGCGGCATCGCCAGTAAGTGCAGCAAACATGAAACAAAAAGGCTCGACCGGCTGATACCGGTCGAGCCTTTTTGCAGGGGTGCGGATCGATGAAGCCGCGCGGCCCCGGCCGCGCGATCAGACCGCCATCGGCGCGGTCAGCGGCTCATGGTGCCGATAGCCGACGAGCGAGAAATCGGACGGCTCGACCTGCTCCAGCCATTCGGGCGCATAGACGCCCGTCTTCGCGTACTCGGGCACGCGCTCGGCGATCTCCAGCCGCGGGCTTTCGTACGGCTCACGCGTGAGCTGCTGCTGCAGCATGTCGAGCTGGTTCTCGTAGATGTGCGCGTCGCCGATGAAATACGTGAACCAGCGCGGCGTATAGCCCGTCAGCCGGCCGACGAGCGACAGCAGCGCGGCGCCTTCCGTCAGATTGAACGGCGTGCCGAGGCCGACGTCGTTGCTGCGGATGTACAGGCACAGCGAGATCTCGCGCTTCGTCGCGTTCGGCAGGAACTGGTACAGCAGATGGCACGCGGGCAGCGCGATCTGGTCGAGCACGGCCGGATTCCACGCGTGAAACAGGATGCGGCGATCGGACGGGTTCTCCATGATCGTATCCAGGCACTGGCGCAACTGGTCGATCGCCTTGTACAGCAGCACCTTCGGCGCGCCGTCTTCGTCGAAACGCGTGACGATCCGGAAGCCGCGGCGCGTCGCATCGGCGATCTGCGCGTCGGCGTTCGCGTCGAGCACCTTGTAGCCCGGCCACTGGCGCCATTGCACGCCGTATACGTCGCCGAGATCGTCGACGCCCTGGCGATACGGGTTCGCGAGCCATTGTGCGTTCTCGTTCGCGTTCGCATCCCATACCTTGCAGCCGAGCGCGCGGAAATCGGCCGCGCTGCGCGACGCACGCAGGAACCCGACCAGCTCGCCGATCGCGGACTTGAACGCGAGCTTCTTGGTCGTCACGGCCGGGAAGCCTTGCTGCAGGTCGAAGCGCAGCATCGCGCCCGGCATGCTGATGGTGCGGATTCCCGTGCGGTTCTCCTGCCAGGCGCCGGTATCGAGAATGGTACGAACGAGATCGAGATACTGTTTCATGCGGGTTCCTTCGGCCGCGACGGGCGGCCGTACCCGCCAATTTTAGCAAGCGTGGCGCGGAAGCTCCGGCAACGACGCCGAAAACCCTGCCAGCGTGTCGCCGCGATCGCGCATGCCGTGCGCGCACATCAGCCGGTAGAGCGTGACGCGCGACACGCCGAGCTCACGCGCGGCATCGGCAAAACGGCCGCGATGGCGCAGCAGCGCCTGCTCGATCGCCTGCCGTTCGGCCGCCTCGCGCGCCTCCAGCAGCGACACCGGCGCGAGCGTCGCATAGTCGTTCAGCTCGAGATCGGCCGCGGTGATCATCCGGCCTTCCGACATCACGATCGCGCGCCGCACGCGATTGATCAGCTCGCGCACGTTGCCCGGCCACGAATAGCCGTACAGCGACGCGACCGCGTCCGGGGAAAAGCCGCGCAGGCGGCGATGCGCGTCGCCCTTGAAGCGCTCGAGCATGTGGCGCGCGAGCACCTCGATGTCCTTGCCGCGGGCGCGCAGCGGCGGCTCCTCGATCTTCAGCACGCACAGCCGGTGAAACAGGTCCTCGCGAAAGCGCCCTTCGCGCAACGCCGCTTCCATGTCCACGTGCGTCGCGCAGATCACGCGGACATCGACCGGCATCGACACGTGCGCGCCGAGCCGCTCGATCTTGCCTTCCTGCAGGAAGCGCAGCAGGCTCGCCTGGCTTTCGAGCGGCAGGTCGCCGATCTCGTCGAGAAACAGCGTGCCGCCGTTGGCGGCCTCGACGCGGCCGATCTTGCGCTGGTTCGCGCCGGTGAACGCGCCGCGTTCGTAGCCGAACAGTTCGGCCTGCAGCAGCGTCGACGGTATCGCGCCGCAATTGATCGCGATGAACGGCGCCTGCGCGCGCGACGAACGCTCGTGAATCGCGACCGCCGTCAATTCCTTGCCCGTGCCCGACTCGCCGGAGATGAACACCGGCGCGTCGGTCGCCGCGACCCGGCGAATCGTCCTGAAGAGCCCGAGCATCGCATCGCAGGTGCCGACCATCTCGCCTTCGCTGCGCCCGGCGCCGACGGGCGGCGAAACGGGATCGGTCAATGCGACCATGCCGTGCGCATGGCCGACGGTCTCGACGATCCGCGCCGTCTCGTACGGCATCGTCACGTAGTCGAAGCAATAGTCGCGGATGAGATGCCGCAGCGTCGCGTCCTGCAACTGGCCGCGCCGCGTCGCCGCGATCCAGCCGATGTGCTGGATGCTCAGGCAGGCTTCGAGTTCGCGCAGATCCGACGGCTTGAAGCCCGGCGAAAAATCGAGCAGGCCGGCGGTTGCCACGCCGTGCTGCACGACGCGCCGCACGTCGCGCACGGTCTCGGCCAGATCGACGCGCCAGCCGCGTTCGTCGAAATGGCCGCGCAACGCGTCGTTCGGTTCGCGCGAATAGTAGATCACGTGCCGCTGATCGGCTCCCATATGCTCACCCCGTTCATCAACCGTCTAACGATTGCC
Source organism: Burkholderia sp. AU28863 (assembly GCF_002223195.1). Classification (NCBI taxonomy): domain Bacteria; kingdom Pseudomonadati; phylum Pseudomonadota; class Betaproteobacteria; order Burkholderiales; family Burkholderiaceae; genus Burkholderia; species Burkholderia sp. AU28863. The sequence continues at coordinate 564,296 of NZ_NKFE01000003.1, read as the reverse complement.
GCACACGTCAGATCGCGTGCAAAAGGATCGAATCGGGTCAGCCGGAGGTGGCTCGATTCGCCATGCCGATGCGCGGCGACGACAAAGCCTCGCATGATGGCGCTTATCTCGCGTCCAATAATTTTTGGCAAGACAACTTGGTTATAGGCGCTGAATACGACAAACCCGTTTCAGCGCCGATGGCGATGCGGCCGAATTGCTCAGGAGGTCGATGCAGATCAATCCTCTGCACATAATGGATGCGCAGGAAGGGCTACGTCACCAACACACGCGCCGATTTTCTTCCTTCGAGCGTATTGGTTGAATCAGCAATATTCCCAAGCCCCCTCGTTTCAGGCCTGAAACATTTTCAGGCGTTTTCGGCCGCCATTCGCGACGTTCGATCACGAATCGCAATGGCGGCAACGGTCCCGGTACGGTGGCATGTATTTCGCTGAATACGGAAACGACCGGAGACAGTCGCCATGCGAAAACTTTTTTTACTTTCCTTCGTGCCGATGACGCTCGTGCTGTCGGCCGCCGGCCCGCCTGCACCGGCCTGCGCGGACGAAGGCATGCAGCCGCGTCGCGCGATGCTGCTTGCCGAAAACACGCCGGGCAGGCAACACGGCAACGGGTTCGGTGTCGTGACCGTGTCGGCGCCGCAACCGCTGCCGGCACGCCAGGCCTCCGTGACGCTGTGGGACGAGATTCCACCGCCGCCCCCGTTGCCGATGCCGCTGCCGATGCCGGCGCCGCAACCGGGCGATATCCGACATGCGATGGACGGCAACGCACGAGTCAATACGCATCCCTGATCATTCGACGCGTCGAATCGATCAGGATTGCGTATTGAACCGACGATCCGGTCGAACGGGATGCCATCGGGCGGAGCCGGTATCGCCGATCTCGCGGCACAAAAAGTTTTTGTGCTCCGTCCCCCGGCGGGCACTCTTTTTATTCGAACGGCCGCCGCGGCGCGGGGCATCACGCGTCGCGGCGCACGATGCAAGAAACGCGGATACCCGTGCGGGCACGCGGAATGCGGCGCGCGCCGCCGTTCCGGTAAAATCGGCCCCATTCCGTCTTCCCTCTTCCCCCACCTTCATGACGACGTTGACCCTGATCGTCGCGCGCGCCCGCAACGGCATCATCGGCCGCGACAACCAGTTGCCCTGGAAACTTCCCGAGGATCTCGCGTTCTTCAAGCGCACGACGATGGGCGCGCCGATCGTGATGGGCCGCAAGACCCACGAATCGATCGGCCGGCCGCTGCCCGGCCGCCGCAATATCGTCGTCACGCGCGACGCGACGCGCCGTTTCGAAGGCTGCGACACGGTCACATCGCTCGCCGATGCGCTGGCGCTCGCCGCGCACGACGGCGCGCCCGAGGCATTCCTGATCGGCGGCGCACAACTCTACGCGGAAGGCCTCACGCTCGCCGACAAGCTGATCGTCACCGAGATCGATGCCGATTTCGACGGCGACGCGTCGTTCCCGGCGCCCGACACCGCGCACTGGCAGGAAATCTCGCGCGACGCGCATCAGGCTGCCGCGCCGAACACGTTCGGCTACGCATTCGTCGTCTACACGCGCAAGCGCGGCTGACGTCTTCGGCCGCACGATGAAAAAAGCCCGACCGGCTCGCTCGCGCCGGTCGGGCTTTTCGTTTCCTGGCGGCCTGCGCCGCGCGCGGCTTACTGCCCCGCGATCGTCATCTGCTCGATCAGCACCGAGCCGGTTTCCTTCGTCCCGCGCACGATCGAGTCTGCACCGATCGCGACGATATGGCGGAACATCTCCTGCAACGTGCTGGCGACGGTGATTTCCTCGACCGGATACTGGATCACGCCGTTCTCCACCCAGAAACCCGCCGCGCCGCGCGAATAGTCGCCGGTCACGTAGTTCACGCCCTGCCCCATCAGCTCGGTCAGCAGCAGGCCCGTGCCGAGCTTCTTCAGCATCGCGTCGAAGTCGTCGCCCGCCTGCGTGTTCGAGCTGCGCAGCGCGAGGTTGTGCGAGCCGCCCGCGTTGCCGGTGGTTTGCGTGCCGAGCTTGCGTGCCGAATAGGTCGACAGGAAATAGCCTTCGACGACGCCGTCCTTCACGACGCTGCGTGCACGCGTGCGCACGCCTTCCTCGTCGAACGGCGCGCTGCCCATCGCACGCGGCACGTGCGGATCCTCGACAACCTGGACGTGAGGCGCGAACACCGGCTTGCCGAGGCTGTCGACGAGAAACGACGTCTTGCGATACAGCGCGCCGCCGCTCACCGCCTGCACGAATGCACCGAGCAGGCCGGCCGCGAGCGGCGCCTCGAACAGCACGGGCACCTTGCGCGTGTCAAGACGGCGCGCGCCCATCCGCGCGAGCGCGCGTTCGGCCGCGTAACGGCCCACCGCTTCGGGCGCGGCGAGATCGATCGCGCTGCGCTTCGACGAATACCAGTCGTCGCGCTGCATGTGGCGGCCGCTGCCCGCGATCGGCGCGCATGCGATGTAGTGGCGCGAGTACGGATAGCCGGCCAGGAAGCCGCGCGAGGTCGCGAGCACGAACTGCGAGTGCTGCGCCGACACGCTCGCGCCTTCCGAATTGCGGATCTGCGGGCTGACCGCGAACGCGGCGTCTTCCGCGCGCCGGGCGAGCTCGACGGCTTCGTCGGCGCTCAGCGCCCACGGGTGGTACAGATCGAGGTCGCGCGGATCGGTTTCGAGCAGTTCGGCTTCGGCGAGGCCGGCCGCTTCGTCCTCGGCCGTGAAGCGCGCGATGTTGTAGGCCGCGGCGACGGTATCCTTGATCGCGGCCGGCGAGAAGTCCGACGTGCTCGCGTTGCCGCGCTTCTTGCCGATGAACACGGTGACGCCGACCATCTTGTCGCGGTTGTGCTCGATCGTTTCGACTTCGCCGCGGCGCACCGACACCGACAGGCCGTCGCCCTCGGAGATTTCGGTCGCGGCGTCGGTCGCGCCGAGCGCCTTCGCATGGCGAAGGATGTCCGATGCGATTTCCTTGAGCTGGTCCTGCGTGTGCGGGAAATAGCGCGCTTGTACGTCGAGATTGGCTGCCATCGTCTTGGTATCCGGTGGCGGGCGGGCGCCCGCATGGTCAAAATGTTGCGTATCCCGCGATCATAGCAAGGTCCGGGGCCGCGCACAGACAAGCTTGGGGTGTCCGCGCCGCGATACAATGCGGCCCATGACACGCAAAACCCGAATCCAGCCGATCGAGCCTGTCGCCGAAGAAGACGACAACGGCTACGATCGCCCCAGCAAATCCCAGTTGAAGCGCGAGATGCACGCGCTGCAGGAACTCGGCCAGGCGCTCGTCGACCTGCCGAAAGACGCACTGAAGCGCATGCCGATGCCCGAAGACCTCGCGGACGCCGTGCGCGAGGCGCGCCGGATCACCGATCACGAAGGCAAGCGCCGCCAGCTCCAGTACGTCGGCCGCGTGATGCGCTCGCTGACCGACGACGAAACGGCCGCGCTGCGCACCGCGCTCGACGCGCAACGCGGCGTGAACAAGGCCGCGACGGCTCGCCTGCACTGGATCGAGCGTACGCGCGAACAGTTGCTCGCGAGCGACGACGCGCTGACCGAATTCCTGCGCCAGCACCCCGACGCCGACATCCAGGAAGGCCGCACGCTGATCCGCAACGCGCGCAAGGAAGCGCAGCAAGGCAAGCCGCCGCGCTATTTCCGCGAGCTGTTCCAGTGGATCAAGGCGGCCGGCGGCACGTCCGACGGCGACGACGAGGCGGCCGACGACGCCGGAGACGACCATGACGACGAAGCGTAACCACCCGGACGAGCTCGTGGTCGGCCTCGTGTCGATCAGCGACCGCGCGAGTACGGGGGTCTACGAAGACAAGGGCATTCCGGCGCTGCAGGAATGGCTCGCCGGCACGCTGGTTTCGCCGTGGCGCGCCGAAACGCGCCTGATCCAGGACGACGCGCCGACGATCTCGGCCACGCTGACCGAACTCGTCGACGTCGCCGGCTGCGACCTCGTGCTGACGACGGGCGGCACGGGCCCCGCGCGTCGCGACGTGACGCCGGAAGCCACGCTGGCCGTGGCGACGAAGGAAATGCCGGGATTCGGCGAACAGATGCGGCAGATCAGCCTGAATTTCGTGCCGACCGCGATCCTGTCGCGGCAGGTCGCGGTGATCCGCGAAACGGCCGACCATGCGGCGCTGATCATCAACCTGCCCGGCCAGCCGAAGTCGATCCGGGAAACGCTGGAAGGGCTTCGCGACGCCGACGGCAAGTCGACCGTACCCGGCATCTTCGCCGCGGTGCCCTACTGCATCGACCTGATCGGCGGCCCGTATATCGAGACCGACGCCGCGGTGGTCGCGGCGTTCCGGCCGAAAAGCGCGCGGCGCTGAGCGTTTGCCGAGCGCCCGACGCGTGCCGGCCCGCTCAGGCGGCCGGCACGGAATCGCCTGCCGGCGCCGACGCGGCCGGAATCAGGAAATGCTCGCGGTAGTACTTCAGCTCGTCGATCGACTCGTGGATGTCGGCGAGCGCGGTGTGCATCGCCCGCTTCTGGAAACCCTTGTAGATGGCCGGCTGCCAGCGGCGGCACAGCTCCTTGAGCGTGCTGACGTCGAGGTTGCGGTAGTGAAAGAACCGCTCGAATTCCGGCATCCAGCGCGCCATGAAGCGGCGATCCTGGCAAATCGAGTTGCCGCACATCGGCGACTTGCCCGGCGACACGTACTGCGCGAGGAACGCCTGCAGTTGCGCGGCGGCCTCCGCCTCGGTCACGGTCGATGCGCGCACGCGGTCGATCAGCCCCGAGCGGCCGTGCGTCGACTTGTTCCAGTCGTCCATCTTCGCGAGCGTCTCGTCGCTCTGGTGAATCGCGAACACCGGGCCCTCGACGGCGACGTCGAGCGTGGAATTGGTCACGACGACCGCGATCTCGATGATGCGGTCGTTATCCGGGTCGAGGCCCGTCATCTCCATGTCGAGCCAGACGAGGTTCAACTCGTTGCGCACGAGCGCGGGCTGGCTGGCGGAAGCGGCGGTATCGGTCATGATTCATCCTGGAAAATAGCGAACCGGGCGCGCCGATGCGGCGCCGCCCGGGCAGCCGGCATCGCATCAGCGAGGCCGGTCCGCAAGAACATATAATTCTCGCATAGAACCCTTTGGCGCCTTCGATGTCACCCTTTTCGTTCACCCTGCTGTTCGCGATCGCCGTACTCGCGATGGTCGTCACCAAGCTGTGGCTCGCGTCGCGGCAGATCCGCTTCGTCGCCGCGCACCGCAACGGCGTGCCCGCGCAGTTCAGCGCCACCATCCCGCTGACCGCCCACCAGCGCGCGGCCGATTACACCGTCGAGCGCACCCGGCTGACCATGCTCGAGATCGTCGTCAGCGCGGCCGTGCTGGTCGGCCTCACGCTGCTCGGCGGCGTTGGCGCGCTCGACACGCTGCTGACCGGCTGGCTCGGCCGCGGCTACGGGCAGCAGGTCGCGCTCGTCGCCGCGGTGCTCGCGATCACCGGCGTGATCGACGTGCCGTTCGAGTATTACCGCCAGTTCGGGATCGAGCAGCGCTTCGGCTTCAACCGGATGACGAAGCGGCTGTTCTTCACCGACATGCTGAAAAACACGTTGCTCGGCGCCGTGCTCGGCCTGCCGCTGCTGTTCGTCGTGCTGTGGCTGATGAATCAGGCCGGCAACCTGTGGTGGCTGTGGACCTGGATCGTCTGGGTCGCGTTCCAGATGCTCGTGCTGCTGATCTACCCGACTTTCATCGCGCCGCTGTTCAACAAGTTCGAGCCGCTGAAGGACGACGCGCTGCGCGCGCGCATCGAATCGCTGATGAAGCGCTGCGGCTTCGCGGCCAAGGGGCTGTTCGTGATGGACGGCAGCCGCCGCTCCGCGCACGGCAACGCGTACTTCACGGGCTTCGGCGCATCGAAGCGGATCGTGTTCTTCGACACGCTGCTCGCGCGCCTGTCCGGCCAGGAGATCGAAGCCGTGCTCGCGCACGAGCTCGGCCACTTCAAGCGCCGCCACGTGATGAAGCGGATGCTCGTGTCGTTCGTGCTGAGCCTCGTGCTGCTCGCGCTGCTCGGCTGGCTCGCGCAACGCACGTGGTTCTACACGGGGCTCGGCGTCACGCCGTCGCTCGACACCAGCAACGCGGGCGCCGCGCTCGTCCTGTTCTTCCTCGCGATTCCGGTGTTCCTGTTCTTCGCGACGCCGTTCAGCAGCCTCACGTCGCGCAAGCATGAATTCGAGGCCGACGCGTTCGCGGCCAGCCAGACCGACGCGCAGGATCTCGTCAGCGCGCTCGTGAAGCTCTATGAGGACAACGCGTCGACGCTGACGCCCGACCCCGTCTACACGGCCTTCTACTACTCGCATCCGCCCGCGTCGCAGCGGATCGACCGCCTGCTGCAGCACGCATGAGCCGGCCGACCTCCCGCCAGCCGGCCGCGCGCGCATCGGGCGCGCAGCGGGCCGAAGGCCGCGTGATCGCGGCGCACGGCCGCCACTACATCGTCGCGCCCGACGACGGCGGCCCGATGCTGCAATGCTTCCCGCGCGGCAAGAAAAGCGACATCGCGGTCGGCGACCGCGTCGCATACGAGCTCGCATCGGCCGACCAGGGCGTGATCGTGGAGATCGGCGAACGGCGCAACCTGCTGTACCGCTCGGACCAGTTCAAGTCGAAGCTGTTCGCGGCGAACCTCGACCAGTTGCTGATCGTGCTCGCGACCGAGCCCTATTTCAGCGAGGATCTGCTGGGCCGCGCGCTGATCGCCGCCGAGGCGAACGAGCTGAAGCCGCTCGTCGTGCTCAACAAGATCGACGTCGAGGCCGCGCTGCCGGTCGCGCGCGAGCGTCTCGCGCCGTACCGCGCGCTCGGCTACGACGTGCTCGAACTGTCGGTGAAAGGCGCGCCGGACGACGCGCGCGCGCAGTTGATGCCGCACCTCGCCGGGCATTCGACGATCCTGCTCGGCCAGTCCGGGATGGGCAAGTCGACGCTCGTGAACCTGCTCGTGCCCGACGCCGAGGCCGCGACCCGCGAGATTTCGGCCGCGCTCAACAGCGGCCGTCACACGACCACGTTCACGCGGCTGTACCCGCTGGAAGGCGGCGGTGCGCTGATCGATTCGCCGGGCTTCCAGGAATTCGGTCTCTACCATCTGACCGAAGGCCGCCTCGAGCGCGCGTTTCCGGAATTCCGGCCGCTGCTCGCGGACTGCCGTTTCTATAATTGCCATCATCTGCACGAGCCCGGCTGCGCGATCCTCGAAGCCGTCGCCGACGGCCGCATCGCGCCGTCCCGGCACGCGCTGTATGCCCAGCTCGTGCACGAGGCGAGCCAGATCGTCCGCTGACCGCGCGACGTGTGCGACGGCCGGCCGGCGCCGCGCGAGCCAGCCTTCATCGACAGGAGCCGCGATGCGTTTCAAGGCACCCGACCTCGCGACCGCCCAGCATTGGGCCAACGTGCTCAAAGTGGCCGGCATCGGTTGCGAGCTGCACAACTGCTACGCGACCGGCGCGCTCGGCGGCCTGCCCGCCGACGCGTGCACGCCCGAACTGTGGCTCGACGACGAACGCGACGACGCGCTCGCCCGCCGGCTGCTCGATGCCGCGTCGCACGGCCCTTCGGCCGGCGCGGCGCCCTGGCGCTGTCGGCAGTGCGGCGAGGCGCTGGAAGCGCAATTCACCGCCTGCTGGCAATGCGGCGCCGTGCGCGATCCGCTCGACGACTGAACGCACTGCCCCGACGCACAGCGAAAAGGCCGGCATCGAGCCGGCCTTTTCATTTCGGCGAGCGCCGCGCTGGCGCGTCGCTCACGATACCCAGACGGCCAGCGTCAGCATCAACAGCAGGATCATCCACAGGATCACCGCGCGCCATACGAGGCCGACCGCCGACTGCAGCGTGCGCGGCGTGCAATCGTCACCGACCGTCAACGGACCACTGTCGCCGACCGCCAGCGCATCGAGGCTCGACGGCTCCGCGAGCGGCCCCGCGAGACGCGCGCCGAGCGCGCCGCTGCCCGCGGCCAGCAGGACGCCGTCGTTCGGGTCGGGCCACTGGCGTGTATGGTTGCGCCACGCGTAGATCGCATCCTCGAAATTGCCGACGATCGCGAAGCCGAGCGCCGTCAGTCGGGACGGAATCCAGTCGATCACGAAGAACGCGCGCTGCGCGAACGTCGAGAACGCGACCGTGCGGTCGTCGCCCGGCGTCGACCAGCTGCGCGCGAGGTATTCGGAAATCCGGTACAGCACGGCGCCGGCCGGGCCGATCGGCAGCACGTACCAGAAGAACACGCCGAAGACGTGGCGATGCGACGCGACGACCGCGTGAATCAGCGTATGGCGGACGATTTCGCCGACCGGCATGTCGACCGTGTCGATGCCCGTCCACTCGTGCAGGATTTCGCGCGCACGCGGCACGTCGTCGTTGTTGAGCGCGAGATGGATATCGGTGAAGTAGTGGCTGAACTGGCGGAAGCCGAGCGTGAAATACACGACGGCGACGTTCCACAGGAACGCGAGCACGAAGCTCACCTTGTACAGCAGGAAATAGATCAGCGCGACGATCAGCACCCACGGCAGCACGACCGCGAGCCATGCGAGGAGCCCATGCTTCTGCTTGCCGGCGTCGAGGCCATGCGCGACGGTTTCCGCATGAAACTGGAACAGTGCGAACACCGGATTGCTCGGCGACAACGCGCGGACCTGTTCGATGATGAGAGCGAGGAGAACCGAAAAGAAAGTCATGCGTGGCGCCGTCTTCGGAGTTATGTCATTTTTTGCATAACGATAGCACAGCGCCAGCCGCGCATGGCTGCCGGCGCGGTCGCCGGGCAGCCGGTCGCGCACACCAGCCGGCGCGCCCGCCTAGCCGGCGGCCAAGAAGCGATACAGATTGCGAAACATGGCGGCAGTTGCGCCCCAGATGAAGTAATGCCCGTCCGGTTCGTCGTTCGGGTAAGGCATGGCAAAAAAACGACGCTCGCCGCCTTCCCACCGAAACACGCGGATCTGATGGTTCGCGGGATTCATCACGAACGCGAGCGGCACTTCGAAAATCTCGGCGACTTCAAACGTGTCGGCCTGCACGGTGAACGGCGGATGCACGAGGCCGACCACCGGCGTCACGCAGAAACCCGTGCCGGTCAGGTAGTCGGGCAGCGCGCCGAGAATCTCGACGCGTTCGGCGGCCAGCCCGATCTCTTCCTTCGCCTCGCGCAACGCGGTGGCGGTCGCGTCGCGGTCGAACGGCTCGCGACGGCCGCCGGGAAAACTGATCTGTCCGGCGTGGTCGTTCAGGTGATCGGCGCGCTGCGTCAGCAGGACGGTAAGGCCCGACTCACGGACGACGAGCGGCATGAGGACGGCCGCGCTACGTGGATCGACGCCTTCCTGCAACCTCGCTTCGCCGGGCTCGACGCTCCATTCGAGCGTGCGCGCGAAGCGTTCGCGCAGGCCGGACGGCGTCATCAGCCTGGAATCGATGACAGGCAGGCCGGCGCCGGTGCCTTCGACCGGCAATACTTCGGGATCGATGATGGGGCGGCGATTCAATGGGGCTCTCGGGTTCGTGTCGTATCGAGCATATTGTCGCGCCAGAATGAAAAAAGCACCCGGTTGGGTGCTTTTTCCTTACAGCTCTTACTCTTGGGAAGCTGCTGCGGCGCGATCCTTCGACACCAGCTTTTCCTTGATACGAGCCGACTTGCCCGAACGCTCGCGCAGGTAGTACAGCTTCGCACGACGCACATCGCCGCGACGCTTCACGACGATGCTTGCCAGCAGCGGCGAGTACGTCTGGAACGTACGCTCGACGCCTTCGCCCGACGAGATCTTGCGGACGATGAAGTTCGAGTTCAGACCACGATTGCGAATCGCGATCACGACGCCTTCGTAAGCCTGAACGCGCTTGCGGTTACCTTCAACCACGTTCACGTTCACGATCACCGTGTCGCCCGGGGCGAAATCGGGGATCGTCTTGCCGGCGAGCGCGCGCTCGATTTCTTCCTGCTCAAGTTTTGCGATCAGATTCATTACTGACTCCTTATGCCATCGTGTCGGCGTTCACACCCGCCTGCTTCCAGGCCCGGCCCCGATAGAGGATGGATTCACATCAGGCGCCGCACACGCATGTACGGCACCGCCAATTCCCGCTCGCGCAGCCGCCTCAGGAGGCGTCCTTCGCTTCGCGTGCGAGGTTCGCGAGCCACGCCTCGTCGGCCCGGCTCAGCAACTTCTCGCGGCGCGCCCGGACGATCAGGTCCGGCCGCTTCCGCAACGTATTCCTCAATGCTTCCTGACGCCGCCACTTCTCGATCTCGGCATGATGCCCGCCGAGCAGCACGTCCGGCACGCGCACACCGCCGTATTCCTCGGGACGCGTGTAGTGCGGACAATCGAGCAGGCCGTCCGCGAAGCTGTCCTGCACGGCCGACAGCGAATCGTTCAGCACGCCGGGCAGCAACCGCACGACCGCGTCCATCATCGCCATCGCCGGCAATTCGCCGCCCGACAGCACGAAATCGCCGAGGCTGATTTCCTCGTCGACGCAACGGTCGAGCAGGCGCTGGTCGATCGCTTCGTAGCGACCGCACAGCACGACGACGCCGGGTTCCTGCGCCATCCGCACCGCCCGATCGTGCGTGAGCGGCGCGCCTTGCGGCGACATCATCACGACGCGCGTGCTCGCGATGCCCTGCTCCGCCTGCGCCGCTTTCGCGGCGTCGATCGCAGCTTCGAGCGGCCTGGCCAGCATCACCATGCCCGGACCGCCGCCGTACGGACGGTCGTCGACCGTACGGTAGTTGTCCGTCGTGAAATCACGCGGGTTCCAGGTGCGCAACCCGAAGCGCCCCTGCTTCACGGCCCGGCTGGTGATTCCCCAGTCGGTCAGTGCACGGAACATCTCGGGGAAGAGCGTGATGACGTCGAACTGCACCGCGCTCCCGGTAACCTGGTTCATTTCAGTAATCGGCTTCCCAGTCGACGACGATGCGACGCGCCGCCTGATCCACCGTTTTGACGTAGACACCGACGAACGGAATCAACCGCTCGTCGGTGGTCGGCTGACCGTCTTTGCCGGTTGCCGGATACTCGACACGCATGATCGAATGCACGCCGTTGTCGATCATCCCGCTCACCTTCCCGAGCGCCACCGATTGCTCGTTGACGACCTCGAGACCGATCAGGTCGACCCAATAGAATTCGTCCGCGGCCAATGCCGGGAAATCTTCCCGGCGCACGAACACGCGAAAGCCGCGCATGGACAGCGCAGCATCGCGGTCGCTGACGCCCGCGGGTTGCGCAACGACAGTGTCGCTGTGCGTCTTCGACTGCATGATGCGGACGGAAAGCCGCTCCGCACCGCGTTCCAGCCACCAGCGACGCGCGTTGAGCAGCGCGTCGCCGCCGCGACCGGCATCGGCATGCGTCGCCACCTTGACCCAGCCCTTCAGGCCGTAGGCGTCGACCACCGCCCCGACCTCGACGGCATCGTCGGGCCACGCTTGCGTCGCTTCGGGACCGCCTTGTTCGGCAGCCTGACCGACGTTCGCGACCGCGTCGCGCTCGACCGGCTTGCGGACGAATGCGCCGAATGACGCACGCCCGCGCCTTGCATTACCGGAATCGTGACCCGCCATCAATGCACCTCACAGCCGGCACGACCGGCACACCGTGCCATGTCAGGCAGCCGGTTGCGCCTTTTGCGCTTCCTTCACGAGACGCTGGACGGTCGGCGACAGTTGCGCGCCAACGCCTTGCCAGTACGTCAGGCGATCCTGAGCGATACGCAGCGATTCGCCCTTCGTGGCGACCGGGTTGTAGAAGCCGACGCGCTCGATGAAGCGGCCGTCACGACGGTTGCGCGAATCGGTAGCAACGATGTTGTAGAACGGGCGCTTCTTCGAGCCGCCACGAGCCAGACGGATGATAACCATATGATGTCCTTCGGGAAAACCGGGTTCGAAACTACTGAAACACGCGATTATAGCCGGAAACCAGAGGTACAACAAACACTTACGCGTAAAAATCCGCGGACGGCCCGTCCGCCGGGCATACAATCGTCGTGTCCACGATGCTCCCGACCGTCATGCCGCCCCTTCGCGCCGCCTCGATGCGCCGCGTGCAGCGCCTGTTCGCGGTGCTGCTTGCCGGCCTTGCCTGCCTTGCGTCCGCCCCGGCGTTTGCCGCGCCGCTGCCGGTAAACGAACTCGTCGTGCCGCCCGGCTTCCATGTGGACGTGCTGACCGACGCCGTACCGGCCGCACGGGAAATGGCGTGGTCGCCGCGCGGCATCCTGTATGTCGGCGCGCGGGACGGCCGCGTCCATGCGCTGGCGATGCACGAGGGTCGGATCAGCGCACGCTACGTCATCGCGTCCGGGCTCGACATGCCCGTCGGCGTGGCCTACCGCAACGGCGCCCTTTATATATCCGCCGTCTCGCGCATCCTGCGCCTCGACCATATCGACGACCGGCTCGCGAAACCGCCCGCGCCCGTCGTCGTGACCGACGCACTGCCGACCGACCACCATCACGGCTGGAAATTCATCGCGTTCGGCCCCGATGGCAAGCTGTACGTGCCGATCGGCGCGCCGTGCAACGTCTGCCTCGCCGATCGCAGCCGCTACGCGATCATCGCGCGGATGAACGCCGACGGCAGCGGGCGTGAGGTGTTCGCTCGCGGCATACGCAATACGGTCGGCTTTGCATGGCACCCGGATTCGGGCGAGCTCTGGTTCACCGACAACGGACGCGACCTGATGGGTGACGACGTACCGGACGACAAGCTGAACCGCGCGCCGCGCGCCGGCCTCGACTTCGGCTTTCCATACTGCCACGGCGGCGATACGCCCGACCCCGAATTCGGCAGCGCCGACGCGTGCCGCCGTTATGTGCCGCCGGTCCTGAAACTCGGCGCGCATGTCGCGGCGCTCGGAATGCGCTTCTATACCGGACCGATGTTTCCGGCGTCGTATCGCAATAACGTCTTCATTGCCGAACACGGCTCGTGGAACCGCAGCACGAAGGTCGGCTACCGCGTGATGCGCGTGGTCGTCTCGGCGGACGGCAGCCACGCTCAGCAAACGCCGTTCGTCACCGGCTGGCTGCGGCCCGACGGCACGGCGTGGGGACGCCCGGCCGATGTACTGCCGCTGCCGGACGGCTCGCTGCTCGTCAGCGACGATTACGCAGGCGCGATCTACCGCGTGACTTATGCGGCACCTTGACGCAGGCGAGGGGTGACCGCTCCCGACCGGGCATCGTAGAATGCGTGCCGGGCCGCGCGCCCGCGCCGGCCTGCCGGCCCCGCCCATGCCAACGACGATACGCCGCCATCCATGTCCAGCAGCACCGCATCGCCCCGCCGCTTCCGCTCCAAGACGCTCACCGCCGCCCTCGCGTTCCTGCTCGGATCGCTCGGTGCGCATCGCTTCTATCTGTACGGCTTTCGCGACGTGTACGGCTGGGCCCACCTGCTCGCGACGATCGTCGGCATCCCGGGCTTCCTCCTGCTCGCAGCCACGCAGCGCAGCGCCGGCCTCGGCTGGTGGCTCGCGGTACCCGGCGCGATCTCGCTGCTGGCGGCATTCCTCGCCGCACTCGTCTACGGGCTGCGCCCCGATGAAAAATGGGATGCGCAATTCAACGCGGACACCGGCAAGCACAGCCGGTCGGGCTGGGCCGTGATCTTCGTCGTGATCTTCTCGCTGCTGATCGGCGCGTTCCTGTTGATGACGGCCCTCGCGCTGTCGTTCCAGACGTACTTCGAATCGCAGGTCGAAGCGGCCAAGCAGATTTCGCAGTAAGCACGACCCATACGGTCGATACGGCCCACCGACGGCGGGCCGCTCGCCGGTCAGAACAGGTTCAACTGCACGTCGTCGCGCGACTTCGCGCCGGCTGCACGAACCGCGGCGCGCGGCGCCGGCACCCCAGCGACAGGCGCACCGCGGAACCGCGACAGATCGAGGATGCCGTTCGTACGCTCGTTCAACCCGAGCCGCTTGACAGCCTGACGGAAACGCTGCCGCAACAGGTCGGCCCAGATCCCCTCGCCTTTCATCCGTTTCGAGAAATCCGAGTCGTAATCCTTGCCGCCGCGCATGTCGCGCACGCGATTCATCACGCGCTCCGCACGATCGGGAAAATGCGCGGCAAGCCACTGCTTGAACAGCGGCGCGACCTCCCACGGCAACCGCAGGATGATGTAGCTCGCATGCGTCGCACCGGCTTCCGCGCAGGCTTCCAGCACGCGCTCCATGTCGGGTTCGGTCACGAACGGAATCACCGGGGCGATGCTCACGCCGACCGGCACGCCCGCATCGCGCAACGCGCGGATCGTGCGCAACCGCCGCGCCGGCGTGGCCGCGCGCGGCTCGAGCGTGCGCGCGAGTTCGGCATCGAGCGTCGTGATCGTGACCGCCGCCATCACCTGCCCGCGTTCGGCCATCGGCGCGAGCAGGTCGAGATCGCGCTCGATCAGCGACGATTTCGTGATCGCCGCGAACGGCAGCCCGCGGTCGTGCATCACCTGGATCACGCTGCGCGTGATGCGCAGGTCGCGCTCGACCGGCTGGTACGCATCGGTGTTGACGCCGAGCGCGATCGGCTCCGGCACGTAGCGCTTGCGCGAAATCTCGCGCTCGAGCAGTTCGGCGGCGTTCACCTTCGCGTAGATGCGGCTTTCGAAATCGAGCCCCGGCGACAGCCCGAGGTAGCTGTGCGTCGGCCGCGCGAAGCAGTAGATACAACCGTGCTCGCAGCCGCGATACGGATTGAGCGACACGCTGAACGGTATATCGGGCGACTGGTTGTGCGTCAGGATGCTCTTCGCCCGCTCCTCGAAGACCTGCGTGCGCAGCGGCGCGGGGAAATCGGCATCGTCGGACTCGTGCGTCCAGCCGTCGTCCACCGCTTCGCGCTGCGCGATTTCATACCGCCCCTGCAGGTTGTCGACCGCACCGCGCCCCTTGCGGGGCACGGGCGGCGCTATCGGAAATTCGTTGTCGGACCGATCGTCCATGTGCCCACCCATTCGCCTGCGCCCAATACTGTACATTTATACAGTATTGGGCGCAGCATGCCAAGCACGGGATAAAGGGCCGGACGACGGGCCGCTGGCGCGTCACTCGCCGACGGCGATCGTCAGCGTTTCCTTGATTTCTTCCATCACGACATAGCTCTTCGACTGCACGGCGCCGGGCAACTGCAGCAGGATGTCGCCGAGCAGTTTCCGGTAGTCCGCCATCTCGCCGATCCGCGCCTTGATCAGGTAGTCGAAATCGCCGGAGACGAGGTGGCATTCGAGCACCTCGTCGATCTTCATCACTTCGCGCCGGAATTGCTCGAACATGTTGCCGCCCTTGTGGCCGAGCGTGATCTCGACGAACACCAGCAGCGCGGCATCCAGCTGATGCGGGTCGACCCGCGCGTGATAGCCGGTGATCACGCCATCGCGCTCCATGCGCCGCACGCGCTCGATGCACGGCGTGACGGTCAGTCCGACCTGTTCCGCGAGGTCTTTCATCGCCATCCGGCCGTCGTCCTGGAGCAGTTTCAGGATGCGCCGGTCGAGCTTGTCGAGCGTACGTACGGGCTGACGTTGCGTTCTCATTTGTTTATGCTGAAAACCAGAAAAATACAATAACAAAAACTGCACATTCGACAATACCATAGCGCAAAAAACTAGATCAGCTAGAGGTTACACGGAGCCGCAGGTGCGCCCGGCCTCGACCTGGTTCCTTCCATCTGGAGCAGCTATGCGAGTCGTCATTCTGGGCAGCGGTGTGGTGGGCGTGGCAAGCGCGTATTACCTCGCGCGCGCCGGCCATGAAGTCACGGTGATCGACCGGGAAGCCGGCCCGGCGCTGGAGACCAGCTTCGCGAATGCAGGCCAGATCTCGCCCGGCTATGCGGCGCCGTGGGCCGCGCCCGGCGTGCCGCTGAAGGCCGTCAAGTGGATGTTCGAAAAGCATGCGCCGCTCGCGATCCGCCTCGACGGCACGCGCTTCCAGCTCCAGTGGATGGTTCAGATGCTGCGCAACTGCACGGCCGAGCGCTATGCGGTCAACAAGGGCCGGATGGTCCGTCTCGCCGAATACAGCCGCGACTGCCTGCAGGCGCTGCGCGCCGATACCGGCATCGAATACGAAGGTCGCACGGGTGGTACGCTGCAACTGTTCCGCACCCAGCAGCAACTCGACGGCGCGGCGAAGGACATCGCCGTGCTGCAGGAAGCGAACGTGCCGTTCGAACTGCTGTCGCCGGCCGAACTGAAAAATGCCGAGCCGGCGCTCGCCGCCGTCTCGCACAAGCTGACGGGCGGCCTGCGGCTGCCGGGCGACGAAACGGGCGATTGCCAGCTGTTCACGACGCGCCTTGCCGCGCTCGCCGAATCGCTCGGCGTCAAGTTCCGCTACAACACGCCGATCGATGCGCTCGCGATCGCGGGCGGCAAGATCGCCGGCGTGCAGTGCGGCAGCGAGACCGTGCGTGCCGACGCGTACGTCGTCGCGCTCGGCTCGTACTCGACCCGCTTCATCTCCAACCTGATGAAGATTCCCGTCTATCCGCTCAAGGGCTATTCGATCACCGCGCCGATTGTCAACGAGGCCGCCGCGCCCGTGTCGACCGTGCTCGACGAGACCTACAAGATCGCGATCACGCGCTTCGACCAGCGCATTCGCGTCGGCGGCATGGCGGAAATCGTCGGCTTCGACAAGACGCTGCGCGCAGCGCGCCGCGAAACGCTCGAGATGTGCGTGAACGACCTGTTCCCGGGCGGCGGCGACACGTCGAAGGCCACGTTCTGGACGGGCCTGCGCCCGATGACGCCGGACGGCACGCCGATCGTCGGCCGCACGCCGGTGTCGAACCTGTTCCTGAACACCGGCCACGGTACGCTCGGCTGGACGATGTCCTGCGGCTCGGGCCAACTGCTCGCGGACCTGATCTCGGGCAAGATGCCCGCGATCCAGGCAGACGACCTGTCGGTGCATCGTTACCTGAAGGACGTGCCCGGCCAGACGCGTCCGGCCTACGCGTAAACCGGAACGGCCCGCGGCGATGCGGGCCCGTTGCATCGACGACACAACGAAAAAAGGGGCGCTCTTCGCGCCCCTCTTCTCGTGTGCTTACCGCCGAAGCGTCACGCCGCGTCAGCCGAGCTCGTTCACGAGCTCCGGCACGAGCGAGAACAGATCGCCGACGAGGCCGTAATCGGCCACGCTGAAGATCGGCGCTTCCGGATCCTTGTTGATCGCGACGATCACCTTCGAATCCTTCATGCCGGCCAGATGCTGGATCGCCCCCGAGATGCCGACCGCGATGTACAGCTGCGGCGCAACGATCTTGCCGGTCTGGCCGACCTGGTAGTCGTTCGGCACGTAGCCGGCGTCGACTGCCGCGCGCGATGCGCCCAGCGCCGCCGACAGCTTGTCGGCCAGCGGCTCCAGCACCTTCGTGTAGTTTTCGCCGCTGCCCAAGCCGCGGCCACCCGACACGATGATGCTCGCCGACGTCAATTCCGGACGGTCGAGCTTCGTCACTTCACGGCTCACGAACTGCGACTTGCCGGCGTCCGCCGCCGCTTCGATCTTCTCGATCGCTGCGCTGCCGCCTTCGGCTGCCACCGGATCGAAACCCGTCGCACGCACCGTGATGACCTTGACCGGGTCGCTCGACTGCACCGTCGCGATCGCGTTGCCCGCGTAGATCGGGCGCTCGAACGTGTCGGCCGAATCGACTGCCGTGATGTCCGAGATTTGCGCGACGTCCAGCTTCGCGGCGATACGCGGCGCGATGTTCTTGCCGTAGGCCGTCGCCGGCGCGAGGATGTGCGAGTAGTCCTTCGCGATGTTCAGCGCGGTCGCTTCGACGTTTTCCGCCAGGCCTTCGGCCAGTTGCGGCGCGTCGGCCAACAGCACCTTCGACACACCTGCGATCTTCGCGGCCGCGTCGGCCGCCGCTTGCGCGTTGTGGCCCGCGACCAGCACGTGGATGTCGCCGCCAATCTTCGCGGCCGCCGCCACCGTGTTCAGCGTCGCGGCCTTGATCGACGCGTTGTCGTGTTCTGCAATCACCAGAATCGTCATTTCTTTCCGCTCCCTCTTACAGCACCTTGGCTTCGGTCTTCAGCTTCTCGACCAGCGTCTTCACGTCCGGCACCTTCACGCCGGCCGCGCGCTTCGGCGGCTCGACCACCTTCAGCGTCTTCAGGCGCGGCGCGACGTCCACGCCAAGGTCTTCCGGCTTCACGGTTTCCAGCGGCTTCTTCTTCGCCTTCATGATGTTCGGCAGCGTCACGTAGCGCGGCTCGTTCAGGCGCAGGTCGGTCGTCACGACCGCCGGCAGCGTCAGCGACAGCGTTTCGGCGCCGCCGTCGACTTCGCGTGCAACCGTCGCCTTGCCGTCGGCCACCGTCACCTTCGACGCGAACGTCGCTTGCGGCAGGCCGGCCAGCGCGGCCAGCATCTGGCCCGTCTGGTTCGAATCGTCGTCGATCGCCTGCTTGCCGAGGATCACCAGTTGCGGCTGTTCCTTGTCGACCAGTGCTTTCAGGATCTTCGCGACGGCCAGCGGCTCGACGCTGTCGTTCGACTCGACGAGGATCGCGCGATCCGCGCCGATCGCCAGCGCCGTGCGCAGCGTTTCCTGCGCTTGCGCGACGCCCACCGACACCGCGATCACTTCGGTCGCGACGCCCGCTTCCTTCAGGCGCACCGCTTCTTCCACCGCGATTTCGTCGAACGGGTTCATCGACATCTTCACGTTCGCGATGTCGACACCCGTGTTGTCCGACTTCACGCGGACCTTCACGTTGTAATCGACCACTCTTTTCACTGGCACCAGGATTTTCATGCACACGCTCCAAAGTTACGAATACGACCAGAGGCCATTTTATAGCGAGGCCTCGTGACTGCGCGGCCAGGCGGACCCAACCATGATGGTTGTCGAGGATACCGCTTCTTGGCGACGCGCCAATGATAGCGAACGGTCGTTCTATTTTAAAAGAGAAAAAACCCGGACGCAAAGCCCGGGTTTTCGATCATCGACTCTAATCCCGCCGGGCGTGCGTGCTCCGCCCGTTACCAGGCGGCGATGACCGCGCCGCCGAACTTGCCTTCGATGAACTGCTTCACGTCGGCCGAGTGATAGGCGGCAATCAGCTTGGCGACCCACGGCTTGTTCCGGTCCGCCTCGCGAATCGCGAGGATGTTGGCGTACGGGCCGCTCGGCCCCTCGATCGCGATCGCATCCTGCTTCGGTTTCAACCCCGCTTCCATCGCGTAATTGGTGTTGATCGCGGCCGCGTCGACGTCGCCGAGCGAGCGCGGAATCTGCGCCGCATCGAGCTCGACGATCTTCAGCTTGCGCGGGTTGTCGACGATATCGATCGGCGTCGCCTTCAGCCCCGCATCCGCGCGCAGCTTCAGCAGCCCCTGCTTCTGCAGCAACAGCAGCGCGCGGCCGCCGTTGGTCGGGTCGTTGGGCACCGCGATGCGCGCGCCCGGCTTCAGTTCGGCCAGCGATTTCACGCGCTTCGAATAGATGCCCATCGGGAACGTGACGGTCTCCGCGACCTTGAGCAGCTTGTAGCCGCGATCCTTCACCTGCGCCTGCAGATACGGATCGTGCTGGTAGCTGTTCGCGTCGAGGTCGCCCGACGCGAGCGCCGCGTTCGGCTGCACGTAATCGGAGAATTCGACGATGCGGATCTCGAGCCCCTCCTTCGCCGCGACCTTCTTCACCGCTTCCATGATCTGCGCGTGCGGGCCGCCCGTCACGCCGACCTTGATGGTTTCGGCCTGCGCGTGCGCGCCCGCGAACAGCGCGGCCGCACCCAGCGCCGCCGCGAATTTCAGCATGAAGCGTCGTTGCATCGTGTTTCCCCTTTCGAATCGGTTTGGTCTTATTTGTGGCTCAGCCGGCGCACCAGCCAGTCGCCGAACGATTGCACGATCTGCACGAATACGATCAGGATCGCGACGACCGTCCACATCACTTCCGGCAGATAGCGCTGGTAACCGTAACGGATCCCGAGATCGCCGAGCCCGCCGCCGCCGATCGCGCCCGCCATCGCCGAATAGCCGACCAGCGACACGAACGTGATCGTCAGGCCCGCGACGATGCCCGGCAGCGACTCGGGCAACAGCACCTTGAAGACGATCTGCGACGTGGTCGCGCCCATCGATTGCGCGGCCTCGATCAGCCCGCGGTCGACTTCGCGCAGCGCCGTTTCGACGAGACGCGCGATGAACGGCGCGGACGCGAGCGTCAGCGGCACGACCGCCGCGGCAGTGCCGATCGACGAACCCGTGACGAGCCGCGTGAACGGAATGACCGCGACCAGCAGGATGATGAACGGCGTCGAGCGCACCGCGTTCACGATGCCGCCGAGCACGCGATTCACGCCGAGGTTCTGCAGCACGCCCTGGCGGTCGGTGAGGTACAGCAGCACGCCGAGCGGCAGGCCGACGAGCGCGCCGACCGCCCCGGAGATGCCGACCATGATCAGCGTCTCCCAGAACGACTGCACGAACATATCGAACATCTCACTCAACATACGAAAGCTCCTCTACCACCACACCTTGCTCGCGCAGGAACGCGAGCGCCTGCCCGACCTTGCCGGGCTCGCCGCCCGCGAGCACCGCGAGCGAACCGAATGCCTGCCCCTGGATCTCGTCGATCTGGCCGTGCAGGATGTTGAAATCGAGTTCGTACCGGCGGATCGTCTCCGACAGGATCGGCTGGTCGACCCCCGAGCCCGTGAACGCGAGCCGCAGCAGATGCCCGCTGCCCGTCTTCAGCCGCTCGGCCACGCGCGCCTTCAGCGCGGGCGGCAGTTCCTGCGCGATCACGTCGCCGATCAGCGCGCGCGTCACTTCGTGGTGCGGCTGCAGGAACACGTCGATCACGCGGCCTTCCTCGACCACGCGACCCGCATCGAGCACCGCGACGCGATCGCAGACCTGCTTGATCACTTCCATCTGGTGCGTGATCAGCACGATGGTCAGCCCGAGCTCGCGGTTGATGCGCTTCAGCAGGTCGAGGATCGAACGCGTGGTTTCGGGGTCGAGCGCGGACGTCGCTTCGTCCGACAGCAGCACCTTCGGCTGGCTCGCCAGCGCGCGGGCGATGCCGACGCGCTGCTTCTGCCCGCCGCTGATCTGCGACGGATAGCGGTCCTTCTGCGCGGACAGCCCGACGAGGTCGAGCAGCGGCAGCACGGCGGCTTCGATGTCGGCACGGCTCGCGCCGGCCAGCTCGAGCGGCAGCGCGACGTTGTCGAACACCGTGCGCGACGACAGCAGGTTGAAGTGCTGGAAGATCATGCCGATCTCGCGGCGCGCTTCGCGCAGCGCGCTGGCCGACAGGAGCGTGAGATCGCGCCCGCCGACGACCACATTGCCTTCGGTCGGCCGCGTCAGCAGATTGATGGTGCGCACGAGCGTGCTCTTGCCGGCGCCGCTTCGGCCGATGATGCCGAACACCTCGCCTTGCGGGATCGTCAGGTTGACGTTGTGCAACGCTTCGACCCAGCCGCCCGGGCCGGGGAAACGCTGCGAAAGATTGCGTAATTCGATCATGTAAACAAAACGGCGGCCGGCCGGCGAGTTGGCCCGCCAGTCGGCCGCCGATGCATCTGGAATAGCCGGCGATTTTACCGCAAACCCCTCATTCCCCTTAATAATCGATTTCGATCTTTTCATAACCGGACGAAATTAGAGGGGCGCTGTTTGGCTCTCCCGGGAAGGCCGCGACTATGATCCGGAACACAGACCAATGAACAGAGGAGACGCCCGATGAGCACCACCACCCCGCCGGCCGTCGCACCCGCCACCGCCGGATCGGCGCCTTCGGCGCCCGCGCCGCGGATGGGCCGGCTGCGTACCGCGGACGGGCTCGAACTCGCGTCGTACCGCTGGCCGGCCGGCGACGGCACCGCGCCGCCGCGCGCGACGATCGCACTGGTGCACGGCCTCGCCGAGCACGCGGGCCGCTATGCCGCGCTCGCCGCCCGGCTGAACGCAGCGGGCATCGACGTGCTGGCGATCGATCTGCGCGGGCATGGCCACTCGCCCGGCAAGCGCGTGTGGGTCGAGCGTTTCGACGGGTACCTGAACGATGCGCAGGCGTTGGTTGCCGAAGCCGCGCGCGGCGATGCGCCGCTGTTCCTGATGGGGCACAGCATGGGCGGCGCGGTCGCGGCGCTCTACGCGATCGAACGCGCACCGGCCCGCGGCCACGCGCTGGCGGGTCTCGTGCTGTCGAGCCCGGCGCTTGCGCCCGGGCGTGACGTGCCGCGCTGGATGCTCGCGGTCAGCCGCGTCATCAGCCGCGTGTGGCCCACTTTCCCCGCGATCAGGATCGATGCGGCCCTGCTGTCGCGCGATCCGGCCATCGTCGCGGCCAATCGCGCCGACCCGCTCGTGCATCACGGCCCGGTGCCCGCACGCACCGGCGCGGAGATTCTCGACGCGATGGCGCGCATCGAAACCGGCCGCGGCGCGCTGCGCGTGCCGGTGCTCGTCTATCACGGCACCGACGACAAGCTGACCGAACCCGACGGCAGCCGCGCATTCGGCGCGCGCGTCGGCTCGCCCGATCGTACGCTGACGCTGTACGAGGGCGGCTTCCACGAAACGATGAACGATCTCGAACGCGACCGCGTGATCGACGCGCTGATCGCGTGGATCCACGCGCGCGTGCCGGCGCGCTGAGCGCGCCCGGACCAGCCGGCCGAGCCGGGAATCAGATTCCGGCGAGCACGCGCAGGTGCGCGACGACGCTGCGGCCGAGCGCGGACAGGTTGTAACCGCCCTCGAGGCAGCTGACGATACGGCCCTGCGCATGCCGGCGCGCGACGTCGACGATCCGCGCGGTCAGCCATTCGAAGTCGGCCTCGACGAGGCCGAGATTGCCGATGTCGTCCTCGCGATGCGCATCGAAGCCGGCCGATACGAACAGCATCTGCGGCTTGAACGCGTCGAGGCGCGGCAGCCACAGCATGTCGACGGCTTCGCGGATCGCCATTCCGTTGCTGCGTGCGGGCATCGGCAGGTTGACCATGTTCGGCGCCTGGTGATCGACGCCCGAGAACGGATACAGCGGATGCTGGAAGAAGCTGCACATCAGCACGCGCTCGTCGTTCGCGAACGCCGCCTCGGTGCCGTTGCCGTGGTGCACGTCGAAATCGACGATCGCGACACGCTCGATGCCGTGTACGTCGAGCGCGTGCCGCGCGGCGATCGCGACGTTGTTGAAGAAGCAGAAGCCCATCGCGCGCGCCGGCTCAGCATGATGACCGGGCGGGCGGACGCTGCAGAACGCATTCGCGTAGCGGCCTTCGATCACCGCGTCGGTCGCCGCGACCGCGGCGCCGGCCGCGCGCAATGCCGCGCGCCACGTGTCGCGATTCATCAGCGTATCGGGATCGATCTCGACGTAACCGTCGACCGGCGTCATGCTGCGGATGTAGTCGATGTGCGCCTGCGTATGCACGCGGCCCAGCGCGACTTCGCTCGCGAACGGCGCGGTTTCGTGCACGATCAGGTCGTCGATGCGGCTCGCGATCAGTTGATCCTGGATCGCCGACAGGCGGGCCGGACATTCCGGATGCCATTCCCCCATCTCGTGCAGCATGCAGTCGGGGTGCGTATAGAAAGCGGTTGCCATAAGCTGTCGTCCGCGGCGCACGGTACGCCGCAGGTCTCCCTCAATGATGTCCATCGTCTGCCGCGAATTCGCCGCTAACTTACCACAACGGCGGCCGGCTTCGGCCCGGCGCGCCGGATGCGTCGGGTATACTGCGCCGAACACAATCGCCCTGTCCGCCCGCTTCGACATGAATTCCAGCAAGCCCGCCGCCCTTCTCTCCGCGCTGCTCCGTGTTCGCGCTCCGCTCGTCGTCGCTGCCGTCGCGACGACCCTCGGCACCGCGCCCGCCGTCGCGCAGACGCAGCCGGCGAAGCCCGCCGGCACGCTCGTCGCCCAGGCCCAGCCGCAGCAACCGACGCCACAAGGCCAGACCTTCGAAGAGGAAATCGTTCCGCAGCGTTACGCGAGCAACGCGAAGGTCGACGCGTTCATCGACGAGATGGTGAGCCGCAACGGCTTCGATTCGGCGAGCCTGCATGCGCTGTTCTCGCGCGTCAGCTATTCGGCGACCGCCGTCAAGCTCGTGAGGCCTGCACCGACGCCTTCGGTGAAGAACTGGCGCGTCTATCGTTCGCGCTTCATCGAGCCGATCCGCATCAATGCGGGCGTGAAGTTCTGGAAGGCGAACCAGGCGACGCTGCAGCGCGCGTCCGAGCAGTTCGGCGTGCCGCCCGAGGTGATCGTCGGCATCATCGGCGTCGAGACGATCTATGGCCGCTACATGGGCAATTTCCGCGTGCTCGACGCGCTGACCACACTCACGTTCGACTACCCGGACACGCCGAATCGCGACAGCCGCCAGGCCACGTTCCGCAAGAACCTCGAAGACTTCCTGGTCTGGACTCGCGACAACCAGCTCGACCCCACCACCGTGCTCGGCTCGTACACCGGCGCGATCGGGATTCCGCAGTTCCTGCCGAGCAGCATCCGCGAATATGCGGTCGACTTCGACGGCACCGGCCACGTCGATCTGCGCAGCAGTCCTGTCGATGCGATCGGTAGCGTCGCGAACTACCTGAAACAGCACGGCTGGGAAACCGACCGCCCGGTGGTCTGGCAAATCACGCCCGATACGGGCAGCCTGGGCATCGCCCAGGCCGCCGCCGACGGCCAGCCCGAACCGCACTGGGCGCTGTCGCAACTGCTGCGCGCAGGCATGACGCTGAACGAGCCGGCAGTCAACATCACGACCGAAGCCGGCACGCCGGTGACCGTGGTCGACCTGCCGACGCCGGGGCGCGCGACCGAATACATGCTCGGCCTGAAGAACTTCTACGTGCTGACGCGCTACAACCGCAGTTTCTTCTACGCACTCACCGTGTACCAGCTCGGGGAAGCCGTGAAAGCGCAAATGGAAGCCAGTGGCGCGCTGCAACCCGCCGCCGACGACGCGCAGCCGCAGTAAGCGCTGGCCGCCCAAAGAAAAAGCGCCGCAGTTCACGGAACGCGGCGCTTTTTTTATCGATGCGCGAATCGCGCACCCGTCTCGCTCAGGCGGGAAACACGCCCGTGGACAGGTAGCGATCGCCGCGATCGCAGATGATGAATACGATCGTCGCGTTCTCGACCTGACGCGCGATGCGCATCGCGACTTCGCATGCGCCGCCCGACGAAATGCCCGCGAAGATGCCTTCGACCGCCGCGAGCCGGCGCGTCATCGTTTCCGACGCAGCCTGACTCACGCTCTCGACGCGGTCGACACGGCTGCGATCGAAGATGGTCGGCATGTACGCTTCCGGCCACTTGCGGATGCCCGGGATACGCGAGCCGTCTTCCGGCTGCGCACCGACGATCTCGATCGCCGGATTCTGTTCCTTCAGGTAGCGCGACGTGCCCATGATCGTGCCTGTCGTGCCCATCGCGGACACGAAGTGCGTGATGCGCCCTTCGGTATCGCGCCAGATCTCCGGCCCCGTTCCTTCGTAATGCGCGACGGGATTATCGGGATTGCCGAACTGGTCGAGGATCACGCCCTTGCCTTCGCGCTGCATCTGCTCCGCGAGGTCGCGCGCCAGCTCCATCCCGCCCTTCACCGGCGTCAGGATGATTTCGGCGCCGTAGGCCGCCATGCTCTGGCGGCGCTCGACCGACAGATCCTCGGGCATGATCAGCACCATCTTGTAGCCGCGGATCGCCGCTGCCATCGCGAGCGCGATGCCCGTGTTGCCGCTCGTCGCCTCGATCAGCGTATCGCCCGGCTTGATTCGACCGCGCGCCTCGGCCTTGCTGATCATCGACAGCGCCGGGCGATCCTTCACGGAACCGGCCGGATTGTTGCCCTCGAGCTTCGCGAGCAGCACGTTGTTGCGCGCGCGAATCTCGTCGTCCGGCAGGCGGACCAGTTGCACGAGCGGCGTATTGCCGATCGTGTCTTCGATAGTTTTGTAAGCCATGGATATACCGTGAGTGCGAGGCCGATCAATCGATCGATTGTAAACCAGCACCGGCACGCGCGCCGGCAACCCCATTGCAACGATGGAATACGCGTACCGCGCGGTTCTCGATCGCCGCGCACGCGGTCCCACGCAAAAAACCCGCGGCATGCCGCGGGAAGCCGTCGCAACGACGGCGACTGAAGGAGCCCTTTGTCGGGTATGCGCGACCCGTTATTTCTGCGCGGTGCGGGCCGGTGCGGCGGCAGGCTTCGCTGCCGCCGGCTTGGTTGCGGCCGACGGCGTGGTACCCGTACCGGCCGCCGCACCGACCGTCAATCCTTCCTGCTGAAGCCGCTCGACGGTGTGCCCGCCCATGCCCTTCACGCGTGCGGCGAGATCTTCCGCATTCCTGAACGGACCGCGTGCGCCACGCTCGTCGAGAATCGCCTTCGCCCGCGCCGGACCGATGCCCTTGATGCCGACGAGCGCATCCTCGTTCGCGGTGTTGACGTCGACGGCCGCCCAGGCCGACGCCACTGCGCCGAGCATGACCGCTGCGGCAAACCATTTCCTGATCATGTGCTGGATCTCCGAAGAAAAACGGCCGGCGGCTGCCGACCGTGAGACCCAGTCTATCGATGCAACGCGTCGGTTTAAACCTGGCCGGATAGCCAACGCACGTAGCGGTCGACGCCTTCCTGCACGGTCAGGAACGGTGCGTCGTAGCCGGCCGCGCGCAGTTTCGTCTGATCGGCCTGCGTGAAGCACTGGTACTTGCCGCGCAGCGCATCGGGGAACGGCACGTATTCGATCAACCCCTGCTCGACCTGCTGCGCGAGCGTCAGCGGCAGCTGGTTGTCGAGCGCGCGCAGCGTGTTCACGACCGTCGACGCGATATCGTTGAACGGCTGCGCGCGGCCCGTGCCGAGGTTGAAGATGCCCGACTTCTCCGGATGATCGAAGAAGAACAGGTTCACGTTGGTCACGTCCTCGACCGACACGAAATCGCGCGTCTGCTCGCCCGGCGCATAGCCGTTGTACTCGCCGAACAGCTTCACCTTGCCTTCCGCGCGGAACTGGTTGAAGTTGTGGAACGCGACCGACGCCATGCGGCCCTTGTGCGTCTCGCGCGGGCCGTACACGTTGAAATAGCGGAAGCCCGCGATCTGGCTCTTCGCGCTCGGCAGCACGCGACGGATCACCTGGTCGAACAGGAACTTCGAATAGCCGTACACGTTCAGCGGCGCCTCGACGTCGCGCTCCTCGACGAAGCGCGTCGAGCCGCCGTAGATCGCGGCCGACGAGGCATACAGGAACTGCGTGCCCTGCACGAGGCAGGTATCGAGCACCGCGCGGCTGTAGCGGAAGTTGTTGTCCATCATGTAGCGACCGTCGGTTTCCATCGTGTCCGAACAGGCGCCTTCATGAAATACCGCACGTACCTTGCCGAAATCGCCGCGCGCGAAGCGTTCGACGAATTCGGTCTTGTCGAGATAGTCGTCGATCTCGCAATCGACGAGATTGCGGAACTTGTCCGCGCGCGTCAGATTGTCGACCGCGATGATGCGCGTCTCGCCGCGCGCGTTGAGCGCCTTGACGATGTTCGCGCCGATAAAACCGGCTGCGCCGGTGACGATGAGGGTCATGATCGTCCTGCCTGAAAAGTGCGAGCCATTCGTGCGGCGCGCTCGTCGCGCCGCCGAATGCGCTCAGTGAAACAGTTCGTCGTAGTCCACCGTGGCCGTGCCGAGCTTGCCGACCACGATGCCTGCCGCGCGATTCGCGAGCACCACGGCGTCGACGAGCGGCACACCGGCGCCGAGCATCGTCGCGACCGTCGCGATCACGGTGTCGCCCGCGCCCGACACGTCGAACACTTCGCGTGCGAGCGCCGGCGCATGCAGTTCGCCGCCCGCGGAAAAGAGCGTCATGCCCTCTTCCGAACGCGTGAGCAGCAGCGCGTCGATGCCGAGATCCGCACGCAGGGTCGCGACGCGTGCGCGCAGGTCGTCTTCCGATTTCCACTGCCCGACCACCTCGCGCAGTTCCGCGCGATTCGGCGTGATCAGCGACGCGCCGCGATAGCGTGCCCAGTCGTCGCCCTTCGGGTCGACCAGCACCGCCTTGCCGGCCGCACGCGCCTTCTCGATCATCGTCGTGACGTGCGTGAGGCCGCCTTTGGCGTAATCCGACATCAGCACGACGTCGTGCTGCGGCAGCAGCGCATCGAAGCGCGCGAGCCCCGCGAGCAGCACCTCGTGCGTCGGCATCGCCTCGAAGTCGACGCGCAGCAGTTGCTGCTGGCGCGCGAGCACGCGCAGCTTGATCGTGGTCGGCAACGCCGGATCGCGCTCGAGATGCGGCGTCACGCCGCTGCTGCCGAGCAGCTCGACGATCCGCTCGCCGGGTTCGTCGCAACCGACGACGCACAGCAGCCCGGCCTGGCCGCCAAGCGTCACCGCATTGCGCGCCACGTTGGCCGCGCCGCCGAGCCGCTCCTCCTGACGCTGCACGTGCACGACCGGCACCGGCGCTTCAGGCGAAATGCGATCGACGTTGCCGAACCAGTAGCGGTCGAGCATCACGTCGCCGACGACGAGCACGCGCGAACGCGCGAGTTGCTCGCGCGGCACCGGAACGACTTCGCAAAGAGTATTCATCGTACGTTCAGCCACGGGAAAACGACTGGGGATCGACGTACGGCCGGCCGATCGCGTAGTAGTCGATGCCGAGTTCGGCCATCGCGTCCGGTTCGTACAGGTTGCGCCCGTCGAAGATCACCGGCGCTTTCAGCTCGGCCTTCAGGCGCGTGAAATCGGGGCTGCGGAATTCCTTCCACTCGGTCACGATCACGAGCGCATCCGCGCCCGTGACCGCGACGTCCTGCGTGTCGACGAGATGCAATCGCGCCAGCACGTCCGCATCGTCGCCGAAATCCAGCGCGAACACGCGCCGCGCTTCGTCGACGGCGACCGGATCGTAGGCACGCACGGTCGCGCCGCGCTCGAGCAGCGCGGCGATCAGGCGGCGGCTCGGCGCCTCGCGCATGTCGTCGGTGTTCGGCTTGAACGCCAGGCCCCAGACCGCGAATTCGCGGCCCGTCAGGTCGGCGCCGAAGCGCTGCTCGATCTTGCCGATCAGCACGTCCTTCTGCGCATGGTTGGCAGCCTCCACGGCTTCCAGGATGCGCAGCGGCTGGCCGTTCTCGCCCGCGGTGCGGATCAGCGCCTGCACGTCCTTCGGAAAGCACGAGCCGCCGTAGCCGACGCCGGCGTACAGGAAGTGATAGCCGATGCGCGGATCGGAGCCGATCCCGCGGCGCACGGCCTCGATGTCGGCGCCGACCTTGTCGGCGAGATTCGACATCTCGTTCATGAACGAGATGCGCGTCGCGAGCATCGCGTTCGCCGCATACTTCGCGAATTCGGCCGACCGCACGTCCATGTAGATCGTGCGTTCGTGATTGCGGTTGAACGGCGCGTAGAGTTTCTTCATCTTCTCGCGCGCGATCGT
Source organism: Burkholderia sp. AU28863 (assembly GCF_002223195.1). Lineage (NCBI taxonomy): Bacteria > Pseudomonadati > Pseudomonadota > Betaproteobacteria > Burkholderiales > Burkholderiaceae > Burkholderia > Burkholderia sp. AU28863. Next base: position 534,744 of record NZ_NKFE01000003.1, on the reverse strand, counting down.
GCCGGTTTCGTCGTCGTCGACGCCGATGATGATCCGGTCCGGGCGCATGAAGTCCTCGACCGCGGCGCCTTCCTTCAGGAATTCCGGGTTCGACACGACCGAAAAGCGATGCGCGACGCTGCCCGCGAGCCCGCGTGCGGCCAGCGCCTCGTCGACCACGCCGCGCACGCGCCGCGCGGTGCCGACCGGCACCGTCGACTTGTCGACGATCACCTTGAAGCCCGTCATGTGGCGGCCGATGTTGCGCGCGGCCTCGAGCACGTATTGCAGGTCGGCCGAGCCGTCCTCGTCGGGCGGCGTGCCGACCGCGATGAACTGGATCTCGCCGTGCGCGACGCTCGCCTCGATGTCCGTCGAGAAGCGCAAGCGTCCCGCCGTGCGATTGCGCGCGATGATGTCCAGCAGCCCCGGTTCGTGAATCGGCATCCCGCCGTTGTTCAGGATGTCGATCTTGCGCGGATCGACGTCGAGACAGAAGACGTCGTGACCGATCTCCGCGAGGCAGGCGCCCGTGACGAGGCCCACGTAGCCGGTGCCGATGATGGTGATTTTCATAGATGTTCCGGTACTTCCCGGTAATTGACTAACTTGGCCGCCGGGCCAGGCCCGGCGGCAACCGCAGCGCGTTCGCTCCGCGTGCCGGGATCAGCCCGGCATCGCAGGTTCGACGCGGCGCGGCGCATAGGTTTCCCAGCCGCTGCATCCGGGGCACTGCCAGTAGAAGAGCCGTGCCCGGAAACCGCAATTCTGGCACGTATACCGTGGCAGATTTTTCGTGCGCTGCTTGATCAGCGCACGCATCATTTCAAGTTCCTTACGACGCGGTTCGTCGGCCGCCGCGATCTGCGCATCGAGCAGGTGCAGCATCCCCGACAGGTTCGGCGACTTTTCCATCTGCGTGCGCGCGAGCGTGTGCGCGGCATCCTGGCCGCGCAACCCGGCGATATGCTGATAGGCGATATCGAGCAGGTCGTTCGACGGATAGCGATCGACGTACCCCATCAGCAGCTCGGCGCCTTCGATGTTCTTGCCGAGCGCGACGTACGCCTTCATCAGCTTGTCGGCGACGAGCGGCAGATACGCCGGGTTCTGCGCTTCGACGCGCTTCCAGTGCTCGATCGCGGCCGCGTGGTCGCCCGCCGCTTGCGCCGCGTCGCCGGACAGGATCGTCGCGCGGACGTTCTGCGGATTCACGGTCAGCGCAAGGCGCAACTGTTCGGCCGCGGCGGCGGCATGCTTGCGCTGCAGCGCGTCCTGCGCGAGTTCGCAGTGAAACTGCGCAATTTCGATGCCGAGCGGCTTGTCGCTCATCGACTCGATGCGTTTCGCCGTATCGATCGACTTGTTCCAGTCCTTCTCGATCTCGTAGATCGTCAGCAGCGCCCGCTGTGCGCCGAGCGCGTAGTCGCCGTCCGCGAGCTGGTGGAACGCCTCTTCGGCGCGATCCAGCAGGCCGGCTTTCAGAAAATCCTGGCCCAGTTCGTACAGCGCGTGATCGCGCTCGTTGACCGGCAGGTCGGTGCGGCTCAGCAGGTTCTGGTGCACGCGGATCGCGCGGTCGGTCTCGCCGCGGCGGCGAAACAGGTTGCCGAGCGCGAAGTGGAGCTCGACCGTCTCGGGATCGAGCTTGGCCACCTCGATGAACGCATCGATCGCCTTGTCGGGTTGTTCGTTCAACAGAAAATTCAGGCCGCGAAAATACGAACGCGGCAGGTTGGCGCTCTCCGACAGGAGATTCTTCAGGTCATAGCGTGACGCCGCCCAACCGAGCGCGAACGCGACCGGAATCGCGAGCAACCACCAGAAATCCAGATCCATGCGAAATATCGAAGCAGAGACGAAAACCGCGCGATGATCGCGCGGCGTCCGGGGGTTAAATGACGGGCGGCATCGGCGGCTGGTCGATGACGGCAGGCGTTTCGCGCGCCGCACGCAGATCGCGCTTCAAACGTCCGTTCTCGAGACGCAGACGGAAGATCGAAGGCAGCGCGGACAGCAGGCCGGCCAGCAGCCCCACGGCGAAGAATGCCAGGCCGATCAGGATCAGCGGCGCTTGCCATGCGTAGCCGGCAACGAAATTCAGCGTCGCGGTTTGTGTATTGGCCAGCGCAAGCACCAGCAGCAGGACGAACACCAATACCCGGATCAGCCAGACGATAAACTTCATGAAGCCCTCTCTTTGTTGAGGTTTGCCGCGGCGCGCGACTCCCCTTCGCCGCACCGAATCGACCCGTATTGTAAAGGAAGCGTTTCCGCGGCTGCGCAGATCCTGTGCGCGGCGTGGCAGGTCGGTTGCCGGACATGCAGCCGGAAATGAAAAAAGCGCCCGCAAGGGGCGCTTTTCTTTTCAGCCTTCGCCGGACGGGTTCCGGGCACACCGAACGACACTCAACGCTCGTCGTCCGAATCGTCAGCCTTCAGCGGTTCACCGGCGCGGCCGTCGACGCGTTCACGCAATTCCTTGCCAGGTTTGAAGTGCGGCACGAACTTCTCGGGCACCTGCACTTTCTCCCCCGACTTCGGGTTGCGTCCGACGCGCGCCGGGCGACGATTGAGGCCGAAGCTGCCGAAACCCCGAATTTCAATGCGATGCCCTTTCGCCAGAGCGTCGGACATCGCATCGAGCATCGTTTTCACCGCGAAATCCGCATCCTTGAGGACAAGTTGCGGAAATCGCGATGCCAGCTGCGCGACCAACTCGGATTTGGTCATACTTCAGCAGACCTCGTAAGGCTTACTGGTTCTGGCCGTCGAGCTTCGCCTTCAGCAGCGCGCCGAGGTTGGTCGTACCGGTCGCAGCAGCGCTGGAATCCGACTGCAGGCCGCGGATCGCTTCCTGTTGTTCAGCCGAATCCTTCGCCTTGATCGACAGGTTGATGCCGCGCGACTTGCGATCGATGTTGATCACCATCGCGTTGACCTTGTCGCCTTCCTTCAGCACGTTGCGTGCATCTTCGACGCGATCCTGCGAGATTTCCGACGCACGCAGGTAGCCTTCGATGTCGCCCGTCAGCGTGACGACCGCACCCTTCGCATCGACCGTCTTCACGACGCCGTCGACGATCGAGCCCTTGTCGTTCATTGCAACGTAGTTGCTGAACGGGTCGCCTTCGAGCTGCTTGATGCCGAGCGAAATGCGCTCCTTCTCGACGTCGATACCGAGCACGATTGCTTCGACTTCGTCGCCCTTCTTGTACTTGCGAACGGCTTCTTCGCCGGCTTCGCTCCACGACAGGTCCGACAGGTGGACCAGGCCGTCGATGCCGCCCGGCAGACCGATGAACACGCCGAAGTCGGTGATCGACTTGATTGCGCCCGTGATCTTGTCGCCCTTCTTGAAGTTGCGGCTGAAGTCATCCCACGGATTCGGCTTGCACTGCTTCATGCCGAGGCTGATACGACGACGGTCTTCGTCGATCTCGAGGACCATGACTTCGACTTCGTCGCCCAGCTGGACAACCTTCGACGGCGCGACGTTCTTGTTGGTCCAGTCCATTTCCGACACGTGGACGAGGCCTTCGATGCCCGATTCCACTTCGACGAATGCGCCGTAGTCGGTGATGTTCGTGACCTTGCCGAACAGGCGCGTGCCCGACGGGTAACGGCGCGAGATGCCTTCCCACGGATCGTCGCCCAGTTGCTTGATGCCCAGCGAGACGCGGTTCTTCTCTTGGTCGAACTTGAGGATCTTCGCGGTGACTTCCTGGCCAACCGACAGGACTTCGCTCGGGTGACGCACACGACGCCATGCGATGTCGGTGATGTGCAGCAGGCCGTCGATGCCGCCGAGGTCGACGAACGCGCCGTAGTCGGTGATGTTCTTGACCACGCCGTTGACGATCGCGCCTTCCTTCAGCGTCTCGAGCAGCTTCGCGCGCTCTTCGCCTTGCGTGGCCTCGATCACTGCACGACGCGACAGCACGACGTTGTTACGCTTGCGATCGAGCTTGATCACGCGGAACTCGAGCGTCTTGCCTTCGTACGGGGTCGTGTCCTTGACCGGACGCGTGTCGACCAGCGAACCCGGCAGGAACGCGCGGATGCCGTTGACCATCACGGTCATGCCGCCCTTCACCTTGCCGGTGATCGTGCCGGTGACGAGTTCGTTGTTGTCGAGGGCCTTTTCCAGCGACAGCCACGATGCAAGGCGCTTCGCCTTGTCGCGCGACAGGATCGTGTCGCCGTAGCCGTTTTCGAGTGCGTCGATCGCGACGGACACGAAATCGCCCGACTGCACCTCAACCTCGCCCTGATCGTTCAGGAATTCCTCGATCGGAATGTAAGCCTCGGACTTCAGGCCTGCATTGACGACCACGAAGTTGTGGTCGACGCGCACGACTTCGGCGGAAATCACTTCGCCGGCGCGCATGTCTTGGCGGGTCAGCGACTCTTCGAACAGAGCCGCAAAGGATTCGGTATTCGGGGTGGAGGTTTGCAGGTCGGACATAAAAATCTGATTGTGCATGGCTCGCTGTGCCACGCCGGCCGGAATGGCAGGCTGAAAGGGCCAGATCGAGGACCACACGGGGTTAAGGGTTCGAAACACGCTCCGCGCTTGCGATGCGGAGCACCTACCGCTGCCCGCCTTGTCAGGCGGGCTGGCCGAGCGCCCGGTACCACTGCAGCACCTGGTCGACGGCTTCATCGACCGAAAGCGCCGACGTATCGAGCAGCTTGGCATCTGCCGCAGGCTTCAGCGGCGCGGCTGCGCGATTGCTGTCGCGCGCGTCACGTTCACGAAGATCCCGGAGCAAGTCATCTATATTAGCAGAAAAACCTTTTTGCATCAATTGCTTATGCCGCCTGGTCGCGCGCGCCTCGGCGCTGGCCGTCAGGAACACCTTCAGCACGGCGTCCGGGAAGATCACGGTGCCCATGTCGCGCCCGTCCGCCACGAGGCCCGGCGTCTTGCGGAACGCGCGCTGGCGCGCGACGAGCGCGGTGCGCACGGGGCCGTGCACGGCAATCGCCGACGCGCGGTTGCCGACCGCTTCGGCACGAATGTCGTTCGACACGTCGACGCCGTCGAGCTGCGCGCACCCTTCACGGAACGTGATGTGCAGGTCGTCGATCAGCTTAACCAGCGCGTCGACGTCTTCCGCGGCGATTCCGTAGCGCACGCTCGCGAGCGCGGCGAGCCGGTACAGCGCGCCGCTGTCGAGCAGGTGGAAGCCGAGGTGCGCGGCGACGAGCGCCGCGACGGTGCCCTTGCCGGAAGCGGTCGGGCCGTCGATCGTGATGACGGGAGTCGGGTGAAAGGGGCGGGTCGATTTCATCGGAACAGTCGGGTCAGGCTTTGGCGAGCGCGGCGAAGCGGTCGAAATAGTCGGGGAACGTCTTGCCGACGCACTTCGGATCGTTGATCCGCACGGGCACGCCGCCCAGGCTGACGAGCGAGAAGCACATCGCCATCCGGTGATCGTCGTACGTATCGATCGCCGCATTCGGCGTGAGCTTTTCCGGCGGCGTGACGACGAGATAGTCGGGGCCTTCCTCGACGATCGCACCGACCTTGCGCAGCTCGGTCGCCATCGCGGCGATGCGGTCCGTTTCCTTCACGCGCCAGCTCGCGATGTTGCGCAGCGTGCTCGTGCCGCTCGCGAACAGTGCCGCGACCGCGATGGTCATCGCCGCGTCGGGAATCAGGTTGAAGTCCATGTCGATCGGCTCGAGCTTGCCGTGATCGTGGCCGATGCCGCGCACGTCGATCCAGTCGTCGCCCATCGTCACGTTCGCGCCCATCTGCATCAGCGCGTTCGCGAAACCGACGTCGCCCTGGATGCTCGCCCGCCCCACGCCCTCGACCCGCAGCGGGCCGCCGCCCAGCGCGCCGGCCGCGAGGAAGTACGACGCGGACGACGCATCGCCCTCGACCATGATCCGTCCCGGCGACTTGTAGCGAACACCGGCCGGCACGACGAAGCGCTGCCAACCTTCGCGCTCGACGGTCACGCCGAAGCGCGCCATCAACCGGATCGTGATGTCGATGTACGGCTTCGAGATCAGCTCGCCGTCGACTTCGACGACGATCCTGCCGTCCTTCGCCTTCACGAGCGGCAGCGTCATCAGCAGCGCGGTGAGGAACTGGCTCGACACGTCGCCGCGCACGCGGATGGGCGCATCGACCGCAATCGTCGCGGGCTTGATCCGCAGCGGCGGGTAGCCTTCGTTCAGCTCGTAGTCGATCTGCGCGCCGATCTGGCGCAAGCCGTCGACGAGATCGCCGATCGGCCGTTCGTGCATGCGCGGCACGCCGTGCACGCGATAGTCGCCGCCGTTCACCGCGAGCGCGGCGGTCAGCGGCCGGACGGCCGTGCCCGCGTTGCCGAGGAACAGGTCGGCCGTCTTCGCGGTGAACGCGCCGCGCGTGCCGGTGACCACGCAGGTGTCGCCGTCGCGCGCGAGCTTCACGCCGAGCTTGCCGAGTGCGTCGAGCATCACGCGCGTGTCGTCGGAGGCGAGCAGGTTGGTGATCGTCGTTTCGCCTTCGGCGAGCGCCGCGAGCAGCAGCACGCGGTTCGAAATGCTCTTCGAGCCGGGCAGGCGCACGGTGCCCGAAGCGCTGGAGTACGGGCCGAGATCGAGGTAGTCCATGGGAATCGTCCTGTTATTTCTTGACCGGTTCGGCAGCGGGCGCGCCGCCGCGCTCCTGCCATGCCTTGCGTGCGGCGCGCGAGCGCGTGAATACGGCTTCGAGCGCCGCGCCGTCGCCGGCGTCGATCGCCGCGCGCAGCCGCGTGAGCACGCGCGTGTAGCCGTCGAGTTCGTCGAGCAGCGCCGCGCGGTTCGCGACGCACACGTCGCGCCACATTTCCGGGTTCGACGCCGCGATGCGCGTGAAATCGCGGAAACCGCCGGCCGCGTACGAGAATTTCAGTTCCGCGTCGGCCTCGCCGAGAATCTGCTCGACGAGCGCGAACGACAGCACGTGCGGCAGATGGCTGATCGACGCGAACACGCGATCGTGCTGTTCGGTGCTCATCGTGCGCACGTCGGCGCCGGTCGCGCGCCACATCGCGTCGATCCGGGCCACGGCTTCGGGCGCGTTCTCCGGCAGCGGGCACAGCACGACGTTGCGGCCGACGTAGAGGTCCGGCAACGCCGCCTCGACGCCGCTCGATTCGCGCCCCGCGATCGGGTGACCGGGCACGAACTGCGCGATCCGCGCGCCGAGCGCGTCGCGCGCGGCCGCGACGACGTCGGACTTGGTGCTGCCGGCATCGGTGACGATCGTCGCGCCGTCGAGCCACGGCGCGATACGCGCGAGCAACGGGCCCGTCTGCGCGACGGGCGCGGCCAGCAGGACGAGATCGGCGCCGGCAAGCGCGTCGCGCAATTGCGCGTCGTCGTCGAGTGCCGCCGCGCGGTCGATCACGCCGAGCGAGCGCGCGCGCTCGACCGACGCGCGCGAACGGCCGACGCCGACGATCTCGCCCGCGCCGCCCGGCGCGCGCTCGCGCAGCGCGCGGGCCAGCGATCCGCCGATCAGGCCGACGCCGAAGATGACCAGTTTGTTGAATGCAAAGCCTGACACGACAAGAGCCAAGTTACGCGCGCGAAACGACGCCCCGCACGCGGAATTCCAGATTCCGGGCAACGGGCCCGCACCCGGCGCAACCTGCGCCGGATACCGCCCGAACCCGCCTTCGGCAGCGCCGACCGGCCTGCCCTGCCCGCCCGGCCGCCCCGCCTGCGCAAGCAGGCGACGGCCGCCGCGCGTCAGCGCGCGCGCGGATACGAACCGAGTATCTTCAGGAACGCGGCCTTCTGACCGAGTTCCGCGAGCGCGGCCGCCACCGCCGCATCGTCACGGTGCCCTTCGATGTCGATATAGAAGTAGTACTCCCACGTGCCGACGCGCGCCGGACGCGACTCGAAGCGCGTCATCGACACGCCGTGCCGCGCGAGCGGCTCGAGCAGCTTGAACACGGCGCCCGGCTCGTTCTTCACGGACACGATCAGCGACGTCTGGTCGTGCCCGCTCTGCCCGGCCGGCTGCTTGCCGACGATCACGAAGCGCGTGCGATTGTGCGGATCGTCCTGGATCAGCGAGAACGCGATCTGCAATCCATAGTGCGCGGCCGCGCGGTCGCCCGCGATCGCGGCGACGCTCGGATCGGCCGCCGCGAGGCGCGCGGCCTCCGCGTTGCTCGCCACGGCCTGCCGCTCGAGCTGCGGCGCATTCGCCGCGAGCCACTGCTGGCATTGCGCGAGCGCCTGCGCGTGCGCGCAGACGCGCGTCACGCCGTCGAGCGTGCCGCTCTGCGTGAGCAGGTTGTGATGGATCGGCAGCGCGAGTTCGCCGCTGATCACCAGCTGGGTCTGCAGCAGCAGGTCGAGCGTGCGCGACACGGCGCCTTCGGTCGAATTCTCGACCGGCGCGATGCCGAACGCGGACGCACCGGCCTCGACCGAGCGGAACACCTCGTCGATCGACGGGCACGGCAGTCCTTCGATCGACTGGCCGAAATACTCGAGCATCGCCTGCTCGCTATACGTGCCGACCGGCCCGAGGAACGCGACGTGGATCGTCTGCTCGAGCGCACGGCTCGCCGCCATGATCTCGCGCCAGATGGCGCTGATGTGCTCGCTCGCGAGCGGCCCGGCGCTCATGTCCTGCAGCCGCGCGATCACCTGCAGCTCGCGCTCGGGCCGGAACACCGGCGCGTTGAAATGCTTCTTGACCTCGCCCACCTCGAGCGCCACCGCGGCGCGCTGGTTCAGGAGCGCGATCAGCTGCGCGTCGATCGCGTCGATGCGGTCGCGCAGCGGTTTCAGGCGGGAATTCAGTTCGTCGTCCATGCGTTTTGCCGTGCTGTTTGAACAGCGCCGCCGTCAGGCGCCGCGCTGCTCGAAGTCCTTCATGTACTCGACGAGCGCCTTCACGCCCTCGAGCGGCACCGCGTTGTAGATCGACGCCCGCATGCCGCCGACGGACTTGTGGCCCTTCAGCTGCAGCAGCCCGCGCGCCTTTGCGCCGGCAAGGAAGTCTTCGTTGCGCGTTTCGTCGGCCAGGAAAAACGGCACGTTCATCCGCGAACGCGCTGCCGGCTCGACCTTGTTCAGATAGAAGCTGCTCGCGTCGATCGTGTCGTAGAGCAGCTTCGATTTTTCGATATTGCGTGCCTCGATCGCTTCGAGGCCACCCTGCCGCTTCAGCCACTGGAACACGAGGCCCGCGATGTAGATCGCGTAGGTGGGCGGCGTGTTGTACAGCGAGTTGTTCGCGGCGATGGTCTTCCATTCGAACGCGGACGGGCAGATCGACAGCGCGCGATCGAGCAGATCCTCGCGCACGATCACGACCGTCACGCCGGCCATCCCGATGTTCTTCTGCGCGCCGCCGAACAGCACGCCGTATTTCGCGACGTCCATCGGGCGTGACAGGATGTGCGACGAGACATCCGCGACCAGCGGCACGTCGCCGAGATCGGGGATCTCGAACGTCTCGACACCGTCGATCGTCTCGTTGGTGCACAGATGCACGTAGGCCGGATCGTCCGACAGCTGCCATTCCGCGCGCGCGGGCGCACGCGTGAAGCCGTCTTCCGTCTTGCCGCTCGCGGCCAGATGCGGCGTGCAGAACTTCTTCGCCTCGCCGAACGATTTCTGCGACCACGAACCGGTCACGACGAAGTCGGCCGTCGTGCGCGCGCCCAGCAGGTTCATCGGCACGATCGCGTTTTCCGCAATGCCGCCGCCCTGCAGAAACAGGATCCGGTGGCTCGCCGGCACGCCGAGCAGGTCGCGCAGGTCGGTCAGCGCGGCCTCGTGGATCGACATGAACTCCTTGCCGCGATGGCTCATCTCCATCACGCTCATGCCGCTGCCGTGCCAGTCGAGCATTTCGTCGGCGGCTTGCCGCAGCACTTCCTCGGGCATCGCCGCAGGGCCGGCGGAGAAATTAAAGACGCGCATCGTGAAAACCTCGGGAGGGACGCGACCGGCTTGCCGCCGGCAAAACGCGCCAGAAAAGAAATGGCCGCTTGCGCTCGCGCGCAAACGGCCATTATCGCACTGTCGTCAGGCTCCCGCCAAACCCGGCCGAACGGCCGGGGGCGCGGCCGGACAGCTTACTTGCCCGGCTTGACTGCTGCGACTTCCTTGTCAGCCTGCGTACGCGTTGCCTGGATCGCTTGCGGCATGTACTTCTGCATCAGGCCGTTGACCACGTCGCGACCGACCTGATCCTGAACCTGGATGAACTTGCGGCCCGTCGGGCTCTTGTAGAACGTCGTCAGATCCTTGATCTCCGACGTGCTGTAGTACTTCGCGTACGCGTCGTACTGAGCCGACATCGCGTCGCTCTGGAACTGTTGCGTGCCGAACACCTTGCCCGCGCCGTCGACCAGCTTCGGCACCGCGTTCTTCTGCAGCGTCGGAACGGCAGCCTGCTTCTGCTTGTCGTTCAGCGTCTTGTTTTCCGACAGCGCGTCCGACAGGATGGCCGGCACGAGCTGCTTCGCCTGCATTTCGGCGCTGTTGCCGATTGCCGACACGAGCTTCGGCGCGTCGATCGCGTCGAGCAGATCCTTGATCGCCGCCTTCTTGTCGGCGTCGATCGGCGCAGCTGCCGCCGGAGCAGCCGGTGCGGAATTCGACAGCGCCTGCGCCATCGCGAAAGTCGGCACCAGTGCAGCCAGCAGAACCAGTTGCTTGAATTGCTTTTGCATCATCACTCCCTTTTGGAAATATGAATGGTTGCTCGCCGGCCGCGGCGCTTTTCGCCCGCGGCGGCCAGAGTCTCATCCGTTCTTCAGGCTTCGCCGTCCGACGCCTCGTCGGCTTCGCCCTCTCCCTCTTCGGCCTCGGCGATCTGCTGGAGGCCAGAGAGCTTCGTACCCTCATCGAGACTGATGAGTGTAACACCTTGCGTGGCGCGCCCCATCTCGCGAATCTCGGACACGCGGGTGCGAATCAACACGCCGGCCGTCGTGATCAGCATGATCTGATCCTCGGCGTCGACGAGCGTGGCAGCCACGACCTTGCCGTTGCGCTCGGACGTCTGGATCGCGATCATACCCTTCGTGCCGCGGCCATGGCGCGTGTACTCGGTGATCGGCGTGCGCTTGCCGTAGCCGTTTTCGGTCGCGGTGAGCACGGTCTGCTCCTCGCTGCCCGCGACCAGCATCGCGATGACCTGCTGCCCGTCCTCGAGCTGCATGCCGCGCACGCCGCGCGCCTCGCGCCCCATCGGACGCACGTCGTTCTCGTCGAAACGCACGGCCTTGCCGGAGTCCGAGAACAGCATCACGTCGTGCGCGCCGTCGGTGATCGACGCACCGATCAGGTAGTCGCCGTCGTCGAGGCCGACCGCGATGATGCCCTTCTTCATCGGGCGGCTGAACGCTTCGAGCGGCGTCTTCTTCACGGTGCCGAGCGACGTCGCCATGAAGATGAACTTGTCGGCCGAGAATTCCTTGACCGGCAGCACGACGTTGATCTTCTCGCCTTCCTGCAGCGGGAACATGTTGACGATCGGCCGGCCACGCGAGTTGCGCGAACCCTGCGGCACTTCATAGACCTTGACCCAGTACACACGGCCGCGATTCGAGAAGCACAGGATGTAGTCGTGCGTGTTCGCGATGAAGAGCGTCTCGATCCAGTCGTCTTCCTTCATCTGCGTCGCCTGCTTGCCGCGACCGCCGCGCTTCTGCGCGCGGTACTCGGACAACGGCTGCGACTTCACGTAGCCCGCGTGCGACATCGTGACGACCATGTCCTGCGGCGTGATCAGATCCTCGGTGTTCAGCTCGGTCGCGTTCAGCTCGATCTTCGAGCGGCGCGCGTCGCCGAATTCGGCCTTCACCGAGGTCAGCTCCTCGCCGATCATCGTCGTGATCCGCTCGGGGCGTGCGAGGATGTCCAGCAGGTCGGCGATCTGGGCCATCACGTCGCGGTACTCGCCGATGATCTTGTCCTGCTCGAGGCCGGTCAGGCGCTGCAGACGCATCTGCAGGATTTCCTGCGCCTGCGTGTCGGACAGGCGGTACAGCCCGTCGGTCTGCATCCCGAACGCCGGGTTCAGGCCTTCCGGACGGTACGCGGAACGGCCGCCGGCCGCGGCGTTCTCGCTCTCGGCGCGCGTCAGCATCTCGCGCACGAGCGACGAATCCCACGGCTTCGCCATCAGTTCCTGCTTCGCGATCGGCGGCGTCGGCGCGGCCTTGATGATCGCGATGAACTCGTCGATGTTCGCGAGCGCGACCGCGAGACCTTCGAGCACGTGGCCGCGTTCGCGGGCCTTGCGCAGTTCGTAGATCGTGCGGCGCGTCAGCACTTCGCGTCGGTGTGACAGGAAGCACTGCAGGATTTCCTTCAGGTTCAGCAGCTTCGGCTGGCCGTCGACGAGCGCGACCATGTTCATGCCGAACGTATCCTGCAGCTGCGTCGCCTTGTACAGGTTGTTCAGCACCACTTCCGGCACTTCGCCGCGCTTGAGCTCGATCACGACGCGCATGCCGCTCTTGTCGGATTCGTCGCGGATGTCGGAAATGCCTTCGAGCTTCTTCTCGTTGACGAGCTCGGCGATCCGCTCGAGCAGCGAGCGCTTGTTCACCTGGTACGGCAGCTCGTCGACGATGATCGCCATCCGCTGGCCGCGGTCGATCTCCTCGAAGTGCGTGGCCGCACGCATCACGACGCGGCCGCGCCCGGTGCGGTAGCCGTCGCGCACGCCGGCGACGCCGTAGATGATGCCGGCCGTCGGGAAGTCCGGCGCCGGGATGATCTCGATCAGCTCGTCGATCGTCGCTTCCGGGTTGCCGAGCAGATGCTGGCACGCGTCGACGACTTCGTTCAGGTTGTGCGGCGGGATGTTGGTCGCCATGCCGACCGCGATGCCCGACGAGCCATTGATCAGCAGGTTCGGAATGCGCGACGGCAGGACCGACGGCTGCATTTCGTTGCCGTCGTAGTTCGGCTCGAAATCGACCGTTTCCTTGTCGATGTCGGCGAGCAGCTCGTGACCGATCTTCGCCATGCGAATTTCGGTGTAACGCATCGCCGCGGCATTGTCGCCGTCGATCGAGCCGAAGTTGCCCTGCCCGTCGATCAGCATGTAGCGCAGCGAGAAATCCTGCGCCATCCGCACAATCGTGTCGTAGACCGCGGTATCGCCGTGAGGGTGGTATTTACCGATCACGTCACCGACGATACGCGCCGACTTCTTGTACGCGCGGTTCCAGTCGTTGTTCAGTTCGTGCATCGCGAACAACACGCGCCGGTGCACGGGCTTGAGGCCATCGCGGACATCCGGGAGGGCACGTCCGACGATCACGCTCATCGCGTAATCGAGATACGAACGGCGCATTTCCTCCTCTAGGGAGGTGGGCAGGGTCTCTTTGGCGAATTGATCCATGTATCCGTATCGTTTCGGAGCGAAGACGGCGAACGCCTTTCGCGTGGGCGCTGCATGCGCAACGCAACGCGAGATTCTAACATGCGCCCATCGGCCGCCAATCCGCCTCCCCCTCTATATGTAAACAGCAAAAATCGCGGCCGCGGCGAATCGGCCGAAATCATCGGTCGAAACCGGCCCGGCGAAAGGGTGCGCGACGCGACGTCGCAGGCGATCGCATCCGCCGCGTTTCCTGCGCGCGAGTAAACAACTGCATGCAATCGCGCAATTTCGCCGCCCCACTCTTGACAATCTCTAAAAGTTACGGCAGGGCGGTGTTGCGCATGCACCACAAAGTTGAAGCGATCTTGGGGTGGGGAGGATTTTTTTTCGTAGGAAGGGAACGATATGGCAAAATGCCAACGCACTGAAAGTTAGACGCTGCTCGAAGTCTACACAGAGCGGTGCCGCGTTTTTTGTGCCGCACCAATGTTATACTTCGAGCAATGTATGACTTGTCACCGTCAACAGGCTCGCAGTAAACCTGCGGTAATCTCAATTTCGAGAGGAGAAATATGAATAAACTTTCAAAGCTCGCGTTCATTGCAGCTACCGCAGTTATGGCTGCATCCGCTTCGGCACAGTCGGTGCCGGCGTCGCGTCAAGCCGTCAATGACAACTGGGTGAACGGCACGGGCGAATGGGTGTGGATGAACGGCACGAACGAGCTCTGCTGGCGCGATGCATTCTGGACGCCGGCCACCGCCAACGCGAAGTGCGATGGCGCACTGGTCGCCCAGGCACCGCAGCCGCCGGTCGCTCCGGTCGCTCCGGCCATCACGAGCCAGAAGATCACGTATCAAGCTGACGCGCTGTTCGACTTCGACAAGGCAACGCTCAAGCCGCTGGGCAAGCAAAAGCTGGACGAACTGTCGTCGAAGATCCAGGGCATGAACACGGAAGTGGTCGTCGCAACGGGCTACACGGACCGCATCGGTTCGGACAAGTACAACGACCGTCTGTCGCTGCGCCGTGCGCAAGCCGTGAAGTCGTACCTGGTCAGCAAGGGTGTGCCGGCCAACAAGATCTACACGGAAGGCAAGGGCAAGCGCAACCCGGTTACGACCGGCTGCAACCAGAAGAACCGCAAGCAACTCATCGCCTGCCTCGCACCGGACCGCCGCGTGGAAGTCGAAGTGGTCGGTACGCAAGAAGTCCAGAAGACGACCGTTCCGGCAAACTAAGCCGCGGTTTTCGACTGCTTCAAAGCCCCGCTCCGGCGGGGCTTTTTCATTGACGCCCGTCCAGGCGCTTGCTGGCCTCGCCGTCCGCCCGCTTATATACTCGGGGCTGACGCACTGCCCTCCTCTCGTAGCCCGTTTGCCGACATGACCAACGCCGATCCGCACGAACTCCAGAAATTCAGCGACCTCGCCCATCGGTGGTGGGACCCGAATGCCGAATTCAAACCGCTGCACGACCTGAACCCGGTACGGCTCGGCTGGATCGACGCGCATGCGCACCTGGCCGGCAAGCGCGTGCTCGACATCGGCTGCGGCGGCGGCATCCTGTCCGAGTCGATGGCCGGACTCGGTGCGCAGGTGAAAGGCATCGACCTGTCGACCGAAGCGCTCGGCGTGGCCGACCTGCACAGTCTCGAAAGCGGCATTTCGGTCGATTACGAGGCGATCGCCGCCGAAGCGATCGCCGCGCGCGAACCGGGCAGCTACGACGTCGTCACGTGCATGGAGATGCTCGAGCACGTGCCGTCGCCCGGCGATATCGTGGCCGCGTGCGCGACCCTCGTGAAGCCGGGCGGCTGGGTGTTCTTCTCGACGCTGAACCGCAACCTGAAGTCCTACCTGTTCGCGGTGATCGGCGCGGAATACATCGCACAAATGCTGCCGAAGGGCACGCACGATTACGCGCGCTTCATCCGCCCGTCGGAACTGGCCGGCTTCGTCCGCGCGACGGATCTGCACATCGTCGAGATCAAGGGCATCACGTATCACCCGCTCGGCAAGCGCTTCGCGCTGTCGAACGATACCGACATCAACTACCTCGTCGCATGCCGACGCGGCGCATGACCTGTTGACCGGCATGACGACTCCCCTTTCGACCGCGCGGATCGCAGACGAACCGCGCCTGCTGCACTGCGATGCGGTCCTGTTCGATCTGGACGGCACGCTCGCCGACACGGCGCCCGATCTCGCGGCAGCCGTCAACAAGATGCAGCGCGAGCGCGGCCTGCCCGAAACGTCGCTCGACGTGCTGCGGCCGCTGGCCTCGGCGGGCGCGCGCGGCCTGCTCGGCGGCGCGTTCGGCATCGACCCGCACACGCCCGGCTACGAAGCGATGCGCGACGAGTTCCTGGCCAACTACGCAGCCGACCTCTGCGTGCATACGACGCTGTTTCCCGGCATCGGCGACGTGCTCGACGAACTCGATGCGCGCGGCGTACGCTGGGGCATCGTCACGAACAAGGCGATGCGGCTCACGGCACCGCTCGTCGAGCTGCTGGGCCTCGCGCCGCGCGCGGCCTGCGTCGTCGGGGGCGACACAACGCCGCACCCGAAGCCGCATCCGGCCCCGTTGCTGCATGCGGCCGACCAGTTGACGCTCGAGCCCGCACGTATCGTCTACGTCGGCGACGACCTACGGGACATTCAGGCCGGCAGCGCCGCCGGCATGGCCACCGTCGCAGCTGCGTACGGCTATTGCGGCGACGGCGTCGCGCCGGCCAACTGGCAGGCGCAGCACCTCGTCGACACGACGCAGGAACTGCGGGACCTGCTGCGCGATGTTGGGCTATAATGGTTGATCTTATCCGCGGGGGCGACCTGGTTTCGACAGGGGTTGTGAAGCGGCTAGGGCATGTCGAGGACCCGTCACCTCGTTAATCAATGGGAAAATCGTAACTGCAAACGACGATACGTTCGCACTGGCAGCCTAAGGGCCGCCGTCCTCTGCCTAGTTCACTGACGGGCTAGTGTCGCAAGACCGGTAGCAATACCGCCAGAGGTCATTTACGTCAGTTAAGCCCTGTCGGCGTCGCGACGCCAGGGTCGAAAATCTAGCGAATCGCCGTAGTGCAGCGTGTTCGTCCGCGTCGCTGCGGTTAAATCAAAAGACTGGACTAAACATGTAGAACTAGTCGTGGAGCGCTTCTGGACGCGGGTTCGATTCCCGCCGCCTCCACCAAATTCCGCGCTCGTCGCACGAACCCCGCATGACGCAAGTCTGCGGGGTTTTTTGTTGCCGGCGAAACGCGCACGCCCCACTCCTTCCGAAAAAGCGCCCAGCCACGGGCGGGCCGGGCGGAATGCCGCCGGTGTTCGGCGGCCGGAGGTGACGGATGTTCTGCCGCGCCCGCGCCATCATCGATTGCGCCGGGCGGCGGCCAGCCCGGTGGTCAGGCTTCGGGCAGCGCGCGATGCATCGCCGCGCCGGGGCCCGCGCCGCCGATACCGGGCGATGTGCAGCTTAGCTGCCGCGGTACAGCGACTTCATTTCTTCCGCGCTGGCCGGGCGCACGCCCATTGCGCGCGAACCCGACGCCGATGCGCCCTGTGCCTGCGCACCGTAGCCGCTGGCGTCGGCGCCGCGAGCTTGAGCGAGCGCACTGCGCTGCTGCTCCGCGACACGCGCCGTGGCTGCCTGGATCGCTTCCGGATAATGCGGATCCTCGCCGCGGGCGGTGTTGTAACCGGCCTGCTGGAGTTGAACCAGTTCGGCACGGACCTGCGCACGGGTGATCGTCGAACCCGACTGGGCGAACGACGCGACCGGAGCAACGAGAGCGGCAGCAACGACAACGGCTTGAACGAGCGACTTCATGATGACCTACCTCCAGGTTTGTCTGATTCGGCGGTGAACACCTTGATCAGCGCCGACAAACCGAAGTTTATGTAGGTGGATGCTTAAGAATAAGGCAGGTTTCAGGAAGACATCCTTCCTGATTTACGGGTTAACCCTGAATCGCTGTCGGCACGGCCACGTGGGCGGACGGCCGCTTCGCCCGTCCCGCGTTACATGAACGCTCGCCGAAAAGCACGAGCCCCGCGAAGCGACGGGCTTCGCGGGGCTCGAATCACGCGGGATCGGAGCGCAGCGTACGCAGCGTCCGCCAGTTGACCAGGCCGCGGCGTAGAAGAGACGCCCCGCTCTCTGGCGCCGATACGCTGCCCGCCCGTTACCGGGTATCCATCGGGCACTTCAGGTTGCAGCCGTTCGGATCGCCCAAGTCACCCTTGCGCCGCAATGCCGACTTCTTGCCGATCTGGTATTTCTCCGACGGCGCCGACGCCGCGAACGGCATCTGCGGATGTTCGTTCAAGCGGAACTGTTCGCTCAGGATGCCGCCGGGCACACCCGGGGAATTCTGCGCGAACGCAAACGGCGAAGCGACGACCAGCAGCCCTGCGGTCAACGCTGCCGCGGCAAGGGGAACGGAAAATTTCATGTCGGGATGACGCCTGAACGGCGTGCTTGTTGGAACGTTGATCGAGCGGCAAGCGTAGCGCAAATCCCCCGCTGCTGCAGCGCGCTTCGATCGCCGTCTCGTTACCGGGAATTGCCGTCCGGCGCGCGCGCGCCGTCGCCGCCGGCCAGCCCGGTCGCGACGGGTTCCAGCGCGCCGCACGCGGCCGGATCGTAGCCGTCGAGACGCGCGACGCGCTCGACGAAGCGGGCGTCGCGCAACAGCGCCAGCACGTCGGCCAGCGGCCGCACATCGAGCCGCGCGCGTTCGCATGCGAAGTAATAGTCTTCATCGACGACCGGGATGAAGTCGAGCCCGAAATGACGGGCGGCCGGCTCGACGCCGAAACCGAGATCGGCCATGCCGCTCGCGACGAACGCCGCGATCGCCGAATGCGTGAGCTCAGCGGACGCATAGCCGTCGATGCGCTCCGGATCGATGCCGATCGCGCGCAACGCGAGATCGAGCAGCATCCGCGTGCCCGACCCCGGCTGGCGGTTGACGAAGCGGATGTCGTTGCGTGCCAGATCCGCCAGCCCGCGGACCTGCTTCGGGTTGCCGCGCGGGACGAACAGCCCCTGCTGGCGGCGCGTCAGGTGGATCAGTACGTGGCGCGTGTCGTCGAGCCAGGGCCGGTAGATTTGCGCGCACTGCGCGCGAAACGCGCCGCGCGGCAAATGGAAGCCGGCGAGGTCGCATTCGCCGCGCGCGAGCGCCTGCACGGCCTCGACGCTCTCGCGGTATTTGATGTCGACGGCCGCCTGCGCATCGACGAGTGCGGAGACGAGCGTCGCCACCGCATACCCGTGCGACGCATGAATGCGCACGGCGCCGTCGCGCTGCGCGAGCCGCCGGTTCAACTCGCTGGCCACCTCGGCCGCCAGCGTGCGCAGGTTTCCGTCGAGGCGGCTGCGCGCAAGGCGCTGCGCATCGACGACCGCCTGCCCGAGCGCCGACAACGTCGAACCCTTGCCACGCGCGGTCTCGATCAACTCGCCGCCGATGCACGACTCCAGCGCGCGGAGCATGCCCCACGCGTGCCGGTACGACAGCCCCTTGGCTTGCGCGGCCTGCGCGATGCTGCCCGTCTCGGCCACGAGCTCCAGCAGCGGTGCGACGTCGGAGAGGCTGGCCGACCGGCCTTCGGTGTCGCGTACGGTCAGATACGCGTCGCATTCGATCCGAATCAATTATGCACTCCGATTTCCTATTGCGACCGCGGAATCTTCCGCTTATCGTTGGCTAAAATCAATCAGAACGAAGTCCCGCTGCGCACTATATGAATTCCGAGCGCATATGAGACTTTGGAGGAGCATAACCGATGTCCCCGAATTCCCCTGCGCCCGACGCGCTCGTCGAGCGCCATGCGCGCGCCGGCCGGTCGCTCGTCGCGATCCTGCATGCGATCCAGGACGACGCGGGCTACGTGCCGCCGGGCTGCGTTGCGCCGCTCGCCAAAGCGCTGAACCTGTCGCGCGCGGAAGTGCACGGCGTCCTGACCTACTACCACCATTTCCGCACCGCGCCGCCCGCGCGCGTGACGATCCAGATGTGTCGCGCCGAAGCGTGCCGCAGCATGGGCTGCGAAACGCTCGCCGCCCACGCGGAAGCCCGCACGGGCTGCCGGTTCGACGCCGCGCACGGCGACGGGGCCGCAGGCCACACGCCGGACGACGTCGCGCTCGAATCGGTCTACTGCCTCGGACTGTGCGCGCAATCGCCGTCGATGACGGTCAACGGCGTGCTCCATGCGAAGGTCACGCCGGAGAAGTTCGACGTGCTGCTGGCCGACGCGGTCGCCCACACGCCGGAGGCCGCATGACGACCCGCATCTACGTTCCGCGCGATTCGTCCGCGCTGGCGCTCGGCGCCGACGCGCTCGCCGCCGCGATCGCGGCCGAAGCCGAACGACGCGGCGTCGCGATCGAACTGGTCCGCAACGGTTCGCGCGGGCTGCTGTGGCTCGAGCCGCTCGTCGAGGTCGGGACGGCCGCGGGCCGCGTCGGCTATGCGAACCTGTCGGCCGCCGACGTGCCGGCCCTGTTCGACGCCAACTGGCTCGACGGCGGCGCGCATCCGAGCGGCGTCGGCCTCGTCGACGCGCTGCCCTATCTGGCGCGCCAGCAGCGGCTCACGTTCGCGCGGATCGGCCTGACCGATCCGCTGTCGATCGACGACTACCTGCAACACGACGGCCTCGCCGGCCTGAAGAACGCCCTGGCGCTCGACGGCGACGCCGCATGCGAAGCGCTGATCGAGTCGGGGCTGCGCGGCCGCGGCGGCGCGGCGTTCCCGGCCGGCATCAAGTGGCGTACCGTGCGGCAAGCCCGCGCCGCGCAGAAATACATCGTCTGCAACGCGGACGAAGGCGACTCGGGCACGTTCTCCGACCGCCTGCTGATGGAATGCGATCCGTATTGCCTGATCGAAGGGATGATCATCGCGGGTGTCGCCACCGGCGCGACGGTCGGCTACATCTACGTGCGCAGCGAATACCCGCACGCGATCGCCATGCTCGAAGCCGCGATCGTCCGCGCGCGCGAAGCCGGCTGGCTCGGCGAGCACGTGCTCGGCTCCGCGCACGCGTTCGAGCTGCACGTCGCGAAAGGCGCGGGCTCGTACGTATGCGGCGAGGAAACGGCGCTGCTCGAATCGCTCGAGGGCAAGCGCGGCGTCGTGCGCGCGAAGCCGCCGCTGCCCGCGCTCGCGGGCCTGTTCGGCCAGCCGACCGTCATCAACAACGTGATCACGCTCGCGACGGCGCCCGTGATCTTCGCGCGCGGCGCCGCGTTCTATCGCGACTACGGGATGGGCCGCTCGCGCGGCACGCTGCCGTTCCAGCTTGCCGGCAACATCCGTCACGGCGGCCTCGTCGAGCTCGCGTTCGGCGTCACGCTGCGCGAGCTGCTGTTCGACTTCGGCGGCGGCACGGCCAGCGGCCGGCCGGCCCGCGCCGCGCAGGTCGGCGGCCCGCTCGGCACCTACCTGCCCGACCACCAGTGGGACGTGCCGCTCGACTACGAAGCGTACACGGCGATCGGCGCGGTGGTCGGCCACGGCGGCATCGTGCTGCACGACGACACGTCGAATCTCGCCGAGCTGGCCGAATACGCGATGAAGTTCTGCGCAATCGAATCGTGCGGCAAGTGCACGCCGTGCCGGATCGGTTCGACGCGCGGCGTCGAGACGATCGCGCGGATTCGCCGCGGCGACACGTCGGAGCGGCAGGTCACGCTGTTGCGCGACCTGTGCGACACGATGCTGGCCGGTTCGCTGTGCGCGATGGGCGGCATGACGCCGTACCCGGTGCTGTCCGCGCTCGACCATTTCCCCGAAGATTTCGGGCTCGCTGCCGGCAAGGATGCCGCGTCGGGCCCGGTCAAGGCCGCGGCCTGACCCAGAAGGAGCCCTGCATGTCCCTCGACACGAACAACGTCCGCCAAGGCGGCTGCGGCTCGGGCCAATGCGCGTGCAAGAGCGCCGCCCAGGCGCGCGCACGCGATCCGCACGACGATACCGACTACGGCACGCCGCAACGGTACGCCGATACCGACGTCACGCTCGAAATCGACGGCCAGCCGGTCACGGTGCCGGCCGGCACGTCGGTGATGCGCGCGGCGATCGAAGCCGGCGTCAACGTCCCGAAGCTGTGCGCGACCGATTCGCTCGAACCGTTCGGCTCGTGCCGGCTGTGCCTCGTCGAGATCGAAGGCCGGCGCGGTTATCCGGCATCGTGCACGACGCCCGCCGAAGCCGGCATGAAGGTGCGCACGCAGTCGGACCGGCTGCAGTCGCTGCGCCGCAACGTGATGGAGCTGTACATCTCCGATCACCCGCTCGACTGCCTCACCTGCCCGGCCAACGGCGACTGCGAGTTGCAGGACATGGCCGGCGTGGTCGGGCTGCGCGAAGTGCGCTACGGCAACGACTGCGCCAATCACCTGAAGGACACGAAGGACGAATCGAATCCGTACTTCACGTACGATCCGTCGAAGTGCATCGTCTGCAACCGCTGCGTGCGCGCGTGCGAGGAAACGCAAGGCACGTTCGCGCTGACGATCGCCGCGCGCGGCTTCGAATCGCGTGTCGCCGCCGGCGAAAGCGAATCGTTCATGGCGTCGGAATGCGTGTCGTGCGGCGCATGCGTCGCAGCATGCCCGACGGCCACGCTGCAGGAAAAATCCGTCGTGCAGCTCGGGCAGGCCGAGCACTCGGTCGTCACGACCTGCGCGTACTGCGGCGTCGGCTGCTCGTTCAAGGCCGAGATGAAGGGCACGCAGGTCGTGCGCATGACGCCGTACAAGAACGGTCTCGCGAACGAAGGCCACGCGTGCGTGAAAGGGCGCTTCGCGTGGGGCTATGCGACACACAAGGACCGCATCACGAAGCCGATGATCCGCGAGAAGATCACCGACCCGTGGCGCGAAGTGAGCTGGGACGAAGCCCTCACCTACGCGGCGACGCAATTCCGCAAGCTGCAGCAGAAGTACGGCCGCGATTCGATCGGCGGGATCACGTCGTCGCGCTGCACGAACGAGGAAACCTATCTCGTGCAGAAGCTCGTGCGCGCCGCGTTCGGCAACAACAACGTCGATACCTGCGCACGCGTGTGCCACTCGCCGACCGGCTATGGCCTCAAGACGACGCTCGGCGAATCGGCCGGCACGCAGACGTTCGCATCGGTCGGCCAGGCCGACGTGATCGTCGTGATGGGCGCGAACCCGACCGACGGTCATCCGGTGTTCGGCTCGCGGCTGAAGCGGCGCGTGCGCGAAGGCGCGAAGCTGATCGTGATCGACCCGCGCCGCATCGACGTCGTCGACGGCCCGCACGTGAAGGCCACGCATCATCTGCAGTTGCGCCCGGGCACCAACGTCGCGATCGTCAACGCACTGGCGCACGTGATCGTCACCGAAGGGCTGGTGGCCAACGCATTCGTCGCCGAGCGCTGCGACACGCGCGCGTTCGAGCAATGGCGCGACTTCGTCGCGCAGGCGGACAATTCGCCCGAGGCGACCGCGGACGTGACGGGCGTGCCGGCCGGGTTGGTGCGCGAGGCCGCGCGCCTGTACGCGACGGGCGGCAACGCCGCGATCTACTACGGCCTGGGCGTCACCGAACACGCGCAAGGCTCGACGACGGTGATGGGCATCGCGAACCTCGCGATGGCGACCGGCAACGTCGGCCGCGAAGGCGTCGGCGTCAATCCGCTGCGCGGTCAGAACAACGTGCAGGGTTCGTGCGACATGGGCTCGTTCCCGCACGAACTGCCCGGCTACCGACACATCGGCGACGAGGTCGTGCGCACGCAGTTCGAACAGGCCTGGTCGGCCACGCTGCAGCCGGAGCCGGGGCTGCGCATCCCGAACATGTTCGACGCGGCGCTCGACGGCAGCTTCAAGGGGCTTTACTGCCAGGGCGAGGACATCGTCCAGTCGGACCCGAACACGCAGCACGTCGCGGCCGCGCTGTCGGCAATGGAATGCATCGTCGTGCAGGACATCTTCCTGAACGAAACCGCGAAATACGCGCACGTGCTGCTGCCGGGCTCGACGTTCCTCGAAAAGGACGGCACGTTCACGAACGCGGAGCGCCGGATCTCGCGCGTGCGCAAGGTGATGCCGCCGCTCGCGGGCTACGCGGACTGGGAAGTCACGCTGCTGCTGTCGCAGGCGCTCGGCTACGACATGCACTACGCGCATCCGTCGGAAATCATGGACGAGATCGCACGGCTCACGCCGACCTTCTCGGGCGTGTCGTACGAGAAGCTCGACGCGCTCGGCAGCATCCAGTGGCCGTGCAACGAACACGCGCCGGAAGGCACGCCGACCATGCACATCGACACGTTCGTGCGCGGCAAGGGCCGGTTCGTGATCACCAAGTTCATTCCGACGCCGGAGAAAGTCACGCAGCGCTATCCGCTGATCCTGACGACGGGCCGCATCCTGTCGCAATACAACGTCGGCGCGCAGACGCGCCGAACCGAAAACGTCCGATGGCATGAAGAGGATCGGCTCGAGATCCATCCGCACGACGCGCAGGATCGCGGGATCCGCACCGGCGACTGGGTCGGCATCGAATCGCGCGCGGGGCAGACGGTGCTGCGCGCGCTCGTGACGGAGCGCATGCAGCCGGGCGTCGTGTACACCACGTTCCACTTCCCTGAATCGGGCGCGAACGTGATCACGACGGACAGCTCCGACTGGGCGACCAACTGCCCCGAATACAAGGTCACGGCCGTGCAGGTGATGCCGGTTGCGCAGCCGTCCGACTGGCAGCGCGCGTACGCGCGCTTCAACTCGGAGCAGCTCGACCTGCTCGAGCGCCGCGCGGCCGCGCCGGCCGCCGTGACGACAGGCAAGTGAGGCAATCATGGACCACGACCACCTGATCGACATGGCCAACCAGATCGGCGCGTTCTTCGAATCGATGCCCGATCGCGACGAAGCGCTGGCCGGCATCGCCGAGCATATCCGGCGCTTCTGGGAGCCGCGGATGCGTCGGGCGTTGCTCGCCGCGCTCGACGACCCGTCGAGCGAAGCCGGACAACGCGCGGCGCCGATCGTGCGCGACGCGATCGCCACGCATCGCGCGTCGCTCGCCCCTGCCGCGGCGCCCGCCTGAGCGCGCGGCTACGCGGATACCGGCATGCCCGCGAACCAGCTTTCGCAGTGGCGCAGCAACGCGTTCGCGTCGGTCGTCGTGCGCCCGCGCGCGGCGACATAGCCGTCGGGCCGCAGCAGATAGAACGACGGCCGCGAGCGGCCGTATTCCTGCGCGAGCCCCGCCGCACCGTCGCCTTCGGCATCGGCGACGCGCCACGCGCGCACCGCTTCCGGCATGATCCGTTCGAGCCCCTGCACGAGCGCTTGCGCATCGGCCGGGATCGGCGGCACCTCGCCGGCGTCGGTATTCGCCGGCTCTTCCAGCAGCAACAGCGTGAAACTCGCCGGATCGTGAAGATCGTATAGCCGCGCCGTGCCGGGCGCGCGACCGAGCGGCCCGTCGAGCACGTGCACGAGTGCATCGGGTGCGCGCTCGCCCGCGCGCGGGCCGCCGTCGAGCACGCGCTCGAGCGTGAGCGGACTCTTCCGGTACTGCACGCCGAGTTCGCTCACCGTGCGCCTGACCGCGTCGCGCATCGGCCCGAACGACGCGAGCAGCGGCACGACGTGATCGCGCAACAGCTTCATCGCACCGCGCTCGGCTTCGACGACCTGCGTGACGAAACCGGTCTGCCGCAACACGTCGCGCTCGATCGGATGGCGCTCCGCGTGATACGTGTCGAGCAACCGCTCGGGCGCGCCTGCGCGGAGGACGCGTGCAAGCTTCCAGCCGAGGTTGAACGCCTCCTGGATGCCGGTATTCATGCCCTGCGCGCCGGCCGGACTGTGGACGTGCGCGGCGTCGCCCGCGAAAAACACGCGGCCGTGACGCAGCCGGTCGACCATCCGGCTGTGCAGATGGAAATAGGACGACCACGCGAGATCGCTCGGCGAGATCGATGCGCCGACGCGCGCGCGGACGATTGCGTCGCATTCGTCGAGCGACGGCGGCGCCGCGTCGGGCGATGCGCCGCTGCCGGGCGGCCGGTCCGCGACGAGCCGATAACGGCCGCCGCCCATCGGAAACAGGCCCGCGATGCCCGCGGGCGTCGTGAACAGATGGATCTCCTCGTCCGGCCAGTCGGGTATCGCCGCGAAATCGGCCAGCAGGAAAGTCTGTTCGAACGCATGCCCGGCAAAGCCCAGGCCGAGCAGGTGCCTGACCGTGCTGTGCGCGCCGTCGGCGGCAATCAGGTACGACGGGGCGAACGACTCGTCGCGGCCGTCGGCGCGGCGCAACGTCACGTCGAGCGACGTGCCGCCCGCGTCGCAAGCGGTCAGCGCCGTACCGCGTTCGACGGTCACGCCCATCCCGGCCAGGTGCTCGGCGAGCAGCCGCTCGGTAATGCTCTGGTCGAGAAACATCAGATACGGATAGCGCGTTTGCAGCGGATCGAAATCGAGCCGCGCGATCACGCGACCGTGGGCATGCAGCTCGGCCGCATGCGCGCGATGGCCGAGCGCGAGAAACGGTTCGACCGCGCGATGCTGCTCCAGCAGTTCGAGCGTGCGCGCCTGGATGCCGATCGCACGCGAGAACGGCGCGGGCGCGACGAGACGATCGATGATGCGCACCGGCACGCGGGCCCGCGCGAGGCTCATCGCCGCGGCAAGGCCGGTCGGCCCCGCGCCGACGATCAGCACGGGCGGGATATCGGATAGTGTGTCAGCCATGGAGACCTCGATGACACGCGACCCTGCCAGTCTACGCCGCTCCGCGTGACGGGGCCATATGCCAACCGGCCGATGCGCGGCCTCGCCGCGCGGTGTGGGAAAATACGCGCTTTCCGCCCCTTTTCGCGTCATGGATTCCGCATTCGACCGGGCGTACGCCGCGCATCGCGCGGGCCGCCTCGCCGAGGCCGAGCACGGCTATCGCCACGCGCTCGCCTCCAACCCCGCCGACGCCGACGCACTGCACCTGTTCGGCGTGCTGCGGCACCAGCAGGGCCAGCACGCCGAGGCAGCCGATCTCGTCGGCCGCGCCGTCGCGCTGCGTCCGGACGATGCCGCGCTGCAGCTCAATCTCGGCAACGCGTTGAAAGCGCTCGGCCGGCTCGACGAAGCGATCGACCGCTTCCGCAACGCGCTGACGCTCGCGCCCGAATTTCCGCTCGCGCACTACAACCTCGGCAACGCATATGCGGCGCTGCAGCGTCACGACGATGCGATCGACGCGTTCGGCCGTGCGCTGCGGCTCACGCCCGACGACGCGTCGATCCACAATAATCTCGGCAACGCGCTGAACGCGCTCGGCCGCCACGACGACGCGCTCGCCGCGTTCGGTCGCGCGCTCGAGCTCCGGCCCGGGCATGCGGGCGCGCACAACAACCTCGCGATGGCGCTAAGCGCGATGGGGCGCGCCGACGATGCGATCGCGCACTTCCAGGCCGCGATCGCCGCGCAGCCGCGGTTCGTCGCCGCGCATTTCAATCTCGGCAACACGTTCGATGCGATCGGCCGGCATGCCGAGGCGGCCGCGGCGTTCGAAGCCGCGCTCGCGCTGCACCCGCCGTTTCCGCTCGCGCTGTTCGGGCTCGCGAATGCACTCTGCGCGCAGGCGCGCCACCGCGACGCGCTGCCCTACTACGAGCGCGCCGTCGGGCTCGATCCGTCGTTCGGGCTCGCCTGGCTGAATCTCGGCAACGCACATCACGCGCTCGGCGCGCACGAGATGGCGCAGCGCGCATTCGACCAGGCGCTGCGCGTCGCGCCCGATCTCACGCTCGCGCGGCTGCATCGCGCGGTCACGCTGCTGACGCTGCGCGACTTCACGCGCGGCCTGCCCGCGTACGAAGCGCGCCACGAGACGCCCGGCGCGACGCCGCTCGGCGCACTGCCGCGCTGGCAAGGCGAGCCGATTGCGGTGTGCACGCTGCTGATCCGCGCGGAACAGGGGTTCGGCGACACCCTGCAGTTCGTCCGCTTCGTGCCGCAGGTGCGCGCACGCTGCGCGCGCGTCGTCCTCGAAGTCCAGCCGGAACTCGTCGCGCTACTGACGCCGGCCGCGTCGCGCTGGCGCGTGACGCTCGTCCCGCAAGGCGCGGCGAAGCCGCCCGCCGCGGACGTCGCCTGCACGCTGATGAGCCTGCCGTTCCTGCTCGGGCTTCAGCCGGAAGACATCGTCGGCTCCCGCTACCTCGACGCGCCCGACGGCGCCCGGCGGCGCTTTCGCGGCTCGCTCGGCGGGCAGTCGAAGCGCAAGTTCGGCCTCGCGTGGTCGGGGCGCCGGCAGGCGCAGGAAAACCGCTCGATGCCGTTCGACGCGCTCGCGCCGCTACTCGCGCTGCCGGACATCGACTGGATCGTGTTGCAGCCCGCGCTCGACGACGACGAACGCGCGCGCGTCGACGCGCATCCGCGCGTGCATCGTCTCGATGGCCGGCTGAACGACTTTGCCGATACGGCCGCACTGATCGAGCGCCTCGACGGCGTCGTCACGATCGACACGGCGGTCGCGCACCTGACGGGTGCGCTCGGCAAGCCGCTGTGGGTCATGCTGCCGTTCGCGGCCGATTGGCGCTGGTTCACCGGCGACGACTGCCCGTGGTACGCGCACGCCAGAATCGCCCGTCAGCCAGCGCCGGGCGCGTGGCCCGACGTGGCGGCCGCGGTGGCCGACATGCTGCGCGAAGCATGACCGCAAACGAACAAGGGAGCGCAATGCGCTCCCTTGTTCAAGGTGATCCGCGGCCGACGCCGCGCGCCATGCCGGCCGCCGTCACGCCGACTTGTACTGGTTGCGCGCGGCGGACGTGCGGTACAGCACGAGCGTCGCGATCAAGCCGCAGATCGCGGCCACACTCAGCCACAACCCCGGCGCCGCCTTGTTGCCCGTCTGGTGGATCAGCAGCGTCGAGATCGCCGGCGTGAAACCGCCGATCGTCGTGGCCAGGCTGTACGCGAGCGAGAAGCCGGCCGTTCGCACGTCGGCCGGCATCACTTCGGTCAGCGCGACGACCATCGCGCCGTTGTACGACGCGTACAGGAACGACAGCCACAGCTCGACCGCCAGCAGCCGCAGGAACGACGGATCGCCGACGAGCCACAGCACGGCCGGGTAAGCCGACAGCAGCGTCAGCACGGTGAACGCGATCAGCACCGGGCGGCGGCCGATGCGGTCGGACAGCGCACCGGACAGCGGCAGCCACACGAGATTCGAGATCCCGACGCAAACGGTCACGACGAGCGCGTCGAGCGACGACAGGTGCAGCACTTCCTTGCCGAAGGTCGGCGTGTACGCGGTAATCATGTAGAACGACACCGTCGTCATGATCACCATCCCCATGCCGGCCACCACGACGCCCCAGTTATCGAGCATCGAGCGCATGATCTCGCCCATCGTCGGGCGGTGGCGCTTCGCCAGGAATTCGTCGGTCTCCTTCAGCGAACGGCGGATCAGGAACAGGAACGGCACGATCAGGCAGCCGATCAGGAACGGAATGCGCCAGCCCCACGCGGTCATTTCCTCGACCGGCAACGCGCGGTTCAGCACGACACCGACGAACGCGGCGAACACGACGGCCACCTGCTGGCTGCCCGACTGCCACGACGTATAGAACCCCTTGTGGCCCTTCGTCGCGATCTCCGACAGGTAGACCGACACGCCGCCGAGTTCGACGCCCGCCGAGAAGCCCTGCAACAATCGGCCGAGCAGCACGAGTACCGGCGCGAGCACGCCGATCGTCGCATAGCCCGGTATCGCGGCCACCGCGAGCGTGCCGATCGCCATCAGCCCGAGCGTCAGGATCAGCCCTTTGCGGCGGCCGTGATGATCGATATACGCGCCGAGCACGATCGCGCCGACCGGTCGCATCAGGAAGCCGGCGCCGAATACCGACAGCGACAACATCAGCGACGCGAACGCGTTGCCGCTCGGAAAGTACGTTTTCGCGATGGCCGACGCGTAATACCCGTAGACCATGAAGTCGTACATTTCCAGGAAGTTGCCGCTGACGACCCGGAACACGGTGCGGACTTTCGATTCCTGCGCGATGGCAGGCGACGCTGTGGACATGTTTTCTCGCTCAGCTCGGATGGCGCGAATACCGCGCCGCATGAATCCGGCGACGCGCGCCGCGCCGGGGCGGGCCGACGCGCACGGGCATCGCTGCCCACCGGCGGCACGGCGCGTAACGGCGCGCCGCCGGCATGATTCGCGAATCATGCCACGGCAAGCCGACATTTGCCTTGTAGCGGCCCCGTCACTGACGTCACGGTGTCCGCCTCGTACAAGTCGCCCCGAAACGGGTACAAGAATCAGATCGATCTGATCGACCGACCTTCGCCGGCTGACCACAATGTCACGATTTGCGACGACATTTTCACGCCGCGCCGGCACGGTCGCCCGTGTCGCACGACGCCCCCGCCATGATCCCATCGCCCCTCGTCCCGGTCGAAGGCGCGCTTGCCCGCCCTCGCGCCACCCCGCTCGACCACGTCCCGCCGTTCGGCCACGAATGGCGATTTCGCGGCGCACCCGGTGTAGGGCCCGCTCGGAACTGCCTTGCGACGCTGACGACATCCTGTATCGATGTCGAACGGCCGCACCATGCGTGCCAATGGCAGCCGCTCTCCATGGCGGCGTCGCTGCCGGCCTCGGCCGGGTTGCCGGTCGCGCCGGCAGTCGTCCCCGGCCGGCGCTCGCGCCATCCGGCCCGCCGTCCTCGCGACCGGCGCGCGATGTACGCCGTCTGCTGGAGCATCGGCACACTCGGCATCATCGGCTGGCTGATCGGCGCATACGAGCCACCGGCGGGTTTCGCTCCCGCGCACACGATTCAAGCCGCCGGCGGCCCGCTCGACCACGTCGCGACATCGAGGGGCCCCGTACGTGTCGCTGCGGCCGAATCGACCACGTCGACGAACACCATGCCGCAGCGCAAGATCGCGACGCCTGCCGCGAACACGACGGAATCCCCGCCCGCCACTCAGCGCGTCGCACCGCTTCACCCGCGAGCGACGGCCGACGTGCGGCATGCCGCCCCTGCTTCGCCACGTCGGGCAGTCGGCCAGCGCACGGCGAAAGCCTCGCCCCGCACACCGGTCATACCGAGGTTGGCTGGACATCCGCCGATCCAGCGCGCCGCGGGCGACATCGGCACACGCGATCGGCTCGCCCGGCCGCCGCGCATGGCAGACACGCGCGAGACGCGCGACTCGCTCGCCGATCCGGCCACGTTGATTGCCATCGCGAACGCGCTGCGCGCCACTCGGCCGGCGCACCCGAGCGCGGTCGGCGTCGACTGGACGTCGCACCTGTCGCACCGCCGCGTGACCGACGTGCCGGACGCATTCGCGCATTGACGCCCGCCCAATAAAAAACCCGGCGAAGATCGCTTCGCCGGGTTTTCGCTCGTCTCGCTTCGTCCGCTCGTCCGCTCGTTACTTGTGCACGGGCAGCCCCGTCTCGGTCTGCTTCTCGAGTTGTCGCACCTGCTCCTGCAGATCGCGCAACTGCAACTGCGCCGCCCGCTTCTCGACTTGCAGCGCCTGCGCCTGCTCCTGCGCCGACTTCTGCCGCTGCGCGACTTCGGCCTGCTGGCTGCGCGCGACGCTCAGGTCGGCCTGCAACTGCTGCGCACGATTCGCCTGCAGCGCGATCACGCGTTCGAGAAATGCCTTCTGCGCCTGCAGCTCGGTCCGGCGAATCTCGATATCGGCGAGTTGCGCCGTCTGCTGGACGAAGTTCGCGTACACCATCTCCGCGCGATTCTTTTCCTGCGAACGGATCACGCGCCACAGGTTCTTGTCCTGGAACAGCGCGACGTAATACGTCATCTCGCGCGGATCGAACATCAGGCTCGCGCCGTAGCTGCCGTTGTACGTCGTCCGCATCTCGACGATCCGGCCGTCGTGCAGCATCTGCGTCAGCTCGGCGACGTTGCCTTGCGCGGCGGCGTCCGTCGCGACCGCGGCCGATGCAGGCGGCGACACGCCGCCGCTCAGGCTCGTGACCGCCGGACGCGTACCGGCGACGGGTGCGGTCACATCGGCGGACCAGGCCATACCCGCTTGCGCGCAGGCGGCCAGCGCAACGATCCACGTTGCGCATCGTGCAGGGGAGAAATTTCGGAAGGCCAACGTCAGACTCCGGCGAACGAATCGGAACTGGCGATTATCGTGCAAAACGAAACGGCCGCATCTCGAATTTATCGGGATGCGGCCGCCCTTGGTGCGACGCGAAAAAGACGGCGTGCTACAGACGCGTTTCGCGCGCCGCGCGCAGGAACGCATCGAGCAGCGGCGTGCAGTCGAGCAGTTCGGAACCGCCCGCGCGATGGAACTCCGGATGCCACTGCACGCCGACGACGAACGGCGAACGCCGATGGCGAATGCCTTCGATGATCCCGTCGCCGGCCGATACGGCCTCGATGTTCAGATCGCGGCCGAGATCGCGGATCGCCTGGTGGTGAATCGAGTTGACGATCGCTTCGCTGCGCCCCGGGAACATGCTCGCGAGCGTCGACGAATCGGGAAAGCGGATCGCGTGACGATGCTGGTCGTAATGCTCGCTCACGTGCGCGTTCGCGGTCGGCACGTCGGTAGCGATGTCCTGGTACAGCGAGCCGCCGAACGCGACGTTGATCAGCTGGCAGCCGCGACACACGCCGAGCACGGGTTTGCCGGACTCGACGAATTCGTGCAGCAGCTCGAGCTCGTACATGTCGCGCACGCGATCGCCGGGCCATTCGGGACGCGCATCCGACGCCGCGTAGGTCTGCGGCGACACGTCGGCGCCGCCTTGCAGCAGCAGGCCGTCGAGATGCTTCGCGTAATCGCGCAGGCGGATGTTGCTCGGATGGATCATGCCTTGATGGCCGACGGTCGGAATCATGAACACGAGCACGTCGCGCGACATCACCCAGTGGGCGATCGATTCCTCGAGATACTGCAGCGTCTTGCCGCGCAGCCCCTTCGCGCCTGGCTCCGGATGGAAGATCCGCGCCGATACGCCGATGCGCAGCGTGCGCTGCGTGATGCGCTGGCCGGCGCGGTCGAACAGCCGCCGCGCGCGTGCCGCGACGATCCGGCCGAACACCGACCACGGCGTGTCGCTCTGCTTCAGATAGGCAGGCGGCGCATTCTGCGCGCTCGCGGGCGGCGGCCGCGGCGTGTCGAAATCGGGCGGCGCGCCGAATCCGGGCGGCGGCGCGCCTGGCTTCAGCGGTGCTGCCGGGGCGGCGCCATCACCGACGGCGCCTGCGGCACCGGGCGCACCGGGCTCGGATGCAGCCGTGACGGGCGACGCGCCGTCATCGGCGACATTCTCGGCGGCGGCCTGCGTGGCCGGCGCATCGGGCGTTTTCACCGGATCGGGACGAGGAGAATCGGAAGAAGCGGAAGAAGTGCCGGGCAGACCGGCCGGGGAAGGCGTGTTTTCGCTCATGACGATAGTCTGATGCGTCGCTCGCGCGTAGGGATAGACGAGGATTCATTATGCTTCAGCGCACGATCGCGCGGCAAACCTGCAACATCCTGTCGATATTGTTGCAAGTCGGCGCCCGCGCGCGCCGGCACCGCTACCCGCTTCGCGCGCGCTGGACATCAGTGATATATCACAATAATATCCAGCGATCGTCCACGCTTCCCGAGCCTCCGCGCCATGATCGCGCCCCTCCCGGCCGCCGCGCCGCAACCGGCATGAGTACCGTGACCGACCTCACCCGCGACCGGGCCGCCGCGTCGCCGGCCAGCCTCGCCGACCGCGCGTACGCGCTGATCCAGCGCGACATCATCACGATGCGCCTGAAGCCGGGCGCCGCGCTCAACGAAGCCGATCTCGTCGCGCGCACGGGAATCGGCCGCACGCCGGTGCATCAGGCCGTGCATCGGCTCGTGCTCGAAGGGCTGCTGTCCGTGATGCCGCGCAAGGGCTTGATGGTGCAGCCGCTGTCGCTCGACGACATCGTCGCGGTGATCGACGTGCGGCGCATCAACGAAGCGCACTGCGCCGAACTCGCCGCGCGCCATGCGATGCCCGACGATCTCGCGCGCCTGGCCGCGCTGCTCGACGATGGGCAGGCCTGCGTCGACACGCACGACGTCGAGGGCATGATGGAGCTCGACCGCGCGTTTCATCAGACGATCGCCGCGGCCGCACGCAATGCCGCGCTCGCCGACATCCTGCGCGCGCTGCACGAGCGCTCGCTGCGCTTCTGGTTCGTCACGCTGTCCGAACCGCACCATCTCGCCGACGTCCAGCACGAGCACCGCGCGCTGTTCGACCGGCTGTCCGCGCGCGACGCCGCCGGTGCGCGCGCGGCCGTCGAAAGCCATATCGATTCGTTCCGCTCCACGCTCCTTCAACATCTTCGCCCCTGAGCCGCCATGACCACTTTCACGCCCTTCCCCCCGCTCGCCCAGCTCGCCGCCGACCTCGCCGCCGGCCGGACCACGAGCCGCGTGCTCGTCGACACCGCGCTCGACCGGATCGCCGATCCGTCGGGCCAGGGCGCCGTCGTCTTCACCGAAGTCGATGCCGACAACGCCCGCGCGGCCGCCGACGCGCACGACCGGCTGCGCGCCGCGGGCACCGTGCTGTCGCCGCTCGCGGGCATTCCGGTGTCAGTCAAGGACCTGTTCGACGTCGCGGGCCAGGTCACGCGCGCGGGGTCGCGCGTACTCGACGGCGCGCCGGCCGCGCGCACCGATGCGGTCGCCGTCGCCCGGCTCAAGCGCGCGGGCGCGGTGCTGGTCGGCCGCACCAACATGAGCGAGTTCGCGTTCTCGGGGCTCGGGCTGAATCCGCACTTCGGCAACCCGCGCTCGCCGTACCACCGCGACGTGCCGGGCGATGCGCGGATTTCGGGCGGCTCGTCGTCGGGGGCGGCCGCGTCGGTCGCCGACGGGATGGCCGCCGTCGCGCTCGGCACCGATACCGGCGGCTCGATCCGCATTCCGGCCGCGCTGTGCGGGCTGACGGGCTTCAAGCCGACCGCGAGCCGGATCCCGACGCAAGGCGGCGTACCGCTGTCGACGACGCTCGACTCGTTCGGCCCGATCGGCCTGACGGTCGCGTGCTGCGCGCTCGTCGACCGGATGCTCGCGGGGCTCGAGCCGCACGTGCCGGCCACGCGGCCGCTCGAAGGCGTGCGGCTCGGCGTGCTGACGAACTACGTGACGGACGGCGTCGATGCCGAAGTCGCGGCCGCGCTCGACACCGCGCTCAAGCATCTCGAAGCGGCCGGCGCGATCGTTACCGAAGTGCGCTTCCCCGCGCTCGACCGGCTGCCGGAGATCAACCGCTTCGGCTTCTCGCCGATCGAGGCGTACGCGTGGCATCGTCCGCTGCTCGCCAAGCATCGCGACCAGTACGATCCGCGCGTACTGACGCGGATCCTGAAGGGCGAACCCGCCAGCGCGGCCGACTATCTCGACCTGCTCGCCGCGCGCGCCGCGATGCTCGACGAAGCCGCGCACACGGTCTGGTCGCGCTTCGATGCGCTCGTCGCGCCGACGGTGCCGGTCGTGCCGCCGCGCATCGCCGAACTCGAAACGGACGACGACGCGTTCACGCGCACCAACGCGCTGATCCTGCGCAACCCGAGCGCGTTCAACTTCCTCGACGCGTGCGGGTTGTCGCTGCCGTGCCATCCGCGCGATGCGGCGCCGGTCGGCCTGATGCTCGCGGCGGCGCCGCATCGCGACGACGCGCTGCTTGCGATCGGCCAGTCGGTCGAGGCCGTGCTGAACACGATCCGCTGACCGCGCCGGCCGAGCGCAAGCCGATGGCCGGCCGATCGCCGTCGGCCCGCGCGCGATGCGGCAGGCTGCCGCACGCGCGCCGTCAGTTTCGTGCCAGATCATTCGCGCTAAAATCGCGCGATTGTTTTCCGGACCGACCGACGAGGAACTCCGCCGACATGAACGACTACACGCTTGCACTCCGCCGCGAACGCCGCCTGCTGATGCTGCTCGGATGGGTGTGCATCGCCCTGCTGGCCGGCGGGCTGTACCTGCAGTACGTGAAAAACGAAGACCCATGCCCGCTGTGCATCATCCAGCGCTACTTCTTCTGCGCGATCGGGATCTTCGCGTTCCTGGCCGCCGGGATCCGCCACTGGCGCGGCGTCTGGGTGCTCGAACTGCTGATCGCGATCGCCGCGGCCGGCGGCGTCGGCACCGCCGCGCGACACCTGTCGATCCAGATGAATCCGGGCTTCAGCTGCGGCTTCGACACGCTGCAGCCGATCGTCGACAGCCTGCCGCCTGCGCAGTGGTTCCCCGGCATGTTCAAGGTCGCCGGGCTGTGCGAGACCGTCTACCCGCCGATCCTCGGCATCCTGCTGCCCGGCTGGGCGCTGATCGGCTTCGCCGCGATCCTGATCGCGGTCGTCGCGAGCCTCTGGCGCCATCGCCGCAAGCTCGCGGGCTGACCAACCGGCCGCGGTGCCGGCCCGTCGCACGGGCGGCCCCGATCGAACGGGCCGCGCCGCCGGCGAGTCGTCTCCCGGCTGCGGCCTGCGCCGTCCCCGCCCGGCCATCGCGCGTAAACACCTATCCCGCCGCCACCCGGATTGCCGGGCTGGCGCGCGTCGCGCGATCGCCGCGCCCCCGCCCCGTCACACGTGCGTTTCGGCCCGATGTGCACGCATCGGTCCCCCGATCCCGCGCGGCCGGCCTATGATCGACATGATCGCCGCCTGATAGCCCGGATCACCGCCCGGCCATGTTCTCGCCGCGTGGCGGTGCTATCTTCGGGACTGGATGGCGATCTACGTGCGCGAGGCTAGGCGGTCTCACCGCTGCCTGCGTAACGCGCGCCCGATCCGCAATGTCGACTGGATTCATCATGACAACGCAAACCATCCGCATCCGTCACCCTCATGGCGTCCGCACGTCCGGCGGCGCCGTTCGCGCACGCCGTCAGTCCGCGGCCGCCGCACGGCATCGGCCGTGCAGCCGGCCCGCCCCGCTCCTGTCCGCCCTCGTTGCCGTCGTGCCCGCCAGCCCGCGCCGCGCGTCGTGCAGCGTCGTCCCGAACGGAGCGTGCTGATGGAAGCCTGGCTCGGCGATCTGCAGCAACTGCTCGCGCACGGCGAAGCGGCCGTGCTCGTGACGGTCGCGCATACCGACGGCTCCGCGCCGCGCGAGGCCGGCACCAAGATGCTCGTCACGCGCGACACGGCCCGCCATACGATCGGCGGCGGTCATCTGGAATGGAAGGCGATCGAGATCGCGCGGCACCTGCTGAAGGACGGCGCGCACGTCCCGCACGCGCGCCGGCTCGAGCGGCTCGCGCTCGGCCCGAGCCTCGGCCAGTGCTGCGGCGGCGCCGTGGTGCTCGCGTTCGAGCGGCTCGACGTCGGCGACCTCGGCTGGATCATGTCGCTCGCGAAGCGCGTCGCGGCCGGCGCCGCGACCGTGCGTAGCGTATCATTCGGCCCCTCGCCGGGCGCGCCGCTGTTGAGCGAGCCCGAATCGGAAGCCGCGCGCGCCGACTGCCTGCTGTGGGAAACCGGCGGCGTATCGCTGATGACCGAAACGATCGCGCCGTATGCGTTCCCCGTCATGCTGTTCGGCGCGGGGCACATCGGCACGGCGCTCGTGAAGGTGCTGGCGACGCTGCCGTGCCACGTGCGCTGGATCGACCGGCCCGATGCGGTGTTCCCGCCGGCCGACGCGCTCGCCGGCATCGGCAATCTCGCGATCGACGCGGCCGCTTCCCCGGCGGACGCGGTCGACGCAGCGCCGCCGCAGTCCTACTTCGTCGTGATGACGCATGACCACGCGCTCGATTTCGTGCTGGCCGAGCGCATCCTGCGACGCGGCGACTATGCGTATTTCGGGATGACCGGCTCGCATACGAAACGCGCGCAGTTCGATCATCGCCTCGCCGCGATCGGCATCGACCCGGCCCAGGTCGCGCGCATGCGCTGCCCGATCGGCGTCGAAGGCATCATCGACAAGGCGCCCGAAGTGATCGCGATCTCGGTGGCCGCGCAGTTGCTGCAGGCCGTCGAGGCGAATGCGTCCGCGCAGGCTTCCCTTACCTACTGACCGACCCAAAACGACGCCATGACCCCGACATTCAAGAACAAGATTGCCCGCGCGCCGAAAGCGGAGCTGCACATCCATATCGAAGGCTCGCTCGAGCCCGAACTGATTTTCGCGCTCGCGCAGCG
The DNA here is from genome assembly GCF_002223195.1 of Burkholderia sp. AU28863. Lineage (NCBI taxonomy): Bacteria > Pseudomonadati > Pseudomonadota > Betaproteobacteria > Burkholderiales > Burkholderiaceae > Burkholderia > Burkholderia sp. AU28863. Next base: position 497,193 of record NZ_NKFE01000003.1, on the reverse strand, counting down.
CAACGGCGTGAAGCTCGCGTACGACTCGATCGACGCGCTGCGCGCCGCGTACGCGTTCACCGACCTGCAGTCGTTCCTCGACATCTACTACGCCGGCGCGAGCGTGCTGCTCACCGAGCAGGATTTCTACGACATGACGGCCGCGTACTGTGAGCGCGCGCTCGCCGACAACGTCGTCCACACCGAACTGTTCTTCGACCCGCAGACGCACACCGAGCGCGGCGTGCCGATCGAAACGGTCGTCGCGGGCATCGAGCGCGCGCTCGCCGATGCCGAAGCGCGCGGGCTGTCGAGCAAGCTGATTCTGTGCTTCCTGCGCCACCTGTCCGAAGACGACGCGCTCGCGACGTTCGAATCCGCGTTGCCGCTATTCGAGCGCTATCGCCATCGGCTGATCGGCGTGGGCCTCGATTCGTCCGAGCTCGGCCATCCGCCGACGAAATTCGCGCGCGTGTTCGAGAAGGCGCGCGCGCTCGGGCTGAAGCTGGTCGCGCACGCAGGCGAGGAAGGCCCGCCCGCCTACATCTACGAGGCGCTCGACGTGCTGAAGGTCGACCGGATCGACCACGGCGTGCGCAGCATCGAGGATGCGGCGCTCGTCGAGCGTCTCGCGAAAACGCGTACGGCGCTCACCGTGTGTCCGCTGTCGAACCTGAAGCTGTGCGTGTTCGACGACATGGCGAAGCACACGCTGAAGGCGCTGCTCGACCGCGGCGTGGCGGTGACGATCAACTCCGACGATCCGGCCTATTTCGGCGGCTACGTCAACGAAAACTACTTCGCGACGGTCGAAGGGCTGCAACTTACGGATGCCGAAGTCCATGCGGTGATCCGCAACGGCTTCGAGGCGTCGTTCATCGAACCGGCGCAGCGCGATGCACTGTACGCGCGCCTCGACGCGTACTGGCAGGCCGCGTGACGGCCCGCATCGAGACTCGCTGACAGATGAAACACGGCAACGGCATCCGCTTCGCGACTCCCCGGCCGGCCTTGCGCCGGGCCGGTCGGCTGCGTGCATGCGGCGCGATCGCGCAGTACGGCGTCGCTCGCACCCGCCGGTCGTCGCGGCTTGCCGTGCCGTTCGCCGTCGCATGGGTTGCGGACGTATCGGTTGCGCGCTCAACGGCCGCGAGGTGCGCCCGCAACCACTCGCGGGCGGCTTCGGCCGCCACGTTCGCCCGTGCCGTCGCCTCCGTGCCGCACATCACGTGCCGCCGCCGCTCGCGACGCACCGCCCCGCCCCCGTGCGGCATCGATCGCTTTCTTCTGTTCGCCTTACCTTGATGCAGGACCCTTCGTCATGACGCAAACCGCTTTCCGTTCCCAGCTGCTGACCTTCAACGGCGACCCGGCGCAATCGAGCCAGGCCGCGAACCACGAAACCGACGGGCTCCTGATCGTCGACGACGGCAAGGTCGTCGCGGCCGGCCCGTATGCGCCGCTCGCCGCGACGCTCGCGCGCGATGCGGTGGTCCACGATCTGCGCGACAAGCTGATCGTGCCCGGCTTCATCGACACGCACATCCACTATCCGCAGACGGACATGATCGCGTCGCCAGCCCCCGGGCTGCTGCCGTGGCTCGACAAGTACACGTTCCCGACCGAGCGCCAGTTCGGCGACCCCGAGCATGCGCGCGAAGTCGCCGACTTCTTCGTCGACGAACTCCTCGCGTGCGGCACGACGAGCGCGCTCGTCTACTGCACCGTGCACAAGCAGTCGGCCGATGCGCTGTTCGCGGCGAGCGACGCGCGCGACCTGCGGATGATCGCGGGCAAGGTGCTGATGGACCGCAACTGCCCCGAATTCCTGCGCGACACCGCGCAGTCGGGCTATGACGACAGCGCCGAGCTGATCGATCGCTGGCACGGCAAGGGGCGCCAGATGTACGCGCTCACGCCGCGCTTCGCGCCGACGTCGACCGAGGCGCAACTCGAGGCGTGCGGCGAACTCGCGCGCCGCCATCCGGACGTGTTCGTGCAAAGCCACGTCGCCGAAAACGTCGACGAGGTGAAATGGGTGGCCGGGCTGTTCCCCGGCCATCGCAGCTATCTCGACATCTACGACCGCTACGGGCTGCTGCGGCCGCGCGCGGTGTACGGCCACTGCATTCATCTCGACGACGAGGATCGCCGCCGGATGGCCGAGACGCGCACCGTCGTCGCGCACTGCCCGACGTCGAACTTCTTCCTCGGCAGCGGGCTGTTCGATTTCGACAAGGCCGGCGAATACGACGTGCCCGTCACGCTCGCGACCGACGTCGGCGGCGGCACGTCGTTCTCGATGCTGCAGACGATGAACGAGGCGCACAAGGTCGCGCGGCTGTCGGGCCATCACCTGACCGCCACGCGGATGTTCTGGCTCGCGACGGCCGGCGCCGCACAGGCGCTCGACCTTGCCGACACGGTCGGCACCCTCAAGCCGCGCACCGAAGCCGACTTCGTCGTGCTCGATCCGCAGGCGACGCCGCTGCTCGCGCGCCGCACGCAGCGCGCGGATTCGCTCGAGGAATTGCTGTTCGCGTTCGCGCTGCTCGGCGACGACCGCGCGGTGTACCGCACCTATGCGGCCGGCGAACTCGTGCACGAACGCGGCGCCGCGCGCCGCCCGGCCGCCGCGTAACGCCCCGCGGGTACGCCGTTCCGGCCGCGCGGCCGCTTCGCCGTCGCGCGTGCCGGAAATCGACGCGCATTGCGCGCCGTACGGCGGCTCCGGCTGCTTTCCCGCGCGCGATGCACCGTGCTAGAATTCGCCGCTCATTGGGGAGTAGCCGCTCCGCTCGATGTCCCGCGCCCCCGGCGCGCATCGTGACGGAGGCGTCCGTCAACAGACTTGGCCGTTCGGCCATGGCGGGCGCAGCCACGTTGGCCTGGCGAGACCGATGGTTCACTGCGCGCCGCATCAGGGCCCGGCGCGCGGCGGATCGTCGCTCGCACGCACAACAACGGCCCGTGGAACCCCATCCGTGTCTCAAGCCTTCCTGATCTCCACCGGCGCCGTCGCCCTCGCTGAAATCGGCGACAAGACCCAGCTGCTTTCCCTCGTTCTGGCCGCGCGCTATCGCAAGCCGGTGCCGATCATTCTCGGCGTGCTCGTCGCGACGCTCGTCAACCACGGTTTCGCCGGCGCGCTCGGCGAATGGCTGGGCGTGCTCGTCACGCCGTCGATCATGCGCTGGGCGCTCGCGTTCTCGTTCATCGCGATGGGACTGTGGATTCTCGTGCCGGACAAGCTCGACGAGAACGAAGCCAATGCGACCCGCTCGCGGCTCGGCGTGTTCGGCGCGACGCTCGTCGCGTTCTTCCTCGCGGAGATGGGCGACAAGACGCAGATCGCGACCGTCGCGCTCGCCGCCCGCTTCCAGGATTACATCGGCGTGGTGGCCGGCACCACGCTCGGGATGATGCTCGCGAACGTGCCGGCGATCCTGCTCGGCGACCGCTTCGCGCACCGTCTGCCGACGAAGCTCGTGCACGGGATCGCGGCCGTGCTGTTCGTTGCGCTCGGCGCGCTGGCGCTGCTGGGTATCGGGGTCTGACGGAAGGGAAACGGGCTGGCGCGGCCGGGCGGCGGCCGCGCCGAGAGGGATGCCGCGTTACTTCGCGACGGCCGCGCCCGACGCTGGCGCCGCCGGCACCGCGCGCTCGTTGGCGGCCGGCGCCGCCGGCCCGCCGCGCTTGTCGACCGGCAGCCTGACCGTGCGGACCGCGCCGTTCGACAACGGGAAATCGGCGAGCGCGCTGCGCGCGAGGAACGGCATCGCGTACAGCAGCGTGCCGTTGTCGCCGGTCGTGCGCGCGGACACGTTGTAGACCTCCTTGCCCGTCGCGCGCTCGGTGATGCGGATGCCGAGCATGTAGTCGAACACCTGGTACGTCTGCGCGACATAGCCGGACGGCACCGGCCCCCAGGGACCCCACGGGCCCCAGGGACTCCACGGCCCGCCTCGCCAGTACGGCCCCGGCCCCATGAACCACGGGTCATAGTAGACCGGCTGCGGCACCGTCACGAGATCGCTGCCGACCGAATAGGTCAGCCCGACGAGATAGCGCGCCTGCGATTGCGGCACCTGCCGGAATGCATACGCGGACAGCTCGTTCGCGACGATCGGCTCGTAGGTCGACTGCTCGATGCTGTTCTTCTGCGCGTCCGTGCGCGTGAACGCATAGGTGCGGGTCGCGTCGCTGCCGCTCCAGTCGGAGAAGGCCGTGACCTGGGTGGTCACGTAGCTGGTGCAGCCGGTCAGCAGCGCGACGCACAGCGCCGCCGCCCAGCCCGCACCGCGAAAAATCCATTCGCGTTTCATGTTGATCCTCGTCGATCCGTCACCCGTTCGTCGCACCGCGCGAAGCACAACGGGATGCCGATAATACGCGGACTCCCGGGAGCGGTAAAAAGTTCGCCCGGCACGCAGCCGCAAGCCTTTGTACAATGGCCCGGTTCGCCCGGCCCGCGCGACGGGCCCGCCCCCCACTCCACCGATCTCGACGACCATGTCCGACAACGCCTCCTCCACCGTGATCCGCCGCGCCGACTACACGCCGCCGGCCTTCCTCATCGATTCCGTCGCACTCGAATTCGATCTCGCGCCGGCCCGCACGATCGTCAGGAACACGATGCGCGTGCGCCGCAATCCGGACGCCGCGCCCACGCCCCACCTGGAACTGATGGGCGAGGCGCTGGAATTCGTCGGCGCGCAGCTCGACGGCGCGCCGTACGGCGCGGTGCGCGCACACGAACACGGGCTGACGGTCGAGAACGTGCCCGACGCGTTCGAGCTGACGCTCGAAAGCGCGTGCGCCCCCGATCAGAATACGACGCTGTCGGGCCTCTACGTGTCGAGCGGCAACTTCTTCACGCAGTGCGAAGCGGAAGGCTTTCGCCGCATCACCTACTTCCTCGATCGCCCCGACGTGATGGCGTCGTACACGGTCACGCTGCACGCCGACAAGGCCGCATACCCGGTGCTGCTGTCGAACGGCAACCTCGTCGATTCGGGCGACCTGCCCGACGGCCGCCACTTCGCGAAGTGGGAAGACCCGTTCCGCAAGCCGAGCTACCTGTTCGCGCTGGTCGCGGGCAAGCTCGTCGCGATCGAGGAAACGATCACGACCGGCTCCGGCAAGGAAAAGCTGCTGCAGGTATGGGTCGAACCGGCCGATCTCGACAAGACGCGTCACGCGATGGATTCGCTGATCCACTCGATCCGCTGGGACGAAAAGCGCTTCGGCCTCGAGCTCGATCTCGACCGCTTCATGATCGTCGCGGTCGGCGATTTCAACATGGGCGCGATGGAGAACAAGGGGCTCAACATCTTCAACACGAAGTACGTGCTCGCGAACCCCGAGACCGCGACCGACACCGATTTCGCGAACATCGAGTCGGTGGTCGGCCACGAATATTTCCACAACTGGACCGGCAACCGCGTGACCTGCCGCGACTGGTTCCAGCTGAGCCTGAAGGAAGGGCTGACGGTATTCCGCGACCAGGAATTCTCGGCCGACATGGCCGCCGGCGACGACGTCGAATCGGCGGCCCGCGCGGTCAAGCGGATCGAGGACGTGCGCGTGCTGCGCCAGTTGCAGTTCGCCGAGGATGCCGGCCCGATGGCGCACCCGGTGCGCCCGGAGAGCTACGTCGAGATCAACAACTTCTACACGATGACCGTCTACGAGAAAGGCTCGGAAGTCGTGCGGATGTACCAGACGCTGTTCGGCCGCGACGGCTTCCGCAAGGGGATGGATCTCTACTTCAAGCGCCACGACGGCCACGCGGTGACCTGCGACGACTTCCGTCACGCGATGGCCGACGCGAACGGGCGCGACCTCGCGCAGTTCGAGCGCTGGTACAGCCAGGCCGGCACGCCGCGCGTGTCGGTGCGCACCGCGTACGACGCGGCCGCGCGCCGCTATACGGTCACCCTCGCGCAAGGCTACGGCGACGCGTCGCCGGCCGCGCGCGAAACGCAGCAAGGGCCGCTGCTGATTCCGTTCGCGATCGGCCTGATCGGCCGCGACGGTCGCGACCTGCCGCTACGTCTCGACGGCGAAGCCGCCGCGTCGGGCACGACGCGCGTGCTCGAGTTCACCGACACCGAGCAGACCTTCACGTTCGTCGACGTGCCGGAAGCGCCGCTGCCGTCGCTGCTGCGCAACTTCTCGTCGCCGGTCATCGTCGAGTACGACTACAGCGACGACGATCTCGCGTTCCTGCTCGCGCACGACAGCGATCCGTTCAACCGCTGGGAAGCCGGCCAGCGCCTCGCGACGCGCGCGTTGCTGACGCTCGCCGCCCGTGCCGCCGCCGACGCGCCGCTCGCGCTCGGCGAGAACTTCGTCGCCGCGTTCCGCCGCGTGCTGACCGATGAAAGCCTGTCGCCGGCGTTCCGCGAGCTCGCGCTGACGCTGCCGTCGGAAACCTACCTCGCCGACCAGATGGCCGAGGCCGACCCGGCCGCCGTGCATCGCGCGCGCCAGTTCGTGCGCCGCCAGCTCGCGACCGCGCTGCGCGCCGACTGGCTCGCAGCGTACGAGCAGCACCAGACGCCCGGCGCCTACGAGCCGACGCCGGAAGCGTCGGGCCGCCGCGCGCTGAAGAACCTCGCGCTCGCGTATCTCGCCGAACTCGACGATCCGGCCGACGCCGTGCGCCTCGCCACCACCCAGTACGACGCGGCGAACAACATGACCGATCGCGCAGCGGCGCTCGGCGCGCTGCTGTCCGCGGCCGCCGCAGGTGCGAACGGGCCGGCCGAGCATGCGCTCGACGACTTCTACCGTCGCTTCGAGAAGGAGGCCCTCGTGATCGACAAGTGGTTCGCGATGCAGGCGGCGCAACGCGGTACGGCCGCGCAGCCGACACTCGCGAAGGTGCGCAAGCTGCTCGCGCACCCGGCGTTCAACCTGAAGAACCCGAACCGCGCGCGCTCGCTGATCTTCAGCTTCTGCGCGGCCAACCCCGCGCAATTCCATGCGGCCGACGGTTCCGGCTACGCGTTCTGGGCCGAACAGGTCCTCGCGCTCGATGCGATCAACCCGCAGGTCGCGGCACGCCTCGCGCGCTCGCTCGAACTGTGGCGCCGCTTCACGCCGGCGCTGCGCGACCGGATGCGCGAAGCCCTCGAACAGGTCGCCGCCGGCGCGAAGTCGCGCGACGTGCGCGAGATCGTCGAGAAGGCGCTCGCGTAAGTCGCGCGATCGCCCCAATCGCGTCCGCGCGCTCGAGCCGGCACCGCCTCATGCGGTGCCGGCTTTTTGATTGCACGCGCGCGGCTGAAACCGCGTGCACGGGGTCGGACCGCTCGGCGCGCCTCCGCGGCGACACGCGCCCCCGCCCGTCATCGCCGCCCGATACCGGTCCGATTCGACGGCCACGCCATGTAACCGGACGAAAAAAGCCGGCGGCAGCGCAGGCGCGGCGGGTAAAATTGCGGCCATTCAAGGATTCTTTGGCCTTTCGGAGTCTGTCATGTCCATTGCCCGCCGCACCACGCTGTCGAAGTTCCTGATCGAACAGCAACGTGAGACCAACAACCTCCCCGCCGACCTGCGCCTGTTGATCGAAGTCGTCGCCCGCGCGTGCAAGGCGATCAGCTACAACGTGTCGAAGGGCGCGCTCGGCGAAGCGCTCGGCACCGCCGGCAGCGAGAACGTCCAGGGCGAAGTGCAGAAGAAGCTCGACATCCTGTCGAACGAAATCCTGCTCGACGCGAACGAATGGGGCGGCAACCTCGCCGCGATGGCGTCGGAAGAAATGGAAACGTTCTTCCCGATCCCGGCGAACTACCCGCGCGGCGAATACCTGCTCGTGTTCGATCCGCTCGACGGCTCGTCGAACATCGACGTCAACGTGTCGATCGGCACGATCTTCTCGGTGCTGCGCTGCCCGGACGGCCAGCAGGCGACCGAGGAATCGTTCCTGCAGCCCGGCACCGAGCAGGTCGCGGCCGGCTATGCCGTGTACGGCCCGCAGACGGTGTTCGTGCTGACGACCGGCAACGGCGTGAACTGCTTCACGCTCGACCGCGAAGTCGGCTCGTGGGTGCTCACGCAAAGCAACATGCAGATCCCCGTCGACACGCGCGAATACGCGATCAACGCATCCAACGCCCGCCACTGGTACGACCCGGTCAAGCGCTACGTCGACGAGTTGAACGCCGGCAAGGACGGCCCGCGCGGCGACAACTTCAACATGCGCTGGATCGCGTCGATGGTGGCCGACGTGCATCGGATCCTGAACCGCGGCGGCATCTTCATGTATCCGGCCGACAAGCGCACGCCCGATCGTCCGGGCAAGTTGCGGCTGATGTACGAAGCGAACCCGATGTCGTTCATCGTCGAACAGGCGGGCGGCGCCGCGACGACCGGTACGCAGCGGATCATGGAAGTGCAGCCGACCGGCCTGCACCAGCGCGTGCCCGTGTTCCTCGGTTCGAAGAACGAAGTCGAGCGCGTGACCGGCTATCACGACGAAGCAAAATAATTGCACTGCAGCACTGGACGGAGGTGCGAGACATCAGTACAATCGCGCCTTCGCGATGTGGCCCTAACGGGTCGCATCGCAGTGAAGTGAAAGCGGAAAGTCCGCCGGATCGAGGGTTTCGCGAAGCAGCCGCAGCAAGCTGAAAAAATTTCGCAAAACCTATTGCCAAGATCGCGGATTTCACCATATAATTTCATTTCTCTGCTGCCGGTGTAGCTCAGTTGGTAGAGCAGCGCATTCGTAATGCGAAGGTCGTAGGTTCGACTCCTATCTCCGGCACCAAGACATAAAGGTCTGACAAGCATCGCTTGTCAGACCTTTTCTCTTTTCCGGCGTCGAAATCCTGAAGTCGTTCGACGGCGCGCACTACCGATCACGCCGAGCCCGATCTTCGTGTACGGATTCGGCAATCGCTCCCCTACACGTTGTCCGGCGCCAGTCCTCGCGGCGACCGTTATCTGCACAACATCCGCTCGACATTTCCACACACTCGACGGCGGCCGGCCGATCGAGCTGGACAGCCCACGCAACGGCACCGCATTTGTCGTGCGTCCCGACCGGCTCGCGCTCGGCCGCCGGGACGCGCGTCGGCGACATGGCTGCCACGCTCGATCTCCCGCTCCCTCCTCACGCGTCGTCCGAAGCAAATCCATCAGGACACCGAATGAGGGTGGACATCGGATACGGCACACGCTGCACCAATCCGTGCCACACGATGCCCCGGATCGGCGAAGCGATGCCGCCGCGCGTCCCATCCGTTTCGCGCTGCTGTCGACCGCAGCGAGAAGCGATGCCGCGACCGTCGGGCGCCTGATCGCCGACGCAGCTGACGGCCTGCCCCGAAGCCACCTTGCCGGCAACGACGCTCGAGCGATGATGTGCCCGACGGACGGACTTCGGCGACAGTCATCCTTACAGACTCATTTCGCCATGCGTCGCGCGCGCACGGAACATGCGCTACGCAGACAAATCCCCTGGAAAATCTGCTTAAGGGTGCATAACATTACTTAACGATCCTGACCCGTCTATCGCGTTACATTGCGTGGGCGGCGCCACGGCCGCATGTCGCTTGCGACCCGCTCGCGGCGTGCACCGGCCGGTGCCCGGTCATTTCGACTCAACCCAAGGAGAGGACCACCATGACTCATGGCTTGATTATGTGGCTCATCATCGGCGCGATCGCCGGCTGGCTCGCCGGCTTGCTCGTGAAGGGCGGCGGCTTCGGGCTGATCGTCGACATCATCGTCGGGATCGTCGGTGCGGTGATCGGCGGCTGGCTTGCCGGGTTGCTCGGCATCAGCATCGGCAGCGGCTTCATCGGCTCGGTGATCGTCGCGGTCATCGGCGCGGTGATCCTGCTGTTCGTGATCCGGCTATTCAGGCGAGCGGCCTGACGTTTCTCTCCACGCGCCTTCGGGCGCGTTTTCGCATCGGGCCGGCGCGCGGCCGGTTCGCCGCGCGCCACCGGCTCCGTCAGCGCTTCGCGTGCCGCAACCCGCCGTCGAGCACGTCGGCCTTCCGCAATCCGCTGCGCGCTTCATGCACACCATCGCGCCCGCTCCACACGGTGCGCGACATCTCCCCTCGCCATCCCGCATCGAGCGCCGCCCGCAGCCTCGCTTTCACAGCGACCATTTCAGTTCTCCATAGAAAGTGCGGCCCGGATACGGGTGGAACACGTAATAGCGGCGATCCGTCACGTTGTCGATGCCGGCCGACGCGGTCCAGTGACGACCGAAGCGATACCGCGCCTTCAGATCGACGACCGTGAACGAACTCGTGCCGCCGTAGACGTCCGGATTCACGTCGCTGTTGTCCAGCGTGTTGAACTGGCGACCCGAGTAGCGCACGCCGACGCTCGCGAGCCAGCGCTCGTCGAAGCGATACGACGCGAGCAGGTTCGCGCGCATGCGCGGAATGCGCGGGAAACGCGAACCGACGTAGGCCGGATTCGCGGCATCGGCGAGAATCTGCGCGTTGCTCGCCGACACGTTCGCGTCGACGTTGAGCCCGCGCAGCCCGACGTTCTCGCCGCTGAACGCGAGTTCGACGCCGCGCACGCGCACGCGGTCGACGTTCGAGATGTTGGTGACGGTGCTCGCGCCCGACACCGTTGTCTGGCTATAGATCGAATCGCGCAGGTCGCTCTGGAACACGCTCGCGCGCACGACGCCGACGCCCACATCGCGTTCGGCCGTGAAGTCCCAGTCGATCGCCTTTTCCGGCCGCAGGTTCGGGTTGTTGTTGACGATCGCGTTGTTCGAAATCGTGCCCTGGAACAGCTCGCCGACCGTCGGGAACCGCGTGCCGGTCGCGAACGACAGCCGGAAGCGCCAGACTTCCGTCGCATCCCATTGCAGCGCGATTTTCGGCGACAGCGCATTCGCGCCGCGATCCGCGTAGCCGAGCGTGCCCTTCGCATTGCCGAGCGCGCCGCCGTACGCATCCCAGCGCTCGTAGCGCAGCCCGAGCGTCGCGAGCCAACCGGGCGCGAAGCGCCACGCATCCTGCCCGAACAGCGCCTGCGTGCGGGTGTCGCCGCGATAGACGCTCGCGAGCGACGTGGTCGGCCCGGCCAGCCAGTCGGCCGTGTTGTACGTGACATTGCGCAGGAAGTAGGTGTCGTAGTGATAGCCGAACGTGAACGTATGGCCTTTCACTTCCGGCGCCTCGGCCTTCAGGTCGAGCGTGCGCCAGCCGGTGCCGTCGCCCTGGAACAGCGTGCCCGCCCCACCCTGCACGGTCGAGGCCGCACGCAACACGTCGCGCGACACGTCGTACGCGGACACCACGCCCGACAGCCGCCAGCCGGAATCGAGTCGGCCGTTCAGCCCGAGCGCATACAGCCAGTTCTCCTGGTCGCCGCGCTGCGGCGCGAACGCGTTTGGCGCGACCGTCATTTTCTGTCCGCCGAGCGACACGTTGCCGCCGTAAACCGGCTCGCCCGTCGCATCGCGCAGGAAGGTCTCGCCGTGCTGCCGGTAATGGTTCTCCCAGTGCCCGAGCGTCAGCGTCGCATCGACATGATCGGTGAACGCATAGCCCATCCGGACCGTCTCGTTGAGCTGCTCGGTCCGCTCGATCGTCTGCGCGCCGACGATGGTTCGCGGCTTGCCGTTGGGTCCGATGTCGGTCACGGCGCCCGTCACGGGGACGGCGACGCCGGGTTTCGGGTTGTAGACCGAATTGGGGCTCGCGTACTGCATCGGCTGGCCGTCGTTCTCCAGCCGGTCGAGCGACAGCGCGAACCAGAACCGGCCGACGCGGTTCGCGATCCGCGCGGTCTGATGATTGCCGCCGAAGCTGTCCGCGAACCCGTAGCCGTCGTGGTAGCGCTGCGTGAAGAACTGCGTCGACAGCGACGCCTCGAGCTGTTCGGGGCGGCGCGTGGTGAGCAGCACGGTCGAGCCGATCGCGTTGCCCGGGTACAGCGCGGAAAAGGGGCCGTAGAGCACGTCGACGCGCGCGATGTCGTCGGGCGGAATCAGCGACCAGCGCGGCGGGTACGCATAGCTCGACCCGAGCAGGTTCGACAGCAGCACGCCGTCGGCATAGACGAGCCCGCGCGCGCTCTGTAGTTCATTGAAGTCGCGGCCCGCGAATACGCTGTTGCGGTCGCCGATGTAGCGCTTGCGAACCATCAGGTTCGGCGCGTACTTCAGCGCGTCCTCGGTGGTGACGTTGGTGTGCGCATCGATCTGCTCGCGCGTGACCGACGCGACGACGGCCGGTGTATCCGGATCGACCGGTTGCCGCTGCGCGGTCACGCTGACGGCGGTCAGCGTGTCGCCCGCTGGGGCGGCCGCTACAGCGACATCCACGGACGCCGACGCCGCGGCGGCGGGACGATCGATGCCACCGCCGCGGGCCGCGTCGGCGCGGGCATCGTCGGTCGAAGCCGCGTGGGCGGCCGGGCATGCGAAAGCGGCCGCGCATGCGAGCGCGAGCCGGCCGCGCGACGAACGCGCGGCAAGGGTAGACGACATGAGTGAGTTCCTGAAAACGTGATCGGGCGCCGCCGGACACGGGCGCGCGAGCCGCGCACGCACGGCGCGACGCGCGGGCCGAGGCCGCGAGCGGCTCGCGCGCCACCGGGGGCGCGCGGATGACATCAATCAGACCGGAACGTTTTCAGGCGGGGCGCGCGGCTGCGCGAGACGGATGCCCTTGCGACGCGCATCGGGAACGATCGGGGCAGCCGCCCGATACGCGAACGTCCGCACGAAGCCCGGCATCGCGGGCAGGCTCGTGCCCAGCGCGACGTTCGCCGCGAAGCCCGGGCAGTACACGCAATGCGGGACGCCCGCATGGTCGAACGACGACGTATCGCGGTCGTCGCGCGCGTGCGCGAGCACGACCTGACGCGCGCCCGCTGCACTGCACAACTCGAGCGTGAGCGCGCCGGAACCGCTCGACGCAAGACGCGCGTAGCCGACGACGGGCGACAGTACGTTCAGTACCAGCGCCAGCCATACGAGGCCCATCCATCGCGTCGTTCGTCTCATCGCGGTCCGGGAAAAAGTGCGCGCAAGTATAACAAGCGGCCCGACTGTCACCATCGCGCCGCGCGCGATAGCGGGCATCACACTTCGCGCCGGAGCGCATGTGCCGTTAATACAACAGAGACAAAATCTAACGATTCGCCGCTGGCATAAATCCGAGCGCGAGGTTGATAATCATTGAACCTGCTGGAGAAACGATCATGGACGAAAGACCGACTCGCATGCCACCGCCCGAGCAAGTGATGAGCCCGGATCCGGAACCCGTCGGCGTGGAATTCCTCGCCGAATTGCCCGAGCACGTTCGGGCATTCTTCGATGAGCAGCACAAGCTGTACTCGCCGAAGTGAACGCCAGTTCGGTTCTGTAACCGCCACGTGTCGATCCTCGCTATCGTGCGGTTCATCCAGGCGCTTCGCGCGCAATTCGCCTCGCACCCGGGCCGCAACAGCCTGACGGTGCCGGATCAGCTCGCCTGCTGATTCTCCTGTCGCGACGCTACGCCGCGCGACTGTCTTCGTCTATCCTTCTGGTTTTCCACGTCCGGCCCGCCCGGCTCTCCCGATCGTTCCGATGAAGCAAGCCATTCGTGCCAGCGTCGCTGTCGCCGCGCTCGGTGTCGCCCTCCTTTCGTTGCCGCCTGCCGCCCGCGCAGACGGCGACGACACCGCCCTCACCAATATCGTTGCGCTCGCGTCGCAGCGCCTCGCGCTCGCCGAACCGGTCGCACGATGGAAATGGGCGAATCACAAGGCCATCGAGGACCAGCCGCGCGAAGCGGCCCTGCTCACTGCAGTCGAAAAGCGCGCGGTCCAGGCCGGCGTCGATCCCGCCTTCGCCCGCACGTTCTTCGAGGATCAGATCACCGCAAGCAAGGACGTGCAGAACGCACTGTTCACGACCTGGCGCACGACGCGGCCGCCGGAAGGCACGCCGCCCGATCTCGCGACCAGCACGCGGCCGGCACTCGACCGGCTGACGCAGAAAATGCTCACCGGTCTCGCGCAGGTCGCCCCGCTGCGCGACGCGCCCGACTGCCAGGCGCGGCTCGCGCGCAGCATCGCGAACTGGAAGACGCTCACGCGCTACGATTCCACGCAGACGCGGGCACTCGATACCGCGCTGTCGCATGTCTGCTCCGCCGGCGGGGCCAGCGCGATCGGCTGACGCAGCGGGCGCGGATCGCCCCGCGGCGCTCAGTCCGCGGGGGTCAGCGCCACGAGCGGAATCACCTGCAGGCCGCGCGCGAGGTGCGTCTGCAGCAGGCGATGGGTGAAGGGTTCGAACGCGCCGCCTGCCGCATCGGCCACGAGCCGTGCGGCCGCATCGAGCGAGTCCGCCGAACCGAGATAGCACCAACCGTCGATCACATGAAACAGGCGGCGCTCACCGGTCGCCTCGAACGCGACGGCACCTTCGAACGGCCAGGGCGCACCGCCCGCGCGGGCGGCGTCGGCCGTGGGGCGCCGGTTGTACGACGGGCGCAAGCGGGCGATCCATTGCGCTTCGGCAAGCATCGCCCCCAGCTCGTTGCCCGTCTCGCGCCATTCGACGCGCCGCACCTGCTGCGCGAGTCGCATTTCCTTCGACGAGCGGCGCTCGCCGGTCAGCAGCGCGCGCAGCCGCTGTCGCACGCGCACGCTGCGGCCGACATACAGCGCTTCGTCACGCTCCCCGAATAGCGCATACGCGCCGCACCCTGCCGGCGCGGTATCCAGCCACGCCTCGGTCAGGTCGCCGCCGAGACGGAAGTGGCGCGTCGTGCGCGCGATCTGGTCACGCAGCCGCTCGAGCGGCACGATGTCGTGCAGCTGGCGCCAGAACTGCCAGATCAGGTCGGCATCGGCCAGCGCGCGGTGACGCGCGGCCGGAACGAGCCCGTGCCGTTCGATCAACGCATCGAGCCCGTGCCGCGATTCGCGCGGAAACAGCGCGCGCGACAGTCGCACCGTACAGAGCACATCGGGATTGAACGCCAGGCCGGCGCGCTCGAATTCGGCGCGCAGGAAGCCACGGTCGAAGCTCGCGTTGTGCGCGACGAACAGCTTGCCGTCGAGCCGCTCGAACAGCGCCGGCGCGAGCGATGCGAACGTCGGTGCATCGCGCACCATCGCGTCCGAAATGCCCGTCAGTTGCTGGATGAACGGCGGAATCGCCTGCCCCGGATTGACGAGGCTCGTCCACGTCGACACGCCGAGCGGTCCGATTTCGACCACACCGATTTCGGTGATGCGGTGCTCGGCGGACGAGCCGCCGGTGGTTTCAAGGTCGACGAAGACGAGTGGCTGCTCGCTGCCGGGATCGGACGGAACGAAATCGGACATGAAAAGACAGGGAAACGATGCTTTCGTGAGTATGCACCGGCAGGCGGACTCGGGCCAGTCCGGACGGCGTACTCCGTCCCCGGAAAACAAAAAGCCCCCGCCATGCGGGGGCCGGACGTGATCGGCAATGCGTGGCGCGTCAGACCGCCTGGATATTCGCTGCCTGCTTGCCTTTCGGCCCGACTTTGACCTCGAACGAAACACGCTGGTTTTCCTTCAGCGTCTTGAAGCCGTCCATCCGGATTTCGGAAAAGTGCGCAAACAAATCTTCACCGCCATTGTCCGACGTAATAAAGCCAAAACCTTTAGCATCGTTAAACCATTTCACGATACCGGTATCCATGTCTTCGTTCCCCACTCTATAAGATCAAAAAAGCTATTTTTATAGCCGTTTTCCGAAATCCCGAAACATTGCGCCAGCACCCGCACCAGCACGCCGCCCGAGGACGGAGTGCTGACTTTATAAATTGGACAATCCGGGTGCGTCAAGAAAATTTTTAGCAACTGCTTTCTCGAAAAGACGCTAATACCACTGGAATCGGTACACCATCGCCGATGATTAATTGATTCGCATCAAAAACCTGTCAACATTACCGGGATCGGATCGCTAATAATCGCGGCAAGCGAAATTTCTACCGGGGACAAATCGACTCGGTAAAGTCCTCGGGTTTTTTCGGGTTGCAGAAATCCGGGGACGTTGCGATCCTGAATCAACGCCGAAAGGAAGGAGAGGGTCATGTGGCTGGACGGAATCAAGCGCTTCGCGAGCCGGCTCGGACGCGTACGTCGCAAGTCCCGCGCCCTGGCCGAGTCCGCGCGCGAAGCGCCGTGCGATACCGAATTCGATTTGACGTGGCACGGCGATCACTGGCAAAACCTGCTCGCATCGCCTCTGGATGCCCGTCACTACGTGATGGAAGACTGGACCAACACGCCGCCACCGATCGAAGCAGAGAACGCCGCGCCCGCGGGCAAGCGCAAGCGTCGCTCGTACACGTCGTAGCGCGCCGAGCAGCCGGGCAAAAAAAAGCGCGACTGGGAAGTCGCGCCGACAAAGGTTTGGAGATCTTTTCCGTCAACGAAAAAGTCTGCTTCGGAAAGCAGAGACCGCAGTATAGCGAGAGAACTACCTTTCATTATCCATGCTCCACACAAACCTCTATTGCCGATGTGTCAATAATCGCGCTATAGCCGCCCTCGCCCGCCTCTGGCGCCTGTCGCAAACGCGCAACGTCCGCTACGCAATCCCGATCGTCATTTCGTTTCGCCGCACCGCAGCGAACCCTTGCGCGGCAATCGTTTACGGGACCTTCCCGATTTTTGCGGATTCCAAAACACACTGTTTCTTAAAGTGTGGGCCGCTCCCGCTCCGCGCACTTCGTACACTGCAGATGGATTTCTGATAAGCGCACCGCCGTTCTGCCGGACCGGCTACAGCGTCAAGCAAAACACGGCCGTCCGCCCCAGGTTCGATCGACATCATCGTGTTTGGAGACAGATCCATGAAGAAAGCTCTGATCGTCACCGCGTTGTCGGGTGTGTTCGTGACCGCCGCCCACGCTCAAAGCAGCGTGACGCTGTACGGCCTGATCGACGCAGGCATCACCTACACGAACAATCAGGGCGGACACAGCGCCTGGCAGGAAACAAGCGGTTCGATCAACGGCAGCCGATGGGGCTTGCGCGGCACCGAAGATCTCGGCGGCGGCCTGAAAGCCATCTTCACGCTGGAAAACGGTTTCGGCATCAACAACGGCACGCTGAAGCAGAACGGTCGCGAATTCGGCCGGCAAGCGTTCGTGGGCCTTGCGCACACCACCTACGGTTCGCTGACGCTGGGCCGGCAGTATGACAGCGTCGTCGACTATCTCGGGCCGCTGTCGCTGACCGGTACCCAGTATGGCGGCACCCAGTTCGCCCACCCGTTCGACAACGACAACCTGAACAACTCGTTCCGGATCAACAACTCGGTCAAGTACCAGAGCGCGAACTACGGCGGCCTCAAGTTCGGTGCGTTGTACGGGTTCTCGAACTCGTCGGCGTTCGCGAACAACCGCGCGTATAGCGGCGGCGTGTCGTACAGCTACCTCGGCTTCAACGTGGCCGCAGCCTACTTGCAGCTGAACAGCGACGTGAACGCGCTCGCGCAGGCCGCGTCCGACCCGGGCGCGGTCGCCGGCGACTGGACCTTTGCGTCGCGCGTGCAGCGCACCTGGGGTGCCGGCCTGAATTACGGGTTCGGCCCCGCCACGGTCGGCTTCGTGTTCACCCAGACGCGCCTGAGCGGCCTGCGCGCGATCAGCGCCGGCCAGTCGGGCGTGGTAGGCGGCATCACGGGCCTCGGCGACACCGGGCGCTTCAGCAACTACGAAGTCAACGGCCGCTACGCGCTGACGCCGGCCCTGTCGCTCGCCGGCTCGTACACGTACACCCAGGGCCGCCTGTCCGGCGACAAGCCAACCTGGCACCAGTTCAACCTGCAAGCCGACTACGCACTGTCGAAGCGCACGGACGTGTACCTGCAGGGCGAGTTCCAGAAGGTCAACAGCGACGGACTCGACCTCGGCGCCAACATCAACGGGCTGGGCGCCGCGTCATCGACCAACAAGCAGATCGCGGTCACGGCCGGCCTGCGTCACCGCTTCTGAGCGACCGGCACATTCGCCGTACGCCGAAAGACGAAGCGCCCCGTCGGGGCGCTTTTTCCTGGTCGCGGCGCGCGAGCTGCCACTCAGGCGTCGCCCCGCGCCGGATACCGGACATCGAGTATGTCGATCGGCTGCGGGCCGGCCGGCGTCATCAGCGTGACGGTGTCGCCGATCTTCGCCTTGATCAGCGCACGCGCGACCGGCGAAATCCAGCTGACGCAGCCGCGATCGAGATCGACCTCGTCGATCCCGACGATCGTCACCGTGTGATCCTCGCCGTCCGGCGTCTCGTAATCGACCGTCGCGCCGAAAAACACCTGGTCGACGTTCTCCTGCCGGCTCGCGTCGACGACTTCGGCGAGGTCGAGCCGCTTCGTCAGGAAGCGGATGCGGCGATCGATCTCGCGAAGCCGCCGCTTGCCGTAGATGTAGTCGCCGTTTTCGGACCGGTCGCCGTTCGAGGCCGCCCACGACACGAGCCGCACGACCTCGGGACGTTCGACGTCGATCAGGTTCAGCAGCTCGTCCCTCAGCCGCTTGTGGCCGGCCGGCGTGATGTAGTTCTTCGCGCCCGCCGGAATCGCGGGTTGAGCCTGGTCGAGATCGTCGTCGTCACCGTCCGACTCTTTGACAAACGCCTTGTTCATGATGCAGATTCAACGTGAATGACTGATCCCCAAGGGTACACGATGGGCGGCCGGCCAAGGCCATGGCACCAAATTCGCGAATAAGGCTTCCCTTTTTATACGACTCTGCTATACTTCCGCTTCTGCGTGCGGCTGTAGCTCAGTTGGATAGAGTACTTGGCTACGAACCAAGGGGTCGTGGGTTCGAATCCTGCCAGCCGCGCCACTTTTTCGAGGGCCTTCCGAACCGAAGGCCCTTTCAGTTCGAAGCAGTAGAAGTTTGTTTTTGCGTGCGGCTGTAGCTCAGTTGGATAGAGTACTTGGCTACGAACCAAGGGGTCGTGGGTTCGAATCCTGCCAGCCGCGCCACTTTTTGGGGGCCTTCCCATCGCAGAAGGTTCCGACAGTTGAAGCAGTACCGTTTTGCGTGCGGCTGTAGCTCAGTTGGATAGAGTACTTGGCTACGAACCAAGGGGTCGTGGGTTCGAATCCTGCCAGCCGCGCCACCTTAAAAGGGCTTTCCTTCGGGAAAGCCCTTTTTCTTTTTGCACCCGCCCTCCCGTCGTTCGCACCATCACCCCGCACGCGTTCGGCAAGCGCCGGCAACATCGCACGCCCTTTCGGCAGCCCCAATGAAAACGGCGGCCATAAGCCGCCGTCCGTCGATCATCGAATCCGCCCGCCGCCGCGCGTGTCGGCGTCAGTAATCCTGCCGCTCGCGCTCGATACGCATGCCGCCGTCATGGCGCGCGTGCGCACCGTCGTCGGTCGAACGCTCGCGCATGATCCGCATCACGTCCGGATTGGTTCTCACGCGCCGCATCACGTTCGCGAGATGCACGCGGTCGCTGACCTGGATCACGAAGCGCAGCACCGTCGACTCGTGCGTCAGATCCTCGTCCATCGCGATATGGACGATGTTCGCGTCGGCCGACGTGATGTCCGCCGCGACGCGCGCGAAGATGCCCTTCGTGTTCTTCACGAGCGCCTTCACCGCGACATCGAACAGGCGGCCCGGCTGCGGCGCCCATTCGACGTCGATCCAGCGACCCGGATCGCGACGATGGATGCGCTGCGCGACGCGGCAATCCGTCGTATGAATCGCCATGCCCAGACCGATGCCGATGTAACCCATGATCGCATCGCCCGGGATCGGCCGGCAGCATGCGGACAACTGCACGGACATCCCTTCGGTGCCGGTAATCACGACCGGCGGCGCGTGATGCGCGGGGTGCCGCTCGGACTTCGGCAGATCGTCGTCCGCGTCGCGGCCGCTCATCAACACTTCGATGCGCTTGGCCATCACCGCCGCGACGCGACGACCGAGGCCGATATCCGCGAAAATTTCCTGACGGCTCTTGTTGCCCGTCCACTGCACGAGCTTCTCCCACACTTCCGGCTCGACGTCGGCCAGCGCGAGACCGTAGCCCTTCAGGCTCTGGTCGACGAGCCGCTCGCCCAGCTGCACGGACTCGTTCAGGCGCATCGTCTTCAGGTAGTGGCGGATCGCCGAACGCGCCTTGCCGGTGCGCACGAAGCCGAGCCACGCGGGGTTCGGCTTCGAATACGGCGCGGTGATCACCTCGACGATGTCGCCACTCTTCAGCTCGGTGCGCAGCGGCAGCAGCTCGTTGTTGATCTTCACGGCCACACACTGGTTGCCGAGATCGCTGTGGATCGAATACGCGAAATCGAGCGCCGTCGCGCCGCGCGGCAGCGCCATGATCTTCGACTTCGGCGTGAACACGTAGACCGCGTCGGGGAACAGGTCGATCTTCACGTGCTCGAGGAATTCGCTCGAATCGCCCGCTTCGCTCTGGATGTCGAGCAGCGACTTCAGCCACTGGTGCGCGCGCTTCTGCACGTCGCTGAGATCGGCGCTGCCGTTCTTGTACAGCCAGTGCGCGGCGACGCCCGCCTCGGCGATCTCGTGCATCTTGCGCGTGCGCACCTGGAACTCGATCGGCGCGCCGAACGGGCCGACGAGCGTCGTGTGCAGCGACTGATAGCCGTTGATCTTCGGGATCGCGATGTAATCCTTGAACTTGCCGGGCACGGGCTTGTACAGCGCGTGCAGCGCACCGATGCACGTGTAGCAGTCGAGCGGGCTGTCGACGACGACACGGAAGCCGTACACGTCGAGCACCTGCGAGAACGACAGCTGCTTGTCGCGCATCTTGCGGTAGACGCTGTAGATGGTCTTCTCGCGGCCGGTGATCTCGGCGTCGATCTTCGCGTCGGCCATCGCGCGCTGCGCGGCCTCGAGGATCTTGCTGATCACTTCGCGGCGGTTGCCGCGCGCGGCCTTCACGGCCTTCTCGAGCGTCGCGTAGCGATGCGGGTTGAAGTTCGCGAAGCTCATGTCCTGCAGTTCGCGATACGTGTTGTTCAACCCGAGCCGGTGCGCGATCGGCGCGTAGATGTCGAGCGTTTCGCGCGCGACGCGGCGGCGCTTTTCCATCGGCACCGCGCCGAGCGTGCGCATGTTGTGCAGGCGGTCGGCGAGCTTGACGAGAATGACGCGCACGTCGCGCGCCATCGCGAGCAGCATCTTGCGGAAGTTTTCCGCCTGCGCTTCCTCGCGGCTGCGGAATTCCATCTTGTCGAGCTTCGACAGGCCGTCGACCAGTTCGGCGACCTTCGGGCCGAACCGCTCGGCCAGCTCGTTCTTGGTCACGCCCTGGTCTTCCATCACGTCGTGCAGCAACGCGGCCATCACGGCCTGCGCGTCGAGCTTCCAGCCGGCGCAGATTTCCGCGACGGCGACGGGATGGGTGATGTAGGGTTCGCCGCTCTGGCGATATTGACCGAGGTGGGCTTCGTCGCTGAAGTGGAACGCCGCCTTGACCTCTTTGATTTCGTCCGGAGCGAGATACTCGGCAAGCGCGGCCGTCAGTTTCGCGATCGAAACGACGCCGTGCTTGCGCGGCTGCTCCGGGGTGGCGGTCGGCCCGAACAGATGCCGGAAGGACTGTTCGAGGACCGCGTCGATGTACTGGCGCGCAGGCGACTGGGCCGTGGCTTCGGTGGTCGGATCCGCGGAGGCGGACGATGGGGTGGTGCTCATATTCGCCTCCAGGTCGAGTCGTTGCGCGCGTGGACTACATGGCTGGAACGGGCCGGATGCGCGTTACACCGGCACCTTCTTCAGCATCTCGACGCCGACCTGGCCGGCAGCGATTTCGCGCAGCGCGACGACGGTCGGCTTGTCGCGGCTTTCGATCTTCGGCGTATGGCCTTGCGCGAGCTGCCGCGCGCGATAGGTGGCGGCGAGCGCCAGTTCGAAGCGATTCGGGATTTGCTTCAGGCAGTCTTCGACGGTAATGCGAGCCATGTTGGTAATTCCTTCTGAATATAGTCCTTATTCTACCTTATGTCCCTCGTGCCCCGCGTCATTCCGCGTGGGGCAGATGGATACCGAGCTCGATGAACAGCTCCGCGTGTCGCGCGTACTGCGAAGCAAATCGCAGGCGCGTCGCCGCGACGATGCATTCGAGTTCCGCGAGCGCACGCTCGAAATTCTCGTTGATCACCACGTATTCCGCTTCCGACGCGTGCGCGATCTCGCTGCCGGCGGCCAGCAGGCGTCGCGTGATCACGTTCGGCTCGTCCTGGCCGCGCTTCTTCAGGCGTTCCTCGAGGGCGTCGAGCGACGGCGGCAGGATGAAGATGCCGACCGCGTTGCGGAACTGCTTCTTCACCTGCAACGCACCCTGCCAGTCGATTTCGAGCAGCACGTCGTGGCCGCTCTTCATTTGCTCTTCGATCCAGACGCGCGACGTGCCGTAGTAGTTGCCGTGCACTTCCGCGCTCTCGAGGAATTCGTGCGCCGCATGACGCGCGCGGAAATCGTCGACGGTCGTGAAGTGGTAGTGCTGGCCGTCCTGCTCGCCCGGGCGCGGCTTGCGCGTCGTGTACGAGATCGACAGGCAGATGTCGCTGTCCTTCGACAGCAGCGCATTCACGAGCGTCGACTTGCCGGCGCCCGACGGCGCGACGACCATGAACAGGTTACCGGGATAGACGCCGCCGTGCAGCGAATGCGACGCGTGGCCGTCGCGAGTGGATTCGGTCATGACAGCCTCCGCCGGGTCTGGCCACATCCGCATGAATCAGCTTTCGAAGGATGGGGGGGCTGCGCCCCCCCAAGCGAACGTAGTGAGCGTGGGGGTCGTTTCATCTCTTTACTCCAGGTTTTGCACTTGCTCGCGCATCTGCTCGATCAGCAGCTTCAGCGCCATCGACGCGTCGGCGAGTTCCTTCGCCGCCGCCTTCGAGCCGAGCGTGTTCGCTTCGCGATTCAGTTCCTGCATCATGAAGTCGAGACGCTTGCCGACGCGGCCGCCCTTCTCGATCACGTGACGCGTTTCGTTCAGGTGCGCGGTGAGCCGCGACAGCTCTTCCGCGATGTCGATCCGGATCCCGTACATCGTCACTTCCTGACGGATGCGCTCCGCCGCTTCCTCGCGCGTGACGACCGTCGAGCCGCCTTCGGGCGCCGCGAGGCCGAGCGCTTCCTGCAGCCGCTCGACGATCTTCTGCTGGTGCTTCGCGATCAGCTCCGGCACGAGCGGCGTGATGCGCGCGACGATCGCCTCCATCTCGGTGACGTTCGACAGCAGCATCGTCGCCAGTTGCGCGCCTTCGCGCGAACGTACGACGACGAGCTCGCCGATCGCTTCCTTGCCGCAGGCGAGCACCGCGTCGCGGATCGCTTCGGCCGACACGCCGCTCTCCGCGATCACGCCGGGCCAGCGCAGGATCTCGCCCGCGCGCAGACGGCCGACGCCGGGGAACGAATCGAGCACCGCGCGTTCGAGATCGGCAAGCTGGCCGAGCGCCGACTGGTTCAGCGCGCCCGCGCCGATGCTCTGCTCGCCGCGCTGCAGGTTGATGCGCACGTCGACCTTGCCGCGCGACAGCTTGTTCATCAGCATTTCGCGCAGCGCGGGTTCGCACGCACGCACGTCGTCCGGCATCCGGAAATTGAGATCGAGGAAGCGCGAGTTCACGGTGCGCAGTTCGACCGACACGCTGGTGCCGCCATTGCCGGCAGCCGTCGCGAGTTCGCGCGTCGCGCTCGCATAGCCCGTCATGCTGTAGATCATGGTTCGTCTCGCCGTCTGGTGCCCTCGCGGGCGGGGAATACATCGAGGCGCCCGGCGCATCGGAAGGCGCGGGGCGGGAAGCGCGCATTATCCCATTTTTGCGGACCACCCCGCCGGGCAAGCGCGCCGTTCGGCGCTAAAATCGGGGTTTCCTCCCCTTCCGCGATTTCCCCATGACGTCTCCCGTTTCCCGCCCGAGCGGCCGCCGCGCCGACGAACTGCGCAAGGTCGCCCTCACGCGCCACTACACGAAACACGCCGAAGGCTCCGTGCTGGTCGAATTCGGCGACACCAAGGTGCTCTGCACCGCCAGCGTCGCCGAGCGCGTGCCCGAGTTCCTGCGCGAGCGCGGGCAAGGCTGGTTGACCGCCGAATACGGGATGCTGCCGCGCGCGACCCACACGCGCAGCGACCGCGAAGCGGCGCGCGGCAAGCAGACGGGCCGCACGCAGGAAATTCAGCGCCTGATCGGCCGCGCGCTGCGCGCGGTGTTCGATCTCGAGGCGCTCGGCCCGCGCACGATCCACCTCGACTGCGACGTGATCCAGGCCGACGGCGGCACGCGCACGGCCAGCATCACCGGCGCGTTCGTCGCCGCGCACGACGCGGTGTCGAAGCTGATCGCGGCCGGCAAGCTCGCGCGCTCGCCGATCACCGACCACGTCGCCGCGATCTCGGTCGGCGTGTACGAAGGCGCGCCCGTGCTCGACCTCGACTACGCGGAAGACTCGCGCTGCGACACCGACATGAACGTCGTGATGACGGGCGCGGGCGGCTTCGTCGAAGTCCAGGGCACGGCCGAAGGCGTGCCGTTCTCGCGCGCCGAGATGAACGCGCTGCTCGACCTCGCGCAGGGCGGGATCGCCGAGCTCGTGCGGCTGCAGAAAGAGGTCCTGGGTGCGACCCATGCCTGACGACCGCACCGTCGCGCCGCTGTCGCGCATCGTTCTCGCGTCGAACAACGCAGGCAAGCTGCGCGAATTCACCGCGCTGTTCTCGACGGTCGGCATCGAGATCGTCCCGCAGGGCGACCTCGCGGTGCCCGAGGCAGAGGAGCCGTTCGGCACGTTCATCGAGAACGCGCTGACCAAGGCGCGCCACGCGTCGCGGCTCACCGGGTTGCCGGCGATCGCCGACGATTCCGGCCTGTGCGTGCGCGTGCTGCGCGGCGCGCCGGGCGTCTATTCGGCGCGCTATGCGCAGCGCGCGGGCCGCGACAAGGGCGACGAGGCGAACAACGCGTATCTCGTCGAGCAGTTGCGCGGCGTCGCCGACCGGCGCGCGTACTACTGCTGCGTGCTTGCGCTCGTCCGCCATGCGGACGATCCGGAACCGCTGTTCGCCGAAGGGCGCTGGGCCGGCGAGATCGTCGATACGCCGCGCGGTGATCACGGATTCGGCTACGACCCGTATTTCTACCTGCCGTCGCTCGGCGCGACGGCCGCCGAACTCGAGCCGGCCGTGAAGAACACGCACAGCCACCGCGCGCTGGCGCTGAAGGCGCTGCTCGCGCGGCTCGCGGAGGAAGCATGAACCTGCCCGATACCCCTTCGCTGCGGGAGGCGGTATGAGCCAGGCCGCGGAAACCGGCGCGCGCGTCGTCGCGACCTTCACGTCGCCCGGCCAGGTGCGCCTCACGTCGCTGCCGCCGCTTGCGCTGTACGTGCATTTCCCGTGGTGCGTGCGCAAGTGCCCGTACTGCGATTTCAACTCGCACGAATGGAAAGGCGAACGGTTTCCGGAAGCCGACTATCTCGACGCGTTGCGCGCCGATCTCGAGCAGGCGCTGCCGCTCGTGTGGGGACGGCAGGTGCATACGGTGTTCATCGGCGGCGGCACGCCGAGCCTGCTGTCGGCGGCCGGCCTCGACCGGATGCTGTCCGACGTGCGCGCGCTGCTGCCCCTCGACGCCGATGCCGAGATCACGCTCGAAGCGAATCCGGGCACGTTCGAAGCCGCGAAGTTCGCGCAGTTCCGCGCAAGCGGCGTGAACCGCCTGTCGGTCGGCATCCAGAGCTTCAACGAAGCGCACCTGAAGGCGCTCGGCCGGATTCACGACACCGCGCAGGCGCGCGCGGCCGTCGACATCGCCGCGAAGAACTTCGACAACTTCAACCTCGACCTGATGTTCGCGCTGCCGAACCAGACGCTCGACGAATGCCGCACCGACATCGAGACCGCGCTGTCGTTCGCGCCGCCGCACCTGTCGCTGTATCACCTGACGCTCGAGCCGAATACGCTGTTCGCGAAGTTTCCGCCCGTCGTCCCCGACGACGACGCGTCGGCCGACATGCAGGAATGGATTCACGCGCGCACGGCCGAAGCCGGCTACGGGCGCTACGAAGTATCCGCGTACGCGAAGCCGAATCATCAGTGCAAGCACAACCTGAACTACTGGCGCTTCGGCGACTATCTCGGGATCGGCGCGGGCGCCCACACGAAGCTGTCGTTCCCGAACCGGGTCCTGCGGCAAGCACGCTACAAACATCCGGCAACCTTCATCGAACAGGCGAAGGCCGGCACGGCCGTGCAGGAGGAGCGTGAAGTCGGCGCGCGCGACCTGCCGTTCGAATTCATGCTGAACACGCTGCGGCTCGTCGAGGGCTTTCCCGTGCACAGCTTCGTCGAACGCACGGGCCTGCCGATGAGCACGATCGAGCCCGCGTTGAAGGAAGCG
Source organism: Burkholderia sp. AU28863 (assembly GCF_002223195.1). Classification (NCBI taxonomy): domain Bacteria; kingdom Pseudomonadati; phylum Pseudomonadota; class Betaproteobacteria; order Burkholderiales; family Burkholderiaceae; genus Burkholderia; species Burkholderia sp. AU28863. The sequence continues at coordinate 470,832 of NZ_NKFE01000003.1, read as the reverse complement.
GAACGGCGCGGATTGATCACGCGCGATTTCACCCAAATCGCGCCGACGCCGCTCGGCCAGCGTTTCCTCAACGACCTGCAGGAATTGTTCCTGCGCGACGACTGAACGGATGAACGAGGCGGCATTTCGGTTACAATGCCGCCTCGTGTGGAAGCGTGGCCGAGCGGTTTAAGGCACTGGTCTTGAAAACCAGCGACGGGAAACTGTCCGTGAGTTCGAATCTCACCGCTTCCGCCAGGAAATTCGCCGAACCCCGTCCATTCGCAGAATGACGGGGTTTTTGTTTGTCCGCACGCGTGCGCCCCGCACGTCCCGACGCATCGCGCCGGATGCCGTTACAATCCCGCGCTCCGATTCGCGAAACGGGAAATCCACGTCATGAAGCCCTTCCTCGCCTCGTCGCTCGTCGCCGTGCTGGCCGCCGTCAGCCCGCATGCGGCGGCCGACACCGCCTCCGGCAGCGACGCGCAAGCGTCGTGCGCGATCGCGTACGTGACCGGCGTCGGCGGTTCGCCGCGCGGGCTGAGCGAATATCTCGCGAGCCCGTCGCCGTACAACTACCTGAAGGACAACGAGCTCCAGTGCAAGGTGGCGGACGACGGACGCACGTCGAACTGCACCGGCGTGACCTATCTGCGCAACGAACAGGTCAGCGTGTACGACGATTCCGATCCGGCGACGCTGACCGTCGTCGCGCGCGTGGAACTCGATCATGGCCAGAAGTATCCGGTAATCGTCGTCGTGCAGCGCAAGGACGCGCGCTGCAAGCAATGACGCCCGCCATGTGATGCCCCCTTTCCGTCGCCCGCTGATGGAATCGGCGCCGGATCGTCGACGCGCCGAAGCGACGGGGTGCGACCGTCCCGGACGCCCGCGGCCGCACACAGCCGGACACCTCCCGGCCCGCCCCGCCATCGCCTAGAATTCGTTCAACACGGCGACACGAATGCCGCCGCGTGTTCGATGTATTCGATGCCGCACGCGCCACCCCTGCGCGGCACACGGAGATCGCCATGACCGACCTGTCGACCGCGACGGACCACGTCGATTACGAAGGCTTCGAAATCCATGTCGTGCCGGCCGCGATGCCCGGCAGCGACACGCGCTATACCTACACCGGCTACGTGTGCCATCCGGGCGTGAATCCCGCGCTGCCCGGCCATGCGGTGCCGTTCCACGCGGACGGCGAGGAAAGCTTCGCGAGCGTCGACGAGGCGACCCACGAAGCCGTGCACATCGGCAAGAGCATCATCGACGGCACGCACCCCGACCTGTCGGTCCTGTCGCTCGTGACGCACGGCTTCTGACGCGGCCGGAACGCATCGCCGACGATTCCCCGGAAGGCCGCCGAGGTTGCCGCGTCGGCTGACCGCGCCGCGCGACCGGACGATCGCAGCGTGCCGCGGCTTTCAGCCTTCCAACACGCGCGTGCGCCGCGGACGCTGTCACATGTCGCGTCACATCGGGGTGCACGACGTGCGTTGCTCGACGCGACGTCCGGCCGGCGTCATCCGCGATCGCAACGACCGATCCCGCGCGCTATGCGTTTCCCCCCATATCGTCTCGCGTCGGTACGCCTATCATTTTTTTATCGTCCCTCCCGGCCATCACGTCATGCGCCCCCTTCTCCGTCCGCGCGTCCCCCGGCTGCGTGTTGCTGCGCTGGCCGCGGTCGCCCTGCTTGCCGCGTGCACGATCACGCCGCCTTCGTCGTTACGCTCGGTCCTGACGATTCCGTCGGTCATACGCAGCGGCAATCTCGACCAGTATCGCGTCGAGGTCGCGCACCGCGTCGCCGAACGCAATCCGTCCGGCATGCTGCACGGCACACCGCAGGCCATGCTGCGTTCGCTCGTCGTCGTGGCCTTCACCGTCGACGGCAGCGGCCGCGTGATCAACGCATCCGTCTATCGCAGCAACGGCGACAGCGAGGCGGAAGCGCTCGCGCTCGCGTCGCTGCGCCGCTCGGCGCCGCTGCCGGCGCCGCCGTCGCGGCTGCTCGACGGCAACGGCCGGCTCGAACTGATGGAAGGCTGGCTCTTCAACGACGACGGCCACTTCCAGCTGCAAAGCACCTCGTCCGCGCAGGCGCAATCGATCGACTGACGCGCCGCCGCGGCCCGATTGCCGGTGGGCGCCGCCGCTGGCTATAATTTTCCGCACTCGCGCGGCCATCACGCCGCGCGCGCGTTCGCGCGCCCCACCCGGCAAGCGAGCCGACCACGCCGGCACCGGGCGGCGGCGACGTACCCGTCTCCATCGTCGACCGGCGGGTGACGTCCGCGCCACGGCGCACGTCCACGCCGCCACCGCGTCATCCGCATCAATCATTTGCCCGGCTACCGGCAGGCAGCCGCTTGCCCCGGCGCACGCCCAGCCGACTGCCCCAACGACAAAACGGAGACATCCATGTCCGCATCCCCCGCAACCGTTGCACACGCAACCGGTTCGGCCGGCGCCGTCAGCCACCGGCGCATCGTGTTCGCGAGCTTCATCGGCACCGCGATCGAGTTCTACGATTTCTACGTGTACGCGACGGCCGCCGCGCTCGTCATCGGCCCCGTATTCTTCCCGCACGGCTCCGCGACGGCGCAAGCGCTGTCAGCGTTCGTCACGTTCGGGATCGCGTTCATCGCACGCCCGATCGGCTCGTTCCTGTTCGGGCACTTCGGCGACCGCATCGGCCGCAAGTCGACGCTCGTCGCATCGCTGCTCGTGATGGGCGTGTCCACCACCGCGATCGGCTTCGTGCCCGGCTACGACGCGATCGGCGCGCTCGCGCCGGTGCTGCTGTGCGTGCTGCGCTTCGGCCAGGGGATCGGCCTCGGCGGCGAATGGGGCGGCGCTGCGCTCCTCGCGACCGAGCACGCGCCGCAGGGCAAGCGCGGCTGGTTCGGGATGTTCCCGCAACTGGGGCCGTCGGTCGGCTTCCTGATGTCGAACGGGCTGTTCTTCGCGCTCGCGCTGTCGCTGTCCGACGCGCAGTTCCGCAGCTGGGGCTGGCGCATCCCGTTCCTCGTCAGCGCGGTGCTCGTCGCGCTCGGCCTGTACGTGCGGCTCAAGATCACCGAAACGCCCGCGTTCCAGGCGGCGCTCGACCGCAACGAGCGCGTGCGCGTGCCGGTCGCGACGCTCGTCACGCAACACTGGCGGCCGACGCTGCTCGGCGCGCTCGCGATGGTCGTCTGCTACACGCTGTTCTACATCTCGACGGTGTTCTCGCTGTCGTACGGCGTGTCGGCGCTGCATATTCCGCGCCAGAGCTTCCTCGGCCTGCTGTGTTTCGCAGTCGTCTTCATGGGTCTCGCGACGCCGCTGTCCGCATGGGCATCGGACCGCTTCGGCCGCAAGCCGGTGCTGGTCGTCGGCGCGATCGCCGCGCTGCTGTCGGGGTTCGCGATGGAACCGCTGCTCGGCAGCGGCTCGATGCCGCTCGTCGCGCTGTTCCTGACGATCGAGCTGTTCCTGATGGGCGTGACGTTCGCACCGATGGGCGCGCTGCTGCCGGAATTGTTCCCGACCAATGTCCGCTACACGGGCGCGGGCGTCGCGTACAACCTCGGCGGGATCCTCGGTGCGTCGATCGCGCCGTATATCGCGCAACTGCTGGCCGCGCGCGGCGGGCTGTCGTGGGTCGGCGGCTACGTGTCGGTGGCGGCGGCGATCAGCCTGATCGGCGTACTGCTGATGCGCGAAACGCGCGACGCGTCGCTCGTCTGACCCTTCGGGGCGACCCGGGTTGTACGGCGGCGGGCGCTGCCTATACTCGATCCTGGGCGCGTCGTTGCGCGCCCGGGGATCCCGCCCCGACAAGGAGCCGCCGCCATGAATATCCGCCTTGCCAATGCCGATCTCGTGCTGATTCTTGCGCTCGCGCTCGGTGGCGCGCTGTTGCTCGCGCTGCGGTTCCGGCCGAAGACCTGGCGCGGCCTCGTGTTCGAGGCGCTGCTGGCGAATCTGGCGGCCATCGCAGCCGTCGTCACGGTCGAAGCACTGCTCGCCTGACCGCGGCCGCCGCGCCGCGTCAGGCCAACAGCCGCGCGCGCACCGCGCCGTAGGCCGGGCAAACCGTATCGATCGCATCCAGCGCCTCGTCGACGGTCGGCATCGCGCCCGGCTCGCCGATCGACAGCGCATTCGGCACGCCGCCGATGCCGCAATGATGGCGCGACGTCGCGACGAAAATCATGACGGTGGGCCGCTGCAGTGCGTGCGCCATGTGCACGAACCCCGTATCGACACCCACCACGAGCGCGGCCCGGCCAAGCGCCGCGCCGAGCTCACGCACCGTCATCGCCGGTAACACGACCGCGCCCGGCGCCCGCGCGGCGATATCGCGCGCATCGTCGTGCTCGGCCGCCGATCCCCACGGCAACAGCACGCGCACGCCGCGCGCCATCATCTGCGTCGCAAGGGCGGCCCAGTGCTCGGCCGGCCACTTCTTGTCGGGATTGGACGTCGCATGGAACAGCAGCATGAACGGCCCGCCGTCGGTCACGGCGGCCGGCAGGTTCGCATCCTGCGGCGCGACGATGCCGTGCGTGGCAGGCCCTTCCGGCACGTAGCCGAGCGCTTCGCCGGCACTCACGCGCATCCCGTGCCATGCGTCGCAGTCCGGCCGCGGACCGAAACGGTGCGAATACGCGAAGCGCGCACCCGTTTCGCCGAGATCCTGCGTCTGGTAGCCGAAGCGACGCGCGCCACGCGCCAGCGACGAAATGATCGCGCTCTTGTACACGCCGTGCAGATCGATGATCGCGTCGTAGCGGTGCGCACGCAACGCACCGATCGATGCCGAGATGGCCTTCAGGTCGCCGGCATTGCGCAGTTTCTTGAAACGGCGCAGCGGCGCGCACAGGACGGCGCTCACACCTGGATGCCAGCGTACGACCTCCGCGCACGATTCGTCGACGGCCCAGTCGACCGTCACGCCGGGGAAAGCGCGATGCAGGTCGGCGACGACAGGCAGCGTCTGGACGACATCGCCGAGCGACGTCACTTTCACGATAAGGATACGTTTCACGATTTGCGGGGACTCTCGACTGGCCATTCTGGCATGCTAACGACCGTTGCTATGTACAGACATTACGCGAGCATTACATTTGCAACAAATTGCATCTCTTTTGTGAATTTTTGTCGTCCCTCGCAGAGCATCGTCGCCCCGGTGGCATCCGGTTCTTTTTATAATTCCCTCTTTGCCCTCCGGCCCGAGCCCATGCCGCGCCCTGCCCTTCCCGCGCTGTTTCCCGCCCTTACCCGCCGCTCGCTGCGAATCTGGCGCCAGTATGGTGTTTTCTGGCTCGGCGCGATCGTCGTCGGCCTCGCGGCCGTACTGTATGCCCGATTGATCGACTGGGGTTACGAGACTTTTCGCGCGATGCGCGATCACGCCGCCTGGCTGCCGCTGCTGCTGACGCCGGCGATCGCCGCCTTGTCGGCATGGATCACGCGCCGCTTTTTCCGCGGAGCCGAGGGCAGCGGCATCCCGCAGGTGATCGCGACGCTGCATGCGCGCCCGAGCGCATTCGGCGCGCGGCTGCTGACGCTGCGCATCCTGTTCGGCAAGGTGCTGATCTCGTTCCTCGGCATCCTCGGCGGCTTCACGATCGGCCGCGAGGGGCCGACCGTGCAGGTCGGTGCGGCGCTAATGTTCAACCTGCGGCGCTTCTACCCGCGCTCGAACGCGCAGATCGAACGCCAGCTCGTGCTCGCTGGCGCGGCGGCCGGACTGTCGGCCGCATTCAATACGCCGCTCGCGGGCATCGTGTTCGCGATCGAGGAACTGACCCGCAGCTTCTCCGCACGCGCCAGCGGCGTACTGATCACCGCGATCATCCTCGCCGGCGTCGTCGCGCTCGGGCTGAACGGCAACTACACGTATTTCGGCACGATCAACGCCGGGCTCCATTTCCCGAAGCTGCTGGCGGTGGCGGTGCTGGTCACCGCGATCGTGACGGGCATCGCGGGCGGCTTGTTCTGCTGGCTGCTGCTGAACACGGGGCGCTGGCTGCCCGCGCAACTGCTGGGCCTGTACCGTGAGCGGCCGGTCACGTTCGCCGCGCTGTGCGGCTTCACGATCGCCGTCGTCGGGCTCGTGTCCGGCGGCACGACGTTCGGCAGCGGCTATGCGGAGGCGCGCGGCCTGCTCGACGGCAGTCAGCAGCTGTCGGTGTTCTATCCGCTCCTGAAGATGGTGTCGATGGTCGCGTCGTACCTGCCGGGCATCCCGGGCGGGATCTTCGCGCCGTCGCTGTCGATCGGCGCCGGCTTCGGCAACGTGCTGCATGCCGTGTTCAGCAACATGAGCCTGCCGATGCTGATCGCGCTCGCGATGGTCGGCTATCTGGCCGCCGTCACGCAGTCGCCGATCACGTCGTTCGTGATCGTGATGGAAATGATCAACGGTCACGCGCTCGTGATTTCGCTGATGGCGACCGCACTGGTATCGAGCCGGGTATCGCGCTTTTTCGCGCCGCCGCTCTACGAGACGCTCGCGCAGCGCTATCTCGCGCCGCCCGTCGCGCCGGCCGCGGCAACCGCAGCGCCCGCGGCGGGCAACATGACCGACGTGACCGAACCCCAGGATGCAACGGCGGCCCCCGCCGATCCGCTCGACACGCTGCGCGACGAAGGCGACGAGGAGCCGGCCGCTGCGGCGCCGGCCGACAGCGCTGCGGACACGGCGGCGCCGCACGATACCGGACCCGCTGCGACCGATGCGAACGGCCCGACGCAACAGCACGGCCCGCGCGACGCTCAGTAGATCACGACGGGCGCCGGCCGGTAGTAGACCGGCCGCGCCGGCACGACGATGCACCCGGCCAGTGTGATCGCGACGAGCGCGATGGCGATTGCGGTTCTTTTCATCGCGCGCCGCCATCAAGCCCAGTGGCCGCGGGTCCAGAACCAGTTCGGACCGCGCTGGTCCCAATGCCCGGGCACCCACTGCATGCCGACGCGCTCGGCCTCCCAGTGGCCGCCGATCCACACGTAGCGCCCATGCTCCCAATGCCAGTGCCCGCGCTCCCACACGTAGCCCACGCGCGTGGCCGGTACGACCTCGTAGCGCACGGGCGGCGGCGCATTCGGCGCGACGGCGACGATTTCCCCGCTAGGCACGGCGACCGGCTCCGCGATGACCATGCGTCCCTGCGGCGCGATCACGGGCGTGCCGACGAGAATCTCGTCCGCATGCGCGGCGAACGGCGCGACGACGGCCGACAGGCCCGCGGCGAACAGCGCGAGCGAAACGATACGACGTGAAACGGTAGAGACAGCCATCACAACCTCCTGGTTGAACAACACACGTGAGCGTATTCGTTCAATGCGGGAGGGTCGATGACGGACGACAGGCGTCGTGTTACGGCGCGCCCGAAAGTGCAACAGGGCGTAAGACGCGCACGGCGGCGGGCGCCGCCGTGCGGAGGGACACGCGCTCAGCGTCAGGCTTGCGGGATCTCGATCTTCACTTCGAGGACTTCGAGATCGTCCTGGCGCTCGAGGCTCACGCGGATGTCATCGTCCGAAATATGGACGTACTTCGAGATGACCGCGACGAGCTCTTTCTGCAGCGCCGGCAGGTAATCGGCAGGCGGCCGGCCGCCAACCCGCTCGTGCGCGATGATGAGCTGCAGGCGCTCCTTCGCGACCGATGCGGACTTCTTCTTCTCGCCGAGGAGAAACGAAAGGATGGACATGGGCGGCCTCCGTTACTTGCTGCCGAAGAGGCGCTGCAGCAGGCCCGGCTTCTGGTAATCGGTGAAGCGCAGCGGCTTGTCCTCGCCGAGAAAGCGGGCAACGACGTCCTTGTACGCTTCCGCAACGTCGGTACCGTCGATATGCACGGCCGGCAGACCCTGGTTCGACGCATGCAGCACGGCTTCCGACTCGGGCACCACGCCGATCAGCTTGATGCGCAGGATCTCGCTGATGTCCTCGAGCGACAGCATCTCGCCTTCGCTCACGCGCTTCGGGCTGTAACGCGTGATCAGCAGGTGTTCCTTGATCGGCTCCTTGCCTTCGGTCGCGCGCTTCGTCTTCGACGACAGGATGCCGAGAATGCGGTCCGAGTCGCGCACCGACGACACTTCCGGGTTCGTGACGATCAGCGCTTCATCCGCGAAGTACATCGCATGCAGCGCGCCGGCTTCGATACCGGCCGGCGAATCGCAGACGATGTATTCGAAGTCCATCGCGACGAGGTCGTTCAGCACCTTCTCGACGCCGTCGCGCGTCAGCGCATCCTTGTCGCGCGTCTGCGACGCCGGCAGGATGAACAGGTTCTCGCACTTCTTGTCCTTGATCAGCGCCTGGTTCAGGTTCGCTTCGCCCTGGATCACGTTCACGAGGTCATACACGACGCGACGCTCGCAGCCCATGATGAGATCGAGGTTGCGCAGGCCGACGTCGAAGTCGATCACGGCCGTCTTGTGGCCGCGCAGCGCGAGACCCGACGCGAAGCTCGCGCTCGTCGTCGTCTTGCCCACGCCGCCCTTGCCCGAGGTCACCACGATGATTTTTGCCATTTACCCAATACCCTGTGTTCGTCAATGAGAGCCGATCGATCCGGAGCGCACCGCGTGAATCACGTCAGGCGCAGCGGTTCGATCATCAGTTTTTCCTCTTCGAGCCGGATCTGTACCGATTTGCCCAGTACGTCGGCGGGCAGCGGGTTCTCGGTCGTTCGATAGATACCCGCGATCGAAATCAGTTCCGGTTCGAGACACGTGCAGAAAATGCGCGCGTCGTGATTGCCGTGCACGCCCGCGAGCGCGCGGCCGCGCAACGGCGCGTAGATGTGGATATTGCCTTCCGCGATGATTTCCGCGCCGTGACTGACCGGCGCGAGCACCACGAGGTCTCCTTTCGCGTAAATCTGCTGCCCCGAACGCAACGGCCGGTCGATCACCAGCGTCTGGCCGCCGGCCTGCACGAGCGTCGGCGCGGGCTCCGACGGCTGTTCGGGCGCCGCTGCGGCTGCCGCAGCGGCGGCGGGCTCGACGGCTGGCACGGCCGCCGGCTCCGCTTCGTCGGCAGGTTTCGCGGCCGGCGCGCGGCGATCGCGCGCCTCCAGCAACGGCAGGCCGGCTTCCCCCGCCCAGCCCTGCGTTGCCAGTGCGACGACGCCCACCGGACGCATCCGCACGTCGTTCAGCATCTGGCGGATGTCCGCGAGCGCGACGCGCTCGCCGTCAGCCAGGCGGCGGACGTCGATCGCGACGACATCGTCGGCGAAAAACTCGGGAGTCGCTTCGAAGCGCTTGACCAGTTCGGTACGCAACGCGTCGAGATCGGTCGTCTTCACGGTGAACAGCAACGTATCGACCGATCCGCTGCGCAGCTCGAAGAATGGCGATTTTTTAAGCGACATGGACACTCTGCAAAAATTTTTTGCGTATTTTACAGGCGTCCACGCGGGCGGCCATTATTTTTGGGACTCAGGGTTGCGGCGGCCCGGGCGGACGCGCAACCGGCAGGCGGGCAGGCCAGCGGGCGATCGGACTTTTGTCGCGCCGCGCGGCGGGCTATTTCGAGGTCGGGTCAGTGCTTCACCTGCGACACGAACAGCGATTTCATCGCGCCGGGCATCCGCGCGATCGGCGCATGTTCGCCGGTGTTGCCGAAACCGGCACGCTCGTAGAAACGGATCGCGTTGCGATTCGCATCGGCGATCCACGCGTAGACGTCGGTGGCGCCGCGCTCGGCGAGCCATGCGGTGGCCGTCTCCAGCAGCAGCACGCCGCCCCGCAGATGACGCACCGCATGCGCGACCCACAGTTCGCTGACGAACGCGCGCCGATCGGGCGTGTTGTCGAAATACGCGCCGATCATGCCCGCCGGGTGGCCTTCGGTGTACAGCAGGAAAGTCGTCGACTCGTCGGACACGGCGCGCTGCGCGGCGATCGCCGACGCCGCGTCCGTTTCGACGGTCAGCAATTCGGCCTCCGGCGCTTCGCCGGGCGCATAGGGCTCACGCAGCGATGCGGCGCGGAGTTCGCGATACACGCCGCCCTGGTCGGCAGCGATACGACGAACGGTCAAGGTCGAACTCATGCAGGCACAGCCCCCTTCGGACAGCAAGCTAGTAGCTTCAACCGAAAGCGGGGCATGAGTCAAATCGTAATTTTCAAATGGCGGCGCGGATCGAAAGGCGGCAGATGTCATCCGCGACGACCCGCACCGCTCGGTGTGCAGGTGCAGCATCGTGGCATCGACGCAGACGACGGAAGGGTGAGCGCGTTCGCGTGATCCGGCGCTACGCGTCGTTCTCCTTGCGATGCGCGGCCGGCCGCTCTCGAACCGCGGTGCAACGCGTCGCGGCGGCCGTAACGCTACGTAATATAAGCGAACCAAAGCGCACGGCGCCCATATTTCGGCAGCCTCATTATTGCGATGCAACATTTGTTGCAGCCCCGTCACACCGGCCCGTGCGCGCCGCACGCCGAGCCAATCGTCTGACGAACGCGCCGCCGCGCGGGCCGATCCGCCGTCGTCGGCACGTTTCAATCCGCGCGTAGCGGCTCCGCCCCGCCCTGCGTCTCGCGCACGCCGTCGTTTGGAGCGCCACGCCTAGCGCGCGGGTTTGGCAAGCACGCGCACCGGTCGTATAACAGGCAGAACCGGGCAACGATCCGGCGCTGCCGCGCGCGTCGCGGACCACGAGGATTCGAACAATCTTGCATGCGGCCGCCCGCGGGCCGGCCGACTGGAGAGAGACAATGGCAATGACCGACGGATCGGCCTCGGGCTGGTCGGATGGCAAGCGTTACCTGTGGCTGCTCGGCGCGCTGACGATCACGCTGCCGATCCTCGCCGCGCAACTCGCGCTGTCGACGGGCCTTCACGTGTTCTGGTGGTTCGGCCCGCTGTTCGCGTTCGGCGTGATCCCGATTCTCGACACGCTGATCGGCGACGATCGCGACAATCCGCCCGAGGCCGTCGTGCCGCACCTCGAACGCGAGCGCTATTACCGGTACATCGTCTATCTCGCGACTTTCGTCGAATACGTCGCATTCTTCATGTGCGTCTGGATCGTCGGCACGCACGCGCTCGCGTGGTACGACTACGTCGGCTTCGCGCTGTCTCTCGGCGCCGCGACGGGCATCTCGATCAACACCGCGCACGAACTCGGGCACAAGACCGACCGCTTCGAACGCTGGCTCGCGAAGATCACGCTCGCGCCGGTCGCGTACGGCCACTTCTACGTCGAGCACAATCGCGGCCATCACGTGCGCGTCGCGACGGCCGAGGATCCGGCGAGCGCGCGCTACGGCGAGTCGTTCTGGGCGTTCCTGCCGCGTACGGTGACGGGCAGCATCCGCTCCGCGTGGCGGCTCGAGAAGGCTCGCCTCGAACGGCTCGGCCATTCGCCGTGGACCTGGCGCAACGAAGTGCTTCACGCATGGGCGATGACTGTCGTCGTGTGGGGCATCGCGATCGCGATGGCCGGCAAGGTCGTGATCCCGTTCCTCGTGATCCAGGCCGTCTACGGCGCGTCGCTGCTCGAAGTCGTGAATTACGTCGAGCACTACGGGCTCGGCCGCCGCAAGCTGCCGAACGGGCGCTACGAACGCTGCACGCCGCAGCATTCGTGGAACAGCAATCACGTCGTCACGAACCTGTTCCTGTATCAGTTGCAGCGACACGCCGACCATCACGCAAATCCGACGCGCTCGTACCAGGCGCTGCGCCACTTCGACGATGCGCCGCAATTGCCGGCCGGCTACGCAACGATGATCCTGTTCGCGTACGTACCGCCGCTCTGGTATCGCGTGATGAATCCGCGAGTCGTCGCGCACTATCGCGGCGACATGGCGCAATCGAATATCAAGCCGTCGATCCGCGACAGGGTGCTGGCGCAGTATCCGGCGGCGGGGTGATGGGTCGGCAGGACTGTGTAGAAGCCGGCGAGCGCTGTGGGAGACGGTTGGCGCGCCGGCAACCGGTTTGCATGCGCACGGTGCGACAGCGACGCCGTCACGCCATTTCGGGCAACGCGGACATGGCCCGGTGACGACGGCAGTCAGCCATGCAAAACCCGTCAGGACTTCCGACAGTCGGTGCGTCACGGGGCGGCGTATTCGTCATGCAGCGAGCCGGCATCGAAGATGCGGCAGGATCCGATGCAGCCGTCGTAGCCAGCCTGTCGTCACCGCATCCGTAATCGACACATTGCACCGACGACCCAAAACGAAAAACCCCTTGATCCTTCCGGATCAAGGGGCTTCGTATTTTGGCGGAGAGGGTGGGATTCGAACCCACGGTACGGGGAAACCGTACGCCTGATTTCGAGTCAGGTACATTCGACCACTCTGCCACCTCTCCTTCCTTGCTGCATTTCGCGGCTGGTCGTTTCCGCGAGAAAAAGATTATAAGACGATCGCTTCGAGGCTGACAAGCCCTTTCTGCAAATTTTTTGCGAAGGCTCCGAAAGACCCGCGTTACGACGCCTGTGCCGGCGCGTCGATCCGCTCCATGCCGCCCATGTACGGACGCAGCACTTCCGGCACCGTGACCGAGCCGTCCGCGTTCTGGTAGTTCTCCAGCACCGCGACGAGCGTGCGGCCGACCGCCAGACCCGAACCGTTCAGCGTATGCACGAGCTCCGGCTTGCCCTGCGCGTTGCGGAACCGCGCCTGCATCCGGCGCGCCTGGAACGCCTCGGTGTTCGAGCAGCTCGAGATCTCGCGATAGGTGTTCTGCGCGGGCAGCCACACCTCGAGGTCGAACGTCTTCGCGGCCGAAAAGCCCATGTCGCCCGTGCACAGCGTGATCACGCGGTACGGCAGGCCGAGCTTCTGGAGGATCGCTTCCGCGTGGCCGACCATTTCGTCGAGCGCCGCGTACGACGTTTCCGGCGCGACGACCTGCACCATCTCGACCTTGTCGAACTGGTGCTGACGGATCATCCCGCGCGTGTCGCGGCCGTACGAACCGGCTTCCGAGCGGAAGCACGGGGAATGCGCGGTGAGCTTGATCGGCAGCGCGGAGGCGTCGACGATCGACTCGCGCACGGTATTCGTCAGCGAAATCTCGGACGTGGAGATCAGGTATTGCGTGACCGTGTTTTCCGCACCGCCCTTCTCGACGCGGAACATGTCGTCCGCGAACTTCGGCAACTGGCCCGTGCCGTACAGGATCTCCGGGTTCACGATGTACGGCGTGTACGTTTCGGTATAGCCGTGCTGCTGCGTGTGCGTATCGATCATGAACTGCGCGAGTGCGCGGTGCAGGCGCGCGATCGGGCCGCGCAGCATCGTGAAGCGCGCACCGGCGAGCTTCGCGCCCGTCTCGAAATCGAGGCCGAGCGGCGTGCCGACGTCGACGTGATCCTTCACCGCGAAGTCGAACTGGCGCGGCGTGCCCCAGCGGCGCACCTCGACGTTGTCGGCTTCGTCCTTGCCGACCGGCACGCTTTCGTGCGCGACGTTCGGCATGCCCAGCATCAGGTCGGACAGGCGCGCCTGGATCTCGCCCAGCTTGGCTTCCGACGCCTTCATGTCATCGCCGATCCCGCTGACCTCGGCCATCACGGCCGACGTGTCCTCGCCCTTGCCCTTCATCGCGCCGATCTGCTTCGACAGGCTGTTGCGGCGCGCCTGGAGCTCTTCGGTGTGGGTCTGGATCGCGCGGCGTTCCGCTTCGAGTGCGGAGAACGCGGCGACGTCGAGGGTGTAGCCGCGATCGGCGAGGCGCTTGGCGACGCCGTCGAGGTCTTTGCGCAGCAACTGGATGTCGAGCATGGGAGGACTTGGAAAATCGTTGTGTAAGACGGGAATTCTAACGCACCGCGCGGCCGCCACGGCGTCGGCCGGATGGACAATGCCGCAAATGGGCAGCCATGGCAGTATCGCATTCGCGGTCCGCCGCATCGGCGGCCGGCGAACTGCCGAGCGCGTGGCCATGACGGGATCGCACAACGCCCGCGCCGGCTGGCGGCAACCGAATCGGGCGGAGCGCCGGCTCCGCGTCACAGCCCCAAGGAATCCGATGACCATCGAACTCGACAAGGATGTTCGCGACCGCGCGATCGCGTCGCTGCAACGCTATTTCACAGAAAACATGGACGAGCCGATCGGCAACATCCAGGCCGGCGCGCTGCTGCATTTCTTCATTCAGGAAGTCGCGCCGGCGATCTACAACCTCGCGATCGCCGACGCGCAGGAACGCCTGCATGCGCGGGTCGCCGAACTCGACATCGAATGCCACGAAGAGCCGTTCGAATACTGGAAGAAACAGCAACCGGCCCGCAAGCGCTGACGCCTGCGCGGCAGCGCGGATCGAACCGGCGCGGGCGGCGCCGTCAATCCTTCTTGCCGGCCTCGCGATCGAGCTCGCGCAGCCATGCGAGCTTCTCGGCGATCTTCGACTCCAGCCCGCGCGGCACCGGCTGATACCAGCGCGGCTCGCGCATCCCGTCCGGCAGGTACGTCTCGCCGGCCGCGTACGCGTTCGGCTCGTCGTGCGCGTAACGATAAGCGTGACCGTAGCCGAGCTCCTTCATCAGCCTGGTCGGCGCGTTGCGCAGGTGCACGGGCACCTCGCGCGACTTGTCCTGCTTCACGAACGCCATCGCCTGGTTGAACGCGTTGTAGCCGGCGTTGCTCTTCGCCGCGCACGCGAGATAGATCACGGCCTGCCCGAGCGCGAGTTCGCCTTCCGGCGAGCCGAGCCGTTCATAGGTTTCGGCCGCATCGTTCGCCACCTGCAACGCGCGTGGGTCGGCCAGGCCGATGTCTTCCCACGCCATCCGCACGATGCGCCGCGCGAGATACTTCGGATCCGCGCCGCCGTCGATCATCCGGCAGAACCAGTACAGCGCGCCGTCCGGGCTCGATCCGCGCACCGACTTGTGCAGCGCCGAAATCTGGTCGTAGAAGTTGTCGCCGCCCTTGTCGAAGCGCCGCGCGTTCAGCGTCATCGCGTTGCTGACGAAATCGGCATCGATCGTCGTGACCCCGGCCGACGTCGCCGCCGTCTGCGCCTGTTCGAGCAGGTTCAGGAAGCGGCGCGCGTCGCCGTCCGCGTAGCCGACCAACGTATCGATCGCCTTGTCGTCGAACGCGAGGCCGTCGAGCGCGATTTCCTGCGCACGCTTCAGCAACTGGCGCATCTCGTCGTCGTTCAGCGACTTCAGCACGTACACCTGCGCCCGCGACAGCAATGCCGAATTGACCTCGAAACTCGGGTTTTCGGTCGTCGCGCCAATGAAGGTCACGAGGCCCGACTCGACGAACGGCAGCAGCGCATCCTGCTGCCCCTTGTTGAAACGGTGGATCTCGTCGACGAACAGGATCGTGTGGCGGCCGGTACGGTTCAGCGTGTCCTTCGCCTGCTCCATCGACTCGCGGATGTCCTTCACGCCGCCGAGCACCGCGGACAGCGCGATGAACTCGCAGTCGAACGCAAGCGCGGTGAGCCGCGCGAGCGTCGTCTTGCCGACGCCGGGCGGCCCCCACAGGATCATCGAATGCGGCTTGCCGGATTCGAACGCGAGCCGCAACGGCTTGCCTTCGCCCAGCAAATGCGTCTGGCCGATCACCTCGGCGAGCGTTTTCGGCCGCAGCGCCTCGGCGAGCGGGCGGCGCGGCTCGACTTGAAACAGGTCGGACATGAACCCTCGCTCCACATCAAACGGTCGCGGCCGAACCGGCCGCCGGACCTGACATTATGACAGCCGCGCGAACGCGCCGCCGGGCCTGGTGCCCGCACCTGTTGCACGCGTCCGTTACACGCGTCCGTTACACGCGTCAGTTACACGCGTCCGTTACACGCGTCCGTTACACGCGCCCCAAAACAACACGGGCCTGCCGTTGCCGGCAGGCCCGTGTCGGGAAAACGGCGCGGCGAAGGTCAGCCGTTGATCACGTCTGCGCCCTTCGGCACGACGAACTTGAACGTATCGCCCTTCAGCGACGGGTTCGTCTGGATGTTCGTGAAGGTCAGCAGCGTCACGTTGCCGAACACGTCGTGCAGCTCCATCGCGGCGAGCGTGCCGTTGCGGAAACCGATGCCGATCCGCTGGAACTGCGTGTCCTGCGCCTTCGGCAACATCTCGAGCCACTCGATGCCGCCCTTCTCGCCGGCATCGCGCAGCGTGTAGTTCTTGTCGAGATCGTTGCTGCCGAACAGGATCGCCGCCGGGCTCGCGCCCAGCGCGCCGTTCAGCTTGCGCTCGGTGACCTGGTTCAGGTCGCGGTCGTACACGTAGAGCTTGTCGCCGTCGGCCTGCAGCACCTGCTGGTACGGCTTCTGGTACGTCCAGATGAACTTGCCCGGCCGCGCGAACACGAACGTGCCGCTCGAATTGTCGGTGGGCTTCGGCGCGGCCTGCGCGGCGCTCGCGCCCTTGGCCGGCGCCTTGACGATCTGCTGCGTGAAATCGCCCTTCGCCGAACGGACCTGCGACACGAAGGCCTTCAGTTGCTCGGTGCCGCCCGCGAACGCGTGCGTCGCCGCGAGCATCAGCGACGCGCCGGCGAGCGCCGCGCCAAGCCAGCGCCGCGTCGAACGAAGGGAAGGGGCGAACGAAAGTTGCTGCATGATGCGGTTTTCTCCGTGGGTGGCCGGCGCCGCGGGCGCCGCGGACTCATTCCGCGTCGCGCGCCGGCACAAGAATTTCGCGGTTGCCGCTCGACGACATCGCCGACACGAGCCCCGACTGCTCCATCTGTTCGAGCAGCCGCGCCGCGCGGTTGTAGCCGATCCGCAGATGACGCTGCACGAGCGAGATCGACGCGCGGCGGTTCTTGATGACGATCTCGACCGCCTGGTCGTACAGCGGATCAGACTCGCCACCGCCTTCGCCGGTTCCCGCGCCGGCCGAGCCCTCGTCGCCGTCGGCGGTGCCGCCTTCGAGCAGACCCTCGACGTAGTTCGGCTCGCCCTGCTCCTTGAGCTTCTCGACGACACGATGCACTTCGTCGTCGGCGACGAACGCGCCGTGCACGCGCACGGGCAACCCCGAGCCGGGCGGCAGATACAGCATGTCGCCCATCCCGAGCAGCGATTCGGCGCCCATCTGGTCGAGAATCGTGCGCGAGTCGATCTTCGACGACACCTGGAACGCGATCCGCGTCGGCACGTTCGCCTTGATCAGGCCCGTGATCACGTCGACCGACGGCCGCTGCGTCGCGAGGATCAGGTGGATGCCGGCCGCGCGCGCCTTCTGCGCGATCCGCGCGATCAGCTCCTCGACCTTCTTGCCGACGACCATCATCAGGTCGGCCAGCTCGTCGATCACGACGACGATGTTCGGCAGGCGGCCCAGCGGCTCAGGATCTTCCGGCGTCAGGCTGAACGGGTTCGGGATCTTCTCCTCGCGCTTCGCCGCCTCGTCGATCTTGTTGTTGTAGCCGGCGAGGTTGCGCACGCCGAGCTTGCTCATCAGCTTGTAGCGGCGCTCCATCTCCGCGACCGTCCAGTTCAGCGCGTGGCCAGCCTGGCGCATGTCGGTGACGACCGGGCACAGCAGGTGCGGAATGCCTTCGTAGACGCTCATTTCGAGCATCTTCGGATCGATCAGGATCAGGCGCACCTGCTCGGCGGTGGCCTTGTACAGCAGCGACAGGATCATCGCGTTGATCCCGACCGACTTGCCCGAACCGGTCGTGCCGGCCACCAGCAAGTGCGGCATCTTCGCGAGATCCGCGCACACCGGCTTGCCGCCGATGTCCTTGCCGAGGCTCAGCGTCAGCGCCGACGATGCGGCCGCATACACCTCGGAGCCGATGATCTCGGACAGGTGCACCGTCTGCCGACGCTGGTTCGGCAGCTCGAGCGCCATGTAGTTCTTGCCGGGAATCGTCTCGACCACGCGGATCGACACGAGCGACAGCGAACGCGCGAGATCCTTCGCGAGGTTGACGATCTGGCTGCCCTTCACGCCGGTGGCCGGCTCGATCTCGTAGCGCGTGACGACCGGGCCCGGATACGCGGCGACGACGCTCGCCTCGACGCCGAAGTCCTTCAGCTTCTTCTCGATCAGCCGCGACGTGAATTCGAGCGTATCGGCGGAAATCGCTTCCTGCGTCTTCGGCGCCGGGTCGAGCAGCGACACCGGCGGCAGCGTCGAATCGCCCGGCAGGTCGGTAAAGAGCGGCACCTGGCGTTCGCGCTCGACGCGCTCGGACTTCGCCGGCGTGACGACCGGCGGCACGATCGTCACCGGCTCGTGATCCTCGATGCGCACGCGCTCCTCCTCGACCTTGCCTTCACGGCGCACGGCAGCGGCCTCGCCGAGCTTGCGGTCGCGCTCGGCCTCGCGGCGCAGCTTCGCGACGTTGACCGCGGACAGGATCGCGCCGCCGACGCGCTCGGCGACCGACAGCCACGAGAAACGGAAATACAGCGACAAGCCGATCGCGAGCGCGATCAGCAGCAGCAGCGTGCCGCCCGTGAAGCCGAACGCGTGCGACATCGCACCGGCGACGGCCTCGCCGACGACGCCGCCCGGCGCGCGCGGCAACTGCACCTTCAGCGACCACATGCGCAGCGCCTCGATGCCGTCGCATGCGAGCACGACCAGCACGAACGCGAAGATCTCGGTGAGCCAGCCGATCGGCCGCTCCGGTTCGTCCGGAATCGCGTCGTGGCGCGTGATGCGGCGGTAGTTGACGGCGATGCGCCGCCCGAGCGGCACGATCAGCCAGTAGGCCGACAGGCCGAACAGCAGCAGGATGATGTCGGCCGTCCACGCGCCGACGCGACCGGCCCAGTTCGAGATGTGATCGACCTGGGCGGCGTGCGTCCAGCTCGGATCGCGCCGGCTGTAGCTCAGCAGGGCCATCACCAGAAAAGCGCAGAGCGCAACCTGGAGAATCCAGCGGATCTCCGTGAGGAGCTTCGACATCCGGTGCGGCAACGCCTGTGCCTGGGCGGAATAAGGAGCTTTTGCCATGAATCCGTATAAAGAGGACGGGCCGTGCGCCCGCCTGTCGTTCGATCGCGCTTATTGTAAACGCTGCACCGCGCCGCCAAGTGTAAATGACGGTTACATAGCGGGGACCGGGCGCCGAACCGGCGTGACCGGCCGCGCCATGCGGAGCCGAGGCCCACGTCTGCGACAACGCGCCGCCGCCGGCGAGGCTGCCGTCCGCCTCGCCGCCGCGATACGTGGGGCACGCCGCGAAACGCTATCGCCACGATTGAAACTCTCGTTCGGCAGCGCAGCAACGGGGCCTTTATAATGCGCGTCTGATACCCATCTATGACGGCATCCCGGTCACCCCGGACCGTCCGGCGAGCCGCATCCCGCCCGCCGCAGCCGCCTTTTACGGATTCGCACATGTCCACGCCCAAACACGCCAAAGTCCTGATTCTCGGTTCCGGCCCCGCCGGCTACACGGCCGCCGTCTACGCGGCACGCGCCAACCTGTCCCCGGTGCTGATCACCGGCATCGCGCAGGGCGGCCAGCTGATGACCACGACCGACGTCGAAAACTGGCCGGCGGACGCGAAGGGCGTGCAAGGGCCGGAACTGATGGCGCGCTTCCAGGAGCACGCGGAGCGCTTCAACACCGAAATCGTCTTCGACCACATCCACACCGCGAAGCTGCACGAAAAGCCGATCCGGCTGATCGGCGACTCGGGCGAATACACGTGCGACTCGCTGATCATCGCGACCGGCGCGTCCGCGCAGTATCTCGGCCTGGCCTCCGAGGAAGCGTTCATGGGCAAGGGCGTGTCGGCCTGCGCGACCTGCGACGGCTTCTTCTATCGCAACCAGGAAGTCGCGGTGATCGGCGGCGGCAACACGGCGGTCGAGGAAGCGCTCTACCTGACCGGCATCGCGAAGAAGGTCACGGTGATCCACCGCCGCGACAAGTTCCGCGCGGAGCCGATCCTGATCGACCGCCTGCTGGAAAAGCAAAAGGAAGGCGTCGTCGACATCAAGTGGGATCACGTGCTCGACGAAGTGACGGGCGAAGAGTCGGGCGTCACGGGCCTGCGCATCAAGAACGTGAAGACCGGCGCGACGGAAGACCTGCACGTGCAGGGTGTGTTCGTCGCGATCGGCCACAAGCCGAACACCGACCTGTTCCAGGGCCAGCTGGAGATGAAGGACGGCTACATCCTGACGAAGAGCGGGCTGCAAGGCAACGCGACGTCGACGAGCGTGCCGGGTGTGTTCGCCGCGGGCGACGTGCAGGACAACGTGTACCGCCAGGCGATCACCAGCGCGGGCACGGGCTGCATGGCCGCGCTCGACGCGCAGCGCTACCTCGAAAGCCTGCACGACAAGAAGTAAGCCGGAAGGCTTGCCGCGGCGGGCGCTACAATGGCGTCCGCTGCCGCGAAGCGGGCTCGACCGGAAAGCCGCTGCCGCCGCGCAGCGGCTTTTTTTTGCCCGCGCGCCCGAACGCGCCTGCCCTGTTACCGAATCATGGCGAAGAACCAGCCCCATCCGAGCGATCCCGCGAAGCGGAAGATCGCTGCCCGTCCCGTGACCCCGGCGCCCGCCGCGCCGCCGCCCGCGCCCGATGCGGCCGCGTTGCGCGGCCAGGGGCTCGCGGGCCTCGGCGCGTTGCGCAAATCGCTGCAAGGCGAGGCCGATCGTCGCGAACGCGCACGCGTCGAAGCCGCGCAGGCCGAGCGCAAGGCGGAAGCCGACGCGAACCTGTTCCGCAACGAAATCGGCACGGTCCGGCCGCTGAACGCGCCGCCGCGCGCGTCGTCGGGCCGCATGCCGCCCGACCCGGTGCCGAAGCAGACGCAGCGCGACGAGGAAGCCGTGCTGAACGCGACGCTGTCCGACGAATTCGATCCCGAGACGCTGCTCGACAGCGACGACTCGCTCTATTACCACCGCCCCGGCATCAGCCGCGACGTCGTGCGCAAGCTGCGCAGCGGTGCGTGGATCGTGCAGGCGCAGATCGATCTGCACGGCATGCGGCGCGACGAAGCGCGCGATGCGCTCGCCGAATTCATCCGCGAAGCCGGCAAGAAAGGGCTGCGCTGCCTGCGCGTGATCCACGGCAAGGGGCTCGGCTCGATCGGCAAGGAACCGGTGCTGAAGGGCAAGGTGCGCGCGTGGCTCGTGCAGAAGGAAGAAGTGATCGCGTTCTGCGAAGCGCGCGGCCACGACGGCGGCGCGGGGGCGGTGCTCGTGCTGCTGCAGCCGCACGCGGCGCCGGCCGACCGGGGGCCGCGTGCCGCATCCTAGGCTGACGCTCGCGATCGCGGTACTGGAGGCGATCGCCACGCTGGCTTTCGCGATTTCGGGGTTCATCGAGGCGCGCAAGAATCGCCTCGACTCGGTCGGCACGTTCGTCGTCGCGCTCGCGACCGCCTTCGGCGGCGGCACGCTGCGCGACATCCTGCTCGAGCGCCGGCCGTTCTACTGGGTCGTGCACGACGACTACGTGATCGCGATCTTCGTGCTCGCGCTGTTCGCGCCGTTCGTGCTGCGGATGCTGTCGCGGCTGTCGGCCGAACGGCTGCTGCTGATCGCCGACGCGATCGGGCTCGGCATTTTCAGCATCTCGGGCACGTCGATCGCGCTCGACGCCGAGATGCCGCGCTTCATCGCGGTGATGATGGGCGTGATCACCGGCGTGGTCGGCGGGATCGTCCGCGACGTGCTGTGCAACGACATTCCGCTGATCCTGCGCGATTCCCGGCCGTACGCGACCTGTGCGTTCGTCGGCTGCTGGTTCTACCTGCTGCTCGTGTGGCTGCAGTTCGACTCGGTGTACAGCGTGCTGCTCGCGACCGGCTTCATCCTCGTCGCACGGCTCGCGACGTTCAAGTTCGACGTACGGTTACCGCATTGACCTGACCGACGCATCCGCGGACGCGTCAGCCGCATCGCCGAAACGAAAAAGGGGCCGTTCATCGAAACGGCCCCTTCGTCTTTCGTTCAGCGCAAGCGTCGCGTCACGCGATCCGCTCTTCCGACGCCGGATCGAACAGCACGGCCTTCGACACGTCGAACAGCAGCGACTGCGTCTGCCCCGGCTGCGGGTTCGCGGCCGGGTGCACGCGGCTCACGATCCGTTTGCCGTTCACCTGCGCGAACACGTGCGTGTCCGGGCCGGTCGGCTCGGTCACGTCGACGCGCACGTCGATCGGCTGCAGCTTCGATGCCTCGCCGTGATGTGCGTTGCGCGCGTCGGTGATGCGCTCCGGACGCAGGCCGAGGATCACCTCGCGGCCGACGTGCGACTTCAGCTTCGCCGCGTCGAACGGCAGGATCAGCGCGCTGCGCGCGAGGCCCGTGTCGATCTCGAGCGCGATCCCGCTGCCCTGCTCGACCAGCTTGCCGTTGATGAAGTTCATCGGCGGCGCGCCGATGAAGCCAGCGACGAACAGGTTCGACGGCGAATCGTAGATGTCCTGCGGCGCGCCGAACTGCTGGACCACGCCGTCCTTCATCACCGCGATCCGGTCGCCGAGCGTCATCGCCTCGATCTGGTCGTGCGTCACGTAGACGATCGTCGTCCCGAGACGCTGGTGCAGCAGCTTGATTTCCGCGCGCATCTCGATGCGCAGCTTCGCGTCGAGGTTCGACAGCGGCTCGTCGAACAGGAACAGCGACGGATCGCGCGCGAGCGCGCGGCCCATCGCGACGCGCTGGCGCTGGCCGCCCGACAGCTGGCCCGGCTTGCGGTCGAGCAGGTGCTGGATCTGCAGCATCGCCGACACGCGGTCGACGATCTGCTGCTGTTCGTTCTTCGGCACCTTGCGGATGTTCAGGCCGAACGAGATGTTCTCGCGCACCGTCATCGACGGATACAGCGCGTATGACTGGAACACCATCGCGATGTCGCGATCCTTCGGCGACAGGTCGTTGACGACCTTGCCGTCGATGCAGATCTCGCCGCTCGTGACGGTCTCGAGCCCGGCGATCATGTTGAGCAACGTCGATTTCCCGCAGCCCGAACCGCCGACCAGGATCAGGAACTGTCCGTCCTCGATCTCGATGTCGACACCCTTCAGGACCGGCACCCCGTTCGGGTAGGTCTTGTACACGTCACGGATGGAAAGGCTTGCCATGCTGTGAATCCTCTGTCTCGTCTCGCGCGGCGCGCTCGGGCGCCGCGTCGGGTTCGTTTCGATGCGCCGCGCGTGGTGCGCGGCCGGTTCGTCGTATCGGATGAAGCCGCGCCTACCCCTTCACCGCGCCCGCCGTCAGCCCGCGCACGAAGTAGCGGCCGGCGACGATGTAGACGAGCAGCGTCGGCAGCGCGGCGATGATCGCGCCGGCCATGTCGACGTTGTATTCCTTCACGCCCGTCGACGTGTTAACGAGGTTGTTCAGCGCGACCGTGATCGGCATCGAGTCGACGCCGGAGAACACGATCCCGAACAGGAAGTCGTTCCAGATTTGCGTGAATTGCCAGATAAGGCACACCATGAAGATCGGCAGCGACACCGGCAGCAGGATCTTCGTGAAGATCGTGAAGAAGCCGGCGCCGTCGATGCGCGCGGCCTTCACGAGTTCGGCCGGCACGCTCACGTAGAAGTTGCGGAAGAACATCGTCGTGAACGCGATCCCGTACACGACGTGCACGAACACGAGGCCCGGAATCGTGTTCGCGAGACCGAGCATCCCCTGCAGGCGCGCCATCGGCAGCAGGATCACCTGGAACGGGATGAAGCAGCCGACCAGCATCATCGTGAACAGCGCGTCGGCGCCGCGAAAGCGCCAGTGGGTGAGCACGTAGCCGTTGAACGCGCCGATCAGCGACGAGATCAGCACGGCAGGGATCACCATCTGCAGCGAGTTCAGGAAGAACGGCTTCATCCCGTCGCAGCGCACGCCGGTACAGGCGCCGCTCCATGCCTTCACCCACGGGTCGACGGTCCACGTGGTGGGCGGCGTCAGCAGGTTGCCGGTGCGCAGCTGGTCGAGGTCCTTGAACGACGTCGACAGCATCACGTAGATCGGGAACAGGAAATACAGCGCGAACAGGATCAGTGCCGCATAGATCACTGCCCGGCTGATCGTCATCTTAGGCTGCATTGCGGGTGCTCCTCGATTCCATATACATCAGCGGCACCAGCACCGCGACCACGGTCGCGAGCATCATCACCGAGGACGCCGCGCCGAGCCCGAGCTGGCCGCGGTTGAACGAAAACGTGTACATGAACATGGCCGGCAGCGACGACGACGTGCCCGGGCCGCCCGCCGTCAGCGCGACGACGAGGTCGAAGGTCTTGATCGTGATGTGGCAGAGGATCAGCAGCACCGAGAAGAACACCGGGCGCATGCTCGGGATCACGATCTTGCGGTAGATGGTCGGCAGCGTCGCGCCGTCGACCTGAGCGGCCTTGAAGATCTCGCCGTCGACGCCGCGCAGCCCCGCGAGGAACAGCGCCATCACGAAGCCGGTCGACTGCCACACGGCCGCGATCACCACGCAGAAGATCGCCTTGTCCGGATCGTCGAGCCAGCCGAACGAGAAGCTCGTCCAGCCCCAGTCGTGCATCACCTTCTCGAGGCCGAGGCCCGGGTTCAGGATCCACTGCCATGCGGTGCCGGTCACGATGAACGACAGCGCCATCGGGTACAGGAAGATCGCGCGCAGCGCGCCTTCGTTGCGGATCCGCTGGTCGAGCAGGATCGCGAGGAACAGGCCGAGCCCGACGCAGATCGCGATGAACGGGATCCCGAACCACCCGAGGTTCGCGGCGGAGGTCCACCACACGTCGTTCTGGAACAGGTCCGTGTAACGGCCGAAGCCGTCGAATTCGTAGTTGGGCAACAGCCGCGAGCGGGTCAGCGACAGATAGCCGGTAATCAGGATGAAGCCGTAGATGAACACCACGGCGATCGCGACGCTCGGCGCGAGCACGAGCTTCGGGATCCAGCGATCGGCGAAGGCCGACATCGGCGACGCACGCCGTGCGGCGGCAGCGCCGGATCCGTTTCCGCTAAGAGGGGCAGCCACTTGATTCGACTCCTGGAACGAGGGCGACGCAGGCCGGGCCGGCGCCGGGTACGGCACGGGCCCGCGGGCGAGCCCGTTTGCTGCACATGCAAAAACGCCCGGCCGACGAAGCGTTTCCGGCCGGGCGCCTGGCGCGCGTTACTTGACCTTCGCGGCCTTCGCGAGCGCGGCGACCGCGCTCTTCGAATCCTGCTGCGAGTTCATGAACTTCGTCACGACGTCCGTGATCGCACCGGCGGTCGCGTCGCCTTGCGCCATGCCGTGCGCGAGCGACGGCACGAAGCCGCCCGACTTGATCGCGGTCTGCTCGTCGGCGTACGACTTCTTCGCGCAATCGTCGAACTTGTCCATCTTCACGCCGAGACGGACCGGCACCGAACCCTTCAGCAGGCTGAACTGCTCCTGGAAGTCCGGCGTCATGATCGTCTTCGCGAGCGCGAGCTGGCCCGGCGTCGCGTTCTTCTCGCCCTTCTGCTGGAAGAACACGAACGAGTCGACGTTGAACGTGTACGAATTCGCGGTGCCCGGCACCGGCGCGCACACGTAGTCCTTGCCCGCCTTCTTGCCGGCGTTCTCGAACTCGCCCTTCGCCCAGTCGCCCATGAACTGCATGCCGGCCTTGCCGTTGATGACCATCGCGGTCGCGAGGTTCCAGTCGCGGCCGTTACGGCCGGTGTCGAAGTAGCCCTGGATCTTGCGCACCGTGTCGAACACCGACAGCATCTGCGGCGACGTCAGCGTCGCCTGGTCGAGGTCGACCAGCGCCTTCTTGTAGAACGCCGGGCCCTGCGACAGCACGACGTCTTCCCACAACGTCAGGTCCTGCCACGGCTGGCCGCCCATCGCGACCGGCTGGATGCCCGCGGCCTTCAGCTTGTCGGCCACCGCGAAGAATTCCGGCCAGGTGGTCGGCACCTTCGCGCCGACCTTGTCGAGCGCGGCCTTGTTGATGTACAGCCAGTTGACGCGGTGCACCGAGAACGGCGCGGCGACGGTATGGCCCTTGTACTTGATGATCTTGTCGATTTCCGGCGGCAGGTTCTGCTTCCAGTCGCCGGCAGCCGAATCGATGTTGACGAGCACGCCCTGGTCGGCCCAGTCCTGGATCAGCGGGCCCTTGATCTGCGCAGCCGACGGAGAATCGCCGCTGATCACCTTGGTCTTCAGCGCGGTCATCGCCGCGGCGCCGGCGCCGCCCGCGACCGCGAAGTCCTTCCACACGTAGCCCTGCTTCTGCAGGTCGTCCTTCAGCACGCCGACGGCCTTCGACTCGCCGCCCGAGGTCCACCAGTGCAGCACGGTTACGTTCTCGGCTGCCTGCGCCGCCACGGCGCCAGCCATCAGGCCTGCGGCGCAGAGCGCGCCCATGATCGAGCGAACTTTCATTACTTATCTCCTCCAGACTGAATCAACTCGTGAGGTTCCCTGACCGGGAACCGGCTTCTTGATAACGACGGGGAAATCGAGCCGCGGGACGCATGCAGCGTACGGGGCCGATGACCGGCCGGGCTCTTACAGAAAGCGTGAATCGAGATTCAACGGCGTGTCTCCTCTTTGTGTTTCTGGCCCGCCGCGATGATGCGACGCGAGCCCGGGGCCGACGGCGCGCCAACGATGCGCGCCGCCAATGTCCGATAACATTCGGCACAAGGCGTTCCCGAAGGCGAAGCTCGCGCAGTTCATCGACCGCACTTCTTTTTTTCTTCACCCAGGTGCTACCCCTTGCGGCGGATTGTAGTTAAACTACAATTCAGTGTCAAAAATATTTTTATCGCACTACGGATCGCTTCCGAGCACCCCCAACACGGCGGAGACACATGCATACCGATTCCAGCTTTACCTTCGTACTTTTCGGCGGCACCGGCGATTTGTCGATGCGCAAGATCCTGCCCGCGCTGTTCGAAGCGCACCGCGCGAGCATGCTGGCGGCGAGCGGCCGGATCGTCGCCGTGGCGCGACACGAATCGGATCGGGCGGCCTATCTCGAATGGGTCGACACGCACGTGAAGCCGCATGCGGCGAAGGCGGCCGGCAACGCATTCGACGACGCGGCATGGAAGTCGTTTCTCGACCGCATCGAGTACGTGAAGCTCGATCTCGGCCGCGCGGAGGACTACGTCGTGCTGCGCGACGCGATCGCGTCGCTGCCCGGCATCCGCGTGTTCTATCTCGCGACGGGCCCGTCGCTGTTCGTGCCGATCTGCAACGCGCTCGCGTCGGTCGGCCTGAGCGAAGGCTCGCGCATCGTGCTCGAGAAGCCGCTCGGCTACGACCTGAAATCGTCGAACGCGATCAACGACGCGGTCGGCGAGATCTTCGCGGAAGGCCAGATCTACCGGATCGACCACTACCTCGGCAAGGAGCCGGTACAGAACCTGCTCGCGCTGCGCTTCGGCAATGCGCTGTTCGAGCCGCTGTGGCGCCGCGAATGGGTCGAGAGCATCCAGATCACGATCGCCGAGGAGCTCGGCGTCGAGGCGCGCGGCGATTTCTACGACAATACGGGCGCGCTGCGCGACATGGTGCAGAACCACCTGCTGCAGTTGTTGTCGATCGTCGCGATGGAGCCGCCGCACTCGATGGATTCCGACTCGGTGCGCGACGAAAAGCTGCGCGTGCTGCGTGCGCTGAAGCCGGTCGACCCGCGCGACATCGGCAAGGTTGCCGTGCGCGGCCAGTATCATGCGGGCGTGATCAAGGGCGCGCAGGTGCCGGCCTATGCGACCGAGCCGGGCGTGAAGCCCGACAGCCAGACCGAAACCTTCGTCGCGCTGAAAGTCGAGATCGAGAACTGGCGCTGGGCCGGCGTGCCGTTCTTCCTGCGCACCGGCAAGCGTCTGGCCGATCGCGTCGCGGAGATCGTCGTCAACTTCCGCCCGGTGCCACACTCGGCGCTTGGGGCCTCCGCGCTGCGCGCCGGTGCGAATCGTCTCGTGATCCGGCTGCAGCCGAACGAGACGATCCGCCTGTACTGTCTCGCGAAGCAGCCGGGCGAAGGGATGAATCTCGCGAGCGTGCACCTCGATCTCGCGTTCGACCAGTTCTTCAAGGAAGGGCAGATGGAGGCGTACCAGCGTCTGCTGCTCGACGTGATCAACGGCCGGCTCGCGCTGTTCGTGCGTCGCGACGAACAGGAAGCCGCATGGCAGTGGGTCGAGCCGATCCTGAACGAATGGGCGCGCACGCTGAAGCCGCCGAAGCCGTATGCGGCGGGCACGTGGGGGCCGGCCGCGTCGAGCGCGATGCTCGCGCAGCACGACACCTGCTGGCTCGAAGAAGAAAACTGATACAAACCGTTGCCGCGTACGCCACCGTACGCGGCAACGTGCGTCACGATTCGTACGATTTGAACAGACAAAGCAGTCCGGAGGAGATGTGATCGAGATCCACGCTTTCGACACCCAGGAAGCGCAAAGCGAAGCGCTCGCGCGCGCCGTCGGCGATGCGCTGCGCGCGGCGCTCGCCCGCCCCGCGCGGCCGACGCTCGCGGTGTCCGGCGGCACCAGCCCGCGCCCGTTCCTGCACACGCTGTCGCACGCGGCGCTCGACTGGGCCGGCGTCGACGTCACGCTGGTCGACGACCGCTGGGTACCGGACGACGACGCGGCCAGCAACGCGCAGCTCGTGCGCGACACGCTGCTGCAACACGCGGCGGCCCCTGCCCGCTTCCTGCCGCTCGTCGACACGCGCACCACGCTCGACGCGCACGTCGCCGCGCTCAACGCGAACGCCGACTACCGCGTGCCGACCGTCGCCGTGCTCGGCATGGGCGAGGACGGCCACACCGCGTCGATCTTCGCCGACGCGCCCGAATGGGACCACGCGATCACGACGCCCGAGCGGTTCGTCGCCGTGCATCCGGGCGCCGCGCCCCATGCACGCGTGAGCTATTCGCTCGATGCGCTGAAGCGCGTCGACCGGCTGTTCCTGCTGATCGCGGGCGCCCGCAAACGCGACGTGCTCGACGCCGCGGCCGCGTCGCTGCAGAAGAACGCGATTTCCCAACTGGCCAACGACAAGGGGACCCAGCTCGATGTCTACTGGTGCGCAAAGTAAGGCGGTCGTCGCGGGTCAGCATGCCGACGGCCCGCGCCTGCTCGCGGACGTCGGCGGCACCAACGCGCGCTTCGCGCTGGAAACCGGGCCGGGCGAGATCACGCAGATCCGCGTGTATCCCGGCGCCGACTATCCGACGATCACCGACGCGATCCGCAAGTATCTGAAGGACGTGAAGATCAGCCGCGTGAACCACGCGGCGATCGCGATCGCAAACCCGGTCGACGGCGACCAGGTCACGATGACCAATCACGACTGGAGCTTCTCGATCGAGGCAACGCGCCGCGCGCTCGGCTTCGACACGCTGCTGGTCGTCAACGACTTCACCGCGCTCGCGATGGCGCTGCCGGGCCTGACCGATGCGCAGCGCGTACAGGTGGGCGGCGGCGCGCGCCGCCAGAACAGCGTGATCGGTCTGCTCGGGCCCGGTACAGGGCTCGGCGTGTCGGGCCTGATCCCGGCCGACGACCGCTGGATCGCGCTCGGCAGCGAAGGCGGTCACGCATCGTTCGCGCCGCAGGACGAGCGCGAGGATCTGGTGCTGCAGTATGCGCGCAAGAAGTTTCCGCACGTGTCGTTCGAGCGCGTGTGCGCGGGCCCGGGCATGGAGATCATCTATCGTGCGCTCGCCGCGCGCGACAAGAAGCGGGTGGCCGCGTCCGTCGACACGGTCGAGATCGTCGAGCGCGCGCATGCGGGCGACGCGCTCGCGCTCGAGACGGTCGAATGCTTCTGCGGGATTCTCGGCGCGTTCGCCGGCAGCGTCGCGCTCACGCTCGGCGCGCTCGGCGGCGTGTACATCGGCGGCGGCGTCGCGCTGAAGCTCGGCGAACTGTTCACGCGCTCGTCGTTCCGCGCGCGCTTCGAGGCGAAGGGCCGCTTCACGCACTATCTCGAGAACATCCCGACCTACCTGATCACCGCCGAATACCCGGCGTTCCTCGGCGTATCGGCGATTCTCGCGGAACAGTTGTCGAACCGTTCCGGCGGCGCGTCGTCGGCCGTGTTCGAGCGGATCCGCCAGATGCGCGACGCGCTGACGCCGGCCGAGCGCCGCGTGGCCGATCTCGCGCTGAACCATCCGCGCTCGATCATCAACGACCCGATCGTCGACATCGCGCGCAAGGCCGACGTGAGCCAGCCGACGGTGATCCGCTTCTGCCGCTCGCTCGGCTGCCAGGGGTTGTCGGATTTCAAGCTGAAGCTCGCGACCGGCCTCACCGGCACGATCCCGATGAGCCACAGCCAGGTGCATCTCGGCGATACGGCCACCGACTTCGGCGCGAAAGTGCTCGACAACACGGTGTCCGCGATCCTGCAGCTGCGCGAGCACCTGAATTTCGAGCACGTCGAGAACGCGATCGAGATCCTGAACGGCGCGCGTCGCATCGAGTTCTACGGGCTCGGCAACTCGAACATCGTCGCGCAGGATGCGCACTACAAGTTCTTCCGCTTCGGGATCCCGACGATCGCGTACGGCGACCTGTACATGCAGGCCGCGTCGGCCGCGCTGCTCGGCAAGGGCGACGTGATCGTCGCGGTGTCGAAGTCGGGACGCGCGCCCGAGCTGCTGCGCGTGCTCGAGGTCGCGATGCAGGCCGGCGCGAAGGTGATCGCGATCACGTCGAGCAACACGCCGCTCGCGAAGCGCGCGACCGTCGCGCTCGAGACCGATCACATCGAGATGCGCGAGTCGCAGCTGTCGATGATCTCGCGGGTCCTGCATCTGCTGATGATCGACATTCTCGCGGTCGGCGTCGCGATTCGTCGCGCGTCGACCAACGGCGAATTGCCGGAGGCCGTCGCGCAGGCGCGCGCGCGGGCGAACGACGACGAAACGGCCGACGTGCTCGACTGGCTGAGCCACGGCGCGTCGCCGGCGGCGAAGGACGTCGCGCGGGACTGACGCTTCGGCGAAACACCGTCGACCCACGACACCCCGAACGCTGGATTCAAGCCCGGCGTTCGGGGTGTTTTGCATGAGCGCCCCCGGAACCACAGCGACTCGGCATGCATCGACGATGCCTTCTGCCGAGGGCTGCGCGTGACGTCATACGTTCGTACACGCTCCCATTTTCGAACAAGTCCAATTGTCAGCAGTTGCCCAGGCTCGGTAACGTCCTTCACTCCGCGTGATGCCGCCATCCCGGTCCGACGCGAGAAATGACACGTTTCTCACAGAACCCCGATTGGCACCGACAGCATCACGTTCATCCAGTTTGCGGAGAGGGATATGCCTAGACCACGTTTTTCAGCCGCATGGGCAGCAGCAATGCGCATTTACGCGCCGATAAATTCCGCGGAGCAAGTTGCGCTAACGATTGGGGCCAACGTGGCCACCAATATCCAGCGATGGGACAAAGCAGAAGGGATCAAATTCCCGCCTTCGCTGGGAGCCAGTACCCTGGACGGTAGGCAGGGGATCGTTCTCTTCGAGGTATCAGCCTCGTCGATAGCCTGAGAGAGGAATACTATAATGAACAATACGTATACCTTGGTACACATCGAGATCTCACGCCGATGGAGCTGTTTTTTCTCGTCTTTATCGATGAGACATGCAAGGAGCTTGGTGTTGACGATGTAGCAGCAGTGGTTGCGATTGTGGCCGGTCAAAATTGGATGCCAACACGAGCGAAGCCCTTTGGTACCACGCCGGGTACTTCTGTTGCGTCGATATTGAGTCGCAAGTATCTGGACTACGATTTGAAGAAGAAGATCCTCCCAACGCTGACCAATGCCAGCGTCAAGCGCTTGAAGTTCATTCTGGTAAGAAACATTGGGGGTTTCGTTGGGCGCGCGGTTCCTGTCGTTGGCTGGGTCATTGCTGCCAAGGATGTCACGACGATCAGCATTCGTTCCGTGTCGCGCTATAACGCGCTTGTTAAGCCTGAAGACAAGGTATTCTGATGAGCCAGTTCACATGGAATGAGTTTGAAGATTTTGTGAGAAGGGAGGCCGGCGTTAGTCCCAAGAAAATTCTCACAAAAAATCATGCCATCGAGGGTGATTTGGATATCACTGGCGACGATGCGGTCGAGTTCATGGAGCGCTTCTTCGATAAATTTCCGGTGCAAGTTGGAGATTTTGAGTTCAATCGCTACTTCTCGGGAGAGGGCTTTAGCTTGATTGAAGTGGCGCGGATAGTCTTCTCCAGAAAACACCGAAAAAAGTATGACAAAGTGCCACTGACTCTAGGCATGCTCTATCAGGCTATTTTGGATGGAGAGTGGAACAATCAGCGTTTGGAAAGCCTGCCACGCTGATTGCACCTCGCCAAATAGACCAGTTTATTGTTTAGGCGATGCGTCGGATCCGTGCATACCTCTGGAGTCCGCCATGAGACAAAATCCGCTGCTCCGTGTGTGTCGTGCCCCACCCGAAGCGCAGCTATCGACTCGACAATCGCTCGTCAGACCGTTCCAAGTGATGCGGACGCGGAAATGACCCGCGTCGCCGGCTGACCGGGTTACATCGGCATGGTGTTCGCTCGGGTTGCCGGTTGCGCGAATATCGTCGACATACTCGCGCCCTCCGCCAGTTCCGCCGCGCCGCTCAGGCGCCCGCCTTCACCGGCCGTCCATGCCAGCGCAGCACCAGATAGCGCCCGACGAAGCACAGCACGCCGGTAACGCCGATCGTCACGCCCATCGCGAACGGCGTGCCGTCCGCGAGTGCGCCGATCGCGACGCTCGCGAGCGCGCCGAGCGCGAGCTGCATCGCGCCGAACACGGCCGCCGACGCGCCCGCGTTGTGCGGATAGCGGTGCATCAGGTCGGTCGTGCAGTTCGCGGACAGGATCCCGACCACGCCGACGACGAAGAACAGGCACACGACGATCGACCACAGCCCGCCCAACCCCGTCAGCGCGACGAACGCGACCGCGAGCGACGCGATGCAGCTCACGAGCGACGCGGCCGAGATGATGCGCAGCGAGCCGATGCGGCCGACGAGCCGCGTGTTCGCGAAGTTGCCGATCATGATCCCGACGACGTTCAGGCCGAACAGCAGCCCGTAGTGCTGCGGCGACACGTGGAAATACTCGATGTACACGAACGGCGTCGCGGTGATGTACGAGAACATCGACGCGAACGCCATCCCGCCGCACAGCATGTGCCCCCATGCGACGGGGTCGGACAGGATGCGCCCGTACGATGCGAACGACGCGAGTACGGCCGCGCTCTTGCGCCGCTCCTTCGGCCAGGTTTCGGGCACGCGCAGGTACGCGGTCGTCGCGCATATCGCGCCGAACACGGCCAACACGACGAACACGCCGCGCCAGCCGGAGAAACGCAGGATCTGGCCGCCGATCAGCGGCGCGAGCAGCGGCCCGACCGCGGTGACGATCGCGACCATCGACAGCACCTTCGCCGCGTCGCTCGGCTCGTGCGCATCGCGCGCGATCGCCCGCGCGAGCACCGACGCGGCGCCGGCGCCGAGCGCCTGCAAAAAGCGCACGACGATCAGCATGTCGATCGAGCCCGACACGAAGCAGCCGATGCTCGCGAGCGTGAACAGCGCGATCCCGCCGAGCAGCACGGGACGGCGGCCCCACGTGTCGGACAGCGGGCCGTACAGCAGCATCCCGATCGAGAAGCCGGCCATGAAGCTCGTCAGCGTGCGTTGCGCGGCGCCGGGGCTGACGGAGAAGCCGGCGGCGATCGACGGCAGGCTGGGCAGGTACATGTCGGTGGCGATCGGCCCGCAGGCCGCGAGCGCGCCGAGCAACAGGATCAGCCGGGCATCGGGCCGGCGCCGGACGACGTGAGACATGGGTATCCGGAATGGGAGCCCGCGCGCATCGAAGCGCGCGTGACGGTGAAGACGGGAGGCCGCGCCGCAAGCGGCGCGCTCAGGTCCATGATTGTACGCGCAACTTTTTTGCCTGCCTCGAGCCCGGTGCGGCGGCGGACGGAGATACGCCCACACTCGCCATGAGCCGAACGAGCGCGCCGGCCGATTCGATTAAGCTTGCTGCTGCTCGCCCCTCTTGTCTGATCAATTCGACGCACGACCGAACCGATGACCGCTTTCCTGCTGATCTGGAGCCCCAAGAAATGGCCATGGCCCGAGTTGCCCGACGTCGCCGCGCGCGTGAAGGCCGGCGAGGCCGTGCATGACGTGTGGGGCTGCGGCTTCGCGCGCGGCATCCTGCCGGGCGACCGCGTGTTCCTGCACCGCGTCGCGAAGGAACCGAAGGGCGTGTTCGGCTCCGGCTATGTGACGCGCGCGCCGTACGAGGTGCCCGATCCGTCGACCAAGCGCGGCTACCGGCTGTGCATCGACTTCGTGTACGACTGGCTCGTCGACGCGCATCAGGATGTCGTGATTCCGCGTGATGCGCTGCGTGTGCATCCGTACTCGGTGCAGACGTGGGACGCGCAGAGTTCCGGCACGTCGATCAAGCCGATGGTCGAAGGTCCGCTCGAAAAGCGCTGGGCCGAGCTGACGGGCAAGCGCAAGCCGCCGCGATAAGCGAAAACCGGGGCGAATCGGGGCCGCCTTCCGCTCGGCCCTCCCCGTCGCGCGCCGAAAGGCCGCAGACCGCCCGGCGGGCTTGGCGCGCGCGTCTCCGGTACAATCAGACGATCGTTCCGCCCAGGCGCCGCGGCCCGTGCACTGGCCCCCGCGCCCTTCTCTCGCAGGTTTCGCTCATGTCCAACAATCAGATCCTCTTCGAACGCGCCCAGAAGACCATTCCCGGCGGCGTCAACTCGCCGGTGCGTGCGTTCCGCTCGGTCGGCGGCACGCCGCGTTTCGTCGCGCGCGCGCAAGGCCCGTATTTCTGGGATGCCGACGGCAAGCAGTACATCGACTACATCGGCTCGTGGGGCCCGATGATCGTCGGCCACGTCCATCCGGACGTGCTGTCGGCCGTGCAGAACGTGCTCGCCGACGGCTTCTCGTTCGGCGCGCCGACCGAAGCCGAGATCGAGATCGCCGAGGAAATCTGCAAGCTCGTACCGTCGATCGAACAGGTGCGGATGGTGTCGAGCGGCACCGAGGCCACGATGAGCGCGCTGCGTCTCGCGCGCGGCTTCACGGGCCGCAGCCGCATCGTGAAGTTCGAGGGCTGCTACCACGGCCACGCGGACAGCCTGCTGG
Source organism: Burkholderia sp. AU28863 (assembly GCF_002223195.1). Classification (NCBI taxonomy): domain Bacteria; kingdom Pseudomonadati; phylum Pseudomonadota; class Betaproteobacteria; order Burkholderiales; family Burkholderiaceae; genus Burkholderia; species Burkholderia sp. AU28863. The sequence continues at coordinate 435,781 of NZ_NKFE01000003.1, read as the reverse complement.
TCAAGGCCGGCTCGGGCCTGCTGACGTTCGGCAATCCGACGTCGGCCGGCGTGCCCGCCGACATCGCGAAGCACACGACCGTCCTCGAATACAACAACGTCGCCGCGCTGGAAGAGGCGTTCGGCGCGTTCGGCGACGAGATCGCCGCGGTGATCGTCGAGCCGGTCGCCGGCAACATGAACCTCGTGCGCGGCACGCCCGAATTCCTGAACGCGCTGCGCGCGCTGTGCACGAAGCATGGCGCCGTGCTGATCTTCGACGAGGTGATGTGCGGGTTCCGCGTCGCGCTCGGCGGCGCGCAGGCGCACTACGGGATCGCGGCCGACCTCACCTGCCTCGGCAAGGTGATCGGCGGCGGGATGCCGGCCGCCGCGTTCGGCGGCCGCCGCGACATCATGGCCCATCTCGCGCCACTCGGCGGCGTGTACCAGGCCGGCACGCTGTCGGGCAACCCGATCGCGGTCGCCGCGGGCCTGAAGACGCTGCAACTGATCCAGGCGCCGGGCTTCTACGACGCGCTCACCGCGCAGACCAAGCGGCTCGCCGACGGCCTCGCGGCCGCAGCGCGCGCGGCCGGCGTGCCGTTCGCGGCCGACTCGATCGGCGCGATGTTCGGCCTGTACTTCGCCGAGCGCGTACCGACCAGCTTCGCGGAAGTCACGAAGAGCGACACCGAGCGCTTCAACCGCTTCTTCCACCTGATGCTCGACGAGGGCGTGTACTTCGCGCCGTCCGCGTACGAAGCCGGCTTCGTGTCGAGCACGCACGACGACGCGGTGATCGACGCGACGCTCGCGGCCGCGCGCCGCGCGTTCGCGGCGCTCGCCGCCTGACCCGGGGGCGCGCGCATGTTCTCGGACACCGATTTCGCCCACATGCAGCGCGCGCTCGCGCTCGCCGCGCGCGGCATGTACACGACCGCGCCGAATCCGCGCGTCGGCTGCGTGATCGTCAAGGACGGCGACGTGATCGGCGAAGGCTTCACGCAGCCGGCCGGCCAGGACCACGCGGAAGTGCAGGCGCTGAAGGACGCACGCTCGCGCGGCTACGACGTCGCGGGCTCGACCGTCTACGTGACGCTCGAACCGTGCAGCCATTTCGGCCGCACGCCGCCGTGCGCGAACGCGCTGATCGACGCGCGCGTCGCGAAGGTCGTCGCGGCGATGGAAGACCCGAATCCGCAGGTGTCGGGCCGCGGCCTCGGGATGCTGCGCGATGCGGGCATCGACGTGCGCTGCGGGCTGCTCGCGCATGAAGCGGGCGAGCTGAACATCGGGTTCGTGTCGCGGATGACGCGCGGCCGGCCGTGGGTGCGGATGAAGACCGCCGCATCGCTCGACGGCCGCACCGCGCTGCCGTCCGGCGAGAGCCAGTGGATCACCGGCGAGGCCGCGCGCCTCGACGGGCACGCATGGCGCGCACGCGCGTGTGCAATCCTCACCGGCATCGGCACCGTGCGCGAGGACAATCCGCTGCTGACCGTGCGCGGCATCGACACGCCGCGCCAGCCGCAACGCATCCTGGTGGACAGCCGCCTCGACCTGCCGCTCGACGCGCGGCTGCTCGAAGGCGCGCCGCTGCTGATCTTCTGCGGCCGGCTCGACGCCGCCGGCGAAGTCCGCGCGAACGTGCTGAAGTCGCGCGGCGCGGAAATCGTGCCGCTCGCGAATGCGCACGGCAAGGTCGACCTGCCCGCGATGCTGGCGGCGCTCGGCGCGCGCGGCGTCAACGAGCTGCACGTCGAGGCCGGCCACAAGCTGAACGGTTCGCTGCTGCGCGAGCACTGCGTCGACGAATTGCTGGTGTATCTGGCGCCGAGCCTGCTGGGCGCCGACGCGGCCGGCATGTTCGATCTCGCCGCGCCGGCCAGCCTCGATGCGCGCACGCGGCTGTCGTTCCACGGTATCGAGCGGATCGGCGACGACCTGCGGATCCTCGCGCGCATCGCGCCGCCCGACGCCTCTCACTGAACGGAATCGTCACGATGTTTACCGGAATTGTCGCGGCCGTCGGCCGCATCGAAACGATCGCCCCGCTCGGCACGTCGGCCGATGCCGGCGTGCGGCTGACCGTGCACGCCGGCGGGCTCGACCTGGCCGATGTCGCGCTTGGCGACAGCATCGCGATCCAGGGCGCGTGCATGACGGTGATCGAAAAGACCGACGCCACGTTCGACGTCGACGTGTCGCGCGAAAGCCTGAACCGGACGGTCGGCCTCGCGCAGCCCGGCGCAGTGAACCTCGAGAAGGCGCTGCGCGCGCACGATCGCCTCGGCGGGCATATCGTGTCGGGTCATGTGGACGGCCTCGGTACCGTCACGCGCTTCGCGCCGGTCGGCGAGTCGCATGAACTGCGGATCGTCGCGCCGCGCGAACTCGGCCGCTATCTCGCGTACAAGGGCTCGATCACGGTGAACGGTGTGAGCCTGACCGTCAATACGGTCGACGACCGCGCGGACGGCTGCGAATTCTCGATCAACCTGATTCCGCATACGGTCGAAGTCACGACGCTGCGTCACGTGAAGACCGGCGACAAGGTCAACCTCGAAGTCGACATGATCGCGCGGTATGTGGAGCGGATGCTGTCGTCGTCGCAGGGCGTGCATCAGGACTGATCGGCCAACTCGGTCCCCTACATGAAATGACGGCTGACGGTTCGGCCCGGCATTGTCCGGGCGTCGCCGCAGCCCTGTCGCTCCACCGGGCGTTGCTCCCTCCCTACTTCGTGCCGGGCCGCCCCGCCGGCCAGCCGACACCTGGCCGAACGGCCAACGACGCGCACGGGTCATGCCATCGCGCTAAGATGCGTCGACAGCGGTTTCCACGCCGCCACGCACGACGCGCCGCGTAGCGGCCGCCCCTCTTCCCATTGGAGTCGTCCCCATGTCCATCTCGATGTACCAGGCTTCGCTGCCCGTCCTGATCCGCGGCCTCACCAACCTGCAACACATCCTCGGCAAAGCGCAGGCGCATGCGGCCGAAAAGCAGATCGATCCGTCGGTGTTCATCGGCGCACGCCTCTACCCGGACATGCTGCCGCTCGTCCGCCAGGTCTATATCGCGACCGACACGGCCAAGGGCTGCGCCGCGCGGCTCGCCGGCGCCGAGATCCCGAGCTACCCGGATGTCGAGCAGACTTTCGACGAGCTGCATGCGCGCATTCAGAAGACGATCGACTACCTGAAGAGCTTCGACGCCGCGCAGATCGACGGCAGCGAGGCGCGCCAGGTCGTGCTGAAGATGCGCGTCGGCCCGATCGAGTTCACCGGCCAGTCGTACCTGCTGAATTTCGTGCTGCCCAATTTCTTCTTCCACGTGACGACCGCGTACGACATCCTGCGCCACAGCGGCGTCGAACTCGGCAAGCTCGATTACCTCGGCGGGCGCAACGAACACGCGTGACGCGCGGCCGGGCCACGCCCGGCCCGCAACCGTCCGCACCCGCGCGCAGGCCGGCCGCGGCGCTTTCCGGCGCCCTCGCCGGCCGCACGCGGCCCGCGCCAGCCGAAACGCCGTCCGGCTGGCGTAAAATACGCACTTTCCTCTTTCTCGCCCCCTTATGACGCTCGCCTCCACGCTCGACATCATCGCCGAGCTGAAAGCCGGCCGGATGGTGATCCTGGTCGACGAAGAAGACCGCGAAAACGAGGGCGACCTCGTGATCGCCGCCGAATTCGTCACGCCGGAAGCGATCAACTTCATGGCCAAGTACGGCCGCGGCCTGATTTGTCTGACGTTGACGCAGGAACGCTGCAAGCAGCTTCACCTGCCGCTGATGACCTATCGCAACGGCACGCAGTACGGCACCGCGTTCACGGTCAGCATCGAAGCGGCCGAAGGCGTGACGACCGGCATCTCGGCCGCCGACCGTGCGCACACGATCGCCACGGCGGTCGCGCACGACGTGCGCCCCGAGCACATCGTGCAGCCGGGCCACGTGTTCCCGATCATGGCGCAGCCGGGCGGCGTACTCGTGCGCGCCGGCCATACCGAGGCCGGCTGCGACTTCACCGCGCTCGCGGGGCTGACCCCGGCCGCGGTGATCTGCGAGGTGATCAAGGACGACGGCACGATGGCGCGCCTGCCCGACCTGCTCGAATTCGCGAAGGAACACAACCTGAAGATCGGCACGATCGCCGACCTGATCCAGTACCGCAGCCGCACCGAATCGATCATCGAGCGGATCGCCGAGCGCACGATGCAAACCGCGCACGGCACGTTCCGCGCGGTGCTGTACCGCGACCAGCCGAGCGGCTCGCCGCACATCGCGCTGGTGCGCGGCACGCCGACGCCCGACGTCGATACGCCGGCGCGCGTGCACGAGCCGCTGTCGGTGCTCGATCTGCTCGAGACGGGCGTGTCGACCCATTCGTGGACGCTCGACGCGGCGATGCGCGAGATCGCGGCGCGCGACCTCGGCGTGATCGTGCTGCTCAACTGCGGCGATACGAAGGAACACCTGATCGACGTCTTCAAGGCGTTCGACGAGGAAGAAAAGGCCGCTGCGCTCAAGCGCCGGCCAGTCGATTTCAAGACGTTCGGCATCGGCGCGCAGATCCTGCGCGATGTCGGCGTCGGCAAGATGCAGGTGCTGTCGAATCCGCGCAAGCTGGGCAGCATGTCCGGCTACGGCCTCGAAGTCACGGGCTTCATTCCGATGCCCGGCGGCGAAGCCACGTCCTGCCCGGCGTCCCACGCGTAACCCGCCACGGCGCTTTCGCCCTATAACCGTTCATCCACACCACGGACCAGATCATGGAAATCGGACAATACCAACCGAATCTCGAAGGCGACGGCCTGCGTATCGGCATCGTGCAATCGCGCTTCAACGAACCCGTGTGCAACGGCCTCGCCGACGCGTGCGTCGAGGAACTGGAACGCCTCGGCGTCACCGGTGAAGACGTGCTGCTCGTGTCGGTGCCCGGCGCGCTGGAAATCCCGCTCGCGCTGCAGAAGCTCGCCGAAAGCGGCCAGTTCGACGCACTGATCGCGCTCGGCGCGGTGATCCGCGGCGAGACCTACCATTTCGAACTCGTGTCGAACGAGAGCGGCGCGGGCATCACCCGCATCGGTCTCGACTTCAACCTGCCGATCGCGAACGCGGTCCTGACGACCGAAAACGACGAGCAGGCCGTCGCGCGCATGACCGAAAAGGGTCGTGACGCCGCGCGCGTCGCCGTCGAGATGGCGAACCTGACGATGGCGCTCGACCAGCTCGGCGACGACGAGGACGAAGAGGAAGACGAAGACGACGAAGAGGAGCGCGCATGAAGAAGAGCGCCCGCCGACAATCGCGCGAGCTGGCGACGCAGGGCCTGTATCAGTGGCTGCTGTCGAACGCGCCCTCCGGCGAGATCGACGCGCAACTGCGCGGCGCGCTCGGTTACGACAAGGCTGACAAGGAACTGCTCGAAGCGATCCTGCACGGCGTGATCCGCGAGCATGCGACGCTCGTCGAAGCGCTGGCGCCGTCGCTGGACCGTCCGATCGATCAGCTGTCGCCGGTCGAGCGCGCGGTACTGCTGATCGCGACGTTCGAGTTCACGCACCATGTCGAAACGCCGTACCGCGTGATCATCAACGAAGCCGTCGAACTCGCGAAGACGTTCGGCGGCTCCGACGGCTACAAGTACGTGAACGGCGTGCTGGACAAGCTGGCCGCGAAGCTGCGCCCCGCCGAAACGCAGGCGCGTCGCAACGGCTGATACCGTTCGTTTGTCCACGGGCGCGCAGGCGCCCGTTTTTCATTCTTTTCCCTCCGCCCTGCCCGCCGATGAATACCACCGCCGATTCGCTCGTCACGCTCGCCGCACGCGTCGACGCGATCCAGCCCTTCTACGTGATGGAACTGATGAAGGAGGCACAGCGGCTCGAGTCCTTGGGGCGCGATGTTATCCACATGGGCATCGGCGAGCCGGATTTCACCGCGCCGGAGCCGGTCGTCGAGGCCGCCGCGGCCGCGCTGCGCCGTGGCGTCACGCAGTACACGAGCGCGCTCGGCATCGCGCCGCTGCGCGAGGCGATCGCCGCGCACTACGCGCGCGCGTACGGCCTCGCGATCGCCCCCGAGCGGATCGTCGTGACGGCCGGCGCATCGGCCGCGCTGCTGCTCGCGTGCCTCGCGCTGGTCGGCCGCGACGACGAAGTGCTGATGCCCGACCCGTCGTACCCGTGCAACCGGCACTTCGTCGCGGCGGCCGAAGGTCGCCCGGTGCTCGTCCCGAGCGGCCCGGACGCGCGCTTCCAGCTCACCGAAAACGACGTCCGCACGCACTGGAACGACCGCACGCGCGGCGTGCTGCTCGCGTCGCCGTCGAACCCGACCGGCACGTCGCTCGAACCGGACGAACTGAAGCGGATCGTCGAAGCCGTGCGTGCACGCGGCGGCTTCACGATCGTCGACGAGATCTACCAGGGGCTCAGCTACGACGCCGCGCCTGTGTCGGCGCTGTCGTTCGGCGACGACGTGATCACCGTGAACAGCTTCTCGAAGTATTTCAGCATGACGGGCTGGCGGCTCGGCTGGCTCGTCGTGCCGCCGGCGCTCGTCGGCACGTTCGAGAAGCTGTCGCAGAACCTGTTCATCTGCCCATCCGCGCTCGCGCAACATGCGGCGCTCGCCTGCTTCGAGCCGGCGACGCTCGACATCTACGAAACGCGCCGGCTCGAATTCAAGCGCCGCCGCGACTTCATCGCACCGGCACTCGAACGGCTCGGCTTCACGGTGCCGGTAATGCCGGACGGCGCATTCTATGTGTATGCGCATTGCGGCGGCGTCGCCCACCCGGCGGCCGGCGACAGCGCCGCGCTCACGCAGGCGATGCTGCACGACGCAGGCGTGGTGCTGGTGCCGGGGATGGACTTCGGTGTCCATGCGCCGCGCGACTACATCCGCCTGTCCTATGCGACCGCCTACTCGCGGCTCGAAGCGGCCGTCGACCGGCTCGCGACGCTGTTCGGCCAACACTGACGCCACGGCCGGCGCACCGGCCGCTTCACGTCCCGCAAAACGAAAAGGCACCCGATTCGGGTGCCTTTTGCATGTCCTGCCGGCCGGAGCCGCGCGGAGCGCGTGACGCGTTACGCGCCGAGCTCCGAGTGATCGCCGTGCGACTGCTTCGCGGTATCGACGCTGGCGTCGTCCTGCGACGCCGCTTCCTTCGGCGCCGCCTTGATCGACGTCGTGCCGTCGAGCGTCGCATGCACGCGCTTCGCGCCGCCTGCCGCGGCCGTCACGGCAGCGGCGGTGACGATCGGCTTCGCGGGCTGCGCGGGCGTCTGCGGCGCGTTGATCGGCACGCTGCGGCCGCGCGCGACGTCGCGCAGGCGACCGCGCTCGGCCATCACCTTCGAGCCGTAGCCGTTGTCGTCAGGGTTCGTCGAGCCGTTGTAAAGGCGCAGGCCGCTCGCCAGCGAGCCGCCGCGCGCGATGCAGTCCTTCAGCACCAGGGCGCCGACCTGCAGGTTCGCGAGCGGTTGCAGCGCGGTGTCGGTGCCGCCGAAATACTCGAACTTGTCGGAGTGAACCTTCGACATTACCTGCATCAGCCCCTTCGCGCCGACGCCGCTTTCGGCGTACGGGTTGAAGCCCGATTCGATCGCCATCACGGACAGCAGCAGCAACGGATCGAGGCCGACGTCACGCCCGGTCTGGAACGCGGCCTTGACGAGCTGGCCGAGCGGCTCCTGCGCGACGCGGTAACGGCGCGACAGATAGGTGGCGACGAGCGCCTGTTCGCGGTTCGACGCGAGTGCGCGATCGTCGCGGGCATCGGCCGCCACGCGCTGAATCGGAATCAGCTTGGCCAGTGCGACGGGCGACGGGCCGTTGCGGGCCGCGTCGGACGCATCGCCCTGGGCGCCTTGAGCGCCCGGTGCGGCGGTTTCCGGTGCGACATCGAGGCCGACCGCAAGCGCATCCGCTTCCGGTGTGTCTTCCTGCTGCGGCTGCGCGCCGGCAGGCGCGAAGTTCGGCAGCGGATGGCCGGACAGCAGACGGGCCGGACCGGCCTGCACGGCCGCGGACACGACCGGCATCAGCTTCGCGGCGAGCGTGCCGCGGACGGTTGGCAGCAGCCACAGTGCAAGCGCAACCGCGACAGCGAAACAGCCGACAACGCTGAATAGATGGTGACTGACACGCGTCCCGCGACGCAGCAAGTTGCGCACGATTTGCGCATGCTGCTCAGTGGGACGCCACGATAACCAAGCGTTCATTCAGATCATCTCCCATGAACATGACTCGTGCGGCTCGCTCAGCTCGATGGCGAGACAGAAAACGCGCCGCGGAATCACGACGCCGCACGCCTTGGTTGGGACGCGCGAGCATCGGGGAAACGGTATAAGTACCGTTCGAGGCCACGGTGTAAGAAGGCCGGCGCCTTCGCACACTGGGCGAGGCGGGCATACGCGGTGGCACCCACGCAAAAAACCAGCGTCTGGTGGCGCTGGCTGGGACTACGACATAAGCCGTCGAAGACGCCGTGCAGGATTCGGCGGACGGTGACGCGCTGCGTCAAAGATCGGTGATTGGCGGCTCGAAGCCTTTTACCCTGCAACCAATGTGAGCGGATTTTAGCAGGGTTTTATAGATCGTCAACACTATAAAACTTAAAAACTATAACAAAAAGTAATTTAAAACCCCTCTTCAGAACGCAATCCCCGTGCCGTAGGGGGTTTGCGCGCGGTCGACTTTTTTCTGCGCCGGGCGGCCGGGCGGCTGCGCGGGTAAAATCATCGGTCGATTCGGGGTCGCAGCCGGCCGCTGCGCCCGCCCATCGCTGCCCGTCCCTGCGGGTAGCTCGGACCTTCTTCATGAAATACAAAGACTTACGCGATTTCATTCAGCGCCTTGAGGCGCTCGGCGAGCTGCGGCGCGTCACGCAGCCCGTGTCGCCCGTGCTCGAAATGACCGAGCTGTGCGACCGCGTGCTGCGCGCCGGCGGCCCCGCGCTGCTGTTCAACGCGCCGCCCGGCAACGCGTTTCCGGTGCTCGGCAACCTGTTCGGCACGCCGCGCCGCGTCGCGCTCGGGATGGGCGTCGATGCGGGCGACGATGCCGCGCTCGGCTCGCTGCGCGATCTCGGACGCCTGCTGTCCGCGCTGAAGGAACCCGATCCGCCGAAGAGCCTGAAGGACGCCGGCAAGCTGCTGTCGCTCGCGAAGGCGGTGTGGGACATGGCGCCGAAGTCAGTGTCGTCGCCGCCGTGCCAGGAGATCGTCTGGGAAGGCGCCGACGTCGATCTGGACAAGCTGCCGATCCAGACCTGCTGGCCTGGCGATGCGGGGCCGCTCGTCACGTGGGGCCTGACGGTCACGCGCGGGCCGAACAAGTCGCGCCAGAATCTCGGCATCTACCGTCAGCAGCTGATCGGCCGCAACAAGCTGATCATGCGCTGGCTCGCCCATCGCGGCGGCGCGCTCGACTTCCGCGAGTTCGCGCTGCAGAACCCGGGCAAGCCGTATCCGGTCGCGGTCGTGCTCGGCGCCGATCCGGCGACGACGCTCGGCGCGGTGACGCCGGTGCCCGATTCGCTGTCCGAGTATCAGTTCGCCGGCCTGCTGCGCGGCAGCCGCACGGAACTCGCGAAGTGCCTGACGCCCGGCGTCGACACGCTGCAGGTGCCGGCGCGCGCGGAGATCGTGCTCGAAGGCTTCATTCATCCGCAGGAAGGCGCTCCCGGCCCCGCTCCGGCCGGCGCGCCGCCACGCCCGGCCGGCCATGCGGCGGCCGCATACGAGCACGCGCTCGAAGGGCCGTACGGCGACCATACCGGCTATTACAACGAGCAGGAGTGGTTTCCGGTGTTCACCGTCGAGCGCATCACGATGCGCCGCGACGCGATCTACCACTCGACCTACACGGGCAAGCCGCCCGACGAGCCCGCGGTGCTCGGCGTCGCGCTCAACGAGGTGTTCGTGCCGCTGCTGCAGAAGCAGTTCACGGAAATCACCGACTTCTACCTGCCGCCCGAAGGCTGCAGCTACCGGATGGCCATCGTCCAGATGAAGAAGAGCTACGCGGGCCATGCGAAGCGCGTGATGTTCGGCGTGTGGAGCTTCCTGCGGCAGTTCATGTATACGAAGTTCATCGTGGTCGTCGACGAGGACGTGAACATCCGCGACTGGAAGGAAGTGATCTGGGCGATCACGACACGTGTCGACCCCGTGCGCGACACGGTGATGGTCGACAGCACGCCGATCGACTATCTCGACTTCGCGTCGCCGGTGGCCGGACTCGGCTCGAAGATGGGGCTCGACGCAACCAACAAGTGGCCGGGCGAAACGAGCCGCGAATGGGGCCGCCCGATCGAGATGGACGCGGCCGTGAAGGCGCGCGTCGACCGGCTGTGGCAGGAGATCGGCCTCTGACGCCACACGGCCGGCGCGCGCCGGCCCGCACATCGCAATCGCCGCAGGCACCCAGAAGATGAGCTTTCCACCCGCCTCCATGCTGTCCGACGGATTCTTTCTGTCGCTGTCGTTGTGTCTCGACATCGGCCTCGTGAACGTCGCGATGCTGTCGCTCACGCTGTCGCATGGCTTCCGGCCGGGCTTCTGGCTCGGCGTCGGGTCGTGCGTCGGCGATCTCGTCTACGCGGCGCTCGCGCTCGCGGGGATGGCCGTGCTGCTGCAGTTCGAACCCGTGCGCTGGATCGTGTGGATCGGCGGCGGCGCGGTGCTGCTGTTCCTGACGTGGAAGATGGCGCGCGAAGCACTGACGCCCGCGAAGTCGACCGACGACGCGGACGACGCACCTCAACCGCGGGCGAGCGCGCGGCGCAGCTTTCTGCGCGGGATGCTGCTCGCGATGTCGTCGCCGAGCGCGATCCTGTGGTTCGCGGCGGTCGGCGGTGCGCTGATCGCGAAAGCCGGTGCGACCACGCCGGCCACCGCGTCGGTGTTCCTGTCGGGCTTTTTCCTCGGCGGCCTCGCGTGGACGCTCTTCATGTGCACGCTCGCGAGCCAGGGCCGCAAGCGCGCGGGCGCCGGGCTGATGCGGGCGTGTCACGTCGCGTCGGCGCTGCTGTTCGCGTACTTCTCGTACAGCGTGATCGTCGGCGGCTACCGCGACCTGATCGTGCACGCGGTGTAATCGCTGCCGCGCCGGCGACGGCGACGGCGCCATCATATGTCACAGCCCCAATGAAAAACGGCGCAGCGCCCCTCGCGGGACGTTGCGCCGTTTTGCCGCGCGCGGTCAGGCCGCGCGGAGACGAATCAGCGACGCCAGTAGCCGTGATGGCCCCAGCCGCCGTAACCATGGCGCCAGTACGGGCGACCGTAGTAGCCGCCGACGACCACCGCGGGCGGCGGCGCATAGTAGGCCGGCGCCGGCGCGTAATAGACGGGCGGAGGCGGCGGCGCGTAGTACACGGGCGGCGGCGGTGCGTAGACGGGGTAAGCGGGTGCGACCGGGATGCCGATGCCGACCCCGATCGACACGTGAGCCTGCGCGGCGCTTGCGGCACCCAGGCCCAGCGCGGCGGCGGCGATGAACGGAATGAGCTTTTTCACTTCGATTCTCCTGCTGGAGCGGTATTTTAGGCGCTCCTGTCGGCAACGGCGGGCATGCACGTCGCATGCAAGCAATGTAGCGAAAACCCGCGCCGCGCGTATCGTGCATTTGTTGCAAATTGCAATTGCACGCGGCCGCAGCGGCCGTCCGGCGCGGTGCCGGGCGTCGGCCGCGCGCCTTGCGGGTCGCGCGATTCCGTCCGAGGAGTCGGCCCCCGGCACGCCGACCGGTCAGTCTTACCGGATCCAGCGCGCACAGCGGGTACGCATACGTAATGAACGATTACAAATTCGACACAACATGCCGACATTCCACACCGGATGTGGCGGCGCAGTGTTTAGGGGTCGGATTCCACGATCCTGATTCGGCCGCGATGCCGGGCGGCCGCCCATCGACCTCTCTGCGTACCGGTAATTCATACACGCGGCAGCCCCGCGGCCGGTCTTCCGCGAAACGGCCGTCATTCCTGCGATACTGGCGGCTGCTTCGTTTTTGCTTACATCCGCCGCCATGCCGCTTCCCGACACACCCCGCCTCGGCTTCATCGGCGCCGGCCGCCTCGCGCGCTGTGTCGCGCAGCGTTTCGCGCAGGCCGGCTTCCCCGTCGTCGCGATCGCGAGCCGCACACCCGCGTCGGCCGCCGGCCTCGCCGCGCGCATCGACGGCTGCCGCGCGGTCGCCACCCCGCAGCAGGTGGTCGACGCCGCCGACCTGATCTTCGTGACGACGCCCGACGATCATCTCGCGTCGAGCGCCGCGGCGCTGCGCTTCGACGCATCGCGCGCCGCCGGCCAGGCGGTCGTCCATTGCAGCGGCGCATCGCCGGTCGCGCTGCTCGATCCGGCAAAGCAACAAGGCGCGGCCACCGGCGGCTTCCATCCGCTCTATCTGTTCGGCGGCAGCGACGCCGACCTCGCGCGCATCGACGGCTGCTCGGTCACGATCGAAGCGGACGGTGCGCTGCACGCGACGCTGCTGCGACTTGCCGCCGCACTCGGCTGTCATCCGCTGTCGATTCCGGCCGGCGGCCGGATGCTGTATCACGCAGCCGCCCACTACGCGGCGAGCTTCGCGCTGTGCGGGCTGTCGGAAGCGGTCGAGCTGTGGCGCGGCCTCGGTTTCGACGAGGACGCCGCGCTGCGCGCGCTGCTGCCGATGCTCGCCGGCACGATCGAAACCGCGCGCGACAAGGGGCTCGCGAATGCGCTGGCCGGGCCGGTATCGCGCGGCGACACGGCCATCGTCGAGCGCCAGCTCGCGCTGCTCGAAGCGCGCGGCGGCGATCACGCGATGCTGTACGCGCTGCTGACGCGCCGCGCGGTCGCGCTCGCGGCAAAGCGCGCGGCGCCGCCAGCGTCGCTGCCGGCGCTGGCCGAAGCCGTTGAAAAGTCCCTCGCGCGCGCGACCACGCCCCCCTCCCCGTCGCGAGACGAGGCGTGATAAGGTGTCGGCCGATGCGCCGCCAACCGGCGTTGGCGGCCGCACGCTACTGACTGTATAAAAAGGATGCCAACGATGTTCGGCGAGATCGCCCGTTTTCTGCTCAATACCGTCTTCACGCTATTCGGCGCCGCGCTGATTCTGCGCGTCTGGATGCAGGCCGTCCGCGTGCCGCCGTACAACCCCGTCACGCAAGCCGTGCTGCAGGCGACCAACTGGCTCGTGCTGCCGCTGCGCCGCGTGATCGCGGGCGTACGCGGCATCGACTGGGCCAGCGTCGTCGCCGCGCTGCTCACCGCGCTCGTCTATGTCGTGCTGATGGTCGTGATGGCCGGCTTCGATCCGGCCGCCGTGATCGCGACGCTCGTCGTGGTCGCGCTGCTCACCGTCGTGAAATGGGCGCTCAACCTCGTGATCTGGATGACGATCCTGATGGCGCTGCTGTCGTGGCTCAACCCGCGCTCGCCGGCGATGCCGATCCTCTACCAGCTCACCGCGCCGTTCCTGAACCCGCTGCGCCGCGTGATTCCGAACCTCGGCGGCATCGACCTGTCGCCGATCCTGCTGTTCGTGATCGTGCAGGTGCTGCTGATGGTCGTCACACGCGCCGCCGTGTCGCTGACGATGTTCGGCATCTGATCCGGCGCGACGCCTACGCCGCCGGCCCCTGCGCCGGCGGTGCGCCGAGCGTGTCGATCACGCCGAACTGCACGGGCATCATCGCGTAGCACACGCGCACTTTCTCGTGCGACAACCGCTCGAGCAGCCGCTGCGCCTCGTCCTCGGTGACGATGAATTCGACCTCGATCGCAAGCGAACCCTGCAGTTCGAAAAAACGATCCTCGTGCAGCACGCGATGCTGGCCGAAACCGGCCATCGCGCGAAACGCGGAACCGCCCGCGACGCCCATCCGGTTCGCCTCGTCCAACAGCCATTCCCACAGCGGCTTCCAGTGCAACCGATGCTGCTCGTGCACGTAGAAGCGCAACAAGACCCTGTCCATCGCTCCCTCCGATGGCAGCCCGTTCAGGCCGCCGCGAGCCACGCGCGCGCGGTCCACATGCCGAGCGCCGTCAGCGCGAACGATCCAGTCAAGTGTAGGACAGCCACCGCCAACGCCCATCCGAATTCGCCGTCGAGCGCGTGCGTCATCACTTCGACCGAATAGGTCGAGAACGTCGTGAGGCCGCCGAGAAAGCCCGTGATCACGAACAGCCGCCACTCGGGCGGCAACCCGACGCGAACGGTGAACACGACGGCGGCCACGCCGATCACGTAGCCGCCGAGCAGGTTCGACGCGAGCGTGCCGAGCGGCACCGCGGGAAAGAACGCGTTGAGCGCGAGGCTCAGGAACCAGCGCAGCAACGCGCCGAGCCCGGCGCCGACGAAGATCGCGACGATCGAATAGAACAAGGGCACCCCTCACGGACGACGCCGCGCACGCGGCTACGCTGAACTGTATGCGGAATCGCGCCGCGCCGGCAATGCCGACGGGCCGCGCACGCAGGCGGCGGATCGTATCGCGATCGCATGACGCGTTTCACGATTTCCCCCGCGCGCGGCCGTGGATATTTACCGAACGATTACATCCGACATGACGAACCAATTTTGAATTCACCGATTATTCATCAGCTTTTTCAAAACCGATAAAGCAGCTCGACCGCGCGCAGGTTAACCCTGCAAACGCTTGCCCCATCAAGGCTCCACGTACTTTCCCTTATCAGACATTCCCGTATTCAGCCGATATTCGATGTAGTTATCGTCGTCGATTTCGTAGAATTGTTTCGCCACTCCACTCCATCGACATGGAGACTCGAAAAATGAACAATATCCGCCTGTCATCCATGTTGATCCCGGCGCTGTGCGCGTCGCTGCTCGCGTCGGGCGTCGCGCTCGCCGACGGCAACGGGCCGCCGTCCTACGTCGAAGGCAACCGCGCACCGAAAGGATTCGCACGCCCGCCGTTCCACACGAAACCGCGCGCGAGCACCGCCACGATCGCCGGCCTCACGCCGGCGCTCACGCGACATGCATACGGATTCGACACGATCGCGAACCAGGGCGACGGGATGATCGTCGCGATCGTCGACGCGTACGACGACCCGAAGATCGAAGCCGATCTCGGCGTGTTCAGCAATGCGTTCTCGCTGCCGCCCTGCACGTCGTCGAACGGCTGTTTCACCAAGGTGTACGCCCGCGGTGCCCGGCCCAAGCCCAATGCAGGCTGGTCACTCGAGATCTCGCTCGACGTCGAATGGGTGCATGCGATCGCGCCGAAGGCGAAGATCGTGCTCGTCGAGGCGGCATCGGCCAGCTTCAACGACCTGATGGCCGCGGTGGACGTCGCGGTCAAGCGCGGCGCGTCGGTCGTGTCGATGAGTTTCGGCGGCAACGAATTCAGCAGCGAGACCGGCTTCGACAGCCACTTCAACGTCCCGGGCGTCACGTTCGTGGCGTCGTCCGGCGACAGCGGCACCGGCACCGAATACCCGGCCGCGTCGCCTTACGTGGTGTCCGTCGGCGGCACGACGCTGTCGTCGGATACGGCCGGCAATTACATCGGCGAGGCGGCGTGGAGCGGCAGCGGCGGCGGCGTGAGCAGCGTCGAGGCCGAGCCGGCCGGCCAGACCGCCTGGCCGATTCCGGTGGCCGGCAAGCGCGGCGTGCCCGACGTCAGTTACGACGCGAATCCGTCCAGCGGTTTCGCGGTGTACGACTCGGTCACCTATCAGGGGCAGGCCGGCTGGTTCCAGGTGGGCGGCACGAGCGCGGGTGCGCCGCAATGGGCGGCGCTCGTCGCGATCGCGAATTCGCTGCGCACGGCGGCCGGCAAGACATCGTTGAGCGGCGCCTACGACACGCTCTATGCGGTCGGCAAAACCGCGTACGGCAGCGACTTCCACGACGTGACGACCGGGTCCAACGGCAATTGCGGCAGCGTCTGCAGCGCGGCGGGCGGCTACGACTACGTGACGGGCCTCGGTTCGCCGATCGCGCCGGCGCTCGTGCAAGCGCTCGTCGCGCGGCCGTAAACCCGGGCCCCGGCCGGTCGCCTCGTGGCGCGTGGCTCAGCCGCCGCGCCACGCGCGGTCGAGCGCATTCAACGTCGCCCGCGCACCGCCCTTCAGCCCGATCACGTCCGCCCGGCGCGCATGCGCGTCGCGCGTGTTGATGCGGATCACGTCGGCGCCGAGCCGTTCGCTCAGCAGACGCACGGTCGGAATCGCGGTGCCCGCGCCGATCTCGACCACGGCGACGCGCCCGGCCCGCGCGATCCAGTCTTCGAGCGCGCGCTCCTGCGCGTCGTAGCGCGCACCGAGCCAGCCGGTGTCGCCGAACATCAGGATGTTCGGTCGCGCGAGACCGCCGCAGTGCGGGCAGCGCGGCATGTCGCCAACGAGGCGGCACGTCGCTTCGTCGACCGCCGGCACGAATGTCGCCGCGTCCCACGTGTCGTCCGTGCACGGGCGCAGGCACTGCATCGCATGAATCGAACCGTGGATCTCGACGATGCGCGCCGGATCGAAGCCGGCCTTCTGGAACTGGCCGTCGACGTTGCTCGTCAGCACGAAGCCGCCGTTCGGCATCGCATCGATCCAGCGGCGCAGGATCGCGAAGCCCGCATGCGGCGGCGTCGCGCGGTAAAGCGCGAGACGATGCCCGTAGAAGCCCCATGCGAGCGCCGCACGCGCACGAAACGCGTGCGGCGACGCGATCTCGTGGAATTCGAAACGCTCGTGGCGCAGCGCCGGATACGCGCGCCAGAAACCGTCCGTACCGCGAAAATCGGGCAGCCCGGAATCGACGCCGATGCCCGCGCCGGCCGTGACGAGCAATGCGTCGGCGCGCGCGAGTGCGGCGACGGCGGACGCGACGAGATCGGCGGGAAGCGGCGCGGCGGCGGAGTCGGCGGGATCAGCGGGATCGGAAAGCGGCATGATGGAAAAACGGTGGCGTCGAACGTTGCGCGGGTGGCGTCGCGATCATACGCCGGTTCGGGTGTCGCGCCGCATCGGCGACGCAACGACGTGGCGCTGCGCGCGTGCGGCAGCCGGCGATGCGAATGCGCGCCGTCCGCAAGCGCCGCACCGGCGATGCCGCGACCCGGCGCCTACGCTTGCTCAGTGAGCCGATTCATCCTGCGCAACCGGCATCTCGTCGACCGCGAAATAGACCGGCTTGCCGAGTTGCCGCGCGAGCGCGACGTCCGCATCCGCCCCGCGCGACGCGCCATCGATGCGCAGTACCGCATCGCAACGCCGCAGCAGCCGGTGCGCGGCCGGATACAGGAACGCCTCGCCGATCGCGTCGCCCACCTGCGTCGAGCCGGCCGCGGCCGCGAGCGGCAACGACACCCATTCGCCGATCATCGGCACGTGCCCGCGGCGATACACGGCGAGCGCCGCTGCTTCCAGCCGGTGCAGGTTCGCGGCGATGCGCGCCGGGTCGCCGTCCGTGCCGCTGCGATACGGGCCGGCGATCAGCACGAGCCGCGGCGTCATGCGGCGCGTGCGCCGACGGTTTCCCGCAGCGCGACGTACTGCAGCAGCATGATCGTCTTCGCGTCGACGATCTCGCCGCGCTCGATCGCGTCCAGCGCCGCCTGCAGCGGCATCTCGACGACCTCCAGATCCTCGCCCTCTTCCGCGACGCCGCCGCCCGCGCCGGTGCGCAGCGACGCATCGTATTCGCCGACGAAGAAATGCAGCTTCTCCGTCACGGAACCCGGGCTCATGAACGCCTCGAACACCTTGCGCACGCCGCGCACGCGATAGCCGGTCTCCTCCTCGGCCTCCGCGCGGATGCGCGCCTCGGGCGTGTCGTCGTCGAGCAGCCCGGCGGCCGCCTCGAGCAGCATGCCGTCGTGTCCGCTCACGAACGCCGGCATCCGGAACTGGCGCGTCAGCAGCACGTCGCCCGTCTCGGCATGACGCAGCAGGATCGTCGCGCCGTTGCCGCGATCGTAGGTCTCGCGGCTCAGGCGCTGCCACGTTCCGTCGCGGCGCAGGAAATCGAACGTCACCTTGCGCAGCACATACCAGTCGTCGGACAGCACCGTCGTATCGACGATGCGCACCCGCTCCCGCGTTGCAGCCATTCCAGCCATTGCAGCCTCCGGTTCGACAAAGGACGGCGCTCATGGTAACGTGCAGATTCGTGCAATTTCAAGAATTTTCGTGCAAACACGATGCTGACGACGCAACGCAAGAAGGCGATCCTCGATGCGCTCGCGCGCGACGGCCAGGTACTGGCCGCCGAGCTGAGCGTGCAATTCGGCGTGTCCGAAGACACGGTGCGCCGCGACCTGCGCGAGCTCGCGGCCGAAGGGCTGTTGCAGCGCGTGCATGGCGGTGCGCTGCCGGCGTCGCCGGCCGTCGCGCCGTTCGCGCAGCGCGAGGCGCTCGACACCACGGAGAAGCGGCGCATCGCGCGGCGAGCCGCGCAGATGATCGCGCCCGGACAGGTGGCGATCGTCGATGGCGGTACGACCTCCGCGCTGCTCGTCAGCCAGTTGCCGGCCGACCTGCGCGCGACGATCGTCACGCACAGCCCGAGCGTCGCGGTCGCGCTGGCCGCGCATCCGTCGATCGACGTGATCCTGATCGGCGGGCGGCTCTACAAGCACTCGATCGTCGCGGTCGGCGCGGCGGCGATGGAAGGCATCGCGCGCATTCATGCGGACCTGTATTTCATGGGCGTCACGGGCGTGCATCCGGTCGCCGGCCTGAGCACCGGCGATTTCGAGGAAGCGGCGATCAAGCGCGCGCTGAGCGAACGCGCGGCCGAGACGGTCGTGCTCGCGTCGCAATCGAAGCTGCGTGCGGCATCGCAGTTCGTGATCGGCGACATCTCGCTGGCGCAGACGGTCGTCGTCGAGAAGGAAACCGACGCCGCGCTGACGAAGCCGATCGAGGCGGCGGGCGTGACGGTGGTGCGCGCGTAGCGTGCGATGCATTGGTATTCGCGCTTGTCAGCTCGGTTGCAAAGTGTCGTCGCGCAGGCGCCCGAGTCGATGTCAGCGTGCTGACAGGCACCGCTTGCTAACATGGGCGATCGCCCGATCGCCACGTGTCCGCCCGCCCGATGCCCTCGCCCTCCGCCCCGACTCCCTCGGCACCGCCCGCAGGCGACGCACCGTCGCCGGGCGTCCTCGCGCTGTTCGTCGCGTTCGCGCAGATCGGCCTGACCAGTTTCGGCGGCGGGCTCAGCGGCCGAATGATGCGCGACTTCGTGCACGAGCGACGCTGGCTCGACGAAGAGGCGTTCCTCAACGGTCTCGCGCTGTCGCAGGCGTTGCCGGGCGTCAACGTGAAGAACCTCGCGATCTGGATCGGCTACCGGCTCGCCGGATGGCGCGGCGCGGTGGCCGGCTTCACCGGCATCATCGCGCCGCCGGCCGTGCTGATCGTGCTGTTCGGCGTCGCGTTCTCGACGCTTACGCGCTTTCCGCTCACGCATGTCGCGCTCGCCGGGGCGGCGGCCGCGGCGATCGGGCTGTCGATCTCGATGGCCGTCACCGCGGTGCGCCGGCTGCCGCGCCGCGTGCTGCCGTTCGCGATCATGACGCTCACCTTTGTGTCGGTTGCGGTACTGCACTGGCCGCTCGTGTGGACCGTGCTGATCGGCGGCACGCTGAGCGTCGCGCTCGAATACCGTCGCGCGGCCGCCGCGCCGGTCGGGAGCGACGCACGATGAACGCATCTGCGCGGTACGCAGCACTGTTCGGCGTGTTCGCGCCGCTATCGATTGCAACGATCGGCGGCGGGCAGGCGGTCATCGCGGATATCCAGCGGCAGGTTGTCGACGTGCATCACTGGATGAGCGCCACACAATTCGTCAACGACTTCGCGATCGCACGGATGGCGCCTGGCCCCGGCTCGCTGCTGGCTACGCTGATCGGCTGGCAGGTGGCCGGCTTCTGGGGCGCGGTGATCGCGACGCTCGCGCTGTTCGGCCCGACCGCGTTCCTGATCTACGGCGTCGCGCATCTATGGCGGCGGCACCGGGGCGCGCGCTGGCAGATCGCGCTCGAAGCCGGCCTGCGTCCGGTTGCGGCCGGCATGATCCTCGCGTCGGTGTGCGTGCTGCTGCAGGCGCTCGACGGCGGGTGGGCCGCACGCGCGATCGCGATTATGTCGACGCTGTGCGTGATGTACACGCGCGTTCATGCGCTGCTGTTGATCGCGGTGGGTGCACTGTTGCTCGTCGGCTTGCACGTGCTCGGCGGCGTGTAGCGCGGCGCCATTGCCTTTACGTTGCGACGCTGCCTGGGCGCCTAGACGTCCTGACGCCTGGACGGCGGCGACACACCGGCGCGCTCGGACAACAGCCGGATTAGCGCGGGAATGCCGCGGTGCGCGATCGACGCGCTGTAGGCGTCAGCGGCCCGCTATCGACACCGATCCCGATACCGCGCGGAATACGTCGTGCGCGTGGGCATGCAGCTCGAATCCGATGCCCGGCGCTTGCGGCACGCGCGCGTATCCCGCATCGACGATTTCGCCATCGGCGAGTCCGCTGAACGGATGGAATGCGAACGGGCTGACTTCCGCACCGCCGAGCCCGAGCGCCGCGACGACGTGCAACGAGAACAGATGGCCGCCGTGCGGCCAGAACGCGTCGCGCCGCCAGCCGCGCGATACGAAGTGATCGACGATCTGCAGATAGCCCGGCAGCCCGTAGCCGTGCACGGGATCGAACACCAGTACGTCGCGGTCGTTGCGCAAGCCGCCGTAACGGTCGAGCAGCTTCGCTTCCGCGAGCGAGAACAGCGCTTCGCCTGCCGCGATCGGCGGCGCGTATCGCGTGGCCACGTCTGCCTGGAGCGGCAGGTCGAGCGGATCGCAGATGTCCTCGAACCACCAGAGGCCGAACGGCGCGAGCATGTTGGCCGCCTCGTGGGCGGTCGTCGCGTCGTACGTGTTCATCGCGTCGACTGCGAGATGCGCAGGGCTCGCGAGCTGAGCGGCCGCGGTTTCGATGCGGCGCCGGTCCTGCTCGAGATCCGCGCCGCCGATCTTGATCTTCGCGTGCGTGTAGCCGAGATCGACGATCCGGCGCATCTCGTCCGACAGGCGCGCGAGATCGTCATGCGGATAGCGGTAGCCGCCGCCCGCGTACACGCGCACGCGCGACTGCGGCGTGCGTTCGAGACGATCGGCGAGAAAGCCGTGCAACGGCAGGTCGGCGATCTTCGCGGCGGCGTCCCAGATCGCCATGTCGAGCGTGCCGACCGCGACGCAGCGTTCGCCGTGCCCGCCCGGCTTCTCGCCGGCCATCATCGCGCGCCACGCGCGGAACGGGTCGAGGTTGGTGCCGGCTTCGTCGGCGAGTGCGTCGGCGGCGGCGAGCAGACGCGGCGCGAACCGTTCGCGGATGAGGCCACCCTGCGCGAAGCGGCCGATCGACGCGTAGCCGTAGCCCGTCACCGGGCGGCCGCCGCGCACGATGTCGGTAACGACCGCGACGACGCTCGTCGTCAGGCCGCCGGACGGAATCGCGGGATCGGCATAGCGGGACACGGGAATCGCACGTTCGTGGATCGCGGTGATGCGCATGGTCGGGGCTCCGGAGGGGTGTCCGGCGCAGGCGGAAGGTTCAGGCGCTGCAGCGGAAACGGTGGGCGGATCGCTGCATCTTAGGGGTTTGCGTGACAGCGTGCAGGACCGGTAGCGAGCGTCATCGCGTCGTCGCAGAACAACCGCGCGTCGAATTCGTCATGGGGGGCGATCGGATAGCGGAGCGCGCCGAGCACGCGCCCATCCTCGGCGCGCTGCTTCCGAACCGGGTGACTTTTATTGAGCCGGAATCTTCGCTCGCCCCTTCCGGCTTCGTGAACCGCGAAGACGCGGGGCGATGACGGTATGCATGGGTCGGGTCGAATCGACCGCCCCGCTCAGGCGAAGACGAAGTACTTGCGGACCGTCTCCACCACTTCCCACGTGCCTTTCATGCCGGGTTCGATCACGAACACGTCGCCGGCCTTCAGATGCACCGGCTCCTCACCTTCCGGCGTGATGATGCAGTAGCCATCGAGAAAGTGGCAGTACTCCCATTTTTCATAATTCACCTCGAACTTGCCCGGCGTGCAGATCCAGGTGCCCATGATCTTGCTGCCGTCCTTCGAGACGTACGCGTTGAGGTTCACGGTGTGCGGATCGCCGCCAATGCGCTTCCATTTGGTCGCGTCGAGGACAGGCGTCGGGCAGGTTTTGCGCAGAACGGTGATGAAATCGGACATGTCGGCTCCAGACTGATGATCGTATGAGAGACCTGTCACGTTAGTTCGAAAGCTTTACCCGGGCTTGTATGCTTCCGACGCCGACTCGTCCATTTTCGACATGGGCTGGCGGGCCGGCCGGGCCGCACCCGTTTCGATACCGGCGGCCAAGACGCCCCGCTTGCCATCCCCACCCAAACCCCTGTAGAATCGCCAGTTCTGCGGGCGTCGTATAATGGCCATTACCTCAGCTTCCCAAGCTGATGACGTGGGTTCGATTCCCATCGCCCGCTCCACTTTCCGGCTGCACGACAGCCTGCGCATGAGCCGCCTCGTCGAAGGCGGCTTTTTTGTACCATGCGCCGAATCGCCCGGCAGCATTGCTGCGTAACGGGCCCTCGGGGCCCTCGCCCGAACCGAGCCTTTCTCTGTACCGATGATGCACGACGATCCGAACGAAGCCGGCCTGCCGCCGCACGACGACGCCATTCCCGACGAAGCCGACCAAGCCGGCGCAGGCGCCGCCGAAGTCAACACGCTGCACCGCCGCCGCATCCGCAGCTTCGTGACGCGTGCCGGCCGCGTGTCGACCGGCCAGCGCCGCGCGCTCGACGAATTCGGCCCGCGCTTCGTCGTCCCGTATGCGCCGGAACTGCCCGACTGGAACGCGATCTTCGGCCGCAGCGCGCCGCGCATTCTCGAGATCGGCTTCGGGATGGGCGCATCGACCGCGGAAATCGCCGCGCATCGCCCGGGTGACGATTTCCTCGGCGTCGAGGTACACGAGCCGGGCGTCGGCGCGCTGCTGAAGCTGATCGGCGAGCAGGATCTGACGAACATCCGCATCATCCAGCACGACGCGGTCGAGGTGCTCGAGCACATGATCGCGCCGGAAAGCCTCGATGGCGTGCACATCTTCTTCCCCGACCCGTGGCACAAGGCGCGTCACCACAAGCGCCGGCTGATCCAGCCGCCGCTCGTCGCGCATCTCGCATCGCGCCTGAAGCCCGGCGCGTACCTGCACTGCGCGACCGACTGGCAGAACTACGCGGAGCAGATGCTGGACGTGCTCGGCGCGGAACCGACGCTCGAAAACACGGCCGCCGATTACGCGCCGCGCCCCGGCTACCGCCCGGTGACGAAGTTCGAACGGCGCGGGCTGCGGCTCGGCCACGGCGTGTGGGACCTGGTGTTCCGCAAGCGCGCAAGCTGAGCGTCCCCACCCCGCGCAGAATGAAAAATCCCGACCGGCGTCTCGCGCCGGTCGGGATTTTTCATGGAGCGGCGCATCGACCGCTCGCCAGCCTCACGCCCAGTTCAGCCAGCCGCTGTAACCCACCAGCAACACGAACAGCCCGAACGCGATCCGGTACCACGCGAACACCGTGAAATCGTGCGTCGCGACGTAGCGCAGCAGCCAGCGCACGCACACGAACGCGCTGACGAACGCCGACACGAGCCCGAGCGCGAACAGGCCGAGCGAATCGACGGTGAACGCCTGCCAGTCCTTCACGGTTTCGTAGAGCGTCGCGCCGAAGATGATCGGAATCGCGAGGAAGAACGAGAATTCGGTGGCCACGCGTCGGTCGAGGCCGAACAGCATCCCGCCGATGATCGTCGAGCCCGAGCGCGACATGCCGGGCACCAGCGCGAAGCACTGCGCGAGTCCGACCTTGAGCGCGTCGAGCGGCGTCAGCGCGTCGACCGACATCACGCGCGGAGGCTCGCCGCGTTCGCGCTGCCGCGCCTCGGCCCACAGGATGATCGCGCCGCCCACGACGAGCGCGAACGCGACGGGCACCGGCGAGAACAGCACGGCCTTGATCTTCTTCTCGAACAGGAGGCCGAGCGCGATCGCGGGAATCGTCGCGATCACGACGTTCAGCACGAAGCGCTGCGCGTCGGGCCGGCTCGGCAGCCCGGACACGACGGACACGATCCGCTGGCGGTATTCCCAGCAGACCGCGAGGATCGCGCCGAACTGGATCACGACGTCGAACGTCTTCGCGTGCGAATCGTTGAAATTGAGGAAGCTGCCCGCGACGATCAGGTGACCGGTGCTCGACACCGGCAGGAATTCCGTCAGCCCCTCGACGACGCCGAGGATCAATGCCTTGCAGATCAGGATCCAGTCCATCCGTGGCCCAACTCCGAAATGGTCGAAAGAAAAGGCCACTCTTGCGCGCGCGGCCCGCCCGGCCGCGCGCGCCCCGTCGTCACTTTTCGACGATCGCCACGCGTATGCCGTTTGTAAGGATCGTAATTGTACCGGGTTCGTAGTTCACCCCGGCAAATTGCAGTTGTTCCGGCTTGAACGTGTAGATCGGATAGTTGGTCAGCAGCTGCGTCGCGAGCAGGCCGGCGGCCGCGCCGACCTGCTGCGCGTACATCTGCGCGTCGCCGTCGAGCGCGAGGCTGTCGACGGCCGGCGCCTTCAGCACGACCGAGCGGCTCGGCGCGTCGTACGCGAGCTGGCCCGACACGGTGAACTTGCCGCTGACGGGCCCGCGCAGGAACGGGCTCACGAAGTTCGCGTCGAGCTGCACGGCGACGCGGTTCTGGTCGGGCAGCAGGTTGACGGCCGGATTCGCGAGCGACACGTCGACGACCTGGGCGACCGTCTTCTGGTACGGAAACTTCCGCGCGACGGCCTTCTGCACGTCGCCGCGCGAGAACGTGTAGTGGTCGGGAATGAACGGGAACGTCGACGCGCACGCGGCAAGCGATACGCACACGCCGACGGCGCCGATGGCGGCAGCGAGAAAACGGCGCCGGCCGGGCGCGCGAGGGGCGGTCATGCTGATTTCTCTCCTGGATGCGCCGGCCGCGTCGCGGCCTCGAGGCGCGTGAGCCACGCGAGCGCGTCGTCGCGCGCCGCGCCGCACATGTCGGCGGACGGCTGCAGCCCGGAACAGCACGCGGGGCGCTCGGGCCGGCCGAAGATCATGCAGCGCAGGTCGTCGCCAAGCTGCACGCAGCGCACGCCCGCCGGCTTGCCGTCGGGCATGCCCGGAATCGGGCTGGAAATCGACGGCGCGATGCAGCACGCGCCGCAGCCCTCGCGGCACGCATGCGGCGGCGGGGCTTCGGCGGGCGCCGGGCGGACAGGCATTTCGACGGACACTCGGCTCTCTCGACGAACACGAAAAACGGTGCGGCAACCGGACGCGGCGTCCGGCAGCCCCACCCCGCATTGTGCCATCGCCGCTGCGACGTTATTACACAATGCAGCCCGACCGCGGGTTCATATACTCGAAAGCATCTAAAAAAAGCGCGAGACCGCCATGCGTTCTGGTTCTGCCGACCCGATGTTCCGTCCCGATTTGCTCACGAAATACGGCGTGAACGGGCCGCGCTATACGTCGTACCCGACCGCGCTGCAGTTCCGCGACGATTTCGATCCGGCCGACTACGTCCGCGCGGCCCGCGACCCCGGCGCGTCGTCGAGCGACCTGTCGCTGTACTTCCACATCCCGTTCTGCAACACCGCGTGCTTCTACTGCGGCTGCAACAAGATCGCGACCAACAACCGCCGCCGCGCGCGCCCGTATCTCGACCAGCTCAAGCGCGAAATGGCGCTGCAGGCCGCGCTGTTCGATCCGTCCCGCCCCGTCACGCAACTGCACTGGGGCGGCGGCACGCCGACCTTCCTGTCCGACGACGAAACGGCCGAGCTGATGGCGGCCACGCGCGAGCATTTCGCGCTCGCGCCGGACACCGACGCCGAGTTCTCGATCGAGATCGATCCGCGCACGGTCACGCCGGCGACGCTCGTGCACCTGCGCACGATCGGCTTCAACCGGCTGAGCCTCGGCGTGCAGGATTTCGACCCGCTCGTGCAGCAGGCGATCAACCGCATCCAGCCGCGCGCGATGACGGCGGACCTGCTCGCAGCCGCACGGGCGACGGGCTTCCATTCGGTCAGCGTCGACCTGATCTACGGGCTGCCGCACCAGACGATCGCCGTGTTCGCACGCACGCTGGAGACGATCATCGAGCTCGCGCCCGATCGCCTGTCGGTGTTCGGCTACGCGCACATGCCGCATCTGTTCAAGATGCAACGGCAGATCGACGATGCGACGCTGCCGCCGCCGGAAACGCGCATCGCGCTGCTCGGCCTCGCAATCGACATGCTGACGTCGGCCGGCTACGTGTACATCGGGATGGACCACTTCGCGCGGCCGTCAGACGAACTCGTGCGCGCGCAGCGCAACGGCACGCTGCAACGCAATTTCCAGGGCTACAGCACGCGCGCGGATACCGACCTGATCGGCTTCGGCGTGTCGTCGATCGGCAAGGTCGGCGACGTCTACGCGCAGAACGCGAAGGACCTGCCTGCATACGGCGCCGCGCTCGACGCGGGCCGGCTGCCGATCGCGCGCGGCGTGCGGCTCACGCCGGACGACCGGCTGCGCCGCGACGTGATCACGCAACTGATGTGCAACCTCGAACTGCCGTTCTCGCATGTCGAGGCCGCGCACGGCATCCGCTTCGCCGATCATTTCGCGCGCGAGCTGGACGCGCTGCGTCCGTTCGAGCGCGACGGGCTGCTGACGATCGCGCGCGACCGGCTGACGATCCATCCGGCCGGCCGGATGGTCGTGCGCAACATCGCGATGGCGTTCGACGCATACCTCGGCCAGACGCCGCGGCAGCGCTACTCGCGCACGGTCTAGCGCGCGCTTCGCGCCGGCCACGGGCGGGCGCCGGCCCGGCCGGTTTGATAGAGTGTGAGGCTTACATCCGCTTCGCCTGCCCTCCAAGATGCGCACCACCAAAGCGACCCACGCGGTCGAACGCCTGAAGACCCGCTCCGGCAACCCGCAATTCGCGGCCGTCGCGATGGCGGGCGGCCTGTTCTATCTCGTCGACCGCTCGGGCGGCACCGCCGAGAAGCGCTGCGAGCCGCTGCCGCTCGACGAGTTCGTCAAGTTCGTCGACGAATTTGGCCCTAAAAAACCGCGCAAGGCGAGCAAGCTCGACCTCGCGTTCGAGGCGCAGATCAAGAAGAGCAAAGGGTAAAGGTCTGTTGCAGGCCGCCTGAAGGCTTCGCGGCCGTGCCGTTTGGTACAATCACGAAGTTTCTCTACCCCCGCTGATGGCCGACCAGGCTGCGTGACCACACCATGAATATCGAAAACGCGCGTTTCAACATGATCGAACAGCAGATCCGTCCGTGGGACGTGCTGGATCTGGATGTCCTGGGCCTGCTGTCGATCGTCAAGCGTGAAAACTACGTGCCGGCCCAATACCGCGATCTCGCGTTCGCCGATCTCGAACTCCCGCTGCCGGGCGGCGCGAGCAAGATGCTGTTCCCGCGCGTCGAAGCGCGCGTGCTGCAGGAGCTGGCGGTCAAGAAGCACGAGAACGTGCTCGTGATCGGCGCGGGCTCGGGCTACCTGGCCGCGCTGTTCGCGCATCGCGCGCAGCACGTGACGGCCGTCGAGATCGATCCGGCGATCGCGAAGTTCGCGGCAGACAACCTGCGCAACGACGGCGTGACCAACGCCGAAGTCGTGCTCGGCGACGGCTCGCGCGGCTGGGCGGCCAAGGCGCCGTACGACGTGATCTGCGTCGCGGGCGGCCTGCCGGTCGTGCCGCAGGAAATGCTCGAGCAGCTGAAGGTCGGCGGCCGCCTGTCGGCGTTCGTCGGCGGCCGTCCGGTGATGAAGGCGCAGATCATCACGCGCATCGACGACAAGCAGTACCGCGTCGCCGACGTGTTCGAAACGTACATCGACCACCTCGTCAACGCGATCGAGCCGTCGCGCTTCAAGTTCTAAGCGGCGGAGCCTCCATGCAGATCCTGACGCCCGCGATGCTCGCGGAATGGCTCGGCGACACGGCGCGCCCCACGCCGGTCGTGCTCGACGTGCGCGAGCCGTGGGAAATCGCGACCGCGCAGATCGCCGGCAGCGTGTCGATTCCGATGCAGCAGATTCCCGCGCGCAGCGAAGAACTCGACGACGAAGCGGAAATCGTCTGCGTGTGCCATCACGGGATGCGCAGCGCGCAGGTCGCGATGTTCCTCGAATCGCGCGGCTTCACGAAGCTGTACAACCTGCAAGGCGGGATCGACGCGTGGTCGCGCGACGTCGATCCGTCCGTGCCGCGCTACTGATCGATCCTTCCGGCGGCGCATCGCGCGCCGCCGCGCCGCCCGGCACGCCGCCGCCGGCCGCACCGATCCGCCGAACGGGCGCGCACCGCGCGCCCGTTTCGCTTTCCTCCCCGGTTTCCCTGCGTTTCGACGCCGCGGCACCGCCGTGCACCATTTGCGCCCGTGCGTCTGCACCGCAACGGACCGCGCATGCTGCACGGCGCGTCATCCGCACCGCGCCAATGCCCGCCGATGGCCCGCGCAGGCACGCCGGGCGTGCATCCGCGCGACTGGCACATGCCTTGCGTTACACGATGGCCGGCGCCGCCACGGCGCACGCGCATCCAACACGACAAGGGGATACCGATGAAACGTCGCAGTCTGTTGAAGTTCGGTTCGATGGCCGGCGCGCTCGCGCTGGCGGGCAAGAGCCCGTTCGCGCACGCGGCCGATGCGGGCACCGGCCCGATCAAGGTCGGCATCCTGCATTCGCTGTCGGGCACGATGGCGATCTCGGAGACGTCGCTGAAGGATACCGCGCTGATGACGATCGCCGACATCAACAAGAGCGGCGGCGTGATGGGCCGCAAGCTCGAACCGGTGGTGGTCGACCCGGCGTCGAACTGGCCGCTGTTCGCCGAGAAGGCGCGCCAGCTGCTCACGCAGGACAAGGTCGCCTGCGTGTTCGGCTGCTGGACGTCGGTGTCGCGCAAGTCGGTGCTGCCGGTGTTCGAGGAACTGAACGGGCTGCTCTACTACCCGGTGCAGTATGAAGGCGAGGAAATGTCGCGCAACGTGTTCTACACGGGCGCCGCGCCGAACCAGCAGGCGATTCCGGCAGTCGAGTACCTGATGAGCGCGGAAGGCGGCGGCGCGAAGCGCTTCTTCCTGCTCGGCACCGACTACGTGTATCCGCGCACGACCAACAAGATCCTGCGCGCGTTCCTGAAATCGAAGGGCGTGAAGGACGCCGACATTCAGGAGGTCTACACGCCGTTCGGCCACAGCGATTACCAGACCATCGTCGCGAACATCAAGACCTTCGCGCAGGGTGGCAAGACGACCGTGATCTCGACGATCAACGGCGATTCGAATGTGCCGTTCTACAAGGAGCTCGGCAACCAGGGGCTCAAGGCGACCGACGTGCCGGTCGTCGCGTTCTCGGTCGGCGAGGAGGAGCTGCGCGGGATCGATACGAAGCCGCTCGTCGGCCATCTCGCCGCGTGGAACTACTTCATGTCGGTGAAGAATCCGACCAACACGAAGTTCAAGGACCAGTTCGCCGCGTGGGTGAAGGCGAACAACCTGCCGGGCGGCGCGAAGCGCGTGACCAACGATCCGATGGAAGCCACCTACGTCGGGATCCATATGTGGAAGCAGGCCGTCGAGAAAGCGAAGAGCACCGACGTCGACAAGGTGCGCGTCGCGATGATCGGCCAGACGGTGGCCGCCCCGTCGGGCTTCACGCTCTCGATGGACGGCAACCATCACCTGCACAAGCCGGTGATGATCGGCGAGATCCGCGGCGACGGACAGTTCAACGTCGTGTGGAAGACGAAGACGGCCGTGCGCGCGCAGCCGTGGAGCCCGTACATCGCGGGCAACCAGGGCAAGCCGGACGTCGTGAGCTCGATCCCGGCGTTCCTGCGCCGGCAGCGCGCGGCGCTGGCGTGATGCCGTGCGGCGCGTCGCGCTTCGTGTGCGACGTGCCGCTCGCTTGCCCGCCCGCTGCCGATGCGCCGGCCGCGCTTGCCGTGACCCATCGCCGGCGCCACGCCGCACCGCTCCCCTTCCCCACGCCCGACAGGATTCCCCGATGCCTACACGCTTTCGCCGAGCCGCCCGCGCGATCGCGGCATGCGCCGCCCTCGCGGGCCTGCTGCCGCACGCCGCGTTCGCGCTGACCGCGGCCGACACCGCCGCGCTCGCCGGCGACGACTTCGATGCGAAGACGGCGGCGATCGAACGGCTCGCCGCCGACACCGACCCGCGCGCCGTTGCGGTGCTCAACGCGCTGTCGAGCGGCGATGCGCTCGCGACCGGCGACGGCCACCTGCTGATCCAGTCCGGCGACACCGCGCACGACGCGCTCACGCAGGCCGCGACGCCGGCCGGCGACGCGCAGCCGGTGATGCTGAACAACCTGCTGCGCACGAAGATCGCCGGCGCGCTGTCGGGCCTCGCACTCGCGTCGCCCGACGTGGCCGCGCGCCGCGACGCGATCGACGCGCTGCTGAAGTCGCCCGACCCGGCGCTCAAGCCGATGATCGACCGCGCCCGTGCAAAGGAAACCGATCCGGCATTGAAACGTCGCCTCGATGCGCTGTGGGCGATCGCCGCGCTGCACGATGCCGATCCGGCGAAACGCCTCGAAGCCGTGCAGGTGGTGGCCGCGCGCAGCGATCTCGACATGATCGAACAACTGCGCCCGCTCGTCGCGAAGAACGCCGACGGCAGCTACGCGGAACCCGACGCGCGCGTGCGCGACGCCGCGCAACACGGGCTCGATACGTTGCACGCGCTGCAGCGCCGCGGCGAAATCGTCGGCACGGTGTTCGCGGGCCTGTCGCTCGGCAGCGTGCTGCTGCTCGCCGCGCTCGGCCTCGCGATCACGTACGGGCTGATCGGCGTGATCAACATGGCACACGGCGAATTCCTGATGATCGGTGCGTACGCAACCTATGTCGTGCAGACGCTGATCCAGCGCTACGCGCCCGGCGCATTCGACTGGTATCCGCTCGTCGCCGTGCCGGTGTCGTTCGCGGTGGCCGCGCTCGTCGGCATCGTGCTCGAACGGCTCGTGCTGCGGCATCTGTACGGCCGCCCGCTCGAAACGCTGCTCGCGACCTTCGGCGTGAGCCTGATCCTGATCCAGGCGACGCGCATGCTGTTCGGCGCGCAGAACGTGCAGGTCGTGAACCCGTCGTGGATGAGCGGCGGCGTGACCGTGATGCAGAACCTGATCCTGCCGTACAACCGGCTCGCGATCCTCGCGTTCGCGCTCGCGGTGGTGTTCGTCGCGTGGGCCGTGCTGACGAAGACGCGGCTCGGCCTGTTCGTGCGCGCGGTCACGCAGAACCGCCGGATGGCCGCCTGCGTCGGCGTGAAGACCGCCCGCGTCGACGCGTATGCGTTCGCATTCGGCGCGGGCATCGCGGGCCTCGGCGGCTGCGCGCTGTCGCAGATCGGCAACGTGGGTCCCGACCTCGGCCAGAACTACATCATCGATTCGTTCATGGCCGTCGTGCTCGGCGGCGTCGGGCAGATCGCCGGCACCGTGCTCGGCGGCTTCGGGCTCGGCCTCGCGAGCAAGGCGATCGAACCGTTCTGGGGCGCCGTGCTCGCGAAGATCGCGGTGCTCGTGATGATCGTGCTGTTCATCCAGAAACGCCCGCAGGGCATGTTCGCGCCGAAGGGCCGCAGCGCGGAGGCTTGACGTGACTTCATACACCGATTCGATGTCGAACCCGGTCGCCGACACGGCGAGGCCCGCCGGCGGCGCGCGCGCGGCGGACGGCTTCGCGCTCGGCCTGCCGCCCCGCCCCGCGCTGCTGTCGCGCCGCGCGTGGCTCGCGCTCGTCGCGCTGTGCGTCGCGATCGGCGTCGGCGTGCCGCTCGCCGCGCTCGTCGCGCCGGAAGCCAGCGCGTTCCATCTGTCCGCCTACGCGATGACGCTCGCCGGCAAGCTGATGTGCTACGCGATCGCCGCGCTCGCGCTCGATCTCGTGTGGGGCTACTGCGGGATCCTGAGCCTCGGCCACGGCTTGTTCTTCGCGCTCGGCGGCTATGCGATCGGCATGTACCTGATGCGCGAGATCGGCCGCGACGGCAAGTACGGCAGCGACCTGCCCGACTTCATGGTGTTTCTCGACTGGCACCAGTTGCCGTGGTACTGGAGCGGCACGCAGCATCTCGCATGGGCGCTCGCGCTCGTCGTGCTCGTGCCGGCCGTGCTCGCGTGGGTGTTCGGCTTCTTCACGTTCCGCTCGCGCGTGAAGGGCGTGTACCTGTCGATCATCACGCAGGCCATGACGTTCGCCGCGATGCTGCTGTTCTATCGCAACGAGACGGGCTTCGGCGGCAACAACGGCTTCACCGATTTCAAGCGCATCGCCGGTTTCGCGATCACGTCGCCGGGCACGCGCACGGTGCTGTTGCTGCTGACCTTCGCGACGCTCGTGCTCGCGTTCGTCGCCGCGCGCGCGATCGTCACGAGCAAGCTCGGGCGCGTGGTGACCGCGGTGCGCGACGGCGAGACGCGGCTGATGTTCCTCGGCTACAGCCCGCTCGCGTACAAGCTGTTCGTGTGGACCGTGTCGGCCGTGCTGTGCGGCATCGCCGGCGCGCTGTACGTGCCGCAGGTCGGCATCATCAATCCCGGCGAGATGTCGCCCGGCAATTCGATCGAAATGGCGATCTGGGTCGCGGTGGGCGGGCGCGGCACGCTGATCGGGCCGATCGTCGGCGCGTTCGCGGTGAACGGCGCGAAGAGTTTCTTCACCGCGTATTTCGCCGAATACTGGCTGTTCTTCCTCGGCCTGATTTTCGTGCTCGTGCCGCTCTTGCTGCCGCGCGGAATCATGGGCCTCGTCGAAACCGTGCTCGCGAAGGGGAAACGCGCATGAACGGAACGGCTCTCTATCAGTTCACGCCACCGCCGCCCGAAGACGAGCTGCTCGCCGTCAGCGGCAGTGCGTCGATGGGGCGCGTCGTGCCGGCCGGCATCGACACGTCGCACGGGACGATCCTCTATCTCGAGGATATCGAGGTGAGCTTCGACGGCTTTCGCGCGCTGAAGAAGCTGTCGCTCGCGATCGACGCGGGCGAGCTGCGCTGCGTGATCGGCCCGAACGGCGCGGGCAAGACGACGATGATGGACGTCATCACCGGCAAGACGCGGCCCGATGCGGGCAAGGTGTTTCTCGGCCAGACCATCGATCTCGCGCGGATGAACGAACCCGAGATCGCGCGTGCGGGCATCGGCCGCAAGTTCCAGAAGCCGACCGTGTTCGAACAGCATCCGGTGTGGGAAAACCTCGAGCTCGCGATGCAGACCGACAAGGGCTGGCTCGCGTCGCTGCGCGCGCGGCTCGACCGCACCGCGCAGGCGAAGATCGAGGAGACGCTCGCGCTGATCGGCCTCGAAAGCCACGCGTATCGCGCGGCCGGCGAGCTGTCGCACGGGCAGAAGCAGCGGCTCGAAATCGGCATGCTGCTGATGCAACGTCCCGCGCTGCTGCTGCTCGACGAGCCGGCGGCCGGGATGACCGACCACGAGACGATGGAACTCGCCGAGCTGCTGAACACGCTGCGCGGCACCTGCTCGATGATGGTCGTCGAGCACGACATGGAGTTCGTCGCGGCGCTCGCGGGCGACACGGGGCGCGTGACGGTGATGGCCGAAGGCGCGGTGCTCGCGCACGGCACGCTCGACCAGGTCAAGCGCGACGAAGCGGTGATCGAGTCTTACCTCGGACGATGATGCGATGCTGAAAATCGAAGCGCTGAACCAGTACTACGGCGGCAGCCATATCCTGCGCAACGTGAACCTCGCGGCCGACGACGGCAAGCTGACCGTGCTGCTCGGCCGCAACGGCGTCGGCAAGAGCACGCTGCTGCGCTGCCTGATGGGGGTCGTCGCCGCGAAAAGCGGCAGCGTGTCGTGGCGCGGCACCGCGCTCGGCGCACTGCCGCCGTATGCGCGCGTCGCGGCCGGACTCGCGTACGTACCGCAGGGCCGCGACATCTTTCCGCGGCTCACCGTCGAGGAGAACCTGCTCGTCGGCGCGGCGAGCCGCAAGGCGCCGTCGAAGGTACCGGACCGCATCTACGACCTGTTCCCGGTGCTGAAGGACATGCGCGCGCGGCGCGGCGGCGACCTGTCGGGCGGCCAGCAGCAACAGCTCGCGATCGGCCGCGCGCTGATGAGCGAGCCGCAATTGCTGATCCTCGACGAGCCGACCGAAGGCATCCAGCCGTCGATCATCCAGGACATCGGCCGCACGCTGCGCCAGCTCGTCGACGAATCGAAGATGACCGTGCTGCTCGTCGAACAGTATTACGATTTTGCGCGATCGATCGCCGATCGCTACTGGGTGATGAGCCGCGGCGAGATCGTCGCGGGTGGTGACGCGCACGACATGGAGACGAACGGCGTGCGCGAGTTGATCGCGGTGTGACGGGCGGCACGGCGGTAGGCACGGCAGTAGGCACGGCGGTAGGCACCGCGGGGGACATGTACGGCCGGCTCGCGGGACACACGCACGCGGCGCTTCCTGCGAACGCGGCATCTGCATTATTGTTCCGGTAGCATCCACGTTCTTCGCACCCGCTTCCTTGTTTCCCGTTCGCCGCCGATGTCCGCCCCCGATTCGCATGCCTCGCTGTCCCGCCCCGCCGTCGCCAAGTCGTGGCGCGGCCGCCTCGAACTCGGCTTCGAGCGGCACGGTGCGCGCACGACGCTCGCGCACCGGCTGCACGACGGCCCGCTGCGCGTGCAGCGGCCGCTGTATCCGGAAGGCGACGCGATCTGCCACGCCGTGATCGTCCATCCGCCGGGCGGCGTCGCGGGCGGCGACCGGCTCGACATCGACATCGCGCTCGGCGACGGCACGCACGCGGTGCTGACGACGCCCGGCGCGACCAAGTGGTACAAGTCGAACGGCCTCGACGCGACGCAGCGCATCGGCATCGCGGTCGGCGCGCACGCGAAGCTCGACTGGCTGCCGCAGAACAACCTGTTCTTCGACGCGGCGCACGCGGCGCTCGACTTCACGGTGACGCTCGGCGCAGGCGCGAGCGCGATCGGCTGGGACGCGACGCAGCTCGGCCGGCAGGCGGCCGGCGAAACGTGGTCGGCGGGACGCATCGCGTCGACGTCCGCGCTCGTCGATGCCGACGGCCGGCCGCTGTGGACCGAGCGCGCGCTGCTCGACGCGCGCGATCCGCTGCGCGGCGCGCTGCAGGGCCTCGCCGGCTTTCCCGCGTACGGCACGCTGTGGGCGGCCGGCGCCGCGTGCGACGCCGCGCTCGCCGAATCGCTCGCCGCGCGCATGCCGTTCGACGACACGCTGCGCGCGGGCGCCACCTGCGTGACGCCCGGCGTCGTGCTCGTCCGCGCGCTGGCGACGTCGATGGAAGCGCTGCAGCGCCACTTCACCGACTGCTGGCTGCAGTTGCGACCGATCGTGCACGGCGTCGACGCGCGGCCGCTGCGCCTCTGGCAAACCTGAGCGCGCATCGCGCACCGTTTCGGCGCAACGCCGCCCCGCACGGCGCACCCTCTACATGCATCACGCACCATGAATGCGCACGGCGGCACGCCGGATGCACATGGCACGCACCTTGCTGCTTACATAAGCGATACACGACGCACGCCGAACAGCGCGGTGCTAGGATGATTCGCCCCCTGCCCGGTTGCGTGCGCACCGATAAAAATTACGTTTTCCTGAACGCCTGCCTTCATGAAACTGACTCCCCGCGAAAAGGACAAGCTGCTGATCTTCACGGCGGCGTTGCTTGCCGAACGCCGCCGCGCGCGCGGCCTGAAGCTCAACTATCCGGAGGCGGTGGCCTTCATCACCGCGGCGCTGATGGAAGCCGCGCGCGACGGCAAGACCGTGGCCGAGGTCATGCATTACGGCACGACGCTGCTCACGCGCGACGACGTGATGGACGGCGTGCCGGAAATGATTCCCGACATCCAGGTCGAGGCGACCTTCCCCGACGGCACGAAGCTCGTGACCGTCCACCACCCGATTCCGTGAGGCCCCCCGCATGATCCCCGGCGAAATCCTCACCGACGACGGCGAACACGAACTGAACGCGGGCCGCGCGACGCTGTCGCTCGTCGTCGCGAACACCGGCGATCGCCCGGTGCAGGTCGGCTCGCACTACCACTTCTTCGAAGTCAACGACGCGCTGTCGTTCGACCGCGCGGCCGCACGCGGCTTCCGGCTCAACATCGCGGCCGGCACGGCCGTGCGCTTCGAGCCGGGCCAGACGCGCACCGTCGAGCTCGTCGCCCTCGCGGGCGAGCGCGCCGTCTACGGTTTTCAGGGCAAGGTGATGGGGCCGCTGTAAGCCGTGCCCCGCTCTTCAGGAACAGCACATGACACTACGCTTGAGCCGCCGCGCGTACGCGGAAATGTTCGGGCCGACGACGGGCGACCGCGTGCGGCTCGCCGATACCGAACTGCTGATCGAGATCGAACGCGACTTCACGACCTATGGCGAGGAAGTGAAGTTCGGCGGCGGGAAAGTGATCCGCGACGGGATGGGCCAGTCGCAGCGCGTCGCCGCCGACGTACCCGATACCGTCATCACGAACGCGGTGATCCTCGATCACTGGGGTATCGTGAAGGCCGACATCGCGATCAAGCACGGCCGCATCGCCGCGATCGGCAAGGCCGGCAACCCCGACATCCAGCCGGGCGTGACGATCGCGATCGGCGCGGCCACCGAAGTGATTGCCGGCGAAGGGCTGATCGTGACGGCGGGCGGCATCGACACGCACATCCACTTCATCAGCCCGCAGCAGATCGACGAGGCGCTCGCGTCCGGCGTCACGACGATGCTCGGCGGCGGCACGGGGCCGGCCACCGGCACCAACGCGACCACCTGCACGCCGGGCCCGTGGCACATGGAGCGGATGCTGCAGGCGGCCGACGGCTGGCCGATCAACCTCGGCTTCCTCGGCAAGGGCAACGCGAGCCTGCCGCAGCCGCTCGTCGAGCAGATCGCGGCCGGCGCGATCGGCCTGAAGCTGCACGAGGACTGGGGCACGACGCCCGCCGCGATCGACAATTGCCTGTCGGTCGCCGACGACACCGACACGCAGGTCGCGATCCACACGGACACGCTGAACGAGGCCGGCTTCGTCGAATCGACGGTCGCCGCGTTCAAGGGCCGCACGATCCACACGTACCACACCGAAGGCGCGGGCGGCGGCCATGCGCCCGACATCCTGAAGGTGTGCGGCGAGATGAACGTGCTGCCGTCGTCGACCAATCCGACGCGTCCGTACACGATCAACACGCTCGACGAGCATCTCGACATGCTGATGGTGTGCCATCACCTCGATCCTTCGATCGCCGAGGATCTCGCGTTCGCCGAATCGCGCATTCGCCGCGAGACGATCGCGGCCGAGGACATCCTGCACGATCTCGGCGCGCTGTCGATGCTGTCGTCCGATTCGCAGGCGATGGGCCGCGTCGGCGAAGTGATCATCCGCACGTGGCAGACCGCGCACAAGATGAAGGTGCAACGCGGCGCGCTGCCGGAAGACAACGCGCGCAACGACAACTTCCGCGCGAAGCGCTACGTCGCGAAGTACACGATCAACCCGGCGCTCACGCACGGCATCGCGCACGAAGTCGGCTCGATCGAGCCCGGCAAGTGGGCCGATCTCGTGCTGTGGGAGCCCGCGTTCTTCGGGATCAAGCCGTCGATGATCCTCAAGGGCGGGATGATCGCCGTCGCGCAGATGGGCGACCCGAACGCGTCGATCCCGACGCCGCAGCCGGTTCACTATCGCGAGATGTTCGCGACGCGCGGCGGCGCGCTCGCGCGCACGTCGCTGACCTTCGTGTCGAAGCTGGCGGCCGATGCGGGCATCGCGGAGCGTTACGGCCTCGCGAAGCGGATCGTGCCGGTACGCAACTGCCGCAACGTGACGAAGGCCGACATGATCCACAACGCATGGCGTCCGTCGATCAGCGTCGATCCGGAAACCTACGACGTGATCGCCGACGGCCAGTTGCTCACCTGCGAACCGGCAACGGTGCTGCCGATGGCGCAGCGCTATTTCCTGTTCTGATCCGGAATCCTCGGTTTCATGCGCACCCTCGACAAACGCATTGCCCCGAACGTGAAACTCGCCGCGTCGCTCGTCGCGCGCGCGCCGACGCTCACGCTCGCCTATGACGCCCGCTGCAAGAGCCGCCTCGCGGCGACGCTCGACACCGGCGAGGACGTCGCGGTCCTGCTGCCGCGCGGCACCGTGCTGCGCGACGGCGACGTGCTCGTCGCCGACGACGGCGCGCTCGTGCGTATCACCGCTGCACCCGAAACCGTGCTGCTCGTGCGCGCGGCCGACCCGCTCACGCTGATGCGCGCCGCCTACCATCTCGGCAACCGCCACACGCCGGTCGAGATCGGCGACGGCTACCTGAAGCTCGAGGCCGATCCCGTGCTCGCGGACATGCTGCGCCGGCTCGGCACGCAGGTCGAAGAGGCACGCGCGCCGTTCCAGCCGGAAGCCGGCGCGTACGGCGGCGGTCACAAGCACGGGCACGACGCGACGTTCGCCGAGGATTACGCGCTCGCGCAGCAGGTGTTCGGCGAGCACCACGGGCACTCGCACTCGCACTCGCACTCGCATTCGCACGATCACGATCACGATCACGATCACGATCACGATCACGATCACGATCATCAGCATGGTCCCGGCTGCACGCACGGCCACCACGGTCATGACCACCACTGAACTCGTCGCGCTGCTGCACCTCGCGTCGCCCGCCTTGCCGATCGGCGCGTACAGCTACTCGCAGGGCCTCGAAGCCGCGCTCGACGCGAACCTGATCCGCGACGCCGATTCCGCGCGCGACTGGATCGCCAGCGGCCTGACCGACGTGCTCGCGCACGGCGAGTTGCCGTTCCTCGCGCACCAGCTCGCCCGCTGGCAGACGCACGACGTTCGAGCGCTCGGCGCCGAAAACGCGTGGTTCGTCGCGAGCCGCGAATCGGCCGAACTGCGCCGCGAAACCGAACAGATGGGCTGGTCGCTCGCGCAGCTGTGCGCGTCGCTCGAATGGGGCGACGCAGCACGCCGCGCGACGCTCGCGTCGCTGTCGCCGATCGCGCTGCCGACCGCGTTCGCGTACGCGGCCGCCGCACACGACGCCAGCGCCGACGCG
The DNA here is from genome assembly GCF_002223195.1 of Burkholderia sp. AU28863. Taxonomy (NCBI): domain Bacteria; kingdom Pseudomonadati; phylum Pseudomonadota; class Betaproteobacteria; order Burkholderiales; family Burkholderiaceae; genus Burkholderia; species Burkholderia sp. AU28863. The sequence continues at coordinate 396,588 of NZ_NKFE01000003.1, read as the reverse complement.
ACGCTCGCCGCGTACGCATTCGGCTGGGTCGAGAACCAGACGTCCGCCGCGCTGAAGGCCGTGCCGCTCGGCCAGCTCGCCGGGCAACGCATCATCGTCGCGCTGCGCGGCGCGATCGACGCAGCCGTGCGCCGCGCGCTCGCGACGCCGCCCGACGCCGTCAACACGTTCGCGCCGCAGCTCGGCATCCTGTCCGCGCGGCACGAAACCCAGTACTCGCGGTTGTTCCGCTCCTGAATCTGATCCACACCATGAACGCACCCGCTCCCTCCTCCGCTCGCCGCACGAAGAAACTGCCGCCGCTGCGCGTCGGCATCGGCGGCCCCGTCGGCTCCGGCAAGACCACGCTGCTCGAAATGCTGTGCAAGGCGATGCGCGACCGGTACGACCTCGTCGCGATCACGAACGACATCTATACGAAGGAAGACCAGCGGCTGCTGACGGTCGCGGGCGCGCTGCCCGAGGAACGCATCATGGGCGTCGAGACGGGCGGCTGCCCGCACACGGCGATCCGCGAGGATGCGTCGATCAACCTCGAGGCCGTCGACCGGATGCTCGCGCGCTTTCCGGATGCCGACATCGTCTTCATCGAGTCGGGCGGCGACAATCTCGCGGCGACCTTCAGCCCCGAGCTGTCGGACCTGACGATCTACGTGATCGACGTGGCCGGCGGCGAGAAGATTCCGCGCAAGGGCGGCCCCGGCATCACGAAGTCCGACCTGCTCGTGATCAACAAGACCGACCTCGCGCCGCTGGTCGGCGCGAACCTCGACGTGATGGCGTCCGACACGCAAAAAATGCGCGGCGAGCGGCCTTACGTGATGACGAACCTGAAGGCGCTCGACGGCGTCTCCGACGTGATCGCGTTCATCGAGAAGAAGGGCTTGCTGACGGTGTGAGCGGCACGGCGGCGACCAGCGACGCCGCCACGCACGCCGGGCGGCATCGCGCCGCCCGTCGTCTAAGCGTCGTCGTCGGAAGCGCCCGGCAGCCCACGCGCACCGGCTTCGCCGGCCGGCAGCAGCGCGGCGAGCACGTCGACCGTGCGCGCGGTCGCGCCGCGGTGACGCGACGCGAAGGCCGCGCCGGCCGCGCCCATCGCGATGCGCCGCGCCTTGTCGGCGAACAGCGCGTCGAGCACGTGCGCGAGATCGAGCGGATCCGCGACCTGCATCGCCGCACCGGCCGCGACCGCATCGGCGGTCGCCTGCGTGAAGTTGAACACGTGCGGCCCGATCAGCACCGGCACGCCGACCGCGCACGCTTCGATCAGGTTCTGCCCGCCGAGCGGCAGCAGGCTGCCGCCGATGAACGCGATATCGGCCGCCGCGTAGTACGCGCCGAGCTCGCCCATCGAATCGCCGAGCAGCACCGTCACGTCGGCCGGCAGCGGTTCGGCGGCCGGCCGGCCGGCCGCGAGCGCGGCCGCATCGGCGGCCCAGGCGGAGCGCCGCACGCACTTGAGCCCGCTGCGGGCAACGAGCGCCTCGACTTCGGCGAAGCGCTGCGGATGACGCGGCACGAGCACCAGCAGCGCACCGGGCGTGCGCATTTCCGCGAACGCCTGCAGCACCAGCGCTTCCTCGTTCTCGCGCGTGCTGGCGGCGACCCACACCGGCCGCGCGCCGATTGCGTCGCGCCACGCATGGCCGCGTGCCGCGAGTTCCGGCGGCGTCGTCATGTCGAACTTCAGGTTGCCGAGCACGGTCACGTTGCGCGCGCCGAGCGACGTCAGCCGTTCCGCATCGGCCGGGCTCTGCGCGAGCACGCGCGAGAAGCCGCCGAACACGTCGCGCGTCGCCGCGCCGAACTTCGCCGCGCGCCGGAACGAACGCGCGGACATCCGCGCATTGGTCAGCACGAGCGGCACGTCCGCGCGGCGGCACTCGTCGATCAGCGTCGGCCACACCTCGGTTTCCATCACGAGACCGAGCGTCGGCCGCCATGCGTGCAGGAAGCGCCGCACCGCGCCCGGCATGTCGTACGGCAGGTAGCAGCGCAGCACGCGATCGCCGAAGATCTGTTCGCCCGTCGCGCGCCCGCTCGGCGTCATGTGCGTGAGCAGGATGCGCGCGTCGGGACGCGCGTGCATCAACGCGTCGATCAGCGGCTGCGCGGCGCGCGTCTCGCCGACCGACACCGCATGCACCCAGATCAGCGGCGCGCGATCGTCCGGCGAGCGGCCTGTGACGTGGCCGAAGCGCTCGCCGATATGCTCGCGATAGCCGCGCTCCTTGCGCGAACGCACATAGAGCCGGATGACGGCGGCCGGCGCGACGAGCCACCACAGCGCGCGATAGATCGCCCTCAGCATGCGGCCGCCCGGATGTTGCGTCGAAGCAGGTGCGCGCTCAAACCAGCGCCCTGCCCGTCAGGCGTTCGAGAATGCCGAGCGGCGCGCACTCGCGGCGCACCATCGCATCGACCGGCAGGAAGAAGGTCTGTTCGAGCATGAACTGGCCGGACATCACAGCGTGCGAAGTCTGATCGGAGAAACATATCCACACGCTGCCCGGCGGAAACGGCATCGTCTGTTGCGGGCAAGTTTTCTGGTAGTCGAGATCGGCCTTCATCCCGTCGTGCAGGTTCAGCATCAGGTGGTCGTATGCGCTGCGCGGCGATTTCGTCACGTGCAGCAGGTTCAGCAGCCACGCCGAGCCCGGCAACTGCGGCCGGATCTTCGGCAGAAAGCGCTTCGCGACGTCCTCGAACGGCTCGCCGACACGCCACACGCGCGGCGCGCCGGCCGGGTTCACGTTCGTGAACACGCGCAGGATCCGCTCGCCGTAGTTCGGCCGCGACGGGAATGCGTCGACGTGCAGGCGGCTGTCGTCCTTGCGCCACGACGTCTGGCGCGTTTCGACCTGCATCAGCCGCAAGCTTGTCGGCGCGACGCGCAGCTTGCCGCGGTATTCGGGAAAGAGGCCGTCGACGAGCGTGCCGGCCTGCTGCTGGAAGCGCGCGACGAGCGCGCGCACAGCGGATTGCGTGACGCTGTCGCCGAGCACGCCGGCGAGCGCGCCGCCGTTCGGCGCGAGGCTGATGTTCTTGCGTTTCGGATCGGCGAGCGCCGGATCGAGCAGCGCTTCCTCGCCGCCTTCGATCGCGAAGCGCAGGTGCGGGAAATACAGCACCTTGCCTTCCTCGACCGCGGCGAGCAACTGCTCGCGCGGCGCCGACAGGTTGTGTCCGCTCCAGTCGGCGGACGGGACTTCGATGATCTGGGATTCGCTCATGATCGGTTCGCGTGTGGACAGCGTTACAGGAGACCGAAGCCCGCGAGCGCCGACTTCACCTGCGCGATCGACGGGGGCTGCCCCGCCGTGCCGAGATTGACGACGTTCGGCGACCAGTAGCCGCCGGTCCGCCAGGCCGTCGCGAAATTGTACAGTTCGACCGTCGGACGCTTCAGCGCGGCCGCGATGTGAACCAGACCTGTATCAACCCCGATCGTCGCGGCCGCGCCGTCGATCAGACCGACCACGGCCGGCAGCGACAGCTTCGGCGGCACGATCGCCGCCGCGCCGAATTCCTTCGCGAGCCGCTCGCTGGTCGCGCGTTCCGCGTCGTTGCCCCACGGCAGCACGAGCGACGCGCCGCGCCGCACGAGCGCCTGGCCGAGCTCGATCCATGCGGCGTCCGGCCACTGCTTGTCGGCGCGCGACGTCGCATGGACGAACACGACGTACGGCACCGGCAGGTTCAGGCCGAGCGCGGCCACCGCGAGCGCCGCCGCCCGCGTGTCGAGGCCGAACTCGACCGGATCGGCCGGGGTCGGCGCCGGATCGTCCAGCGCGGCCGCGACGAGCTGCCGCGAGCGCTCGACCACGTGCGTGCGCGGCGCGATCGGCACGCGCTTGCGGTAGAAGAAGCGCACCGGCCATTCGTAGCCGGCGCCGTCGGTCCGGTTGCCGAGCCCGACGAGCGGGCCGCGCGCCCAGCTCGCGACCCACGCCGTCTTGATGAGGCCCTGGCAGTCGATCACGAGGTCGTACTGCTCGGCCGCGAGGCGCCGACGGAACGCGCGGATCTCGCGCCACGTCGCGCCCGAGAACGGCTTCTTGCGCCAGCGGCGCAGCGAGAACGGCAGCACGTTGCGCACGCCGTCGACGAGCCGCACGAGGTCGACGAAGCTTTCCTCGACGAGCCAGTCGATCTGCGCATCGGGGTGACGGCGCCGGATATCGGCGATCACCGGCATGTTGTGCACGACGTCGCCCAGCGACGACACGCGCACGATCAGGATCTTTTGCACGCTGAAAAAACGCCGGCTGACAGCCGGCGACAGACATAAAGGGGGGATTTTATCCCGGCCGGACGACCGGACAGACAAAAAGCGGCCGCGCGCCCGAGGCACGCGCCGCTTTTCGAGATAAACACGGCCGACGAACCGGCCGTCGTACGGGCGGCCCGCCGGCCGCCGGCGCTCAGAACGGCAGCTTGACGTCCGGCTTCGCGGCCGTCAGCACACGGCGGAAGTCTTCCTGGATGCGCTCGAGCCCTTCCTGCGTCTCGGCTTCGAAGCGCATCACGACGACCGGCGTCGTGTTCGACGAACGCGCGAGGCCAAAGCCGTCCGGGTACTCGACACGCAGGCCGTCGATCGTCACGACTTCGTCGGCGCCGTCGAACTTCGCCTCTTTCTGCAGCTGCTCGATCAGGCGGAAATTCTCGCCTTCGTCGAGCCAGAGCTGCAGTTCGGGCGTGCTCATCGCGTCCGGCAGGCTGTTGAGCAGCGCGCTCGGATCGGCCGTCTTCGCGAGGATTTCCAGCAGGCGCGCGCCGGTGTACAGGCCGTCGTCGAAGCCGTACCAGCGATCCTTGAAGAATACGTGGCCGCTCATTTCGCCGGCGAGCGGCGCGCCCGTCTCGCGCAGTTTCGCCTTCACGAGCGAGTGGCCCGTCTTCCACATCAGCGGCTCGCCGCCCTTCGACTTCACCCACTGCGCGAGGTGGCGCGTGCATTTCACGTCGTAGATGATCTGGGCGCCCGGGTTGCGCGACAGCACTTCTTCCGCGAACAGCATCAGCTGGCGGTCCGGATAGATGATCTGGCCGTCCTTCGTGACGACGCCCAGGCGATCGCCGTCGCCGTCGAACGCGAAGCCGAGCTCGGCATCGGTGTCCTTCAGCGCCTGGATCACGTCCTGCAGGTTTTCCGGGTGGGCGGGATCGGGGTGGTGATTCGGGAACGTGCCGTCGATGTCGGTGAAGCGCTCGACGAGTTCGCAGCCGAGCGCCTTGAACAGGCGCGTCGCGAGCGGGCCGGCAACGCCGTTGCCGGCGTCGACGACGAGCTTCAGCGGCCGCGCGAGCTTCACGTCGCCGACGATACGCGCGATGTACTGATCGGCAACGTCGATTGCTTCATACGTGCCGCTGCCCGTCTCGAACCGCTCGTCGACGATGCGGCGGTACAGCGCCTGGATCTGCTCGCCGTAGATCGCCGCGCCGCGCAGCACCATCTTGAAGCCGTTGTAGTCGGGCGGGTTGTGGCTGCCCGTGACGACGATGCACGAATCGACGCGGCGCTCGCCGCCCTTCAGCGCCAGCGGCACGTTCGCCGCGAAATAGCCGACCGGCGTCGGCACCATGCCGACGTCGACGACATCGACACCGGCCGCACGCAGGCCGTCTGCCAGCGCGCCGACGAGTTCCGGCCCGGACAGGCGGCCGTCGCGCGCGACGACGACCGCATCGCCGCCCTGCGCACGCACTTCGCTGCCGAATGCGCGGCCGATCCCGCGCGCCGTGTCGACGTCGAGCGTCTTGCCGACCACGCCACGGATGTCATATGCCTTGAAGATGGATTGGGAGATCATCGATTCTCTTCTCTCTCAGTTGCGTGCATGGAAAATTGTCTGGCTTGGCTGGCCGCCTCTCGCCGGTGCCGCGCATGATACATGCGGCCCCGCAAAACAAGGAACGGAACGGCTGGAGCGGTCGCGATCCCACTTATAATCGCGGGTTTCGATGACGCGCATACCGCCCATTTTAATGCCTAGCCGTCCCGCCGCCGCCCACCCGCCGCTTCCGGCCGCCCCCCGCGCGCGCCGCCGCTGCCGCGCATGCTGAAGCGCTTCGGCAACCCGGACGTCGCGAAGGCCGTCGCGAACCTCGTCTGGCTGGGGCTCGAACGGCTCACGCAGATCGGCGTCGCGATCGCGATCAGCGGCCTGCTGGCCCGTTATTTCGGGCCAGATGTGTTCGGCAAATGGCAGTACGCGAATACGCTTCTCCTGGTACTGGCGCCGCTCACCTGGGTGTGCGGCGCGGAAATCCTCGTCCCGACCATCGTCCAGCGCCCGCCCGCCCAGCTCGACGCGGTGCTCGGCAGCGCGTTCGTGCTGCGCATCGCCGTGTCGGTCGCCGCGCTCGCCGCGACCTGGATCGCGATCGCCGCGGGCGCCTTCGACCCGCTGGTCGGCGCGATGCTCGCGGGCCTCGCGGTCACGATGGTGTTTCGCGAGCCGTTCGTCGGCGTGATCAACGCGTGGCTGCAGAGCATGACCTACAGCAAGCCGCAGCTCGTCACCAGCATGGTCACCGCGCTCGCGAAGGCGCTGCTCGTGTGGCTCTTGGTGCGCGCGGCCGCCGGCCCCGCCCGCTTCGCGTGGCTGTGGGCGCTGGAAGCCGCCGCGATCGGCCTCGCGCTGCTGCTGTACTACCGCCATCGTAACGGCGGCACGCTCGGCTGGACGTTCGACACACCGCTGTTCCGGCACTTTGCAACGGCCGGCACCGTGTTCTGGCTCGGCCTCATCTGCATGTACCTGTTCCTGAAACTCGACCGCCTGATGCTCGAGCGCCACGTGTCGTTCGCCGATCTCGGCCGCTATTCGGCCGCGCAGCAGCTCAACGAGAACTGGATCACGCTCGCGCTGATGCTCGCGCAGACCATCGCGCCCGCGTTCGTGTACCGCGTGCAAGACGTCGCGCGGCTGCGCCGCAACATCGTCCGGCTGATCGCGATGACGGCGGGCCTGATGACGGCGGGCGCGCTCGTGCTCGACGCGGCCGCCCCGCTGATCGTCGGCAAGGTGTTCGGCCGCGGCTACGAGGCGTCCGTCGACATCTTCCGCTGGGCCGTCTGGCTGTCCGTGCCGGCCGGCATCGAGGCGATAGGCAATCTTATCGTTCTCAAATATCAAGCAAAATTCGTGTTGCTCACGAAATGGCTGCTCGCGCTGGCGATCGCCGCGCTCGTCAACCTGTTCGCGATCCCGCGGCTCGGCCTGTACGGCGCGCTCGTCGGGCTGGCGGCCGGCTACCTGGCTGCTGCCGCCGTCAACTTTTATTACATCCGTTTCAAGCTGCGAACATGACGTCCCCTGATTGCCCGCTCCCGCTCGACGACGTGGCCGTGCTGATGCCGGCCTACAACGGGCACGACGACGTCGCCCGGACCCTCGCGTCGTTTCGCGAGGATGCGCGCGTGCACGTGCTGATCGTCGACGACGGCAGCACGCCGCCGATCGTCGCGACCGACGTGCCGGGCCTCGCGATCGACGTGCTGCGCATGCCGCAAAACGGCGGCATCGAACGCGCGCTGGCGGCCGGCATCGACGCGCTCGCCGCGCGCGGCTTCCGCTATGCGGCCCGTATCGATGCGGGCGATCTCGCCACGCCGCGGCGCCTCGCGAAGCAGCGCGCCTATCTCGGCGCCCACCCGCGCGTGGCCTGCGTCGGCATGTGGACGCAGGTCGTGTCGCGCGCCGGCGAGCCGCGCTTCATGCTGACGCCGCCCGCCGACCCGCGCACGTTGCGCCGCACGCGCTTCCTGCGCTCGCCGCTCGTGCATCCGTCGGTCATGTTGCGCATCGACGCCGTGCGCGAAGTGGGCAACTATCGGGCGAAGTATCGCGCGGCCGAGGATCTCGATCTTTTTTTACGGTTAATGCAACGCTACGATTGCGCGAACCTGCCGGAACTCGGCCTGTATTACGAGCTTAACGAGGGCGGGATCAGCGCGACCAAGCGCCGGCGCCAGCTGGTGTCGACGCTCACGCTGCTGCTGCGCCACTTCAACGTGCTGAACCCGTACGACTGGGCCGGCCTCGCCAAGAACCTGCTGCATTTCGTGACGCCGTACCGTACGCTGCAGCGCATCAAGCAGACGCTGTTCGGCGCACGGCCGTCCGCCTGACGCGTATCCGGCCCGTTCGGCAATTTCGACGCTTTATTTTTTCTTTTTTTCATGTCCGCCACCTCCCCGCTGCGCATCGCGCTCGTCTGCAACACGGCCTGGGCGATCCATACGTATCGCCACGGGCTGATCCGTGCGCTCGTCGCGCGCGGCGCCGAGGTCATCGTGATCGCGCCGCACGATCGCACGGTGCCGCTGCTCGAGCAGATGGGCTGCCGTTACGTGGCGCTTGCCGTCGCGTCGAAAGGCACGAGCCCGCGCGAGGATCTCGGCACGCTCGCCGCGCTCGCGCGCCACTACCGCGCGCTGCGGCCCGATCTCGTGTTCCATTACACGATCAAGCCGAACATCTACGGGTCCGTCGCCGCATGGCTCGCGCGCGTGCCGTCGATCGCGGTGACGACGGGCCTCGGCTACGTGTTCATCCAGAAGAGCCGTGCGGCGAGCGTCGCGAAGCGCCTGTACCGGTTCGCGTTCCGCTTCCCGCGCGAGGTGTGGTTCCTCAATCGCGACGATCTCGCGACCTTCACCGACGAGCGCTTGCTCGCGCATCCCGAGCGCGCGCGGCTGCTGCACGGCGAAGGCGTCGATCTCGAACAGTTCTCGCCCGTGCCGTTGCCGGGCGGCGACGCGCCCGTCTTCATCCTGATCGGCCGGCTGCTGTGGGACAAGGGCGTGCGCGAATACGTGGAAGCCGCGCGGCTCGTGCGCGAACGCTTCCCGAGCGCGCGCTTCCAGCTGCTCGGGCCGCTCGGCGTCGACAATCCGAGCGCGATCGGTCGCGCGGACGTCGACGCGTGGGTCGGCGAAGGCATCGTCGAGTATCTCGGCGAAGCGCACGACGTGCGCCCGCACATCGCGGCGGCCGACTGCGTCGTGCTGCCGTCGTACCGCGAAGGCGTGCCGCGCACGTTGATGGAAGCATCGGCGATGGGCCGCCCGATCGTCGCGACCGACGTGCCGGGCTGCCGCGACGTCGTCACCGACGGCGAAACGGGGTTCCTGTGCCGCGTGCGGGACAGCGCGAGCCTCGCCGAACAACTGAATCGCATGATCGCGCTCGGGCCGCAAGGCCGTGCGGCGATGGGCGCACGCGGCCGGCACAAGGTCGCGGCGGAATTCGACGAACAGCAGGTCGTCGAACGCTACAGGGAGACCATCCATTCGTTGACGGGATTCACACTCTGAAGGAGCGCATCTGCAATGACCGCTAAAGGCACCATCCTCGTTACCGGCGGCGCGGGCTATATCGGCTCGCACACGGCCGTCGAGCTGCTCGACAACGGCTACGACGTCGTGATCGTCGACAACCTCGTGAACAGCAAGGCCGAATCGGTGCGCCGCATCGAGCGGATCACGGGCAAGACGCCCGCGTTCCACCAGGTCGACGTGTGCGACGAAGCCGCGCTCGCGAAGGTGTTCGACGCGCACCCGATCACCGGCACGATTCACTTCGCGGCGCTCAAGGCCGTCGGCGAATCGGTCGCCAAGCCGCTCGAGTACTACCAGAACAACATCGGCGGCCTGCTCGCCGTGCTCAAGGTCATGCGCGAGCGCAACGTCAGGCAATTCGTGTTCAGTTCGTCCGCGACCGTATACGGCGTGCCCGAACGCTCGCCGATCGACGAATCGTTCCCGCTGTCCGCGACGAACCCGTACGGCCAGTCGAAGCTGATCGCCGAGCAGATCCTGCGCGATCTCGAAGTCTCGGACCCGTCGTGGCGCATCGCGACGCTGCGCTACTTCAACCCGGTCGGCGCGCACGCGAGCGGGCTGATCGGCGAGGATCCGGCCGGCATCCCGAACAACCTGATGCCGTACGTCGCGCAGGTCGCGGTCGGCAAGCTGGAAAAGCTGCGGGTGTTCGGTTCGGATTATCCGACGCCGGACGGCACTGGCGTGCGCGACTACATCCACGTCGTCGATCTCGCGAAGGGGCACATCGCCGCGCTCGACGCACTGGCGAAGCGCGACGCGAGCTTCGTCGTGAACCTCGGCACCGGTCAGGGCTACAGCGTGCTGGAAGTCGTGCGCGCGTTCGAGAAGGCGTCGGGCCGGCCGGTGCCGTACGAACTCGTCGCGCGCCGCCCGGGCGATATCGCCGAGTGCTATGCGAACCCGCAGGCCGCGGCCGACATCATCGGCTGGCGTGCGACGCTCGGCATCGAGGAAATGTGCGCCGACCACTGGCGATGGCAGGAGGGGAACCCGCGCGGTTTTGTATAATCCGCTGTCCATTTTTCGAGCGATCCCATGCTCAGCTTCGCGTCCGGCTTCATCGTCTCCTTGCTCGTCACGCTGTTCATCGTGCGCTACGCGCACCTTCACGAGAAATTCTCGATCGACAGCGACCTGGCCGGCGTGCAGAAATTCCACGTGCGGCCCGTGCCGCGCGTCGGGGGCATCGGGATCCTCGCCGGGGTCGTCGTGGCCGCGCTGCTCGTGTCGCGGCGCTATCCGACGATCGCCGGCAGCATTCTCGGGATCGTCGCCTGCGGGATGCCGGCGTTCCTGTCGGGCCTCGTCGAGGACCTGACCAAGCGCGTATCGCCGCGCGCACGGCTGCTGTGCACGATGGGCGCGGCCGCGCTGGCGTTCTGGCTGCTGGGCATCGCGGTCAAGCGCATCAGCGTGCCGCCGCTCGACTTCCTGCTCGGCTACGTGGCCATCTCGGCGTTCATCACCGTGCTCGCGGTCGCGGCGCTCGCGAACGCGATCAACATCATCGACGGCTTCAACGGGCTCGCATCGATGGTCAGCTTCATGATGTTCGCGTCGCTCGCGTATGTCGCGTTCCATGTGAACGACCCGGTCGTGATGTCCGCGTCGATCATCATGATGGGGGCGGTGCTCGGCTTCTTTCTGTGGAATTTCCCGGCGGGGCTGATCTTTCTTGGCGACGGCGGCGCGTATTTCATCGGCTTCATGCTCGCGGAGCTCGCGATCATGCTCGTGATGCGCAATCGCGAGGTGTCCGCGTGGTACCCGGTGCTGCTGTTCATGTATCCGATCTTCGAGACGTGCTTCTCGATCTACCGGAAGAAGTTCATCCGCGGGATGTCGCCGGGGATTCCGGACGGCGTGCATCTGCATATGCTCGTGTACAAGCGGCTGATGCGGTGGGCCGTGGGGACGAAGCACGCGCATGATCTGACGCGGCGGAATTCGTTGACTTCACCTTATCTGTGGCTGCTGTGCCTCGTCGCGGTGATTCCGGCGACGCTGTTCTGGCGGCATACGGTGCATTTGTTCGTGTTTGTTGTGGTGTTCGCGCTCACGTATGTGTGGCTTTATCTCAGCATCGTCAGGTTCAGGGCGCCGCGGTGGATGGTGGTGAGGAGGGAGAAGCGGGGGCACTGAGGAGCCGCGGCCAGCGTGTTGTCCGGCTCGCACGGCCCGCCGCCGGTGACGGGGGCCGTACGATTCAGCCGCGAAGCGACGAGTGAAACTGCTAGGCCCCCGCTGTATTCGTGCTCCAGCGCGGCAGTGGCGCATAGATCACGACGTTACCGTCGTCCTGAACATAAGTCGCCGCGCCTGAATTGCCGCTCGTGCCGGAATACCAGAGCGGGACTCCCGTCGAGCTGTAGACGACCAGATTGCCATCCGCTTGCATCGCCGCGAATGCACCCGGATGACTATAAGTACCCGAATTCCACTGCGCAACGCCCTGACGAAGCAGCACGAGATTTCCGTCGCCCTGCATGACCAGCACGTTCGCGCCATTGCCTGAAGTGAAACTCTGGCCACTGCCGAGAGCAACGCCGCCCTTCCAGACGCCCGGGCCGGTCGTGGAGTTCGCATATGCACTGGAAGCAGTCGATGTGGCGAATACCGGGACGAACGATCGGTAGATCACCAGGTTGCCGTCGTCCTGCACGGCAAGAAACTGGCTGTAGGACGTGCTGCTGGTCGCCGAGTTCCACAGCGCGTTGCCGCTCGCGCCGTACACCACGAAGTTGCCATCGCCCTGGAAGACGGCATACGCTCCGGGATTTCCGTAAGTGCCTGAATTCCACACCGCAGCACCATTGGTCGTGTTGTAAAGCACGAGGTTGCCGTCATTCTGCATCGCCAGCTGATGGCTTCCGGACCCCGAATACACGATTTGCCCCGGCCTGAGCGTCGTACCTTGGTTGATCACACCGCCGTAAATCGCCGCCGTCGGAACACATATCGCGGAATACATCGCGCTGACGTTCGGCGTGCCCCAGCCGGTCACGAAATCCCATCCCGAACCAGCACTGTATGCGCCGTTCGACCCGTAAGTGATATCGCGAAAGATCGATGGCGTCTTGGCCTGGGCGCTGTACAGCATGGGCGCCGCAAAACCGAGATTCGTCGTGCAGGCCCCGGACAGCATGCGCGCCCAGGTCGCAGCAAACAGCGGCGCGGACAGGCTGGTCCCCCCCATTATCACGACTTGTCCGCCCGCGATAACTGCTTCGCCGCTGTTCGGATCGGCGTCGAACGCGATGTCCGGCATGCCCCGAAACGCGCGCCCCTTGAGCGCCGGAACATTCGACTGCCACGACGGAATCGGCTCGATGCCACTAATGCCGCCCCCACTCGAGTCCCAGGCCGTCTCGCCTGCGTAGCTGCCGTTCCCGTTCGTATAGAGCGTCGTGCCGCCAACGGCCACCACGTACGGTGATGTTGCGGGATATTGCACCGATGTGCCACTGCAGCCGTACGCCACGCTGCCTGAATCGCCGGAACTGACCGAAAAAGTCTGCCCCTGCGCGACGGCGAGCTGGAACAGCGTGTCGATGACCGCCGTCGGCGCCCAGTTCTCGCAGCCGCCGATCGACATGTTGATGACCCGGGCGGTGTTGTCGGTCACGGCGCGATTGATCGCAAGCGCCATATCGCTCCAGGCAAACGACCGCGCAACGTAGAAATTCAGTTGCTTGAGGCCGCCGGACATCCCGACGATGGTCTGACTATCGAGCGACCATTCCGTGGTTGCGCTCGTGTCCCCGCTCGACAGCCCGGCATGAATCACGGAAACGGGTACGGCGGGCAGATGGTTATTGCTTTCGAACGTCGCCAAGTCGATGACGGACTGCGTCACGTCTCCTTCGGCAATGATGCCGACAGTGGTGTTCACCGCCGCCGGGGCGCTGCCGACGGAATAGATGCGGGGAAAATCCGTCGGATTGTGACCCACCGTGACGGCGGAAGTCGTCGGCGATGCGTTCGCAGTCGGCACAGCGACGGCATTGGACGCGCGTACGAAATTCGGGCGCAGGCGAGTCGCGGTATCGAGCCCGAGAACCCCTTGAACGACACCGCCGAGCGCATCGGGCAACGTCTCCGGGGCGGTATTGATATGCGTGCTGGTGCCGTCCGCCATCGCAACCGGTACAAGAGTCGTCTGGAACACACCCGATATCACGCCGGCCGGGGCATCGGCTTCGACGATCATGTTGTTGCCGGCCACGCTGATGTTCGTGAAGCCCTTACTTGCCAAGTAAGTCTTCACGGCGGCGACCTGGCCCGCGGTGGGGGCGTATCGTGCGGCGATCTGCGCAGAGGTCAGCACGGCCCCGAAATTCGCGCTTCCCGCGGTTCGCGCTTGCTGCAGAAAGCGGTTCAACCCGGCTTCGTCATTCAGCTTGAGCACCAGCACAACATGGACCGGCGCCGTTGCGCTCATCGGCGCAGCGCTCACCAAGTTGCCCGTGGCGCGCAGCGCCGATAGTTTGACCGCCTGCGCGGTATTCGCAGTCGGACCAGCGTCGTCGCCGCCGCAGCCTGCAAGCGCGAGCACCATGAGTGCCGCGCCTATTCCCCTGACAAGTTGTTCCGTTTTCATCGAATTGGTATGGACCGTAGAGCCTCGTATTTGGCTGTTCGCCTTTTTTCTTTACGGCAATCACACGGCTACCTTGAGGAAAACATAGGAAGGAATCGGTTGGTAGTCAAATACTCCGATGTATCGAACCAGAAGTGCGGGCAGCACAATTTGCCCTGCGGTCACGCTCCGATAGACGTCGCACGAGCCTCGGATGTTGCACGACCGCAAGCATCGCCTCCGCAACGCGTCCTGCGCCAAGCCGGCTGTGCTTGCGGCGAACCCACCAATAAAAATGCCGTTCAGTTCGCTACTGAACGGCATCGATTCCGCGATCGCATGTTATTTCACCGCGACCGATTACGGCGCGATCACTCGGTGGCAATCGCCCTTCTTGGCACGCTCTGAAGCACCGGGGTCATCGTCGTCTGATATTCCGGCACCCAACGCCGCAGATCGCGCCGCACTTCGTCGTCGCTGAGCACGCGGTGCTGCATCAGCCAAGGCAATAGCTCATCGAGCAGATGGTCCGGCACTTCCCGCGCACGCGCGATTCGCAGCTTCGGATGCGGCGTGCGTGTGGTGGTCTCATCGTCCGCGAGCAGTTCCTCGTAGAGCTTCTCGCCGGGCCGCAGCCCCGTGAATTCGATTCGGATCTGACCTTCAGACAAGCCGTACAGACGAATCAGGTCACGCGCGAGATCGACGATCTTGACCGGCTCGCCCATGTCGAGGATGAAGATCTCTCCGCCGCGTCCCATGCTCGACGCCTGCAGCACGAGTTGCGACGCTTCCGGAATCGTCATGAAGAAGCGCGTGATCTCGGGATGCGTGACAGTTACCGGACCGCCCTTCGCGATCTGTTGCTGAAACTTCGGAATCACGCTGCCGGCACTACCGAGCACATTGCCGAACCGCACCGTCTCGAACTGCGTGCTGTCGCTCGTCTGCTGCAACGCCTGGCACGCCATCTCGGCGAGCCGCTTGCTAGCGCCCATCACGTTGGTCGGATTGACGGCCTTGTCGGTGGAGATCAACACGAAGTGACGTACGTCGTGGCGGATCGCCGCGCGGGCCACGCGATAGGTGCCGAGCACGTTGTTACGCAGCGCCTGCCATGCGTTGTGCTCTTCCATCAGCGGCACGTGCTTGTAGGCAGCCGCGTGGAACACGATGTGCGGTGCGTGGCGCGACATCACCTGGTCGAGCAGCAGCGAATCCTTCGCGTCGCCAATGATCGGCACCACGGGCAGATCCGGAAAACGCTCGCGCAATTCCTCGGTCAGCCGATACATCGCGTATTCGGACAGATCGAACGCGACCAGTTGCGCCGGTGCGAAGCGCAGTATCTGCCGGCACAGCTCGGAGCCGATCGAGCCGCCCGCGCCCGTCACCATCACGACGCGGCCGCGCAGCAGCGCCTCAACGTGCGGCGTGTCGATCGTCACCGCGTCGCGGCCGAGCAAATCCTCGAGATCGATGTTCCGGACTTGCGACAGGAACCCTTGCCCTGGCATCAACGCAGTCAGCGACGGCAGCACCATCGCCTTGATGCCGGCGCGCACGCATAGCGTCGCGACGCGGCGCTGTGTTTCGACCGAGGCCGACGGAATCGCGATGATCGCGTATTCCACCTTCAGCGCGTCGGTCCAATGCTTCAGGTCGTTGAACGAGCCGAGTACCTTGTAGCCGTAGATTTCGCGGCCCTGCTTCGTGACGTCGTCGTCGAGCAGGCCCACCAGGCGCCATTCGCCGGAACGCGATAGCTCGCGCGCAAGGCTCGCGCCGGCCGTGCCGGCGCCAAGCACCAACACCGGCTTGCCCTTGCCGACGAGCCCGCCATACAGGTAGTACTCCTTCGTCGCGCGGTACAGCGCCCGGGCGCCGCCCATTGCAAGGAACAGCATCAGCGGCGACACGAGCAGTACCGAACGTGGAATGATCGGCTGCGGCTGGAACATCACGGCGCCGATCATCACGATCACGCCGCCGCCGATCACCGCTTTCGAGATTCGAACCAGGTCGGGAAGGCTCGCGAATACCCAAAGGCCGCGATAGAGGCCAAAGACGAGGAACATCAGCGCGTAGACCGGCAGCACCCAGACGAGCGCCGTCAGCGCGCCACCCATGAAGTCGGACGGAACGCTGCCGTTGAATCGGACGAGATAGGCGAACAACCACGCGGCGGTGACCGCCGTCAGGTCAAACAGGAAAGCGCTCAACGAAAGCCATGATGCTTTGGATCGCAACATCGGCAGGAAACCTCAAGAGTTATTTTCGGCGGCGGACTGAAACCGGCGCCAACGCATGTCGATCACCCATCCGAACCATGCCAGGACGCCGTACCACGCGAAGAACGACAGCCACTGCTGCAGTTCCGGGCGGCCCGTTGCCCACATGGCGACGATTATGCCTGCGAGCATGATGAGGTACCAATAAAGAGCAGTCCGGCGGTGACCTACGCCCGCCCGGACCATCCTCTGATAATAGTGCTCCCGGTGCGCCTGCCAGAACTTTTCGCCACGTAACAGACGTCTCAAAAGTGTTACAGATGCGTCGGCAATAAAGGGCGCGAACACCAGCGCCGGAAACCAGAGCGGCCACACGCCGCCGCGCCAGCCCCAGTAGCCGAGGGCGCCGGCCAGGAATCCGAGCGGAATCGAACCGGCATCGCCCAGGAACAGCCGCGCCGGGTGGAAATTCAGCAGCAGGAAGCCAAGCGCGGCGCCGGCGACGGCCGACCCAGCGACGATCAGATCCGGCGACGGCGTCGGGGCGGTCAGCGCCGCAACCGCGTAAGCGCCGAAGCCTAACAGCGCCATGCCGCCCGCGAGGCCATCGGCGCCGTCCATGAAGTTGTACAGGTTCGTCAGCCAGACCATCACGAAGCCGATGCCGACCAGCAGCCACCACGGTGCGTCGGCCGGAAACGCGACGATCAGCGCGACGACCGCCGCGAGGTGGGCCGAGAATCGCACGCGCGCAGGCAGGCCGCGCCGGTCGTCGATCTGGGACATCGCGGCAAGCCCGGCGGCACCGATGGCGATCAGCCACAAATGCGGCGCCAGCACGAGCAGGGCGACGACGCAGACCGGTACGATGCCCCACCCGCCGACGCGCGGCGTCGGCAGCGTGTGGAGCGAACGGTCGTTCGGAATATCGGTGGCAAGGCGCCACGCAAGGCCGGTCGCGAGCAGCATGCGCAGGATGGCCGTCGACCCGATGGCAGCGGCCAGCGCCACCGCAGCCGCTTCGGGCCAGGTAGATATCGGGAAATGCATGTCAGCTATTGTTGTGTATCGCGCGAACGATACCATGCGGCGGTCGCTTCGAGGCCCTGTCTTGTCGTATACGGCGGATGCCAGCCGAGCACGCGCGTGATCCGGCCCGTATCGAGCTGGAGGCTGCCGGTCAGACGGTCGATCGCCGCGCGGCGGCCGGTCAGCGTCCCGAGCGCACGCAGCACGGCGGACGGGACAGCGATCAGGCGGGCCGGCTTGCCGAGCGCATCGCCGACCAGATGTAACAGGCCCGTGACCGACGGCGCATCGTCGTCGGCGACGTGGAAACATTCTCCGGCGGCACGCGGATCGATCGCGCATTGCAGCAGCGCGTCGGCGAGATTGTCGATATAGATGATGCTGCGACGTGCCGCGATGGAACCGAGCGGCAGCGGTATCCCGCGCGCTACCGCGTCCATCATGCGCAGGAAGTTCGCGCGGACTGTCGGACCGTAGACGAGCGGTGGCCGAACGACCACGACGTCGAGCCCGTTCGACGCACCGAATTGCGCGAGTTCGCGCTCCGCGCGCAGCTTCGAGCGACCGTAGGCGTCGTGCGGGTTGGGTTTCACCACTTCCGATAGCGGCACCCCGCCGTCACCCTCGCCGACCGCCTTGATGCTGCTCGCGTAGACGATGCGGCGCACGCCATGCTGGCGCGCGGCTTTGGCGAGACGTAAGGTACCGGCGACATTGGTGGCATCGAACGCAGCGTCGGGATCGGGCGACTCGTCGCGCATCACGTGTACGCGTGCGGCGAGGTGGATCACGCAATCGGCGACAAGATCCGTTGGCCATCCTTCGTCGAGGCCGTCGAAATCGGTGGCGTCGTGCACCCATTCACGCACGCCTTCAATGGATCCGCCCGGGCGTCTCACCAGGGCGGTCACGGTATGCCCGGCGTCCAGCGCGCGGCGGCAGACCGCGCGACCGACGAAGCCGTTTGCGCCGGTGACGATGAGGTGGCTCACCACAGCCTCCAGCCAAAGCGGTTGTAGAACTTGAAGGCTGACGCGGCGAACATGCGGATGTGTGCGAAGCCCTTGCGGGACGCACCGCCGCCGTGGTGGATCACGCGGACCGAGGGGACGTACGCGACGCGCGCGACGTCATGGGTGCGGAGGCTGAGGTCGTAGTCCTCGAAGTAGAGAAAGTAGCGCGGGTCGAAGCCGCCGAGCCTCTTCAGGACGTCGGTGCGGAACAGCATGAAGCAGCCGCTGATGATCGGCGGGTCCCAGACGATGTCGTGATCGTTGATCAGGTCGCGCATTTCGTAGTGAGCGAGACGACCAGCAAACCACCGGCGCATACGTACGGGCAGGAAGCCGCGGACAAGCAGGTCGAGCACCGTTGGATAGCGGCGACACAGATACTGCTGATCGCCCACGTCGTGGCCGATCCATGGCGCGACCAAACCGGTGTCGGGGTTCGTGTCGAAGAACTCGCAGCCGCGTGCGAGCGCATGTAGGTCCAGATCGATGTCCGGGTTCAATATCAGATGAAAGCGACCGGTAGTTTGCCTGATGGCGAGATTGTGACCGCGACCGTAACCTACGTTGCCGTGCCCCGTCAGCAACCGGCAATCGATGCCATGCTCACGTAGCCGATCAGTCATCACGCGCACGTCGCCGAGGCCACCATTATCGACCAGGAACAATTCGACCGAATGCTCTGCCGAGATGGCACGCATGCGCTCACACGCGGCGGCCAGGCTCACGAGCGTCTGCTCGAGCCGGGCGATATCGGGTTGATAAACGACGATGGAGACCGAGAGTCCGCAATTGGACGGAGGCGACGCGCTTGTAGGATTCATGCGGGCTTCGATTGCGCGCTGGCGTTGGATTGGCCAACGTTAAAAGTACCGGGATTCGTTGCAGACAGATGCGACCCGGGTTCCGGCTCCGGATCACGCAGGCTCGCCAATTGTAACCTTCGCGGCCCCATCACTGCGGAACAGCGCTTCTTGGGTGATAGAATCCGTCCGTTGCTGCCAGCCAGACTTCGCTGTCCTGACGCAGGCGAGCGCCGGCCGCTACGGCCGACTCGACGCGTTCCTGAAGCAGGTACGCGCTCCAGTATGTAGCGGTGTACCGAAACCTTAATACACGAACCAACCGAATATCAAATGACTGTTGCAATTATCACCGGCATTACAGGTCAGGATGGAGCTTACCTCGCACAGCTTCTCCTTGAGAAAGGCTATACCGTGTATGGCACTTATCGCCGTACGAGCTCGGTGAACACCTGGCGAATCGAGGAAATCGGCGTTGCCGATCACCCCCAGCTTCACCTCGTCGAATACGATTTGACTGATCTTGGATCCAGCATCCGCCTGCTTCAAACCACGCAAGCGACGGAAGTCTATAACCTCGCGGCGCAAAGTTTCGTCGGCGTCTCGTTCGACCAACCCACGACCACTGCACAGATCACCGGTCTGGGTGCGCTGAACCTGCTCGAAGCCATTCGAATCGTCAATCCTGCGATTCGCTTCTACCAGGCCAGCACGTCCGAGATGTTCGGTAAGGTCCAGGCCGTCCCCCAGACGGAAACCACCCCGTTCTATCCCCGCAGCCCGTACGGCGTCGCCAAGCTTTATGCGCACTGGCTCACGGTCAATTACCGCGAGAGCTACAACATCTTCGGTGCCAGCGGGATCCTGTTCAATCACGAATCGCCTCTGCGCGGGCAGGAATTCGTCACGCGCAAGATCACGGACAGCCTCGCGAAGATTCGCCTCGGCAAACTTGACGTGCTGGAACTCGGCAACCTCGACGCCAAGCGCGATTGGGGTTTCGCGAAGGAATATGTCGAAGGTATGTGGCGCATGCTTCAGGCCGAGCGCCCCGATACGTACGTGCTCGCGACCAATCGCACCGAAACCGTTCGCGACTTCGTGTCCATGGCTGCCCAAGCGGCAGGCTTCGAGCTCGCCTGGCAAGGTAGCGGCGAACAGGAGGCTGGCGTCGATGCGCGCTCGGGCAAGACGATCGTCAGGATCAGCCCGAAGTTTTACCGACCCGCCGAAGTCGATTTGCTGATCGGCGATCCGGCCAAGGCGCGCAAAGAACTCGGCTGGGAGCCGAAAACAACGCTTGAACAACTTTGCCAGATGATGGTCGAGGCGGATATTCGCCGGAACGAAGCCGGGTTCTCCTTTTAAAAAAGCATGGCAAAGGTCTTCGTAACGGGGCTGGATGGGTTTACCGGCCGCTATCTCGCGGAAGAGTTGACCCGATTCGGTCACGACGTGTGTGGTGTCGTTCGCTCGAAGAAAGCAGATATTCCATGGCGAGCGCACGTCTGTGATCTGCTCGACCGCGAAGGCCTTACCCATACGTTATCTGCTGAAAAACCCGACGCGGTCGTGCATCTTGCCGCGATCGCATTCGTGCAACATGGCGACGTTGGCGGGATCTATCAGACCAACGTCGTCGGTACCCGCAACGTGCTCGACGCACTCGAACGCGCCGGATGCCGCCCCCGGTCGATATTGCTCGCGAGTAGTGCAAACGTCTATGGCAATAGCGAACGGGAAATAATCGATGAAAGCGTCCCGCCCGCGCCGGTAAACGATTATGCGATTAGTAAGTACGCAATGGAGCTGGTTGCGCGGATGTGGGCGGGAAAGCTTCCGATCGTCGTTGCAAGACCATTCAATTACACGGGTGCGGGGCAGGACGACAGATTCGTGCTGCCGAAGATCGTTCGTCACTTCCGAGACAAGACGCCCCGAATCGAGTTGGGCAATCTGCACGTCGTGCGCGATTTCTCGGACGTTCGCTCCGTGGCTTCCGCCTACCGCCGGCTGATTGAAGGTGATTTTGCCGGCCGCACTTTCAACGTTTGCTCCGGCACAGGACATTCACTTCATGATGTTCTGTCCATCATGCAGGAGTTGACTGGGCAGGCACCGGAAATATGCATCAACCCGCAGTTCGTGCGGGAAAACGAGGTTTTCAAGCTGATCGGAAATTGCGCGCAACTCGAGCAAGCGATCGGAAGCGTCCAGTCCATTCCATTGAAGGCCACGCTCGCATGGATGCTCGAAAACTCACCGGAATAATCCGGTCAGGGCTCTGACGTCGACAAGTGCGTGGGCAGCATCTCGGGCCTCGTCGCGACGCGCTACCTCTGCGAACCAGCGCCCGCGACGCTTGAAGCGCGGGCATCGATGAACATCAAATCGGGCGGGTATCGCGCATCCACGGCGATTTGGCGAATGTTCATCGCGGCCGGCGCGTTCGTCTATCGTGAGAGGCACGACATAATCCCCCAGACCGCGCATCTCGGTGACCGCGGTCGCGACGACACATGCGCCGCCCCGGGAAAACTCCAAGCATTCCGCAGGATCGACATGAGAAACACACAACTTGATGGTCTTCGAGGCTGGGCAGCGTTGTCGGTGGCGATTTATCACGGCATCAATATTCCGTCGAAAGCTGCTCATGAAGCACTGATGCTGCCCATGCAGGCCCAAACCTCCTCGTATGCCGTCGCCACCAAGTTGCTCGTCGCGACTTTCAACGGAAGCCTCGCGGTCGTCATCTTCTTTGTCTTAAGCGGGAAGGTATTGCTTGAGTCGCTCATGCGATCTCGGAAAAGTATGCCGGAGAGCTCAATCGATTTTACGATCAAGCGAATCCTTCGCATCTATCCCCCGCTTTGGGTAGCGCTCGCTGCCTACGTGCTCATGTTCTTCGTCATGCGTAAATTCGCTGGATGGGGAGCGGTGCCCGACCTACACCTCGTCCTGGTCAATGCGACATTGACCAAGATCACGATGTACGGCGTCGCTTGGACATTGGTTGTCGAGTTGCTGGCAGCCCCGTTGATCTTGATGGCCGCATGGTCTTACAAAAAATATGGGGCTCAGGCGCTCTTCATTCTGCTTGCTCTGCTCCTGCTATTCAAAGACAGTCCGATTCTCGGATTCCTGCCATATTTTTCGACATATGCGTTTCTCTTCGCGCTGGGCTTTCTCACTTGCACCAATTTTGGAAAGCAACTCGCCAAGGATGTACCAGGCGTAAGTGCCTCAGTCGTCATGCTGCTGATGATCTACGGCGTCCTGTTTACTCAATACGATTCGCCCAATGTCGTCGTCTTTCAAGGACTTGCTGCATTCCTGCTTATCGCAATGATCTCTGAAGACAAGGATACCTGGCCAAAGCGATTCTTCAATCTGCCAATATCCCAATTCCTAGGACATATTTCGTTCAGTCTCTACCTACTGCACCCGCTCGCTCTCGAGTTGCTGGAGCATTGGGCCGACCGCCTGACCGGAAACGGCTTCAGGGAGCACTATCTTGCCTCCGGTGTTGTCATTGGAATCCTGACTCCCATGCTCACCATCCCGATTGCCGCACTAATGTACAAATATGTCGAGACGACAAGCATAACTCTCGGCAAGGTGGTCTCGGACAAGATTTGCGGAGCTTTGTTCGGAAATACCATCAAGGCGACGAATAATTTGCGATAACCCTAGCCGCGGAACGCGCTGAATCTATCCGCTAATAAGCGTAATGCGGTAACTCCGAGGGCACTCCTTCCGGGCACCGGGGAGGCGCGACGGCAACGAGCACACGAATCCAGCACCATCTCCGTGCCGCCGTTTGTGGTTCCGAGCCGTTTGCAAGGACGTAGCGAATCCGCACTCGCTCCCAAAAAACGAAAGGCGACGAAGTCAATGGCGCTCGAGCGCGGCAGCAGCTCTTTTCATTTGTAAATGGCCTGCGAGGCATTGCAGCGTCACAGGTCGTTGTACTGCACTACGGCGCCGCGTTTCTTCCTGCGCTCGTACGAGCCGGATCTCCTGTCCACTTTGATTGGGAGCAGTCCGCAAGCGTTTCGCCGATGTTTCTGCTCGCGCAGGGCTACACAGCCGTCTACGTTTTCTTTGTGATGAGCGGATTCGTGCTCGGATCTGCCTTTATTCGATCGCAGGCCTCGGTTCCCGCAGAGATTGCAAGCGGTTCGTACGTCTCTTTCTTCCCGTCTTCACTGCGGTCATACTCGGATTTGCCCTCTTGCGTCTGGCACCACTGGCACGGACCGAAGCATGGACGGTGAGTCAGTCGACATGGTTGGCCGGGCTCTATCAGACGCCCCTGAATACTCGTCTCGTCTGCAGCGATGCTCTCCTCCATTCGTTGCTGCTGGGATATGGTCCCAACTCGCTGTTCGAGAATGCGGGTGTTCTGAGTCCGGTCATTCAGATCTCGCAAGCCATTGACCCGCCCCTGTGGACCGTACACTATGAATTCTGGGGGTCGATCGCACTCATCGGGTTATCCGCGCTCTACAAGCGTTTCGCGAGGTGGGCGGCGATAGCAACGATCCTGACAGCGATCGCGGTCACGGGAACCAGTTTCCTGTGCCTGTTCGTGCTCGGATTTGTTCTTTATCTGGTTCACGATCGCCTGTTTTCGGTACACAGGCCTTTGGCTGAAACGGCCGGGATCGCGCTACTGGTGACCGGCATCTGGCTGAGCGTGTCGTCCAACCAGAGAGTCATTGCCGACGTGTTTGAACTGTCTCGGAAGCTTCCGGTCATGCATGCCTTCGATGCATTTCAGTTCCAATGGCAAATCAGCGCGCTTTGCCTGTTTACCGGGTTTCTTTTGAGTGCGAGGCTGAGATGTCTGGGATCTGGCCGAGCGGTCCAATGGCTCGGCAAAATCTCCTTCAGTCTTTATCTCATACACTTTCCGGTTCTGATGACACTGGGCTGCTGGTTGTTCGCGAGGCTGCAAAGCAAAGGCTATCTGTTTGCCTCCGGCGCGTCGCTCATCCTTGGCTTTACTGCCCCACTGCTTCTCGCCACGCTGGTTGAGAAGCTCGTCGACAGGCCGTCGGTAGCGCTCTCGCGGATGTGTGCCGAAAGCAACCAGCGCCCTTACCTTGACGCACGGAGTTAGCATGAACTGCCGGTAGGTGGCGGCAAGTCGACGATCTCAGCCGTCGGCCATGCCGGTCGACCAAAATCCGGCAGCACGCAGACACCGGGCAGTCGATGCACGCTCGCCAATGGATCCATCGGCCGCACCGCTCGCGGACGGCCAAAGACACGATCTACAGCAACTGCAACCAGTGCTTGTGTGCGGATCCGCGAGTCAGAAAGTATGGCTTTACGGAATATCCAAGACAATCGAACACACGCTGATGTCGCTTGTATATCCGAAATGCATCCTGCGGGACAATCAAGCGACGCCACAGACCTGGCTTCCCCTGCCAGCCGTGTCGGTTCGGCGTCGCGCGCATTTTCTCCATGCTGAGGCTGTCGAGCAACGGGCGAACCCGCTGCGCATCCCCGCCTAGGGCAGTGACCTGCGAGCCGAGCACATGCTCGGGATCACGAACCGCATCCTCGTACCGCAAGCGCATCACCTGCGCATCGTTCCACCATTGATAGGTGACCGATAGCAGATCTTCGGCCCCCGTACTTAACGCGTATTCAAGGAACTCGCGCGACGTGGGGCTCGCAGTCGCGAGGTTACCAGGCAGGTTCGTGTTCCCCTCCAGCCACCTCGATGTTCCCGGTTCGTATTTGATGTAGTGCAGCGCCGAGATAAGGACATCGAGCGGATGCCTTGCCACCGTAAGCACGGTGAATCGATTGGCGCGAAGCCACGCCTGAAAATTCGGTTCACGGTACCAGTGAATCTGCAGAAAACATCTCGCCGGCAATGTGGACGGTGCATCGAGATAATTGTGGACCGCGATTTCCTCCATCTGGAGTGCTCCCGCGATCGTCGACCGAATCCACGAATTGCCACTTCTTGGCGAGCTCACAACCGCGATGCGCGATACTTCGTCCATTGATGTTTCCAGAGATGCAACTGTCTAAAGTCGTATGGCGACGGCCATCGGCCGCGCCACGCTTTCTCAAATAAAAAACGCAGTCGTCACGCGCCTGCCTTGCTGAGCTCGTCTGCTGAACAAAAGACGAGCTCGATGTCGGGATTCATGTACGACACCGCCGTTGAAACATTGCTCACGATATGCAGCAGTATGTGGCAATAAGACATCGTCATCGCATCCCGGATTACTTCCCACGCCATTCTGGCGTCCCAGTTAGCCTGGTTCGCGGCGACAAGGTGCTGCACCTGGAATCCTTCTGCTCGTCGCTGTTCGGGTGTGAGCTGATCGTAGCGCGCATCTTCCGCGTTCGTCGTTCGACGGACGTCGGAATAGCACGCCATCCGGTCACCAAACTCGGCCCGGAATGCATCGACGACGCGATCCTGATCCGTCGCGAGAAATACTGCCCACTCCGACGAGTGCTCGTCGATTCCTCGAGCGTTCAGCTGAGAGCGGACCTTGTCTATATACGCCTGCACGTGTGCGATCTTGCCGTCGGGTTGTTCGATGACGTGACTCGGATGCTTGACGTGCGCCGCAATGACGAATTTGCCTTCGAAGTGGCGAGCACGAAATTCGTCGAGTTCGCTCTGATATTTTTCCTGAAGGCGAACGTGATCCTTGAAGACTTTGTGATACTGCCGGCGAAATCGAGCAAATTGTCCGCTCGTATACAGCTTATAGGCGTGAATATAGGTGAGCTGCGGTTCACGGTCCGCATTGAAGGTCGCAAGCGGTGGGCGCCCCTTTTTGTATAGAAAATCTGGGTCGTCCATTTCCTCTTCGGTGAGACCGTAAAGGGGCTGGAAAAGTTTGGACCAGACATTCCCCTCGCCCGGGCGCCCATAGCAGAAGCTCGTAAACTTGTCGGTGCCCAGCCGATCGATCATGCGATCCACATTCCAGTCGGGCAAAACCATGTGACATCTCTTGTCACCTTGGTCCCACACCAAATGACTCATGAATGCATTGAAGACCGAGAAGAAGCCGCCGTCATGCGCTTGCGCGATAACGCGATCCACACCCGGCAAGGCGGCGGAACGAGAACCGATCACACGCTCGACCGTTGCAAGCAATTGCGCCGGGGGTCTGGCGAAACGCGACCCTTTTTCCCGGGGGCGAAAGGACCGGAGCCGAGTGTCGATCAATTCGCCATAGTTCACCGCCAGGTTCGTAAAGCTGAATTCGGCAGCAAGCTCGCGCCGCACGCGCATCGTCTGTCCACTCAGGCCGGATGACACGTACTCGAAAGCATCCGTCAGCGCAGTCGCTATATCGGCAATGTTAGCCGCATATTGCCGTCCTGCAACCAGGTTGTCGATCTCCGGATAACGCGCAGGCATCGCGATCGTCGCCGGTATCGCGAACACCCCAGGCGCCGGGTACAGATCGTTATGACCGCCGACGTTGGTGATTGCCAGCACCTTGCCCAATGCGAGTGCCTCTCGCGGGCCGATGGAATAGCCTTCCCCACGGGAGCAATTGACAAAAATGTCGCAACCTTCGATCAGCGCGTTCTTTTCCTGATCGCTGAGCGGTGCACAACTGATCACGATATTTCGTGCATCCCGACCCTCAACCAGTCGTCGGACGCGCTCAAGGCTGTCGCCGATTGCAAGATTCGAGTGAATGGTCAGTTCAACATCATCGCGAGATCCGAACGCCTTGATGAACCCCTCAACAAGTGCCTCGACACCCTTGCGCGCATGAAACGCAGCGATCGAGCAGAACTTGATCTTGCCGCCCGACGGCGCTCTGAAGGGTCGACTCAATAGCCGTTCGATGTCCAGCGCGAGCGGCAGCGTACCGACGCCGATCTCGACACCCGACTTCAACGCGACATCTTCCAGATGTCGACTCATGAATAGCGCGAAATCGAAATGCTCGTTGAGAATATTGACCCACTGCGACGGCAACTCGTCGGAATCGTAAGCCACATGGGCAAAACTCAACGCATCGCGCGGAACAAGCGTGTAGTTGAAGTCGTATGCACCGTTCCACAGCACGTCCGTGTAAAAAGCGACCTTCACCCCCGACAGATCCGTGCATACAGGAATCGCAGTGCCGTTCGGCAGGACGATCTCGCGTTCCGAACGGAAGTGAGGCTCCGTCGGAAAAATGGAGATCGAATAATATCGACTCAGCAACTCACACGCGGCGAAAGTGACCGCGCCAATGCCCGTCCCAAACGTACACCGCCCGATCACGCAAATCGAATCTGATTCAGCTGCCAAAACTTGCTCCGTAGAAACCATGACTATCGTCGAATTGCGAGCTTGATACTACGAAGTGGTTTCGTCAGCCGCCACGACGTACTGGCAAATACTGCTCGAAGTGCATCCGCCGATTTCCGTGCCTCGGCGGCGATCTCCGCTGACAACTGTTGGTTTTGCGATTGCAGGACTGCCACGAGCCCTTCCAGCTCTTCGTTCCGCGATTGAAGAGCTGCACTTCGCTGCTCGAATTCTTCTTTTTGCGACCGAAGCGTCATAATGAGCCGTTCGGACTCGTCGACACGCGAGAGGAGACGAATTCTTTCGTGACTCAGCCATGCGGCGTGTCTCGACGACTCGTAGAGTTCCTGATAGCAACTGTCGCTTTCGCGACCGAGCGCCGACACCCGCTTCTCACTGTCCTCAAGCTGTGCACGCAGCGCTTCGACCTCTGCCCGAAGAGATGCACCGAGGTCTTCATTACCCATGGAGCGCTGCGCGTCCGGCTCGGAATCGTCGGCCTCCCGCGTCGATTCACCATTGGATTTGTGTGTACCATTGCTCGTCTGAAAATCAATGGCGCTCAGCCTTGCCTCCAGATTCTCACGTGCGCCCTTCTCCAGAGCCCATCCCTTTTGTGCTTCGGCCAACATATTCTCCATATTCTGGCGGCCTTCCCTTTCCATCAACCAGCCATCTCGCACTTCGTGCAATTGCCGTGTCACATCCGAGAGATTTGCCTCCAAATCTGCCGTTTTTCGCACGGCGTTTGCCTCGGCAGCACGAACGAAGCCATCGAACCAGTTTGGCGGCGTCGCAAAAGCCGGTGCGAGTTCTGCGAATTTCTCATCGGCAACGTAAAACCGATTCAATCCGTCGAAATAGACGAAACGATATTTCGCGTTCAGCAGGAACTCCTCCCAATCGTAATGGGAGGGAACGGGTGAGTTTGGCTCCGTTGCCTCCACCAGTACGATCCACGGGCGGAATCTGTCGAAATCCGCACTCGCGAGCACCTCGCGCTCATTCCCCTCGACATCTATCTTCAGGAAGTGAATCGATCGATCGCCAACATATTTCTCGCAAATGTCGCTCAGCTTTGTGACGGCAACCGTTATCTGACTGACATCCCAATTCGAGTCCCGGTACGAGTCGGCCAGCCTTTTCACGCCGGTTGAAATCCCGTTACCGCCGTCGACCGCGAAATATCGTGCAGCCGTTCGTTTATTCTCGATCGCGATTTCCAGATTGACATCCTCCGGTCGCGCTTCGACGAGACGACCAAAGGGACCGCTCATGGGTTCGATATTTATGCCACGCCAGCCACGCTCATAAAAGGCCGCAGTGACTGAATCCGCATACGGCTCCGAGGCGCCAACGTCTATGTAAAAACCACGCTCTACCTTGGCAAGAGCGCGCCACAGCATGACGTCTTCGAAGTTCTGTGCGTACGATACAAATTTCATCTGTTGGACAACGCTCGGCAACGATGGATTGAGGGGACGGCGAGTTCGCGCGCGAAGCAACGAGCCCACTCCGTGCGAAGCGTCTTACTTTCTGGCGGTTGCAACGTTGTTGCAATACCAGTCATAGGTGGCTGCAAGAGCGTCCTCAAACGGCACCCTGGGCTTGAATCCCAAGGCCTTCAGGCGCGACACGTCGTATGCACGCAATTTCTGTCCGTCCGGCTTCGTCGCATCCCACTCGACGGTGCCTTGGTAGCCCGAGATGCGGCACAGCGTATCGACCGTATCGCGGATCGTGTGCGACTCACCTGTCGCGATATTGATCGCACCGCTATGTTTTTCCGCGACGAGACGCATGGCATAGGCAGCGTCCGAGCTGAACAGGAAATCGCGCTCGGCCTTCCCCGTTCCCCAAACCGTGAGGGGTTGACCCAAGTCGACGGCCCGTTGAAACTTTGACACGAGCGACGGGATGACGTGGCCGAACTTCTCGTCAAACTTGTCGTAAGGCCCAAACAGGTTGGTGGATACGCAAAATGCGTAGTCGATACCGTACTGCTCCTTGTATGCCTCCAGTTGCGCAAGCATGCTCCGCTTGCTATGCGCATACGGCGCTTCGGAATGATGCGGCTCGCCAACCCAGATTTCGTCCTCGGACATCGGCAAGCGAACGCGATCCGAGTAAATTGCCGTGGAACCCATTGCGACAATCTTGCGGCAACCGGTCTGGCGAGCTGCATCGATCACGTTGGTGTTGATCCGGACGTTGTCGAGGTATGCAACACCGCGGTTGGACATGTTCCCCATAATTCCATAGACGCGCGCGGCCAAATGGAACACAAGTGTGGGACGCAACTCGTCGAAGGCGCGCTCCGTCGCGATCTGATCCCTTAAATCAACGTCTCCGCTTGCAATTGCAACAACGTTCTGGTATCCAGCATCGCTCAACTCCTTCTTCAGGGCGCGGCCGATTACGCCGCCTGCCCCGGTGATCAAAACTCGCTCGCTCGATACGGTCATGCCTAGCCTCTCTTTATAGCGCGCCGATCCGAGCATTCACGTAGTTGCCACAAATCGGGGAAATTGACACAAGATGGTTGTCTGACAACCTTCGCAACTTAACTTTACAGCGAGCGAAAATTATAAAGAAATTTTAAATCACTGAACTGTGCGCCCGGGAGCATTTTTGAGATGAGACAGTCCGAACCGGACAAATCCGTTGCCCAGATTACCGCCGGAAGGCGTATTTTTTGATGACGTCGTGCGGTTGTGATCGTTGTCCCGCGCAGCGGGCACGCCCCTCGTTCCGCGGCGGACCGCCATGCAGCACGTTCTACCCGGAAAATCTCGTCACTGGATCCACGCCAGATTACCGATTGACAGGTATCGGCCATATTGAGATTAGGGTCGCATTAAAGTTCGAGTATGAACCACCGAACGCCCAGGATGCGCCAAGAACGGCACGAGCATTTTGACCGTCAAATCACCTGGCACCGGGGCCTTTCGGGTTGAATCCATCCCCCTCCCGTCCGCGTGGCGACCAGAAGAATTATCTGAAAGCACTTGGCCTATGGTCGACGCGGAGTGAAGCGGCGACGAGCGCCGCCTGCCCCAAGCCTCGCCATCGAAGCAGGTCGCGACGCCTTAGCCGACGCACTCCGCGATTCGCGCCTCGATTTCCGAGCCGTAATCCGCCCAATCGAAGATCTCGCGATCAAGGGCATCTTGCGCCAGGCGGCGACGCAACTCCGGCTGCGTGGCCAACTGTTCCATCGCTGCTGCAAGCGCATGTTCGTCAAGCATGTTCACGGTCATGCAGCCGCCTTTTTCCGCGAGTTCGGCCATGACTCCCTCGGAATGGCACAGACATGGTGTACCCATCCAAAGACTCTCCATGATCGGCAACCCGTATCCCTCGACAATTGACGGATAGACGGTAAAGGCGGCACGGCGAAACTCCTCGGCAAGCGCTTCATCGGTCAGCAAGCCTGCCCATTTGATACTTGGATCCTCCGCCATCATGTGCTGGAGCCATGCAATCAGGTCGTCCGCTTCGGCGAAGCGATGACCCACCAGAACGAGTTGCAACGGTAGATCCGGGCGACGCGCTCGCAGCAATCGATAGGCCTCCACCAATGTCCGGTGATTCTTGCGCGGTTCGATGCTGCAGACACAAAGGATCGTCAATGCCCCGTTACCGGGCTCGTCGGCGAATGCCTGCACACGCGGCCGGGCACCGAACTGCCCAGGCAGATAGACAGCTTCCCCCGACGGGCATGGAAGTCCAACTCGCGCGGCATAGCCCTGGAATTCCTTGAGACTCTCGCGGGAAATCGACCAGATGGTATCGAATGAAGCCAGTGCCTCCAGATAGCCGGGAAACTTCTCGACGACTTCTCGTGCACAAAACGGCGGATGCGATATCGGGATGACATCGTACAAAATACCGCCGATAACGAGATTCCGCGCGCGAGCCCATAAGACCCGCTTGTGCACCGTACCGTCCAAGGCGACCTCGGGGAAAAAGAATACCGGCGCCTTGCCATTACCGAGCACCTTCATGCAATTTTCGACAGTCCCGAACGCGTCCCGCAACGAGACGTGCACAGGTCCGTCATAGGTCGCCAACGTCTCTCCCTCGCGATCGGTGAGCAGCCGATAGCCTTCGATGTCCGGATCCCAGCGCACGAACACCGGCATCACCCCGGCCGAACCCTGAAGCGCTCGGCACAAACGTCGTGTGACGCGAATCACGCCGGGGTTGGCTGGATCGACGGCCGAATTGGTGCAATCCACCAGCACCAGTCTCGGGGCGGCAGACGCCGCGGATTCCGCAGAGAGCGTCTCGCGCGCAGGTTGATCCGCGATGCGCGCCAATGCGGACAGATATTGGTCAAGCGTCGCTTTCCAACCAAAGGACGAGCGAAACCGTTCGAACCGCGCCTCGGTCAGATGAGACGGAATGCCCTGCGTCAAAATATGCACGGCCTTGTAGACCATGTCGTCCGGTTGACCACAAAGCAGCCATGGATCCGCAATGACTTCCGGGTGGGCGCCGAGGCTGAATGCAAGTACCGGGCGACTCAACCACTGCATTTCCGCCAGTGGCAAATTGAAGCCTTCCCACAGTGACACCGTTATGCCCAGTTCGCACTGGCGCATGATCTCGTTGAGCGCGGCATCCCCGACGAAACCGAGGAATACGATTGCATCGGCGATTTTTTCGGGTACCGCGAATTCTCCTTCGCGCGCCAGCACCAGCAGCCGCGCTTCAGGAACAATCTCGTGGATACGTTCGAATACCTGCAGACCGACCGGGCCATTCTTGTAGCCCAGCGGCTCGAAACGCCCAAGCAACATCACCGGTTTGAAACCGGTCGCGACGAGAGATCGTACGTGACTCAATGCCTCGTCATCGACGTGACTGCCGTCAGGCGCACCAAACAGGGAACTCTGCAAATGATCTGCGCCAAGCAGGATCGTCTCCACGCCCGCCGCGCTTCCCCGGTCCGGCAGGGTCTGGGTTTCGCGAATGAACGCACTGATTGGCAGGACGGCGCTGAAGCGGGGAAGTTCGCGCGCCCGGATGCGCCGCAATTCGCGCTGCGTCGGCAGCACGCCCTCCGGCATGCCGTCCTGAGGCACCGCGCCGGCGTCGATAAAGACAGACTTGGCGCCGCGCTCCGCGCACACCGACGCTGCCGAGAAAAAGGGCCAACCGCCAACGATGACGACATCGGGACCCTGCTCGGCAAACATCTGATTCCAGCGTTCACGCAAATGCTCGGCCGCGCGCTCCTCCGCGTACACGATCGACAGACGCCCGACGTCGTCCCATATCTGCAAGGCGGGCGAAACCTGTCGAACCGCGGCCTCGTCGCAGCGTAGACACACGAACGTAACGAGATGCCCTTGCCGCACAAGGCTTTGGCCCAGCACCAACAGGAGACGATCCACCCCGAAACGCGGTAACAAGCGCTCGTTGCAGATAACGAAGTGACGCCTCCGCACCTGATCTACTTTCGTCAAATTCATGGCCAAATGTCCGGGCAAGGGATATGGAAGGACGCTTGCGGCGCGATTGTCGCAAGCATGTCGGCAGCGCCGCGCGGATTCCACGCGCGAGGCAATGCCGCCGGATCGACCGCGACGCTCGCCAGCAGGTCCCGAACATCGGCACCGGACTCGACCGCACGAACGCCACCGAACATCTGCCCCACCACCGACAGGGATTTGCATTCGGCGGAGACAATGATCGGCAGTCCCCATCGGATGGCCTGCAATGCAGCCGCAAACTCGATGTCCTCGCTCCAGTTCCAGAAGGCAGCCGCGTCCGCCCACGCGTCCGCAGGCAACCAGTCGTGCCACAGCAAGCGTACGCGTCGCCCTGCGCCGACCTCGTCTTCCGTCTGATGGAGCGACTGCACCGCATCAACAATTTCCCGGCTCGGTGCGCCGCCCGCGCACAACACTATCGGTTCGCTGGGCAATGAGCGCGGATCCGCCAGCACGTCCTCATATACGTCAAGCAGGCGGGCAACAGCGGCTTCTTCCGCATATCCTTCGCGACGAGCCACGTTCCTTTCGCCCTCTTGGCGGGCGCGCTCGGGTGCGTCGATGTATGCCCGCATGGCTTCGGCAAGCCGGTCAGGAGCCCAGGGCGGCACAAGCGTCCCCGTCTTTCCCTGCTCGATCAACGCGCCGATACCACCAACGTCCGTTGCCAGTTGCGCCATACCCGCAGCCATTGCCTCAAGAAGCGACACAGGCTCGTTCTCGGGCCAACGTGAGGGCAATACGATCACGTCACTGGCGCTCATCAATTCAATGATCCGATCGCGCGGCACGCGCCCCAGGCACTGGACAGTCTTATCGAGTCCCCAATCGGCAATCTGACGCTGGATATCTCCCAGCAAGTGGCCGTCACCTGCGATGGTGAGCGACCAACGCCCTTTCAACGATGCGTCGTCAGACAGACGTTTCGCCGCTTCGATGAGATCGGGAATTCCCTTGTGCTCCCCCATGTAGGCGACGCACAGAAAGCGGATCGTCGAGGAAGGCACTCGCTTCAATTCCCGGAACGGGCGGAGATCAATGCCGTTCGAAATCACGAAGGTTCGATCGCGCTGGGCTGCGCCCGCCTGCACGTACGCATCGGCGAGGGAGGCGCTCGGCGACACGAGTGCCGAAGCGTGCCCGAGACACCAGACGATATAGTCTCGCCGCAAACGCATCGGCACCGAATGCGCCAGATCATGCGGGTGAATCGATGCGCTGCAATGGGTTCCGCACTCTTCGGTATTGCCGCAAATCGAACCATCGTCGCGAAGCTTCGTTCCGCGGTAGCAAACCCCCCAAAGGTCGTGGAGCGTGACCACCACCGGAATGCCTCGACGTCGCGCTAATGGAATGAGATGCATCCCAAGTCCGGCCATATTATGAAAATGGACCAAGTCTGGTTGCTCGGAATTCAATATGGCCCTGAAGTGCTCCGCGACGCGGTCGTTCCTGAAATTGTCGCTGGCTTCGAACGACGTCACGCTGGTGCGCCATACAACCATCCCGTCGTCATCTTCCCGATCGAGACGGCCGCGGGCGTCTGCGTTTTCCGCAATTCTTCCCGTAAAGACGATCACGTCATGACCGCTCGCCGCCAGGCCGAGAGCCTGACGGCGAGCCACGACCTCGGCACCACCCAACACATGTGGCGGAAACAGATTGCTGACGACAAGGATTCGCCTGCGGCGCTTCTTGGTATCTGAAAGCACGATTAGATCTTCTAATGACGAGTACGCACGCCGGTACGATTCAGCACGCCGGTTTCCCGTCTGCACTCATTGATGTTGGTCCGCCGACCCCAAGCGAATCGCGGACAGCTCGAATTCGAAGCACTGACCGTTGCGGCGGCCGCGGACCGGCACTTCGACCTGCCCGAATCCGGCTTCTTCGACCAATTTCTTGAGACTTTCCGGTGTCAACAGGTTGAAATGGAAATCGCCGTTGTAGTCCTGACTTCCGAACAACACCTCGCGGAAATCGTCGAAAGAGTAGCTGCCTGCCGCAACCCCGTTGAGCATGGCCTCGCCATCGGGCACGATCGCTCGCAAGCGTCCGCCGGGTTTCAACATGGACCGCCAGTGTGGTAACAATCGCCGACGCAGTTCCTCCTGCGGGAAATGCTCGACGAGATGCGATGAAAACACTTCGTCGACACTCCCCTTGTCAAAAGGCAAACCGCCGACATCGGCCACCACATCGACGCCCGGAACCTCACGGGCATCGACATTGACATACTCCGGCATCGCGATGTGACCACATCCCAAGTTAACCTTGAAGTTGCCCGCAGCCTTGGCCCGCTCCACTTTGTCCGGCGCCAGCACCTTCGCGACGACATCATCCGATACGGCGCCCGGTCGGGCATTGCGTCCGGCGCCGTAGCTCAGTTCGTACATCATTTCGCGACGTACGAATTCGACGCGGTCGAGCAAGTAGCGCAATGTGTCATCGACCTGGGCACTGCGCCGCGCCATGTCTTGACGAAGACCGTCGATCGGCTGCGCAGAGCCGTTCGCCACCATTTCAAGGCGCTTTTCGACTGCTGTTGCGATAGCCGCATCGAGCCGAGCTTGCAGCCGTTCTTCGATGTCCGACAGATGCGTGAGCCGATTGTCGATTCCGCTCATGTCGTTGCGCACTCGCAACCAGACCTTGGTCAGATCGTCGATCGTCCGCTGGCTACGGCTGCACTCCTGCTTCAGGCGATCCGTGGTTGCCGACGACGATCGCAGTTCGTTTTCGAGATGTTGGAGCCGGGGTTCGATCACCATCAACGGCCGATTCAAGCGAAACAGCAGCGGACCCAGCAAAGGTCGCGCGAAGCGTTTCAGGGTTTGCTTCAGTTGACTCACAGTCATAAGGTGCTCCGAATTGCGTTTGAGATGTTGGAGGAGCATCAACTTGCCCCTTCACGCGATCTCGACAGGAACTTGGCAAAATCAATTAAGCGAACGTCATGCGCTCAAGCGATGCGATGTCGATCGACCGATTCTCAATCGCGTGACAACCGTTCGGATCGACGTTTCGCCCAAATCACTTCGAGCCGGTCACGCATCGCCTCGCCCACCGGAACGGAGCCGTAGCTGCGCCAGATGCGTTCGCGCGCGAACTTGCCACGCCTGCGCCCTTCCGACGGATCCGCTGCAACGTGCCGCATCACCTCGACTGCGGCGGCTTGATCGGGCTCCGCCCAGGACTGCCCTTCCGACCACGGATATTCGTTGGACGCCACCGGCCGCAACTGGTACGGAATCGGATAGCCTGTCTCGGCGGTCAGGAAATCGGTGCAACCGGAATAATCGGTACCAATGACGATCCGCTCGAACGTCATCGCTTCCGCCATGCCGAGCCCGAAACCTTCGGCACGATGCAACGACACATAAGCATCCGACGAACGGATCAGGCCAAGCATCTCGTCGCGCGCCATGTTCGAGTCGAACATGAGAATCCGGGGATCCTGTCGCATTGCATCGCTCACGATGGCCTTGATGTCGGGGAAATGATCGGGTGCCCCGGTCGACTTGATCACCAGCCCGACATTCTCGTCGCCGAGCGGGAAAGCTTCCTGGAATGCCCGCAGGACACCCAGTGGATTCTTCCGGAACGGCGACGAGTAGTAATCGAAGCTGAACATGAAATAAAAGCGCTCCTCGTCCATGCCGAAGTGCGCCCGCCCCGGATGATCTCCGTCGGTATCGTCCATCGCGGGCGGCATGACGGTGATGGGCCCGTCGAAGATATGCGCAAACGCATCGGCAATGAACGTGTTGGGAGCCCAGATCTCATGAATGTGAGCAAGATTTCCGCGCCAGGCCTCCGGCGCCCTCGCAAGCTCCCAATACGGACACAGGATGTTATAGGACTGCGCCAATAGTCGTGGATCCAGTTCCCGAAACACGGCGGGAACCTGATCGCAAGCGACCTCGATCATGTTGACGTCGTAAGGATGCTTCTTGTCGTACCGGTGGGGCATGTATTCCCCGATCAATCGGCTTTCGATCCCCACTCGGAACGGATAGACAGCAAACGGTAAGTCGACCGCTTCGGCCGCCGTCAGGTTCGCACGGAATGCTTGCCCCAGGCCCAATGCGCCCTCGGCATAGCCGATAAACAGGACCCCGTCCCGCAGTTCCAGCGGTTCGCTCGTGAAGCGAATGGGGAGAACCGGCGCCTGCTGATCCGATGCCTGCCCTTCGCCTGCGATACGCTGCCTGAGCCACTGCATCCGCGTCCGGAAAAAAGGAGCGACCAGTTGCTTCGACGATATCGCAAGCGCGCGCTTCCAACCCTGTTGCTCCAGACGGTCCGCAAAGAAGTTCGCCAGAAAGCCGCTACGACGGAATCCTCGCACGACAACGCCCTTCCATCTCATGGACGCGCCCGCACCCGTCGTGTTCCAGCCCGCTTCGCCAGACGACGGCGACTGCATTCCGGCCATGCCGCGTGCATTCGCAGACGTCTTCGACCGCTTTGTCGATACCTCGAACTTTCCTTCATTTTCCGCAATCAGCGCTCGACGGATCGACAGACTGCATTCGCGCCACGAGAATTTCGCGCGAATGGCTCGAACGCCCGCCTCCGAAAGAAGCCGGTATCGCGCCGCGTCCATGTCGTTCGCCTCCAGCAGCAACGTCGCCAGATGCTCGGCGGACGGCTCCCACCAGGTTCCGATCGTGCCGAAACCCTTGTCAGAGTAATCGGCCGGGATTTCGATTCCGTTCAACAACAACGCACCGGGAATCGCAAAGTCGGCCATTCCGCTGAAATTCCCGAAAATGGCTGGCGTACCGCATGCCATGGATTCGGCAATCCCGAACCCGAATCCCTCCGAGCGCGACGAGCAAACCGTGAAATCCGCACTGCGATAGAGCGTCGCCAAAAACTCCTCGTCCATGCCTGCGACGCTTTCGTAAACCGCGATCCCTTCCGAAAGGTATTCGGCTATGCGAAAGTTCCTCCAGATGCGCGTGCTGTCAGGACTCGGCATGGCTTTCAAGATGCCCGTGCCCATCAGGATCAGCCTGGCGTCAGGTCGCAAACGATGAAAGGAACGCCATGCCTTGACCATGACGTCGAGCCCCTTCCGGTACTGATTGCTGGCAAACCACAGAAAGGTTTTTCCGTCCGAAAAGCGCATCGACGGCCCCCAAGGCTGAAAGACATCGCTTTCGATACCGAGAGGAGCGTAATGAACGCGATCGAAACCGGCGCGCGTCAGTACCTCTACCCCCCAACGGGAGGACGTCAGCACCATCTTGTAGCGCTCTTTGAATGCCAGCCACGACTCGGGCAAACGCGACGTCTCCCAAACCGTATAAAGACAATCGAGAGGCTTTGCGCCTGGATGCGAAAAGACAAGCTCGGGTGCGGCAGGATGAACGAGACCGTAGCGTCTCAAATACGGATGAAGATTCTTGTTGACGATGTTCCAGGAATTCGTCTCTTTCGAGTGGTGATTCCTGTGAGAAACGGAGTGCCCAAGAAACTTCTGCGCAAACAGGAGCTTGTTCTTCGCGAGGTAGTTGCGCTTGAATTCACTCGGCTTCTCCGCAACGGTCGAACTCGTCCAGTGCTCGATCTGCGAGTAAGTCAGATATGCACAGGTGTATCCGGCGTCGCGCACGCGAAAACCGAAGTCCGCATCCTCGTGATAGAACCCATATTCGTTATCGAGAAAACCGATCTTGTCGATGACCGACATGCGCACGCCCGCAAGAGTCAGCTCGCAAAAATCGGCTTCCAGACGTTTCGTATCGCCCGGAGGCGGGATGAAATCGTGCTTGAAAGTCAACGTCTCGAGATCCCAGCAGACCCGGTAGGCCAGCTTTCTCTGCGTGGCGGTCTTGTCGATGAGGATCTGTGCCGGCGCCACGATGGCGAGGTCCGGATCCGTCAAAAGCTCCGCAAGCAACTCGCGAATTACATCGGTTGTAAACGTGAGATCGTTGTTGGCGACGAAGACAAAATCACACCCGCGCTCCTTGGCCATTTCCGCGCCAATGTTGCACGCCTCGGTGTACGTGTGCGCTCGCCCAAGCTGCAGCAGGCCGACACCTGCGCTGCGACATACTTCTTCAGTATTGTCCGCACTCCCCTGATCCAGCACCACGACCAGTTCACCAGGAATCCGAAGCGTCGGCAGCATCCGCTCCAGAAGTTTGGCGCCATTGATCGATGGAATGACGAGCAGGGTTTTTCTCAGTGCAGTTTCAATAGTCATGTTTGCTTTACGTTGGCAGCCGGGGAAGACCCTCGTCCCAACCGTGGCTACGTTCATTTCCAGACCGGCCGACAGCGGCTCCGTTCATGGGGGGCACGGATGCTCGAGCGCCACCTTTCCGCCTTCGCCACCGGGCCTTCGGTTACCGGCACGCGTCCAAGACGAACCTGCCGGATGTGACCAAAAGCCTCGGCGATTGACGTGGCGCTTACGACGACGCGGGCACCCGCCCATAGTGATCCTCGAAGCGGACGATGTCGTCTTCGCCGAGGTACGCCCCGGATTGGACCTCGATCAGTTCGAGCGGGATCTTGCCGGGATTTTCAAGACGATGCGTCACACCGAGCGGAATGTAGGTCGACTGGTTTTCGCTCAGCAACGTCACCAGGTCGCCATTGAAAACGCGTGCCGTCCCACGGACGACGATCCAGTGTTCCGCGCGATGATGATGCATTTGCAGACTCAGCGATGAGCCCGGATTGACGATGATGCGCTTTACCTGAAAGCGCTCGCCCTGATCGATGCTTTCATAAGAGCCCCAAGGCCGAACGACTTTCCGGTGCGTGACCGATTCATGCCGACCCATCGCGCTGAGCCGTTCGACGATCTTCTTCACGCGTTCCGACTCGTCGCGATGCGTGACGAGCACCGCATCCGCCGTTTCGACGATGACGAGATCCTTGACGCCGATCGCGGCAACCATCCTGTGATCCGCGCGAATGTAGCTGTCGGTCACTTCGTCCGTCAGCACGTCACCCAGCACGGTATTGCCTTCCTCGTCGGCGGCGGAAATCTCTGCGAGTGCTGCCCACGAACCGATGTCGCTCCAGTTGAGGCCGGTTGTCGCGACCATCACTGCGCGATGAGTCTTCTCCATCACCGCATAGTCGATCGAGATATTCGGGCTTTCCTGGAACGCATCGGGATCGAGTCGCACGAAGTCGTCGTCGCGCTTCGCCTGCGCAAGCGCCAGTTCGACCTGCTTGAGAACGGCGGGCTCGAAGCGCGCCAGTTCTTCGAGGTACACGGACGCCTTGAGCATGAACATGCCGCTGTTCCAATAGTAGCCGCCGTCCGCGAGAAACCGCTCCGCCGTGGCGCTGTCCGGTTTCTCGATGAACGCATCCACACCGTAGGCGCCTTCATGCGACGCAAGTGCGTCGCTGCGACGAATATAGCCATAACCGGTATGCGGTTTTGTCGGTTCGATACCGAAAGTCACCAGATGCCCCTCGTTCGCGATGTCCCGGGCGGTCGACGCGATTCGTGCGAAGACTGCTTCGTCGAGAATGACGTGGTCCGAAGGCAGCACGAGCAGCAAGGCGTCCGGCGTCTGTTCCAGCGCGAGCAGCGCGGCGGCGGCCACCGCCGGCGCCGTATTCCTTCCAACCGGCTCGAGTACGACCGCAGAAGGCGTCACGTCGATGCTGCGCAATTGGTCGGCAACGAGGAAGCGCTGCTCCGTATTGGTGATCACGATCGGCGAATTCACGTCCGCCATACCATGCAAACGCCGGACCGTCTGCTGTACGAGCGTGTGACTGCCCGTCAGTTTCAGATATTGCTTCGGGTACCCGCCGCGTGACATCGGCCAGAGTCGGGTACCGCTGCCGCCACACAAGACAACCGGATATACGTTCACGTCAACTCCGTAAAATGATGATGCTCTAAGAACTGCATGTGCGAGAAATTCGGCACAAGCGGCTATGCGGGTACTTCCACCCGCGGCGGCCATGCCAAACCAAAGTCGTCACGCGCCAAAGTCAGATTCGGGCTGTAGAAAGGATCGTGCTTCAGGCGGTCCCCCCAACGTCCCTTCATATACTCGAACTCGCGCTCGAAGCGCGCTCGCCTGACAGGATCGTCGTCACGTCCGCGCGTGGCCGACTCGTGGTGGTACAACTCTGCAAATGGGGTCCAAACGTTTCGGTAGCCGGCCTCACCGATGCGAAGGCAAAAGTCGACATCGTTATAGGCAATCGCCAGATCCCGCTCGTTCAACCCGCCCACCTCGCGATAGATCGACGTGCGCACGACAAGGCAAGCCGCAGTGACTGCCGAGAAGGCGTTGATGAGGCCTGCTCTGCCGAAATATCCACGCGCCGCGCGTGGCAGGTGTTTATGGGCGTTCCCGGCCACACCCAGAATGCCCAGGACTAGTCCGGCATGCTGAATTGTATCGTCCGGATAAAGAAGCTTCGCCCCGACGGCCCCAACTTCCGATTGCAACGCCAGCGCAACCATTTCCGACAACCAGTCCGGCGATATGACCTCGACATCGTTGTTCAGCAGCCCGACCAACTCACCGTTCGCCTGTTCGACGGCCGCATTGTTCAACGCGGAATAATTGAACGGACTGTCATCGCGCAAGACGCGGATACGGGGATCCCCGGCTATCGATTCAAAATAGCGCAAGGCTTCCGGATCGTCAGAACCATTGTCGATCAGGATGACTTCATAGTTCGCGTACGTCGTTTTCTCGAAAATGCTGGTGATACATCGGCGCACCAGTTGAGCGGCATTGCGCGTCGGGATGATCAGGCTGACGAGCGGCTGCCTCGCCGGCAACGCATACCGGGCCCGATAGCCATAGCCGATGTACTCCACTTTGCAGTCCACGCCCCGCCGCTCGAAATGCTCGTTGAGGGCCCGCTCTCCGGCGACCGCGGCATAAGGTTTCGCGTCCGAGCTGAAAGCGGTGCTCTCCGAATGAACCCGCCAGTGATAAAGCACGCGTGGAATGTGATGGATTGCCGCGACGTCCGTGCGTTCGATACAGCGCAACGCCAGATCGTAGTCTTGCGACCCTTCATATCCGACGCGGAACCCTCCCACTTCATTCAGCAACGCTCTCTCGTAAACGCCAAGATGGCTGAACATGTTGTGGGAGTAGAACAAGTCGGGATTCCACGCGCACTTGAAATAAGGGTCGTGACGCACTCCCGACTCGTCGATCTTGTCCTCATCCGAGTAGATCATGCGCGCGGAAGGATTCTGCTCGATGACGTTAGCCACATGGTAAAGCGCATGTTCCGGAAGCAAATCGTCGTGATCGAGAAGTGCGACCCACTCGCCCGTCGCCAACGCCAGAGCGCTGTTCGAGGCGGCAGAAATATGCCCGTTTTGTTCGCGAAATACAGCCTTGATACGCTGATCCTCGCTCATGTAACGCTCGATCAACGGACGAACGGCCGGATCGGTCGATACGTCATCGGCGATGCACAATTCCCAATGAGGATAAAGCTGGCCGCGTACCGATTCGATCGCTGCTGCAAACCATTCGGGCTTGGGGTTGTACACGGGCATGACCACGGAAATCACCGGCAGGCGATTGAAACCGGCGATGTGCTGCCGAATGGTATCCCGCGTCGCATCATCGATCCGATCGTAGCGACGTACCCAATCGACATAGTCGTCACGGCCAATGATTCCGGGCGCGCCGGCCCGCAGCCAAACGAGTTTGTGCATCACGCCAGCGATGCCCTCGCGGCGATATACGCCATATGCCTTGCGCAGGACGGCGCGGAGGCCACCACCTCCGGCTGCCCGTTTCGCCAGCGAATGTATCTCCAACAGTTTCAATTTGCCCCACACCTTGCCATATCTTCCGGCGCGCCGATTGCAACGCCTGCGATTCGACGACTCTCGATGTTGCGCCCGACCTTCCCGCTGCCATCGCGCCCGCCTGCCTCACGAGCC
This sequence comes from Burkholderia sp. AU28863, assembly GCF_002223195.1. Classification (NCBI taxonomy): domain Bacteria; kingdom Pseudomonadati; phylum Pseudomonadota; class Betaproteobacteria; order Burkholderiales; family Burkholderiaceae; genus Burkholderia; species Burkholderia sp. AU28863. Next base: position 353,850 of record NZ_NKFE01000003.1, on the reverse strand, counting down.
CGCGAACGGCCAACGCGACGTCCGTCAGCTTCGGAGCTTACGACGATCGCTCAGGCCGTTGCCGCTTCATATGCCGACACGATCTCTTCCGTCGGCCCGAACGCCCGTACACTTCCGCGCTCCATCCAGAGCACCTTGTTGCAAACCTTACGGATTTCCGAGTTGGAGTGCATCGCAAGCACGACGATTTCCGCGCGACTGTGCAGATCCGCCAGTCGTGCCTCGGCCTTATGCATGAACGATGCGTCACCAACGCCCATGACTTCGTCAAGCAACAGGATTTCGGCGTCGACCGCGGTCGACACTGCGAACGCAAGTCGCACCTTCATCCCGCTAGAATACGTGCGAATGGGCAGATCGAGATAATCGCCGAGCTCGCAAAATTCGGCGATGTCCCGTTGCTTCTCGCGAATCTCCGAATCGGACATGCCGAGCAGCAGCCCTCGAAGCCGGATGTTCTGCATCCCGGTCGAATTCTCGTCCATGCCGAGGCCAATATCGAGCAGCGGCACGACTTTCCCATCGCGCGCGAGCGTACCGGCGGTGGGCGGATAGATACCCGCCATCGCGCGAAGCAGCGTCGACTTCCCCGCGCCGTTATGCCCGATCAGGCCGACGCGGTCACCACGTTCGAAACGCAGATTCACGTTATCGAGCGCGCGCACGACGATCACGCCGTCGTTGCCCTCGGCGATCCGGTTACGCCGCCCCATGCGGAGCACTTGTTTCTTGAGTGATCGCCCCTGCACATCGAAGATCGGCAGATCGAGCGTCACATTGTTCAATTCAATGTATGCCATGGTACGCACCTCAAACCCAGTACGGAATGCGCTTGAGATAGCGCCCGGTCATGAGCAACGCGACAGGCCATCCAATCAGCGCCATGCCAATCGTGACCGCCCATGTCGTCACGCTCGGGACCTGCCCGATCAACGGACTACGCACGAGGTCGATCAGATATGCGAGCGGATTCCATTCGACGATGAACGAAAAGCGGGTCAGCGAGTCCGGACGGAAGATGATCGGCGTCACGTAGAACGCAACCTGAAGCAATGCGCCGACAATCTGCGGGAGGTCGCGAAAACGCGCGGACAGCAGGCTGATCGTCATTGCGATCCACATCGCGTTGATGACATAAATCAGAAGCGCCGGTATGAAGATCGGCAACGTGTCCCACCGCTTTACACCAAAAATCGCCAGCAACACGATCACAATCAGGAAATTGTGGGCGAGCACAATAAGATTTCGCCAGACGACTTGCAGGATATAGATCAGCTTCGGGGTCGCCATCTGGCGGATATAGGACGCGCTATTGATGTATGCGACGCTCCCTTCTTGGATGGTCGCCGAAAACATGCCCCACAGCACAAGACTGCACGCCAGGAACGGCAGATACTCGTTGATCTTCTGTCCGAACAGCGTGCCGTAGACGATACCCAGAGACGTGATCATCACGCCCATGCTGATCGTGAGCCAGAAGGGCCCGAGACGCGAGCGCGCATAGCGTTGCCGGATTTCAAGCCACCCGAGCAGCGTCCACAATCGCCACGATGCGATACTTTTCTTGAGGTCAGCGAGTGAGAGATTCAGCATGCAAGCTTTCGAGAAATGAATGAATAGGGAATCATCGGACAATTATCGCCGACGAAATCAGAGCGCTCCGGCACGGCCGAGTATCCCGTGCCAGATGCCCAGCAGCGACAGCCGCAAGTGAGTCAGGCGAGGCTGCATGAAAAGCGCATAGATCGCAAGACGAAACGGCATCTTGACGAGTTCGGTCGATTTCCAGGTCCAGGGCACGTAACTGCGTCTGATCAGCGCCACGGCATTACGGAACAGGTAGTAATGGCGCACCGCACTATGCCCTGGATACTTTCTGCCGAACACGCGCACGGGTTCACCGCCAAGTTCGTGCGCAAGCCGCAGTGTCGGCGCGCCCAGTACCGCGTAGCCTTTCGAACGCGCGCGAACGCACCACTCCAAATCAACGAAATCGATGAACAGCGTATCGTCCATGGGACCGATGTCGCGCCACGCCGCGAGATTGATGCACGAACCTGACGTAATCAGAAAATCGACGTCGACCGGTCGTGTCCCGGTCGGCTCGATGCGTTGCAGCTTCAGGTAGCCAAAACGGACAAACGGTGCGATTCCGCCCAAGCGCGCATCTTCGTATGCCGGCCCGATGAGCGCCACGCGCTGATTGCGTGCGCGCTCATCGTCGAGTAGTTGCGGCAGTTCCGTCAGCAGCTGCGCCGAGGGTTCGCTGTCCTGATCGAACAGCAGCGCACTCGTGCAACCTGCGTCAAGCAATCGCTCGACGCCCTGGTTGAGCGCCGTGGCAATGCCTCGGTTCGCACCGTTTGCCAGGTAGTCGATTCCGTCGTCCAACCCCAACGCATCCGCCGTGGATACGGATTCGGTATTGTCGACGACCACGCATGGCCACGTAGCCGCGAGCCGGTTCGCCCGGGCCACGCAATCGCGGTCCGGTCGATAGAAGACAATCACGATGCCCGTGCGCTTCCGACGGGCCGATAGTTCGTTGGAGTTACTCACTCAGACAGAGCCGTAATGCATCGTCCCAAACCGGCATATGCAGGCCGAACGTCCCGGCCAGCTTGTCGAGAGACAACCTCGAATTTGCCGGACGCTTCGCAGGCACCGGATAGTCGCTTGCCGGAATCGGCACGACCTTCGGCGCACGCTCGCCCATCGCCTCCGCAAAGATGACTTCGGCAAACCCGTGCCACGACGTCGCACCGGCCGACGTGAAGTGATACACGCCGGAACGCTCCGCCCACCAGTGCGCATCACCAGCAGCCAACGCCTGTGCGACGATGTGCGATGTAGCCGTGGCAATAGTCTTCGACCAAGTCGGCGCGCCGATCTGATCCGCGACTACACGCAGTTCCGGACGCTCGCTCGCTAGCTTCAGCATCGTCAGCAGGAAGTTCTTGCCGCGCCGCCCGTACACCCAGCTCGTCCGCAGAATCAGGTTCGCACATCCCGCCGCCGCGATCGCCTGCTCGCCTTCGAGCTTGGTCAGCCCATAGACGTTCTGCGGGTTGGTCGCGTCCGTTTCGACATAGGCGCCCTCTTTGGTGCCGTCGAACACGTAATCGGTCGAGTAATGAACCAGCGCCGCGCCGCTGCGCGCCGCTTCCTCCGCGAAGACACGCGGCACATCGACGTTCATCCGACGCGCGGCATCGATGTCCGCCTCCGCTCTGTCGACGGCCGTATAGGCGGCCGGATTCACGATAATTGACGGCTTCAACTCGCGCACGACACTACGCACGCGCTGTAGATCGGACAGATCGAGCATCGAACGATCGCACGCCACCACGCGCCCCAACCCTTGCAGCGCGCGCAACAATTCGAATCCGACCTGACCGTTCACGCCCGTCACAAGGATCGTCGGCTCAGGTTTCACGCCCATCTCATGCATAGACTTCGGCTTCGCTCAAACGCTCGCCCGCCGCGTCCTTCGCGGCCAGCAACGGCTCGAAATCAATCGGCCATTCGATCCCGATCGCCGGGTCGTTCCACACGATGCTGCGCTCGTGCTCCGGAAACCAGTAATCGGTCGTCTTGTAAAGGAACTGCGCAGCGTCCGACAGCACGACGAAACCGTGCGCGAACCCAGGTGGCACCCATAGCTGACGATGATTGTCGTTCGACAGGAGAACGCCGACCCACTTGCCGAAGTTCGGCGAACGCTTACGAATATCGACCGCGACGTCGAACACCTCGCCTTCGACAACACGCACGAGTTTGCCCTGCGCGTGCTGGATCTGATAGTGCAGCCCGCGCAGCACGCCCTTCGACGACCGCGAATGATTGTCCTGCACGAATTCGACACCAGCCTCGACCTGCTCGGCGAATTCTTTCCCGTTGAAGCTTTCGTAGAAGAACCCGCGCGCATCGCCGAACACCTTCGGCTCGATGATCTTGACTTCGGGCAGCGCCGTCGCCGTTACTTGGATGGCCATGCAACTCTGTCCGTAAGAATGTTCTTGAGATACTGACCGTACGCGTTCTTCGCGAGCGGCTGTGCGAGCTTCAGCACCTGTTCCGCGTTTATCCAGTTGCGGCGGTAGGCGATTTCCTCCGGGCACGCGACAACGAGGCCTTGCCGCTTCTGCAGCGTCGCGATGAAGCTGGCTGCCTCGATTAAGGAATCGTGCGTGCCGGTATCGAGCCACGCGTAACCGCGCCCCATGATCTCGACATTAAGCGCGCCATCCTTGAGATATCGCGAGTTGACGTCGGTGATTTCCAGTTCGCCGCGCGGCGACGGCTTGATGTCGGCCGCGATATCGCACACGCGGTTGTCGTAGAAGTACAGGCCCGTCACCGCGTAATTCGAACGCGGCTTCACGGGCTTCTCCTCGATCGACAACGCGCGGAACGACTTGTCGAATTCGACGACGCCGTAACGTTCCGGATCATGCACGTGATACGCGAACACGGTCGCGCCGGCTTCCTGCGCATGCGCGCGCTCGAGCTGCTTCGCGAGATCGTGGCCGTAGAAGATGTTGTCGCCGAGAATCAGCGCCGACGGATCGTTGCCGACGAATTCCTTGCCTATAATGAACGCCTGCGCGAGTCCATCAGGCGACGGCTGCACCGCATACTGGATGTTCATCCCCCACTGGCTGCCGTCGCCGAGCATCGACTCGAAACGCGGTGTGTCCTGCGGCGTCGAAATGATCAGAACGTCGCGGATACCCGAGATCATCAGCGTCGATAGCGGGTAATAGATCATCGGCTTGTCGTACACCGGCAGCAACTGCTTCGACACGACGTGCGTGATCGGATACAGCCGGGTGCCGGAGCCGCCGGCGAGGATTATGCCTTTACGTGCCATCGCATTGCTCCTCAGGCTCGTTTCGCGTAGTTGGTCTCGACCCATTTGCGATACTCGCCCGACGCCACTTCGTCAGCCCAAGCCTGATTGCCGAGATACCAGTCGACCGTCTTCGCGAGGCCTGTCTCGAACGTTTCCGCAGGCTTCCAGCCGAGTTCGCGTTCGAGCTTACGCGCATCGATTGCGTAGCGGCGATCGTGGCCGGGGCGATCGGTCACATAGGCGATCTGGTCGCGATAAGAACCGGCCGCCTTCGGGCGTGCCTTGTCGAGCAGGTCGCACAGCGTGTGCACGACTTCGAGGTTCTTCTTCTCGTTCCAGCCGCCGACGTTGTACGTCTCGCCGGGCACGCCGCGGGCGAGCACCTCGCGGATCGCGCTGCAATGGTCTCCGACATACAACCAGTCGCGCACGTTCTGCCCGTCGCCATACACCGGCAGCGGCTTGCCGGCGAGCGCATTCGCGATCATCAGCGGAATCAGCTTCTCGGGGAACTGGTACGGACCGTAGTTGTTCGAACAGTTCGTCGTCAGCGTCGGCAGGCCGTACGTATGATGGTAGGCTCGCACCAGGTGGTCCGAGCCGGCCTTCGTCGCGGAATACGGGCTGTTCGGCGCGTACGGCGTCGTCTCGGAGAATTGCGGATCGGTCGCCGACAGCGAACCGAACACTTCGTCGGTCGACACGTGGAGGAAGCGGAACGCAGCCTTGTCGGCGTCGTTGAGGCCGTTCCAGTACTGGCGGGTCGCCTCGAGCAGCGTGAACGTGCCGACGACGTTGGTCTGCACGAAGTCCGCAGGACCGTGAATCGAACGATCGACGTGGCTTTCGGCGGCAAAGTGCAGCACCGCGCGCGGCTTGTACTCGGCGAACAGCGCGTCGAGAGCGTCACGGTCACATATATCGACGCGCGCGAACACATGCTTCGGGTCTCCGTCCAACGACTTGAGCGTGCGAAGATTCCCTGCATACGTCAGCTTGTCGACGTTGAGCACGGCCTCGTCGGAATCGCGCAGCCAGTCGAGTACAAAGTTGGCACCGATAAAACCCGCGCCGCCCGTAACCAGGATCATGAGGCTCCCTCTAGTAATGCGCGGCCGGCGCCGTTGGACACCGGCCGCTTCAGATTCATAGCAAGCAACCGTGGTCGCCGCATCAGACCGGGAATTTTAACCGGTCGACATGACCGCCAAAGTCATGAAATGCTAATTTTGTTCGGGAAAACGACAATTATAGGGAGCCAAGCCACGCAAAAGCCATGCCGCTAACAACTTGATACAGCGCTCCGCACCCGGACTGGGAACGAAATTTCTTTTCAAATCAATGGCATTTTAGAGAACAAGAATCCCGAAAATTCCGGCATCCGCCAAGTACTCTTCTTTTATCCGAGAACCCCGCAGGATTCGCCTCTCATGACCCTCCCCCCCATCGCCATCGGCGACATCCAAGGCTGCCATTCCGCTTTCCAGTCGCTGCTTGACAAGCTTTCAGCCCCCGCCGACACGCCCCTCTGGATCGCCGGCGACGTCGTCAACCGCGGGCCGGGCTCTCTGGCCGCGTTGCGCGCGGTCGTCGGCCTCGGCCCGCGCGCGACCGTCGTGCTCGGCAACCATGACCTCCACCTGCTCGCGGTCTCCGCCGGCCTTCGCACCGAACGCCCGGGCGACACCATCGGCGAGATCCTCGACGCGCCCGACGCCGACGCGCTGCTCGACTGGGTGCGCCGCCGCCCGTTCGTGCATGTCGAAGACGGAAAGCTGCTCGTCCACGCCGGCGTGCTACCGCAATGGGACACGACGCTCGCGCTCGAACTCGCCGACGAACTCCAGCGCGCACTCCGCGCGCCCGACTGGCGCGACACACTTCAAGGCCTGTACGGCAACGAGCCGAATCAATGGAGTCCGGACCTGAAAAAACGCGACCGGATGCGCGTCGCGTTCAACGCGTTCACGCGCCTGCGCTTCTGCACGCCCGATGGCGCGATGGAATTCAAGGCGAACGGCGGCCCCGACAGCGCGCCGCCCGGCTACCTGCCGTGGTTCGACGTGCCGGGGCGCCGCACCGAGGACGTGACGGTCGTGTTCGGACACTGGGCCGCACTCGGCCTGATGCTGCGCGACAACGTCGTCGCGCTCGATTCGGGATGCGTATGGGGGAATCAGTTGTCAGCCGTGCGGCTGACGGCCGATCCGGCCCAGCGCACGGTCACGCAGGTGCAGTGCGAAGTGTGCCGCACGCCGGGCGGCGAATGACGGCACGCTAATTCACGCGCGCCGCCGACGCGTCAGCCTTCGCGCCCCGGCACGGGCGCATCGGCAGTCGCATCGCCCGCCCCGTCGGCGCCGAGCTCGGTCGCCGGATACGCATGCTTCTGCAACTCGGCGAGCGACTCGGCCGTCGGCTTGCCGACCTTCTCCTGCAACGTCGCCAGCGCAGCCGCGATTGCATCGCGGGCCGCCGCGGATGTCGCACGACGATCACCGCCCGGCGGGATCGGCTCGCACACGTACAGATGCGCGACGAGCGGGCCGCCGCGCAGCACCATGTCGAGCGACTTGCCGAGCGACAGATCGCCCGTATAGGCCGGCGCGACCGACTGCCGCCCGTGCGCGTCCTCGTACATCAGGCAGATCGGCTGCACCGCGCACCCGGCCGACACCGCGGCCTGGAACAGGTTCGCATGGAACGGCAGCAGATCCTGGCCGTCGGACGTCGTCCCTTCCGGAAACACGCACATCACACCGCCGTTGCGCAGGCGCTCGGCCATCTCGTGCATGATCCGCATCGCCTCGGTGCGCTTCTCGCGCTGCAGGAACACGGTGTCGAGCTTTTCGGCGAGCCAGCCGACGACCGGCCACTGCCGCACCTCCGCTTTCGACACGAACGGCGTCGGCCGCCACGCATTGACCGCATAGATGTCGAGCCACGACACGTGGTTGCCCACGACGAGCGCGCTCGCGTCGAGCCGCGCGCCGTCGTTGTGGACGACGAGGCGCATCCCGCAGATGCGCAGCATCTTGAGCGACCAGCGACGCGTCAACTCGGCGCGGTGCGCCGGCGTGACGCGCGAAAAGCGCAGCGCGACGATCACCATGCCGCGCAACAGGTGAAAGACGAGACGCAGCTTGCGAAGAGCGGTCATGGCGAAGGTCCGGCGTGGTTCAGTGGCGCTCGAACGCGACCTGCCCGGCCACGAGCGTCGCGCGTACGGTGGCCGGCAGTTCGTAGCCGAGGAACGGCGAGTTGTGGCCCTGGCTCTTCAGTGCACGCGACTCGACGCGCCAGTGCGCGCGCGGATCGAACACGCACAGGTCGGCCGCGCCGCCCTCGGCGAGGCGCCCCGCCGACAGTTGCAGCACGTCGGCCGGCGCGGACGTGATGCGGCGCAGCGCCTGCGCGAGCGGCGTGCGCGTCTCGTCCGCCCACTTCAGCGTCAGCGACAGCAACAGCTCGAGCCCCGTCGCGCCCGGCGTCGCTTCACCGAACGGCAGCAGCTTCTCGTCGTCGTCGACCGGCGTGTGATCGGAGCAGATCGCGTCGATCGTGCCGTCGGCGAGCGCCACGCGGATCGCTTCACGATCGCGCTCGCCGCGCAGCGGCGGATCGAGCCGGAACTGCGAATCGAAGTAGCCGATGTCGACGTCGATCAGGTGGACGTGGTTCACGCCGACATCGCAGGTCACGGGCAGCCCCTCGGCCTTCGCTGCACGCACGAGCGCCAGCCCGGCCGCCGACGACAGCCGCGCGAGGTGCACGCGCGCGCCCGTCACGCGCATCAGTTCGAAAATCGTGTGCAGCGCGATCGTCTCGGCCGCGACCGGCACGCCGGACAGCCCGAGCCGCGACGCAAGCGCGCCACTCGCGGCCACGCCGCCGCGGCCGATGAACGCGTCGAGCGGACGCAGCCACGTCGTGTAGCCGTAGGTGCTCGCGTATTGCAGCGCACGCAGCAGCACCTGCGTGTCGCGCACCGGCACGTTCGCATGCGTGAAGCCGACGCAGCCGGATTCGGTCAGCGCGACCATCTCGGTGATGACTTCGCCCTTGAGGCCGACGGTGAGCGCGCCGAGCGGATGCACGTTCGCCTGGCGCAGGTTGCGCGCGCGGAACTTGAGCATCTCGACGAGGCCGGGCTCGTCGAGCACGGGATCGGTGTCGGGCGGGCACACGAGGGTCGTGACGCCGCCCGCGACGGCCGCGGCCATCTCGGACGCGAGCGTCGCCTTGTGTTCGTAGCCGGGCTCGCGCAGCCGCGCGCACAGGTCGACGAGGCCGGGCGCGACGATCAGGCCCGATGCGTCGATCGTCTTGTCCGCGGTGAAACCGGCCGGCGCGCTGCCCAGCGCGGCGATCTTGCCGTCCGCGACGAATACGTCGGCCTGTCGTTCGGTGCCGGCGACCGGGTCGATCAGCGTGCCGCCTTGGATATGAATCTTCATGCGCTGTCTGTAAATGCGTTGATTGCGTTGAATGCCTGAATGAGGACGCACGAAAGCGCGCTCAGTCGCTGTTGCCGGCGACGATGCCCATTACCGCCATCCGCACGGCGATGCCGAACGTGACCTGGTTGAGGATCACCGATTGCGGACCGTCGGCGACCTGCGAATCGATCTCGACGCCGCGGTTCATCGGGCCCGGGTGCATGACGATCGCGTCGGGCGCGGCGAGCGCGAGGCGCTCGGGCGTCAGGCCCCACGTCTTGAAATACTCCTGCGCCGACGGCAGCAACGCGCCGCTCATTCGTTCGTTCTGCAGGCGCAGCATGATGATCACGTCGACGCCCTTCAGCCCCTCGTCGAGGTTGTGGAACACCTTCACGCCCATCTGCTCGAGGCCGCCCGGCAGCAGCGTGCGCGGGCCGATCGCGCGCACTTCCGGCACGCCGAGCGTGGTGAGCGCGTGGATGTCGGAGCGCGCGACGCGCGAATGCAGGATGTCGCCGACGATCGCCACGCGCAGCTTCGTGAAGTCGCGCTTGTAGTGACGGATCGTGTACATGTCGAGCAGGCCCTGCGTCGGGTGCGCGTGGCGGCCGTCGCCGGCGTTGATCACGTGCACGTGCGGCGCGCAGTGCTCGGCGATCAGGTACGGCGCGCCGCTGGACGCGTGGCGCACGACGAACAGGTCGGCATGCATCGCCGACAGGTTGTTGATCGTGTCGAGCAGCGATTCGCCCTTGCTCGTGGACGACGCATTGATGTTCAGGTTCAGCACGTCGGCCGACAGGCGGGTCGCGGCGATCTCGAAGGTCGTGCGCGTGCGCGTCGAGTTCTCGAAAAACAGGTTGAACACGGACTTGCCGCGCAGCAGCGGCACCTTCTTCACTTCACGGTCCGTCACGCTGACGAACTGCTCGGCCGTATCGAGGATGTGATTGACGATCGAGCGCGGCAGGCCCTCGATCGACAGCAGGTGCTTCAGCTCGCCGTTTTTCGTGAGCTGCGGGTTGCCCTTCAGGAAACCGTAGCGAAACCGGTCGGGGCTCGCGGCCGCCGCGGGATTGCCGGTGCGGCCAGTGGTGTCGGTGGTCATGGTGTGCGTGATTCCAACTATGCAAACGGGCCGCGGTGCAAACCAGCGGCCCGGGATACGGTTCGCGTGTCGTTCAGGCGCCGTGCGACTCGCTGTGGGCCTCGATACGCAGCGTGAAGCGCGCATCGTCGCGCGCGAGCACGAGCGTCGCGTCGGCCGGCACGTCGAGCGTGCCGCCCGCGAAGCGTGCGGCGACCGGCAGCTCGCGGCCGCCGCGATCGGCGAGCACCGCGAGCTCGACCGCGGCCGGACGACCGTAGTCGAACAGCTCGTTGAGCGCCGCGCGCACGGTGCGCCCGGTGTACAGCACGTCGTCGACGAGCACGATGCGCGCGCCGTCGATCTCGAACGGCAGCGACGTCGGGCTGGCCTGGCTGTGCAGCCCCTTCTTCGCGTAGTCGTCGCGATGCAGCGCGACGTTGACGACGCCGAACGCCGGCGCGCCGAGATCGCGCGCGAGGCGCTCGGCGAGCCACGCGCCGCCGCTGTAAATGCCGGCGAGCCGCGGGCCGCCCGGTTCGGCGAACGCCGTGCCGTACGCGGCGCGGATCTGGTCGAGCAGGACGCGGTAAAGCGCCTCGGCGTCAATGGTGCTCATGGTCGGACAATTGATCGAGATACTGTTGAAGGATGACACGCGCGGCTTCGGCATCGAGCATGTCGGCGCGGGCGCGGCCGCGCACGTTGCGCTCGCGCAGCCCGGCCTCGGCCTCGACCGACGAATAGCGCTCGTCGATCCACGTGACGGGCAGCCCGAAGCGGCCGTTCAGCTGGTTGCCGAAGCGCTTCGCCTGCTGCGTCATGTCGTGCGGCGTGCCGTCCGGATGCATCGGCAGGCCCACGACGAGCGCGTCCGGCCGCCATTCAGCCAGCAGGTCGCCGACCGCCTTGAAGCGGTGTTCGCGGTTCAGGTTCTGGATCACGACGAGCGCACGGGCCGAGCGCGTCAGCGCGTTGCCGATCGCGACGCCGATCCGTTTCTCGCCGTAGTCGAACGCCAGGAGCGTCGCATCGCGCGCGCTCGCGCCACTCATGCGTGCCCTGCTTCGCCGGACAGCATCGACGAACTGACGCCGAGCAGGCCGAGCGCGGCTTCGAAGCGCTCCTCGGCCGGCGTGTCGAACACGATGCGCGGATCGGCGGCGACCGTCAGCCAGCCGTTGCGGGAAATTTCTTCCTCGAGCTGCCCGGCGCCCCAGCCCGCATGGCCGAGCGTCAGCAGGAAGCGTTTCGGGCCGTTGCCCGTTGCGACCGCCTCGAGCACGTCCTTCGACGTCGTCATCTCGAGCCCGCCGTCGACGGACATCGACGAGTTGTAGCTCGCGCCCTCGACCGGCTCGTGCAGCACGAAGCCGCGCTCGGTCTGGACCGGGCCGCCGAAGTACACGGGAATGTGCAGTAGCGGCTCGATGTCGAGCTTCAGGTCGATGCGGTTGAACAGTGATTCGAGGTCGATGTCGGTAGGACGGTTGATGACGAGGCCGAGCGCACCGCGCTCGCTGTGATCGCAAAGATAGATCACCGTTCCCGAGAACGTCGGATCGGCCATGTTCGGCATGGCGATCAGGAACTGGTTGGTGAGATTGATGCGATCGGAAGGCTTTGACATGGTTTGAATTTTAGCAAAGACGCCGCGACCTGACCGGGCCGCGATCAACAAGCAACGCCGCGCCGCGCTGGCAACGGCGCGCGCGGATCACACGGCACTCTAACACGCGCGCGGGCGCTGTCGGCAGCGTGTTGCGGGCCCGCGCGGCAAGGGCCGCCGTCGCGTGTTCGCCCCCTTGTTCGTCAGGCCCGGCCGAGGGCCGTGCCGAGCGCTTCGGACGCCGCCGTGAGATCCGGCGGCGCGACGCCGGCCGCGATCTTCAGGAGCGCCGCGCGCAGCATGTCGGACGCGTGGCGGTGCGCATTGAGACCGCCGTCGGCGAGCGGCAGGCCGTGCGCCGCACGGCGCCACGCCAGGCCCAGCGTGTCGGCCAGCAGCGCCGCGTGGCCGAGCCCGAGCGCGCACGCGGCCGTGCCGACCCGGTAGGCGGCGGCGGACGCATGCCATGCGGCGCCGGCGTCGGCCGTGGCCGGGTTGGCCGCCAGGTCGGCCATCGACGCATCGGCGGTCTGCAGGAAATCCTCATAGGCATGCGCGTTGACGGTCACGACGCCGAGCGCGCGCGTGGGCGCGGCGGCGAGCGCATCGTGCTCGGCCCGCGCGGCATCGGCTTCCCACAATGCTTCGGATGCGGGCGTGCCGGCGACGTGCCAGTCGACCGTCAACCCGTAGTCGTGCAGCACGTCGACGAGCGCGACGTCCTCGGCCGCGGCGCCGAACAGCGCGAAATCGCGCCATAGCAGCGCGACCGTTTCCCGCACCAGCTCGGGCGGCGCGCTGCGCCGGCCCTGCGCGTGTTCGCCCAGCAGCAGGTTGATTCGCGCGAGAAAGCGCTTCAGCTCGGGCGCGCCGCTCGCGCGCAGCGCGCGCACGCATGCGGCCGCGAGTCGCCAGAAATCGTACGGTCCGTCGTCGGTGAGCACGGCCAGCATCGCGTCGACTTCGTCGAGCGCCGCGCCCGGCACGCCGTGTTCGGTGCGCAGCACGCCGAGCAGCGCCTGCTCGTAGCGGGCGCGAATCCGGGGCGCGAAGGCGTCGGGCAGCGCACGCAGCGTGGCAGGCGGCACCGCGCGGCCGACCAGCGCGAGCGCATCGAGCGGCGTGCTCGCGCGCAGGTCGGCGGCGCTTTGCGCGCGCAACGCACGGAAATGCTCGAAGAGAATCGGCGAGCACGCGAGCTCGCGCAGGTTGTGGCGCCCGACGGCCGCACGAAAATCGTGCAGCGCCGCGCGCCAGCCGGCCGACGTCGGCTCGGTGGCGACGAGCGGCACGGCGGCCGACAGTTGGCCGGCAAAACGGGCGGCCGGCAGCCAGCCGGCTTCCGCGAGCACGGCCGCGGCCGCCGCAAGCGGCGCCGCGGCATCGTCGCGCCGCTCGAATGCGTCGGCGGCCGCCGCCAGCCACGCGTCGGCCGCGCGTACGGCCCCGCCGCGCGGGTTGGGCAATGCGTCAGGGTGGGGAACGTTCGCCGGATCGGACGTCATGGACACGCGCGCCTGTCATCGTCAAGTCGCTCGCGCGAACCGCGGCGCGCAAGCGCCGGGCCGGTGCGAGGCCTGAGCGGAGTGTCCGTGGGCCAGCGGTCCGATCAGATCTGGACCATCTCGAAGTCTTCCTTGCGGGCGCCGCATTCGGGACACGTCCAGTTGATCGGGACGTCTTCCCAGCGCGTGCCCGGGGCAATGCCCTCTTCCGGCAGCCCGGCTTCTTCGTCGTAAATCCAGCCACAAATCAGGCACATCCAGCTCTTGTATTCCATCTTAAGCCGCGTCGGGGAAAAGTCGGTAAATTCGGGAGCCATGATGGTACCGTGTCGGGGCCGGACTGCCTAGCAATCGCGCTGGAGGACGGCAACTACGTTGCGCTGCGCTAAAAAATCCGTCGTACCGGCCGGATTCCACCGCATAATGGTTGAAAAGTGCGGCCTGCCGGGCAACACAGGGCCGAACAAGCCCATTCGCCTCGCCGTCCGCATCTCCGTCGCTTGTCCGTTTTTCTCTTGCCCCATTTTTACATGTCCAGCAACGCCCCTCCGATCGTCCTCACCTTCGGCCTGTCCGATCCCACCGGCGGCTCCGGCCTCCAAGCCGATCTGATGACCCTGGCGAGCATGGGCTGTCACGGCGTGTCCGTCCTGACCGGCTATACCGTGCGCGACTCGGCCGCCTGCGATGAAGTGACCGGCCTCGACCCCGACGTCGTCGCCGCACAGGCGCGCATGCTGCTCGAGGACATGCCGGTTGCCGCGTTCAAGATCGGCGCGGCGACGCGTGCGGAAGTCGTGAGCGCTATCGCCGAAGTCGTTGCCGACTACGACGGCGTGCCGCTCGTGCTCGCGCCGGACTTCACGCTCGACGACGAACACGTGCTCGCCGCCGACGACCTGCGCGAATCGATCGCCGACCTGCTCGCCCCGCAAACCACGTTGCTGGTGGCCGACCACGCGACGCTGATCGCGCTCGCGCAGCCGGACGGCGATGCCGAGGCGCCGAATCTCGACGCGGCCGTGTCGCACCTGCTGTCGCAGGGCTGCGAATACATCCTGTCGTCGGAAACGGGCTCGCACCGGCTCGTCAATACGCTGTACGGCGAGGAAGGCCAGCTTCGCGAGGACATGTGGGATCGCTCGCCGCACCGGCTGATGGGCATCACCGATACGCTCGGCGCGGCCATCGCGGCGCTGCTCGCGAACGGCCAGGAACCGCCGGAAGCCGTGCGCGAGGCGCAGGAATACCTGTATCAGGCCGTGCGCGACGCGTTCCGGCCCGGCATGGGCGCGTACCTGCCCGACCGGTTCTTCTGGGCGCGCAGCAACGACGAGTCGGACACGCCGCCGGCCGTGAAGGCCGACCTGGTGCCGAGGACGTCGCATCGGCATTGAGTCGCGACGCGGCGGGCCGGTCTCGCCGCCGCACGCCGCGCCGCGTTGACGCGTGACGTATCCGGCCGCCCCGCGCCCGCATCAAACCTCGCACGCATAAAAAAAGACCCGCATCGCTGCGGGTCTTTTCTTTTGGCTGGAACGCGCATCGCTGCGCGCTCCGGACACCGTCGACCGAAGTCGATTACATGTCCATGCCCATGCCGCCCATGCCGCCCGGCATGCCGCCCGGCATCGGTGCGTCTTCCTTCGGCAGTTCCGCGACAGCTGCGTCCGTCGTCAGCAGCAGGCCTGCAACCGAAGCTGCGTTCTGCAGTGCGGTGCGCGTGACCTTGGTCGGGTCGACGACGCCGGCTTCAACCATGTCGACGTACTCGCCCGTTGCTGCGTTGTAGCCGTAGTTGCCCTTGCCTGCAGCAACCGCCGCCACCACGACGCTGGCTTCTTCGCCGCCGTTCGTGACGATCTGGCGCAGCGGCTCTTCCATTGCGCGCAGCACGATCTTGATGCCGGCGTTCTGGTCGGCGTTCGCGCCGGTCAGGCCTGCGATCGCGGTGCGTGCGCGGATCAGCGCAACGCCGCCACCTGCGACGATGCCTTCTTCCACAGCTGCGCGCGTCGCGTGCAGTGCGTCTTCGACACGTGCCTTCTTTTCCTTCATTTCGACTTCGGTCGCAGCACCGACCTTGATCACCGCAACGCCGCCAGCCAGCTTGGCCACGCGCTCTTGCAGCTTTTCACGGTCGTAATCCGACGTCGCTTCTTCGATTTGCGCGCGCACTTGCTTCACGCGTGCTTCGATGCTTGCAGCTTCGCCTGCGCCGTCGATGATCGTCGTGTTTTCCTTGCCCACTTCGATGCGCTTCGCCTGGCCCAGTTCTGCCAGCGTTGCCTTCTCGAGCGTCAGGCCGGTTTCTTCCGCGATGACTTGACCGCCGGTCAGGATCGCGATGTCTTCCAGCATCGCCTTGCGACGATCGCCGAAGCCCGGCGCCTTGACCGCAACGGTCTTCAGGATGCCGCGGATGTTGTTGACGACCAGCGTGGCCAGTGCCTCGCCTTCGACGTCTTCAGCGATGATCAGCAGCGGACGGCCGGCCTTCGCGACTTGCTCGAGCACCGGCAGCAGATCACGGATGTTCGACACCTTCTTGTCGTGCAGCAGCACGAACGGGTTGTCGAGGACGGCGACTTGCTTGTCCGGGTTGTTGATGAAGTACGGCGACAGGTAGCCGCGGTCGAATTGCATGCCTTCGACGACGTCGAGCTCGTCGGCCAGCGACTTGCCGTCTTCGACGGTGATCACGCCTTCCTTGCCGACCTTGTCCATCGCTTCAGCGATGCGATCGCCGATCGACGAGTCGCTGTTCGCCGAGATCGAGCCGACCTGTGCGATTTCCTTGTTGGTCGTGCACGGCTTGCTGATCTTCTTCAGCTCGTCGACAGCCGCTGCGACCGCCTTGTCGATGCCGCGCTTCAGGTCCATCGGGTTCATGCCCGATGCGACGTACTTCATGCCTTCGCGAACGATCGATTGCGCGAGGACGGTTGCCGTCGTCGTGCCGTCGCCTGCGTTGTCGCTGGTCTTGGAAGCGACTTCCTTGACCATTTGCGCGCCCATGTTCTGGAGCTTGTCCTTCAGCTCGATTTCCTTCGCGACCGACACACCGTCCTTGGTGACCGTCGGGCCGCCGAAGCTGCGCTCGAGCACGACGTTGCGGCCCTTCGGACCGAGCGTGACCTTGACTGCGTTGGCGAGAATGTTCACGCCTTCGACCATCTTCGAACGGGCGGAATCGCCGAATACGACGTCTTTAGCTGCCATCTTCTAACTCCTTGAATTCTTGGGAATATGTACCGTCGGAGGACGCTTACTTGGCGTTGACCACGGCCATGATGTCTTCTTCGCGCATGACCAGCAGTTCCTGGCCGTCGACCTTCACGGTCTGACCTGCGTACTTGCCGAACAGGACACGATCGCCGACCTTCACGTCGAGCGCGATCGGGGCGCCCTTGTCGTCGCGCTTGCCCGGGCCGATGGCCAGGACTTCGCCCTGATCCGGCTTTTCAGCAGCGGCGTCGGGGATCACGATGCCCGAGGCGGTCTTGGTTTCCTGATCCAGGCGCTTGACGATCACGCGATCGTGCAAAGGACGAAGGTTCATATTCACTCCTCTCTTGACTGAGATTGAAGAACGCTTAGGGAAGCTGCCCGGCTTGGCGCCCGGCAGAGAATTGTTAGCACTCTCGTGCAGCGAGTGCTAATTATATGGACGGGTTTTGACAAATTCAAGAAGGGAAACCGGAGGAATTTTCGGGGCGGCGACGCGGCGGGAAAAACGGACAAAAACAACAAAAACCCCTTTTAAAACAAAGCGATGAAGAATGTAGCCGCCCCGGCAGGCAGGCCCGTGCGGCCCGCTGACCCCATCCAGCCCCGTTTGGACACCGGGTAAGCCCGGAGTTCCTGGAACCGGCGACATCGCATCAAAAAAACCGTGCGGGCGTCGATTTCGTCTGCCGCGACGTGCTCGCTGGCCGGCATCGCCGGGCCGGTTTCACGCGTCGGCGCAGTCCGCGCCGGGCAGCGGCCGGAAGGTCCGGCCGTCGGTCTCGACGATCGCGCCCAGCCGGCGCGCGAGTCCCTTCGCGCCTTCGCGCATCACGACGTCGTGGTTCCATCGGAACAGCGGCCGCGCGAGCGGCTCCAGCCAGTTCATCCAGCCGTGCGTGCGGATGTGCCAGTCGTAGCGCACGACGGTGCGCGCGCCGTCGGCGGCGAACGACCAGCAGCCGTCGCCCTCGATCGCACCGCTCGCATGGCCTTCGAGCGCATGCGGCCGCTCGACGCGCCGCACGCGCATGTCGAAGGTCAACCGGTACGGCAGCGCGCCCTTCCAGGTATACCGGTGCAACGCGCCGACGCCGCGCGCGTCGCCAGGCTCGAGCTCGACGGTGCGCACGGCGCCCTTCCACCAATCGGGCCAGCGATCGACCTGGTAGATCGCGTCCCAGACCGCCGCGAGCGGCGCATCCACCCGCCAGGTCGTCGAAAACCGGTACTCCGCCATGCAGCCTCCGGCATGCGCGTCAGGAACGCGGCTCGGCGCGCCGTCAGGGCGCGAAGAAACGCTCGGGAAACGCGACGTCGATCTCCACGTCGTCGAGCGTCACGGTTTCGAGCGGCACGTCGTCGTCGCCGGCATAGCTGACGACCTTCAGCGGAAAACCGTCCGCGGCGTCGAGCCACAACCGGTAGCGGTGCACGCCGTCGACCGCGTGCGCGGGCGCGCCCGTGACCAGCACGCGCTGCGCGGTCCGGCCGCCGACGGCCTCCTCGCCTTCGGTCACCGTCGCACCGCCCTGCTGCAGCGCATGAACGTTGCGCAGCAATTCGCCGACGTCCGAGCGGTCGACCCGGTGGCCGGTGCGGTCGCGCACGAGCGGATTGGACGGCGACAGCGTCAGCGCGGGCGGCGCATGCGTGCCGAACGGGCGCAGCCTGACCTTGCCGTCGCCGGGATCGTACGCGAGCACCGCGCCGCGATGCGGCGACACGAAATCCATCCGGACGAAGCCCGGCTTCAGGTACGCGTAACGGATTTCGGTGCGCTCGCCGTCGCGCGCCGACGAGCGGATCGTCGCGCGGTACGAGCGGACGTGGTCGAAATGCGCCTGCGCGACGGTCACGGGATCGGCTGTCATGCTCGCTCCTATCAGGCTCGCGGCCAGCAACGCGGCGATCACGGCGCCGCCTCGACTTCGAGCACGCCTTCCATCCCGCGCTCGCGATGGCTGCTGAAAAACAGCAGCCGGTGCGTGCAATAGTAGGCGAATCGCCCCGGCTGCACCGGCGTGAAACGAAACGTCCTCGGCGTCGTGCCGAGCTCGGTGCGTACCGCGATGCCGGCCTGCGGCGCGTCGATTTCGAAACTGTGCGGCACCACGCCGGGCTCGGCCGACACGGTCAGTTCGACCGGCGCGTGCGCGCGGACGATCACGCGATTCGGCCGGAAGAAATAACTGCCGCCGACGATCGTCACGCGCTGCACACCGTCCGCGTCGACCGGCACGCGCACGGGCGTGTCGCCATCCGCCTGCGCAAGCACCGTGCCCGCGGCGAACACCGCGAGCACGAGCGCCTTCATCATCGTCATCTTCATCGCCTGCTCCCCGCGGGCGCCGTGCGTCATCCTTTCCACGCGTCGGTCGGCCCGCCCAGCGCACCGCATGCGTCGATCGCGAGTTCGCGCAGACGCCGTTCGTCGCCACGGCCGGACAGCGCATAACCCATGCCGCGATCCGACCAGAAATACGTGTAGCGGCCGTCGGCCGACAGCGCCTGCGGCGCGAGACGCCGCGCGTCGTATGCGGTCATGTACAGCGTCACGCGTGCGCCGTCCGCGCGCTGGTACATGAGCTGCGCGGCCGGCCCCGCGTCGCCTGGCAGCAGCCGGCCGCCGAGCAGCGCGTAACCGTATTCGTCCAGCGACGGTGCGCGCACCGGCCGGCCGACGCGCGCCGACAACCACGCGGCGAGACGCTCGGGATCGGTCGCACCGACTTCCACCGGATGCTCGCGGTCGGCCGCGTACACGGCGTAGGCGACATCGGCGCGCGCGACGAACGCCGGTTCGCGGCCGAACGCCGCCCAGCCCGCATGCAGCGCGACACCGATCAGCAGCCCGGCCGCCAGCCCCGCGAACGCGTGCGCGACGGCGCGCCAGCGCGGCGCGCGGCGCTGCACGAACAACGCGGGCGCCGCGCCCGGCAGCGGAAACAGCGCCTTCAGCGCATCGCGCTGTGCGCGGTAATGCGCGAATCGCTCGGCTTCCTGCGGATCGGCCTGCAGGCGCGCGAGCATCTCGCGCCGCTCGTGCCCGGACAGTTCGCCGTCCAGCAGCGCGGACAGCAGTTGCGCCGACGCATCGTCTTCCTGCTCGTTCGAAGGCTTGCGCGGATCGTCCATCATGGCTTCCCGATCACCCGTAACGTGGCCGCGCCGTGCGTCGACGGCGCGTCCGACAGCAACGCGCGCATCTGCGCGCGCGCCCGCGCGAGCCGCGACATCACCGTGCCCACCGGCACGCCGAGCACCTGCGCGGCATCGCGATAGCTCAACTCCTCCAGCGCGACCAGCAGCAGCACCTCGCGCTGTTCGACCGGCAGCCGGTACAGCGCGCGCTGCACGTCGCGCAACTCCAGCCCGCCGACCTCGCCGGCCGGCGCGGCCATCGTCTGCCACGGCGCCGTCGCGTCGTCGACCGCGATCTCGTGCCGCGCGCGCAACTGATCGATGAAGCGGTGCCGCAACAGCGTCAGCAACCATGCGCGCAGGTTGCCGCCGTCGCGCGGCGGCCGGTTCAGCGCACGCTCGAGCGTGTCCTGCACGAGATCGTCGGCCCACGCACGCTCGCCCGTCAGCGCACGCGCATAGCGCGTGAGATGCGGAAGCCATACCAGCAGGTCCGATTCATAGCTCATCGGGACGCCTCGCGCGTCGCCGCGCGGTCACGGTCACGGTCACGCCACGGCCACGGTCACGGCCGCGCGACGTGCCACATGCCGCCGATTCCGTCGCCGCCCGCGTCGCCGGCCTTGTGGTCCATCTTCCAGCGATACAGCGGGCGGCCGCGGTATGCCCATTGCTTTTTGCCGTCGTCGCGGGCGACGAGGCTCAGTTCGCCCGACGCCTTGCCGTACGCGTCGGCGAGCGCGGGCGGCCAATTGGCCGCGCAGGTGCCGTCGCACATGCTCTTGCCCGGCGCATCGCGATCGAACACGTACAGCGTCATGTGCGCTTCGTCGACCAGTTTCCCGTCGCCGACCCGGGGCGGTTCCGCAGCCGCCGGCCGCACGATCGCCGCCGTCAGCGCGGCAGCGAAGAGCATCCGTTTCATTCCCGTTCTCCTTGGCGTCGTGTCGCGACACGGCGCCGCCGAACGGGACGATCGGCTTCGTCGCGATCATTATCCCGCCGGCCGGCTGTGCCGGAACTCGGTATGTAAACGGACGGCGGCGGCCGGTTATTCCATGCGGCGGCGCGACGACGAGCGGTGGCGGCCATTCATGCGACGAAAGAACGCCGGACGCGTGAAGGTCTTTCTTGTCGACTACGCAGATCGTTTTCGACAACGCGCATTTCGAAACACGCGCGTTGCCACCGGCGCGTGCCGGCGGCCGACGCCGCATCGGCGTGCGGCCGGTTCAGCCGAAACGTGCGGGCCGATACGGACGGGGATCGATATAAGTCGGCGCACCGGTCATCATTTCGGCGAGCAGGCGGCCGGTCGCGGGCCCAAGCGTGAGCCCGTGATGGCAGTGGCCGAACGCGAACCACAAATGGCGATGGCGCGGCGCGGGCCCGATCACCGGACGCATGTCGGGCGTGCACGGCCGCATCCCGAGCCACGGTTCCGGATCGAGCCGCTCGCCGATGCCGAACGCGTCGCGCGCCAGCGGTTCGGCGCGCGCGAGTTGCACGCCGGTCGGCGGCGCGTCGCGCGGCGCGATCTCGACGCCCGTCGTGAGCCGCAAGCGACCGCCCTCCATCGGCGCGACGACGAAACCGGCCTCGGTATCGCACACGGGCACGTTCAGCGGCGTGCGCGTCGGCCGGTAATGCATGTGATAGCCGCGCTTCGCGCGCAGCGGAATCCGGTAGCCGAGCGGCGCGAATACCTGATCGGACCACGGCCCGAGCGCGACCACGGCCGAACGCGCCGAGATCGGCCCGTGTTCGGATCGAACCTGCCAGCCGCCATCCACTTGCACGAGCGTCGTTGCGTCGCCGTGCACGAACGTGCCGCCGTCGCGCTCGAACAGCCGCGCATAGGCCTTGGTCAGCCCGCCCGGGCTCGACACGGTCTTCGGGTCCTGCCAGTGGAAGGCGCCGCAGAACGCGTCGCCGATACCGGGCTCGCGCGCGCGCAGCGCATGCGCGTCGAGCACGGTCATCCGCAGCCCGTGCGCGGCGGCGACCTGCTGCTGCGCGCGCGCTTGCGCGTCGAACAGCGCGGGCGAACGGAACGCCTCGATCCATCCGCCGTCGTGCACGAGCGGCTGCGCGTCGGTGCGCGCGAGCAGCGCATCGTGCTCGACGACGCTCGCCGCGACGAGCGGCAGCAGGTCGCGCGCGGCGGCCGCGAGCCGCCGCGGCGACGATTCGCGCCAGAAGCGCGCGAGCCAGCCCGCATACGCCGGCAGCGCGCGGGCGTCCCAATAGAGGTCGACCGAACGGTTGCGCGCGTAGCGCAGCAGCGTGCCGAGCCGGCGCGGAAACGCATACGGCACGACCGACGAGCGCTCGATCAGCCCCGCATTGCCGTGGCTGGTTTCCTCGCCGGGCGCGCGCCGGTCGACGAGCGCGACGCGCAGCCCGCGATCCTGCAGATGCAGCGCCGACGACACGCCGACGATGCCGGCCCCCAGAACAATGACGTCGAAATCCATGGTTCCCCGCACTGCGTCGAGATGGGATGCGCCGTGCGCCGGCCCCGCGGCCGGCACGCGGCAGCGCTCACTTCGCGATGATGTCGCGCTTGAAGTACTTCTGCGACAGCGCGCTCAGCGTGCCGTCCTGCTTCAGCGCATCGAGCGCGCCGACGATCTTCGCCTGCAGCGCCTTGTCGTTCTTGCGCATCCCGAAGCCGGTGCCTTCGCCGAGCGTCGCCGGATCCTTCAGCGGCTCGCCGACGATCCGGTAGTCGCGGCCGGCGGGCTTGTCGAGAAACCCGTCCTGCGCGGTCTGCGCTTCCTGCACGGCCGCGTCGAGACGCCCCGCGACGAGATCGGCGTAGATCTGGTCCTGATCCTGATACGACACGACGGCCACGCCCGCATTGGCCCAGTGCGCCTTCAGGAAATCCTCCTGCGACGAGCCCTGCAGCACACCGACGTGCTTGCCGCGCAGGCTCGCGACGTCGGGCTTCAACGGCGAGCCGCGCTTCGCGACCATCACGATCGGCACCACGTAGATCGCCGGCGTGAAGTCGATGCTTTGCTTGCGCTTCGCGGTGATGTTCATCGCCGAGTTGATCGCGTCGAACTTGCGCGCCTGCAGCGCCGGGATCAGCCCGTCGAACGCATTCTCGACCCACACGCACTTCATGTTCAGCTTCGCGCATACCGCGTTGCCGACGTCGACGTCGAAACCCTGCAGCTGACCGGCCGGCGTCTTGCTCTCGAACGGCGGATAGGCGGCTTCGATCCCGAAGCGCAACGTGGTCTGTTCCGCATGAGCGGTGACGACCGCGCACGCGAGCGCCGCAGCGGCGCAGAGGGAAAGTTTCCAGTTCATGACGGTCCTTCCGTTCTGGAGTGAGGCGATGAAGATTGGTCGCGCGCCGGGTCGGCATTCGACGCAGGCGGCTGCATGCCAAGGTGTCGGGTCCTGCACGCGAAATATAGACTAAAAGTCTACTGTAGACTATAGGGGATACGAGAAGATCACCGTGTCGCTCGATATCCAAATTTCGTCGATCACGCAAAATACCGTTGAGTCCATGACGTTTTTCATGAGTCCGGCCCCACCACGACGTCTCGAAAAGAAAAATCATCCCGGTTTCGTTTGTCTATATTAGACTTTTAATCCACAACAAACCCCGCCGGACACCGTCTTTCGAGACTTTCTG
Source organism: Burkholderia sp. AU28863 (assembly GCF_002223195.1). Lineage (NCBI taxonomy): Bacteria > Pseudomonadati > Pseudomonadota > Betaproteobacteria > Burkholderiales > Burkholderiaceae > Burkholderia > Burkholderia sp. AU28863. The sequence continues at coordinate 330,322 of NZ_NKFE01000003.1, read as the reverse complement.
TCCAGCCCGCACCGGAGATGTCCCGATGACGCAAACCGTCCCCACCCTGCCGCTGACCGTCGACGAAGCCGCAGTGCGCGCGGCGCTGCCGTCGCTCGACGTGCTCGGCACGCTGCGCCGCATGTTCGCGTCGCTCGCCGCGGCGCGCGCGGTGCAGCCGCCGCAGACGCTCACGCTGTTTCCCGACCAGGCCGGCGACTTCATCACGTATCTCGGCGCGCTCGCCGATGCGCAGGTATTCGGCGCGAAGCTGTCGCCGTACATCGTGACGGGCGGCAAACCCGTCGTCACCGCATGGACCGCATTGATGTCGATGCAAACCGGCCAGCCGCTGATGTGGTGCGACGCGGGGCTGCTGACCGTCGAACGCACGGCCGGCACGACGGCGCTCGCGGTCGACTGCCTCGCGCCGCGCGACGCGCGTCGTCTGGCGATCGTCGGCGCGGGCGCGGTCGGCCTCGCACACCTGCGGCACACGGCGGCGCTGCGCGACTGGGACTCGATCCGCGTGTACTCGCCCGCGCTGGCCGGCGATGCGGCGCTGCAGGCGAGCCTCGCCGCGCTCGACCCGCGCGCCCGCGCGGCGGCGAGCGTCGAGACGTGCGTGCGCGACGCGGACGTGGTGATGCTGTGCACGTCGTCGGGCACGCCCGTGCTCGGCGACGGGATGCTCACGCGCCCCGCGCTCGTCACGTCGATCAGCACGAACGTCGCGCGCGCACACGAAATCCCGCCCGCGTGGCTGCCGGACATGGACGTCTACTGCGACTACCGGCACACGACGCCCGCGAGCGCCGGCGAAATGCAGATCGCGACGGCCGAGTACGGCTGGGATGCCGGCCGGATCGTCGGCGACCTGCCCGCGCTCGTCGCCGGCACCTGCGCGGCGCCGTCGCGCACGCGTCACGCGTTGTTCCGCTCGATCGGCCTCGGACTCGAGGACATCGCGATCGCGCACGCGCTGTACACGCATCTGACGCGCGGATGAGCGCCCCGCGCGCGCGGGGCCGATACAATGGCGCAACCGCCGCGGCGGCCGCGCGCGGGCGCACGGGCATGCCGGCCGACGGTGCGCCGGCCCGCCGGCCCGACACGCTGCCCGGCTCCCGCCCACCCGAGATCGCGATACCGATGCGCAAGAAGAAATCTCCCGTCAAAGACCTGCTGCTCACCCGCTATGCGCCGATCGCCGACGGTATCGCCGCGCTGTTCTTTCCGTACGCGGAAGTCGTGATCCACGACCTGCACGACCAGACCGTGCTGTATCTGGCGAACAACCTGTCGAAGCGCGAAGTCGGCGACGATTCCGCGCTCGAGGAAATCGATCATTCGGCGCGCGAGCGCGTGATCGGCCCGTACGAGAAGCTGAACTGGGACGGCCGACGGATGCGCTGCGTGAGCAACGTGCTGTTCGACGACGAAGGCCGCCCGGCCGGGATGATGTGCATCAACTTCAACATCGCGGTGTTCGACGAGGTGCGCGCGACGCTCGACCTGTTCATCAAGGGCGCGGGCGTCGTCGCACAGCCCGACGAACTGTTCCGCGACGACTGGCAGGAGCGCATCAACACGTTCCTGCACGGCTGGCTACGCGAGCGGCAGGTCGGGCTGAACGGGCTCACGCGCGAGCATCGACGCGAACTCGTCGAGGCGCTGTACGCGGAAGGCGCGTTTCGGGGCAAGAGCGCGGCGAACTACGTCGCGAACGTGCTCGGGATGGGGCGCGCGACGGTCTACAAGCATCTGAAGCATCTGAAGGAAACGCAGGGCGACGCCTGAGCGCGCAGCGGCGGCCGCAAGGACGGTCGGGCCCGGCCATCGGCACCGGGCGACCGTTTCCGCGTCGACGCTTCGCGATACGCGGGCGCGGCTGCATGCCGCACGGGCTGCGGACGACGGAGCCCGGAAGCATAAAATGATATAGTCTCGGTTACACTTTTTTTTGCCGTCCCCGGACCGCCCATGACGACCGCTCCCGCCCCGACCGACCGCCCGACCCTGACCGTCGAAATCTGGTCCGACCTGATCTGCCCGTGGTGCTGGATCGGCAAGCGCCGCTTCGACGAGGCGCTGGCCGCGTTCGCGCACGCCGATCGCGTCGACGTCGTGCTGCGCGCGTACCGGCTGATGCCCGGCCAGCCCGTCGAGCCGGTCGAAGCGATGCTCGCGAGCAAGTACAGGATGGCGCCCGCGCAGGTCGACCAGATGCTGCGCCAGGTGACCGACGCGGCCGCGAGCGTCGGGCTGCGCTACGACCTGCCCGGCACGCTGGTCGGCGACACGCTCGACGGCCACCGGCTCGTGAAGCTCGCGCAAGCGACGGGCCGCGCGCATGCGCTGACCGAGCGCCTGTATCGCGCGTATTTCTGCGAGCACGGCTCGCTGTTCGATCATGCCGAACTGACCGAATTCGCGGTCGAAGCCGGGCTCGAGCGCTCGGCCGTCGAAGCCGTACTGCGCAGCGACGCGTACCGCGACGAAGTCGACGCCGACATCGCGCGCGCCGCGCGGATCGGCGGGCGCGGCGTGCCGCTGTTCGTGTTCGGCGGCCGCTACGCGGTATCGGGCGCGCAGCCGGCCGACGCGTTCGCGCAAGCACTCGATCAGGCGTGGCGCGACGGCATCGTCGAACTCGGCGACGGCGATGCAGCCGCCTGCGGCCCCGACGGCTGCGAACTGCCGGCGCGCGCGTAACGCGCATCCCGCTTCACGCGCGCCGGGCCACGCGCGCCACTACGCGACGCTCCTGCCACAAACCGGCAGGAGGCCCGTGCCGGTGGCGTCTACAATGCATCCTTCCCTATAACGACTAGAAGGCTGCGAGCCCATGACCCACGGGATACACGGCGAGAAGCGCTGGTATGCGCTGATCGTGCTCTGCCTCGGCGTGCTGATGATCGTGCTCGACAGCACGATCGTGAACGTGGCGCTGCCGTCGATCAGCACCGACCTCCACTTCACCGAAACGGCCCTCGTGTGGGTCGTCAATGCATACCTGCTGACGTTCGGCGGCTGCCTGCTGCTCGGCGGCCGGCTCGGCGACCTGTACGGACAGCGGCGCATGTTTCTCGCGGGCCTCGTCGTGTTCACGCTCGCGTCGCTCGCCTGCGGGCTCGCGCAATCGCAGGCGATGCTGATCGCCGCGCGCGCGGTGCAGGGGCTCGGCGGCGCGGTCGTGTCGGCCGTCTCGCTGTCGCTGATCATGAACCTGTTCACCGAGCCCGGCGAACGCGCTCGCGCGATGGGCGTCTACGGCTTCGTGTGCGCGGGCGGCGGCAGCATCGGCGTGCTGCTCGGCGGACTGCTGACGAGCTCGCTGTCGTGGCACTGGATCTTCCTCGTCAACCTGCCGATCGGCGTCGCGGTCTACGCGATGTGCGCCGCGCTGCTGCCGCGCATGCGCGCGCCGGCCGGCGCCGCGCGGCTCGACTTCGCGGGCGCGATCACGGTGACGGCATCGCTGATGCTGGCCGTCTACGGGATCGTCGGCGGCAACGAGGCCGGCTGGCTGTCGACGCAAACCGTCGCGTTGATCGGCGCGGCCGGCGTGCTGCTGGCGCTGTTCATCGCGATCGAGTCGCGTGCCGCGCACCCGCTGATGCCGCTCACGCTGTTCGCCGCGCGCAACGTCGCGCTCGCGAACGCGATCGCCGTGCTGTGGGCGGCCGCGATGTTCGCGTGGTTCTTCCTGTCCGCGCTGTACATGCAGCGCGTGCTCGGCTACGGGCCGCTGCAGGTCGGCCTCGCGTTCCTGCCGGCGAACCTGATCATGGCCGCGTTCTCGCTCGGGCTGTCGGCGCGGATCGTGATGCGCTTCGGGATCCGCGGCCCGATCGCCGCCGGCCTGCTGATCGCCGCGTGCGGCCTTGCGCTGTTCTCGCGCGCGCCGGTCGACGGCGGTTTCGTATGGCACGTGCTGCCCGGCATGACGCTGCTGGGCATCGGTGCCGGCGTCGCGTTCAATCCGGTGCTGCTCGCCGCGATGAGCGACGTCGACCCGGCCGATTCCGGGCTCGCGTCGGGCATCGTCAACACCGCGTTCATGATGGGTGGCGCGCTCGGGCTCGCGGTCCTCGCGAGTCTCGCCGGCGCCCGCACCGATGCGCTCGCGGCAGCGCAAGCGACGCCGCTCGACGCGCTGAACGGCGGCTACCACGCGGCCTTCGCGTTCGGCGCGGTGTTTGCGGCCGTGGCCGCGCTGACCGGTTTGGCGCTGCGCATCCGGCCGCCACGCGCGGTCGAAGGCGCCGGGCCCGCGATGCACTGACCGTCGACGGGGGGCCGGAACCGGCATCGCGTCGGGGCGCGCATTGTCGCGCCCTTTCTTATGCAGGCCGGATACACGGCGTCCGCCCCCGATTCGTCATCGCTTTCAGGCCGGTCGCCATTCTCGGCCCCGCTTCCATTCAAACGCCCGTTTTACGTCCCGCCGGTCGCCTACCGGGCCGACCTTCCCGGCCGATTTTTAACGCGGTCGTACATTGACGCGCCACTTTTGCGACAATGGCGGACTTTGATGCGCGCTACGGCCGCGCGCCGCCGCCGAACGCCACATAACCGCCTGCCTCCGATGTCGCTTCCCCATATCGATCTGCTGTACTCGCTGTCCGGCCTGTTCGTCGGCATTCTCGTCGGCCTGACGGGCGTCGGCGGCGGTTCGTTGATGACGCCGATCCTCGTGCTGCTGTTCGGCGTCCACCCGGCGACGGCCGTGGGCACGGACCTGCTGTACGCGGCCGCGACCAAGGCCACCGGCACGCTCGTCCACGGCCTGAAAGGCTCGGTCGACTGGCGCATCACGGGCCGGCTCGCGGTGGGCAGCGTACCGGCCGCGGCGCTCACGCTGTGGTGGCTGCACACGCACGGGATGAACACGCCGGGCACCGCGCGGATGATCCAGCTCGTGCTCGGTGTCGCGCTGCTGCTCACGTCGCTCGCGCTGATCTTCCGCCCTCAGCTCACGGCATTCGCCGCGCGCAACCCGCTCACGCCGAACCCCGCGCGCACGCTGTGGTCGACCGTGCTGACGGGCGCCGTGCTCGGCGTGCTCGTGTCGATGACGTCGGTCGGCGCCGGCGCGATCGGCGTGACCGTGCTCCTGCTGCTGTATCCGCTGCTGGCGACCACCCGCATCGTCGGTTCCGACATCGCGCATGCGGTGCCGCTCACGCTGGTCGCGGGCATGGGCCACTGGCTGCTCGGCTCGGTCGACTGGTCGATGCTGCTGTCGCTGCTGCTCGGTTCGCTGCCGGGCATCGTGATCGGCAGCCTGCTGTCGGCGCGCGCGCCCGAGCGGCTGCTGCGCAACCTGCTCGCGTCGACCCTGGTCGCGGTCGGCGTGCGGCTCGTGCTGGCGTAAGCGGGCGCCTCGCGTCCGGTGACAAACGCCGCCGTCGGCGCATGCATCCACTCATCCTCAATAGAGGGCCTTTCGTCCCTGTTTTGAGGATTAAGGAAGCCATCCCCTGCGACTTCCGGGCGACGCCCCCTCCGACACAAAAATGCCCCCGGAGTCCACGACTCTCGGGGGCATCCTGAGGAACGACAGCCACACCCTCCACGCACACGCCCCGCAACGTCGGGACGCATGCGCGAGTGCATGTCGTTGCGGCGGGCGGCGCCCGCCGCCCGCCCCGCTTACTGCCCCTGCTGTTGCAGTTTCTGCTGCTTCATCTGCTGCGTGCGCGCCTGCAGCTTCAGCACGCGTTGCAGCGCGGTGCGGTTCGCGAGGATGCCGTCGTAGAAGTTGGCGAGATCGCCCTTCAGCGCGGTCCGCGACGCGTCGTTCAGATAGATCATGTGACCCGACGGGTAATTCTTGATCGTCAGGTTCCGCGCCTTGAGCACCGGATCGAGCGGCATCTGCGCGAGCGTCAGCTCCGTCTGGTGGAACGGCGTGACGGCGTCGAAATAGCCGTTCGCCGACAGCACCTTCAGGTCCGGGTTCACGCTCATCGTCGACGCCAGGTCGCCGGCCGTGTACAGCGTGTTGCCGCCGCCCTTGTTCGCGCCGGTCGGGTCCGTGTGGCTGAAGTCCCAGTTGTTGAAGACCTGGTCGTTCAGGTCCACGAACGACGACGTCGACGTGTACTTGAGGTCGGTGTTGATGTAGCTGTTCCACAGCACCGTGTACGCGCCGCCGACGTTCGTGATCGACGGATCGTTGCTGCCCGAGTTCGGCAGGATGTACGGCGCGATGCCCTTGCCCGTGAAGTTCGCGCGACCGTCGTACTGGCCGATCTGCGTGCCCGGCACAAGCGTCAGGAAGAACGTGTACGGCGGATTGTCGTCCGACGACGGCACGTTGCCGAGCGCGGCCGGGTTGCCGAAGGTCTGGATCAGCGACGTCGGATCCGTGCCGATGTACGCGCCCATCTGCTGCGCGGTCTGCAGCTTCAGGTTCAGCCGCACGTTCACGAAGCCGCCGTCCTGCGGGTTCGGCTTCTGCGCGAGCGGCGCGAGCGTGTTGTCCGCGTAGTCGCGGGCCTGGACCATGTACGCGTCGAGATCGGTCGGCGTCGGATTGAGCGTCGTCTTCTTCCAGTAGAACGCGTCGGCCGCGAGCGTCGGGAACGTGCCCGGCGCGGACAGCGCGTTCGCATAGTCGAGAATCGACGACTGCAGCGTGATCCCGTTCAGGTCGATGCCGTCCTCGTGCAGCACCCACGACACGACCGCGCTGCGCGCGGTGCCGTACGACTCGCCGTACAGGAACTTCGGCGAATTCCAGCGCGAGTACTTGGTCAGGTAGCGCTGGATGAAGCGGTCGATCGAGCGCGCATCCTGGTCGGTGCCCCAGAAGTCCTTGTTCTTCGCCGGCGCGATCGCGGTCGAGTAACCGGTGCCGACCGGATTGATGAACACGAGGTCGGTGCGGTCGAGCAGGCTGTCCGGGTTGTCGAGCAGCTTGTACGGCGCGGGCGGCGTGAAGTTCGGGAACGACGACTGCAGGCGCTTCGGCCCGTACGAACCGAGCAGCAGGTAGACCGACGACGAGCCCGGGCCGCCGTTGTAGAAGAACGTGACCGGGCGCGGCTTCGACGGGTCGGGATTGTCCTGCGTGTATGCGACGTAGAACATCTTCGCGTTCGGCGCCGACGTGACCGGATCGATCGTCGTCAGGTGGCCCGTGGTGGCCGTGTACGCGATCGTCTTGCCGCCGATCGTGACCTGGCGGTGCACGACCGCCGCGCCTTCCGTCGAATCCGTGACGGCATCGTTCGGCCCGGTGCCGTACACGTCGGTGTCGACGTACGGCTGGTCGGCCGCGGCGGCGGCCGTTGCGTCGGTGGCGGCCGACGTGCCGTCGCTGGACGTCGCGGCCGCGGTGGCCGCCGACGCGCTCGGGCTCGGCCCGTCGTCGCCGCCACACCCCGTGACGAGCAGCGCCGCGGCCGCCGCGGCGGCGAGCGGTACGCTCAAGGTCGTTCCGAATAGCGCGAAACCGTCTTTCAAGGACTTCCGTGTCGTCATTATTGCCTCTCGAACAGAACGATAAATACCGCCGATCGCAACGGATCATTTGCGCCGGCGCTCCGCACCGGGAATGCATTCGTTATGCGACGCATTCCGAGTTTTTTACCGGATCGGCAAATACCGACCGGCACGATTTACCCCACCCATGTTTTTTTGCAACCGCACAATGGCGTCAATTCCATTGACAACGACAATTCAACGATCCGCGGCAATACGGATTGATTCCGTGGATTTACTGGCACAACAAAAGCGATGGACCAAAGAATGCCGCGCAAAGCCCGCCCGGCAACGCGTCTTCACTTCGAACAGACGAACGATCCCCGTCGGCGAGATACCGATTAATCGCGAAACGGCGATCAATCGCGACTCGATCCGATTGAATAAAATCGAAAGGATCTATTAACTAAATGGAAAGGAATATTCTCGCAACCGGATTTATTAAATTAAGTGAAAATACCGGCGCATAATAGGTTCCGGATTTATCGCCGTAAAGTAAGAATTTGTTACAGCGCTCGCCATTCGGATAAAAGACAGTCCGGGACCGATTCCAGAGACGCACATTAAAAAAGCCGGACGGCTGTCCGGCTTGTGGGTGGGACGTGACGGGCGCCGTCAGAGCGGCACGTCGATCGTGCCGACGCCGACGGAAATCGCGTTCGCGCCCGGCGCGGCCGAGATCGGCGGCAGGTTCGCGCTCGTCAGCGCGGGCGCGGCGCCCGGCGTGCCGCCGCGCGGCACCGTGCGGATCACCTGCGACGGCGGCAGCGGCGCGCCGTTCTTCAGGCGCTTCCACATCAGGTTCAACGCCTGCACGTTGTAGTAGTGAACCGGCACGAAGCGCGTGTCGAAGCCCGGAACCGACAGGAACGCGTCGAAGTGCTGGCCGTTCGTCACTTCGTAGAACACCAGCTGGCTGCGCCCGGCTTCGCTGATGCCGTTCTGCGCGACGTACGCGCGCGACGCGTGGTTCACAGGCACGAGCGCGTCGCTGCGGCCCTGCACGATGATCGCCGGCTTGCCGTGCAGGTTCGCGTTCACGCGCACCGCGTCGACGTTCGCGGGCATCCCGAGCATCCCGTTCGTCCACAGCTGGCGCAGGCACAGCGCGCCCGCGAAACTTGCATCGGGCGTCGCGAGCCGGTGGTCGACGCCCGCGCCGTTGTTGAACACGAGATTGATGCCGGCCGTCGGCGGCACGCCGTTGCCGGCGCCGAACACGGCCGGCATCGGCGATGCGGCGGGCGCCGCGACCGCGCCCGTCGCCGCGTTCGTCGTCGCGAAGCTGAAGTTGCACAGGTTGTCGGTGACGCGCGAGCGCGTGTACGCGTTCGCATAGGTGACCGCGATCGCGGGAATCGCCTGCGAATCCCACATCGACGCCTGCAGCAGGTCGGAATCGGCCAGATAGCCGGCCGCATGGAGCTGCGCGAGCGCGTCGGCCGCCTGGCTCTGCGTGTCGGCGCCCGCCACCAGCCCGGCCGCGGCGAGCGTCGCACAGCGCTGCGTGCGGATCGACTGCGTGGTCGCGGACGGCAGCGCGCTCAGGTACGGCGCGCCGGCGAGCGACGCCGACGCGGCCGCGCACGGTTCCAGCAGGTTCGCGAGCGTCGCGTAATCGGCCAGCGGCCGGCCGAACGACGGCGCCGGCTGGCCGCCCGTGCGGACGACCGCATTCGGCGCCATCCGCACGTTGATCTGCGGCTCGCCGACCACGACCGCGGTAATCCAGCCGCGGTTGTCCTGCTCGGCCGCCGCGAGCGACGCGCCGCCGCCGTTGCTGACCGACGCGGCGATCGTCGTGATGTCGCCCGCGCGATAGCGCACGCCGTGATGCGCGCCGTCGATCAGCGGGCCGAACTGCTCGTTGAGCGCCCAGTACGCGAACTCGACCGCCTGCAGCGTCGCGCGTCCCCAGTCCTGCTCGGGATTCTGTTGCGAATGCGCGTGCTTGAACGCATAGCGGTTCGGGAAGCGGCTGTTGAACGCGGCGAGATCGCCGCTCGTCACGTTCGCGGTGAACAGGCTCGCGGTGCCGGCCAGCACCGCGTCGGCGAGCGTGCCGTCGATCAGCGTGACGGTGTCGGAGCCGAGCTCGTGCGCGCCGTTGCCGCCGCCCTTGTCGTTGTAGGCCACCGCGCAGCCGCGCTTGAGCGCCCATTCGCCGGCCGCGGAAATCGCGCCGTACACGCCGCGCGAGCCGGACGACGTCGCGGTGACGATGCACGGCTGCGCGGGATTGAAGCTGGCGGGCACCTGCACGAGCAGCGTCACGTTCTTGGTGCCGCTGCCGTCGTCGGCATACGCGAGATATTCGGTGCCGGGGATCTTGCCTTCGCCGAGCGTGTCGTTGCCGTCGAGGTCGACGTTCGGCCCCCAGAAACGGCCGTAGCCGCCGTTCGCGCTCATGTCGACGAGCGCGCGGTAGTTCGACCAGATCGCGAGGCGGCGCAATTCGGCGCTCGTCGGCCGCGACGGGTTCGCGAAGCCCGGCGCGGCCGCCGCCGCGAGGCCCGTCTTGCCGAGGCCGGCCGTCAGCAGGTCGTCGCTCGCGCCGTCGTAGGCTGTCGTGCGCACGCTGCCGGACACGAAGCCGGGCAACCGGTTGCGCTCGGCCGACTCGTCGCCGTTGCAGGCGCCGAGCATCGCGATCGCGGCCAGCGCCGCCCCCCACACCACCCGCCTGCCCCACCCGAACTTCGTCATCGCCGCCCCCTCGATATCGTTATCGGTCCGCCGCCGCGCCGCGCGCGGCTGCCGGCCTCTGAAGCGCAAACGGGCCCCGGCATGCCGGGACCCGCCTGAAACGGGCGCGCGCGGCGCTCGCGCGCCGCCGCCCGGCGTTACTGCTGCTGGACCGTCAGCTTGTTCGTGACCGACGTCACGCCGCTCACGCCCTTCGCCGCCTCTTCCGCCTTGTCGATCTGAGCCTGGTCGGGCACCGTGCCCTCCAGCGTGATCGCGCCGCCCTTCGAGCGCACGACGAGGTTCGCCACGTCGATGCCGCCTGCCTTCGTAATGGCCTTGCGCACCGCGTAGCCGAGCTTGCGGTTCGCCTTCTTCGCGGTTTTCGCGGCGGCCTTCGGCGCGCTCGTCGCGGCCGCCGGCGCTTCCGTTGCCGCTGCGTCGCTCGACTGCGCATATACGCTGCCCGACAGACAGGCCGCCACGGCGGCGACGCCCAACGCTCTCAACACGATCGACTTCATGCTATCTCCTTATCACTCCGGAACGGCCGTGCACAGTACGGCCGGATACCCCCAAAAACAGCCGGCCCGCGCGCGAACGGGCGGGACAGCCGGTGTTTTCCACGGCGATACGAGAGAGGCGTCACGGGCCGGCGGCCGGCGCACGCGAAAGCGGGCCGGCCGGGCCGGGCAGCCGCCGGCCGGACGCGCCCGGTCTCATGACGTGCCGGGTCGCGCGCGAATCGGGCGCGGCTGCGTCGCACAATGTAATCCAGCGCCCGCCGAAGCGCAAAGCTTTTGACGCGACGGCGCCCGCAGCCGTCGCCGCGCAGCCGCGCGAGCCCAGCCGATTCGCGCATGCGCGGCGAAACCGGGTACCATCGCCGCGAGCATCCGCGTCGTCCCGCGACGACCGTCATCGATGCGTCACGCCAGCGTCATCCGCCGATCCCATGAAGCCTGCCCGCCCCCGCCCGCCGCGCCGCATCCTCGCCCGCTTCGTCGCCGTCTCGTGGCGCGACCTCGCGCTGTCGATCGGCCCGACCGTGCTGCTCGCCGGCGCGGCCGTCTGGCTCGCGGTCAAGCTGATCCAGCCGGCGCCGCCGTCCTCGCTCGTGATCTCGGCCGGGCCGCCCGGCAGCACGTACTGGAACGCCGCGCAGAAATACAAGACGATCCTCGCGAAAAACGGCGTCACGCTCGACGTTCAATCGTCCGAAGGTTCCGCGCAGAACCTCGCGCGGTTGTCGAACCCGAACGCGCCGGTCGACGTCGGCTTCGTGCAGAGCGGCATCGGCCCGAAGGAGCGCGACGAGCATCTGGTGTCGCTCGGCAGCATCGGCTACGTGCCGCTCGCGATCATGTACCGCGGCCCGGTCGTCGCGCGCCTGTCCGACTTCAAGGGCAAGCGGCTCGCGCTCGGCGCCGAAGGCAGCGGCGCGCGCGAACTGAGCCTCGCGCTGCTGAAGATGAACGGCATCGTGCCGGGCGGCCCGACCGAGCTCCTGCCGACCGCCGGCGAGGACGCCGCGACCGCGCTGCTCGACGGCAAGATCGACGCCGCGTTCCTGTCCGGCGACTCGACGCAGATCCCGGTGATGGCGAAGCTGTTCCGCGCGCCCGGCGTGCACGTGTATTCGTTCACGCAGGCCGAGGCGTACGCGCGGCGCTTTCCGTACCTCACCGCGATCACGCTGCCGATGGGCGTCTACGATCTCGGCCGCAACCTGCCGCCCGCCGACATCCACACGGTCGCGCCGACGATCGAACTCGTCGCGCGCGACTCGCTGCATCCGGCGCTGTCCGACCTGCTGATCGAGGCCGCGCGCGAAGTGCACGGCCACGCGACGATCCTCCAGCACGCGGGCGAATTCCCGTCGTCGGTCACGCGCGGCTTCCCGCTGTCCGACGACGCCGCCCGCTACTACAAGTCGGGCAAGAGCTTCCTGTACCGGCGGCTGCCGTTCTGGGTCGCGAGCCTCGTCGACCGGCTGCTGGTCGTGGTCGTGCCGCTGATCGTCGTGCTGATCCCCGGGCTGCGGCTCGTGCCGTCGCTGTACGGCTGGCGCGTGCGCTCGCGCATCTACCGCTGGTACGGCGCGCTGATCGCGCTCGAGCGCCGCGCGCTCGGCGAACATACGGCCGAGGAGCGCGTGCAGCTGCTCGACGAGCTCGACGACATCGAGGAAGCCGTGAACCGGATGAAGATGCCGCTCGCGTATGCCGGGCAGTTCTACGTGCTGCGCGAGCACATCGGCTTCGTGCGCGAACGGCTCACCGCGCACGACCAGGATGCGCCGGCGGGGCCGCCCGGCGCCGGCAACCCGCCGGCGCGCGCGGAAACCGGCCCGCCGCCGGCCGGCGATGGCCCCCGGGCGACTCCCGGTTCCGCGTGAGCGAACGATCCGCGATCATTGCTGCATGCGCGCGCTGCCGCGTAACATGGAGGCCGCCGCCAGGCGCCGCACGCCCCACCTTCTGGAGAACGACATGACAACCGGCCTCGATACCGCCCAACCCGCCTGGTTCTTCGACTTCGTGTCGCCGTTCTCGTATCTGCTGCTCGAGCAGCACGACAAATGGCCGGACGTGCCGTTCGACCCCGTCGCCGTGTCGTTGACCGACCTCCAGCGCCACTGGGGCCAGCGCCCGACCGCCGACGTGCCGGCCAAGCGCGTGTTCACGTACCGTCACGCGCTGTTTCGCGCGGAACAGCTCGGCATCCGCTTCAAGATGCCGCCCGCGCACCCGTTCGATTCGGACAAGGTGCTGCGCCTCGCGATCGCGCTGCGCGCCGATATCGCGACGGTGCTGGAAATGTTCCGCTTCATCTGGCGCGAAGGCAACGATCCGTCGACGCCGGAAGGCTTCGCGGCACTGTGCGAACGCGTCGGAGTGAGCCACGGCGACGAGCTGATCGAGTTCGAGGAAACCGCTGCGCAGCTGGCGCGCAACACGGCCGACGCGATCGCGCTCGGCGTGTTCGGCGTGCCCACCTTCTGGATGAACCAGCAGCTGTTCTGGGGCGAGGACGCGCTGCCGATGGTGCTGTACTGCGCGCGCACGCCGAACTGGCTCGAATCGCGCGAGGTCAAGCGGATCAGCACGTTGCCGAAGGGCCGCGCGTGATGACGTGCGTGATGGCCGGTATCACGCACGGCAACGCGCGGCTGCGGTAAGGTTACGCGTCCCCCGAATCACCCCCACCAATGGACGACGACCGTACCGCCTCGCTCGACATCTGGCTCGTGCGCGTGTTGCGCACGCTGCTGCTCGAGCGCAGCGTCACGCAGGCCGCGCTGCGGCTGAACCAGACCCAGCCCGCGATCAGCACCGCGCTGCGCAAGCTGCGCGAGACGCTGAACGACCCGATCCTCGTGCGCGGCAAATCCGGCATGGTGCCGACCGAATATGGCGCGTCGCTGCTCGAAGCCGCGTCGCGCGCGCTGCGCGAGGTCGACTTCATCGCGACGCCGCACGGCGACTTCGATCCGTCGTCCGCGCGGCGCACGTTCCGCGTCGCCGCGCCCGACTACCTGAACGATTTCTTCATGCCGACGCTGATCGAGCGCTTTCGCGACGCGGCGCCGCATGCGCATCTGGAAATCGATTCGCTGAATCCCGCGCTCGACCACGCGGGCGCGCTCGAATCGGGCGCGCTCGATCTCGTGATCGGCAACTGGCCCAAGCCCGACCCGCAGTTCGCGCGCCAGGACCTGTTCTCCGACACGATCGTGTGCCTGATGCGCGACGCGCATCCGCTCGCCCGCGAGCCGCTCACGCGCGACGCGTATGCGGCGGCCGCGCACGTCGCGCCGACGCCGTACACCGGCGACAAGCGCAACGCGATCGAGATCGGCCTGGCGCGCGCGCGCCTCACGCGCCGCATCGTGACGACGCTGCCGTACTTCGGGATCGTGCCGCAGGTGCTGCTGCAGTCGGACCTGATCTTCACGACGACGCGCCGCTTCGCGACGCACTATGCGCAACTGCTGCCGCTCGTCGTCGTCACGCCGCCCGTGCCGTTCCCGCGCATCAAGAGCTACCTGCTCACGCACCCGCAACCCGATCGGCCGACCGACATCGCGTGGCTGTGCGCGCTGATGCAGAGCGTGTCCGACGAGCTGACGGTCTCTCGCACGCGCAAGCGCTGACGCGCGGCCAAGGCGCGGCGCGGCTGGTCAGGCAACACGGCCGCTCAGGCCGTGCAGAAGGTTTCCTGCAGATGGGTCCAGCGCACGACGCCTGCCGCATCGCGCGCGAACACGGCGGTCGCGCGGCGCGCCGGCAGTTCGCCCGCCGCCGCGTGCTGCGCTTCGAGATAGGTGATCACCGCATGCGCTGCATCGGCCGCGAGCACGCGCATCTCCGACAGCGTGATGCGCAGCCCCGGCTTCGCGCCGGCCAGCTTCGCGAACAGCGCGCGCATGCCGTCACGGTCGACCATGCGGCCGTCGGTCAGGATCATCGTGAAGTCGGCGGAAAACGCGGCGAGCAGCGCATCGAGCGCCGCGGGCGCGGTATCGACGCCGGACAGCCAGCGCTCGATGGCGACGAGGCTCGCATCGAGCGCGTCGAGATAGACGGAGTGATCGGACATGGGTGCGTGCACGGTGACGTGAAGCGCGGCCCGCTGCCGCGCGTTGTCGTGCAGTGTATGCAAAAACGCGCGGCCGTGCGGCGTCGGCGTTTCAGCGCGCGCAGGACACGTCGTCGCGTGCGCGACCGGCCGCGGCCGCCTTCGCCTCGGCCACCGGCATGCCCGAGCGGGCCTGCAGCAGCTCCGCGCAGACGGCCACCGCGATCGCGCCCGGCGCCTTGTCGACGATGCCCGCGACGCCGATCGGACACACCATGTCGACGAGCCGCGCCGGGTCGACGCCGCGCGCGGCGAGCCGGCGCTCGAACTTCACGCGCTTGGTGCGCGAGCCGATCATCCCGAAGTACGCGTAGTCGCGCCGCCGCATGATCTGCGCGGCGAGCGCGAAGTCGAGCGCGTGGTTGTGCGTCATCACGAGGAAGTACGCGCCGGGCGGCGCCGCGTCGACGACGGCCTCCGGCGTGTCGGTCGGCTCGGGCTGCACGTTCGGCGGACATTCGTCCGGGAACAGCTCGTCGCGCGTGTCGACCCACTGCACGACGCACGGCAGCGCGCCGAGCAGCGCGACGAGCGCGTGGCCGACGTGCCCCGCGCCGAACAGCACGACGTGCATCGGCGGCGGCGCCGCGGTCGCGCGGTTGCGCTGGCCGGTGCCCGGCGCGAACGGCTGCGGTTGCGACGGCGCGTTGCCGCACGCGCCGTCGCATCCGGCGGCGGGCGCGGGCGACGCGGCACGCGGCGAACGAGCGAGGCCGTTCATGCGCGCCTCCGCCGGGCCGGGCCGCCGTGAGCGAGCAACGAACGAAGCAGGCACGAAGCGCGTTTCATCTCACCCTGCCTCGCTCGCGCTCGCCGCGCGTACCGCGCCGATCGCGCGCAGGATCGACTCGCCGGTGGCCGGCGCGTCGAGCGGCGGGTTCACCCGGTAGTCGCCGACCGCGGCCACGGCGTCGCGCACCGCGAAGAACACCGAGAACGGCAGCAGCAGCGGCGGCTCGCCGACGGCCTTCGAGCGGTGGATGCTGTCCTCGACGTTGCGGTTCCGGAACAGCCGCACGTTGAATTCGGGCGGCGTGTCGTTCACCGTCGGGATCTTGTACGTGGACGGCGCATGCGTCATCAGTTTGCCGCCTGCGTTCCACCAAAGCTCCTCGGTCGTGAGCCAGCCCATTCCCTGGATGAACGCGCCTTCGACCTGGCCGATGTCGAGCGCCGGGTTCAGCGACGCGCCCACGTCGTGCAGCGCATCGACGCGCAGCGTGCGCATCTCGCCCGTCAGCGTGTCGATCACGACTTCCGACACGGCCGCGCCGTACGAGTAGTAGTAGAACGGCCGACCCTGCAGCTTCGATTGATCCCAGTGCAGCTTCGGCGTCGCATAGAAGCCGTCGGACCACAGCTGCACGCGCGCGAGATACGCCTTCGCGACCACTTCGCCGAACGGCACGCGATGGCCGCCGACCCACACGACGTCGTTACCGAACTTCACGTCGGCCGCATCGACCTTGCCGTCGCCGAACTGCTTCGCCGCGAACGCCGCGAGCCGCTCGCGCAACTGGCGCGCCGCATCCTGCGCGGCCTTGCCGTTCAGGTCGGAGCCCGTCGACGCGGCGGTCGCGGACGTGTTCGCGACCTTGCTCGTGTCGGTCGCGGTCACGCGGATCCGGCCGAAACGGATGCCGAGTTCGTGCGCGACGACCTGCGCGACCTTCGTGTTGAGCCCCTGGCCCATCTCCGTGCCGCCGTGGTTCACGAGCACCGAGCCGTCGGTGTAGATGTGCACCAGCGCGCCGGCCTGGTTGAAGTGCGTGACGTTGAACGCGATGCCGAACTTCACCGGCGTGAGCGCGATGCCCTTCTTCAGCACCGTGTTGCGTGCGTTGAATGCGCGCACGCCCGCACGCCGCGCGCGGTAGTCGCTCGTCGTCTCGAGTTCGCCGAGCAGCTCCTGCAGCACGTTGTCCTCGACCGTCTGCCCGTACGGCGTCACGTTGCGTTCGGTCTTGCCGTACAGGTTCGCGTAGCGGACGTCGAGCGGATCGCGGCCGAGCGATCGCGCGATGTCGTCGAGGATGTATTCGATCGCGAACGCGCCCTGCGGGCCGCCGAAGCCGCGAAACGCGGTGTTCGACTGCGTGTTGGTCTTGCCGCAGTAGCCGGCGATGTCGACGTCGCCGAGCCAGTACGCGTTGTCGAAGTGGCACACCGCGCGCGTCATCACCGGGCCCGACAGGTCGGCCGAGAAGCCGCAGCGCGACGTCATGTCGAGCGCGACGCCGTCGATGCGGCCGTCGTCGTCGTAGCCGACGTCGAAGCGGTAATGGAAGTCGTGCCGCTTGCCGGTGATCATCATGTCGTCGTCGCGGTCCGGACGCAGCTTCACCGGGCACAGCAGCTTCCATGCGGCGAGCGCCGCGCAGCACGCGAACAGGCCCGACTGCGATTCCTTGCCGCCGAAGCCGCCGCCCATCCGGCGGCATTCGACCAGCACGTTGTGCGATGCGACGCCGAGCACGTGCGCGACGAGGTGCTGCATCTCGCTCGGGTGCTGCGTCGAGCAGTACACGTGCATCCCGTCGTCGTCCTTCGGCACCGCGTACGCGATCTGCCCTTCCAGGTAGAATTGCTCCTGCCCGCCGAGCAGCATCTCGCCCGACTCGCGGTGCGGCGCGACGGCGAGCCGCGCCGCCGCGTCGCCGCGCGCGAGCTTCAGCGGCGGGATCACGTAGGTTTCGGCCTTGCGCGCTTCCTGCGCGGTCAGGATCGCGGGCAACTCCTCGTAGTCGACCTGCGCGCGGCGCGCGGCGAGCCGCGCGGTTTCATGCGACGTCGCGACGACGATGAACATCGGCTGGCCGACGAACTGCACGACGCCTTTGGCGAGCACCGGATCGTCGTGGACGATCGGGCCGCAATCGTTGACGCCCGGGATGTCGTCGGCCGTGAACACGGCGACCACGCCCGGCGTCGCGCGCACCGCGTCGAAGTTCATCGACACGATCTTCGCGTGCGGCTTCGCGGACAACCCGAGCGCCGCGTGCAGCGTGCCGGCGACGAGCGGGATGTCGTCGGTGTAGGTTGCGCGCCCGCTCACGTGCAGGTGAGCGGATTCGTGCGCGCGCGACACGTGCACTTGCGCGGCGTCGGCCTGCGGATCGAGGGTGCTGAGGAACGGTTCTGCTTGCTGGTTCATGTTCGGTGTTCTCCGTCGTCAGACGCGTGCCGCGTCGTCGGCAACTTCAGCGCCTGCTTCGGCGGCCACTTCACGCACGTTCAGCGCCTGCGGCGGCAGCGGGTCGTGCGCACGCGTCTCCAGCCAGAAGCGATACATCAGGTTCTTCGCGGTCTCGAGGCGATACGCGCTCGTCGCGCGCATGTCGGACAGCGGCTGGTAATCGCGCTCGAGCGCCTGCATCGCGGCCTGCGCGGTGGCTTCGTGCCACTGCGCGCCGTCGAGCACGGCTTCCGTACTGGAAGCGCGCTTCGGCGTCGCGGCCATCCCGCCGAACGCGATGCGCGGCTCGCGGATCGTGTCGCCGTCCGCGATGAACGCGAATGCGGCGCACACCGCGGAAATGTCGGAGTCGAAGCGCTTCGACAGCTTGTAGGTGCGGAACCGCAGCTTTTCGCGCGCACCGCTGCGGGTCGGCACCTTCAGGCCAGCGACGAATTCGTGCGGCGCCATGTCCTTCTGCTGATAGCCGGTGTACAGCGCCTCGAGGGGCAGCTCGCGCACGGTGTCGCCGCCGCGCAGCACGACGCGCGCGCCGAGCGCGATGAGGCCCGGCATCGAATCGCCGATCGGCGAGCCGTTCGCGACGTTGCCGCCGAGCGTGCCCGCGTTGCGGATCGGCAGCGACGCGAAGCGCTTCCACATCTCGGTCAGCTCCGGATAGGTGCCGGCCAGCGCCGCATAGGCCTTCTCGACCGTCACGCCCGCGCCGATCCCGATCCAGTCGTCGCCGTGCACGATCTGCTGCAGTTCGGCGATCTGGCCGACGTAGATCAGGTCGTCGAGGCGGCGCATCTGCTTGGTGACCCACAGGCCGATGTCGGTGCTGCCCGCGAGAATGCGCGCGTCGGGACGCTTGGCCTTCAGCGCGGCCAGCGCGTCGAGCGTGCGCGGCGCCGCGAAACGCGCGCCGTTGACCGCCGTGTAGTCGAACGTATCGTCGCGCTTCAGCGATGCGAGCGTGCGGGCGAGCGCGGCCGTGTCGACCGGCGCCGACGGTGCCGACGCGGCTTCGCCTGTCGCGCCGTCGGTCGCACCTTCGCCGGTCGCGTCGAACATCCGCACCGCCGCATCGACGATCGGGCGATAGCCGGTACAGCGGCACAGGTTGCCCGTCAGCGCATCGGCGATCTCGGTGCGCGTCGGCACGTCCTTCGCCTTCGCGCACGCACTGCCGCAGCCTTCGTGGCCATGCTTCTCGTACAGCGCCCACATCGACATCACGAAGCCGGGCGTGCAGAACCCGCACTGCGAACCGTGGCAATCGACCATCGCCTGCTGCACCGGGTGCAGCGAACCGTCCGGCCGGCGCAGGTCCTCGACCGTGAGCAGCGCCTTGCCGTCGAGCGTCGGCAGGAACTGGATGCACGCGTTGACGGCCTTGAACTCGACCGCGCCGGCGTCGGTCAGCTCGCCGACGACGACCGTGCACGCGCCGCAGTCGCCTTCCGCGCAGCCTTCCTTGGTGCCGGTGCAATGCGCGTCCTCGCGCAGGTATTGCAGCACGGTGCGGGTCACGTCCGCGCCGCTGACTTCGCGGATCGCGTGACGGTGGTAGAAGCGGATCGGCTCACTCATGTCTCGGTGTTTCTTCAAATGGGGGCAAGGCGGCCTGCGCGGAGCGCTCGACCGACGTTTTTCTGACAGTTTGCACGCTATCACCGTCAAATTCCGCAACCCATAGCCCATCACGCATGCGGCTCATATAACTGCCGCGATATGCGCGCCCGACCGGCCGACGCCCTTGCCGCACGGGGCGCGCCGTCCGTTCCCGGCCCGCGCGATCGTCGGCCCCTTCACGAACGGCGCGCGGTTAACTAAGCGGTACCTGCGTGAAAACCGGTTCCATGGGAAAATCCCGATTCCCTTTTCCGCCGTTTTCCGTTCGTTTCGCCATTCGTTCCGACCCCATGTCATCCGATTCCGCCACACCGCCGCGCAGCGGGTTCGCGGTCACGCTGCAAATCGTGTCCGTCGTCTGCTTCACGTTCATCTGCTACCTGACCATCGGCCTGCCGCTCGCGGTGCTGCCGGGCTTCGTCCACGACGACCTCGGCTTTTCCGCGATCGTCGCGGGCGGCGCGATCAGCGTCCAGTATTTCGCGACGCTCGCGTCGCGCCCGCTCGCCGGCCGCCTCGCCGATACGCTCGGGCCGAAGCAGACGGTGCTGCGCGGGCTGGTCGGCTGCGGCGTGTCGGGCGTGCTGCTGCTCGTCGCGCTGCTGCTCGCGCACTGGCCGGTCGCGAGCCTCGCGCTGCTCGTCGCGAGCCGGCTCGTGCTCGGCGTCGGCGAAAGCCTGTGCGGCACCGGTGCGATCCTGTGGGGCATCGGCCGGGTCGGCGTCGCGCACAACGCGAAGGTGATCTCGTGGAACGGCATCGCGACCTACGGCGCGCTCGCGCTCGGCGCGCCGGTCGGCGTCGCGATCGCGCACACGCTGAATCCGGCGCTGATCGGCGTGATCGTGATCGCGCTCGCCGCGCTCGGCTTCTACCTTGCCCGCCTGATCGCACCGGTGCCGCTCGTGCACGGCGAACGGATGTCGTATGCGAGCGTGTTCACGCGCGTGCTGCCGCACGGCCTCGGCCTCGCGCTCGGTTCGGCCGGCTTCGGCTCGATCGCCACGTTCGTCACGCTGTACTACGCGGCGCGCCACTGGCCGAACGCCGCGCTGTTGCTGACCGTGTTCGGCACGCTGTTCATCGGCGCGCGCCTGCTGTTCGCGAACACGATCAAGACCTACGGCGGGTTCCGCGTCGCGATCGTGTCGTTCGCGTTCGAATCCGCGGGCCTGCTGCTGCTGTGGCTCGCGCCGGTGCCGCACGTCGCGCTGGTCGGCGCCGCGCTGACGGGCTTCGGCTTCGCGCTGATCTTCCCGGCGCTCGGCGTCGAGGCCGTCGCGCTCGTGCCGCCCGCGAGCCGCGGCGCCGCGCTGTCCGCGTATTCGGTGTTCCTCGACCTGTCGCTCGGCATCACGGGCCCGCTCGCCGGCTATGTCGCGGGCGCGTTCGGCTATCCGCAGGTGTTCCTGTTCGCGGCGGTGGCCGCGGCCGCGGGTGTCGCGCTGTCGATGGTGCTGTACCAGCGGCAGGCGCGCGTGGCGGGGAGCGGCGCGGCGGCGTGAGCGGGGTGACGCGCGTTGCGCACCGGTCACGCGAAACGTGCGTCAACGCAGCAGTACGTTGAAATCCCGCAATACGCGGGCCGCATCGGGATGACTCCAGCGTAGGCGCTCGCGCAATCATCATCCCCTCCCGTTACGACCGGAATGATCGAGCGCAGCGCCGAATCGAAACCAAGTCAACCGCATCAACTTAATCGACCGATCACCGGGTTCCTCGATCGCGGCTTCGCGCAACCGCGAACTTCATCAGGCCGTGCGCAGAAACAACCGTCGCGTGAGGTCGAACGCGACGAGATTGCCGGCCACCACCAGCAGCAGGCCGATCACCGCGAGCGGCGACCACTGGTAGCCCTCGAACACCGTCGACACGGCCAGCGCGACGATCGGGAACAGCACCGTGCAGTACGCGGCGCGCTCCGGCCCGATCCGGCCGACGAGCGTCAGGTACGCGGTGAAGCCGATCACCGAGCCCGGCACGGCGAGGTACGCGAGCGCGCCGAGATAGCGGGGGCTCATGTCGAGCGTGAACGGCATCCCGGCCACCGCGCCGCCGACGGTCAGGATCGCCGCGCCGATCAGCATCGCCCAGCCGTTGGTCGCGAGCGGGTGCAGCCCCATCGACTGCATCCGGCTCGACAGCAGGTTGCCCGCCGAGAAGCACATCGTGCCGGCGAACGCGATCGCGAGCCCCGTCCACGTCGCGTGGTCGTCGAGATGGCCGGCCATCTGCTGCCAGAACAGGCATGCGATGCCGGTCAGGCCGAGCAGCGCGCCGGCGATCGCCGACGGCCGCAGCGGGCGGCCCATGAACAGCCGGCCGTTGATCGAGTTCAGCAGCGGCGCGGTCGAGAAGACCACCGCGACGAGCCCGCTGGGCACGACCTGCTCCGCATAGTAAAAACACAGGAAATTCAGGCAGAACAGCGCGAAGCCCTGCGCGACGAGAAAGCGCCACGCTTCGCGCGGCGGGCGCACCGGGCGGCGCATCGCGCGCAGCAGCGCGAACAGCACGGCGGCCGCGAGCCAGAAGCGCCACGCGATCGACACGGGCGGCGGCACCGAGCCGAGCTGCCACTTGATCGCGATCCAGGTGGTGCCCCAGATCAGCACGGTGACGAAATAAAGCGACAGGTTCATGGCGGCGTTCCGGAAAATCGATGAATCGGGATCCCGACTATGCCGTCGCGCCGCGCGCGCCGATTGTCCGGAATTGCGGTCTTTTTCGGGACGCCGCACGCGGCGCCGCGCGCCCGCTTATACTCGGCGCATCATGAGTCTCTCCCTCTGCGCCCCGCCCGTCGACCGCGCCGCCGCCCTGGCCGGCGGCGATCTGCCGTTCGGCCTGCAGTCGGTCTGCCGCACGCTCGCCGACGCGAACGCGACGCTCGAGCGCTTCGCGTGGCTCGGCGACCACCTCGCGATCGCCGAATGGACACGGATCACCGACGAAAGCGAGACGGTCTACGAGCAGCCCGGCCACCACACGCTGTCGTGCTACCTCGACGGCGGCTACCGGACCGAGCGCCAGCGCGTGCCGCGCTACGGCGCGCCGAGCCTGCTGTGCGCGTTGCCGGGCGACCATGAATCGCGCTGGTGGGTGCGCGGCGAAATGCATTTCATCCACCTGTATTTCCTGCCCGAGCACTTCACGCAGCGCGCGATCCGCGAGCTCGACCGCGAGCCGCGCGAGCTGAAGCTCGCCGACCGCACCTATTTCGAGGATGCGCGCGTCGCCGCGCTGCTGCGCTCGCTCGCGCTCGACGGCTGGGACAATGCCGACGATCGGCTGCGCGTGAACGAAACCGCGCACGACGTGCTGAGCCTGCTGCTGCGCGGGCAGAGCGCGACGCGCACCGACACGTCGTTTCGCGGCGGGCTCGCGCCGGCCGTGCGCCGCCGCGTGCGCGACTACATCGACACGTATCTCACGCAGCCGCTGACGCTCGGCGAACTCGCCGAGGTGGCCGCGCTGTCCGAATACCATTTCTCGCGGATGTTCCGGCTGTCGTTCGGCCGCGCGCCGCACGCGTGGGTGGCCGAGCAACGGCTCGCCCGGGCCCGAGAGCTGCTGCGCACGACGGCGTTGCCGCTCGCGCAGATCGCGGCCGACTGCGGCTACGCGAACGCCGGCCACTTCAGCCATCGCTTTCGCGACGCGCACGGCACGACGCCGAATACATACCGGCGCGCGATGCAGGGCCGCTGAGCGCGGCCCGTTTCCTCGCTGCTCCCGCTTACGCGCCGCGCCGCGACAGTTCCTGTTCGAGCGCCGCGACGCCGGCCGGCAGGTCGACCGGCACTTTCAGGTCGACCATCGTGCGGCCGAACGCATGCAGTGTGCGGAACAGGTTGTGTTCGCGGCACTGCTCGCCCATCTGCCCGATCCGCACGATCGGCAAGCCGAACGAGCCCGAGATCTCGACCTGGTACTGCTTCGAGATATGGCCGCAGACCATCCCGGGCGTGAGCCCCTCCGGCGTCTCGATCCCGACCACCGAATTGAGCCGGCAGTCCTTCGGCGCATAGAGCTTGAGCCCCATCGATTCGACGCCAGCCTGCAGCGCCAGCGAGCAGCGCAGGTGGCGCGCGAAGCGGCTTTCGAGCGTCTCCGCGCAGACGAGCCGCAGCGCCTCGTGCAGTGCGAGCACGCCCGACACGGGCGCCGTGTAGTGATAGCCGGCGTTGTGCCAGAAGTTCTCCGCGAGCGCCATGTCGAGGCACCAGTGCGCGTTCGGCTCGGGGCGATGCTTCATGCGGTCCCACGCGGCATCGGAGAACGCGATCAGCGACACGCCCGGGATCGACGACAGCCCCTTCTGGCCGCCGGTGATCACCGCGTCGATGCCCCACGCATCCATCTCGAGCGGCATCGTCGACAGCGTGCACACCGCGTCGACGACCACCAGCGCGCCGGCCGCCTTCGCGAGCGCGGCGATGTCGCGCAGGTCGCGGTTCCACACGGTATTCGACGTCTCGCCCTGCACGATCGTGACGATCTCGGGCCGCTCGCGCGCGATCGCGTCGGCGATCTCGTCGAGGCTCGCGACCGCGCGGTCGGCCACTTCGAGCGTCGCGACGTCGGCGCCGACGCGCGTGGCCATCTCGGCCATCCGCGCGCTGAAGAAGCCGTTGCGGATCGACAGCACGCGCGTGCCGCGCCATGCGAGGTTCGAGATCGCCATTTCCATCGCGGCCGAGCCCGGACCCGCGACGCCGAGCACCCACTTCGTGCGGGTCTGGAACACGTAGCGCGCCATCTCCTTCACCTGCTCGATGATCTTCGCCATCGTCGCGCCGAGGTGGTTGATCACGATCGTGTTCGCCTTGGCCACCGCGGCCGGGATCGGAACCGGCCCGGCTCCCATCATCAGCAGCGGTTCTTCGGGCAGGATCGCGTCGAGCGGCACGACGACGGGACAGGGAATCGGCGAATAATCGATGGACATGGCTGGAAAAGGATCAGGAAAGGAAGGGCCCGGCCGCCCGCGGCACGGCGCCCGTGGCACGGCGCGGCCAACTGATCGATCATTCCGTGTTCCGCCGCCTCGCGCAAGAGGCACGCACGTCCGGACAGCACGACGGTGGCCCGGTCGCCGGACCGGGCCAGCCGGCCGCGCACTGCGCGCACGATGGCCGGCCGGATTGAAAAGGGATTGCCCGCCGGCCGCGAAACGGTTCCACTCGGGTTCCGAACGCCCGATTTTCTCCTCCAATATCGAGATGATTCGGTCGAAAACGGCGGTTCAGCCTCATTCGCGGGCCGAACGAAATGGACCGGCCACCTGATACAAATCGCGGAACGAATGCGATACACAAAATCCGAACGTGGAAAAAACATCCACTATTGCAGCATGTATTGGGGAACGACGCCGAAACCGCCCCGCCTCCATCTGCTCGAATTTTTCACAACACTTTGATTTAAATAGAAAATTTTCGCATCGTCGTTGTGCACTTCAATACCACGCCGGTTTTTCCGGCGCGCCCTTGCTGCATCGCATCATTAAACCGGTACTCGCGATTTCGATTTTACGCAAGCCGCCCGTTTTCTCAGGTTGACGGATATCTGCTCTGTATTGAACAATCGTCTGCGGAATCGAAAATTCTATTTTCGAGACGAGGGAGAGCTGGGGCCGCGCAATGCGCTTTCGACGTTGTGCGGCGATAAATCACAACCAAAATCAATCAACCGGGCCAGAAATACGCAAGCCATGAACCAGATTCAGACCATGCGTGTATTCGTCTGCGTCGCCGAGCAGCAAAGCTTCCGGCGCGCGGCGCACCATCTCGGCGTGTCCAATGCGCTCGTCACGCGTTCGATCGCGATGCTCGAGGGCCACCTGAACACACGGCTGATCCATCGCACCACGCGCAACCTGTCGCTTACCGAGGCCGGCGTGCGCTACCTCGACGGTTGCCGTGCGTTGCTCGAGGAATTCGACCACCTCGAATCGTCCGTCGCGCATGCCGTGCGCGAACCGGCCGGCACGCTGCGCGTCGTCGCGTCGGGGCTGCTGTCGCCGCTCGCGCTGACGCCGCTCGTCAGCAGCTTCCGGCACCGCTACCCGGAGCTGCGCGTGCAGCTGACCGTCGCCGAAGGGCCGCTCGACGTGCTCGATTCGGGCTACGACGTCGGCATCGTCACGGGCACCCGGCTCGACGGCAACCCGTCGCTGATCGGCCATGCGCTCGCGCCGAACCCGTTCGTCGCGTGCGCGGCGCCGGCCTATCTCGACCGCCGCGGCGAGCCGCGCGTGCCCGACGATCTGCCGGGCCACGACTGGGTCACGCTCGCACCGCACCAGCACGCGCCGACGTGGCAACTCGTCGGTCACGACGGCGTCGCCCATACGGTCACGGTGCGCCCGGCCTGCACGGTCAATCAGCTCGCGCTCGTGCAGGCGGCGGCCGTGGCCGGCGCCGGCATCGCGGTGCTGCCCGAGCCGTGCGTGGCCGACGCGCTCAACCACGGCACGCTCGTGCGGCTGATGGCCGGCTACCGGATCGACGATCCCGACGCGCAGTTGTCGCTCGTCTATCCGAACCGCCAGTACGTGCCGGCCCGTACGCGCAGCTTCGTCGAGCACGCGCTCGAGCACTTCGGCGCGCCGTCCGCCCGCGGGCAGACGGACTACGACTTCCTGCGGCCGGTGCGCGGCCCCGAACGCTCCGACATCGTCACGGGCCTGCAGTAAACTGCGCGCGTCAGCCATCGGAGGTGCAGCGTGCGCGTGATCCTGTTCAGCAGCCGGCAGTACGACGACGATTCGTTCACAGCCGCCAACCGGCAGTTCGGCTATCGGCTGCACTTCCAGCCGTCGCACCTCGACGCGGAAACGGCGATCCTCGCGCACGGCTATGACGTCGTCTGCCCGTTCGTCAACGACACCGTCGACGCAGCCGTGCTCGAACGGCTCGCCGACGGCGGCACGCGGCTGATCGCGCTGCGCTCGGCGGGCTTCAACCACGTCGACCTCGCCGCCGCCGAACGGCTCGGCATCACGGTCGTGCGCGTGCCCGCGTATTCGCCGCACGCGGTGGCCGAGCACGCGGTCGCGCTGATTCTCGCGCTCAACCGCCGCCTGCCGCGCGCGGTCGCCCGTACGCGAGAAGGCGATTTCTCGCTGAACGGCCTGCTCGGCTTCGACCTGCACGGCAAGACCGTCGGCGTGATCGGCACCGGCATCATCGGCAGCGTGTTCGCGAAGATCATGATGGGCTTCGGGATGCACGTGCTCGCGCACTCGGTACCGCCGTACGACGACGAGCTGATCGCGTTCGGCGCGCGCTACGTCGAGCTCGACGAATTGCTGCATCACGCCGACATCGTGAGCCTGCATTGCCCGCTGCTGCCGTCGACGCACCACCTGATCAACGAGCGGACGCTCGCGCGGATGAAGCACGGCGCGATGCTGATCAACACGGGGCGCGGCGGGCTCGTCGATGCGCAGGCGCTGGTCGACGCGCTCAAGAGCGGCCAGCTCGGCCATCTCGGGCTGGACGTGTACGAGGAGGAAAGCGGGCTGTTCTTCGAGGATCACTCCGACCTGCCGCTGCAGGACGACGTGCTCGCACGCCTGCTGACGTTCCCGAACGTGATCGTCACGTCGCACCAGGCGTTCTTCACGCGCGAGGCGCTGGCCGAGATCGCGCACACGACGCTGCTGAACATCGAGGCGTGGCATGCGCGGGCGCCGCAGAACGTCGTGGTGGCAAATCGCTGAAAAACCGCGCATTTGAGGGGTCGCGGCGCATCCGCAATCGTTTGCTCGCGCATCCCGCCGCGCACTGCACCCATCATCGTCAACAATTCAGCGCATTGTTTCGGTTGAGGTAACGTTTCGAGCGCGTCGTCTGCTATCGTTGCGCCGACGTCCTTCCCTGCCTTTGCCGCTCATGCGTTTCGACGACTCCGACATCGCTGCTGTCTACCGCGCCATCTTCGAACGGCGCGACATGCGTCACTTCACGCCGGCGCCCGTCGATCCGGCCGTGCTCGCGCGGCTGCTGCGCGCGGCGCACCACGCGCCGAGCGTGGGCTTCATGCAGCCGTGGCGCTTCATCCGCATCACCGATCCCGCATTGCGCACCGCCATTCACGCGCTGGTCGAGGCCGAGCGCCGCGCGACCGCCGACGCGCTCGGCGAGCGCCAGGACGAATTCATGCGGTTGAAGGTCGAGGGCGTACGCGAATGCGGCGAGTTGCTGGTCGTCGCGCTCGCCGACGGCCGCGAGCGCCACGTGTTCGGCCGCCGCACGCTGCCGGAGATGGATCTGGCATCCGCCGCGTGCGCGATCCAGAACATGTGGCTCGCGGCGCGCGCCGAAGGGCTCGGGATGGGCTGGGTGTCGTTGTTCGACGTCGATGCGCTGCGCACGCTGCTGCGGATGCCCGACGGTGCGAAGCCGATCGCCGTGCTCTGCATCGGGCACGTCGATGCGTTCTATGCGAAGCCGATGCTCGAAGCAGAACGCTGGGCCGCGCGGATGCCGATCGAAGCGTGCCTGTTCGAGAACGGCTGGGATGATCCGGCGGCGATCGACGGGGCCGGATCCGCGGCGTCGCGAGACGATACCGAAACGTCGGACGCGCTGCTCGACGGGGCTGCGGAGCCCACCGTCTGACCCGGTTCGGCCGGCTCCTCGCCTACAGTCGAGCCACCGCCAATCTCACAGTGTGAGCACACCGCCGGCCGCCCGTCGCACGCCGGCAACACGTATTTTGGCGCCCAGCATCAGGGTTTTCACTGAAGTAGAATCGCGGCTGACTCTCGCCTCACCGACCGCCCGTCCCGCGCATCCCGCGCCCGGCTCGAGCGGCCTTCTTTCCCGAGCCTACCGCGATGCCCCTGCCTCTTTTCGCCCTTGCCGTCGCCGCATTTGGAATCGGTACCACCGAATTCGTGATCATGGGGCTGCTGCCCAATGTCGCGCGCGACCTCGGCGTGTCGATCCCGGCCGCCGGGATGCTCGTGTCGGGCTACGCGCTCGGCGTGACGATCGGCGCGCCGATCCTCGCGGTCGTCACCGCGAAGATGCCGCGCAAGCGTGCGCTGATGGGGCTGATCGGGCTGTTCATCGCCGGCAACCTGTTCTGCGCGATTGCGCCCGGCTACGCGGTGCTGATGGCCGCGCGCGTCGTCACCGCGTTCTGCCACGGCGCGTTCTTCGGCATCGGTTCGGTGGTCGCGAGCAACCTCGTCGCGCCGAACCGCCGCGCACAGGCGATCGCGCTGATGTTCACCGGCCTCACGCTCGCGAACGTGCTCGGCGTGCCGCTCGGCACCGCGCTCGGCCAGGCGTTCGGCTGGCGCGCGACGTTCTGGGCCGTCACCGGCATCGGCATCGCCGCGGCCGCCGCGCTTGCGGTGTGTCTGCCGAAAAACCTCGCGATGCCGGACACCAGCATCACGCGCGAGTTCAGCGTGCTGAAGCACCCGCAGGTGCTGATGGTGCTCGGCATCAGCGTGCTCGCGTCCGCGAGCCTGTTCAGCGTGTTCACGTACATCACGCCGATCCTCGAGGACGTGACGGGCTTCTCGCCGCATCAGGTCACCTACGTGCTGCTGCTGTTCGGCCTCGGCCTGACGGTCGGCGGCACGCTCGGCGGCAGGCTCGCCGACTGGCGCCGGATGCCGTCGCTGATCGCGACGCTCGCGCTGATCGGCATCGTCCTCGCGCTGTTCGCCGGCACGATGCACCTGCCGTTCGCCGCGCTCGCGACGGTTTTCGTGTGGGGCATGCTCGCGTTCGCGATCGTGCCGCCGCTGCAGATCATGATCGTCGATCGCGCGAGCGACGCGCCGAACCTCGCGTCGACGCTGAACCAGGGCGCGTTCAACCTCGGCAACGCGACCGGCGCATGGCTCGGCGGGATGGCGATCGGCTCCGGCGTGTCGCTCGTGAGCCTGCCGTGGGTCGGCGTCGCGATGGCCGTCGCGGCGCTCGCGCTCACGCTGTGGTCGGCGTCGCTCGAACGCCGGCCGATGGCCGTACCGACCGAATACGTGTAACGCAACCCTGCGGCAATCGTTGCGTCCGCAACTCCTATAGGGCCTGTTCACGCCAATAACGGGCTTGCGAACGTGCGTTGCCGGCTGCAGTGCAAGAAGCAAGGAGCGCCGTTTGGCCGAGCCAAACAAGCGACGCGCGACGCCGCAATGCGGCCGGCAACGCACGTTCCCCTGATTGAAAAAATCCTTTGTCGGGCCAGCGCAAGCCCGTTATTAGCGTGAACAGGCCCCAGACGTGACGGCGTTCATGGACCTTTCAAGGGCCGCGGTGTAGCATCGCGGCCGATGAAAGCC
Organism: Burkholderia sp. AU28863; assembly: GCF_002223195.1. Taxonomy (NCBI): domain Bacteria; kingdom Pseudomonadati; phylum Pseudomonadota; class Betaproteobacteria; order Burkholderiales; family Burkholderiaceae; genus Burkholderia; species Burkholderia sp. AU28863. The sequence continues at coordinate 300,401 of NZ_NKFE01000003.1, read as the reverse complement.
ATTCTCAATCGCGATTTCCTCGCGCTGATCCTGAGTGTCGCGGTCGTCGGCCTCGGCACCGGCGCCACGCTGCCCCTCACCGCACTTGCCCTGACCGAAGCCGGGCACGGCACCAACGTCGTCGGCATGCTGACCGCCGCGCAGGCCCTCGGCGGCCTCGCGATCGTCCCGTTCGTCACCGCGCTCGCGCGGCATATCGGCGCGCGCCGCGCGATCGTCGTGTCGGTCGTGCTGCTCGCGGCCGCCACCGCGCTGATGCAGTTCACGTCGAACCTGATCCTGTGGGGCGTGCTGCGCGTGCTGTGCGGCGCCGCGCTGATGCTGCTGTTCACGATCGGCGAGGCATGGGTCAACCAGCTCGCCGACGATTCGACGCGCGGCCGCGTCGTCGCGATCTACGCGACCAATTTCACGCTGTTCCAGATGGCCGGCCCCGTGCTCGTCAGCCAGATCGCCGGCGCGACAGGCATCCGCTTCGCGCTGTGCGGCGCGCTGTTCCTGCTCGCGCTGCCGACGCTCGCGACGATACGCCGTGCACCGCTCGCCGGCGACGACGCGCATCACGAAGCGCACGGCCGCTGGCTCGACGTGCTGCCGCGCATGCCCGCGTTGATCATCGGCACCGGCTTCTTCGCGCTGTTCGACACGCTCGCGCTGTCGCTGCTGCCGCTCTATGCGATGGATCACGGCGTCGCGAGCGCGACCGCCGTGCTGCTCGCGTCGATCATGCTGTTCGGCGACACCGCGATGCAGTTCCCGATCGGCTGGCTCGCGGACAAGCTCGGCCGCGAACGCGTGCACCTCGGCGCGGGCTGGATCGTGCTGGCCGGCCTGCCGCTGCTGCCGTTCGTGATCGCGAATCCGTGGCTGTGCTGGCCGCTGCTGTTCGTGCTCGGCGCGGCGGCCGGCAGCATTTATACGCTGTCGCTCGTCGCCTGCGGCGAGCGTTTCCGCGGTGCGGCGCTCGTCACCGCGAGCTCGCTCGTGTCGGCGTCGTGGAGCGCGGCGAGCTTCGGCGGCCCGCTGGTGGCCGGCGCGTTGATGGAGCAACTGGGCAGCAATGCGCTGGTCGGCGTGCTGGCGGCCTGCGTCGCCGCGTTCGTCGCGGCCGCGTTGTGGGAACGACGCGCGGCGGTGCAGCGCGCGGTCTGATGACGATTGGCGTTGGCGTTGGCGTTGGCGTTGGCGTTGGCGTTGGCGTTGGCGTTGGCGCGCAGCATCATGCACCGGTACGCATCGGCCCGCTCGTGCCCGTCCCGCGGTCAACGAAAACGGCCCGCGCAAGGCGGGCCGCCCTGTCCTTCCGGACGACGCTTGACCTACACGTAACGTCGGGCGCTGCGATCCGTCACGCGCCGCGCGCCGGCAAAACCTTGCCCGCACAGGTGCCGAAGCCGACGCGATAGCCGTCGCCCTGGCACCAGCCGGCGAGCGTGAGCTCGTCGCCGTCCTCGATGAACGTGCGGCTGCCGCCGCCGTTCAGCGCGACCGGCTCCTTGCCGTTCCACGTCAGTTCGAGCAGGCTGCCGAACGAATCCTTCGTCGGCCCGCTGATCGTGCCCGAACCCATCAGGTCGCCCACGCGCGTGTTGCAGCCGGCCACCGTGTGATGCGCGAGCTGCTGCGCCATCGTCCAGTACATGTGCCTGAAGTTCGTGCGGCAGATCGACGTCGCGTCGGCGGCGCCCTCCGCCCGCAGCGTCACTTCGAGCGCGATGTCGAACGCATGCTTGCCCGCATGCCGCAGATATGCGAGCGGCTGCGGCGACTGCTCGGGCTGCGCGACACGGAACGGTTCGAGCGCGTCGAGCGTGACGATCCATGGCGAAATCGTCGTCGCGAACCCCTTCGAGTTGAACGGGCCAAGCGGCACGTATTCCCACTGCTGGATGTCGCGCGCGCTCCAGTCGTTCAGCAGCACCATCCCGAAGATATGCGCTTCCGCGTCCTCGCACGCGATCGGCTCGCCGAGCGCGTTGCCCTTCCCGACGATGAAGCCCGTTTCCAGTTCGATGTCGAGCTTGCGGCACGCGCCGAACACCGGACGCTCCTGGTCGGGCAGCTTCAGTTGCCCGTTCGGGCGCCGCACCGGCGTGCCGCTCACGACCACCGACGACGCACGGCCGTTGTAGCCGATCGGCATCTCCGACCAGTTCGGCAGCAGCGCATGCTTCGGATCGCGGAACATCGAGCCGACGTTGGTCGCATGCTCCTTCGACGAATAGAAATCGGTGTAGCCGGGAATCTCGACCGGCAGATGCAGCGTCGCGTCGCGCTGCGCGACGAGCACCTGCGCGCGCAGCGCCGCGTCGTCACGCAGCGTCGCGTTGTCGCGCGAGAACAGCGCCGACAGCTGCACGCGCACGCTGCGCCACGTGTCGCGACCGAGCGCGATGAACGCGTTGAGCGTCGGCGCGGCGAACGCATCGGCATCGGCCGGCAACGTCACGAGGCCCGCACGCGCGAGCGCCGCGAGATCGACGATCTGGTCGCCGAGCGCGACGCCCGCACGGCGCGCGCCCTGCTTCGCATCGCTGAAGATTCCGAACGGCAGGTTCTGGATCGGGAAATCGCAGGCGGGATCGTTCGCCGTGTCGACCCAGCTCTTGCGAGCCGGGTCGAGCGTCGCGCGCCAGTCTTGGGTATCGCTCACTTTTGCTCCGGATTGAAGTGTTTCTTGATGCCTTGCCAGCATTCGAAGTAGTCGGCCTGCAGCTGCGCGGTGTCGAGCGCGTAGCGCGTCGGCCGGATCAGCGTGCGGGTTTCGAACATGAACGCCATCGTCGCGTCGACCTTGTGCGGCTTCGTCGTGTCGCTCGCCGACGCCTTCTCGAACGTGTCCGCATCGGGCCCGTGGCCCGACATGCAGTTGTGCAGGCTCGCGCCGCCCGGCACGAAGCCCTCGGCCTTCGCGTCGTACGCGCCGTGCACGAGCCCCATGAACTCGCTCGCGACGTTGCGGTGGAACCAGGGCGGGCGGAACGTATCTTCGGCCGCGAGCCAGCGCGGCGGGAAGATCACGAAGTCGATCGTGTCGACGCCCGGCGTGTCGCTCTGCGATTGCAGCACGAGGAAGATCGACGGATCGGGATGGTCGAAGCTGATCGAGCCGATCGTGTTGAACAGGCGCAGGTCGTATTTATACGGCGCGTAGTTGCCGTGCCACGCGACGACATCGAGCGGCGAATGACCGATGTCCGCGCGCCACAACCGGCCGTTCAGCTTCGCGATCAGCTCGAACGCGCCTTCGCGATCCTCGTACGCGGCCTGCGGCGTGAGGAAGTCGCGCGGGTTCGCGAGCCCGTTCGAGCCGATCGGGCCGAGATCCGGCAGGCGCAGCAGCGCGCCGAAGTTCTCGCAGATGTAGCCGCGCGCGTCGCCATCCGGCAGCGCGACGGCAAAACGCACGCCACGCGGAATCACCGCGATCTCGAACGGCTCGACGTCGAGCCGGCCGAATTCCGTCGCGATGAACAGGCGCCCCTGCTGCGGCACGATCAGCAGCTCGCCGTCCGCGCTGTAGAAGAAGCGGTCCTGCATCGACCGGTTCGCCGCGTACAGGTGGATCGCGCAGCCGTTCATCGCCGCGGCCGACCCGTTGCCGGCCATCGTCACGAGGCCATCGATGAAATCGGTCGGCTCGACCGGCATCGGCAGCGGATCCCAGCGCAACTGGTTCGGCGGCGTCGGCGGCACGTCGGTCGAATCGCCGAATTCCGACACGAGCCGCTGCGCGCCCGCATACGGCTCGAACGGCCGGTGCACGGCGGCCGGACGGATCCTATACAGCCACGAGCGGCGGTTGTGGCCGCGCGGCGCGGTGAACGCGGTGCCCGACAGTTGCTCCGCGTACAGCCCGTACGGCGCGCGCTGCGGCGAGTTGCGGCCGTGCGGCAGCGCGCCGGGCAACGCCTCGGTCGCGAATTCGTTCGCGAAACCGCTCAGGTAACCGGCTTCCGCCGGTTTCGACAGGTCAAGCGTCATCGTTTTCCTTTCTCCTTCAATTCAGGGCGGCGTGCGGCGCCTGCGCGCCGCTGCGCCGCGTGACGCCGGCCAGGCCCAGCACGAACAGCGCCGAGCACAGCACCGGCACCGCGGCCGCGTGGAACAGCGCGCCGTTCGACCAGTTGAGCGCAATCAGTTGCCCGCCGACGAGCGGCCCGAGCACCGAACCGATCCGGCCGATGCCGAGACTCCAGCCGATGCCCGTCGAGCGCAGCGACGTCGGGTAATACTGGCCCGCGAGCGCGTTCACGGCCGGCTGCCCGCCGACCACGCAGAAGCCGCCCGCGAACACCACCACCAGCAGCCACGGCAGCGCATGCGCGACCGAGCCGATCAATCCCACCGACACGGCCGCGCACGCGAAGCATGCGAACAGCACGCGCACGAAGCCGTAACGTTCGATGAACCAGCCGAGCGACAGCGTGCCGATCACGCCGCCCGTCTGCAGCACCGTGCCGACGATCACCGCCGTGCCCGGCGAATAGCCGGCTTCGCGCATCACGGTCGGCAGCCAGTTCGACAGGAAGTACAGGTCGATCAGGTTCATGAAGCTGATCGACCACAGCAGCAGCGTGACCGGCAGGCGGCCATGGCGGAACAGCTCGGCGACCGGCGCGCCGCTCGCCGCGCGCTCGCGCACGACGAGCCGCGTGTTCGCATCGATGCCGGCGTGCGGCGCGAAGCGCGCGAGCCAGTCGCGCGCCTGCGCGACACGCCCCTTCAGCACCAGGAACTGCAGCGATTCAGGCAGCCGCGCGAGCATCGCGATCGTCAGCACGAGCGGCACCGCGCCGCCGACGAAGAACACCGAGCGCCAGCCGAGCGCCGGAATCAGCGCCGCGCTGATGAAGCCGCCGATCGCCGCGCCGAGCGTGAAGCCGCACGACACGATCATCATCCGCTTCACGCGATGCGCGGCCGGGCTGAATTCGCCGACGAGCGCCATCGCGTTCGGCATGATGCAGCCGAGGCCGAGGCCCGTGACGAAGCGCAGCGCCATCAGCATGGGGATCGAGCTCGCGAACGGCGTCGCGAGCATCGTCACCGCGAAGAACAGCGTCGAGCCGATCAGCACCGGGCGCCGCCCGATCCGGTCGGCCAGCACCGACAGCCCGAGCGCGCCGAGCAGCATCCCGAACAGGCTCGCGCTGAACACGGGCCCCAGCGCCTGCTTCGGCACGCCCCATTCGGCGATCACGCTCGGCGCGACGTAGCCCATCGCCTGCGCATCGAAACCGTCGATCACGAGGCACAGCCCGCACAGCGCGAGCAGCATCGCGTGAAAACCCGGGCGATGGGTCTCGTCGATCACGCGCTCGACTTCGAGCACGCGCGTATCGGCCGCCGCGCTCATTGCGCGACCTCGGCGGACGGATGCACGGGCGGCGTCACGCCCTGGCGCGCGAGCGCCATCGCTTCGCGCAGCACGTCGGCGTCGCCGATCTGGTTCGCGAGCAACAGGATCAGCTTCGCGTTGACGAGCTGGCTGTCGGCGTCCGACAGGTCGCGATGCATGTCGATCAGCGCTTCGTAGAACGCATCGGGGTCGGCCAGACGCGGGCGGGTATCGAGTGGGGGCATGACGGTGTCTCCGGTGTCTTTATCGTATTCAGCGTGCGCAGGTCGCGCGCGCCAGTGCGTCGGCGATCGCCTGACGGTCGAGCGTGCGCGTGCGTGCGCACACGTGCTGGTCGGGACGCAGCAGGTAGAACGTGCCGGGCTGCGCGTCGTAGCGCCGCGCGGCGAGCCCGTCGACGTCCTCCACGACGTCGACGCCGGTCGCCGGCTGCGCATGCCCGGCCGGCACGACGAGCACCGGCCGCACCGGCAGCGCGAGGCCGTCGACGGCCTGCGCGAGCGCGGCCGCGTCGCCCGGCAAGCCGAACAGCACGCCGGTGAAGCCGCCGCGCAGACGCTGCAGCAGCCAGCCCGGCGCACCCTGCACGCGCACCGGCGCATCGGCCGCCGCCGCGCCCGGCCGCATCGCGCACGCAAACGTGTCGCCGTTGCGGTCCGGCGTGTTCAGCGGCGAATCGGCCAGCACGGCCGGCACCGACAGGCGCCCGCTGTTCACCAGCTTGCGCGCGAACTCGCAGTCGCGCGCGAGCTTCAGCGTCGCGTCGCGGAACACGCGCGACACCGCGCTCTTCGGCGTGATGAAGTCGGTCGAGCGCGTCGAGTTGCGGATGTTCTCGTCGGCCGCGAACTCGCGCTCGCTTGCATACGTGTCGAGCAGGCGGTCGTGCGCGCGCCCGTCGAGCACCAGCTTCAGCTTCCATGCGAGGTTGTCCGCGTCCTGCACGCCGCTGTTCGCGCCGCGCGCGCCGAACGGCGACACCCCGTGCGCGGAATCGCCCGCGAACAGCACGCGGCCGTGGCGGAACGTATCCATCCGCTGGCAGCGGAACGTATAGACGCTCACCCACTCGAGCTCGAACTCGACGTCCGGCCCGAGCAGCGCGCGCACGCGCGGGATCACGCGCTCCGGCTGCTTCTCCGCGACGGGATCGGCATCCCAGCCGAGCTGGAAGTCGATGCGCCACACGTTGTCCGGCTGGCGGTGCAGCAGCACCGACTGGTTGCGGTGAAACGGCGGATCGAACCAGAACCAGCGCTCGGTCGGAAATTCCGCCTTCATCTTCACGTCGGCGATCAGGAAGCGGTCCTTGAACGTGCGGCCACGGCTTTCCAGGCCCATCATCGTGCGCATCGGGCTGCGCGAGCCGTCGGCCGCGATCACGTACTGCGCGCGCAGCGTCGCGACGCCGTCCGGCGTCTCGATCGTCAGCACCGCGTGTTCGGCCGACTGGTCGACGCCCGTCACCTTGTGCTTCCAGCGAATGTCGATGTTCGGCAGCTCGAACGCGCGATCGGCCAGATAGCCTTCGACGTAGTACTGCTGCAGGTTGATGAACGCCGGGCGCGCATGCCCTTCCTCGGGCAGCAGGTCGAACGCGTAAAGCTGCTCGTCCTGCAGGAACACCTTGCCGACATGCCAGCTCACGCCCTTGTCGACGAAGCGCTCGCCGCAGCCGAGCCGGTCGAAGATCTCGAGCGTGCGCTTCGCGAAGCAGATCGCGCGCGAGCCGGTCGACAGCGTGTCGTCGTCGTCGAGCAGCACGACCGGCACGCCCTGCTGCGCGAGGTCGATCGCGGCCGCGAGGCCCACCGGCCCCGCGCCGACGACGATCACCGGGTGGACGGCCGCGTCGTGCGCGCGGGCGCGGTACTCGAATTTCAGCGTCTGGTAATCGATGCTCATGGTCGCCATCCGCGCCTCACCCCCGCCGTGCGCGCACCGCTGCGCCCGTCGTTCCGTCCGTCTGCCGCCGGCGCGCGCGCCCGCCTGTCCTGTCAACCGCCACGTCTCGCTCCTTGCTTCCTGTTGATTCGCGAACGGCGCCGTTGCTCGGCGCCTGCCTGCCGCATTTCTTGATCGGCGACAAATCCTTGGATTTACGAATAGTAAAACCAATTACGGATAGTGAAATCAACGTAAACCCTGATCGCTCGCTCGGGAACGGGATAACCATATGAGTGAAACGGCAAGCCGAGCGCGGCGCGCACTGCTAATATCAAGTCAACGAGGCGGCCCTTTCGGCCGCCATTTTTCCTTTTCACGCCGATGATTCCGCCTACCATCCCCGAGCTGGTCACCCGTGCCGGGCAACTGCCGTATCTGCGGGAGCACCTCGCGCTTGCCGAAGGCGGGACCGCGTGCGCGAATCTGCCCGAGCGCACGCTCGCCAGCGCGTACGAGCCGATCTACGACGTGACGATGCCCGGCTCGCCGCAATCGACGTCGTTCGCCGACGCGATCGAGCGCTACGGCGACGAGCTCGGCTTTCAGGCCGTCACGCTCGTCACCGGCGCGCAGCACGATCCGGTCGACGCGGCCGTCGACGACCAGACGCTGGTCGCGATCGACCGCCTGTCGCGCGCGCTGCACGCGATCAATTTCTTCGGTGCGCAACGCCACGGGCTGCTGTTCCTGCGCGTGCACGAGCGGCTGCTCAAGAGCGTGAAGTACGACCACGGCAAGCATTTCTCGTCGGTGCTGCAGCGCTTCGGGCTGCCGACCGAGCGGATCGTGATCGAGCTGCCGGCGGTCGCGGTCGCCCACAAGACGTTCCTCGGCTACCTGACCCGCAGCTACCAGCATCACGGTTTCAAGGTCGCGGACAAGCTGCCGGACCCGGGCCGCATCCTCGCGGTCGAATCGGACATGGCGCGACCCGACTACATCAAGATGGATGCGGGCATCGCATTGCGCGACGGGATGGTCAAGGCGCTCGTCGCCTATGCGCAGCGCGTGCGGATTCCGCTGATCTTCGACGGCGTCGTCGACGAGACGCAGTGCGAGTTGCTTCGCCAGCACGACGTGCGGTTCATGCAGGGGCCGGTGTTCGCGAAGGTCGTGACGGTCTGAGCGGCGAGGCGGAAGCTGCGCGCGCGGCGTGGCCCGCCAGATAGCGGACTCCGGTATCGCATTGTTCCGGGAATCGGGTTTCAGCACGCGGCGTCGTTCGACGCCGGCCGGTTTCCCGTTCGTTCATGCAGGAAGGTCGGCCCCGCTTGCGCGCGAGCCCGACACCGGTGCATCGACGCCGATGTGCGGCCTATTCTCTGCCACCATCGTCGTACTTCGGTAGATCGTCGTCGATCTCGATGCCCGGGAAACGGTCGCCGTACCAGACGTGCCACGCCGGACGCAGCCGCGACGGTTCGTCGAGCGTCGCGTAATTGATCTCGACCGTCTGCGGCGCGTCGGAACGCCGGTATTCGAGCTGCGCGCCGCAACGGCCGCAGAAGCGCCGCTCACCCCACGCGCTCGACGCGTAGACGGTCGGTTCGCCCTGCAGGTATGCGAATGCGTCGATCGGCACCGATGCCGATGCGACGACCGCCGCCCCGGTCGTGCGCTGGCAGAGCCGGCAGTGGCAGAAGCCGGCATCGGTCGGGACGTCGGCGATACGGTAGCGGATCGCGCCGCACGCGCATCCGCCTTCCATCGGTTCGGGGTGCGCCATGGCAGACCTCGTCGTCGGGAAGCAGGCGAACGATGATGAGCGCGGTTCGCCCGTCGCGCAATACGCGAGGCGACGCCTCTGTTCCCCGCGCCGCCGCGAACGAACCGGTTGGCGCGCGACGGCAACGCCCGCGCGCGCGGGTTGCTCAGACCGTCGGCCCGAGCCGCTGCGCGAGTGCCTTCAGTCGCGGTCCGACCTGCGTGCGAAACACGTCCTCGTCCATCGACGACGCGGGGCCGCTGCAGCTCAGGATCAGCCAGCGCCCCTCGCGCGGCTCGCGAAACGGCACGGCCGCCGCATTCACGTCCATGTGCCACGCGCGGAACGAATAGCAGCACCCGCCTTCGGAAAACTCGGCCACCGCGTGCTGCGCGGCCGCGACGAGCGCATCGGCGTCGGCCGCGCCGCCGGCCGCGCGGTGCAGTTCGGCATAGAGCGCGCGGCGCACGTCCTCCGGCTGCACGGCCAGGTACGCGCGCCCCATCGAGCTCGTCAGCATCGACAGCCGCGAACCGGGTGCGAGCCCGAGCGTCAGCGCGGTCTCGCTGCGGATCGTCTCCAGATAGATCATGTCGAGCCCGTCGCGGCAGCCGAGCGACACGGCCGCGCCGATCTCGCGCGCGAGCGCCTGCATGTGCGGCCGCGCGAGATCGATCGTCCCCGAGCCCGACAGCAGCGCGTAGCCGAGCGACAGCACGCCGGCGTCCAGCGCATACTTTCCGAGCGTCTCGTCGTAGCGCAGATAGCCGAGCACGGTCAGCGTATAGGCGAGCCGGTTCACCGTCGCCTTCGGCAGGCCCGTGCGTTCCGCGAAATCACGATTGCCCAGCATCGTCTCGCCGGGCCGGAAGGCGCGCAGCAGGTCGAGTCCGCGCGCGAGCGCGACGACGAACTTGCGCTCGTCGATGGCGGTGTCGTCGATGGTTGAAAGTGTCATCCGGTGCTACACTGAGATCGATTTGCAAAACATTGTTCCGCACAGCGAAACGCAAGTCAAGCGAACTTCAGGTATCAGCCCGGAGCAAGCGCCGAAGCGCGACCTCTGCCGGACCGGCATGCACGGGCTGGCAGGCTGCGTCGAGGCGCCCGCCCCGACCGACCGCAAAGCATGGAGCCGAGTGAGCGCTGACCCGGGTCGACCGCAATGCATGGAGCCCGAGTAAGCGCTGAAGCGCTAACTCGGCGCCGACCGCGATGCATGGGGCCCGAGTAAGCGCTGAAGCGCTAACTCGGGCCGACAGGAGATGAGACGATGAGTGCTGCAACTTTTCATTGGGACGATCCGCTGCTGCTCGACCAGCAACTGACCGAAGAAGAGCGGATGGTCCGCGATGCCGCGCAGGCGTACGCACAGGACAAGCTCGCGCCGCGCGTTACCGAAGCGTTCCGCCACGAACGCACCGACGCGGCCATCTTTCGCGAAATGGGCGAAGTCGGCCTGCTCGGCCCGACGATCCCGGAGGAATACGGCGGCCCCGGCCTCAACTACGTGAGCTACGGGCTGATCGCGCGCGAAGTCGAACGGGTCGATTCGGGCTACCGGTCGATGATGTCCGTGCAGTCGTCGCTCGTGATGGTGCCGATCCACGAATTCGGCTCCGATGCGCAGAAGCAGAAATACCTGCCGAAGCTCGCGACCGGCGAATGGATCGGCTGCTTCGGCCTGACCGAGCCGAATCACGGCTCCGATCCGGGCAGCATGGTCACGCGCGCGAAGAAGGTGCCGGGCGGCTACTCGCTGTCCGGCGCGAAGATGTGGATCACCAACTCGCCGATCGCCGACGTGTTCGTCGTGTGGGCGAAGCTGGAAGAGAACGGCAAGGACGCGATCCGCGGCTTCATCCTCGAGAAGGGCTGGAAGGGTTTGTCTGCGCCGGCGATCCACGGCAAGGTCGGGCTGCGCGCGTCGATCACCGGCGAGATCGTCCTCGACGAGGTGTTCGTGCCCGAAGAGAACCTGATGCCGAACGTGAGCGGCCTGCGCGGCCCGTTCACCTGCCTGAACTCGGCGCGCTACGGGATCGCGTGGGGTGCGCTCGGCGCGGCCGAGTCCTGCTGGCATACGGCGCGCCAGTACGTGCTCGACCGCCAGCAGTTCGGCCGGCCGCTCGCCGCGAACCAGTTGATCCAGAAGAAGCTCGCCGACATGCAGACCGAAATCACGCTCGGCCTGCAAGGCGTGCTGCGCCTCGGCCGGATGAAGGACGAAGGCACGGCCGCCGTCGAGATCACGTCGATCATGAAGCGCAATTCATGTGGCAAGGCGCTCGACATCGCCCGTCTCGCCCGCGACATGCTCGGCGGCAACGGCATCTCCGACGAATTCGGCGTCGCGCGCCATCTCGTGAATCTCGAAGTGGTCAACACGTACGAAGGCACGCATGACATCCACGCACTGATCCTCGGCCGCGCGCAGACGGGCATCCAAGCATTCTTCTGACGATCCGGCCATGACGCGGCCGGCGACGACGCCGCGCACGCCACCATGCAAAAGCCCGCCCGGCATCGCTGCCGGGCGGGCTTTTCTGCATCGGAGCCGCTGCGCCGGGCCGCCGATGCTTACTTGTTCGGCTGCGGCGTCAGGCGCAGATACGGGCGCACCGCGTTGAAGCCCTTCGGGAAGCGTTTCTTCAGCTCTTCCGGATCCTGCAGCGACGGCACGATCACGACGTCGTCGCCGTCCTTCCAGTTACCGGGTGTCGCGACCTTGTAATTGTCGGTCAGTTGCAGCGAATCGATCACGCGCAGCACTTCGTCGAAGTTGCGCCCCGTGCTGGCCGGATAGGTGATCGTGAGCCGCACCTTCTTGTTCGGGTCGATCACGAACAGCGAACGCACCGTCAGCGTTTCGTTCGCATTCGGGTGAATCATGTCGTACAGCTGCGACACCTTGCGGTCCGCGTCGGCGATGATCGGGAAGCCCACGACCGTCGACTGCGTTTCGTTGATGTCGTTGATCCAGCCTTTGTGCGATTCGACGCCGTCGACCGACAGCGCGATCACCTTCACGTTGCGTTTCTCGAATTCACCCTTCAGCTTCGAGGTCAGCCCGAGTTCGGTCGTGCACACCGGCGTGTAGTCGGCCGGATGGGAGAACAGCACGCCCCAACTGTTGCCGAGCCACTCGTGAAACTTGATGGTGCCCAGGCTCGATTCCTGCTCGAAATCCGGTGCGATGTCACCAAGACGCAGACTCATGATGTTCCCTCCTCGAACGATGCTGGTTGAAACCGCGCGCCGGACAGCGCGGGGCAGTCCATCAGCTTACGGGAAGCAATGGGCCGTGCGAACGAATATTCAGTTTGATATTCATACTTTTTTGTCATTTTTACCCGGCGTCGTGGCAGGACGGTGGGCGGCAAGGGAAACTTTTCAATCCTTTGTCGCTCTGTTCATGATTACAAGTCGTTTACCATGCAGTCTTGCGCTGCCGCCGTGTGTCTTCCCGGCTCGCCAGCAGGCAGGGGTTTCGCTACGATGTGAACCTGCAGCATGACAGCACGAAGGGAGTTGCAATGTCGGAAATCAACAAGGAGAAACTGATGTCGGATATCAAAACCGTTCTCTCGGACGCCGAAGACCTGCTCAAGCAAGCAGCGAGCAGCACGGGCGACCGTGCGGCCGAGCTGCGCGAGAAGGCCATGTCTCGCCTGAAGCAGGCCAAGGAAAAGGCGGCCGACGTCCAGGTCGTGGTGGTCGAGAAAGGCAAGAAGGCCGCGCGGGCAACCGACGACTACGTGCACGAGCATCCGTGGACGTCGATCGGCGTGGCTGCCGGCGTCGGCGTGCTGATCGGCTTGCTGATCAACCGCAAGTAACGCGCTCTGCGCCGTTTCGCCCCGCGGGCCGCGTCGCGCGACCCGCGGGCGTCGAAGTCAGCCGGCTTGCGCCGGCCGGCTTGGTCCTAGCTGCTTACTGCACGCGCAAGCACCTCATCCATGACGACAGACACCCCCTCGCAGCCGTCCGGTCAAGGACCGCTGCGCCGCCTCGTCGGCTCCGCCATCGGCCTTCTGCAGACGCGCCTCGAACTGGTGGGCATTGAGCTTGCCGAGGAGAAGGAGCGCCTGATGGGCGTGCTGTTCCTCGGCCTCGCCGCGATGATGCTCGCGACGATGGCGCTCATCAGCCTGACCGTGCTGATCGCGATCGCGTTCTGGGATACCTACCGCTGGCAGGCGCTTGCCGCGATCACCGCGCTGTATGCCATTGGCGGCATCGCGTGCGCGCTGAAGGCGCGCTCGGGCCTGCGCGACGCGCCGACCGTGTTCGAGGCGACGCTGGCCGAGCTCGAGAAAGACCGCGACCTGTTCCGCGGCAAGCCGTGAGCGCGCTCGCGCTCGTCCCTCCCACCTACTTCGCCGACGCGCCATGAGCCAGAACATCACGGGCAATCCCTCCCGCTCCCATTCGTCGCGATCGAACTGGAGCGCGTCGCAGCACCGTGCGCTTCGCAAGGAATTACTGATCCTGCGATCCGAAGTCGAGCGGCTCGAATTTGCGGAGGCCGCCGCCGAAATGCGCCAGGCCGTCACGCGCTTCAGCTGGCTCAAGGTGTTCATCCCCGGGCTGTCGACCAGCAGGTTCGGCCAGTCGGCCAGGAACCTGAACGCAAGCCTCGGCCAGCTCGTCAACCAGTATCCGATGCTGAGCTCGCTCGCATCGCTCGTGCTGGCGAAACCCGTTCGCTCGCTGCTGCGCGCAAGCACGGGCCCCGCGTTGAAGTGGGGCACGCTCGGCTTCGCCGCATGGGAGGTCTACCGGATCTGGAAGCAGTCCCGCGACGAGCGCGGGCTGGACCCACGCGACGACTGACCGTCGGCACCCCGCGCGCGCGGCCACGCGCCGCTGCGCGCGCTCCCGGCGAACTCAGCGCACGCCCCAGCAGACAGCGCCCGGTTCGTCGACACCCTCGCTTCCCGCATTGCCTTTCGTCCCGTCCGAGCGCAGCGTGAACGTGCCGCACGCATCGTCGCGCATCGGACCGGTGTCGAGCGGCGTCGCCGCCAGTTCGTAGCTCACCGGCGAATCGTCGCCGTCCGGCCGCCCCAGCGCCAATCGATACACGGCATGCCCATCCGGCGGCGCCTGCGCGAGCGCGTCCGGCAACGCCGCAGGTGGCGCACCGTCCAGCGTTTCGAGATATTGGGCCGCACGGTACAGCGCGGATACCGCCGACGCGCGGTGAACCCGTGCGACATGCTCGCGATACGACGGGATACCCCACCCGGCCAGCACCGCGACGATCGCGAGCACGATCATCAGCTCGATCAGCGTGAATCCGGCCGCTCGGCACAGGGACAGGCGACCGTTCATCGAAGCACCGCGGCGACACGACGCCAGCGCAACACGACGATGTGGCCGTCGCGCATCACGACCTGGTGTTGCAGCCACACGGCGCTCGACGCGTGCGCGCCGACGCCACGCGCGGTGACGAGGTAAGCGCGGTCGCCGGCCTGCGCTGACGGGCGCCGCCACGCCTCGATCAGACATCGCGGCGATTGCGCGGCCATCGGCCATTCGGCGAAAGGCGCGAACGCTTCGGCAGCCGCCAGCGGCGGCATGCGACGCCAGGCGTCGGGCTCCGCGTGCCAGTCCCTTTCGTTCACATACGGTGCCGAGCCGTGCAGCAATCGCGCAGTGCACGCGGCAAGCGCGGCATCGGCCGCGTGGAATGCGATCAGCCGATCCGATAACGCACGGGTGCGGCGCGACTCCGTCAATGCGGCATCGAACCATGTGCCGGTCAGTGCCGCGACTGCTGCGCCGACCGCGATCACCGCGGGCAACGCAAGGCCTGCGTCGCGGCGCCACGCGCGGCGGGCGAGCCGGAAACGCATGTGCGGCTCGCGCGGGCTCGCAGGCGAAACGCCCGCGCCTGCAGCCGGCTGCTGGTTGTCATCACGTGCGACGGTGCGCGCTTGGGCGTGGCTCGCCTTCACGCGTGTGGAGATGTCGTCCCGCGCGCACTGCGTTGCGCCGCTCATCGCGCCACCTCGCTTGCTCGAGTTGCATCATGCAACGCAGCGTCGGATGCGGGCGCGACGTTCCGCAACGCGACGATGCGATCGAGCGTCAAACGTGCGCGGCCGTCCGGTGCAACGACGACGCGGCCGTCGCAGTCGACATGCCGCGTCGGTTCGGGCATCGGCTCGCCGCGCGCGCGCACGCAGACATGCACGGCCACGACCTCGCGCCAGTCGTCGGCACGCATCGCATCGGCGTCGACGAACTGCGTGGCGCCGCGACGCAAATAACGCAGGCGCAATTGATCGATTCCCGCCGCGACAGGCTGCGGCGTGCCCGGACGGCCGCTTCCTTCGCAATACAGTTCGGGCTCGCCCGTCGACGGGCTGACATGTACGTCGAAGCGATTCTCCACCGGCGCAGGTTCGCCCGGCTCGCCGACACCCTGCCCGAGGCAATCCGACGCGTGGCCGCTCACCGTCGTCCACGTCGATACGGCATCGCCGACATACCGGACCAGCACCGCGTCGGACGACAGACGCGCAAGCTCGCAGCGCACCTCTGCGCCGCTACCCCGCACGCGCGCCGTCGAACACCCGAACACCGGCGGCAACGACGATGGCGCTTGTGCATCGAGCGGCAGGAATCCTGCCATCTGGATCTGCTGACCGATCAGCGTCAGCGCGGTCGCGGCGGCGTCGCGCATCCTGAACCCGTCTTCCACGTACCGCTGCGCAATGTGCTGCGCATGGTACAGCGCACCGGCCGCCGCGAGCACGAGGAGCCCGACGGTCATCGCGATCAGCACTTCGAGCAGCGTATGGCCACGCATACGGCGATCAACGTTCATCGCCCGCCCGCTCGTGAAATGGAATACGGACACACGACGGCAGCTGCGCCGACATTCCCGCGGCATCGCAGCGCACCGACGCGAGTCCATCGCCGCCACGCCAGCGGACAACCACGTAGCGCACGCCGCCCGGCCCGCCATCGAGCGTCATCGCGCCGCCCGGCAACGATGCGGCCGCCAGCGCCGCGAGGCCGTCGTCGGCCGCCGCGGCAGCATGCAGACGTTCGATGCGCGCATCGGCCAGCCACAGCGCGCGTTCGCGCCAGATCGTCGCGCGCTGCGCACGCGCCATCGCGAGCTGGCTACCGGCCACTGCCAGCATCACGGTGGCGAGCAGCGCGATGGCCAGCGTCGCCTCGATCAACGACGTCCCGCGCATGGCATTGCGCATGGCGGTCACGCAGCGTCGCAACGGCCGGCGACCATCCGCGCGCGACCGCCTGCCGCAATCCGCACGCAACGCGATGCGCGCGCGTCGTCGGCGCCCGATACGCTGCGCCGCGGACGCACCTCGAAACGCCGGATTCCGCCGACCGCCTGACCGACCGGCGGCGCAAACGCGAGCTCATGCGCGGCGCCCGCGACGGCCACTTCGGCATCGCGCGGGTAGCGTCGCAGCACACGCGACTGCCCGTCGACATGCCCACTGACGATCCAGTCGCACGACCACTCGGCCAGATCGCATCGCTCTTCGGCACGCAGACAGGCGCCGTCGCGCCCGGCACGGCACAGCGTGACGCGCGCGCCGAGACGCGTTGCCTCGGCACGCGCAAACGACAGCGCACCGAGCAGCGCGCGCGAGCGGGCATCCACGCGTTCGCGCATGCGCCACTGGTCGAACGCGGGCACCGCATAGAGCGCGAGCCCCGCTGCCAGCGACATGGCGACCATCAGCTCGACGAGCGTGAATCCGCCCGGCCGTTGCACCAAATTCTTCAGGGGTTGAGCGCCCGGTTTCATCGCAATCGTCCTCCGCAACAGTGATGCGACGACTGTAGCGGCGCGTGCGGATGCGCGCCATTGGCCGAACGGCCGACTGGCGACATGCGATCGCAACCGACACAATCGGCGCGAATCGAACCAATGGAGCAGACGATGAACGAACGTAGCGCGTCAGCGCTTACGCGGGGTCTTGGCGGGAGAGGCGCGACGGAACTCTTCGATCACGTCGGCAAATTCGGAAACGTCCTCGAACTGGCGATACACCGATGCGAAGCGCACATACGCGATCGTATCGAGGCCGCGCAACTCGTTCATCACGAGTTCGCCCAGCTTCTCGCTACGCACTTCGCGCTCGCCAGTCGCGAGCAGTTGATACTCGATGCGGGCAACCGCCGCGTCGATCGCGTCGGCGGCAACCGGCCGCTTGCGCAGCGCGAGTTGCATGCTGGCGACGATCTTGCGACGGTCGAATTCCGTGCGGCTGCCGTCCTTCTTCACGACGAACGGCAGGGACAACTCGACCCGCTCGTACGTCGTGAAACGCTTGTCGCAAGCCGAACAGCGACGGCGCCGCCGAATCGCGGCGCCATCTTCGGACACGCGCGAGTCCACCACCTGCGTGTCGTCATGCCGGCAGAACGGGCAGCGCATCGGCGATCAGCGATAGACCGGGAAACGCTTGGTCAGCTCGGCGACCTGCGCGCGCACGCGCTCGATCGTCGCTGCGTCTTCCGGGTTCTCCAGCACGTCGGCGATCAGGTTGCCGACCTGCTCGGCTTCCGCCGGCCCGAAACCGCGCGTCGTCATTGCCGGCGAACCCAGCCGCACGCCGCTCGTCACGAACGGCTTTTCCGGGTCGTTCGGGATCGCGTTCTTGTTCACGGTGATGTGCGCCGCGCCGAGCGCCGCTTCCGCTGCCTTGCCCGTGATGTTCTTCGCGCGCAGGTCGACCAGCATCACGTGGCTTTCCGTGCGGCCCGACACGATCCGCAGCCCGCGCTTCACCAGCGTTTCGGCCAGCACGCGTGCATTCTCGACGACCTTCTGCTGATATTCCTTGAACTCCGGCGACAGTGCTTCCTTGAACGCCACGGCCTTCGCCGCGATCACGTGCATCAGCGGGCCGCCCTGGATCCCCGGGAAGATCGCCGAGTTGATCGGCTTCTCGTACTCGGCCTTCATCAGGATCACGCCGCCGCGCGGGCCGCGCAGGCTCTTGTGCGTCGTCGTCGTCACGAAGTCCGCGTGCGGCACCGGGTTCGGATACACGCCCGCCGCGATCAGACCGGCGTAGTGCGCCATGTCGACCATCAGGTACGCGCCCACCGACTTCGCGATCTTCGCCAGACGCTCGAAGTCGATCTTCAGCGCAAACGCCGACGCGCCCGCGACGATCAGCTTCGGCTTGTGTTCCTGCGCGAGCTGCTCGGCCGCTTCGTAGTCGATGTCTTCGTTTTCGTTCAGGCCGTAGCTCACCACGTTGAACCACTTGCCCGACATGTTCACCGGCGAGCCGTGCGTCAGGTGGCCGCCATGCGCGAGGCTCATGCCCATGATCGTGTCGCCCGGCTTGAGCATCGCGAAGAACACGCCCTGGTTCGCCTGCGAGCCCGAGTTCGGCTGCACGTTCGCGGCTTCCGCGCCGAACAGTTGCTTCACACGGTCGATCGCCAGCTGCTCGACCACGTCGACGTACTCGCAGCCGCCGTAGTAGCGCTTGCCCGGATACCCTTCCGCGTACTTGTTCGTGAGCTGCGAGCCCTGTGCGGCCATCACGGCCGGGCTCGTGTAGTTTTCCGACGCGATCAGCTCGATGTGATCTTCCTGGCGGCGGTTTTCGTGCTCGATCGCTGCAAAGATTTCGGGATCGACGTTCGCAATGGTGCTTTGGGCTCTGTCAAACATACGGTTTCCGTTAAGTGTGTACAGGTTGACCGGAGCGGCCGAGTACGGTGCGCTGCTGGCGAGACCAGCTCGACGTGGCGGAAGAATCCGTATGACGCGAGGCAGGACAGCCACCGGCGATGCACGCGACGGCGCACAACGGCTGCCCAGGCGAACGGCAAAAACGGCGCCCCGCGCTTCACGGTGGGATGCTCCACCTTGAACCCGAAGGGTTCTATCGCCAGTCACGCAGGGGTGATGAGCGCATTAGTGTATTGGATGCGTCATGAATAGGCAACCGCCCGGCAGCGGCCTCCAAACAATAAGGGCCGGACTCTACGCGCCCGTGCCGAAACGCTTCGCCGTCTTGCCGCGGTGCGGCATTCTCAGTAGGCTTGCGGGATTCCACCCGCTATTCCGTTACCGACCAGGAGCAGCAATGATCGTGTTCGTCACAGGTGCGTCCGCCGGCTTCGGCGCCGCCATCGCCCGCGCCTTCGTCAAGGGCGGCCATCGCGTCGTCGCCACCGCACGCCGCAAGGATCGCCTCGACGCGCTCGCGGCCGAACTCGGCGACGCGCTGCTGCCGCTCGAGCTCGACGTGCGCGACCGCGCAGCAGTCGAGGCCGTGCCGGCCGCCCTCCCCGCCGAATTCGCCGCGCTCGACGTGCTCGTCAACAACGCCGGCCTCGCGCTCGGCGTCGAGCCGGCCCAGAACGCGAGCCTCGACGAGTGGCAGACCATGATCGACACGAACTGCTCGGGCCTCGTGACCGTCACGCACGCATTGCTGCCCGGCATGATCGCGCGCGGTCGCGGCCATATCTTCAATCTGGGCTCGGTGGCCGGCACGTATCCGTATCCGGGCGGGAACGTATACGGCGCGACCAAGGCTTTCGTCAGACAATTCAGCCTGAACCTGCGTACCGACCTGATCGGCACGCCGTTGCGCGTCACCGACATCGAGCCGGGCCTGTGCGGCGGCACGGAATTCTCGAACGTCCGCTTCCGTGGCGACGATGCAAAGGCGGCGAACGTCTACCAGAACGTCCAGCCGCTCACGGCCGAGGACATCGCCGACACGATCTACTGGATCGCCACGCGTCCCGCGCACGTCAATATCAATACGATCGAAATGATGCCGGTCGCGCAAGCCCCGGCCGGCCTCACGATCCATCGCGGCTGACACGTCGCCCGCAGCCGCAGGCCCGGCTCCGGCCGGCCCGCGGTGTGCTACGACGCACTACATTCCGTTACGAATCGGTTACGAATCCGGTCTTTGCCTTCCGGTAGAATGCGCGCCATGACTCAGCCTACCCGCTCCCCGGAAGCGCCGTCCGGCTTTACCTGGCCGGTGCGCGTGTACTACGAGGATACCGATGCAGGCGGCATCGTCTTCTATGCCAACTACCTGAAGTTCTTCGAGCGCGCCCGCACCGAGTGGCTTCGCGCGTGCGGCGTCGACCAGCGTCGGCTCGCCGACGATACCGATGCGATCTTCATCGTACGCAGCACGTCGCTCGACTACCGCGCGCCGGCGCGACTCGACGACACGCTGACGATCACGAGCCGGCCCGGACGCATCGGTCGCGCATCGGTGGAATTCACGCAGGAAGCCTGGTGCGGCGACACGCTGCTCGTGGCCGGGCAGATCCGCCTCGGCTGCGTCGACCGTCACGGTATCCGGCCGGCGGCCATCCCGCCGGCCGTGCTCGACGCGCTGCAACGCGGGCCCGTCATCGAGGCCGGGCAGACTGGTTTGTCAACGAAGCTCGCATGAGCGCCGTTTAGACACAGCCTATGAACTTGCCGTTCTGATTCGATACTAAGCAAGGTTCGGCGTCAGGCATGGCCGGCGCGCCGCGCCGCACGCACACCGGACGCCCTTGCCGGGCACTCCCGAAGGGACGTTACTCAAACCTCTATGAATACTGTTCAAGACCTGTCGATCATTTCCCTCGTCCTCAACGCGAGCGTGCTGGCCCAGGCCGTGATGGGGCTGCTGCTGCTGCTGTCGCTGATGTCGTGGACCTTCATCTTTCGCAAGTGGTTCGCGATCCGCCGCGCGCGCGCACAGACGGAACGCTTCGAGAAGGATTTCTGGTCGGGCGGCGACCTGCAGGCGCTGTATCAAAGCGCGGCCAACAACCGCCATACGATCGGTGCGCTCGAGCGGATCTTCGAATCCGGGATGCGCGAATTCCTGAAGGCGAAGGAAAAGCGCCTCAGCGATCCGGGCCTCGTGCTCGACGGTGCGCGCCGCGCGATGCGTGCGTCGTTCCAGCGTGAAATGGACGTGCTCGAAGCCAATCTCGCGTTCCTCGCGTCGGTCGGCTCGGTCAGCCCGTACATCGGCCTGTTCGGCACGGTCTGGGGGATCATGAACTCGTTCCGCGGCCTCGCGAACGTGCAGCAGGCCACGCTCGCGAACGTCGCGCCGGGCATCGCCGAAGCGCTCGTCGCCACCGCGATCGGCCTGTTCGCCGCGATTCCGGCGGTGGTCGCGTACAACCGCTACGCGCACGACATCGATCGCCTCGCGATCCGCTTCGAGACCTTCATCGAAGAGTTCTCGAACATCCTGCAGCGTCAGGCCCAGTAAGGAGCGCGCCATGGCAGGAAGCCCCATTCGATCCAGCATGCGCGGCGGCCGCTCGCGCCGCGCGATGGCCGACATCAACGTCGTGCCGTACATCGACGTGATGCTGGTGCTGCTCGTGATCTTCATGGTCACCGCACCGCTCGTCGCGCCGTCGATCATCAACCTGCCGACCGTCGGCAATGCCGCGCCGCAGGAGCAGACGCCGCCCGTCGTCGTCAACATCAAGGCCGACCGCACGATGAGCGTCAAGTACAAGGGCGACTCGGGCGCGACCCAGGAAGACACGATGACGAAGGCCGAACTCGACAGCTTCATCTCGGCCCGGCAGGCCGATCATCCTGACCAGCCGGTCGTGATCGCAGCCGACAAGACCGTGCAGTACGATGCCGTCATGACCGTGATGTCCGATCTGAAGGCGCGCGGCGTCAAGCGCGTCGGCCTCCTCGTCAAATCGCAATGAACCGGCAGCAATCCACGCGCAGGTCCGCCTACCCGCTCCAGCCTCCCCGGGAGCGCGGGACGTGGCGCGCGTTCGCGCTCGCCGCGCTGATGCACGTGCTGCTCGCGCTGTTCCTCTATCACGGCGTGCAGTGGCAGAACAGCACGCCGGCCGGCGCCGAGGCCGAGCTGTGGACCGAGGTGCCCGACGTCCCCGCGCCGCGGCCCGTCGTCACCCCCACGCCGCCCGCGAAGGTCGCGCCGCCCCCGCCGCCGGTGCGCGACGAGCAGGCCGACATCGCGCTGCAGCAGAAGAAGCGACAGCAGGAAGCGGCCGCGCGCGAAGCGCAGCTCGAACAGCAGCGCCGCGCGCAGCAACTGAAGGCCCAGGAGCAAGAGGAAGCCCGGCGCGCGCAGCTCGCCGCGCAACAGGCCGCCGCGCTCGCCGCCCAGAAAGCCGCGGAGCGCGACAAACAGAAGCAGGCCGACAAGCTCAAGCAACAGCAGCTCGCCGAGCAGCAGAAGCTCGAACAGCAGAAACTCCAGCAGCAAAAGCAGGCGCAGCTCGAAGCGCAGCAGGCGGCGAAGGCGAAGGCCGACGCAGCCGCGAAGGCCAAGGCGGAAGCCCAGGCCAAGGCGAAGGCCGAAGCCGCGGCGCGCGCGAAGGCCAATGCGGCGGCGAACGCGAAGCTCGACCGCGAGCGCAGCGCACGACTCGCGCAGTTGCAGGGGCTGTCCGGCGCCGGCGAAGGCGGCGGCGAAGGCCTCGCGAAAAGCGGCACCGGCACGGGCTCCGGCGGCAATGCCGCGACGCCCGGCTATGCCGACAAGGTGCGCCGTCGCGTCAAGCCGAACATCGTTTGGGGCGGCGAGCGGGCAGGCCTGACCACCGTCGTGAAGATTCGGTGCACGCCGTCCGGTGACGTATTGAGCGCATCGGTCTCCCGCTCGAGCGGGAATTCGGGGTGGGACCAAGCCGTGGTCAATGCGATCCACGCATCGGTCCCGTTGCCGCCCGATTCTAACGGCCGGACCCCGTCCGACATTACGATTACCTTCAAGGCGGCGGAGTGAAACGAAATGCGCTTACACTCCGAGCGTCGCTGTAGGACGGGAACGAATCGGGTATTTTTACTGTCTCTGCGGTTGCGCAGCGATCCAAGCCATACGGGAAGCAAGAAGCATGAGTTTGATGACAAAGCTAGGTTTCAGGGCACTCGTGGCCTCGTGTCTGATTACGGCGGGCAGCGCCGCTAACGCCCAGGTCAACGTGCTGATCACCGGCGTCGGGTCGACCCAGTTCCCCATTGCCACCGCGAATTTCACGAACGAGGCGAACCTGCCGCAGCAGGTCACGTCGATCGTGCGCGCCGACCTCGCCCGCAGCGGCAAATTCACCAACATCGACGCGGGCAGCACGCCCGTGCCCGAGACCGCATCGGTCGATCTCGGCGCATGGAAGGCCAAGGGCGCGAATGCGTTCGTCGCCGGCAGCGTGAACCGCGACGCCAACGGCCAGTACAAGGTCAACTTCATCCTGTACGACACCGTGAAGCAGCAAAGCCTCGGCGGCCTGTCGCTGACGGCCACCGACACCACGCTGCGCACGGCCGGCCACAAGATCGCCGACTACATCTACCAGAAGCTGCTCGGCGTGCGTGGCGTGTTCGCCACGCGCCTGTCGTACGTGATCAAGACCGGCAACCGCTACCAGCTGCAGATTTCGGATTCGGACGGCCAGAACGCGCGCATCGCGCTGTCGAGCACCGAACCGATCATCTCGCCGGCCTGGTCGCCGAGCGGCACGAAGGTCGCGTACGTGTCGTTCGAGCGCAAGAAGCCGATCGTCTACATCCACGACCTGCCGACCGGCCGCCGCTACATGGTCTCGGACCAGAAGGGCAACAACAGCGCACCGGCGTGGTCGCCGGACAGCAACACGCTCGCCGTGGCGCTGTCGCTGACGGGCAATACGCAAATCTATACGGTCAACGCGAACGGCGGCGGCCTGCGCCGTCTCACGCAGAGCAGCTCGATCGACACCGAACCGTTCTACTCGCCGGACGGCCGCTGGATCTACTTCACGAGCGACCGCGGCGGCGCGCCGCAAATCTACCGGATGCCCGCACAGGGTGAGAGCGCCGGCGCCGCGCAGCGCGTGACCTTCACCGGCAGCTACAACACGAGCCCGCGCGTGAGCCCGGACGGCAAGCTGCTCGCTTACATCTCCCGCACGGGTGGGGGCTTCAAGCTGTACGTTCAGGATCTGCAGACTGGCGCGGCGAACGCCATCACGAATACCAATCGCGACGAATCGCCGAGCTTCGCGGCAAACGGCCAGTACCTTCTGTACGCTACCCAGTCGGGTGGCCGCAACGTGCTGGCTGCAGTGCCCTCCGACGGCAGCGCGCCGCCGCAGATCCTGTCCGTCCAGGGCGGCTCCGTTCGCGAGCCGTCGTGGGGGCCCTTCATGCAATGACCACAAGGAGAGTAACCATGATGTCGAATAAAGCTCGTCTGGCCCTGGCCGTGATGATGATCAGCGCGCTCGCAGCGTGCAAGTCGGGCGTGAAGCTCGACGACAAGGCGAACAACGCGGGCGCAATCGGCACGCAGCCGAGCGCCGACAACGTCGCGCAAGTGAACGTCGATCCGCTGAACGACCCGAACAGCCCGCTCGCGAAGCGCAGCATCTACTTCGACTTCGACAGCTATTCGGTGAAGGACGAGTACCAGCCGCTGATGCAGCAGCACGCGCAGTACCTGAAGAGCCATCCGCAGCGTCACGTGCTGATCCAGGGCAACACCGACGAACGCGGCACGAGCGAGTACAACCTCGCGCTGGGCCAGAAGCGTGCGGAAGCCGTCCGCCGTGCGATGGCCCTGCTCGGCGTGAACGACTCGCAAATGGAAGCCGTGAGCCTCGGCAAGGAAAAGCCGCAGGCAACGGGTCACGACGAAGCATCGTGGGCGCAGAACCGTCGCGCCGATCTCGTCTACCAACAGTAAGTAACGGAAGAATCGCCGTATGACGCACCGTTCAACCTGGCTGCGCGTTGCCGCAGCATTCTGCGTCGCGGGCGCGGCGTGGTCCGCCGCGCCCGCGCACGCCGGCATGTTCGACGACAACGAAGCGCGCCGTGCCGTGCTCGATCTGCGCAGCAAGAGCGACAACCTGTCGAGCCAGTTGTCGGCCGCCCAGCGTACGATCCTCGATCAATCCGGCCGTATCGACCAGCTGAACCAGCAGGTCGCGACGCTGCGCGGCGAGAACGAGGATCTGACGAACCGGCTGACGACGCTCGAGCGGCAGCAGAAGGAGTACTACCAGGATCTCGACACGCGGCTCAAGAAGTTCGAGCCGCAGCAGGCGACGATCGATGGTGTCGAAGGCACGGTGCAGCCGGGTGAAACGGATGCGCTCAGCGCGGCGCAGCAGCAGTTCCGCAACGGCAACTTCAAGGCGGCGGCGGCTTCGTTCCGCGCGTTCATCGCGAAGTATCCGCAGAGCCCCTATCAGCCGACCGCGCAGTACTGGTACGGCAACGCGCAATACGCGCTGCGCGACTACCGCGGGTCGACCGCGACGTGGCAAGGGATCGTCAGCAAGTTCCCGCAACACCCGCGCGCGGCCGACGCCCTCGTGGCGATCGGCACGAACCAGCTCGAACAAGGCCAGAAGGCGGCCGCGAAGAAGACGTTCGAGCAGGTCGTGTCGCAGTACGCCGGGTCGAACGCAGCGCAGACGGCGCAGGGCAAGCTCGAAACCATCAAATAATTATCGTGACGGGTTGTTGACAGTCCTGCAACCCGTCGCTATAATCTTTTGCTCTTTAGGTCGTCGCCCAGGTTGTTGAAGCAACGAACCGACAGGTTTCAAGAACGTGGGGTGGTAACTCAGTTGGTTAGAGTATCTGACTTTTAATCAGAGAGTCGAGGGTTCGAGTCCCTCCCACCCTACCAACTATCTTCGATAGTGTAGAAAAGCCTCCCTCGCGGAGGCTTTTTTGCGTCTGTCGCTTTGTCGTTCGGGCTTGAATGCTCGGCGATGCTCGTCACGCACTCGGCCGCGCACGCCTGGGTCCCGCCGATCACCGCGCACTCACGTCCCGCAGTACCGCACCATACCCCGCATAGAGATTGCCGTCGGGCAGCAACCGCAACTGCGCGAGTTGCCGATGCACGACCGGCAGGTTATGGAACGGCATCCGCGTGAACAAATGATGTTCGATATGGAAATGAATGCCGTGCGGGCCGAACAGGAACGTCTGCCATGAACGCCGGACGATCGTGCGCGCGTTGCGGCTCTGATCGGCGCCAGCCGGCAGCCCCGCATGCTCGAAGATCGCGCGCACCTGCCCGGCGAACGGCAACAAGGTGATGGACGGCACGATCCACAACGCGACGTACAGCAGCGGATGTCCGACCAGCGCGAGCGCGCCGAACAGCGCGCCGTTGCCGGCCAACATCGACGCGATCTCCCACGCCGCATACGCACGCGATTTTTCCGCCTTCGGCAACGCGTGTGCGAACGCGCCGCGCGCGAGCTTCACGACGCTCGTCACGTAGCCGATCCCGCACGCGTACGCGAGCAGGCGGACGATCAACCGCCCGCGCGTCACCGGATAGTCGTGCACGCCGAACAGCAGCGCGACGGGGTCGTCCGCTTGCATCGGCGCGCGATGGTGCTTCAGATGGCCGGCCCGATACGTGCGCAGCGACAGCCATAGCGGACCGGCCGCGAGCAGTTGCCCGAGTACGTCATTGACGCGCCGGTTCCGTGCAAGCGACCCGTGCGCCCCTTCGTGCATCATGACCGCGAGCGCGAGCTGACTGCGCGCGATCACGATCGCCGCGCAGGCGTAGGCCAGCGGATGCGCAAACGCGACCGCGGCGGCAAACGCGGCGGCGATCATCAGCCAGTCACCCGCGAGCGCCATGCCGACACGCGCCGCGCTCACGCGAAACAGCCCCGGATCGGGCACGAACCGGGCGAGCCCGACGTTCGATCCGGCGTGGTGAACGTGCGTCTGCGTCATGCGAGCCTCCTGCGCAGCGAACGCCGCCCGACCCACAGCGCACTGACCGCCGCGAGCACGAACCCAGCCAGCACGTCGGCGACCGTATGCTGCTTGAGCGTCAGCGTCGACGCGCAGATCAGCAGCCCGATCGCCGCAGCGACGATCCGGCGCCGGTCCACCAGCATCCGGCACGCGAGACACGTCACCGCGACATGCAGGCTCGGGAAGCCGTTGGCCGCAAGATCGAGCTGCCACATGCGCGCAAGACGCCGACGCACGAACGCATTGCCGATCTCCGCGATGTCGGGCCGCGGCACGGCTTCCGGAAACATCAGGAAACAGGCCACGCCGAGCACGAACACGATCAGCACGGCCTCCCTGAACGCGGCGAACGCGGACGGCCGCGCGTACGCGGCGAGCGCAATCACGAACGGAAAGAACGCGACATAGACGAACCACGACCATGCGATGAACGGAATCCGCGCGTCGATCGTCGTGGTCAGCACGTAGCGCGGCGTGACGCTGCGCTCCAGCAGAAAGAAGATCGCGAGGCCCGCGATCAAGCCGAATGTCGCGGCCAGCATCTGCCGAACATCGGGCCGGCGATCGTCCTGAAACATTCGCGCTTTCATCGCGGCGTCGGTGCCTCGCATCGGGTGGTCGCGTCGGCCGCTCGAGCATGCGGACACAGCGCGAGGAGGTGCGACGTCCACGCGTCGACACGCGCACGCGCATGCTCGCGGCCCGCTCGCATCCCCGCCGGCGTACCGGGATCGCGCATCAGTTCGATCGACGCCTGCCCGACCTCGCGCCGGAATGCCGCCGCATCGCCCCGCCATGTGACCACGCGGTGCGCGAGCTGCAGCCGTGCCGCGCGCGCGGCGTTGCTTGCCTGTTCGGGCTGATCGGTCTGCACGAGCAGGATCGGGCGGCGATACACGCGCGCGATCGACAGCGCGGCCATGCCGGGCGCCGACACGATCAGCGACGCCTGCGCGGCGCGCGTCGGCCAGTCGGCATCGACGCCGGTCCAGCCGTCGTGTCCGGCGTAGCCCTCGCCCACGCGGTGGGCGGCGAGCCCCGCGTCGCGCATGCCGGCCGACAGCGCATCGGCGAGCGCGGCGTCGCGAAAGTGCGGGTTCAGATAAACGGCCGCGGCAACGCATTCGTGCGCCGGCCGTTCGGCGACGATCGGCACCGGCGTCGGCAGCCGGCGATGCCGGTGCAACTGCGCATCGTCGGCGAAGTCGTACGCGAAATCGTGCTCGATACGGGCCCGCGCCGCGTCGATCTGCCAGTCGACGATCCGCGCGAAAGCGCGCGCCAGCATGCGCGGCAGCCGCGCATCGAAATTCGCGGTCAACGCACGGCGCAGGCTGCCGCCATACACGTGGACGACGCGACGCCGCCAGCCCGGCACCGCCCCCATGAACAGCAACGCCGGATGAAACGAGTCGTTGACCACGAGATCCGCATCGCGAACGATCGCACGCAGCCGCACGATGTCGCGCAGCATGCGGGTCGGCCTGAACACGTAGTGCGCGACATTGCGATCGGTCGCGTCGCGCAGCATGTTCTGCCGCTCGTCGAACTGCACCGCGTAGTGCCGCGACAATACGTGCGCGTCGATGCCGAACGCGGCGAGAAACGCCTGGCCGGCGTCGGACGTCGTCAGCACGTCGACGTGCGCGCCGGCCGCGCGCAACGCATGCACGAGCAGTTGCGCGCGCATCAGATGGCCGCGCGCGTCGGCGGTCGCGAGATAGACGATGCGCGGCATCATGCGCGCGGACGAAGCGACTGGAGCCAGCCGGCCGCGACCATCGCCAGCGCGCCCGTCACGCCGAACCCGGCTTCGATCGCGCGGATCTCGTCCAGCAACGCGGCGAGCGACGCGGCCTCGGACGGCTCGACGAGACGGCGCAGCGTATCGGCGCAAAGCCGGACGTGGCGCGTCTCGTCGGCGAGCACGCGCGACAGCAACGGATACAGCGGATGCGCTTCGCCGATCGTCGCGCAGTGGCGCATGAGCACGCGCGTCGCCATCTGTTCCGCGCACAGGCCGGTCGCATACGCCGGCACGAGTACGCCTTGCGCGAAATGCGGTGCGTAGCGCTGCGCGAGACGACGCCATCGCATGATCTTGCGCCGGCTCAGCCAGTCGGGTTCGCGCGGGCCGGTCGACACGTCGACGCCGCGCCGGCGCAACGCATCGGCAAATGCGGCCGCGTGACGGCGCTCGTCCGCGAGATGCTGCCCGATGCGCGGCGCGAGCCAGTCCGGCGGCTGTCCGGCCCAGTCCTCGTGCAACGCGCACTCGGTCGCTTCTTCACCGATCAGGTACATGCGCAGCATCCAGCGCTCGCCATGCGTGCTGCGATGCAGTTGCCGGATCGCCGCACGCTTGATGCGATCGACGAGATACGCACGTATCCGCGCCGTACCGCGTGGCACGGGCGCATCGAGACAATCGAAGCGTTCGCCGTGTGTCGCCTGCGATGAAGTGGGCAGTGCCCGTGTCGTGATCATGCCGGCTCGCCCCGTGCCGATGAAGATTGCGTCGCGGCAGCCGCGGCGGCCGCCGGATCGCGACGCCAGCCGAGGATCAGGCCGACGAAGCTTTCCTGCATGAATGCATGCGCCGAGGCGGCCGCGCGCGCGAACGCTTCCTCCCGGCCATTCACGCGCAGATAGCCGGTGCCGTCGCGCGCGCCGAACTCGATCCGGTCGTTCTTCCGAAAGCCGCGTTCGCGCACGTCCTTCACGAGTGCGCTGCCGTCGAGGCCGAACAGGAACAGCTCGCGCTGCGCGACCCACACCGGAATGTGATTGCTCAGCGCATCGAAGCGGATCGACCACGTGCCGGACGCAAGGGCGCGATCGACGTCGGCATCGCGCGGCGCGTTCGACGTGAAGCTCGCACGCGCGACCGTCTTCGTCAGGCCGCCCACACCGAGCGCGATCGTGATGTCGTCCGCTAACGGCTGCTTCGGATCGGTCGCACTCACCTTCACGAGATGGCGCGCCAGCCGCGAGGCGAGCGACGGATGCGCGAACAGCGCAAGCGTTTCGTCCGGCGTAAGCACGTCGCGCTCGCGATCGTCCTCCTTCACGCGCACACGATATGGATCGATCCGCACATCGGTGAACTTGCCGTGCACGGGAGCGTGGACGTACACGTCGCGGTCCCATTTCCGGCCGTCGCGACGCAGCAGAACGTGCACGCTCAACGGCACGCGCCGCCCGTCGGCGTCGATGCCCGTGCCCTGCAGCAGCACGTCGCCGAGCACGTCCTTCGTGCGGCGGTTCGCATCGCTCGAGAAGACGATCGCATGCGCATCGGTATCGATGCTCGCGTGTGCGTCGGGCGCATCGAGCGCGACGCGATTGCAGTTCGACGCGGCCGCATTCGCGAACGGGCAGCCGCTTTGCGACGTGAAGTGATAAACCCCGCGCCCCGCATGATCGACCGGTGCGGCATCGGCGCCCACGCTGGCGGCAAACAGGGCGAGACAGGCAACGCGGGTGGCGAGTGAGGGCATGGTCGTCGTCGGAAGGGATCAGGATATCGAAGTGTCGTTGGCCGCGCCACGAGGCGCGGCGCCGTTTCAATGACGGTGATAGGACAGCACGTCGAGATCGCGCCGGGCCGATGCGCGTCCCGTGATCCCGAAACCGCGCGCGAGCGCGCCGAGCGTATCGACGGCCGACGCGGCGATCGTGACGCCGACGGCCGCGAGATAGCGACCGGCGCCCAATGGCGGCAACTGCTGGCGATCGAGCGCGCGCAGGCTGTAGCCGAGCCGCATCGCCATCACGCAGAACGGGCCGAGCGGGCCGCTGCGGCCAAGCCACTGCCATCGACGCGGCAGGTACGCGTTCACCAAATACGGCGTCAGCCCGACGCTGTCCTCGCCGCGCATCCAGCGCAACTTCAGCGATTCGCGATGCGTGTCCGGCAGCCGATGCTCGGTGTGCGCGGCCGGCGCGAATTCGACGGCCACGCCGGCCGCCTGCATCCGCAGCCCCATCACCTGGCAATGCGCGCGATAGACGCCGTCGAGCGGCTCGTAGCGGAACCGCGCGAACACGTCGCGCCGGAACGCGACGTTGTTCGCGTAGAAGTTGCGCGTCGCGCCGTCGCGCAGCGGGCTCGGGAAATACATGAAATCGATCGACGTCAGCGCGATGCCAAGCACGTTGGGCGCGTAGCTGGTCCGCCCCGCCACCGCGACGGGCGCGTCGCCCGCGTCGCGTGCGAACGGCGCGAGCAGGTGCTCGAGCCAGTCGTCTGCCGGCCGGCAATCGGCATCGCCGAATACGACGATGTCGCAGCGATCGGCATCGACGCGATCGAAGCCGTCGTTCTTCGCATCGTAGTAGCCGGTGCTTGCGCCGATCTCGACGAAGTCGATCGGGCGGCCGGCCAGCGCGGCGATTTCCGCGCACGCGTCGGCGGGCAGGCCGTCGTGCGTGATGATCCATTGCGCAAGGGCAGCCGGCGGCACGGTCTGCTTCGACAGCGCCGCCACGAGGCGTTTCAGGCTGTCGATGGCCTGCGCAAGGCCCGCGCCGCCGCGCAGGTTGTTGGTCTCCAGCACAAGCGCGGCCCGCGCGGCCACGGAACGGGCGGCCGCGCGCGTCCCCGCTGCGGTGTCGGTAAGGTTCGGCATCCGGAGTATCTCCATCGTCATGCGCGACGGCATGGACAAAACGAAAGGACGGCGGGCCCGCGGCACGCCGGCGAATGCGGGTGCCGCGGACATCGTCGCGCAGTGGGCGGCCTCGGCGGGCGCCCGCTGCGCGTGCCGTCACTCCTGGATCGACGGCGCGGAATCGGCGTCGGTATAGCGCGGCTTCGCGTTCTGCAAGTCGCGCGTGTTCTTCTGCACGGCCACCGAGCCGAACAGCGCGAGCACGAACGACATCGCGTAAAAGCCCTTTTCGCTCAATTGCAGCGTCGCGTTGAAGAGGCCGACGATCAGCAGCGCGATCGACAGCAGCAGCGCGATCCAGCTGAGGCCGTAGTAGATGCCGGTGACGGGGATGCCTTCCGCGCGGTCGCGCACGCTCTTCTGCAGCGAGATCGCCGCATAGAGGCCGAACACCAGCACGGTGAAGTAGTAACCCTTCTCGTTGAGCTGCATGCCGGCGTTCCAGAGCCCGATCAGGAAGGCCGCGAAACCGGCGATCAGCGCGGCCCACGACGCGGCCACGAACGCGAACGACGGTTGCTGGATGGTGGTCTGGTTCATTGCGTTGCCCTCTCTTTCTTGTTGTTCGAAATCGTTTTCGTTGAACGGCGTTTTGCGCATGGTAGCAGCTTTGACGCGCGTCACGACGGGCGAGCCGCGCATCCGCCGCGAGCGCGAGCCGCGGTTGACGCACTGCATCATGAGACGATTGCGCTGAAAATCGACACCCTGACGTATCCACACCCTCATCGAGAGCGATCAGAATAGCGTTGCATCGCCCGAGATCGCGGCGCCCGCCGCCCTCCTCACTCTTCTCGACAAGGACGCATCATGCTGAACTGGAACGAATACCGGAAGGAACTCTCGACGCGGATCGGCGACATCGCCAAGCTGTCGCCCGATACGCTGGCCGGCTACAACGCGCTGTCCGGCGCGGGCGCCAAGACCGGCCATCTCGACGCGAAAACGCGCGAGCTGATCGCGCTCGCGGTGGCCGTCACGACGCGCTGCGACGGCTGTATCGCCGTGCATACGGCCGAAGCGGCCAAGCATGGCGCGACCAAGGAGGAAGTGGCGGAAGCGCTCGGCGTCGCGATCGCGTTGAATGCGGGCGCGGCGCTCGTCTATTCGGCGCGCGTGATGGACGCGCTCGGCGACTGAGCCCCCGCGGTGCGGCACGACCGTCGTGCCGCACCGCATCGTCGCGTGGTGCTGCGTGGCGCCCGGCCGCTTGGCCGGGCGGTTGCACATCGCGCCCACGAGCCCGACATGTGTGACGAATGTCGGCGACTCGCGCGGACGCGTGAGCGTCGCGGAGTCGGCTACCATGCGCGAACGATACATCGTGAAGGAGCGCTCCATGTGCCGCTGGCTCGCTTATACGGGTAATCCGATCCATCTGGAAACCGTGCTGTTCCGCGCGAAGCATTCGCTGATCGACCAGAGCCTGCATGCTGAGCTGGGCGCGACGACCACCAACGGTGACGGCTTCGGCATCGGCTGGTACGGGCACCCCGACGAACTTCCGTTCCGCTATCGCTCCGTGCATCCCGCATGGAACGACCGCAACCTGCGCGAGGCCGCGCGTGCGATCCGCTCGCCGATGTTCGTCGCGCACATTCGCGCGGCGACCGACACGCCCGTGCAGGAAACCAACTGCCATCCGTTCCGCCACGGCCGCTGGCTGTTCGCGCACAACGGGCTGATCCGCGACTTCCACAAGCTGCGCCGCGACCTGACGATGAAGGTCGATCCTGCGCTGTTCCCGACGCTCGAAGGCTCGACCGACTCCGAACTGATGTTTCGCCTCGCGCTGACGTACGGTCTCGAGCAGGCGCCACTGCCGGCGCTCGAACGGATGGTCGGCGTGGTGGAGGAAACCGCCGCGCGGCATCGCGTCGCCGATCCGCTCAACATGACGATCTGCGCGACCGACGGCGAACGGATCGTCGCGGCGCGCTATTCGAGCGAACGGCAATCGCGCTCGCTGTTCCACAGCACGTCGTTCAAGCATCTGCACGAACTGTATCCGCATAACCCGCGCATCGCCGAAGCCGGCGACGATGCGTTCATGGTCGTGTCGGAGCCGCTCGTCGACCTGCGCGGCGCGTGGGAGGAAGTGCCGGAGGGAATGGCGATCGTCGCGCACGGCGCCGATGTGCAGCAGCGGCCATTCGGACCGCGGCACAGATGACGTGCCGCCTTCCTGACGCAATCCAGCGTATTCAGGTGGCGAATACTTCAGCGCGACAAGGCAATCGCGGCGATCCGGCTTTCAAGGAGGCCGGCGCTCGGCGCTGCCGACGCAATCGGAAGGGATGCCAAGCGTCGCCCGGCAAATAAGGTTGGAAAACATGCCCCCGGATAATTTCCCAATTCGATAATGAGTGACAGAGACGCATCGCAAAAGCAGCGCTGTACCGACTATCGCGATTTTTAGCCGAATAAAAGATTAATTCCCTTGTGACTTCATGCCGCCCCGGAACCCCCGGGCGATAAATCGACTCACGGTCAAGAACCCTGTCGACGACACACATTTATTTCGAATTATTACGCCGGACCGGCAATCATTACCGGACAGATGAGGGTCGCACACCGTCGCGCCGCCTGAAGGCGAACGCTTATTCCCGATCAAAATATTCAGGTTACAAATTTTTAAAGGCCCCGTTACAATTCGGCGACGAATGAATTCGCATCAATAAAGTACGACGCAGCTGCCGGCACATCGAATCCGAGATGACGCAAGATCTCCCAAATTCCCGCCCTGTCATGTCGACGGGCGATCAATCCGTGCTTTCCAGCATGAAGCAGGACCATGCCTTCGTGGTATGGCTCACTGGTGTGTCCGGTGCCGGTAAATCGACGCTCTCGAATCTTCTGAAGGAACAGCTCGATGCGCGCGGCCTTCGGACTTTTCTGCTGGACGGCGATCAACTTCGCGAAGGATTGAATCAGGATCTGGGGTTCAGCGACGCAGACCGCCACGAGAACATTCGCCGGACGGCCGAGGTCGCGCGCCTGATGGTAGCTGCCGGGCTCGTCGTCATCGTTGCGCTGATCTCGCCGTTTCGGGAGGCACGCGCCAAAGCGCGCGCACGTTTCCCGCAGGGCATGTTTTTCGAAGTCTTCGTCGACGTTGCGCTGGATGTGGCGGAAGCGCGCGACCCCAAAGGGCTCTACGCACGGGCAAGGCAAGGGACGCTTCGGCAGTTCACCGGCATCGAATCGACCTATGAAAAACCGGTATCGCCCGACGTGCATGTGCGCACGGGCGAAGCAGGTCCGCGGGAATGCGTGCACGCGATCATGCAGAAATTGCCGTTGAACAGCTGATGCACGTCGTCGAACGTCGCCGGCCGCCCGTCGTGAACCTCCATCACCGCGAGCACCGGGCCATCGTCGGCCACCGCGACGCGATCTGACCGAAAACCCGTCGCCCCCCTTCCCGCGCGGCGCGACGCACCGGCTGACGAACCCCGGCAAGATTCCGCCCGAACTGATCGAAGTCCAGTGGGGCACATACCCCGGCGAGCACGACGTCGTCCGCGTCGAGGACACCTACGGCCGCGCAGCGCGGTGAGCGACGCTATACCCGGCGCGCCACGACAGGCCGGACTTCAAACGGGCAGCACGCACCCACGTCGTGCCGGCTTTTCATTACGTCAACCAATGTCAGCCCGGTTGCCCGCCGCTCACAGGTCAGGTTATAAAAGCGCCTCCCATTCCGGTGCATGCGCCGCCCTTTTACCCTTGACTTCGGAGAACGCGTGATCGATCTCGCCACCGCCCAGCAATTCCTGATGACCCGCGGCCTCGACTTCGGCCTCAACCTCCTCGCCGCCATCGTGTTGTGGTTCGTCGGCCGCTGGGCGATCCGCATCGGTACCCGCCTGCTCGGCAAGGTCGTTCGCCGCAGCGGCAAGGTCGACCCGACGCTCACCGACTACCTGACGTCCGTCGTCGGCGTGCTGCTGACGATCCTGCTGATCCTCGCGATCCTGCAGATCTTCGGCGTACAGACGACCTCGTTCGCCGCACTGCTCGCCGGCCTCGGCCTCGCGATCGGCACCGCCTGGGGTGGTCTGCTCGCGCATTTCGCCGCCGGCGTGTTCATGCAGGTGCTGCGCCCGTTCAAGATCGGCGACGTGATCAGCGCGGGCGGCGTCACGGGCACCGTGAAGGAGCTCGGCCTGTTCGGCACGACGATCATCACCGCCGACAACATCGTGACGATCGTCGGCAACAACAAGATCTTCTCGGACAACATCGCGAACTACAGCGCGACGCCGCATCGCCGCGTCGACCTGACCGCGAAGATCGCGCATAGCGTGGACGCGGCCGATGCGATCAACCGTCTGAAGACGCAGATCCAGCTGGTGCCGAACGTGCTGAAAGTGCCGGCGCCGGACGTCGGCGTGCTGCAGTTCACGCCGGAAGGCCCGCTGCTGTTCGTGCGGCCGTCGACTCAGCCGGAGCACTACTGGCAGGTGTACTGCGACACCAATCGCGTGATCCTCGATACGTTCCGCGAAGCCGGCTATCCGACGCCCGAAACCCCGGTCTCTCAACGCAACGCGTGACGGAAGCGGCGGCCGAACCGCACGGACAAAAAAAGCGTGGCACTCTTGCCACGCTTTTTTATTGCGTCGAAACCCGTCGCGCCGCGTCAGCGCCCGCCCGCCTTCGGCGCCCCGTCCGAGCGCCGCCCGCGCACGAGCTTCCACACCGCGCCGAGCGCGACCGGCACGATCGCCGCGCCGATCCCGACCAGCACGATCACGTTCAGGTACTGGCGGATGAACGGGATGTTGCCGAAGAAATAGCCGAGCAGCACGAGCAGCAGCACCCACACCAGCGCGCCGATCACGTTGAACAACTGGAAGCGCGCGACGCTCATCGACGACGCCCCCGCGACGAACGGCGCGAACGTGCGCACGACCGGAATGAAGCGCGCGAGCACGATCGTCTTGCCGCCGTGCTTGTCGTAGAACGTGTGGGTCTTCTGCAGCGCGGCGCGATCGAGGAACCGCTCGAGCACCGGGATATGCGTATTGAACACCTTCGGGCCGACCCAGCGGCCGATCAGATAGTTCACGGTGTTGCCGGCAATCGCCGCGACGAGCAGCAGCACGATCAGCAGGCCGACGTTCATTTCGCCCGTCGCCGCGAACGCGCCGCCGATGAACAGCAGCGAATCGCCGGGCAGGAACGGGAATACGACGAGGCCCGTCTCGCAGAACACGATCAGGAACAGCACGAGATAGACCCATGCACCGTACTGCCGGATGAAATCGCCGAGGAAAGCGTCGATATGCAGGACAAGGTTGACGAAATGAAGCAGCGTATCCAAATGCGATTCCTCGAAGGCGATGGGGCCGGAACGGCCGGAACAGGCCAGACATGGCCGAGGCGGCCGCCAGCCAAGGCGGCGCGTGCAACGGGGTGATGATACCGAAACTACCTTAAGGCTCCGTGAAAAAACGTAACGGCCGGCCGCCCCGGCACGCGTTCGCGGCCTCGCTATAATTCGGCCATGTCCGATATCACCGAAACGGCCGCGGGCGCCGCACCCGCCCCCGCCGCGCGCCCGCTGCGCGCGATCCAGCCCCTGCCCGACCAGCTGATCAGCCAGATCGCCGCCGGCGAGGTCGTCGAACGCCCGGCGTCGGTCGTCAAGGAGCTGCTCGAGAACGCAATGGACGCCGGCGCGACGACGCTGCGCATCGTGCTGGAAGAAGGCGGCGTCAAGCGCATCTCGATCACCGACGACGGCTGCGGGATTCCGCCGGACGAACTGGCGCTCGCGCTGATGCGCCACGCGACCAGCAAGATCCGCTCGCTCGAGGAGCTCGAGGCGGTCGCGACGCTGGGTTTTCGCGGCGAAGCGCTCGCGTCGATCGCGTCGGTCGCCGAGATGTCGATCACGAGCCGGACGGCCGATGCCGCGCATGCGATGAAGATCGATGCGCAGACGGGCGTGCTGTCGCCCGCCGCCGGCTCGATCGGCACGACGATCGAGGTGCGCGAGCTGTACTT
The DNA here is from genome assembly GCF_002223195.1 of Burkholderia sp. AU28863. Taxonomy (NCBI): domain Bacteria; kingdom Pseudomonadati; phylum Pseudomonadota; class Betaproteobacteria; order Burkholderiales; family Burkholderiaceae; genus Burkholderia; species Burkholderia sp. AU28863. The sequence goes on along the minus strand of NZ_NKFE01000003.1, from coordinate 262,932 downwards.
CAACACGCCCGCGCGGCGCAAATTCCTGAAGAGCGAGCAGACCGAATTCGGCCACTGCCTGGAAATGATCCGCCGCGCGGCGCTCGCGCGGCCGGATGTCGCGATCTCGGTGCTGCACAACGGCAAGGCCGTCGAGCACTGGAATGCGACCGAGCCCGCGCAGCGCGTCGCGAAGATTCTCGGCGACGGCTTCGCGACCGCGCACCTGCCGCTCGACGAGCAGGCCGGCCCGCTCGCCGTGTACGGCTGCGCCGGCTTGCCGACCGCGAGCCGCGGGCGCGCCGACCAGCAGTACTTCTTCGTGAACGGCCGCTTCGTGCGCGACAAGCTGCTGACGCACGCGGTGCGTGCGGCCTACGAGGACGTGCTGCACGGCGACCGCTACCCGTCGTACGTGCTGTTCCTCGACCTGCCGCCCGAAGCCGTCGACGTGAACGTGCATCCGTCGAAGATCGAAGTGCGGTTCCGCGATTCGCGCTCGATCCATCAGTACGTGTTCCACGCGGTGCAGCGGGCGCTCGCGCGCCATGCGGGCGCGTCGCCGGAAACCACGGCGGGCGGCCATGCCGCGCATCTCGAACCCGCGCCGCGCGGGCCGGCGTCGTTCCTCGATACGCCGCTCGGCCAAAGCCCGGGCCACGCGACAGGCGGCAGCGGCGGAGTCGCCGGTAGCGGCTTCTCGTCGCCGTCTTCGTCATCGTCATCCGGCAACACGTGGATGCGCCAGGCGCGGATGACGCAAGGCACGCTGCCCGTCGCGCAGCCGCTCGCGCTCTATGACGCGCTGTTCGGCCGCAAGGACAGCGGCGCGGGCACGCCCGCCGGCACGACGCTCATCGCCCGCGATGCGGCCGACGCGGCCGACGTGCCGGTCGCGCCGCTGTCGGGTGTCGCCGCGTCGCCGCTCGCCGCCGGCGCGCACGACGAGCAGCCGCTCGGCTTCGCGCTCGGCCAGATCCACGGGATCTACGTGTTGGCACAGAACGCATACGGCCTCGTGATCGTCGACATGCACGCGGCGCACGAGCGGATCCTGTACGAGCAGTTCAAGAACGCGCTCGCCGACCGCACGGTCGCCGTGCAGTCGCTGCTGCTGCCGATCTCGATGACGGCCACGCCGGTCGAGATCGGCACGGTCGAGGAAGAGCGCGACACGCTCGAATCGCTCGGCTTCGACCTCGCGGTGCTGTCGCCGACGACGCTCGCCATCCGCGCGGTGCCGGCGCTGCTGAAGGATGCCGACCTGCAGTCGCTCGCGCGCGCCGTGCTCGCCGACCTGCATGCATTCGGCGGCTCGCGCGTGCTCACCGAGCGCCAGCACGAACTGCTCGGCACGCTCGCGTGCCATCACGCGGTGCGCGCGAACCGGCGCCTGACGCTCGACGAGATGAACGCGCTGCTGCGCCAGATGGAGGCGACCGAGCGCGCGGACCAGTGCAATCACGGCCGGCCGACCTGGTATCAGCTCACGCTGAACGATCTCGACCGTCTCTTCATGCGCGGGCAATGAGCGCTTCTTCGCAGCCCGCTCAGACGACGATCGCCTGCCTGCTCGGCCCCACCGCTTCGGGGAAGACCGCCGCGGCGCTGGCGCTCGCCGCGCGCCGCCCGATCGAGATCGTCAGCGTCGATTCGGCGCTCGTCTACCGCGACATGGATATCGGTACCGCGAAACCGTCGCGCGACGAGCGCGCGAGCGTGCCGCATCACCTGATCGACATCATCGACCCGGCCGACGCGTATTCGGCCGCGGAATTCCGTGCGGACACGCTGCGGCTGATCGGCGAGATCGTCGCGCGCGGCCGCACGCCGCTGCTCGCGGGCGGCACGATGCTGTACTACAAGGCGCTGACGCAAGGGCTCAACGACCTGCCGGGCGCCGACCCGGAGGTCCGCGCGGCACTCGACGCCGACGCCGCGCGCGACGGCTGGCCCGCGCTGCACGCGCGGCTCGCGCAGGTCGATCCCGACACGGCCGCGCGGCTTGCGCCGAACGATTCGCAGCGGATCCAGCGTGCGCTCGAAATCTTCATGCTGAGCGGGCAACCGATGTCGGCGCTGCTCGCCGCGCCGCGCCGTACGGACGATGCGGCCGCCGCGTACCGCTTCGTGCCGGTCGCACTCGAGCCGTCGGACCGCGCGGTGCTGCACGCGCGGATCGCGCAGCGCTTCGACGCGATGCTCGACGCGGGCTTCATCGACGAAGTCGAACGGCTGCGCCGCCGCGACGATCTCCATCCCGACCTGCCGTCGATGCGTTGCGTCGGCTACCGGCAGGCGTGGGAATTCCTCGACGGCGCCACCGACTACCGGACGATGCGCGACAAGGGCATCTTCGCGACACGCCAGCTGTGCAAGCGCCAGATCACGTGGCTGCGCGCGATGCCGGAGCGGATCATCGTCGATTGCATCGCGCCGGATTCGACGGCCCGCGCGCTCGACGCCCTCGAACGCGTGCTCGACGGCCGCATGCCCGGCTGACGCGTCAGCCGGCCCGACGCACCGCCAGGCGCGCGCGGGCGCCGTCGACGATCCACGCGATACCGCGCTCGAACGCTTCGTCGTCGCTGCGTTCGCGCAGCGCGGCCCAGCCTTTCGCGAGCAACGGGTACTCTGCCGCGTCCGGCAGCGGCGCATCGGCACCTGCACCCGGCCCCGCCTGCTCTTCCAGCACCCATCCGACCACGAAGCGGCTGATCGCGACCATCACGTCGACCGCCTCGTCCGGCGTGAACCCCGCGTCGCCGAGCAGCGCGACCTTGCGTTCGATCGAGCTGAAATGCAGCGCGCGCGGCCGCGTGCCGGCATGCAGGCGCGCGCCGTCGCGATAGGCCAGCAGCGCGCGGCGAAAACTGCGTGCATTCTCCGCGAGCCACGCATCCCACACGTCGTCCGGCTGCGGCAGCGACGCGCCGTGACGCTCCAGCATGATCGCTTCGGCCATCGCGTCGAGCAGCTCGGCCTTGTTCCTGAAATGCCAGTACAACGTTGGCGACTGCACGCCGAGCCGTTCGGCGAGCCGCCGCGTCGACAGCCCGTCGATCCCCACCTCGTCCAGCAATTCGAGCGCCGCGCGCAATACGGTGTCGCGCGTCAATCGCGCGCCTGTGTCCTTCATCTCTATCACCGATAGGGAAACTGTGGAATACTTCGCACTCTATCATCGATAGAGTGACACCCTTGAATCCGTCCCTGATTGCCATCCTGGCCACGGTCCTGCTCGACGCGATCGGCGTCGGGATCGTGATGCCGATCCTGCCCGGGCTGCTGCGCTCGCTCGCCGCGTCGGGCAGCACCGACACCCGCTACGGAATCCTGCTCGCGCTGTACGCGTGCGCGCAGTTCCTGTGCGCACCGCTGCTCGGCGCGCTGAGCGACCGTTTCGGCCGCCGCCCGGTACTGCTCGCATCGCTCGCGGGCGCGGCGCTCGACTATCTGCTGATGGCGCTCGCGCCGACGCTCGCATGGCTTTACGTCGGCCGGCTGATCGCGGGCATCACCGGTGCGAACGTCGCGGTCGCGACCGCGTACGTGACCGACGTGACGGCCGAACCCGACCGCGCACGACGCTTCGGCCAGCTCGGCGCGATGATGGGCATCGGCTTCATCGCCGGCCCGCTGATCGGCGGGCTGCTCGGCGCGCTGCACCTGCGTGCGCCGTTCGTCGCGGCCGCGTTGCTCAACGCGCTGAATCTCGTGCTCGTGTGGCGCGTGCTGCCGGAATCGCGGCCGCGCCCGGCCCGGGAAGGCCGGACGGTCGGCGCGCTCAACCCGTTCGCAAGCCTGCGCCGGCTGAGCGGCGCGCCCGCGCTCGCGCCGCTGGTCGGCATCTACGTGATCGTGGCACTCGTGTCGCAGGCGCCCGCGACGCTGTGGATCCTGTACGGCCAGGAACATTTCGGCTGGTCGACGCCGGTCGCGGGGCTGTCGCTCGCCGGTTACGGCGCGTGCCACGCGCTCGCGCAGGCATTCGCGATCGGGCCGCTGATCGCGCGGCTCGGCGAGCGGCGCGCGCTCGCGCTCGGCCTCGCGGGCGACGCGCTCGGGCTTGCGGTCATCGCGTTCGCGACCGCCCCATGGGTGCCGTTCGCGCTGCTGCCGTTGTTCGCGGCCGGCGGCATGACGCTGCCGGCGTTGCAGGCGATGCTCGCGCGGCAGGTCGACGATACGCGCCAGGGCGAACTGCAAGGGACGCTGGCGAGCGTGGCGAACCTGATCGGCATCGCAGGGCCGCTGGTCGTCACCGCGACCTACGCGGCGACGCGCGCGACCTGGCCGGGCCTCGTGTGGGCCGCGGCCGCGCTGCTGTACCTGTTCGTGCCGCCGTTGCTGGCCGGCGCGCGCCCGGCGAACGCACCGCGCGCATCCGCGTAAGCGTCGCCGCGCGCCGGCCCGCCACGCAGCGCCCGAAAAAAAAAGCCGCCCGGATCGACTCCGGGCGGCTTTTCCTGCTGCATCTGCTTTGTGGTGCGTCAGACCACGACCGTCTGCGCCTCGCCTTCGCGGGTCGCACGCACGGTGCCGATCTTCCACACCTGTTCGCCGGCGGCGGTCAGGTCGGCGATCGCTGCATCGGCATCGGCCGCCGAGACGATCACGGCCATCCCGATCCCGCAATTGAACACGCGATGCATTTCCGCGTCGGCGACGCCGCCGTGCTCCTGCAGCCACTTGAACAGCGGCGGCAGCGGCCATGCGTTCTGGTCGAGCTCGGCGGTGAGGCCTTCGCGCAGCACGCGCGGGATGTTCTCGACGAGGCCGCCCCCGGTGATGTGCGCCATGCCCTTCACCGACAGCTTCTGCATCAGCGCGAGCAGCGGCTTCACGTAGATGCGCGTCGGCGCCATCAGCGCGTCGGCCAGCGAGCGGCCATGGAAATCGGCCGATAGATCCGGGTTCGCGCGCTCGATGATCTTGCGCACCAGCGAAAAGCCGTTCGAGTGGATGCCGCTCGATGCGAGGCCCAGCACGACGTCGCCTTCGGCGATCGTGCTGCCGTCGATGATCTTGCTCTTCTCGACCGCGCCGACCGCGAAGCCGGCCAGGTCGTATTCGCCGTCCGGGTACATGCCCGGCATTTCGGCCGTTTCGCCGCCGATCAGCGCGCAGCCCGACAGTTCGCAGCCCTGCGCGATGCCCTTGACGACGGTGGCGGCCGTGTCGACGTCGAGCTTGCCGCATGCGAAGTAGTCGAGGAAGAACAGCGGCTCGGCGCCCTGGACGAGGATGTCGTTCACGCTCATCGCGACGAGATCCTGGCCGACGGTGTCGTGTTTGTTCAGATGAAAGGCCAGCTTGAGCTTGGTGCCCACGCCGTCGGTGCCGGACACGAGCACGGGCTCCTTGTACTTCTTCGGCACTTCGAACAGCGCGCCGAACCCGCCGATGCCGCCGAGCACGCCGTCGCGCAGGGTTTTCTTCGCAAAAGGCTTGATCTTGTCGATGAGCGCGTCGCCGGCGTCGATGTCGACACCTGCGTCGCGATAGGACAGACCCTGAGCGTCGGGAGCGGATTTCGGAGGATTCATGGGGGAATGCGAGAAGGTCGGTAAAATGCGATTTTACCCGAAGCCGGCCCGTTGGCCGGAATTCCCAGCACCGAATCGTCAGGGATTGCATCTTGGTCAACACGTCCCCGTTTTCATCGCCGGGCGAAGCGCGCCGAAACCCGCGCCGCGCCGCCGTGCGTACGGTCGCGCGTGAAGCCAGCCCAGGCGCCTTCCCCCGCGCGTGCCCGGCGTACGGCACGCGTTTTTTCAACCGATCCGCATTGTGACTGCTGTGTCCCGTCAACTGACGCTCGATCTCGGCACGCCGCCGCCCGCCACGTTCGACAACTTCATCATGAGCGACGAGAACGACGAGCTCGTCACGCGCCTGCAGAAGCTCGATCTCGCGCTCGCGGCCGGCCCCGTGCCGGACCGGTCGTTCTACATCTGGGGCGAACCCGGCAGCGGCCGTACCCACTTGCTGCAGGCGCTCGTGAGCGACGCGTCGTACGGCTATGCACGCTACCTGACGCCGCAGAGCCCGCTCGGCGCGTTCACGTTCGACCCGCGCATCGGCATCTACGCGATCGACGATTGCGACCGGATGAGCGACACGCAGCAGGTCGCGCTGTTCAACCTGTTCAACGAAGTGCGCGCACACCCGTCGAGCGCGTTCGTCGCGGCGGGCCCGGCGGCGCCGCTCGCGCTCGACGTACGCGAGGATCTGCGCACGCGCCTCGGCTGGGGGCTCGTGTTCCACCTGACGCCGCCGTCCGACGCCGGCAAGATCGCGGTGCTCAAGCTCGCGGCGAAGGAGCGCGGGATCGCGCTCACCGACGACATCGCCGCCTACCTGCTGACCCATTTCCGCCGCGACATGCCGAGCCTGATGGCGTTGCTCGACGCGCTCGACCGCTTTTCGCTCGAGCAGAAACGCGCGGTCACGCTGCCGCTGCTGCGCCGGATGCTCGCGCGCCCGGGCGACGACATCACACCACCGGGCACGGGCCCGAACCGCTTCGAGTAAAATGCGCTTCCATGACTAATCTGGCACTCTTTGACCTCGATCACACGCTGATCCCGACCGATAGCGACCACGAATGGGGCCGCTTCATGGTGAAGCTCGGCATCGTCGACGCGGAAAGCTTCTCGCGTCAGAACGACCAGTTCTTCGCCGACTACAAGGCCGGCCGGCTCGACATCCACGCGTACCTCACGGCGATGCTCACGCCGCTCGCGAAGTATTCGCGCGCGCAGCTGGCCGAATGGCACGAGCAGTACATGCACGAGGTGATCCGGCCCGCGATGACGCCCGCCGCGCTCGAACTCGTGCGCCAGCACCTCGATGCGGGCGACCTGTGCTGCGTCGTGACGGCGACCAACGAATTCATCACGCGCCCGATCGCGACCGCGTTCGGCGTCGACACGCTGATCGCGTGCGAGGTCGAAACGACCGACGGGCATCCCGATTCGCCGTACACGGGCCGGCCGACCGGCACGCCGAGCTATCGCGAAGGCAAGATCGTGCGCACCGAAGCATGGCTCGCATCGCTCGGCAAGCACTGGGACGACTTCGAACACAGCTACTTCTACAGCGACTCGCACAACGACATCCCGCTGCTCGAGAAAGTCACCGACCCGATCGCGACCAACCCTGACGACACGCTGCGTGCGCATGCAAGCACCCGCGGCTGGCGTATCCTCGATCTCTTCTGAACGTCGTGATCAAAAAATTCATTCGAAAGCTGCTCGGCCAGGACGAAACCGAGCAAACGCCTTCCGCACCGGCCCGGGCCGACGAAGCGGCCCCTGCTGCCCCGCGCGCCCCGAAGGGCGCCCGCGGCGGCGGCACGAAAAAACCGCGCAGCAACCATGAGCCGACCGTCGTGCCGGCCAGCGTGCACGGCATCAATCCGGCGCTGATCTCGAAGAACGCGGTGCGCGTGACCGACACGCTGCAACAGGCAGGTTTTCGCGCGTTCATCGTCGGCGGCGCGGTGCGCGACCTGCTGCTCGGCATCGCGCCGAAGGACTTCGACGTCGCGACCGACGCGACGCCGACCGAGGTGCAGCGCCTGTTCCGCCGCGCGCGCCTGATCGGCCGCCGCTTCCAGATCGTCCACGTGCAGTTCGGCCAGGAACTGATCGAGGTGTCGACGTTCCGCGCGCTGGTCGACGCGCCGCCCGAGGCAGCCGCGGCAACAGCAGAGCCGCCGAGGCGCCTGAAGCGCGACGAACTCGATCGCCGCACGCACGCGGTCGACGCGAGCGGCCGCGTGCTGCGCGACAACGTGTGGGGCGAGCAGCACGAGGACGCCGCGCGCCGCGACTTCACGATCAACGCGATGTACTACGACCCGTCGACGCAGACGGTGCTCGACTATCACGACGGGATGGCCGACGTACGCGCCCGCCTGTTGCGGATGATCGGCGATCCGGCCACCCGCTTCCGCGAGGATCCGGTGCGGATGCTGCGCGTCGTGCGCTTCGCGGCGAAGCTCGATTTCGAGATCGAGCCGCATACGCGCGAGCCGATCCACGCGCTCGCCGACCTGATCAACAACGTGCCGGCCGCGCGCCTGTTCGACGAAATGCTGAAGCTGCTGCTGTCGGGCCACGCGCTCGCGTGCCTGCAGCGGCTGCGCAAGGAAGGGCTGCACCACGGGCTGCTGCCGCTGCTCGACGTCGTGCTCGAACAGCCGCAGGGCGAGAAGTTCATCACGCTCGCGCTGAACAACACCGACGCGCGCGTGCGCGCCGGCAAGCCGGTGTCACCGGGCTTCCTGTTCGCGACGCTGCTGTGGCACGACATGCGCCAACGCTTCGAGCAATACACGGCGGCGGGCGAAATTCCGGTGCCGGCGCTCCATCGCGCGATGGACGACGTGCTCGACATGCAGACCGAGAAACTCGCGATCCACAAGCGCTACTCGGCCGACATGCGCGAGATCTGGGGCCTGCAGTTGCGCCTGGAGAAACGCTCGGGCCGCAGCGCGATGCGGCTGCTGGAACACCAAAGGTTTAGAGCGGGGTATGATTTCCTCCTGTTACGCTGCGAATCCGGCGAGCTCGATACGGAAGTCGGACAGTGGTGGACGGATTTCATCGAAGGCGACGCGGCCGCTCGCGAGGCATTGCTCACGCAGGGCGGCTCGAAGGAAAAATCGCCCCGCAAGCGCCGCCGCCGCGGCGGTGCGCGAAACCGCAAGCCGGGTGAAGGCGCCGCCGAGCAGGCGCCGGATACCGCCGGCGATACCGCGAGCGGTTCCGACGACTGACGCGCGCGCCGGCGAACGACGTAGGAAGTGATGCCATGACGGTTGCATATATCGGACTGGGGGCGAATCTCGGCGATGCGCGCCAGACCCTGAAGGACGCGGTGGTGTGCCTCGCGCAGCAGCGCACCATCTCGATCCTCGGGAAATCGAGCCTGTATCGCACGGCGCCGTTCGAAGCGGGCGGCGACGACTACTACAACTGCGTCGTCAAGCTCGACACGACGCTGTCGGCCCGCGAGCTGCTCGCGCTCTGCCAGAAGATCGAACATCACTTCGGCCGCGAGCGCCCGTATCGCAATGCGCCGCGTACGCTCGACCTCGACATCCTGCTGTTCGGCGCCGATTCGATCGACGAACCCGACCTGATCGTCCCGCACCCGCGCCTCACCGACCGCGCCTTCGCGCTCGTGCCGCTCGTCGAGATCGAGCCGGCGCTCGACATCCCCGCGCGCGGCCGTGCCGACGCCTTTCTCGCCGCCGTCGCGGATCAGCGCGTCGAAAAGGTGCAAACCTGCCAGTGCCCGATGCAAAAGGCGCTTGCTGCCGGCGAAGACGCCGACAATACCCGCTGCCGATGAACGCCACTCCGCTGACCGTCACCGCGCCCGACCTGCGCGCCCCGCACCGCTATCTCGTGATCGAAGGCCCGATCGGCGTCGGCAAGACGACGCTCGCGCGCCTGCTCGGCGAGCGCTGGTCGATGCAGGCGCTGCTCGAGCGCCCGCAGGACAACCCGTTCCTCGAACGCTTCTATCGCGACACCGCGCGCTACGCGTTGCCGGTCCAGCTGTCGTTCGCGCTGCAGCGCGCCCAGCAGGCGCGCGAGCTGATCGGCGCGCTCGACACGGGCCGCCCCGTCATCGCCGATTTCATGCCGCAGAAGAACGACATCTTCGCGCGGCTGAACCTGCCGGAAGACGAGTGGCAGCTGTATCGCTCGGTCGCCACGCACGTCGACGTGCCGCAGGCGCCGCCGCCCGATCTCGTCGTCTACCTGCAGGCCAGCCCCGAGGTGCTGTTCTCGCGCATCCAGAAGCGCGGGACGCCGATGGAGCTGCAGATCAGCGACGCGTACCTGCGCTCGCTCGTCGACGCGTACAACGAATTCTTCTACCACTACGACCGCACGCCGGTGCTGACGGTCGCGGCCGAACACCTGAACCCGCTGGATTCCCCCGAAGATCTCGCCCTGCTGGTCGAACGCATCGAGACGATGCGCGGCCGCAAGGAATTCTTCGTCAAGGGCGAGACGACGCGCTGACGCGTCCCGCCTGTCGTTTCTCACCCACCGACCCGGATTTCCCATGACCTATCTCCAGGAATCGAGCCGGCCTGCCGTGACGGTCCCCAAGCTGCAGGCAATGCGCGACGCCGGCGAGAAGATCGCGATGCTCACGTGCTACGACGCGAGCTTTTCCGCGCTGCTCGATCGCGCCGGCACCGACGTGCTGCTGATCGGCGATTCGCTCGGCAACGTGTTGCAGGGCCACACGACCACGCTGCCCGTGTCGATCGACGACATCGCGTACCACACCGCCTGTGTCGCCCGGGCGCAGCCGCGCGCGCTCGTCGTCGCCGATCTGCCGTTCGGCACGTACGGGACGCCGGCCGACGCGTTCGCGAACGCGGTCAAGCTGATGCGCGCGGGCGCGCAGATGGTCAAGCTCGAAGGCGGCGAATGGCTCGCCGATACGATCCGCTTCCTCGTCGAACGCTCGGTGCCCGTCTGCGCGCACCTCGGCCTCACGCCGCAGTCGGTGCATGCGTTCGGCGGCTTCAAGGTGCAGGGCAAGACCGAAGCCGGCGCCGCGCAATTGCTGCGCGACGCGCGCGCGATCGAGGATGCCGGTGCGCAGCTCGTCGTGCTCGAAGCCGTGCCGACGCTCGTCGCGGCCGAGGTCACGCACATGCTGAAGATTCCGACAATCGGCATCGGCGCGGGCGTCGACTGCTCGGGGCAGGTGCTCGTGCTGCACGACATGCTCGGCGTGTTCCCCGGCAAGCGGCCGCGCTTCGTGAAGGATTTCATGCACGGGCAGCCGAACATTCAGGCGGCCGTCGAAGCGTACGTGAGCGCGGTGAAGGATCGGTCGTTTCCGGGCCCGGAACATTCGTTCTGATTCCCGGACGAGCGGGCGGCTCGATGCGAAGGCAAGCGTCGCCGCCTGCTCGACAACGCTCGTCGTTCGATTTGACCGCGCTGCATTTTCAAACACGTCCTATATCCGTGTGCCTTCGTTGCGGAGACCATTGCACTTCCATCGTTCCATGGAGGCGAAATGTCTCACGTATACGAACGCGCAGCCGAACTGGCCGGCGAACCGCTACAAGGTGACGGTGAGTGCGTTGCGCTCGTGAAGGTCCATACCAAAGTGGGCGCGACTTCGGGCTGGCGACCGGAAAAGACCGTAAAGGGCGATTCGACCATTCGTCCGGGCACGGTCATCGCAACCTTCGAGAACGAGCGTTATCCGAACAGATCGTACGGCAACCACGCAGCGTTCTATCTGGGTCAGGATTCGAAAGGCATCTACGTCGTCGAACAATGGCGCAGCCTGACCAAAGTCAAGAAACGGCACATCCGGTTCCAGGGCAAGGACAAAAACGGTCGCTATATCGATCCGAGCAACAACGCCGATGCGTTCTCGGTGGTGAGGTGACGATGGCGCCCGCCTATTTTTCAATCAATGCGGCGCTCGCCGCGGTGCTGACAACTACTTGCATCTCGTCGGCGTACGCGACTTCGGCGCCCGTCCAGTGTCCGGCCCGCCTGCCGGTTTCGCAGACGGTCAACGGCCCCGCGCCCGACGGCTGGCGCCCCTACGATTCGCAGAAGGCACATCCGCTGATCGGCGTGTCGTTCTGGTCCGGGCCGCCCGATCAACTCGCGATGCTCGCCCCATCGAGCGGCGTCAAACGGCGCGATACGCTCGTCAACACGTGGCCACTCGCCGCAGCCCAAACCGATTACTGGGTAAGTTGCGAGTATTTCGACACGGCCGCTATCGTTGCCCGTCCGCTCGGCACCGCCGCGCGAACCTGTACGGTCCGCTACGACGCGAAGCGGACGCCGCCGACGATGATCGACTGGGAGTGCAAACCATCTGCGCGCTGACTCGACGCACATGGAGGCAACTCATCGGTTGGCGACCATAACGCCCGATGCCTTTGCGCTCGTGACATGAGGATGCGCATGCGCCCTACACCGTATCGACTTCTCGCCATCGCAGCATTCGCGTACAGTTCGCTCGTCGCATTACCCGCGTCAGCTGCAACGGCAGAGTGCCCCGCACGCGTTGCCGTTACCCAGCAGCTCGATGGCCAGCCGCCCAATGGCTGGAAAAACTTCGACACGCAAGATACTTATCCGCTTGCCGCCGTCAGGTTCTGGTCAGGACCGCCGGACCGGATGACGTCGTTGGTGCCGAACCGCTCGCGTTCCGAGTCCAACAGCGATATTTATATCTGGTCGCTCGGCGAAAACAGTGAAGACTATTGGGTTTCGTGCGACTACGGCAATACGAGCGTCGTGATTGCACGGCCACTGGGCAAACAGGCACAGACCTGCGTCGCGCGCTACCGACGTGGGCACGCTATCGTACAAAGCTGGCAATGTACGCCGCAGAAGTAATCCGCGTTCAGGCCGGTGCGCAGCCGTGAAGCAAGCGCGCTGCCATCGGCCCGCGCAACGCATTGCAGATCATCAGCTCATCCGCGTTCAGCACATCGTCGAGCGTCAGCACGCGCTCTTTGGCGCCTACTGCCGGATCGTCGAGCAGCACACCGCGCAGCACGCCGGGCAGCACGCCGCACGACAGCGGTGGCGTCACCCACACACCATCCAGCTTCACGAACACGTTCGAGCGCCCGCCTTCCGTCACCTCGCCGCGCTCGTTGACGAACAGCATGTCGAACCCGCCTAGCGCCTCCGCCGCTTGCCACGCGCGGTCGTATTCGGTGCGGCGCGTGGTCTTGTGCAGCAGCAGTGGGTCGTCGGCCCGAGTCGGCGCGAAGCCGTGCGCGGAGGCCAACAGCACGCCGACCGGCCCTGCCGGCAGCGCCTTGAGCGGCGCCGCGGCGATCTCGATCGTGCCGTCCTTCGCGAGCGCGAGCTTCATCCGATACGCGCCGTCGCCGTCGAGCGCCGCGCAGCGCGCATCGATCTCGCGACGCAACGCGTCGGCGTCGAAGCGGAAGCCGAATGCATCGGCGCTGCGCTGCAGCCGCGCGAGATGGCGATCGAGATGCCGGATGCCGTCCGTCCGCGTGGCGGCCGTCGTTTCGAACAACTGGAAGCCGGGATCGGCGTCCGTCAGGAATCGCGCTTTCAATTCGCACTCCGCATATTCGTCGGCCGCGATGCTGTCGAGCACGATGCCCGCGCCGACGCCCATCGTGCCGCGTCGCCGGCCGGCTACCGCGATGGCGGTGCCCGTATCGTCCGTGTCGTTGCCGACGCCGTCCGCATCGACCGTCAGCGTCCGGATCGCCACCGACAGGCAGAAATCGCCGCAACCGTCCGCCGCACCGTGCAACGCCTCGCACGCGTCTTCCTTCGGTGCGTCGAGCCAGCCAATCGCACCGGTATACAACCCGCGCGGCGTCGACTCGATCGCGTCGATCAACTGCATCGTCTTGTACTTCGGCGCGCCCGTAATCGACCCGCAAGGAAACAGCGCGCGCAGCATCTGCGCGAACGTCGTGCCGTCGCGCCAGCCGGCCTCGACCGTCGACGTCATCTGCCACACAGATGCATACGGCTCGACCGAGAACAGCGCCGGCACCTTGACGGTGCCCGTGCGCGCGATCCGCGACACGTCGTTGCGCAGCAGGTCGACGATCATCACGTTTTCCGCGCGGTTCTTCGGGTCATTCGCGAGGAACGCGGCCGCTGCCGTGTCTTCACGTGGATCGGCCGAACGCGGCGCGGTGCCCTTCATCGGCCGCGCGCGCAGCACGTCGCCGTGCTTCTCGACGAACAGCTCCGGCGAGCACGATACGACCCATGCGCCGTCCGGCAGCGCGATCAGCGCGCCGTACCGCACGGGTTGGCGCGCGCGCAGCCGCCGGTACAGCGCGAGCGGCGTGCCGAACACGTCGAAATTCAGCCGGTACGTGTAGTTGACCTGATACGAATCGCCCGCGCGCAACGCGTCGTGCACCGCGGCGATCGCCGCGTCGAACGCATCGCGCGACACGCTCTTCGCGACGTGCGCGACACCCGCGATCGACGGCGTGCCGCCGCCGTCCTGCTGCACAAGCCATGCATCGACGTCGTCGCGCGACAGCCGCTCGCAGCGTGCATACAACAAAAAGCGCAGCGGGGCATGGCCCGGCTGCGCCCGTTGCAGGTTGCGTCCGAATTCGTAATCGCCGACGACGACCGCATGCAGCCCGTCGCGCAGATCCTGCGCAACCGCCGCATCGATGGCGTCGAGCTGCGCCGGGTCCGTGCACACGCGTTCGCGCACGAAGTCCGAATACAAACGACTCGACCGCGCGGACGCGGTCGAGTCGCAATCGTCCAAGAGCGCGAACGACGCGCTCTCGTTGCCTTCAGTCATGCCATTACTCGAAGAAGCTCTTCACACGGTCGAACCAGCTCTTGCTCTGCGGGCTGTGACGCGCGCCGCCCTCGGCCAGCGACTTCTCGAACTGCTTGAGCAGGTCGCGCTGGTGGTCGGTCAGCTTCACGGGCGTCTCGACCTGCACGTGTACGTACAGATCGCCCGCAATGCTCGAACGCAGCCCCTTGATCCCCTTGCCGCGCAGGCGGAACGTCTTGCCCGACTGCGTGCCTTCCGGCACCGGGAACGACGCACGGCCTGCCAGCGTCGGCACCTCGATCTCGCCGCCAAGTGCGGCGGTCGTGAACGGAATCGGCATCTGGCAGTGGAGATCGTCGCCGTCGCGCTCGAACACCGCATGCGGCTTGATGTGGATCTCGACGTACAGGTCGCCTGGCGGCCCGCCGTTGATGCCCGGCTCGCCGTTGCCGGCCGAGCGGATCCGCATCCCGTCGTCGATCCCGGCCGGAATCTTCACTTCGAGCGTCTTGGTTTCCTTCACCTTGCCCGACCCGTGGCAATGCGCGCACGGCTCGGGGATGTAGGTACCCGTGCCATGGCACTTCGGGCAGGTCTGCTGGATGCTGAAAAAGCCCTGCGACATGCGCACCGTGCCCTGGCCATGACAGGTCGGGCAGGTTTCCGGCTTCGTGCCGGGCTTCGCGCCCGAGCCGTGGCAGACTTCGCACGACACCCAGCTCGGCACGCGGATCTGCGTGTCGTAGCCGTGCGCGGCCTGCTCGAGCGTGATTTCCATGCTGTAGCGCAGGTCGGCGCCGCGGTACACCTGCGGGCCACCGCGGCCGCCGCGCGCGGCGCCGCCCGCGGCCTGGCCGAAGATGTCGCCGAAGATGTCGCCAAATGCATCCGCGAAGCCGCCGAAGCCTTGTGCACCCGCACCGCCCATGTTCGGATCGACGCCCGCGTGGCCGTACTGGTCGTACGCGGCCCGCTTCTGTCCATCCGACAGCATTTCATAGGCTTCCTTCGCCTCCTTGAAATGCTCTTCCGCATCCTTGCTGTCCGGATTGCGGTCAGGGTGATACTTCATCGCAAGCTTGCGATATGCCTTCTTGATTTCGTCGTCGCTCGCATTCTTCGCGACGCCCAGAACCTCGTAGTAATCCCGTTTCGCCATATCGATTCACTGTGCCGCCACGCATCGCGCACGCGGCGGCTCCTTTCGCCCGCAGTAAAGTCTCTCGACTCGTCTGGCGCTGCACCGTCCGCGGACGGCTCGCGCAGCACCCGCCAAAAAACAAATGTGCCCGGAGGGCCGCGAAGCCCGCCAGGCGTGGAGTCGATCCGGCCATCCGGAAGGAAAGACAGACCGCTGTTCAGCCGCGCCGCGCGCGTATCGCGCGCGGCGTGCGGTGCCATCGCAACCCGGCTTAGTCCTTCTTCACTTCCTTGAACTCGGCGTCGACGACGTCGTCGGCAGCCTGTTGCGCACCACCCGCATGGGCCGCGCCTTCCGTCGCACCGGCCGCGCCGGCCGCACCCGCCTGCTGGGCCTGCATGTCGGCGTACATCTTCTCGCCGAGCTTCTGCGAGACCTTGCCGAGTTCCTCGACCTTCGCGTCGATCGCCGCCTTGTCGGCCGACGTGTCCTTCAGCGCGTCCTCGAGCGACTTCAGCGCCGCTTCGATCGCTTCCTTCTCGCCCGCGTCCAGCTTGTCGCCGTACTCGGTCAGCGCCTTCTTCGTGCTGTGGACCAGCGCGTCGCCCTGGTTGCGCGAATCGGCCAGCTCGCGCAGCTTGTGGTCTTCCGCCGCGTTCGCTTCCGCATCCTTGATCATCTGGTCGATTTCAGCCTCGGACAGGCCCGAGTTCGCCTTGATCGTGATCTTGTTTTCCTTGCCGGTCGCCTTGTCCTTCGCGCCGACGTGCAGGATGCCGTTCGCGTCGATGTCGAAGGTCACTTCGATCTGCGGCACGCCGCGCGGTGCCGGCGGGATGCCTTCGAGGTTGAACTCGCCGAGCAGCTTGTTGCCCGCCGCCATTTCGCGTTCGCCCTGGAACACCTTGATCGTCACGGCCGACTGGTTGTCGTCCGCCGTCGAATACACCTGAGCGTGCTTCGTCGGAATCGTCGTGTTCTTGTTGATCATCTTCGTCATCACGCCGCCGAGCGTCTCGATACCGAGCGACAGCGGGGTCACGTCGAGCAGCAGCACGTCCTTGCGGTCGCCCGACAGCACCTGGCCCTGGATCGCCGCGCCGACCGCGACGGCTTCGTCCGGGTTCACGTCACGGCGCGGATCCTTGCCGAAGAACTCCTTCACCTTCTCCTGCACCTTCGGCATGCGGGTCTGGCCGCCGACCAGGATCACGTCGTCGATGTCCGACACCTTGACGCCTGCGTCCTTGATCGCGATGCGGCACGGCTCGATCGTGCGCTCGACGAGGTCTTCCACCAGCGCTTCCAGCTTCGCGCGGGTGATCTTCAGGTTCAAGTGCTTCGGGCCCGACGCGTCCGCCGTGATGTACGGCAGGTTGATTTCGGTCTGCTGGCCCGACGACAGCTCGATCTTCGCCTTTTCGGCGGCTTCCTTCAGGCGCTGCAGCGCGAGCACGTCCTTGGACAGGTCGACGCCCTGCTCCTTCTTGAACTCGCCGATGATGTAATCGATGATGCGCTGGTCGAAGTCTTCGCCGCCGAGGAACGTGTCGCCGTTGGTCGACAGCACTTCGAACTGCATTTCGCCGTCGACGTCCGCGATCTCGATGATCGACACGTCGAACGTGCCGCCGCCGAGGTCATACACGGCGATCTTGCGGTCGCCCTTCTCGACCTTGTCGAGACCGAACGCGAGCGCGGCTGCCGTCGGCTCGTTGATGATCCGCTTGACTTCGAGGCCCGCGATGCGGCCGGCGTCCTTGGTCGCCTGGCGCTGGCTGTCGTTGAAGTACGCCGGCACCGTGATCACGGCTTCCGTGACCGGCTCGCCGAGGTAGTCTTCGGCCGTCTTCTTCATCTTGCGCAGCACTTCGGCCGACACCTGCGGCGGCGCGAGCTTTTCGCCGTGCGCTTCGACCCATGCATCGCCGTTGTCGGCCTTGATGATCGAGTACGGCATCAGGCCGATGTCCTTCTGGACTTCCTTCTCTTCGAAGCGGCGGCCGATCAGGCGCTTCACCGCGAACAGCGTGTTCTTCGGGTTGGTCACCGACTGGCGCTTGGCCGGCGCGCCGACGAGCACTTCGTTATCGTCCATGTACGCGATGATCGACGGCGTCGTGCGCGTGCCTTCCGAGTTCTCGATGACCTTGACCTGGTTGCCTTCCATGATCGCGACGCACGAGTTCGTGGTGCCGAGGTCAATACCGATGATCTTTCCCATTTTTTCCTAATCTCCAGAAATGCTTGTTTGCTGCGCGAAACGCCGCGTTTTTGGGCGGTTTCGCACGCCAGAATTCAACTCTGTTCCCGAAATGCGTCCGCCCGATCCGTTTTCAAGACCCGACGAGCGATGCGGATATTAAATTTTTTCAATCGCCGCCGGCTAGCGGATCGCACCCGACGGATCGCCGCCCGACACGCTCTTCGCGCGTGCGGCCGCGACGGCTGCCTGGAACTGGACGAGGCCATGCCAGCCCGTCGCGCGGCCCAGCCGCTTGCCGCGATGGAAGAAGAACCACGTCGGCACGCCGTGCAACCCGAAGCGGCGCCCCAGCTCATGGTGTTCGTACACGTTGCAATGGAACCACTTCAGGTCCAGCGCGCGGATCGCGTCGGCCTGCGCGAGCATCGCCTTCTTCGCGATCTCGCAGTTGAAGCAGTCGACGCCCCAGAAGAACACCACGGCCAGCGCATCGCCCGCGCCGGCGATGGCCGCGTCGAACGTGCCGGCGTCGAGCGCCTGCATGTCGAACGCGTCGAACGCGGCCGGATCGACGCCGGCGGGCACCATCTCCGCGGCCTTACTTCGGCTGCGCGACGGTGACGAGCGCCGGGCGCAGCACGCGGTCGGCGATCATGTAGCCCTTTTGCAGCACCGTGACGACGGTGTTCGGCTCCTGCTCGGCCGGCACCATCGAAATGGCCTGGTGCTGGTGCGGATCGAACTTCTCGCCGACCGGGTTGATCGCGACGACGCGGCCTTTCTCGAGCGCGCTCGTCAGTTGGCGCAGCGTCAGCTCCACGCCTTCGCGCACCTTCGCGATGTCGCCGGAGGTATCGCCGACGGCCGCTTCCAGGCTGTCCAGCACGGGCAGCAGGTGTTCCGCGAAGCTCTCGATCGCGAACTTGTGCGCCTTCGACACGTCGTCCTGCGCGCGGCGGCGCACGTTCTCGGTCTCGGCCTTCGCTCGCAGGAAGCTTTCCTGGAGCTCGGCGACCTTGGCTTGAGCCTCCGCGAGCGCCGCGTCGGCAGCTTCGGCGGCGGGTGCGGCGCCTTGCGCCGCCTGATTCTCGCTGCCGATGTCTTCGGCCGATTGGGTAGCCGGATTCTCTTGCGTGTTTTCCATGTCGCTGAAAGTCGATTAGAGGTTGAAGCCAAATCGGCGACCGCGGGACGTATACCCGGCGGCACCGCACATTACTGGTGCAAATAAGGGCGAAAACTGCGGTTTCAAGAGGGTCATTCGCCGGCATTCGCCAATGCCGCGAAACAACCGAGCGTTTCCGGGTGCAGGCGTCGCATAGTCCGCCGGATCGGGCGAAACGGCCTGTAACAACGCTTACCCGGCAAGGACTAGCTCCGCACAGGCCGGCTGCACTACACTCCACTCAAGCGTCGGAAAGCGTGTTTACCCCTAGCTGACCGTCGCGTGACATCCACCTGGCGCCGTTTTCACCCTTGTTCTCGAGGGGAGTACCGTGAAACTGACCTTTGCGATATCGGTGGTCGCGCTGGTACTCATTGCCGGCACCACCACCATCTGCCTGTCGGGAGCCGTCACCGACCGCACGACCGAATACGGAAGCGCGCGGGCGACGTTCGACCAGATGTTCAGCTCCCACCAGAAAATCTGTCGATGATGCGCCGGTCGCGTTTCGTCGGCCGCCCGTGCAGCTCGGCCGCCGGCTCGCGATACGTGCGGCGCCGCTCCAGTTCGGCGAGCCGTGCGGCCCGCCCCGCCTCCGTTTCCGCGTAGAGCGTCTGCGCGACGCTCGCGGGCCCGCGCACGTCGCACATGCCCAGCACGGCAATGTGCCAGACGATGCCGTCGATCGCAATCTCGACCTCGTCACCCACCCGCACGTCCTTCGCCGGCTTCACCGCCGCGCCGCCGATCTTCACGTGTCCCTTGTCGACCGCATCGGTCGCGAGCGAGCGCGTCTTGAAGAACCGGGCCGCCCACAGCCATTTGTCGATGCGCAGCTTCGCACCCGGCTCCGTGGAAATCTTGTAGTTCATGCCGGCCTCCGCCAAGCCGCCCCAAGGGCGTAGCAGGGAATTCGCAGCGCAGCGCTCTGCGCCTGTGTAGCCGGCCGGCTTTGCAAAGCCGGCCGTGGGCGGCTGACCGCCCTCTCGGGGAGCAGCGAACGTGGGGATCGTTTCATCTCAGCTTACCGTTTCGGGCTGCGCGGCCTTGACGGGCCAGCCCTGCAAATTCTCCGCGACGATCTCGCCGAGCGCGCCGATCCACGCGGACGCGCCGTTCAGGCACGGAATCCGGTGGAAGGTCTTGCCGCCGCCGGCGAGGAATTCGTCGCGCACTTCCATGCCGATTTCCTCGATCGTCTCCAGGCAATCGGCCGTGAAGCCGGGACAGAACACGTCGGCCCGCCGCACGCCGGCCTCGCCGAATTCGCGCAGCGTCGGCGCGGTGTACGGCTGCAGCCATTCGGCCTTGCCGAAGCGCGACTGGAACGTGACGCGGCATTCGGTGCCCGACAGCCCGAGCGCGGCCATCAGCAACGCACCCGTCTGCTGGCACTGCTCGTGATACGGGTCGCCCAGATCGAGCGTGCGCTTCGGCACGCCGTGGAAACTCAGCACGAGTTTGTCGCCGGCCGCGAAATCGGGCCGACCGTGCTGCGCCCAGTACTGCCGAACCTGCTCGGCCAGCGCGTGGATATAGGCCGGATGGTCGGCGTAGTGCCGCACCGTGCGCACTTCCGGCTGATTGCGCATGCGCGCGAGCGCGGCGAATGCGGCATCGAACGCGGTGGCCGTGGTCGACGCCGAGTATTGCGGATACATCGGCATCAGCAGCACGCGCTCAACGCCCGCGCGCTTGAACTGCGCGAGCGCGTGCGCAACGTTCGGGCTGCCGTAGCGCATCGCGTAATCGACCATCACGTGATAGCCGTTCGACACGAGCAGGTGCCGGACGCTGTCGGTCTGGCGCTCGGTGTACACGCGCAGCGGCGAACCCTCGGGCATCCAGGCGGCCGCGTATTTCTTCGCGGACGCACGGCCGCGCAGCGGCAGGATCACCGTGCGCAGCAGCACCTGCCAGACGGCCTGCGGAATTTCGACGACCCGCGGATCCGACAGGAATTCGGCCAGGTAGCGCCGCACCGCGCGCGGCGTGGGTGCGTCGGGCGTGCCGAGATTGATCAGCAGCACACCGACGCGATGGGCGGCCGCGACGCTCGAAGGCGGCTCAAGATCGAAACGCATGGGCAAGAACGTGCTCGGGGCACGGGACCGGACGGCTCTCAATTATAGCGGGCCGTCCCGATCGAGTCGGCTGGCCATTCGGCCGACTGGCGGCGCACACGACGCCGCGGCACGATGGCGGGACGGCGTCGGCTGCCGCGGTTACTGCTGGCTCAGCGTGAGCGACAGCAGCCGCGCGGTGATGTCGACGATCGGAATCACGCGGTTGTACGCCATCCGGGTCGGGCCGATCACGCCAAGCGTGCCGACGATCTGCCCGTTCACCTCGTACGGCGCGGTCACGACGCTCATTTCCTCGATCGGCACGAGCGTCGATTCGCCGCCGATGAAGATCTGCACGCCCTGGGCGTGGCTCGACACGTCGAGCAACTGCAGGAGGCCCGTCTTTTGGTCGAATACGTCGAACAGCTTGCGCAGCCGCGCCATGTCGGACGAAAGATCCGCCACTTCGAGCAGGTTGCGCTCGCCGGAAATCAGCACGGTGTCCTCGGTGTCGGGCACTTCGGTGCTGGCCGTCACGGCCGCGTGCATCAGCGTCGTCATGTCGCCGCGCAGTTGGTCGATCTCGTCGCGCAGGCGGCGGCGCACCTCGTCGAACGACAGGCCGGCGAAATGCGCGTTGATGTAGTTGGACGCCTCGGTCAGCTGCGACGGCGAATAGTCGCGCGGCGTCGCGAGCATGCGGTTCTGCACGTCGCCCTCGGGCGTGACGATGATCAGCAGGATGCGCTTGTCGGACAGGCGCATGAACTCGATCTGCTTGAACACGTGGCTGCGGCGCGGCGTCAGCACGACGCCCGCGAACTGCGACAGGTTCGACAGCACGCTCGCGGCGGCGGCGACCACCCGCTGCTGCGGCTCGCCGGCCTGCAGCGTGTTCTGCACCTGGCGGGCGACGGCCTCGGCGTCGATCGGCGCCTCGACCGTCAGCATCGTATCGACGAACAGCCGGTAGCCGCGCGGCGTCGGCACGCGGCCAGCCGACGTGTGCGGGCTCGACACGAGGCCGAGCTCCTCCAGGTCGGACATCACGTTGCGGATCGTCGCCGGGCTCAGCTCGAGCCCGGAGTAACGGGACAACGTGCGCGATCCGACCGGCTGACCGTCGGCGATATACCGTTCGATCAGGGTTTTCAGGAGGGTTCGTGCGCGAGGATCTAGCATGGTGGAAAATTTTAGCGCAACCGCGCGAGCACGGCGAGTGGCGTCAACCACCGTTGCGCGGGCTGGCCCGATCCGGCCCCGTCGGCGTACAGCCGGTTCTTTTCGTCCACGAGCTATGGTGTAATGCCGGCATGAAAACCGGTAATCAGTTCAGTACTGTCGCGCTCGTCGGCCGGAGCAACACGCCCGGCATCGCCGAACCGCTCGCCACGCTGGCGGACAGCATCGCCAGGCTCGGCTTCGAGGTCGTCTTCGAAGGCGATACCGCGCGCGAAATCGGCATCGCCGGCTACCCGGCGCTCACGCCGGCCGAAATTGGGGCGCGAGCGGACGTGGCGATCGTGCTCGGCGGCGACGGCACGATGCTCGGCATCGGCCGCCAGCTTGCGCCATACCGGACCCCGCTGATCGGGATCAACCACGGTCGGCTCGGCTTCATCACCGACATCGCGGCATCCGACATGCACGCGCTCGTTCCCGTGCTGCTGGCCGGCAAGTTCGAGCGCGAGGAACGCTCGCTGCTCGAGGCGCGGATCATGCGCGACGGCGAACCGATCTACCACGCGCTCGCGTTCAACGACGTCGTCGTGAACCGCAGCGGCTTCTCCGGGATGGTCGAGCTGCGCGCATCGGTCGACGGCCGCTATATGTATAACCAGCGTTCGGACGGCCTGATCGTCGCGACGCCCACCGGCTCGACCGCGTATGCACTGTCGTCGGCCGGCCCGATCCTCCATCCGCAGCTGGCGGGCATCGTGCTCGTGCCGATCGCGCCGCACGCGCTGTCGAACCGGCCGATCGTGCTGCCCGACGATTCGAAGATCGCGATCCAGATCGTCGGCGGCCGCGACGTCAACGTGAACTTCGACATGCAGTCGTTCACGTCGCTGGAGCTGAACGATACGATCGAGGTGCGCCGCTCGAAGCACACGGTGCCGTTCCTGCACCCGATCGGCTACAGCTACTTCACGACGCTGCGCAAGAAGCTGCACTGGAACGAACACGCATCGAACGAAGACGACAAGGCGTCCTGACGCCGCTGCCCCCGACACCATGCTCCGCCACCTCTCGATCCGCGACTTCGTCATCGTCGCCGCGCTCGATCTCGAATTCGACAGCGGCTTTTCCGTCTTTTCCGGTGAAACCGGTGCCGGCAAATCGATCTTGATCGACGCGCTCGCCCTCGCGCTCGGCGAACGCGCCGACGCGAGCGTCGTGCGCACCGGCTGCAGCCGCGCCGACATCACGGCCGAATTCACGCCGCACGACCGCGTTGCGCGCTGGCTGGACGAACACGCATTCGACGCCGAGGACACCGTGATGCTGCGCCGCGTGATCGATGCGAACGGCCGCTCGCGGGCCTTCATCAACGGCACCAGCGCGACGCTCGCGCAACTGCGCGAACTCGGCGAGATGCTCGTCGACATCCACGGCCAGCACGCGCACCAGTTGCTGATGCGCCCCGACGCGCAGCGCGAGTTGTTCGACACGCATGCGGGGCTCGTCGCCGATGCCGCGAACGTCGCGCGCGCGTGGCGCGTGTGGCGCGATGCGACGCAGGCGATCGACGCCGCGAAGGCGCACGAGCGCGAATTGCAGCTCGAACGCGAAAAGCTCGCGTGGCAGCTCGCCGAACTGGACAAGCTCGCGCCGCAAGCCGGCGAATGGGACGAAGTCAGCAACGAACACAAGCGCCTGTCGCATTCGGCGAACCTGATCGAAGGCGTGCGCGGCGCGCTCAACGCGCTGTCCGAGTCCGACGATGCGATGCTCGCGCAGCTCGGCGCGATCGTGTCGAAGCTGCGCGGCCTGGCCGACTACGACACCGCGCTCGGCGATGCGCTCGCGTCGCTGGAGCCGGCCGAGATCCAGTTGCAGGAAGCCGTCTATTCGCTGTCGCACTATGCGCAGCGCGTCGATCTCGACCCGGAGCGGCTCGCGCAGGTCGAAACGCGCCTCGACGCGCTGCACTCGACCGCCCGCAAGTTCCGGCTGCCGCCCGACACGCTGCACGAAGAGCATGCGGCGCGCCGCGCGCAGCTCGCCGCGCTCGACGCGGCCGCCGATCTCGGTGCGCTCGAAGCCGCGCAGGCGAAGGCGCGGGAAGCCTATCTCGCCGACGCCAAACGCCTGTCGAAGGCGCGCGCGCAGGCCGCGAAGGCGCTCGGCACGGCCGTCACGGCCGGCATGCAGGAACTGTCGATGGCGGGCGGCAGCTTCGAAGTCGCGCTCGTGCCGCTCGCCGACGGCGGCCCGCACGGGCTCGAGCAGGTCGAATTCCGCGTGGCCGGCCACCCGGGCGTGCCGCTGCGGCCGCTCGCGAAAGTCGCGTCGGGCGGCGAACTCGCACGGATCAGCCTCGCGCTCGCGGTGATCGCCAGCGCGGCGAGCCCGACGCCGACGCTGATCTTCGACGAAGTCGATACGGGGATCGGCGGCGGCGTCGCCGAAGTGGTCGGCCGCCTGCTGCACCAGCTCGGGCGTGACCGCCAGGTGTTGTGCGTGACGCACCTGCCGCAAGTCGCCGCGCGCGGCGACCATCATTTCCAGGTCGCAAAGGGCGCCGACGAGCGCGGCGGCACGGTATCGTCGGTCGTCCCGCTCGACAAGGCGAGCCGCGTCGAGGAAGTCGCGCGGATGCTCGGCGGGCTCGAAATCACGGCCACCACGCGCAAGCACGCGAAGGAAATGCTGGCGGCCTGACACCGGCACCCAACGGCTGAATGCAAAAAGACCGGCGCACGCGCCGGTCTTTTGCGGGAAGCGGCCGACCGAGCGCGCTCGCCCTGCCCGTCGATTCGAACACTCGCCTCGAACACCCCCACTCAACCGCCCGTTTCAACCGCCCCAAACACGCGCTCCCACAGCGCCGTCACGGCCGCCCGCTCGTCGGCCACCACGGCCGGCTCGACGCGCGCCTTCTCCATCCCGTCGAGCCGCAGCTTGTGCTGCAGCTTCCGGTACGTGCGGTACGCCGCGCCGACGCGCTCGGCCTCGTCCTCGCCCATCAGCCCGAAACGCGCGACCTCGCGCAGCAGCGCGATGTTGCCGGTATTGCGGATCAGCTCGGCGTCGCTCGACGCATGCAGCAGCACCCAGTACTGGACGATGAACTCGATGTCGACCATCCCGCCGCGATCGTGCTTCAGGTCGAACAGCTCGGTGTGGTTCGGATGGCCGGCGAACACCTTGCCGCGCATGTCGACGATCTCCTTCGCGAGTACGGCCCCGTCGCGCGGCGTCGTCAGCACCTGCTGGCGGATCGCCTCGAAATCCGCGCCGATCTGCGCGTCGCCCGCGCTGTAGCGGGCGCGCGTCAGCGCCTGGTGCTCCCACACCCACGCGGTATTCGCCGCATCGCCCTCGCGCAGTTGATAGCGGCGGAACGCGTCGAGATCGGTGACGAGCAGCCCGGCCTCGCCGTTCGGCCGCAACCGCAGGTCGATGTCGAACAGCGCGCCCGCGCCGGTCGCGGTCGTGAGCCACGTGATCAGGCGCCGCGTGAAGGTCGTGTAGACGTCCGCCGCGCGCTCGTCCGGATCGTCGTACAGGAAGATCAGGTCGAGATCCGACGCATAGCCGAGCTCCTTGCCGCCCAGCTTGCCGTACGCGATCACCGCGAACTTCGGCACGTCGCGATGGCGCTTCGCGAGCTGCGACCAGACGACTTCGATCGTCACGTCGAGCACCGCGTCGGCCAGCTCGGACAGCCGGTCGCTCACGTGCTCGACCGACAGTTGCCCGGCCAGGTCGATCAGCAGGATCCGGAACACCTCCGCGTGCTGTGCATGGCGCAGCAAGTCCATCTGCTGCTCGGGGCCGTCGGCCGCCGCGAGCCGCGCGCGCAGCGCATCCTTGAACGCGGGCCAGTCGAACGGGCTCGCGATCGCCTCGTCGTCGAGCAGCTCGTCGAGCAGTTGCGGGTGGCGGATCAGGTAGCCGCCGCCCCAGCGCGTCGCGCCGAGCACCGACAGCACGCGATCGAGCGCGGCCGGATATTCGGTCAGCAGCGCGAGATAGACGCCGCGCCGGCTGACCGTCTCGAGCAGGTCGAACAGGCGCACGATCGTGTCGTCGCGGCGCGCGGCGTCGATCTTCGGCGCGGCGTCGAGCGCCCGCTGCGCGACGCTGTCGAAGCGCTGCCGGCTCTTTTCCGGCAGCCCGGTGTAGCGCGACGATTGCCAGATCGCGCGCAGCCGCGCGAGCACGGCGGCCGGATCGGCGAAGCCCAGGCCGTCGAGGCGCGCGACCAGCGCGTCGTCCTCGCCGTCGTCGGCCAGCGCGCCGCTCCAGATCCACGCGGCTGCCGTGTCGTCGCCGGCCGCGCAGGGGCCGCCGTTCGCCTTGTCGGCAAAAATCTGGTCGAACTGCGCTTCGACGAACGTGCGGTGGCCGTCCAGCACCGTCATCAGCGCCGCGTAGTCGGCAAAACCGAGCGACGCGGCCAGCGCCGCGCGCTCGTCGGGCTCGACCGGCATCGCGTGCGTCTGCGCGTCGTTGCGGTACTGCAGCCGGTGCTCGAGCGTGCGCAGGAAGTTGTACGCGTCGGTGAGCCGTTCGCGCACGTCGTCGCCGATCAGCCCACGCGCCTGCGCGTGGCGCAGCACCGCGAGCGTCGGCCTCACGCGGAATCCCGCATCCTGGCCGCCGCGGATCAACTGGAACACCTGCGCGCTGAACTCGATCTCGCGGATCCCGCCGCGCCCGAGCTTGATGTCGTCGGCCTTGTCGGGGCGCATCGACGCGCGCCGCGCGGCTTCGTGCCGGATCTGCTGGTGCAGCGAACGGATCGCGCCGATCACGCCGAAATCGAGATAGCGCCGGTACACGAACGGCTTGACGATCGATTCGAGCTGCGCCGCGAGCCGCTGCGCCGCGTCGCTGCCGCCTTCCGACACGAGCCGCCCCTTGATCCACGCATAGCGTTCCCACTCGCGCCCCTGCACGTAGAAATATTCCTCGAGCATGCCGATGCTGCAGACGAGCGGCCCCGAATCGCCGTTCGGACGCAGCCGCATGTCGACGCGAAACACGTAGCCGTCGGCCGTGACCTCGGACAGCACGCCGATCAGGCGCCGACCGAGCCGCGTGAAGTACTCCTGCGTGGACAGCGGCGAACGCGTGCCGCCAGTGGTCTCGCCGTCGTCCTCGTACACGAAGATCAGGTCGATGTCGGACGACACGTTCAGCTCGCGGCCGCCGAGCTTGCCCATCCCGACCACGCCGAGCACGACGCGCTGGCCGTCGGCGCCGCGCGGCTCGCCGTACTGCGCCTCGAGTTCGGCCGACAGCAGCGCGAGCGAGCGCTGCACGGCCACTTCGGCGAGATCGGTCATCGCGCCCGTGACCTCGGCGACGTCCGCCAGCCCGCGCAGGTCGCGCTCCGCGACCGCGCCGAACGCCTCGGCGCGCAACTGCCGCAGCGCGCGCTTCAGTTGCTCGTCGCCCGGCGCGGCGGCGCCGGCCGGCGTCGCGAGCAGCTCGGTGAGGCGCGCGTCGAGCTGCGCGCGGCCGAGCGGCGCGGCTGCCCACGCGGCGATCTGCTCGGCCAGCGCGGGGCGCGCGGCAGCCGCGCGGGCAAGGTATCGGGAATAGGACGTGCTGATCAGGGCGGAAGCGTCGGTCATCGAGAAGCAGGCCTGGCGAAAAGGCCGGCGGCAGCGGACCGGCGCGTACGCGCCCCGCTGCCGCCGGCCCCATGGACTCGGCACGGCGCCGCCGGACGCGCGTGCGCCCGTCGCGACACCGCGCGCCGGAAAGCCCGTGCCGCGCTGCCTCCAACGGCCGCCGGCACGAACCCGTGTGATACATTTCAACGTCAGTCTGCAAAACTACCATATCGCCGCCCGTCCGCCGCATGTCCGACCGTCAGGAATCCGCCGTAGCTGCGCCCGAAGCGGGACCTCCGAAGCACGATCATCCGGTCCTGCGTCGCGTGTTCAGGGTGACGCTGGCAGTCGGGATCGGCAGCTACTTCGTCGCGGCCGGCGCCTTCCTCGGGCTGCGCTACGTGCTGCTGCCCCGCATCGACGAATTCCGCCCGCGCATCGAACGCGCGGTGTCCGACAAGCTCCACGCGCAGCTTTCGATCGGCAAGCTTTCCCCGAACTGGTCCGGCATGCAGCCGGGCGTCGAACTCACGAACCTGACGATCCGCGGCCGCGACGGCAAGGTCGCGCTGTCGGTGCCGCACGCGACGGCCGCGCTGTCGTGGATGTCGCTGCTGCGGCTGTCGCCCGCGCTGTCGAGCCTGATCGTCGACCAGCCCGACCTCGTCGTCGCGCGGGCGGCCGACGGCTCGCTGAGCGTGGCGGGGGTCGGCGTTGCGACCACCCACGGCGGTAACGACACGTTCGGCACCTGGCTGCTGAAGCAGGAAGCGATCGTGCTGCGCGGCGGCACGCTGCGCTGGCGCGACGCGCAGCACGACGCGCCGGAGCTCGTGCTGGCGGGCATCCGGCTCGCGGTGCTGAACGACGGCCGCGTGCACAAGGCCGCGCTGCAGGCGCCCGCGAACGGCACGCTGCTGCTCGGCCCGCTCGATTTCCGCGCCCGCTTCAGGCACAAGCCGCTCGCGCCGATCGGCAAGCCGGCGAACTGGACGGGCGACGCGTACCTGTCGACCGGCCCCGTCGACCTGCAGACGCTCACGCGCTATCTCGACGTGCCGCTCACGATCCATGCGGGCCGGATCGACAACGCGATCTGGGCGACCTTCGGCGACGGCCACCTGCGCTCGGCGGGCGGCGACCTGCAAGGCGCCGACGTCGCGCTGCGCGTGCGCCCGACGCAGCCGCGGCTCGACGTGCCGACGGTCGGATTCGGCTGGGACATGGTGCTCGATGCGGGCCACGACTACACGCTGCACCTGACGCGCTTCAATGCGGAGCTCGGCCAGCCGCCGCTGCCGGACGGCACGCCGCTCGCCCGCTCGCTCGCGCTGTCGACGCTGACGGCGCGCTACCGCGTGCCGACCGCGAACCAGGGGCAACTGCTCAGCGTGGTCGGCGACCGCGTCGATCTCGGCATCCTCAGCGAATTCATCCGCGGGCTGCCGCTGCCGGCGCGCCTGCGCAACGAGCTGATCAAGATCGACCCGCGCGGGATGGTGTCGAACTATCACATCGAGGTCGAGCGCGCGAAACCCGCGCACGCCGATCTCGCCGACGAGGAGCGGCGCATGGGCGCCGCGCCGATCGTCCGCTACCGCTTTCTCGGCGATCTGCAAGGCATCAGCTTCGCCGCGCAGGAGCCGCCGCCCGGGCTCTCGCCGCGCGGTCACCCGCGCGCCGGCTGGCCGGGCGTCGAGAACCTGTGGGGCCGCGTCGATGCGAACGAGACGGGCGGCGCCGCGCATTTCGACACGGTCCACGCGGCCGTCACCGTGCCCGGCGAATTCGACGAGCCCCGCCTGACGTTCGACCGGCTGCGCGGCAATGCCAAATGGACGATCACGCCCGCGCCCGGCGACAAGCACGCGCGCGTCGACGTGTCGCTACCCGACCTGTTCGTGTCGAACCCCGATGCCGAAATCGCGGTGTCGGGCTCGTACACGAACCCCGGCCACGGTCGCGGGTCGCTCGACCTGCGCGCGGATTTCGCGCGCGCATCGGTCGCGCGCATTCCGCGCTACCTGCCGACGGGGATGTCCGAGCACCTGCGCGACTATCTCGGCCACGCCCTGCAGGACGGCAACGTGACCAAGGGCGCGTCGATCGTCGCGCGCGGCCCGCTCGAGAAATTCCCGTTCGAACACGAGCCGGACGCCGGCGTGTTCCACATCGTCGCGCCGTTCACCGGCGGCCGCTTCGAGCCGACGCCGTATCCGCCGCGCAAGCTCGCGAACGGTACGCCGAGCGTCTGGCCGGCGCTCGACGGGATCGACGGCGTGTTCGAGCTCGCGCAGAACAAGCTGCGCTTCGACATCGCGCGCGCGCGTTACAAGCGCGTCACGCTGACGAAGGTCGCGGGCCGCATCGACGATCTCGGCAATCCGTCGCACTCGCCGCTGATCATCGACGGCCATGCGCAGGGCCCGCTCGCCGACCTGATCGACTATGCGGACAACAGCTCGCTCGGCACGATGAGCAACCATGTCGGCCAGCGGATCGACGCGCAGGGGCCCGCGTCGCTCGCGCTCAAGATCACGATTCCGCAGCACGTCCCGCATCCGCACACGCACGTCGAAGGCGCGCTCGCGTTCGGCGGCAACACGCTGTCGACCAGCGGCGTGCCGCCGCTGTCGGCACTGCGCGGCAGCGTCCGCTTCACCGAGGCCGGCGCATCGCTGCACGACCTGTCGGCGCGCTTCCTGGGCGGCCCGGTGCGCGCGAACGGCACCTTCCGGTCGCACGGCCCGTACGCGGTGGACGTCGACGGCCGGCTCGCGCTCGACGCCGCGCGGGGCCTGAACCTGCACGGCGCGGCCGCCGCGCTGCTCGAACACGTGGTCGGCGACGCGCCGTACAAGATCGCGGTGCGCGGCGCGCCGGGCCGCCTGCCCGACGTCAGCGCGCAATCCGACCTGACGGGCGTCGCGCTGAACTTCCCGGCGCCGTTCGCGAAACCGGCCGGCACGCCGATGCCGTTCCGCTTCACGCTGCAGCCGGCGCCGCAGGCGGACGGCAAACGCCTCGAACACGCCGACCTGACGCTCGGCCCGGTGACGGCGACCTACCTGCTCGACGCGACGCGCGGCCAGCCGCTGCGCGCGGTACGCGGCGCGATGGGCATCCACCGGATGCCCGACATGCCGCAGGACGGCGTGAGCGCGGCCGTCGACGTCAACGAGCTGGACGCCGACGCATGGCTCGCCCTCGCCCACACGCTGAAGCCCGACACGCCGCGCGCGCCGGAACCGCAGGCGGCACCGCGCGTCGATTTCGCGAGCTTCGCGCCGAAGCGCTTCGCGTTCCATTTCGGCACGCTGAAGCTGCTCAAGCGCAACTGGGAAAACGTGATCGTCGGCGCGTCGCACGTCGACGACCTGTGGCAGGCGAACATCGCGTCGAACCAGGTTTCGGGCTACCTGTCGTGGGCGCCGGGCGGCGGTCACAACGGCGCGGGCGTGCTCAACGCGCGGCTCGCGAAGCTCGTCGTGCCGCAGAGCGCGCAGCACGACCTCGTCGGCCGCGCGATGAACCTGCCGACGCCGACCGACCGGCCGATGCCGTCGATCGACCTGATCGTCGACCAGGTCGTCGCGCGCGATCACGACATCGGCCGGCTCGTCGTCAACGCGCGCAACATCGACGAAGACGGCACGCCCGTGTGGCAGCTCGACAAGCTGGAACTGTCGAACCCGGCCGCGAAGCTCACGGCCACCGGGAACTGGCGCACGTCGCGCCGCGCACTCGCCCGCGGCGCCGATGAAACCGATGCGCCGCGCCGCACCGTGTTCGACTTCAAGCTCGACATCGACAACGCGGGCGCACTGCTCGACCGCGTCGGCCTGCCGCGCACGCTCGCGGACGGTCACGGCTCGGTCACGGGCAAGGTCGGCTGGCGCGGCGGCCCGACCGCGCTCGACTTTCCGTCGCTCGGCGGCCAGGTCGCGGTCGACCTCGAGCACGGGAAGATCCTGAAGGTCGACCCGGGCGCGGCCAAACTGCTCGGCGTGCTGAGCCTGCAGAGCCTCGCGCGCTTCCTGACGCTGAATTTCCGCGACGTGGTCGGCAAGGGGCTGCCGTTCGACAAGATCGCCGGGACCGGCCGGATTTCGAACGGAATCGCGCGCACCGATGACTTCTCGATGATGACGGGCCCCGCGAACGTCACCGTGCGCGGCGCGGTCGATCTCGGCACCGAGACGCAGGATCTGCATGCGCACGTCGCGCCGAAGATCAGCGCGGGCGCGGCCGCGATCGGGGCAGCCATCATCAACCCGCTGCTCGGCGTCGGCGTGCTGGCCGCGAACTACGCGCTGTCCGAGACGCTGTCGCACGCGTTCGCGCTCGACTACACGATCACCGGCTCGTGGGCGCACCCGCACATCGAGCGGGTGCGGGGCGATCAGGGTAAGATGAATCACGGTCCGGCCGATGCAGCGAGCCATTGAACGCGCATCGAACCGCAGGAGGCCGGACCGCACCCCATTTATGACGCAACCGATTCCGCGATGACCGACCACGCCCGTTCCGCCACGCCCTTCCAGGTCGCCGCGCTGCAGATGGTGAGCGCGCCGGACGTCACCCGCAATCTCGCCGAAGCGCGCCGCCTAATCGCGGAAGCCGCCGGCGAAGGCGCGCAGCTCGTGCTGCTGCCCGAATATTTCTGCTTCATGGGCCACCGCGACACCGACAAGCTCGCGCTTGCTGAACCGTACCGGGACGGCCCGATCCAGCAATTCCTCGCCGACGCCGCGCGCCGCCACGGCATCTGGGTGATCGGCGGCACGCTACCGCTGAAGTCGCCGGAACCCGACCGCGTGCTGAACACGACGCTCGTGTTCGATCCGTCCGGCAACGAGGCCGCGCGCTACGACAAGATCCACCTGTTCAACTTCGAGAAAGGCGACGAATCGTTCGACGAGGCGCGCACGATCCGCGCGGGCGATACGGTCGTCGCGTTCGATGCCCCGTTCGGGCAGGTCGGCCTGTCGGTCTGTTACGATCTCCGCTTTCCGGAGCTGTATCGCCGGATGGGCGACTGCGCGCTGATGGTCGTGCCGTCGGCGTTTACGTATACGACGGGCCGCGCGCACTGGGAAACGCTGCTGCGCGCGCGGGCCGTCGAGAACCAGTGCTACGTGCTTGCGGCCGCGCAGGGCGGCAAGCACGAGAACGGCCGGCGCACGTGGGGCCACAGCATGCTGATCGACCCGTGGGGCGAGATCGTCGCGGTGCGCGACGAGGGCGCGAGCGTCGTGCTCGGCACGCTCGATCCGCAACGCATCGCCGACGTACGCCAGAGCCTGCCCGCGTGGCGGCACCGCGTGCTGAGCTGAATCCGCCGCACCGCTTGAAACGCCGCGCGGCCCACCCATCTGCCCGGCAGCACCCGACAACTTTTTGAGAATCCCGAT
Organism: Burkholderia sp. AU28863; assembly: GCF_002223195.1. Taxonomy (NCBI): domain Bacteria; kingdom Pseudomonadati; phylum Pseudomonadota; class Betaproteobacteria; order Burkholderiales; family Burkholderiaceae; genus Burkholderia; species Burkholderia sp. AU28863. Next base: position 229,836 of record NZ_NKFE01000003.1, on the reverse strand, counting down.
ATCCGCATGAACATCATCGAACCCGGCATCCGCAACCTCGCGCTGGCGAAGGACATCCTGCTCACGCCGTACGGCCTCGACGAAAGCCTGCTCACGCGCACGATCGCCGACATCTTCACGCATCGCGTCGACTACGCGGACCTGTACTTCCAGGCGACCCGCAGCGAAGCGTGGAGCCTCGAGGAAGGCATCGTCAAATCGGGCAGCTTCAGCATCGACCAGGGCGTCGGCGTGCGCGCGGTCGCGGGCGACCGCACCGCGTTCGCGTACTCGGACGACCTGTCGCCCGAAGCGATCGCGCAAGCCGCCGCCGCGACCAAGGCGATCGCGGCGGCCGGCGGCGGCCGCCAGAAAATCAAGGCCGCCTCGTCGCTGACGGGCATCTCGGGCCGCGACTTGTACCTGCCGTCCGATCCGCTCGCGTCGCTCGACGCGACGGCCAAGGTCAAGCTGCTGGAACGCATCGAACAGATGGCGCGCGGCCGCGACCCGCGCGTCACGCAGGTGATGGCGGGCCTCGCCGGCGAATACGACGTCGTGCTGGTCGCGCGCAGCGACGGTGCGCTCGCGGCCGACATCCGCCCGCTCGTGCGCGTATCGGTCACGGTGATCGCCGAACAGAACGGCCGCCGCGAGATCGGCTCCGGCGGCGGCGGCGGCCGTTTCGACTACGGCTACTTCACCGACGAAGTCCTGTCGCGCTACGTCGACGACGCCGTGCACGCGGCCCTCGTGAACCTCGACGCGCGCCCGGCGCCCGCCGGCGCGATGACGGTGGTGCTCGGGCCGGGCTGGCCGGGCGTGCTGCTGCACGAGGCGATCGGCCACGGCCTCGAAGGCGACTTCAACCGCAAGGGTTCGTCCGCGTTCGCGGGCCGGATCGGCGAGCAGGTCGCCGCGAAGGGCGTGACGGTGGTCGACGACGGCACGCTGCCGAACCGCCGCGGCTCGCTGAACATCGACGACGAAGGCAACCCGACGCAGTGCACGACGCTGATCGAGGACGGCATCCTGAAGGGCTATATCCAGGACACGCTGAACGCACGCCTGATGAAGATGCCGGTCACGGGCAACGCGCGGCGCGAGTCGTACGCGGCGCTGCCGATGCCGCGCATGACCAACACGTACATGCTGAACGGCGACAAGGATCCGCAGGAAATCATCGCGTCGGTGAAGAACGGCCTGTACGCGGTGAACTTCGGCGGCGGCCAGGTCGACATCACGAACGGCAAGTTCGTGTTCTCGGCGTCCGAGGCGTACATGATCGAGAACGGCAAGGTCACCTACCCGGTGAAGGGCGCGACGCTGATCGGCAGCGGCCCGGAATCGCTGAAGTACGTGAGCATGATCGGCAACGACATGTCGCTCGACACGGGCGTCGGCGTATGCGGCAAGGAAGGCCAGAGCGTGCCGGTCGGCGTCGGCCAGCCGACCCTGCGGATCGACAAGATGACGGTCGGCGGTACGGCATAACCGCATCGTGGCGCAGACAATCCGCGTATTTTGACGAAAACGCGCGGATTGTCCGCATTTTTGAACGAACCCGGTTGCCAGCCGCGCAGGGACCGGGTATAAATTCCGAATCAACTTTTTTGACCAGCCGAATTTCCGTCATGTCCGCCAAGTTTTACTTTTACTTTTTTTGGTATCTCAGACCGCTGGCGGATCGAGAGGGTTGATGGCGCGTGAAGCGCAACCGAAATTCCCGAAAAAACCGCCGGCGAACCCGGCGGTTTTTTTTCGCCCTTCGCCAGCCGGTCGCCGCCGCAGCGGGTCCTGCGACCCCGACCGAACTACTGAATTGCCCGAATTGATGAATCTGCCGCACGCGCACTGACCGAACGGCGCCCCGGAAAACCAGGAGAAACAGCATGCCCCCGCACAATACCGACGACGTCCGCATTCGCGAACTCAAGGAACTGACGCCGCCCGCCCACCTGATCCGCGAATTCGCGTGCTCCGAAGCCGCGTCCGAGCTGATCTACCACTCGCGCCAGTCGATGCATCGCATCCTGCACGGGATGGACGACCGGCTGATCGTCGTGATCGGGCCGTGCTCGATCCACGATACGAAGGCGGCGATCGAATACGCGGGCCGGCTCGTGAAGGAACGCGAACGCTTCAAGGGCGAGCTGGAAATCGTGATGCGCGTGTACTTCGAGAAGCCGCGCACGACGGTCGGCTGGAAGGGGCTCATCAACGATCCGCATCTCGACAACAGCTTCAAGATCAACGAAGGACTGCGCACCGCGCGCGAGCTGCTGCTGCAGATCAACGAAATGGGGCTGCCGGCCGCGACCGAATACCTCGACATGATCAGCCCGCAGTACATCGCCGACCTGATTTCGTGGGGCGCGATCGGCGCACGCACGACCGAGTCGCAGGTGCACCGCGAGCTCGCGTCCGGGCTGTCGTGCCCGGTCGGCTTCAAGAACGGCACCGACGGCAACGTCAAGATCGCGGTCGACGCGATCAAGGCCGCGTCGCAGCCGCACCATTTCCTGTCGGTGACGAAGGGCGGCCATTCGGCGATCGTGTCGACGGCCGGCAACGAGGACTGCCACGTGATCCTGCGCGGCGGCAAGACGCCGAACTACGACGCGGACAGCGTGAACGCCGCGTGCGCGGACATCGGCAAGGCCGGCCTCGCCGCGCGCCTGATGATCGACGCGAGCCACGCGAACAGCTCGAAGAAGCACGAGAACCAGATCCCGGTGTGCGCCGACATCGGCCGCCAGATCGCGGCGGGCGACGAGCGCATCGTCGGCGTGATGATCGAGTCGCACCTGGTCGAGGGCCGCCAGGACCTGAAGGAAGGCTGCGCGCTGACCTACGGCCAGAGCATCACCGACGCGTGCATCGCGTGGGACGACAGCGTGAAGGTGCTCGAAGGCCTCGCGGACTCGGTGAAGGCGCGCCGCGTCGCGCGCGGCAGCGGCAACTGACGGACGCCGACAGGCTGACCGTATGGCCCCGCCTGTCGGCGAACCGGCCATGCGGCCAGCGTGCGGTCGGCGGGTTGCTCTGCTAGACTAGCTAACATCATCTAGCTAATGAGGGATTGGCCATGTCGACCGTCAACATGCATGATGCCAAGTCGCGGCTTTCCAGCCTCGTGGAAGCGCTTGAATCGGGGCGCGAAGCCGAAGTCGTGATCGCCCGCAATGGTCATCCGGTCGCCCGGCTCGTTCCGTACACCGCGCCGAAGCGGATCGGCGCAGCCCGTCAGTTGCTTGCCGGATTGAACATTCCGACAAGCGTCGACACATTCAATGCCGGCGATGAATCGATCGCCGCCGACTTCGATGTCAGCTCGGACCAGGGGCTTGCACCGTGAAGCTGCTGCTCGATACGCACATCGCGCTGTGGGCGGCTGAAGGCGCGCCGCACCTTTCGGCAAAAGCGGCCGCATTGATCGAACATCCCCAGAACACGCTGTACGTCAGCGCCGCGTCGATTTGGGAAATCGCGATCAAATACCGCAAAGGCAATCTGCCCGTCCATCCGAGAGACGCACGTTCGGCATTTCGGCTTGCGGGTTTTGCAGAGTTGCCGATCAGCAGCGATCACGCCGAGGCAGTCGCCGCGTTGCCGGATTTCCCGGACCATGCCGATCCGTTCGACCGCATGATGGTCGCGCAGGCGCTGCACGAAGGCATGCCGCTCGTCAGTGCCGATCCGAAGGTGTGGCGCTACCATGCAACGCTGATGTTGCGCGCCTGAAGTCGCCCGCACGGCGCCGCAAGTAAAAAGCCCGGCTCACGCCGGGCTTTGTCATTTCGTCGTTGCCTCGGCCGCAACCGGCCGTCAGATCCTCACTCGAGCGCGCCCGACCCGAAGATCTCGGTGTTCACGCGTTCCGGCGCGACGCCGAGCGCGACGAGCGCATCGCGCTGCGCCTTCATGAACGCGATCGGCCCGCAGATGTAGTAGTCCGCGTCCGGCACCAGCGCGTACTGCTGCACACGCTCCGGCGTAAGGCGCCCTTCGAGGTCGTGATCGATGCCGGCACGATCGTTCGGGCCGACCAGTTCATACAGCACCGTGCCCTTCACGTTCGCGTGCTCGCGCGCCGTGTCGTTCAGCCAGTCGCGGAACGCGTGCACCGCGCCCGAACGGCATGCATGGATGAACCGCACGTCGCGCTGGCTGCCTTCGGCGATCAGCGTCGACGCCATCGACATCATCGGCGTGATGCCGACGCCGCCCGAGATCAGCACGACCGGCGTATCCACGTCGCGCTTCAGCGAGAAATCGCCCATCGGCGCGGTCACCTCGACGATCGCACCCTCTTCGACGCCATCGTGCATCAGCGTCGACACCTTGCCGGCCGGGATCGCGTCGGCCTTGCCGGCCTCGCGCTTCACCGAGATGCGCAGCCATTTGCCATGCGGCGCGTCCGACAGGCTGTACTGGCGCGGCTGGTCGACGCCAAGATCGCCGACGAAACGCTTCACCGTGATGTACTGGCCCGGCTCGAAGGTCGGCGCGTCGCCGCCGTCGGCGGGCGTCAGGTAGAACGACGTGATCTCGTCGCTTTCACGCACCTTGCGCGCGACCTTGAACGGGCGGAAGCCGCTCCACGCGGCATTCGCGTACAGGTCGGCCTCGGCGCCGATCAGGATCTGCGCGAGCTGGCCGTACGCGACGCGCCACGCTTCGAGCGTGGCGGCATCGACCGCGTCTCCCAGCACCTCGACGATCGACGCGAGCAGGTTCTCGCCGACGATCGGGTAATGTTCGGGGCGGATGTTCAGGCTCGCGTGCTTGTGCGAGATGCGCGACACCGCGCCGCCCAGCGCGCCGAGGTTGTCGATGTTCGCCGCATACGCATAGACGGCCTTCGCGAGCGTCTCCGGCTGGCTGCCGGTCTTCTGGTGCGTCTGGTTGAACAGGTTCTTCAGTTCCGGATGACGCGCGAACATGCGCTGATAGAAATGCTTCGTGATCGTCGCGCCGTGCTCGGCGAGGACAGGGGCGGTGGCCTTCACACGGGCCATCTGGTCAGCGGTGAGGTGGGTCATGTTCGTTCTCCGTTAAACATGCTCATACAATACATGTTTAAAAACAAGGCCCCCCTCGGGCAAATTGTCGCAGTGCGCAAAACATGACGCCGCGCTAGCGGACGCGCCCGCGCTCCCACAGCACGTCGGCGCCGCCGCCGGCGCGGTTCAGCACGCGCGCCAGCACGAACAGCAAGTCGGACAGCCGGTTCACGTACCGCCGCGGCGCATCATTGAGCGTGTCGCCGCGGCCGAGCGCGACGATCGAGCGCTCCGCGCGGCGGCACACGGTTCGGCAGACGTGCGCGAGCGACGCCGCGCGCGAACCGGCCGGCAGGATGAATTCCTTCAGCGGCGGCAGCGTCGCGTTGTAATCGGCCAGCCACTGGTCGAGGCGCGCGAGATGCGTGTCGTCGAGCACCGCGTGGCCGGGGATGCACAGCTCGCCGCCGAGATCGAACAGGTCGTGCTGGATCGTGACGAGCGCGGTGCGTACGTCGTCCGGCAGCGGCTCGGCCAGCAGCACGCCGAGAGTCGAGTTCAGTTCGTCGACGTCGCCGATCGCGGCGATCCGCGCGTCGTCCTTGCCGATGCGCCGCCCGTCGCCGAGCCCGGTGGTGCCGTCGTCGCCCGTGCGCGTCGCGATCTTGCTCAAGCGGTTGCCCATGCGAATGTCCTCTCGTGCGCGGCCGCGACGCGGCCCGGTTGGCTGGAACGCGATTATCGCAGCCCGCGGCGGGAGGCGCAGCAGGCGTTACAGCGTAGAATGGGCCGACAGTATGACAAGCAGTCAGGAGACATCGTGAACCACCCTGCCCCGCCGGCCGCCACGCACCGCCCGCTGCCCCCCGCCATGCTCGATGCGCTGCGCGCCGCTTTCGGCGAGCGCGTGTCGACCGCCGACGCGGTCCGCGCCCATCACGGCCGCGACGAATCCCCGTTCGATCCGCAACTGCCCGACGCCGTCGTGTTCGCGCGCAGCACCGACGACGTGCGCGAAGTCGTGTCGCTGTGCTCGCTCTACAGCGTGCCGCTGATCCCGTACGGCGCCGGCTCGTCGCTCGAAGGCCACCTGCTGGCGGTGCGCGGCGGCGTGTCGCTCGACCTGTCGGAAATGAACCGCGTGCTGTCGATCAACGCCGAAGACCTGACCGTGACGGTCGAGCCGGGCATCACGCGCAAGGCGCTCAACGAAGCGCTGCGCGACACCGGCCTGTTCTTCCCGATCGATCCGGGCGCCGACGCCAGCATCGGCGGGATGACCGCGACGCGCGCATCCGGCACCAACGCGGTGCGCTACGGCACGATGCGCGAGAACGTGCTCGGCCTCACCGCGGTGCTCGCGGACGGCCGCGTGGTGAAAACCGGTTCGCGCGCGCGCAAGTCGTCGGCCGGCTACGACCTCACGCGACTGTTCGTCGGGTCCGAAGGCACGCTCGGCGTGATCACCGAGATCACGCTGCGCCTGCACCCGCTGCCCGAAGCCGTATCGGCCGCGATCTGCACGTTCCCGACGATGGGCGACGCGGTGCGCACGGTGATCGAGACGATCCAGATCGGCGTGCCGATCGCGCGCGTCGAATTCGTCGACGCGCTGGCCGTGCGCTCGATCAATCGTCACTCGAACCTGACGCTGGCCGAAGCGCCGACGCTGTTCTTCGAATTCCACGGCACCGACGCCGGCGTGAAGGAACAGGCCGAACTCGTGCAGGCGCTCGCCGGCCAGAACGCCGGCCAGGGTTTCGAATGGGCGACGCGCCCCGAGGATCGCACGCGGCTCTGGTCCGCGCGCCACAACGCGTACTTCGCGATGCTGCAGTTGAAACCCGGCTGCCGCGCGGTGACGACCGACGTGTGCGTGCCGATCTCGCAGCTCGCCGCATGCGTCGAGGAAACCGAGGTCGACCTGCGCGCGTCGTCGCTGCCCTGCCCGATCGTCGGCCACGTCGGCGACGGCAATTTCCACGTCGCGATCCTGATCGATCCCGACAAGCCGGAGGAGCTCGCCGAAGCCGAGCGCATCAACGACCGGATCGTCGAGCGCGCGCTGCGGCTGGGCGGCACCTGCACGGGCGAGCACGGCGTCGGGCTGCACAAGATGCGCTTCCTGCCGAAGGAGCACGGCGACAACGCGATCGACACGATGCGCGCGATCAAGCTCGCGCTCGATCCGCGCAACCTGATGAATCCGGGCAAGATTTTCACGTGCTGACCCGGCGGCGCGACATCGCGCCCCACGCAGGAGACCTCATGAACGCTCCCGTCGAACTGTCGAGCGCCGCACGCGCGCAGCGCCAGCGTGAAGTCGTGCAGGCGCTGATGGCCGTGTTGCCGACGCACTGCCTGCTGTACCGCGACGAGGACACGGCGCCGTACGAATGCGACGGCCTGTCCGCGTACCGCCGGCTGCCGCTCGCGGTCGCGTTGCCCGAGACGGAGTCGCAGGTGCAGCGGATCGTGCAGATCTGCCGCCGCATGGACGTGCCGATCGTGCCGCGCGGCGCCGGCACGAGCCTGTCGGGCGGCGCGCTGCCGATCGCGCTCGGCGTCGTGCTGTCGCTCGCGCGCTTCACGCGCATCGTCGAGGTCGACCCGTACGCGCGCACCGCGACCGTGCAGCCCGGCGTGCGCAACCTCGCGATCTCGGAGGCGGCCGCGCCGTACGGCCTGTATTACGCGCCCGATCCGTCGTCGCAGATCGCGTGCACGATCGGCGGCAACGTCGCGGAGAACTCCGGCGGCGTCCACTGCCTGAAATACGGGCTGACCGTGCACAACGTGATGCGCGTGCGCGCGGTGACGATCGACGGCGAGGTCGTCGAATTCGGCTCGCTCGCGCTCGACATGCCGGGCCTCGACCTGCTCGCGGTGATGATCGGCAGCGAAGGGATGTTCGCGATCGTCACCGAGGTCACGGTACGGCTGATCCCGAAGCCGCAGACCGCGCAGCTCGTGATGGCGAGCTTCGACGACGTCGTCAAGGGCGGCGAGGCGGTGGCGGCGATCATCGCGTCGGGCATCATCCCGGCCGGGCTCGAGATGATGGACAAGCCGGCCACGCAGGCCGTCGAGGCATTCACGCACGCGGGCTACGACCTCGACGCGAAGGCGATCCTGCTGTGCGAATCGGACGGCACGCCGGAAGAAGTCGCCGAGGAGATCGTGCGGATGACCGCCGTGCTGCGCGAACACGGCGCGACGCGCATCCAGGTGTCGCGCAACGAGCACGAGCGGCTGCGCTTCTGGTCCGGCCGCAAGAACGCGTTCCCGGCCGCCGGCCGCATTTCCGCCGACTATTACTGCATGGACGGCACCGTGCCGCGCCGCGCGATCGGCCCGCTGCTCGCACGCATCGAGCAACTCGAAACGCGCTACGGGCTGCGCTGCATCAACGTGTTCCATGCGGGCGACGGCAACATGCATCCGCTGATCCTGTACAACGCGAACGATCCCGACGAGCTGCACCGCGCCGAGCAGTTCGGCGCGGAAATCCTCGAATGCTGTGTGGAATTCGGCGGCAGCGTGACGGGCGAGCACGGCGTCGGCATCGAAAAACTCAATTCGATGTGCGTGCAGTTCTCGCCGCAGGAGCGCGATGCGTTCTTCGCGGTCAAGCGCGCATTCGATCCGGCCGGGCTGCTGAACCCGGACAAGGGCATCCCGACCCGCGCGCGCTGCGCCGAATACGGTCGCCAGCACGTGCGCGGCGGGCTGCTGCCGCACCCCGACCTGCCGCGTTTCTGAGCGGCGCGGGTCGCGGCACCGCACCGGCCGCCGCGGTGCGATGGTCCACCGCGCCCGCGCGGCGCGGTCGCGCGCCGGCGCCGGCATGCCGTACGCGAGACGGGGCTTAGGGATAGTCGCGATGTGGAATCGCGCCACCCCGGTACAATCGACCGAACAACAAGTCGAGGCAGCAACGGAACATGGAAGAGGACGACATCGTCGCCGGATGGGCCGAGCGCGTTCGCGCGGCCAGTGCCGACGGCCGGCCGCTGCGGATTCGCGGCGGCGGCACCAAGGACTGGTACGGCCAGGCGCTCGAGGGCGAAATACTCGACACGCGCGCGTTTCAGGGCCTCGTGTCGTACGACCCGGCCGAACTCGTCGTCACGGTCCGCGCGGGCACGCCGCTCGCGCAGCTTGAAACCGTCCTCGCCGAGTGCGGCCAGATGCTGCCGTTCGAGCCGCCGCACTTCGGCCGCGCGGCGACCGTCGGCGGCTGCGTCGCGGCCGGCCTCGCGGGCCCGCGCCGCGCCACCTGCGGCGCCCCGCGCGATTTCGTGCTCGGCGTCACGCTGATGAACGGCCGCGGCGACATGCTGCGCTTCGGCGGGCAGGTCGTGAAGAACGTCGCCGGCTACGACGTGTCGCGGCTGATGGCCGGCGCGCTCGGCACGCTCGGCCTGATGCTCGACCTGTCGATCAAGGTGCTGCCGATGCCGGTCGCCGAAGTCACGCTCAAATTCGAGATGACCGCGACCGATGCGGTGCGCAAGCTCAACGAATGGGGCGGTCATCCGCTGCCGGTCAGTGCGAGCGCGTGGCGCAACGGCACGCTCGTGCTGCGCCTGTCGGGCGCGGAAGCGGCCGTCAAATCCGCGAAAACGCTGCTCGGCGGCGAAGTCGTCGACGCGGTCGAGGCCGAGCGCTTCTGGGCCGGCCTGCGCGAGCACACCGACCCGTTCTTCAACGGCATCCCGCCCGGCTATGCGCTGTGGCGCCTGTCGCTGCCGTCGATCACCGAACCGATGCACCTGCCCGGCACCCAGTTGATGGAATGGGGCGGCGCGCAGCGCTGGTGGATCACCGACGCCGACGCGCAAACCGTGCGCATGAGCGCGAAGCAGGCCGGCGGCCATGCGACGCTGTTCCGCGCGGGCGAGACCTACGACCGCAGCGCGGGCGTGTTCACGCCGCTGCCCGCGCCGATGATGAAGATCCACCGCGGGCTGAAATCTGCCTTCGATCCCGCGCGCATCTTCAATCGCGGGCGGCTTTACCCCGAACTCTGAGGGCAGGATGCAAACGAATCTCGCCGATTTCATCCGCAACACGCCCGACGGCGACGAGGCCGACGCGATCCTGCGCAAGTGCGTGCACTGCGGCTTCTGCACCGCGACCTGCCCGACCTATCAACTGCTCGGCGACGAACTCGACGGCCCGCGCGGACGCATCTACCTGATCAAGCAGATGGTCGAAGGCGCGGCCGTCACGCGCAGCACGCAACAGCACCTCGACCGCTGCCTCACGTGCCGCAGCTGCGAGACGACCTGCCCGTCCGGCGTCCAGTACGGCCGGCTCGTCGAAATCGGCCGCAAGCACGTCGAGGCGCAGGTGGAGCGCCCCGCGCAGCAGCGGCTGATGCGCCGCGTGCTCGCGAGCGTCGTGCCGAACGCCGCGCTGTTTTCGCCGGCGATGCGGCTCGGCCAGCACGTGCGGCCGCTGCTGCCGAAGCGGCTGCGCGACAAGGTGCCGCCGCGCACGCGGCTGCTCGAATGGCCGCATCGCACGCATACGCGCAAGATGCTGATGCTCGGCGGCTGCGTGCAGCCGTCGATGCTGCCGAACATCAACATCGCGACCGCGCGCGTGCTCGACGCGCTCGGCATCGAGACGGTCGTCGCGCCCGACGCCGGCTGCTGCGGCGCGATCCGCCTGCACCTGAACTATCACGACGAAGCGCTCGACGACGCACGCCGCAACATCGACGCGTGGTGGCCCCACGTCGAACAGGGTGTCGAGACGATCGTGATGAACGCGTCGGGCTGCGGCGCGACGGTGCTCGAATACGCGCACCTGCTGCGCGACGATCCGGCCTACGCGGAAAAGGCGCAGCGCATCGTGTCGCTCACGCGCGACATCTCCGACGTGCTGCTCGCGTTCGAGGCCGAACTCGCGACGATCGCGCGGCGCCGCGCGATCCATACGGTCGCGTACCACCCGCCGTGCACGCTGCAGCACGGCCAGCAGTCGCGCGGCAAGGTCGAGCGCCTGCTCGAGACGCTCGGCATCGACGTGCGGCTGCCGGCCGACAGCCACCTGTGCTGCGGCTCGGCCGGCACCTACTCGCTGACGCAACCCTCGCTGTCGTACCGGTTGCGCAAGCAGAAGCTGCTGAAGCTGCAGGCGCTCGAACCGCAGATGATCGTATCCGGCAACATCGGCTGCATCGCGCACCTGCAAAGCGGCACGCAGGTGCCGGTCGCCCACTGGATTCAGCTCGTCGAGCATTTGCTGTACGGCTAGGTCCGTGCGCATCACGGGTGGGCGGGCGCACGCGCGGCGTCCGTATAATGAGCGGATCGATGCGCCGCGTGTCGCGGCGCATCGGCTTCATGTCCGCTTCCGTGCTGCCTCCGTGCCTGCTTTCGTGCCCGTCATGTCCGATCTCGCCGCCCGCCTCGACTCCGTTCACCGCCGCATCGCCGACGCCGCCCGCGCGGCCGGCCGCGATCCCGCCACCGTCTCCCTGCTCGCCGTGTCGAAGACGTTCCCGGCCGACGACGTGCGCGCCGCGCATGCGGCCGGGCAGCGCGCGTTCGGCGAAAACTACGTGCAGGAATCGATCGACAAGATCGACGCGCTCGCCGACCTGCGCGCGAGCCTCGAATGGCATTTCATCGGGCCGCTGCAATCGAACAAGACACGCCCCGTCGCCGAGCGCTTCGACTGGGTCCATTCGGTCGACCGGCTGAAGATCGCCCAGCGCCTGTCGGAACAGCGCCCCGCGCATCTGCCGCCGCTCAACGTGTGCGTGCAGGTGAACATCAGCGGCGAGGCGTCGAAGAGCGGCGTCGCGCCGGCCGACGTGGCCGAGGTCGCGCGCGCGGTCGCCGCGCTGCCGTCGCTGCGGCTGCGCGGCCTGATGGCGATTCCCGAACCGGCCGGCGACACCGACGCGCAACGCGCGCCGCATCGCGCGCTGCGCGCGTTGTTCGACGCGTTGCGCGCCGACGGCCTGCCGCTCGACACGCTGTCGATGGGCATGTCCGCCGATCTCGAAGCCGCGGTGCTCGAAGGCGCGACGATCGTGCGCGTCGGCACCGCGATCTTCGGCGCGCGCGATTACGCGCACTGACCGCCGCGCCCTTTTCCGCCTTTCCGTTCACTCACTCGCTCATTCCCGACATCATGAAAATCGCATTCATCGGCGGCGGCAACATGGCCGCGGCCCTGATCGGCGGCCTGATCAAGCGCGGCGTCGCCGCGGACGGCCTGTACGCCATCGACGTCAACGAAGACGTCCGCGCGCGCGCCGTGCAGCAGTTCGGCATCCGGACCGGCGCGGCCGTCGACGCGACGCTCGCCGATTACGACGCGATCGTGCTCGCGGTGAAGCCGCAGGTGCTGAACGACGTCGCGCAGGCGCTCGCGCCGCACCTGAAGTCGCAGCTCGTGATCAGCATCGCGGCCGGCATCCGCGGCGCGGATCTCGCCCGCTGGCTCGGCGGCTACGCGCGCGTCGTGCGCACGATGCCGAACACGCCCGCGCTGGTCGGCATGGGCGTGACGGGCCTGGCCGCGCTGCCGGGCGTCGACGCGGCCGGCCGCGAACTCGCGTCGAGCGTGCTCGGCGCGGTCGGCGAGATCGTGTGGTTCGACGACGAAGCGCGGCTCGACGCGGTCACCGCGATTTCGGGCAGCGGCCCCGCGTACGTGTTCTATTTCATCGAAGCGCTGCAGGAAGCCGCGCGCCGTCTCGGCATGAACGACGAGCAGGGCCGCGCGCTCGCGGTCGCGACGTTCACGGGGGCCGCGCAGCTCGCCGCGCAATCGGGCGAACCGGCGAGCGTGCTGCGCGAACGCGTGACGTCGAAGGGCGGCACGACCGCCGCCGCGCTCGCGGCGTTCGACGCGCAGGGCGTGAAGGAAGCGATCGTGCGCGGCGCGCTCGCGGCCGAAGCGCGTGCGAAGGAAATGGGCGACGAGCTCGGCCGCGCGTAAGCGCGACAGCGGCGCCGGTTTGGCCGGCTCCGGACGTAAAAAAAGCGACCGTCAGGTCGCTTTTTCGTTGGCGCCGCGCGAAAAGGCGCGCGCCGCGTCGTTCAGCTGCCGGCCAGCAGGTAATGCACGGCGATGCCCGCGAACAGCGCGCCGCCGAGCCAGTTGTTGTGGCGGAACGCCGCGAAGCACGGCATCCGTTCGCGATCCTTGATCAGCGTGTAGTGATACAGCGCGCAACCGACCGCCGCCGCCCAGCCCACCCAGTACGCGAGGCCGAAGCCGAGCGTCACGCCGACCCACACGTAGATGCCGAGCGTCGCCGCGTAGCACGCCATCACGGCCGCGACGTCGAAACGGCCGAACGTCAGCGCGGACGTGCGGATGCCGATCTTGATGTCGTCGTCGCGGTCGACCATCGCATATTCGGTGTCGTACGCGACCGACCAGAAGATGTTCGCGACCAGCATCACCCACGCCAGCACCGGCACCGTGTCCTGCACGGCCGCGAACGCCATCGGGATGCCGAAGCCGAACGCGATGCCGAGATACGCCTGAGGAATCGCGAAGAAGCGCTTCATGAACGGATAGGAGCCGGCGACGAACAGCGCGACGACCGACAATTCCTTCGTCAGCGTATTGAGCGGCAGGATCAGCAGGAATGCGATGAACGACAGCCCGACCGCGATCGCGACGGCTTCCCATGCGCGGATCTTGCCCGACGTCAGCGGCCGGTCGGCCGTGCGCTTCACGTGACGATCGAAATCGCGGTCGGCGTAATCGTTCATCGCGCAGCCGGCCGAGCGCATCAGCAGCGTGCCGAGCGTGAAGATTACGAGCAGCGGCCAGCGCGGGTGGCCGTCCGACGCGATCCACAGCGCGTTGAGCGTCGGCCACAGCAGCAGCAGGCTGCCGATCGGCTTGTCCATCCGGACGAGCCGCAGGTACAGGGGAAAGCGGGCAAGCATGGCGAAGCACCGGGAACGGAATCACGGCATTTTAGAGCCGACCGGTGCCCGGCGTCATGTCGGCGCGATCCGCGGCCGACGGTGGCGGCGGGCCGGCGGGCCGCCGCGGCCCGCTGCGCGCGGCCGCGCCGCAACGCACGTCAATCAGGGGCCAGATTCAACGCCGCCCCGGAGCGGGCCGGCTGCCGTCTCCGGCCGCGCCACGCTTACGCGAGCAGCGACCGCAGCATCCATGCGGTCTTTTCATGCGTCTGCAGGCGCTGCGTGAGCAGGTCGGCGGTCGGCTCGTCGCTCGCCGCGTCGGCGATCGGGAAGATGTCGCGCGCGGTGCGCACGACCGCCTCGTGCCCTTCGACGAGCTGGCGAATCATGTCCTCGGCGGCCGGCACGCCCTTCGCTTCCGGCACCGACGACAGTTTCGCGAATTCGGCGAACGTGCCGGGCGCGACAACGCCCAGCGTGCGAATGCGCTCGGCGACGGAATCGACCGCGAGCCACAGTTCGTTGTACTGCTCCTCGAACATCAGGTGCAGCGTGTTGAACATCGGTCCGGTCACGTTCCAGTGGAAATTGTGGGTCTTCAGGTACAGCGAAAACGTATCGGCGAGCAGGCGCGACAGGCCGTCCGCGATGTTCTTGCGATCCTTGTCGCTGATACCGATGTTGATCTGCGTGGCGTTGCCTTTCTTGGCCATCTTCGGGACTCCTCATTCGACATGTTGAACCGGCGAAAATGCGTCGAGCAATCCGCATGCCGCGTCACGCGGCATCCGTTCGCGACTCGTCATTCTAGCGTCGCGAACCGGTCGTCGCTGCGTTCAGCCGCCGGCGGCCGACACGATCGGCGCCAGTGCATGCAGCGCCTGCGAGACGAGCTCCGCCGCCCCGCCGACGACGATCGCGAAGCCGACGACGTAGCGCGCCAGCTCCACCGGCGAGCGCAGAATGGGCGACGCGGCCGCGCGCACGTTGAGCATCATTTGCGTCATGGTCGTCACTCCTTTGACAATACATCGTTCAGGGAAGAAACGGCCGGTCGCTGGACCGGCCGTTTCACGTTACTGCATTACCGCATTACTGCGTTGGTGCGCGACTGCATCAGCACGCGGCCGGGTTCATGCGAGGTCGAAGCGGTCGAGGTTCATCACCTTGTTCCAGGCCGCGACGAAATCGCGCGCGAACTTCTCCTTCGCATCCGCGCTACCGTACACCTCGGCCAGCGCGCGCAACTGCGAGTGCGAACCGAAGATCAGGTCGACACGCGTGCCCGTCCACTTGACCGCGCCCGTCGCGCGGTCGCGCCCTTCGAACACGTCGTTCGCGGCCGACACCGGCTTCCATTCCGTGCCCATGTCGAGCAGGTTCACGAAGAAGTCGTTCGTCAGCGTTTCCGGACGATCGGTGAACACGCCATGCTTCGCATCGCCGACATTCGCGCCGAGCACGCGCAGGCCGCCGACGAGCACCGTCATCTCCGGCGCGCTCAGCGTCAGCAGCTGGGCCTTGTCGACCAGCAGCGCCTCGGCCGGCGTCTTGTACGCGTGCTTCAGGTAGTTGCGGAACCCGTCCGCCACCGGCTCGAGCACGGCCATCGCGTCGACGTCGGTCTCTTCCTGCGACGCATCCGTGCGGCCCGGCGCGAACGGCACCGTGATCGCAACGCCCGCGCTCTTCGCCGCCTGCTCGACGCCCGCCGCACCGGCCAGCACGATCAGGTCGGCCAGCGACACCTTCTTGCCGCCCGTCTGCGCATCGTTGAACGCCTTCTGCACGCCTTCGAGCGTTTCGAGCACCGCCGCGAGCGCCGCCGGCTGGTTCACTTCCCAGTCCTTCTGCGGCGCGAGGCGGATGCGCGCACCGTTCGCGCCGCCGCGCTTGTCCGAGCCGCGGAACGTCGCCGCCGACGCCCATGCGGTCGACACGAGCTGCGACACCGACAGGCCCGTGGCCAGCACCTTCGCCTTCAACGCGGCGACGTCGGCGTCGTCGATCAGCGGGTGATCGACGGCCGGGACCGGGTCCTGCCACAGCAGGTGTTCAGCCGGCACTTCCGGGCCGAGGTAACGGGAACGCGGGCCCATGTCGCGGTGCGTGAGCTTGAACCACGCGCGAGCGAACGCGTCGGCGAATTCGGCCGGGTTCTCGTAGAAGCGGCGCGAGATCTTTTCGTAGGCCGGATCGAAACGCAGCGACAGGTCGGTCGTCAGCATCGTCGGACGATGCTTCTTCGACGCGTCGTACGCATCGGGGATCACTTCGCCGGCATCCTTCGCGACCCACTGGTGCGCGCCGGCCGGGCTCTTCGTGAGCTCCCACTCGTAGCTGAACAGGTGCTTGAAGAAGTCGTTGCTCCACTGGGTCGGCGTCGACGTCCACGTGACTTCGAGGCCGCTCGTGATCGTGTCCTTGCCCTTGCCCGTGCCGAACGTGCTCTTCCAGCCGAGGCCCTGCTGCTCAATGCCCGCGGCTTCCGGCTCGGGGCCGACGTTCGACGCCGGGCCGGCGCCGTGCGTCTTGCCGAACGTGTGGCCGCCCGCGATCAGCGCGACCGTTTCCTCGTCGTTCATCGCCATCCGCGCGAACGTCTCGCGGATGTCGTGCGCGGCGGCGACCGGGTCGGGGTTGCCGTCCGGGCCCTCCGGGTTCACGTAGATCAGGCCCATCTGCACCGCGGCGAGCGGGCTTTCGAGCTCGCGCTTGCCCGTGTAGCGGCTGTTCGGGCCACCGCTCAGTTCCAGCCAGATCTTTTCCGAACCCCAGTAGACGTCGTCCGGTTCCCACGTGTCGGCGCGGCCGCCCGCATAGCCGAACGTCTTGAAGCCCATCGATTCGAGCGCGACGTTGCCGGTCAGGATCAGCAGGTCGGCCCACGAGATGTTGCGGCCGTACTTCTGCTTGATCGGCCACAGCAGGCGGCGCGCCTTGTCGAGGCTCACGTTGTCCGGCCAGCTGTTGAGCGGCGCGAAGCGCTGCTGCCCGCCGCCCGCGCCGCCGCGGCCGTCGGCCGTGCGGTACGTGCCGGCGCTATGCCATGCCATGCGCACGAACAGGCCGCCGTAGTGGCCGAAGTCGGCCGGCCACCAGTCCTGCGATGCCGTCATCAGCGCGTGCAGGTCCTGCTTCACCGCGGCGAGATCCAGCTTCTTGAACGCTTCGGCGTAGTCGAAATCCGGGTCCATCGGATCGGACAGCGCCGAATGCCGATGCAGGACGTTGAGGTTCAGCTGATTCGGCCACCAGTCCTTGTTCGTCGTGCCGCTGCCTGCGGTGTGGTTGAACGGGCACTTCGTTTCGTTCGACATGCTTTTTCTCCTTGTCTTGCTCGTAGGCCCCCACGTGCCGGGCGCGGTTCGTGGAGCATTGCGGGGGATGAAACGGAACAGGCGGTTCCTCCTGTCGTACTACGGGATGTCGTGCGCGGCCTTCGACACGCGTTCCCGTTGCCACGCACCGCACGCGGGGCGCTCGCGAAAGCGGCTGCCGGCACCCGTCGTGCCGGCGAGGCGGCCGGCTAGTCGGGTATCGGACATGCAATGCTCGCTCATCGCTCGACGGCGGGTGAATCGGGGGAACACAGGACCGGCGTGCGGCGGCACTCATCCGCCATACACACGGTCCGCCAGGTATGCGAACGCAATCGGGCGCAGGCTGCGGACCGCCGCCCTGGCGCGATGTACGACCGTGTCGCGCGACGGGGTGTTCCGCTGCGCGCGCTGCAATACCGACCGCATCATGACATCCTCCTTTGACGCTTGCATTCAACCTGCATCCCGCGCGTCGGTGCGACGCCGATCCATGTAGAGGATTCTATCTATATCTATCAATTACTTGAATTTGATAAATTTCATCTATGCGATAGGGAAAAATAAACGGAGTCGTACGACCCCGTTCATCACGCTGCCACACCTGCATGCGCGAGCGCGTCAGTTCATCGTGGCCGGCATGTCGAGCTTCGCGACCCCCGGCAGCTCGCACGCGGCGATCGCGTCGCTGATCGCGTCGATCGCGGGCATCCGCGTGAAGCTCTTGCGCCATACGAGCACCACGCGGCGGTCGGGCACCGGTTCGTGGAACGGCACGTACGACAGAAGCTCGGCATCGGGGCCGTTCGCGCGCGGGCCGATCTCGGCGACCGACATCCGCGGCAGCACGGTGATGCCGACGCCGCTCGCGACCATGTGGCGAATGGTTTCGAGCGACGAGCCCTCGAAGGTCTTCTGGATGCCGTCGGCCGTCTGCGAGAAACGCATCAGTTCCGGGCACACGCCGAGCACGTGATCGCGGAAGCAGTGGCCGTTGCCGAGCAGCAGCATGGTTTCCTGCTTCAGGTCCTCGGCGTCGATTTCGTCGCGCTTCTCCCACGGATGGCCGGCCGGCAGCGCGACGACGAACGGCTCGTCGTACAGGGGCCGCACCATCAGGCCGGTCTCGGGGAACGGCAGCGCCATGATCGCCGCGTCGATCTCGCCCTGCTTCAGCAGTTCGAGCAGCTTCAGCGTGTAGTTCTCCTGCAGCATCAGCGGCATCTGTGGAACCCGCTGGATCATCTGCTTGACGAGCGTCGGCAGCAGGTACGGCCCGATCGTGTAGATCACGCCCAGGCGGAACGGGCCGACGAGCGGGTCCTTGCCCTGCTTCGCGATCTCCTTGATCGCGAACGTCTGCTCGAGTACGCGCTGCGCCTGGGTGACGATCTGGTCGCCGATCGGCGTCACGCTCACTTCGCTCGCGCCGCGCTCGAAAATCTGCACGTTGAGCTCGTCTTCGAGCTTCTTGATCGCCACCGACAGCGTCGGCTGGCTCACGAAGCACGCTTCGGCCGCGCGGCCGAAATGCCGCTCGCGCGCGACCGCGACGATGTACTTCAATTCAGTCAGGGTCATTGTGGGTCAATCAGAAATATACAGGCGATAGGTTTAATTTATACACCCGTTTGCACCGGTTCGCCAAGTTTCTCTGCATCGCGATGCGTCGAGTGGCGGCGTTCGATCCGGCCCCAAAGTCGGTCGATCAGGCCTTCAGGTACTGTTCGCGCGCGCCGAGCCAGCGCGCGAGATGCTGGGTGACGACCTCCGGATACGCGGCAATCAGCCGCGCCGCGGCCTCGCGGGCCGGATCGATCAGCCAGCCGTCGGTCTCGAGGTTCGCGAAGCGCAGCATCGCCGCGCCCGACTGGCGCGCGCCGAGGAATTCGCCGGGGCCACGGATTTCGAGGTCGCGCCGCGCGATCTCGAAGCCGTCGGTTGTCTCGCGCATCGTCTTCAGCCGTTCGCGACCGGCGATCGACAGCGGCCCGGTGTACAGCAGCACGCACACCGACGCCGCGGTGCCGCGCCCGACGCGGCCGCGCAACTGATGCAGCTGCGCGAGGCCGAAACGCTCCGCGTGCTCGATCACCATCAGCGATGCGTTCGGCACGTCGACGCCGACCTCGATCACGGTCGTCGCGACCAGCAGCTGCACTTCGTTGCGCGTGAACGCATCCATCACGGCGGCCTTGTCGGCCGGCGACAGCCGGCCGTGCACGAGGCCGACCTTCAACTCGGGGAGCGCCGCGGCCAGCGTCTCGTAGGTTTCGACGGCCGTCTGCAGCTGCAGCGTCTCGCTCTCCTCGATCAGCGGGCACACCCAGTACACCTGGCGCCCGGTCAGCGCGGCCTCGCGCACGCGGGCGATCACCTCGTCGCGCCGCGCGTCGCCGACGAGGCGCGTCAGCACCGGCGTGCGACCGGGCGGCAGCTCGTCGATCGTCGACACCTCGAGATCCGCGTAGTACGTCATCGCGAGCGTGCGCGGAATCGGCGTGGCCGACATCATCAGCTGGTGCGGCTGGAAGTCGCGCGCGCCGTTGGCCGCATTCGCGGCCTTCGCGCGCAGCGCGAGACGCTGCTCGACGCCGAAGCGGTGCTGTTCGTCGACGATCACGAGGCCGAGCCGCGCGAATTCGACCGTGTCCTGGATGATCGCGTGCGTGCCGATCACGAGCTGCGCGGTGCCGAGCGCGGCCGCCTCGATCGCCGCGCGTTTCTCCTTCGCCTTCAGGCTGCCCGCGAGCCACGCGACCGTGACGCCGAGCGGCTCGAGCCACGCGCGCAGCTTGCGCGCGTGCTGCTCCGCGAGGATTTCGGTCGGGGCCATCAGCGCGGCCTGGTAGCCGGCATCGATCGCCTGCGTGGCGGCCAGCGCCGCGACGACCGTCTTGCCGCTGCCGACGTCGCCCTGCAGCAGCCGCTGCATCGGGTGCGCGAGCGTGAGGTCGTGCGCGATCTCGTCGACGACGCGCGCCTGCGCGCCCGTCAGCGTGAACGGCAGCGCCGCGTAAAAGCGCGTGGTGAGCGCGTCGGCATCGGTCGCGGTGCGGCGCGGCATCGCGGGCGCGGCGCGCGTGCGGCGCTCCTCGTGCGCCCGCTTGAGCGACAGTTGTTGCGCGAGCAGTTCCTCGAACTTGATGCGCGTCCACGCGGGATGCGAGCCGTCCATCAGCGCGGCTTCGTCGGAATCGACGCCCGGGTGGTGCAGGATGCGCACGGCCTGCGCGAGCGTCGGCACGCCGAGCGGCTTCAGGTAATCGCGCTCGATCTCGGGCGGCAGCAGCTCGGGCAGCGGCGTGCGCTCGACCGCGTTCTCGATCGCCTTGCGCAGATACGCCTGCGACACGCCGGCCGTGCTCGGATAGACGGGCGTGAGCACCTGCGGCAGCGGCGCGTCGGCTTCGACGACGCGCACCGCCGGATGGACCATCTCCATCCCGAAGAAGCCGCCGCGCACGTCGCCGCGCACGCGCAGCCGCTGGCCGACGGCCATCTGCTTGACCTGCGACCCGTAGAAATTCAGGAAGCGCAGCACGAGCTGCTCGCCGTCGTCGTCCTGGATCTTCACGACGAGCTGGCGGCGCGGCCGGTACGCGACTTCGTTGTCGAACACGACGCCTTCGGTCTGCGCGATGCCGCCCGGCAGCAGCTCGCCGATCGGCGTGAGCGTGGTCTCGTCCTCGTAGCGCATCGGCAGATGCAGCACGAGATCGATCGAGCGCGTGAGGCCGAGCTTCGCGAGCTTGTCGGCGGTTTTCACAGGTTTCTCGGCGGCCGGCTTCTTCTTGCGCTTCGTGCCGGATGCGCCGGGCGCGCCAGCTTCGTCGCCGCCCGCGCCCGGTTCGACGTCGGGCGCGGCGGCCGCGGGCTGCGCGAGCCGGCCGTCGGCGCCGCGCTTCGGCCCGGCGCGGCGCGCACCGGCGCCCGGTGCGGGAGGCGCGGGCGTGGCGGCATCGTCCGCGTCGAACGGATCGGCGGAATCGGCGACGGCAGCGGGGGAACGGCGTGGTGACACAGGCATCGGATCGTCTGGGTGCTTCGCAAGGCAAGTACAATAGCGGCTTTCACGTCGTCCGAACCAACGACGCCGGCCAGGCCGCGCATCCCGTCATCATAGCGGCTCGCGCGCCCCATTTACGCGTTTCCGCCCCGCCGGCGACGCCCGCCGGCCGCTTCGAACCAGCCCGCATGTTCACGCTTTCCGATTTCGATTTCAATCTGCCACCCGAGCTGATTGCACAAACCGCGCTGCCCGATCGCACCGCGAGCCGCCTGCTCGAGGTCGACGGCACCGTCGAACCCGCACGCCTCGTCGACCGCCGTTTCGCCGAATTGCCGTCGTGCATCGCGCCCGGCGACCTGCTCGTGTTCAACGATACCAAGGTGCTGAAGGCGCGCTTCTTCGGCCAGAAGGCCAGCGGCGGCAAGATCGAGGTGCTGATCGAGCGCGTGACCGGCACGCACACGGCGCTCGCGCAGATCCGCGCGAGCAAGTCGCCGGGCGCCGGCACGACGCTGCGTCTGGCCGACGCGTTCGACGTGACGGTCGGCGAGCGCGTCGAGCCGTTCTTCACGCTGCACTTCCCCGCGCCGTGCCTCGAGCTGATCGAGCAGCACGGCCGCCTGCCGCTGCCGCCGTATATCGAGCACGATCCCGACGCGACCGACGAAACGCGCTACCAGACCGTCTACGCGAGCAATCCGGGCGCGGTCGCCGCGCCGACGGCCGGGCTGCACTTCGACGAGCCGCTGCTGGAGAAGCTCGACGCGATGGGCGTCGAGCGCGCGACGCTCACGCTGCACGTCGGCGCCGGCACGTTCCAGCCGGTGCGCGTCGAGAACATCGCCGAGCACAAGATGCACAGCGAGTGGTACGACCTGCCGCAGTCGCTCGTCGACAGGATCGCCGCGACCCGCGCACGCGGCGGCAACGTGATCGCGGTCGGCACGACGTCGATGCGCGCGCTCGAAGCCGCCGCGCGCGCGGCCGACGAAGCGGGCCGCCCGCTCGCGGCCACGCAGGCCGAGACCGACATCTTCATCACGCCCGGCTACCGTTTCCGCGTGGTCGACCGGCTCGTCACGAATTTCCACTTGCCGAAATCGACGCTGCTGATGCTGGTGTCCGCGTTCGCGGGCGTCGAGACGATCCGCGCCGCGTACCGGCACGCGATCGAAGAACGCTATCGCTTCTTCAGCTACGGCGACGCGATGCTGCTCACGCGGCGCGACACGCCGGAGGCGCCGGGCGCGTAAGCGCGGCGGGCGCGATCACGCACCGGCCTGCGATTGCGCAGCAGCCGTTGCGCGCCGCGCGGTCGCGCCCAGCGCTGTCGCCCCGTTTTCCCGCCGTACGCGCTACGATGCGCGCACCCGCTTTTCCCCGCCGCCGGTTGCCCAGCGGCGTTTCCAACATGCGCCGAACTGTTCTTCGGTGGCAAGGAGAATGACACGATGACCGAAGGTTCATCCCACGATACGCACGCCCCCGTGCAGGACCGCCCGGCCAACGGGCTCGAATTCGAACTGCTGACGACCGACGGCCACGCGCGCCGCGGCCGCGTGAAGCTCAACCACGGCACGGTCGAGACGCCGATCTTCATGCCGGTCGGCACGTACGGCACCGTGAAGGCGATCCAGCCGCGCGAACTGCACGAGATCAACGCCCAGATCATCCTCGGCAACACGTTTCACCTGTGGCTGCGCCCGGGCCTCGACACGATCGACGCGCACGGCGGCCTGCACGGCTTCATGGGGTGGAACAAGCCGATCCTGACCGACTCGGGTGGCTTCCAGGTGTTCTCGCTCGGCGATCTGCGCAAGATCACCGAGGACGGCGTCACGTTCGCTTCGCCGATCAACGGCGACAAGCTGTTCCTGTCGCCGGAAGTGTCGATGCAGATCCAGAAGGTGCTGAACTCCGACATCGTGATGCAGTTCGACGAATGCACGCCGTACGCGACCAACGGCGTGCCGACCACGCACAAGGAAGCGGCCGACTCGATGCGCATGTCGCTGCGCTGGGCGAAGCGCTCGCTCGACGAATTCGACCGGCTCGGCAACCCGAATGCGCTGTTCGGGATCGTCCAGGGCGGGATGTTCGAGGACCTGCGCGACGAATCGCTCGCGGGCCTTGCCGAACTGGGTTTCCACGGCCTCGCGATCGGCGGGCTGTCGGTCGGCGAGCCGAAGGAAGACATGATGCGCGTGCTGCGGCACGTCGGCCCGAAGCTGCCGGCCAACAAGCCGCACTACCTGATGGGCGTCGGCACGCCGGAGGATCTGGTCGAGGGCGTCGCGAACGGCATCGACATGTTCGACTGCGTGATGCCGACCCGCAACGCGCGCAACGGCTGGCTCTTCACACGCTTCGGCGACGTGAAGATCCGCAACGCGACGCACAAGAACTCGCTGAAGCCGCTCGATGCGACCTGCACGTGCTACACGTGCCAGAACTTCTCGCGCGGCTACCTGCATCACCTGCACCGGGTCGGCGAGATCCTGGGCGCGCAGCTCAACACGATCCACAACCTGCACTACTACCTGCAGTTGATGAGCGAGATCCGCGACGCGATCGAAACGCATACGTTCGACGCATTCCGGCAGCGCTTCGCGGAGGATCGGGCCAGCGGGGTCGACTGACGGGCCGGTGGCCCGCCCGCTGTCCGCCACATAGGACGAGTACTAAATTGAGCCGCCCCGATACCGGTCGCGACCGCCAAACATTACAATTGCCTTTCCAAACAAGCCGCAACGGTATCGGATCCTGCTTTAACAGCTTGATCCGAAAGCGCATTTGCCGCGCCGTTTGCGCATGGGGCCGGTGGTAGAATAACCGGCTTATTTTTCGATCTTCCCCTACGGAGAGACCAACGTGCCGTTCATTTCCAATGCCTTCGCGCAAGGTGCCGGTGGCGCCGAATCGAGCCTGATGAGCTTCCTGCCGCTCATCCTGATGTTCGCGGTGCTGTACTTCATCATGATCCGTCCGCAGATGAAGCGCCAGAAGGAACACCGCAACATGCTCGCGGCCATGGCGAAGGGCGACGAAGTCGTCACGAGCGGCGGCCTCGTCGGCAAGGTGACGAAGGTCACCGAAGGCTACATCGGCGTCGAAATCGCCGAAGGCACCGAAATCACCGTGCAGAAGGCTGCCGTCACGACCATTCTGCCGAAGGGCACGATCAAGTCGCTGTAAGGCTTAACACCGAGCGTCCGGCTCCCCGCGCCGTGCCCGCCTGAGAGAGCGGGCCGCCGCGGCGCCGGACGCGACGCTTTCACGCCAACCACCCGTTCGGCCCCCTCATGAATCGTTACCCACTCTGGAAATATGTCGTGATGGTCGTGGCGCTCGCCATCGGCCTTCTGTACACATTGCCCAACTTCTTCGGCGAAGCGCCGGCGGTGCAGGTGTCGAGCGGCAAGGCCACGGTCAAGCTCGACTCGACCACGCTGACCCAGGTCGAATCGGCGCTCGCGTCTGCGCAGATCAAGCCGGACGACATCACCTTCGAGAACACGGCGACCGGCGCGAACATCCGCGTGCGCCTGAAGGACACCGATACGCAGCTGCGCGTCAAGGACCTGCTGCAGAAGTCGCTGAACACCGACCCGAACGATCCGCAGTACGTCGTCGCACTGAACCTGCAGAGCGCGTCGCCGCGCTGGCTGACCGCGCTGCACGCGCTGCCGATGTATCTCGGCCTCGACCTGCGCGGCGGTGTGCACTTCCTGCTCCAGGTCGACATGACGGGCGCGCTCACGAAGAAGCTCGACTCCGACGCGTCCGACGCGCGCACGCTGCTGCGCGACAAGAACATCCGCGACGGCGGCGTGAGCCGCGTCGAGCAGTCCGTGGTCGTCAACTTCAGCGATGCGCAGACGGCGGAAGACGCCCGCAAGGTGCTCGCCGCGTCGATCACCGAGCTGCAATGGGCGACCCAGCCCGGCGGCGGCGGCACGCAAGTCGTCGGCACCTTCACGCCGGCCGTGCAGAAGGCCGTCGAGGACGCCGCGCTCAAGCAGAACCTGACGACGCTCCACAACCGCGTGAACGAGCTCGGCGTGTCCGAGCCGATCCTGCAGCAGCAAGGCAGCGACCGCATCGTCGTCGAACTGCCGGGCGTGCAGGACACCGCAAAGGCGAAGGACATCATCGGCCGCACCGCGACGCTCGAGGCGCGCCTCGCCGACCCGATCAACACGCACCCGAACCCGAACGACCCCGTGCCGCCGGGCGAGGAGCTGTTCACGCAAGGCAACCAGGTGCCCGTGCTGCTGAAGAAGGACGTGATCTTTACCGGCGACCGCATCATCGACGCATCGGCCGGCTTCGACGAACATCAGCGTCCGTCGGTCAACATCCGCCTCGATTCGGCGGGCGGCCGCGCGGTGCGCACGGTGTCGCGCGAGAACATCGGCAAGCCGATGGCGATGGTGCTGTTCGAGAAGGGCAAGGGCGAAGTGCTGACGGTCGCGACGATCCAGTCCGAACTCGGCGACCGCTTCCAGATCACGGGCCAGCCGACGCCGCAGGCCGCGGCCGATCTCGCGCTGCTGCTGCGCGCCGGGTCGCTCGCCGCGCCGATGGACATCATCGAGGAACGCACGATCGGCCCGAGCCTCGGCGCCGACAACATCAAGATGGGCATCCACTCGGTGATCTGGGGCTTCTGCGCGATCGCCGTGTTCATGATCGCGTACTACATGCTGTTCGGCGTGGTGTCGGTGATCGGCCTGTCGGTGAACCTGCTGCTGCTCGTCGCCGTGCTGTCGCTGATGCAGGCGACGCTGACGCTGCCCGGTATCGCGGCGATCGCGCTCGCGCTCGGCATGGCGATCGACTCGAACGTGCTGATCAACGAGCGCGTGCGTGAAGAACTGCGCGCCGGCCAGCCGCCGCAACTCGCGATCCAGGCCGGCTACGCGCATGCATGGGCGACGATTCTCGACTCGAACGTCACGACGCTGATCGCCGGCCTCGCGCTGCTCGCGTTCGGCTCGGGCCCGGTTCGCGCGTTCGCGATCGTGCACTGCCTCGGCATCCTGACGTCGATGTTCTCCGCGGTGTTCTTCTCGCGCGGGATCGTCAACCTCTGGTACGGCGGCCGCAAGAAACTGAAGTCGCTCGCGATCGGCCAGGTGTGGAAGCCGGAAGGCGCCGCCGCCGCGTCGTTCACCGACGCGGACGAATCGACCGACACCGCGCGCGCCGCGAAGCTCGCCGCCCCGGCGAAGGGCAACGCGCCGCGCGCCGGCAAGCCGCAGCTGCGCAACCGCGCGCAGCAACGCGTGTCGCCGAAGAAACCGGGCTCGACCCAATAAGGCCCCGGAGACGAAGCCATGGAATTTTTCCGCATCCGTAAAGACATTCCGTTCATGCGGCACGCGCTGGTGTTCAACGTGATCTCGCTGGTCACGTTCCTCGCCGCCGTGTTCTTCCTGTTCCACCGCGGGCTGCACCTGTCCGTCGAATTCACCGGCGGGACGGTGATCGAGGTGCAGTACCAGCAGGCCGCGGAGCTCGAGCCCGTGCGCGCGACGCTCGGCAAGCTCGGCTATGCCGACGCGCAGGTGCAGAACTTCGGCACGTCGCGCAACGTGCTGATCCGCCTGCAGCTGAAGGAAGGCCTCACGTCCGCGCAGCAGAGCGACCAGGTGATGGGCGCGCTGAAGGCGCAGAGCCCCGACGTCACGCTGCAGCGCGTCGAGTTCGTCGGCCCGCAGGTCGGCCGCGAGTTGGCGACCGACGGTCTGCTCGCGCTCGCGTGCGTCGTGATCGGCATCGTGATCTACCTGTCGTTCCGCTTCGAATGGAAGTACGCGGTGGCGGGCATCATCGCC
Organism: Burkholderia sp. AU28863; assembly: GCF_002223195.1. Classification (NCBI taxonomy): domain Bacteria; kingdom Pseudomonadati; phylum Pseudomonadota; class Betaproteobacteria; order Burkholderiales; family Burkholderiaceae; genus Burkholderia; species Burkholderia sp. AU28863. Next base: position 202,767 of record NZ_NKFE01000003.1, on the reverse strand, counting down.
AACCTGCACGACGTCGTGATCATTCTCGGCTTCTTCGCGTTCTTCCAGTGGGAATTCTCGCTGGCGGTGCTCGCGGCGATCCTCGCGGTGCTCGGCTACTCGGTCAACGAGTCGGTCGTCATCTTCGACCGGATCCGCGAGACGTTCCGCCGCGAACGCAAGATGAGCGTGCAGGAAGTGATCAACCACGCGATCACGACCACGATGTCGCGCACGATCATCACGCACACGTCGACGGAAATGATGGTGCTGTCGATGTTCTTCTTCGGCGGCCCGACGCTGCACTACTTCGCGCTCGCGCTGACGGTCGGCATCATGTTCGGCATCTACTCGTCGGTGTTCGTCGCGGGCTCGCTCGCGATGTGGCTCGGCATCAAGCGCGAAGACCTGATCAAGGACAAGAAGACCGCGCACGATCCGGACGATCCGAACGCGGGCGCGCAGGTTTAAGCGCCGCGCCGTTTCGGCGGATATACGAAGGCCGGTCCTGTTGGACCGGCCTTTTTTCATGCAAGCGTCGCTGCCCTCTTCTCCCGGCGCGATGGCCCGGGCGGCTTGGCTACGGTGTCGTGCCGGGCTGACTGGTGCCGCCGCGTCGAGATGCCGACGGCACCGTGCTACTTCAACGGCAAGTCAGACACCGCATCGCGTAATTGCGCGGCGCGTCTGTTATTGAGTTCTGCGACACAGGCCAGACGCTGCATCTCAAGTGCATTGCCAATAGCACCGCCGCCCAATGAGGAGGCAAATGCGCATTGCGCTTTGCGATATTTGATGAAAGCTTTCTTCGAGGCGGCCAGCCTGATTTTTGCCAGATTGACGTATTTGACGTCCTCATCCCACTTGGCAAACGCCACACGTACTTTTTCTTCGGCACGCTTTAGCTCGACCTCGCTTGCCTCTTGCTTCCGCTGCAAACATTCTCTTACTCCGGTTATTTCATACGAGCATTCGCCGCGCAGTTCGCGCTCGCTTTGAACTGGAGCATTCGGCGCAGCCATCGAGATGAGCGGGGAAAAGGCAGCTGCTACCAGAAGCGCTATCTTGCGCATACGGTCTCCGTCCCTTTGTGCATCGCTTTCAACACATAATCCAGTTTCGTAGCGTAATTGATATCGCGACCTCCGTTATAGCGTTGTGCTATCAACTTTGTGGAGATCTGCCGCCAGCTTGTGATGACGCGTTGCACAGATGCTTTCTGATACTTCAACGCCTGCCCAGGTCGTAGAACGGTAGCGGTCGGATTGAGCTTTCTCAGCGTATCTACTGTGCTTGCTTGCGCTTTTGCAATCTTGTCGAGGCTATCGCCGGGCTTAACGATGACCTCATAGATTTTGACATCGGCGTTCGACACGCTGCGGTACTCGTAATGGGCCGTTTTCATCAGCAAGTAACCGATCCCCGCACGAATGTTATGTGCCGGCATGCTTCGGACCGACCCCATTGTCAGCTGTCCGTTCCAGGCCGGTGGCAGAATCAAGTCGCCACCTTCGTTTCCCGACAGCAGGGATGCCAGCCCTGGATCGCCAGAGACGCCGATGCGCATGGGCTTGCTGTTCCATTCCGAGTCGGCCGCACCAGATTCGACCCATAGCATCGCCTTGATAAGTTGCCAATCCAACGGCCTGTATCCTGCTATCCCGGAAAGATGGCGGTTGTACTCGTCGACTGCCATCCGGATTTCGCAATCCCAGGAATCCCATCTGGTATCGCCTACCGCCTTGTCGATGCCGTCCTGCCATTTCTCGAAGCCTGTCTTCGATGGTGCTTGACCCGCCATATCAGTCCTTTCCAGTTAATTGCCGGGTGGTGTGCGAAATATCCCGCAAGACTCTACAAAGTGCAGGACAAAATCGCCATAAGACGTGACTGAATTTTGGAAGGCTCATTTTGAGCCTGAGCGGCGCTCGCAGAAATGCCATCAGCTCGCGAGCGCGGCTACATGACTGCATGCTTGGCGGTACAAAAATCGCAGCCGCCTCAAAGGGCGGCTGCCCCCCGCCCGCGTCGCGTCGAAGCGTCACCGAAACCCGAACCGCCGCCGCAGCACGACCAGCGCCGCGAGGCTCAGCACGGCCGCGAACATCAGGTAAAAGCTCGGCGCGGTCTTCATCCCCGTCTCGCGGATCAGCCACGCGATGATGAACGGCCCGAAGCCGCCGAAGATCGTCACCGCGACGTTATACGCGAGCGACATCCCGGTCGTGCGCGTCTGCACCGGAAACACTTCGGACAGGAGCCCCGGCAGCGCCGCGAAGTAGCCGGTCATCAGGAACGCGAGCAGCACCTGCAGCGCGATCAGCGTGCCGAAGCCCGGATGCGCGACGAGATACGCAAACGCCGGATAGATCAGCACGAGGATGCCGATGGCCGGCGCGATCATCACGCGCACGCGGCCGTAGCGATCCGACCAGTGGCCGACGAGCGGCGCAAACGCCATCTGGATCACGCCGACGACGAGAATCGCCGCAAAGGCGGCGGACGGCGCGAGGCCGAGCTGCTTCACGCCGTAGGTCGGCATGAACAGCACGAGATAGGTCGCGACGGTGCCGAGCACGACCACGCCCATCGCCGCGACGAGACGCGCCTTGTGCGACGCGAACGTATCGCGCAGCGGGTTCGCGGTGCCTTCGGCCGCGAGGAATTCGGGCGTCTCGTCGACCTTGGTGCGGATGTAGTACGCGACCGGCCCGAGCAGCAGCCCGAAGAAGAACGGCACGCGCCAGCCCCACGACGCCATCTGGTCGGCCGTGAGTTGCGCGTTCAGCACGGTGCCGAAGCCCGCAGCGAGCAGCGTCGTGAGCCCCTGGCTCGCGACCTGCCAGCTCGCGAAGAAGCCGCGCCGCCCCGGCACGTGCTCGGCGAGGAACGCGGTCGCGCTGCCGAACTCGCCGCCGGCCGAGAAGCCCTGCATCAGCCGCGCGGCGACGAGGATCACCGGCGCGGCGACGCCGATCGTCCCGTAGGTCGGCAGCACCGCGATGATCAGCGTGCCGGCCATCATCAGCAGGATCGACAGCGTGAGCGCGGCCTTGCGGCCCGCGCGGTCGGCATACGCGCCGAGCACGATCGCGCCGAGCGGCCGCATGAAGAACGACACGCCGAACGTGCCGAGCGTGAGCAGCAGCGACACAGTGTCGTTGCCGGCCGGGAAGAACAGCTTCGAGATCGTCACCGCGAAAAAGCCGTAGACGACGAGATCGAACCATTCGAGCGCGTTGCCGATCGACGCGGCGACCACCGCGCGCCACACGCGCGGCGACGAGGCAATGGAGCTGGACTGCGTGACGGCATGCATCGGCGATCTCCTTGTCGTTGTACGTTCTGTTCGGGGCGGCCACCGTCGCGCCGTCGGCCTGCCCGGCGCCGCAGGATTCGCATGGCCACATGCGGCGCTCGGGCGATTATAGGCGCGCAAAAAAAACCGCCGCGCCCCGGTAACGGGAGCGCGGCGGTTAGTCCGCGGCGGCCGGCGCAATGGCCGGCCCCGCCAGCGAGTCTTACTGCTGCTTGACCGCTTCGGCCGTGATCAGCAGCTTCGTCTTCATCTTGAAGCCGTACTGCTTGCCGTAGTCGAGGCCGAAATCGTCGCGGCTGAATTCGCCGACCGCATCGACGCCGCACACTTCACGCTTGAGCATCGGGTGCGGCATGCACTTGAACGAATCGATCTTCAGCGTCAGCGGCTTCGTGACGCCATGCAGCGTCAGGTTGCCGACCACCGACACCGGCTTGTCGCCGTCGAACTTGATCGTGCCCTTGTAGTTCGCCTGCGGGAACTTCGCCGCATCGAAGAATTCGGCCGTCTGCAGGTGCTCGTCGAGCTTCGCGCTGCCCGTGTGGATCGACGCGATATCGGTCGTCACGTCGACCGTACCGGTCTTCGCCGCGCGATCGAGCGTCACGGTGCCGCTCGACTTGTCGAACTTGCCACGCCAGACCGACAGGCCGCCGAAGTGGTCGGCTTCGAAGCTCGGGTACGTGTGGCTCGGGTCGAACTGGTAGGTCGCGCTTTCGGCGAAGGCCGAGAACGACAGCGAGGCGGCCAGCGCGCCGGCGGCGATGATCAGATGCTTTTTCAAACTTTTTCTCCTAGGAACGGCGCCGCGCCCTCGCGCGGCATTCAGTTGACGCGGCAACCAGCCGCTTACTTCGTAGCGACGAGATGGAACTTGATCTGCACTTCGTCCGCGACGATCGACGTGTCCTTCCACTCGCCGGTGCCGACGTTGAAGGCCGAACGCTTGATCGGCAGCACGCCGTCGAAGGTCTGTGTCGCGCCGTTTTGCGCGACCGTGACGGGCACCGTGACGGTCTCGGCCTTGCCCTTGATCGTCAGCTTGCCGGTCACGTTGTACTTGTTGCCGCCGGCCGGCGCGATCGCCGACGACACGAAGGTCGCCTGCGGATAGGTCTTCGCGTCGAACCAGTCCTTGCCGGCGACTTGGTCGTTGTACATCTTGTCGCCGAGGTCGAAGCTCGCGACGTCGATCGTCATTTGCGCGCTGCCCTGCGCGGCTTTCGCCGGGTCGAACTTCACCTGCGCGGAAAACTTCTTGAACGCGCCTTCGGTCGGCACGTTCATCTGCTTCGACACGGCGGACACCTTGCTCTTCGCGAGATCGACGTCGGCATGCGCCGCGCCCGACGCGACAAGCGCCGCCGCGGCGAGCGCGGTCAGCATGGAGCGGGAGAAAGACACTTTCATGGGATCCTTCATTTGGCAAAGGGAAGCATGCGCGACAACAGGCCGTCGCGGTCCAACAACTGGTGCTTGAGCGCCGCGAGCACGTGCATCGCGACGAGCGCAAGCAGAATGTAATTCAAAGAGACGTGCAGCGTCTTGAAGGTTTCCTTGAGCGCCGGATCGGGGTCGATCAGACGCGGCAGCGGCACGACGCCGAGATAGACGACCGGGATGTTCGACGCCGAGCTATACAGGTAGCCCGTCACCGGAATCACGATCATCAGCACGTACAGCAGCATGTGCACGCCGTGCGACGCCGCGCGCTGCCACGCCGGCGTGCCGCCCGGCAGCGGCGGCGGCACGTGGGTCGCACGCCACAGCACGCGCACGACGGCCAGCGCGAACACCGTCACGCCGATCCACTTGTGCCACGAGAAGTACTTCAGCTTGGTCGGCGTGAAGCCGGGGATGTCCGTCATCACCCAGCCGAGCGCGAAGCCGCAGACGATCAGCAGCGCGATCAGCCAGTGCAGTGCGATCGCGGGGTGCGCATAGCGTGCCGGCACGGCCGGCGGCGATTTCGATGCCATCTTGGGTTCCTCAGTTCAGCGAACGGCTGCGCCGGTAAATTCGTCCGACGCATGTCAAGGGCGCCATGCTACCGCAACCTTTTGACGCGCGCGGACTCTGAGGACAGGCGCGCCAGCCGGCTGACGGCTTCCCGTCATGTTACCGACCGGTCACGCAATTCATGATCCTTGACCCATCGAAAAAGCCCTTTTGGTAAGATTGGCGCGGGTTCCGGCCCCGTCGACGCGTTTCCCCAGCCGTCGCGACACCGCCTTTTCCATGCAACGATACGACCTGATTGCCTGCCACGAATGCGACGCACTGTTGCATAAACCGCGCCTCGCCGGCCGCGAGATCGCGCGCTGTCCGCGCTGCGACGCGCTGCTGTATCGCAACAGCACCACGCAGATCGAGCGCATCACCGCGCTCGCGGTCGCGGCGCTCGTCACGTTCATCATCGCGCAGACGTTCCCGATCCTCGAAATGGACCTGAACGGCACGCGCGTGCAGACGACGCTGATCGGCGCGATCGACGCGCTGTGGCATCAGGACATGGCGATCGTCGGCGTGATGGTGTTCTGCTCGACCGTGCTGTTTCCGCTCGTCGAGATGGCCGCGCTGCTTTACGTCCTGCTGCCGATCCGCCGCGGCGTCGTGCCGCCCGGCCTCAACGTCGTGCTGCGCACGATCCAGCTCGTGCGGCCGTGGGGGATGATCGAGGTGTTCATGCTCGGCATCGTGGTCACGATCGTGAAGATGGTGAGCCTCGCGCGCGTCGTGCCCGACGCGGCGCTGTTCGCGTTCGGCGCGCTCACGCTGATGACCGCCGTCGTGCTGATGTTCGACCCGCGCACGGTGTGGGACATCGCCGACGACCTGCGCGCCGGCCGCGCGCCCGGGCAGCCCGACCCCGCCGCGCCGCTGCCGGACGCGCCCCGCCGATGACGCGCCCCACGCCGACCGCCGCCCGCGAGGGCTACGCCAGCTGCCACGCGTGCGGGCTCGTGCAGACGATCGACCACCCGCACGCGCATTGCGCGCGCTGCGGCAGCGCGCTGCACGTGCGCACGCCGAACAGCATCATGCGCACGTGGGCGCTGCTGCTCGCGGCCGCGATCCTCTACATTCCGGCGAACCTGCTGCCGATCATGCGCACGTCGTCGATCGTCGGGTCGCAGCAGGACACGATCATGAGCGGCGTCATCTATTTCTGGACGTCCGGCGACTGGCCGCTCGCCGTCGTCGTGTTCGTCGCCAGCATTCTCGTGCCGATGCTCAAGCTCGGCGTGCTGACGATCCTCGTCACCAGCGCGCAGCGCCGCGCCGCCTGGCGGCCGCTGCAGCGCACGCGCCTCTACCGGATCGTCGAGCGCATCGGCCGCTGGTCGATGCTCGACATCTTCGTCGTGACGCTGACCGTCGCGCTCGTCCATTTCCGTTCGCTCGCCGTCATCACGGCCGGCCCCGGCGCCCTCGCGTTCGGCTCGGTCGTGATCCTGACGATGCTCGCGTCGATGCAGTTCGATCCCCGCCTGATCTGGGATCCAGTCGAAACCTCAGGGAATCACCATGAATAGTCCACAAGGCCCGCAGCACGACGCGCCCCGGCCGCCCGATCCGACGATCTCGACGAAAAGCGGCTGGCTGCCGTCGCTCGTCTGGCTCGTGCCGCTGATCGCCGCGCTGATCGGCATCGGCCTCGTGATCAAGTCCGTGCGCGAGCGCGGCCCGGAAATCACGATCAGCTTCCACAGCGCCGAAGGGCTCGAGCCGGGCAAGACCCAGGTCAAGTACAAGGACGTCGAGATCGGCACGGTCAAGACGATCAAGCTGTCGAAAGACCTGTCGCGCGTGCTGGTCCAGGTGCAGCTCAAGAAGGAAGCCGAGGATTTCGCGGTCAAGGGCTCGCGCTTCTGGATCGTGCGGCCGCGCGTCGGCGCGACCGGCGTGTCGGGGCTCGGCACGCTGCTGTCCGGCGCGTACATCGGCGTCGACGCCGGTCACGGCCAGGACACGCTGACCGACTTCACCGGCCTGGAGACGCCGCCCGCCGTCACGGGCGACCAGAAAGGCACGCAGTACGTGCTGCGCGGCGATTCGCTCGGCTCGGTCGATATCGGCTCGCCGGTCTACTACCGCCGCGTGCAGGTCGGCCAGGTGGTCGGCTTCTCGCTCGACAAGGACGGCACGGGCGTGACGTTCAACGTGTTCGTCAATGCGCCGTACGACCAGTACGTCGGGATGAACACGCGCTGGTGGCAAGCGAGCGGCGTCGACCTGCGGCTCGATTCGAGCGGCCTGAAGCTGAACACGCAGTCGCTCGCGACCGTGATCCTCGGCGGCATCGCGTTCCAGACGCCGCCGAACCAGGGCACCGGCACGACCGCGCCGAACAACACGACGTTCCGTCTCGGCTCCGACGAGGGCGACGCGATGCGCGACCCGGACGGCCAGCCGCTGCAGGTCGTGATGAACTTCAACCAGTCGCTGCGCGGGCTCGCCGTCGGCGCGCCGGTCGATTTCCGCGGCATCGTGCTCGGCGAAGTGACGAACATCGGCATCGACTTCGATCCGAAGACGAAGAACTTCCTGATGCCGGTGACGATGAACGTGTATCCGGAACGCCTCGGCCGCCGCTTCCGCGAGACGATCGAGAGCAAGGGCGAACCGGCGCGCCGCGAAATCGTCGAGCGGCTCGTCCAGCACGGGCTGCGCGGCCAGCTGCGCACCGGCAACCTGCTGACGAGCCAGCTGTACGTCGCGCTCGACTTCTTCCCGAAGGCGCCGGCCGTGAAGATCGACACGGCCCGCCAGCCGCTCGAGCTGCCGACCGTGCCGAACACGCTCGACGAGCTGCAGCTGCAGGTCGCCGACATCGCGAAGAAGCTCGACAAGGTGCCGTTCGACCAGATCGGCGCGAACCTGAACAGCGCGCTCGCGAATGCCGACAAGCTGTTCAAGCAGCTCGACACGCAGGTCGCGCCGCAAGCGCGCGACACGCTGTCGGCCGCGAAGCAGACCTTCTCGACCGCCGAAGCGACGCTGCAGCAGGATTCGCCGCTGCAGTCCGACGTGCGCGGCGCGCTGAAGGAGCTCACGCGCACGCTGCAATCGCTGAACGCGCTCGCCGACTATCTGGAGCGCCACCCCGAATCGCTGCTCAAGGGCAAGCCAGGAGATAAGCAATGACGACACGCGTGAACGGTTTCGCAAGCGGCGCGGCGGCAGTCTTCGCCGCACTGGCGCTCGCCGCGTGCAGCTCGCCGCCCGCGCGGTTCTACACGCTCAGCCCGGCCGACGCCGCGGCGCCGCTGCGCACCGCGCCGGCCAACCCGGCGTTCCTGATCGAGGTGCCGTCGGTCGGCGTGCCCGAGCAGGTCGCGAAGAACCAGCTGGTCGTGCAGAAGAACGCGGCGCAGGTCGACGTGCTGGAGCAGGAACGCTGGGCGGCGCCGCCCGCCGACGAGATCCGCCGCGCGCTGTCGGACGATCTCGCCGCGCAGCTCGGCACGATCGACGTCGCGAATTCCGCGTATCCGGCCGGCGTGCCCGTGTACCGCATCAGCGTGAACGTGCAGCGCTTCGAGTCGTGGCCGGGCAAGCGCGCGGCGATCGACGCCGTATGGAGCGTGCGCTCGCTCGCCTCGCAGGCCGTGATGACCTGCCGCACGAGCGTCGCGGAACCGGTCGCGGACGGCTACGACGCGCTCGTCGCCGGCCACCGGCGCGCGCTCGACGTGATTGCCACCCAGGCCGCGGCCGGCGTGCGTGCGATGGCCGCCCGCCGCGGCGCGGTGTCCGCGGCCGGCGGCAAGACGGCCGCCGCGCCGGCCGTGCCGTGCCCGGCCAACCCGACGGCCGGCGGCGACGCCGGCGCGACGGGCAAGTCCGGCGCATAAGCGAACGCAGACGGCGCGCGGGGAAACGTTCGACACGGCGTTCGCCTGCGCGGGGTCGAACGGCGCGGCGCGTCCCGTCGCACACGCCGAAAGCCGGACGCCAGCGGCACGCCGCCGCAGCCGGCCTCGCGCGCCGCCATCGGCCGGACGGACATGACATTCTTTGTCAAAAGCCGCCGGAACCCGCGCCATGCAATGCGGTCGGCTTGCGTTTTCCGGCCCGATTGACGATCCTACGCACTTTCAGGCTCGCGCCGTTCGTCGTGCGCGCCAGCCAGCGGCGCCGGGCCGCGTTCGGCCCGACCGCCGTGCCTCCCGGCGCCCGCACGCGAATCGCGTGCACCGCGACGGGGCAGCCGCATCGCGGGTCGCCGCGCATCGTCCGGCCACCGGCCCCGTCTCACCCGTTCTCACCGGCGCCGCGCCGTTTCCCCGGCCGGCATCCCGAACCCGCCCGTCCCGGGCTTTCGCTATTCCGTTTATGTTTCGTTCCCTGACGACCCTGATCAAGAAGTGGCGCGCGTCGCGCAATGCCGGCCACCAGCTCGATGCGCTGCTCGCGCACGCCGACGCCGGCGCGTCGTACGCCGAGCGCAGCGAATGGCTGATCGAGCTCGCGCACTGGCTGCGCCGCAACGGCACGGTGCTGGACGCGCCGGCCGAGCGCGACGCCGACACGCGCGCGTATCCGGCCCATGCGCGGCTGCGCTACCTGTTTCACGTGCTCGATCGCAACCCCGCGTGGAAAGCGCACGCGGCGCGCATCCTGCGCGGCATCCTGCGCGAGTGCGACGGCATCTCGCTGCTGTGCGATGCGGGCATGCCCGTGCATTCGGGCTTCTTCGGCGCGCTGTTCGAGCGGATCGACTCGTCGCTGATCCCGCCCGCGCCGAACCGCCGCGAGCTGTCGGCGCTGTTCACGCTGATGTTCCCGACGCCCGAGGACGCGAAATGGATCGACGCGCTGCCCGACGATCTGCTCGCGCGCGTCGCCGAGCTGATCTCGTTCGACGTCACCGACGAAGAGCGCCACGAGCCCGGCTCGTTCTCGCGCGACCTGCTGGCCGCGCTGCACAACCTGACCTGCCAGATCAGCTCGACCGGCCTGTCGCAGACGGTGCGCAGCCGGCTGTCCGACGACGACGCGCGCAAGCCGCTGGAACGCCAGCCGCTCGAATCGCAGCCGTTCTACCGCCTCACGCGCGCGATGCTCGCGGTCGAAACCGCGCATGCGGCCGTCGAGGACGGCGGCGACCCGAGCAAGCTGCTGCACGAGGTGAATTACCTGCGCGTGCTGCTCGACGAATGCCGGATCGCCGTCGACGAGGTGTTCGCGCACCTGTACCGCAACGGCGTGTCGGTCGACATCGTGTTCCAGGTCGAGCGGATGCGCATGCGCATCCTGCGCGCGGAAATGCTGCTCAACGCGTGGATGGCGCGCGACGACCTGCGCGGCATGGCGCACCTGACGGCCGAACTCGTCGATGCGAACCAGAGCAGCCAGAGCGTCGCGCACCTCGTGCGCAGCAACTTCTCGCTGTTCGCGCGCAAGCTCGTCGAGACCAACGCGGACACCGGCGAGCACTACATCTCGCGCGGCCGCGCCGAGTATCTGAAGATGCTGCGGATGGCCGCGGGCGGCGGCCTCGTCACCGTCGCGACCGTGTGCGTGAAGTTCGCGATCACGGGCGCGCACCTGCAGTCGATGCTCGAAGGGTTGCTTGCAGGCATCAACTACGCGGCCAGCTTCATGCTGATGCACTTCCTGCACTTCACGCTCGCGACCAAGCAGCCGGCGATGACCGCGCCGACGCTCGCGCGCGAGCTCGACGACACGGGCCACGACGAAGGCGTGAAGGCGTTCGTCGGATCGGTGATCGCGCTGATCCGCACGCAGGCGGCCGCGATTTCCGGCAACGTGCTCGTCGTGCTGCCGGTGTGCCTGCTCGTGCAGCTGTTCGCGGGCAACGTGCTGCACGCGAACCTGATCTCGCCGGAGAAGGCGCACGCGACGCTGCACTCGTTCTCGCTGCTGGGCCCGACGCCATTCTATGCGGCGCTCACCGGCGTGCTGCTGTGGGCGTCGAGCCTGCTCGCGGGCTGGGCCGACAACTGGTTCGTGCTGCACCGGGTCGGCGACGCGCTCACGTACAACCGCCGGCTGCGCCTGACGCTCGGCGCGGCCGGCGCCGCGAAGCTCGCGCACTTCTGCCGGTCGAACGTCGCGGGCGTGGTCGCGAACGTCGGTCTCGGCCTGATGCTCGGCCTCGTCCCGGCGATCGTCACCGTGTTCATGTTCCCGTTCGAGGTGCGGCACGTGACGCTGTCGGCCGGCTCGATCGGGGTCGCGCTCGGCGTGCTGGGCAAGGGTGCGCTCGGCACGCCCGAGCTGTGGTGGGCCGGCGCGGGCGTCCTCAGCATGGCGATCCTCAACGTGCTCGTGAGCTTCGCGCTCGCGTTCACGATGGCCGTGCGCTCACGCAGCCTGCGCCCGACCAAGGTGCGCGCGCTCGTGGCGGCGATCGTCCGCACGGTGCTGTCGAATCCGCTCGCGCTGTTCTGGCCGGCGGCCAACCCCGCCACGCGCGCCGGCCAGCCGGGCGCGCACTGAGCCGCGGCGGCGCGGCGGCGGCGGCCCGCCCGCCCTTCGCCGCCCGCCCGGCACGCGCGAGCGGCCGTCGCGCCGGCGGCGCCGCGCCGAAACGCCGGCCCCGGTCGCCGCGCCGCGTACAATAGTGGACTTTTGCACGTCCTCACCCGCCTTATGTCCTCGCCCACCCTGTTCGAATTCTTCGCCCCCTGCCCGCGCGGCCTCGAAGCGGCGCTTGCCGCCGAGCTGGCCGAAATCGCCGGCCGCCACCTGAACGGCGCGCCGTTCACCGCGGGCGCGCAGGTGCCGGGCGGCGTCCATTTCAGCGGCGGCTGGGCCGCCGGCATGGCCGCGAACCTCCATTCGCGGATCGCGAGCCGGATCCTGCTGAAGATCGCGCACGGCCCGTACCGCAACGAGCAGGACGTCTACGCGCTCGCGCTCGAGCAGCCGTGGGAACGCTGGTTCGCGTCGACGCAGACGCTGCGCATCGACATCACCGCGATCAAGTCGCCGCTGAAAAGCCTCGAATTCACGACGCTGCGCGTGAAGGATGCGATCTGCGACCGGATGCGCGAGAAAACCGGCTCGCGCCCGAGCATCGACACCGGTGCGCCGGACGTGCGCGTGTTCGCGTTCCTGACCGTCAACGCGTGCACGCTGTACCTCGACACGTCGGGCGAGCCGCTGTTCAAGCGCGGCTGGCGTCTCGACAAGGGTGCGGCGCCGCTGCGCGAGAACCTCGCGGCCGGCATCCTGCGCCTGACGGGCTGGACGCCCGGCACCGCGCTGTACGACCCGATGTGCGGCAGCGGCACGTTCCTCGCGGAAGCCGCGCAGATCGCGCTCGGCGTGGCGCCCGGCGTCGAACGCCGGTTCGGCTTCGAAAAGCTCAAGCAGTACGACATCACCGCGTGGCAGGGGCTGAAGGTCCCGGCGCTGGACGCGAAGCGCGCGGCGCGGGCCAAGCGCGGCGAAGCGCTCGGCGTGTACGGCAGCGACATTTCCGGCGACATGCTCGAGAAGGCGCGCGCGAACCTCGAGCGCGCCGGCGTGCCGTCGGTGTGGCTCAAGCAGGTCGACGCGCGCGGGATGACGCCGCCGTGCGACGGGCCGGGCATCCTCCTCGCGAACCCGCCGTACGGCGAGCGGATCGAAGTGCGCGGGCGCAGCGCGCGCGGCGAGGTGCGCGAAACCGGCCGCAACCGCGGCAACGACGACGCATTCCGCCGCACGCACACCGACGCGCCGGACAGCGAGTTCTTCAATGCGCTCGGCGATGCGCTGAAGCAGCGCTTCACGGGCTGGCAGGCGTTCCTGCTGACGTCCGATCGTTCGCTGCCGGGCCAGTTGCGGCTGCGCGAATCGGCCAAGACGCCGCTGTTCAACGGCGCGCTCGAATGCCGGCTGTTCCGCTTCGACCTGATCGCCGGCAGCGTGAAGGCACGCCCGGCCGCGCCGGAAGGCGACGCCTGACACGCGAACCGGCCGCTGCGGCCGCCTGCTGACACCCAGACGACGCCCGGCACCCGCCGGGCGTTTTTCTTTACGCCGCCGTCCTGCACACCCCCTCGCCTCGCATCCGCGCGGCGCGGTCCCGCCCGACCGGACGCCACCGCAGCCGCCTTTTGTCAGCGCCGCCATGACTACTGACAGCACGCTGTCAGCAGCCCCCCGCCACACTGCAATCCCGGCGCAATGCAAGGCTGGTTTCCATCAAGAACCGAACAACAAGGAGCTCGTCATGACGTCAGCAACCGCCACTGCCACCCCGGAGCGCGCGATCGCGTGGTTCGACATTCCGTCCCTCGATTTCGACCGCGCGATCCGCTTCTACGAAACCGTGCTGCAAACCACGTTGCAGCGCGCGGTCATCGGCGGCGTACCGATGGCGACGTTCGACCGCGACGCGTCGAGCACGGGCGGCAGCATCGTATTCGATCCGCAGCAGATCAAGCCGAGCGCGAACGGCGTGCTCGTCTACCTGAACGCCGGCGAATCGGTCGTCGCGGCGCTCGAACGCGCGAAGCGCGCGGGCGGCGTCGTGCAGGGCTCGGTCGTCGAGTTGCCGAACAACTACGGCTACGTCGGCTATCTGATCGACACGGAAGGCAACCGCGTCGGCCTGCACGCGCCGAAATGCCACTGAGCGCAGCGGTCAGCGGGCCGGCGCGGCGCTATCATCGCGAAGTCCCCGTCGCCAGAGGAATCGAGGTGCTGTCATGACCCGCCGTGCCGACCGCCTGTTCCAGATCGCCGAGCTGCTGCGCGGGCGTCGGCTCACGACCGCGCAGCAGCTGGCCGACTGGCTGTCGGTGTCGCCGCGCACGGTCTATCGCGACGTGCGCGACCTGCAACTGTCCGGGGTGCCGATCGAAGGCGAAGCCGGCATCGGCTACCGGCTGAACCGCAACGCGAGCCTGCCGCCGCTCACGTTCACGGCCGAGGAGCTGTCGGCGCTCGCCACCGGCGCGCGCATGCTCGAGACCTGGGGCGGTGCGCGCTTCGCGAGCGGCGTGCGCTCGGCGCTCGCGAAGATCGCGTCGGCGATGCCGGCCGACAAGCGCACGGCGCTCGACCGCCTGCCCGTGTTCGCGCCGTCGTTCCACATCGACGAGACGTTTTGCGCGAAGGTCGACGCGATCCACCAGGCGATCGACACGCGCCACATCGTCAGCTTCGACTATCGCGACCGGCTCGGCGCGCATTCGCAGCGCCGCGTATGGCCGCTCGGGCTCGTCTACTGGGGCGGGCGCTGGACGATCGGCGCGTGGTGCGAGCTGCGCGACGATTTCCGCACCTTCGACATCGCGCGGATGGGCGACATCACCGTGCACGAGCAGTTTCCGGACATGGAAGGCCGGCGGATCGCCGACTACATGCGAATCGCGGAAGCGCCGATGCGCTGATGCGGCAAGGCGGCGGGCGTACGCCGCCGCCCTTCATGTTCCGGGCGCCAGGTGGCGCCCGGCCCTGCCTGCGTTACCCGCCGAACACCACCGGCCGCTTCGGCCGCTCGTCGACGTGCAGCGAAAACACGTCCGCACGCGCGTAGTGGCCGACGACGTCGAAGTCGTAGCGCGCCTTCACGAGCTCGTCGGTGTCGATGCGCGCGGTCACGAGCCCGGCCTCGCCGATCAGCGGCTCCGTCAGCAGGTCGCCGAGCGGCCCGACGATCACGCTGCCGCCGCGGATCAGCGGCCGCTCGGGGTCCCAGCCCGGCACGTCGATGCCGAGCGCGCGCGGCGACGGCTGCACCTGGCACGCGCTCACGACGAAGCAGCGCCCCTCGTGCGCGATGTGCCGCATCGAGCTCTGCCACACGTCACGCTCGTCGACGGTCGGCGCGCACCAGATCTGCACGCCTTTCGCGTACATCGCGCAGCGCAGCAGCGGCATGTGGTTCTCCCAGCAGATGGCGGCGCCCGCGCGGCCGGCGGCCGTGTCGACCACCGGCAGCGTCGAGCCGTCGCCCTGCCCCCAGATCAGCCGCTCGGTGCCGGTCGGCATCAGCTTGCGGTGCTTGGCGACGAGCCCGTCGCGCGGATCGAAGAACAGCGCCGTGCAGTACAGCGTGCTGCCGCCGCGCTCGATCACGCCGACCACGAGGCTCGCGCCCGTGCGCTGCGACAGCGCGGCCAGTTCGTCGGTTTCCGGCCCCGGTACGTCGATCGCCTGCGCGGTGTAGCGCGCATACGCGTCGCGCCCTTCAGGCAGCCGGTAGCCGAGCCGCGTGCCGAAGATCTCGCCTTTCGGATAGCCGCCGAGCACGGCCTCGGGCAGCACGACCAGCGACGCGCCGCTGTCGCGGATCGCGGTTTCGTAGCCGAGGATCGTGTCGAGCGTGGCGCGCGTGCCGGCGGGCGATGCGCCGATCTGCAGCGCGGCGATGACTGAGGTGGACATTTAGGCGTCTCCGGTAAATGCGGTGAATGGGATGACGCCATCTTTGTCGATATCATTTCATCGATCAAATCGATACAACGATAACTGACATGAATGCAGATGATATCGTCGGCCTCGACCTGAACCTGCTGAAAGTGTTCGAGGCGCTGTACGAGGAAGGCGGCGCGAGCCGCGCGGCGCTGCGGCTCGACCTCACGCAGTCGGCGGTCAGCGCGGCGCTCGGGCGGCTGCGCGTGATCTATGCCGATCCGCTGTTCGTGCGCACCGGCCGCGGGCTCGCGCCGACGCCGCGTGCCGACGAACTGAAGCCGATCCTGTCCGATGCCCTCGACCGCTGCCGCGAAAGCCTCGCGATCGCGGCCGACGGCGGCGAACGCGTCGGCCGCACGATCTCGATCGGGCTGTCCGACGATTTCGAGATCGCGCTCGGGCGCGCGCTGATCGATGCGGTCGCGCGCGAAGCGGCCGGCATCCGGCTGATCTTCCGGCAGACGCACAGCGGCATCGCCGGCGACGCGCTGCTGCGGCACGGCGTCGACGTCGCGATCGCGTCGGGCGGGTTCTCGGCGAACGGGCTCAGCCGGCGCGCGGTCGCCACGGGCGGCTATGCGTGCCTGATCGATCCGGCCGGCCGCGCGCGGGCGCCGCGCACGCTGACGCTCGCCGAATTCCTGCGGCGCGACCACCTGCTCGTGTCGTCGGGCGGCGTGATCGGGATCGTCGACGAGGCGCTGGCCGCGCTCGGACACAAGCGGCGCGTCGCGGCGTCGACCACGCATTTCGCCGCGCTGCCGTACCTGCTCGCCGGCTCCGACGCGGTCGCGACGATCCCCGCGCATGCGGCGCATGCGATCGCGCAATCGACCTCGCTGCGTGCGCTCGCGTGCCCGGTCGACCTGCCGCGCTATCCGGTCGAAATCGGCTGGCGCACGAGCACGCAGCGCGACCCGGCGATCGTGCGCGTGCGCGACACGATCGCCGCCTGCGTCGCACGTCTCGTCGCACCATGAAAAAAGCCCGGCCGGCTTGCGCCGGTCGGGCCTGTCCGGGGCACCGCGCCCGCGTATCGATACGGGCGCCGCATGCCGGCACCTGCGTTATTCGACGGCCTTCACCATGTCCTCGATGACCTTCTTCGCATCGCCGAACACCATCATCGTCTTGTCCATGTAGAACAGGTCGTTGTCGAGGCCCGCGTAGCCGGCCGCCATCGAGCGCTTGTTGACGATCACCGTGCGCGCCTTGTACGCCTCGATGATCGGCATCCCCGCGATCGGCGATTTCGGATCGTTCTTCGCGGCCGGGTTCACCACGTCGTTCGCGCCGAGTACGAGCACCACGTCCACCTGGCCGAATTCGCCGTTGATGTCCTCCATCTCGTGCACGATCTCGTACGGCACTTCCGCCTCCGCGAGCAGCACGTTCATGTGGCCCGGCATCCGCCCGGCAACCGGGTGGATCGCGTACTTCACGTCGATGCCCTTCTCGATCAGCTTGTCGGTCAATTCCTTCAGCGCGTGCTGCGCGCGGGCGACGGCGAGCCCGTAGCCCGGCACGATCACGACCGTTTCCGCGTTGCCGAGCATGAACGACGCATCGTCGGCCGAACCGGACTTCACCGGCCGCTGCTCCTGCGCGCCCGTCGCACCGCCGGCCGACGCTTCGCCGCCGAACCCGCCGAGGATCACGTTGAAGAACGAGCGGTTCATGGCGTGGCACATGATGTACGACAGGATCGCGCCCGACGAGCCGACCAGCGAACCGGCGATGATCAGCATCGCGTTGTTCAGCGAGAAGCCGATGCCGGCCGCGGCCCACCCCGAGTACGAGTTCAGCATCGACACGACCACCGGCATGTCCGCGCCGCCGATCGGGATGATGATCAGCACGCCGAGCACGAACGCGATCGCCGTCATGATGATGAACGGCAGCCACGCCTGCGTGATGAAGAACAGGATGCCGAAGCCGAGCATCGCGATCGCGAGCATCAGGTTGATCAGGTGCTGGCCCGCGTACACGACCGGCGCGCCCTGGAACAGCCGGAACTTGTACTTGCCCGACAGCTTGCCGAACGCGATCACCGAACCGGAGAACGTGATCGCGCCGACGAACGTGCCGATGAACAGCTCGACGCGGTTGCCGTACGGGATGAAGCTCGACGACACCGCATCCTGCGGCACGAGCCCGAACGCTTCCGGCTCCGACACGACCGCATACGCGATGCACACGGCCGCGAGACCGATCAGCGAGTGCATCGCCGCGACGAGTTCCGGCATCTTCGTCATCTCGACACGCGCGGCGACGAATGCCCCGACGCCCCCGCCGACGATCAGCGCGCCGAGCACGAGCGCGAGGCCGAGCGGCAGGTTCGCGCCGAGCCACGCGGCCTGCTTGACGATCAGCGCGATGGTCGTGAGGATCGCGATGGCCATCCCGACCATCCCGAACAGGTTGCCGCGCCGCGCGCTTTTCGGGTTCGACAGCCCCTTCAGCGCCTGGATGAAGCACACCGACGCGACGAGGTACAGCAGCGTAACGACGTTCATGCTCATCGCGCGCCCTCCTTGCCGCCCTCGATACGCTTGGGCTCCTTCTTGCGGAACATCTCGAGCATTCGCCTCGTCACGAGAAAGCCGCCGAACACGTTGACGGCCGCGAGCGCGACCGCGAGCGTGCCGAACAACTTGCCGGTCGCACCGACGGTGAGCGCCGCCGCGAGCATCGCGCCGACGATCACGATCGCCGAGATCGCGTTGGTCACGGCCATCAGCGGCGTATGCAGCGCCGGCGTGACGTTCCAGACGACGTGGTAGCCGACGTACACCGCCAGCACGAAGATGATCACGTTGATCACCGTGTGATTGATGACTTCCATGGTCTCCTCCGTTATTTGCGCGTGAGCTCGCCGTCGCGGCACAGCAGCGTCGCGGCGACGATGTCGTCGGTCAGGTCGATGTTCAGCGCGCCTTCCTTCGTGACGATCAGCTTCAGGAAGTCGAGCAGGTTGCGCGCATACAGCGCCGACGCGTCCGACGCGACCATCGATGCCAGGTTCGTGTAGCCGGCGATCGTCACGCCGTTGTGCACGATCACCTGGTCGGCGACGGTCAGCGGACAGTTGCCGCCCTTGCGACCGTCGATGTCCGGGCCGCGGCCGGCCGCGAGATCGACGAGCACCGACCCGGGCTTCATCGACTGCGCCGTTTCGACCGAGATCAATGTCGGCGCCGGACGGCCGGGAATCAATGCGGTGGTGATCACGATGTCGGCCTGCTTCGCGCGCTCGTGCACGAGCGCGGCCTGGCGGCCGAGCCACGACGGCGGCATCGGGCGCGCATAGCCGCCGACACCTTGCGCGGCTTCGCGCTCTTCGTCGGTTTCGAACGGGACGTCGAGGAATTTCGCGCCGAGCGACTCGATCTGCTCCTTCACGGCCGGCCGCACGTCGGACGCCTCGATCACCGCGCCCAGCCGCTTCGCGGTCGCGATCGCCTGCAGGCCCGCGACGCCCGCGCCGAGAATCAGCACGCGCGCCGCCTTCACGGTGCCCGCGGCCGTCATCAGCATCGGCATGAACCGCGGATACAGCGACGCGGCCACCAGCACGGCCTTGTAGCCGGCGATGTTCGCCTGCGACGACAGCACGTCGAGACTCTGCGCGCGCGTCGTGCGCGGCGCGGCCTCGAGCGCGAAACCGGTCACGCCGGCCGCGGCGAGTTGCGCCGCCTGCTCGCCGTTGAACGGCTCGAGCATGCCGACCAGCACGGCGCCGCGCTTGAGCAACGGCAGTTCGGCGT
Source organism: Burkholderia sp. AU28863 (assembly GCF_002223195.1). Lineage (NCBI taxonomy): Bacteria > Pseudomonadati > Pseudomonadota > Betaproteobacteria > Burkholderiales > Burkholderiaceae > Burkholderia > Burkholderia sp. AU28863. The sequence continues at coordinate 183,318 of NZ_NKFE01000003.1, read as the reverse complement.
CGGTGGGCGCCTGGACCTTCAGCACGAGATCGGCACCCAAAGCGGCCGACTGGTCGGTCAATTCGGCGCCGGCGGCCACATAGGCTTCGTCGGGATAGCTGGCGGCGCTGCCGGCCCCTTTCGCGATACTGACCCGATGGCCGGCCGCCGCGTATTTCTTGACGGTTTCCGGCGTCGCGGCCACGCGCGCCTCGTTGGCCCGCGTTTCAGCAGGCACTCCAATATGCATCGTCAGTTCCTCCAGTCATTGTCAGTATTTCTTTTCTTGCGATCTTTACTGCACAACGAGCCGGACAGGCTGACTTACCGGCTCACGAGCAACGGCGTTCACGCTGCACTTTAACCGAAAGCGATGGCCCCGCCAGCACTTTCCGCACGACCGTGCTCGAATGCGACATGAGTCTGGCCGCCGCCGTCACGCGTCGGCGGGATGGACGATCTGCGGGGTCGGATTCGTCTAACGGGCGGCCGGCGGGGAACGACCGGCAGCGTTCGGGCGCAACCGGTAAAATGCCGAACCATGAAACCCGAAATCTGGACCCCGCATGTGACGGTCGCCGCGCTCGTCGAGCGCGCCGGCCGCTTTCTCGTGATCGAGGAAGAAACCTCGACGGGCCTGCGCATCAACCAGCCGGCCGGTCATCTCGAAGCCGGCGAGACGCTCGCCGACGCCGTGATCCGCGAAACGCTCGAGGAAACCGCGCACCCGTTCACGCCCGACGCGCTCGTCGGCGTCTATCTCGCGCATTACGATCGCCCCGGCAGCGCCGGCGCGACCTACCTGCGCTTCACGTTCTGCGGCACGGCCGGCGAACCGGTCGCGGGCCATGCGCTCGACGACGGCATCGTCCGTACGCTATGGATGACGGCCGACGAACTGCGCGCATGCAGCGAGCGCCATCGTTCGCCCGCGGTGATGCGCTGTGTCGACGACTACCTCTCCGGGCGGCGCATTCCGCTCGATTTCGTGCACACGCATTCGGTCGCTCCGCGCCCCGAGGCATTCGAACGTCAGGCGGTCAGCAAATGAGCAAGCGTCGTGTAGTGGTGGGCATGTCGGGCGGCGTCGATTCATCGGTGACCGCATGGCTGCTGAAGGAACAGGGCTACGACGTGGTCGGCCTGTTCATGAAGAACTGGGAAGACGACGACGACGGCGAATACTGCTCGACGCGCCAGGACTGGATCGACGTCGTGTCGGTGGCCGACCTGATCGGCATCGACGTGGAAGCCGTCAACTTCGCGGCGGAATACAAGGACCGTGTGTTCGCCGAGTTCCTGCGCGAATACTCGGCCGGCCGCACGCCGAACCCCGACGTGCTCTGCAACGCCGAGATCAAGTTCAAGGCGTTCCTCGACCACGCGATGTCGCTCGACGCGGAAATGATCGCGACCGGCCACTATGCGCGCGTGCGCGAGCGCGACGGGCGTTTCGAACTGCTGAAGGCCTTCGATCATACGAAAGACCAGTCGTACTTCCTGCACCGGCTGAACCAGGCGCAACTGTCGAAGACGATGTTCCCGCTCGGCGAGATCCCGAAGACGAAGGTGCGCGAGATCGCCGCGCAGATCGGGCTGCCGAATGCGAAGAAGAAGGATTCGACCGGCATCTGCTTCATCGGCGAGCGGCCGTTCCGCGATTTCCTGAACCGCTATCTTCCGACGAAACCCGGCCCGATGAAGACGCCCGACGGCAAGGTGGTCGGCGAGCACATCGGCCTCGCGTTCTACACGTTCGGCCAGCGCAAGGGCATCGGCCTCGGCGGCAGCAAGAGCGGCAGCGGCGAACCGTGGTTCGTCGCCGCGAAGGACATCGCGTCGAACACGCTGTACGTCGTGCAGGGCCACGACCATCCGTGGCTGCTGTCGCGCGAGCTCGTCGCCGGCAACGTGAGCTGGGTCGCCGGCGAGCCGCCGGCGGACGGCTTCGCGTGCGGCGCGAAGACGCGCTACCGGCAGGCCGATGCGGCGTGCACGTTCGGCCGGGCCGCGTTCGGCGGGGCCGCGATAGGTGCCGCGGCCGCCGGCCCGGCAGGCGAAGCGCGCTTCTCGCTCGCGTTCGACGACGCGCAGTGGGCGGTCACGCCCGGCCAGTCGGCCGTGCTGTACGACGGCGAGATCTGCCTGGGCGGCGGCATCATCGAATCCGCGGCCACCGGCCAGCCCGGGCAGGCTGCGGCGGCGGGCCAGGCGCCGGCGCTCGCCGAAGCACGCTGATATCCATTCGGTTTAGACTTGCGGCACGCCGCGCCCGGCGGAACACGATTCCGCCGCGGCCGGCGCGCCGCCTTCGCAGCGTACGCATGGCGGCACCTCAGAATGCTTACGGAGCCCCCCATGCTTTCAAGACGCTACCTCGCGATGTGGTGCGCCGTGCTGCTGCTCGTCGCGGCGGCCGCGCTCGCGTCGGTCCACCTCCTCTCCTGGCTGTGGATCGCCATCCCCATCGCCCTCGTCGCGCTCGGCCTGTACGACCTGAACCAGGACCGCCACGCGATCCTGCGGAACTACCCGCTCTGGGGGCACTTCCGCTTCCTGTTCGAATTCATCCGACCTGAAATCCGCCAGTACTTCGTCGAGGACGACACCGACGAAAAACCGTTCTCGCGCGCGCAGCGCAGCCTCGTCTACCAGCGTGCGAAGAACGTCGCCGACAACCGTCCGTACGGCACCGAGCTGAACGTGAAGGCCGTCGCGCACGAATGGATCAGCCATTCTCTCGCGCCGACGAAACTGCCGAACCACGATTTCCGCATCCGCGTCGGCGCGAATCGCGCGCAACCGTACGACATTTCGATCTTCAACATCTCGGCGATGAGCTTCGGCTCGCTGTCCGCGAACGCGATCCGCTCGCTGAACCTCGGCGCGAAGAAAGGCGGCTTCGCGCACGATACCGGCGAAGGCTCGCTGTCGAAGTACCACCGCGAGAACGGCGGCGACATCATCTGGGAAATCGCGTCCGGCTACTTCGGCTGCCGCAACGACGACGGCACGTTCAACCCCGACAAGTTCGCGAAGCAGGCCGCCGATCCGCAGGTCAAGATGATCGAGGTGAAGCTGTCGCAGGGCGCGAAGCCCGGCCACGGCGGCGTACTGCCGGCCGCGAAGATCACGCCGGAAATCGCCGAGACGCGCGGCGTGCCGATGGGCAAGGACTGCATCTCGCCCGCGACGCACTCGGAATTCTCGACGCCGCGCGGGCTGCTCGAATTCGTCGAGCGGCTGCGCACGCTGTCCGGCGGCAAGCCGACCGGCTTCAAGCTGTGCATCGGCCATCCGTGGGAATTCTTCGGGATCGCGAAAGCGATGCTCGAGACGGGCATCGTGCCCGACTTCATCGTCGTCGACGGCGCGGAAGGCGGCACCGGCGCGGCGCCACTCGAATTCACCGACCACGTCGGCGTGCCGCTGCAAGAAGGGCTGCTGCTCGTGCACAACACGCTCGTCGGGATCGGCGTGCGCGACCGCGTGAAGCTCGGCGCAAGCGGCAAGATCATCACCGCGTTCGACATCGCGCGCACGCTCGCGATCGGCGCGGACTGGGTGAACTCGGCGCGCGGCTTCATGTTCGCGGTCGGCTGCATCCAGGCGCAGCACTGCCACACCGACCGCTGCCCGACCGGTGTCGCGACGCAGGACCCGGTGCGTCAGCGCGCGCTCGTCGTGCCCGACAAGGCCGAGCGCGTCTACAACTTCCACCGCAATACGCTGCATGCGCTGCAGGAACTCGTGCAGGCGGCCGGCCTCGCGCATCCGTCCGAGCTGCGCGCGCATCACATCGTGCAGCGGGTCGCGCCGCACGAGGTGCGCCTGATGTCGCAACTGCTGAAATACCTGAAACCCGGTGCGCTGCTCGACGGCCACACCTGCGGCTTCTCGCTGTACGACAAGTGGTGGCCGATCGCGCGCAGCGATTCGTTCACGCTCGGCGAAGCCGTGTACGCATCGATCGAGTGACGCAAGCGGTCAGCCCGCTCCGGCGGCGGGCGGCCTGCGCCGCAAAAAGAAAAGCGCCCCGCGGGGCGCTTTTCTTTCGTCTGCCGAATGCGTGACGGCCGGGCCGCGGCTCAGTTCTGCGGCAGCGTATCGACGAACGACGGTCGTTGCTGCAGCTTCACGAAATGCTTGTCGAGGTTCGGGTGGCGATCGCGCCAGTCGAGCTCGGGCATCCGGAAGTCGAGATAGCCGAGCGCGCAGCCGAGTGCGATGTCGGCGAGCGTGTAATGATTGCCGACGCACCACGTCTTGCCGCCGAGGCCCTGCGACATCGCGACGAGCGCGTCGTCGATCTTGCGTTGCTGGCGCGCGATCCAGCTCGCGCTGCGCTGCGCTTCGTCGCGCATCGTGTGTTCGAGACGAATCGCGACAGCGGCGTCGAGCACGCCGTCGCCCAGTGCTTCCCAGCAGCGCACTTCGACGCGCTCGCGGCCCGACGGCGGAATCAGCTTGCCGACCGGCGACAGCGTATCGACGTATTCGCAGATCACGCGGGAATCGAACACCGCGGCACCATCCTCCATCACGAGGCACGGGACCTTGCCGAGCGGATTCGACGCATGAATGTTCGTGTCCGGCGCCCACACGTTCTCGAGCTCCAGCTTGTAGTCGATCTTCTTTTCAGCAAGCACGATCCGCGCCTTTCGGACGTACGGGCTGCTGAGCGAACCGATTAATTTCATCATCTGCCTTTTTAAGGGAACCGCCGAGAGTATACGTTGTCGTCGATCATAACCGGCCCGCGCGGCCGGGCAGAAAATCGCCCGTCCGGCCTGTGGAAGGTTTGCAACAGCCGCCGCCGAGCCCCGTCGGGCGGGCCTTCCAGCCGCCGCCCTGACGCGCGGCGTCCGGCGGCGCTACAATCGAACGATGAATGCGCCCCTCGATACCGCCATCGCCGTCGACGTCTACCGCCAGCGCCGTGAACGCGTGCTTGCCGCACTGCGTGCCGCGGGCGGCGGCGTCGCCATCGTCCCCACCGCGCCGGAAATGCTGCGCAACCGCGATACGGCCTACCCGTACCGGTTCGACAGCTACTTCCATTACCTGACGGGCTTCACCGAGCCGGATGCCGTGCTCGTGCTGAACGCGTCCGCGCCGCACGGCGCGCCGGAATCGATCCTGTTCTGCCGCGCCAAGAACGTCGACCGCGAGATCTGGGAAGGCTTTCACTACGGTCCCGACGCCGCGCGCGACGCGTTCGGCTTCGATGCGGCGTTCGCGACCGACGTGATCGACACCGAAATGCCGCGCCTGCTCGCCGATGCGGGCACCGTGCACTACCGGTTCGGCGCATCGGCCGAGTTCGAGCGCCAGCTCGCCGGCTGGATCGACGCGGTGCGCGCGCAGGCACGCACGGGCGTCGCCGCGCCGGACGCGCTGCTCGACCTCACGCCGCTGCTCGACGACATGCGGCTCGTGAAGGACGAACACGAACTCGCGATCATGACGCGCGCCGCGCACATCTCGGCGCTCGCGCACCGCCGCGCGATGCAGGTGTGCCGCCCCGGCATCCGCGAATACGAGCTCGAGGCCGAGCTGCTGTACCTGTTCCGCAAGCACGGCGCGCAGGCGCCCGCGTACGGGTCGATCGTCGCGGCCGGCGCGAATGCGTGCGTGCTGCACTACCCGGCCGGCAACGCGGCCGCGCGGGACGGCGACCTGATCCTGATCGACGCCGCGTGCGAACTCGACGGCTATGCGTCGGACATCACGCGCACGTTCCCGGCCAACGGCCGCTTCTCGCCCGCGCAGCGCACGCTGTACGACATCGTGCTCGCCGCGCAGCAGGCCGCGATCGACGCGACGCGCGCGGGCGTGCCGTTCGAGGCGCCGCACGACGCGGCGGTGCGCGTGCTCGCACAGGGGCTGCTCGACACCGGCATCATCCCGAAAACGCGCTTCTCGAACGTCGACGACGTGATCGCCGAGCGCGCATACACGCGCTTCTACATGCACCGCACGGGCCACTGGCTCGGCATGGACGTGCACGACTGCGGCGACTACCGCGAACGGCTCGCCGCGCGCGACGCGAACGGCGCGCTGCCGTGGCGCACGCTGAAGCCCGGCATGGCGCTGACCGTCGAGCCGGGCCTGTACGTGCGCGCGGCCGACGACGTGCCGCCCGAGTACTGGAACATCGGCATCCGCATCGAGGACGACGCGATCGTGCGCGAGCACGGCTGCGAACTGATCACGCGCGGCGTGCCGGTCGCGGCCGACGAGATCGAGGCGCTGATGCGCGCGGACGCATGACCGGCCGCCGACCGTTACCCCCGTTTCACGAATCAAGATGACGACCGCTTCCTCCCCGGCCACGCCGGATTACGACCTCGCCATCGTCGGCGCGGGCCCCGTCGGGCTCGCGCTCGCCGGCTGGCTCGCGCGCCGCAGCGCGACACAGCATGCATCGATCGCACTGATCGATGCGCGCGAACCGGCCGCGAGCGCGAACGACCCGCGCGCGATCGCCGTGTCGCACGGCAGCCGCGTGCTGCTCGACACGCTCGCGTGGCCCGCCGACGCCACGCCGATCGAACATATCCACGTATCGCAGCGCGGCCATTTCGGCCGTACGCTGATCGACCGCGACGAACACGCGCTCGCCGCGCTCGGCTACGTGGTGCGCTACGGCTCGATCGTGCAGGCGCTCGCGGGCGCCGTGCGCGGCACGCGCATCGACTGGCTGACGTCGACCACCGCACGCGCGCCGCAGCAGGACGCCGACGGCGTCACGCTGACGCTCGACGGCCCGCAAGGCGAGCGCCCGCTGCGCGCGCGCATCGTCATCAACGCCGAAGGCGGGCTGTTCCACGAACAGCAGGCCGATGCGGGCAAGCATCGCCGCGACTACGGGCAGACCGCGCTCGTCGGCACGGTCACGGTTTCGGCGCCGCGCCCGAACGTCGCGTGGGAACGCTTCACGCACGAAGGCCCGCTCGCGCTGCTGCCGCTCGGCGGGCCGCGTCAGGCCGACTACTCGCTCGTGTGGTGCTGCACGCCCGACGAAGCCGCGCGACGCGCCGCGCTACCCGACGACGCGTTCCTGCGCGAGCTCGGCGGCGTGTTCGGCGAACGCATGGGCGCGTTCGTCGCGATCGCCGGGCGCGCATCGTTCCCGCTCGGCCTGAGCGCCGCGCAGACGCTCGTCAGCGGCCGCATCGCGATCGTCGGCAATGCCGCGCAGACGCTGCACCCGGTGGCGGGCCAGGGGCTCAACCTCGGGCTGCGCGATGCGCACACGCTCGTCGACACGCTGTCCGCGCAAGGCTTCGAAGCGACCGCGCTCGCGACCTTCAACGCACGCCGCGCGCTCGACCGGCGCTTCACGATCGGCGCGACCGACACGCTGGCGCGGCTGTTTACGATCGACACGGGCCCGCTTCCGCTGCTGCGCGGCGCGGCGCTCACCGCGCTCGAATTCGTGCCGCCGCTCAAGAAGGCGATCGCGCGCCAGATGATGTTCGGCCAGCGCAACTGACGCACGGCCGCACCGCATAGCCCGTTCGGGCAAACCAGGCAAACCGGGTCAAATCGGCGGGGCATGGGAATACGGTAAAATGCCCGTTTTCCGTCTTCCCTCCCCCTGCCCGCGCGCGTCGCGGGCGGCGCCATTGCGATGCCCGTTATCGGCCCTCACGTATTGCGTAACAACCTGTTCGTCGCCCCGATGGCCGGGGTGACGGATCGTCCGTTCCGCCAGCTGTGCAAACGGCTGGGGGCCGGTTACGCCGTGTCCGAGATGGTCGCGTCCAACGCGCAGCTGTGGAAAAGCGCGAAGACGATGCGGCGCGCGAACCACGAAGGCGAAGTCGAGCCGATCGCGGTGCAGATCGCCGGCGCCGATCCGGCGATGATGGCCGAAGCGGCCCGCTACAACGTCGACAACGGCGCGCAGATCATCGACATCAACATGGGCTGCCCGGCGAAGAAGGTCTGCAACGTCGCGGCCGGCTCCGCGCTGCTGCAGAACGAGCCGCTCGTGCAGCGGATCGTCGAGGCCGTCGTCGCGGCGGTCGGCACCGGGCCCGACGCGGTGCCCGTCACGCTGAAGATCCGCACCGGCTGGGACCGCGAGCACAAGAACGCGATCACGGTCGCGCGCCTGGCCGAAGCGGCCGGCATTTCGATGCTCACCGTGCACGGCCGCACGCGCGCCGACCTGTACCGCGGCGACGCCGAGTACGACACCATCGCGGCCGTGAAGGCGGCCGTACGCATTCCGGTCGTCGCGAACGGCGACATCACGTCGCCCGCCAAGGCGAAGGCCGTGCTCGATGCAACCGGCGCCGACGCGCTGATGATCGGTCGCGCCGCGCAAGGCCGGCCGTGGCTGTTCCGCGAAATCGATCATTTCCTGCAAACCGGCGAACTGCTGCCCCCGCCGCGGATCGACGAGATCCAGCACGTGATGAACGAACACCTGGAAGACCACTACGCTTTCTATGGCGAATTCACCGGCGTCCGTACTGCGCGCAAGCACATCGGCTGGTACACTCGCGGCCTTTCCGGTGCCAACGGGTTCCGGCACCGAATGAACACGCTCGATTCCACCCGCGAGCAGCTCGCCGCCGTCAATGCATTCTTCGAGGCGCAAAAGGCGCTGTCGGACCACCTCGTCTACGTCGATGACGATGCGGAAAACAGCCAGGGCGAGTCGGACGACCATAACCAGTTAGCAGCATGAGCAAGCACAACATCGAACAATGTGTCCGCGAGAGCCTGGACGTGTATTTCCGGGATCTAGACGGCTCCAATCCGCACGACGTCTATGAAATGGTGATGTCCTGCGTCGAAAAGCCGATGCTCGAGGTCGTGCTCGTACAGGCCGGCGGCAACCAGTCGCTCGCCGCCGAGTACCTCGGCATCAATCGCAATACGCTGCGCAAGAAGCTGCAGCAGCACGGCCTGCTGTAGGCGGCCGTCCCGTCCCCGTTTCCCTGGCTATTGGTGGTTCCATCATGATCAAGCAAGCGCTCATTTCCGTTTCCGACAAGACCGGCATCGTCGACTTCGCGAAGTCGCTGTCCGACCTCGGCGTCAAGCTGCTGTCGACGGGCGGCACCGCGAAACTCCTCGCCGACGCCGGCCTGCCCGTGACCGAAGTGGCCGATTACACCGGCTTCCCGGAAATGCTCGATGGGCGCGTGAAGACGCTGCACCCGAAGGTGCACGGCGGCATCCTCGCCCGCCGCGACCTGCCCGAGCACATGCAGGCGCTGGAGCAGCACGGCATCCCGACGATCGACCTGCTGGTCGTGAACCTGTATCCGTTCGTCGCGACGATCGCGAAGGACGACTGCACGCTCGCCGACGCGATCGAGAACATCGACATCGGCGGCCCGACGATGCTGCGCTCGGCCGCGAAGAACCACCGCGACGTGACGGTCGTCGTCGACCCGGCCGACTACGCGGTCGTGCTCGATGAAATGAAGGCGAACGGCAACACCATCGGCTACCCGACCAACTTCCGCCTCGCGACGAAGGTATTCGCGCACACCGCGCAATACGACGGCGCGATCACGAACTACCTGACGAGCCTGACCGACGAGCTGCAGCACGCATCGCGCAGCGCGTACCCGGCCACGCTCAACATGGCGTTCGACAAGGTGCAGGACCTGCGCTACGGCGAGAACCCGCACCAGAGCGCGGCGTTCTACCGCGACCTCGCGACGCCGGCCGGCGCGCTGGCGAACTACCGTCAGCTGCAGGGCAAGGAACTGTCGTACAACAACATCGCGGATTCGGACGCGGCGTGGGAATGCGTGAAGACGTTCGACGCGCCGGCCTGCGTGATCATCAAGCATGCGAACCCGTGCGGCGTCGCCGTCGGCAACGACTCGGCCGACGCGTATGCGAAGGCGTTCCAGACTGACCCGACCTCCGCGTTCGGCGGCATCATCGCGTTCAACCGCGAAGTCGACGAAGCGGCCGCGCAAGCCGTCGCGAAGCAGTTCGTCGAAGTGCTGATCGCGCCGTCGTTCACGGACGCCGCGAAGCAGGTGTTCGCCGCGAAGCAGAACGTGCGCCTGCTCGAGATCGCACTCGGCGACGGCCATAACGCATTCGACCTGAAGCGCGTCGGCGGCGGCCTGCTCGTGCAGTCGCTCGATTCGCGCAACGTGCAGCCGAGCGAGCTGCGCGTCGTCACGAAGCGCCAGCCGACCGCGAAGGAAATGGACGACCTGCTGTTCGCCTGGCGCGTCGCGAAGTACGTGAAGTCGAACGCGATCGTGTTCTGCGGCAACGGCATGACGCTCGGTGTCGGCGCCGGCCAGATGAGCCGCGTCGATTCCGCGCGCATCGCAAGCATCAAGGCGCAGAACGCGGGCCTGACGCTCGCCGGTTCGGCGGTCGCGTCGGATGCGTTCTTCCCGTTCCGTGACGGCCTCGACGTCGTCGTGGCGGCCGGCGCGACCTGCGTGATCCAGCCGGGCGGCTCGATGCGCGACGACGAAGTGATCGCGGCGGCCGACGAGCACGGCATCGCGATGGTCCTGACGGGCGTGCGCCACTTCCGTCACTGATCGCGGCATGCGGCCCGCACGGCCGCTGCACGAGAACCCGGCGGCCTCACTCCCGCCGGGTTTTTTATTGCGCGGCACCGTCGCGCACGACCGGGCGACCGGCTTGCCGCACCATTCGTTGTAGTATCGCTGCATCACGCCATTCTCCTCACTCATGCGAATTCTCGGCATCGACCCCGGCCTGCGCGTCACCGGCTTCGGCGTCATCGACGTCAGCGGCCACCGGCTCGCCTATGTCACGAGCGGCGTGATCCGCACGCCGACGGCCGACCTGGCCACCCGGCTCGGCACGATCTTTCAAGGCGTCTCGACGATCGTGCGCGAACACGCGCCCGATCAGGCCGCGATCGAAAAGGTGTTCGTCAACGTGAACCCGCAGTCGACGCTGCTGCTCGGCCAGGCGCGCGGCGCCGCGATCTGCGGGCTCGTCGCGGGCGGGCTGCCGGTCGCCGAATACACGGCGCTGCAGCTCAAGCAGGCCGTGGTCGGCTACGGCCGCGCAACCAAGACGCAGATGCAGGAAATGGTCACGCGGCTGCTCAACCTGTCCGGCCAGCCGGGCTCCGACGCCGCCGACGCGCTCGGCATGGCGATCTGCCACGCGCACGGCGGCGACACGCTCAGCACGCTCGGCGGCCTCGCACCGGCGCTCGCGCAGAAAGGGCTGCGCGTGCGGCGCGGCAGGCTCGTCGGCTGACGCCGGCCGCGCGCCGCGGCACGTACGTCGGCTCGACTGCGTCGGCCGCTTTGGCTGCGTCGGCCGCCTCGACCGTTCTACCCACGCCCGACACGCCCGCGACACGCGCCGCTTCGGCCTGACGGCCGCGCCCATCGGCATTGCGCCGCGCGTGCGCTACACTCGCGCTTTCTTCCTCGCATCCCGTCCTCCATGATCGGTCGCATCGCCGGCATCCTGCTCGAAAAGAACCCGCCTCATCTGCTCGTCGACTGCAACGGCGTCGGCTACGAAATCGACGTGCCGATGAGCACCTTCTACAATCTGCCGCAAACGGGCGAGCGCATCGTGCTGCTCACGCAGCAGATCGTCCGCGAGGACGCGCACCTGCTGTACGGCTTCCTGACGCCGCAGGAGCGCACGACCTTCCGCGAACTGCTGAAGATCACCGGCATCGGCGCGCGCATGGCGCTCGCCGTGCTGTCCGGCATGAGCGTGCAGGAGCTTGCTCAGGCCGTGACGATGCAGGACGCCGCCCGCCTCACGCGGCTGCCCGGCATCGGCAAGAAGACGGCCGAGCGCCTGCTGCTCGAACTGAAGGGCAAGCTCGGCGCCGATCTCGGCGCGCTCGCCGGCGCCGCGTCGCCGTCCGACCATGCGACCGACATCCTCAACGCGCTGCTGGCGCTCGGCTACTCCGAGAAGGAAGGCCTGGCCGCGATCAAGAACGTGCCGGCCGGCACCGGAGTGTCCGAAGGCATCAAGCTCGCGCTGAAGGCGCTGTCGAAGGCGTAACGCGGTCGATCCGGCCGTCGAAGCCAGTGTCGCGCCGCCGCGCGGCGCCCGCCAGTCGGCCGTTCGGCCAGGTGGTCCGGGCGCCGTCGCGCGGTACAATGACCGCATGATTGAAACCGACAAACTCGCCACCGAACAGCGGATCATCGCCGCCACGCCCGCCTCGTCGCACGAGGAGGTGTTCGAACGTGCGTTGCGGCCGCGCCAGCTCGACGACTACGTCGGCCAGGAAAAGGTGCGCGGCCAGCTCGAGATCTTCATCGAAGCCGCGAAGCGCCGCGCCGAGCCGCTCGACCACGTGCTGCTGTTCGGGCCGCCGGGTCTCGGCAAGACGACGCTCGCACACATCATCGCGCGCGAGATGGGCGTGAACCTGCGCCAGACGTCGGGCCCCGTGCTCGAGCGCGCGGGCGATCTCGCCGCGCTGCTGACGAACCTCGAAGCGAACGACGTGCTGTTCATCGACGAGATCCACCGGCTGTCGCCGGTCGTCGAGGAAATCCTGTATCCGGCGCTCGAGGATTACCAGATCGACATCATGATCGGCGAAGGCCCGGCCGCGCGCAGCGTGAAGCTCGACCTGCAGCCGTTCACGCTGGTCGGCGCGACCACCCGCGCGGGCATGCTGACCAATCCGCTGCGCGATCGTTTCGGGATCGTCGCGCGCCTCGAGTTCTACGACGCCGAACAACTGTCGCGCATCGTGCGGCGTTCGGCGTCGCTGCTGAATGCGCAGATCGATCCGAACGGCGCGCTGGAAATCGCGAAGCGCTCGCGCGGCACGCCGCGGATCGCGAACCGGCTGCTGCGCCGCGTGCGCGACTTCGCGGAAGTGAAGGCCGACGGCCAGATCACCGCGGCCGTTGCCGACGCCGCGCTCGCGATGCTCGACGTCGATCCGGTTGGCTTCGACCTGATGGACCGCAAGCTGCTCGAAGCGATCCTGTACAAGTTCGACGGCGGCCCGGTCGGCATCGACAACCTCGCGGCGGCGATCGGCGAAGAGCGCGACACGATCGAGGACGTGCTCGAACCATACCTGATCCAGCAGGGCTTCCTGCAGCGCACGCCGCGCGGGCGCGTCGCGACGCTGCTCACGTATCGCCACTTCGGGCTGTCGGTGCCCGATGCCCGCCGCACCGAACGCGACGAGTGGGATACCCCGGACGGGAAGTAATCCGTCGCCCGAGCCGCACCCGCCATGACGACGCCGCCCAGCCGCCACCCCACCACCGTGCCGGGCCCGCGCTGGGCGGAGCCGATCCGCAAGCGGCTCGTGGCCGGCATCACGCACCTGACGGCCGGCGGCGGCGGCCCGTCGATCGATCTCTCTTCGCCGCCTGGCGACCCGGGGCTGTTCGGCCCCGACGCCGTGTGCTGGCGCGTGCATGCCGATTTCACGTCGATGATGACGGGCGGCATCGCCGCGCTGCTGCTGCAGGCGCTCCACCCGCTCGCGCTCGCGGGCGTCTGGGATCATTCGTCGTTCCGCACCGACATCTTCGGCCGCTTGCGGCGCACCGCCACGTTCATCACGGGGACGACGTTCGGCAGCCGCGCGGACGCGCTCGCGCTGATCGAGCGCGTGAAAGCGATCCACGCGCACATCTCGGGCAGCGCGCCGGACGGACGGCCCTACCGCGCCGACGATCCCGCGCTGCTGACTTGGGTGCATGTCGCGGAAGTGTCGAGCTTCCTCGCCGCGCACCTGCGTTACGTGAATCCGGCGCTGTCAGGCGAACTGCAGGACCGCTATTACGCGGAGACGGCGCTGATCGCCGAGTTGCTCGGCGCCCGCGAGGTGCCGCGTTCGCGCGCCGAGGTGGCCGCCTATCTCGCGCGCATGCTGCCCGAACTCGAAGCCGGGCCGCGTACGTTCGACGTGATGTCCATCCTGCTGAACGTGCCGGTCGCGAAGCCGGCGCTGCGGCCGGCCGCGTCGCTGGTGATGCATGCCGGGATCGACCTGCTGCCGCCGTGGGCGCAGCGCATGCTCGGCGTGTCGACGTTCGCGCCGTTGCGGCGCGCGGTGGTCCGGCCCGGCATACGCGCGGTCGCGCCCATACTGCGCTGGGCGCTCGTGAACGGCGCGTCGAAGCGTGCGCGCCGCCGCGCGACGGCCTCCCCGTCCGACGGCACCCCGTCTGCCTGACGATCCGTTTATTCCGATCATTTCAATTTGCCGTCAAATAGCTGTGACAAGCTGACGGGCTTGCACCCGCGCGCGCTCGCACGGTCTGCTCGTCACCGATGTCCAGTGACCCGCGCGACGTCCCGCCGCCCACCGACCAACGCCTGATGCCCGCGATGCCACGCCTGCCGATCCGTTTCGCCGTTGCCGCCAGCCTGTCCACCGTCTTCGCCCTCGCCGCGTGTGGGGGCGACGATGTCGCCGCCGTCGCGCGCATGGACGCACAACCGCCGTCCGGCGACACGACGCCCGCACCGGCCCTCACAACGCCCGCGACCACCCCGCCGCAACCGGGCCAGTGGAAAGCCGCCCGCGCCGGCGACCTGATCGACGTGACGCTCGGCGATCTTCATCCGACGCAGGGTGCGATCGGCTACGACCAGGTCTACTACAAGCTCGGCCGCTACGAACGGCAGCCCGACAAGAAGTTCGACGACTTCTGCGCGGACGAAGGCCTCGGCGGCATCGCATCGAGCGGCTACACGGCCCGATCGTCGCTGCGCGAGCCGGCCAGCTATGCGTGCGCGAGGACCGACGCGAACGGCCGCGACCGCTCGGTGCTGAACCCCGTCGTGATCGGCCCGAACGGCGATGCGCTGTACCTGACCGACGGCCACCACGGCCTGTCGACTTACTACGAGACGCCCGACGGCGGCCCGGCGCTGCACGTGCACGTCGTCGTCAAGGACAACCTCAGCGACTACTCGGGCGACGCGTTCTGGCAGCAGATGCAAAGCCGCGGCTATCTGCGCCTGAAGAACGGCGAAGGCAAGCCGATCACGACCGCGCAACTGCCGACCGGCCTCGGCCTGACACTCGGGATGACGAACGACCGCTATCGGTCGCTCGTCTATTTCACGCGCGACATCGGCTACAGCAAACCCGCACAAGCGACCGACTACCTCGAGTTCTACTGGGCCGACTGGCTGCGCGCGCAGCCGGGCACGTTCGCGCTGGCCGGCTACGACCTGACGCGGCCCGGCGCGACCGATCCCGATCCGGCGAAGGCCGACACGGGCTATCTGAATGCGGTCTGGCATGCGTCGACGCGGATGGTCGCGGCCACGGACCCCGTGATCGACGGCAAGACGGGCGCCGACCTCGGGCGCGCCGATGCGATCAACGGCGGGAAGAAATACAGCAAGGGGGAATTCGACAAGCTGCGCCAGCCGATCACGGCCGACAAGCCCGGCAAGATCGCGTACGCGCTCGACTACAAGACACGCCACGGGCTGCCGCGGTAGGCGTCACACCGGAGGGAACGGAACCCCGGCCCGTGCCGGACGGCGGGGCCCGCGTGCTCAGAGCACCTTGCGGTACCCGTCGTCGTCGCTCGCGGCTTCGAGATGCGACACGTCGGCCCACTGCACGACCTGCGCGCGGCCATCCACGTAATCGACGACGTTGATGCTGGTGTTGAGCAACGGATAGTTGCGCGGCGCCGACAGCTCGATCCCGTTCGCGAAGCGATACACGCAATCGAGCACGCCGCCGTGCGCGACGCACGCGATCCGGCCGCCCGGATGCGCGGCGACGATCGGTTCGAGCGCATGCAGCACGCGGTGATAGAACGCACGCTGCGACTCGCCGCCCTCCGGCGCGAAGCCGGGATCGCGCGTCTGCCACGCCGCATACGCGTCCGGAAACAGCGCCTCGATCTCGGTGCTGTCGTGCCCCTGGAACGCGCCATACGAGCGTTCGCGCAACCCTTCGCGCAGCAGCAGCGGCAGCCCGAGCACATCGGCGAACGGTTGGGCGGTCTGTTGCGCGCGCATCAGGTCGCTCGAATACACCGCGTCGATCCGCGCGCCGTCGCGCGCCTCCCGGCCGAGCCGTGCAGCCAGCCGCTGCGCCTGCGCGAGCCCCGTGTCGGCCAGCGGGATGTCGATATGCCCCTGGATGCGCTTGATGCGGTTCCAGGCCGTCTCGCCATGGCGGATGAAAAGAACCTGCGTGGTGGCCATCGCGGCGCGTCTCCGGAGAAGAATCAGGGCCGCACTTGCAGCCAGAACGTCACGGGGCCGTCGTTGACGAGCGACACCTGCATGTCCGCGCCGAACTCGCCCGTCTCGACGATCGGGTGCCGCATACGCGCGGCCGCGACGAAATAGTCGAACAGCCGCGCGCCTTCGTCGGGCGGCGCGGCCGGCGTGAAGCTCGGACGCAGCCCGCTGTTGGTATCGGCCGCGAGCGTGAACTGCGACACGAGCAGCAGGCCGCCTGCACGACCTTCGCCGTCGATGTTCGATACCGGCAGGTTCATCTTGCCGGCTGCGTCGCTGAACACGCGGTAGCCGAGCAGCTTCGCGAGCAGCTTGTCGGCCGCGGCCTCGGTATCGCCGCGCTCCGCGCAGACGAGCGCGAGCAGGCCCGCGCCGATCTCGCCCGTCGTCCGGCCGCCGACGCGCACGTCGGCGCGCGTCACGCGCTGGAGCAGCGCGATCATGCGGTCAGCGTGACGCGTGCGAAGCGGCGCTTGCCGACCTGCACGACGAACTCGCCGGCCTCGACCTTCAGGCCCTTGTCCGACACGGTCGCGCCGTCGATCTTCACGCCGCCCTGCTCGATGTTGCGCAGCGCTTCGCTCGTCGACGGCACGAGGCCCGCCTGCTTCAGCAACTGCCCGATCGCGAGCGGCGCGCCGGCCAGCGTGATCGACGGAATGTCGTCCGGCACGCCGCCCTTCGCGCGGTGGTTGAAGTCCTCGAGTGCGCGCTCGGCGTCGGCCTGCGAATGGAATCGCGCGACGATTTCCTGGGCGAGCAGCACCTTGAAGTCGCGCGGGTTGCGGCCGCCTTCGGCCTCGCGCTTGAAGCCGGCGATTTCATCGAGGCTGCGGAACGACAGCAGCTCGAAGTAACGCCACATCAGCGTGTCCGAGATGCTCATCAGCTTGCCGAACATGTCGGTCGGCTTCTCGCTGATGCCGACGTAGTTGCCCTTCGACTTCGACATCTTCTCGACGCCGTCGAGGCCTTCGAGCAGCGGCATCGTCAGGATGCACTGCTGTTCCTGGCCGTACTGCTTCTGCAGTTCGCGGCCGACCAGCAGGTTGAACTTCTGGTCGGTGCCGCCGAGTTCGAGGTCGGCGTTCAGCGCGACCGAATCGTAGCCCTGCATCAGCGGGTACAGGAATTCGTGGATCGAGATCGGCACGCCGCCCTGGAAGCGCTTCGTGAAATCCTCGCGCTCGAGAATCCGCGCGACCGTGTAGCGCGACGCGAGCTTGATCATCCCGTCCGCGCCGAGCGGCATCGACCATTCGCTGTTGTAGCGGATCTCGGTCTTGTCGCGATCGAGCACGAGCGCGGCCTGCTCGAAGTAGGTCTTCGCGTTCGATTCGATCTGCTCGCGCGTGAGCGGCGGACGCGTCGCGTTGCGGCCCGACGGGTCGCCGATCAGCGACGTGAAATCACCGATCAGGAAGATCACCGTATGGCCGAGGTCCTGCAACTGGCGCATCTTGTTCAGCACGACCGTATGGCCGATGTGGATGTCCGGTGCGGTCGGATCGAGGCCGAGCTTGATGCGAAGCGGCGTGCCGGTGGCCGCGCTGCGCGCGAGCTTCTGCGCGAACTCTTCCTCGATCAGCAGCTCGTCGACGCCGCGCTTCGTGACGGCGAGCGCATGCCGGACTTCGTCGGTGATCGGGAAAACGGGCTTGGAACTGGGTTCGGTGCTCATCGGTGCCAGGAAGAATGTCGCAAAAACAGGGATTTTCCCATAACTTGCGCGCGCATCGCTTAACGACGCGTCACGTTACGCGGATAATCGGGCGCAAGGCGCGCGGGACCGGCCCGCGCCGCACGATCCAGGAGAACCCAACGTGCCGCAACGACCGCCGCAGCATGCCCATCCCGCAGACGGCATCTACTTCGGGCTGATGTCGGGAACCAGCATGGACGGCGTCGACGGCGTCGCCGTGCGTTTCGAGGCCGGCCGCGCGCCGGCCGTGCTCGCGGAAGCGTTCGTCGGCTTCGCGCAATCGCTGCGCGACGCGCTGTTCGCGCTGCAGCAGCCCGGCGACAACGAGATCGACCGCGAATCGCTCGCGGCGAATGCGCTCGTCACGCGCTATGCGGTCTGCTGCCATGAATTGCAGCGCACGGCCGGGCTGTCGCGCGACGAGATCCGCGCGATCGGCGTGCACGGCCAGACGGTGCGCCATCGCCCCGAGCGCGGCTATACGCGCCAGCTCAACAATCCGGCGCTGCTCGCCGAGCTGACCCAGATCGACGTGATCGCCGATTTCCGCAGCCGCGACGTGGCCGCCGGCGGCCACGGCGCGCCGCTCGCGCCGGCCTTCCATGCGACGGTGTTCGGCGCGCCGGGCGAAACGCGGGTCGTCTGCAATCTCGGCGGGATCAGCAACATCACGATCCTGCCCGACGCGGGCGGCGACGTGCGCGGCTTCGACTGCGGCCCGGCGAATGCGCTGATCGATGCATGGGCGACCCGCCATCTGGGCAAGCCGTACGACGACGGCGGCAAGTTCGCCGCACGCGGCGCCGTCCACGCGCCGCTGCTCGACGCGCTGCTCGACGAACCGTATTTCACCGCGCCGCCGCCGAAAAGCACCGGACGCGACCTGTTCAATCCCGCGTGGCTCGATGCGAAGCTCGCCGGATTCCCGCAGCTTGCGCCGGAGGACGTGCAAGCCACGCTCACCGCGCTCACCGCCGTGTCGGTCGCACGCGACATCGCGCAGCACGCACCGGGCTGCCAGGCCGTGTTCGCATGCGGGGGCGGCGCACGCAATCCGGTGCTGCTCGATGCGCTCCGGCACGCGCTGCGCGAGGCCGGCGTGCCGGCCGCCGTCGACACGACGGCCGCGCTCGGCGTGCCGCCGCAGCAGGTCGAAGCGCTCGCGTTCGCGTGGCTCGCGTACCGCTTCACCGCGCGCCAGCCCGGCAATCTCGCGACGGTCACCGGCGCCGCCGGCAACCGCGTGCTCGGCGCGCTCTATCCGCGCTGATACGATGCGCGCCGCGGGGCGGGCGCCGCAGCGCGAGCGAACAAAAAACGGGGCATGAAGCCCCGTTTTTCATTCCGGCGAACCGGCGCGGATCTGCCGTGCGCTCAGACCGAGAACGACGAACCGCACCCGCAGGTCGTGGTCGCGTTCGGGTTCTTGATCACGAACTGGGCGCCGTTGAGGTCGTCCTTGTAGTCGATCTCGGCGCCGACCAGGTACTGGTAGCTCATCGAGTCGATCAGCAGCTGGACGCCGTTCTTGTCCATCACGGTGTCGTCCTCGTTGACTTCCTCGTCGAACGTGAAGCCATACTGGAAGCCGGAACAGCCGCCACCCTGCACGAACACGCGCAGCTTGAGGTCGGGATTGCCCTCTTCGTCGATCAGTTGCTTGACCTTGTCGGCCGCGGCGTCGGTGAAGACGAACGGCAGCGGCATATCGGTCGTCGTTGCTGCGGATTCGGTAACAGCGTTCATTCGAACTCTCCAAAAAGCTTTAGCCGCTATTGTAGGGCCGATCAGAAGATCGTGCTGAAGTCCATGAAATCAATAGGTTCTTGTCGATTTCGTCAAACGCGCCCGCGCCGGGGCCGCCCCAGCGGCCCGGAAGCGGACATAAAAAAACCGCCAGCGTGAAAGCTGGCGGTTTTTTCCGGCGGACGCCGCCCGAAAGCGGCGAGGCCATGAAGCGGGATTAACGCTTCGAGAACTGCTTCGCGCGGCGTGCCTTGCGCAGACCGACCTTCTTACGCTCGACTTCACGCGCATCGCGCGTGACGAAGCCTGCGCTCGACAGCGACGGCTTCAGCGTCGCATCGTAGTCGATCAGTGCACGGGTGATGCCGTGGCGCACTGCGCCTGCCTGACCCGTTTCGCCGCCGCCGTTGACGTTCACCTTGATGTCGAACGTCTGGCCGTGGTTCGTGAGTTCCAGCGGTTGACGCACGATCATCAGCGACGTTTCGCGCGAGAAGTAGTCAGCGATGGGCTTGCCGTTGACGATGATGTCGCCCTTGCCAGCCTTGATGAAGACACGTGCGACTGCGCTCTTGCGGCGGCCCGTACCGTAGTTCCAGTTACCGATCATGTGGGTCCCCTTAGATCTCGAGCGCCTTCGGCTGTTGAGCCGAGTGCGGATGCGTCGCTTCTGCGTAGACCTTCAGCTTCTTGATCATCGCGTAGCCGAGCGGGCCCTTCGGCAGCATGCCCTTGACCGCCTTCTCGAGCGCGCGGCCCGGGAAGCGTTCCTGCATCTTGCCGAACGTCGTTTCATAGATACCGCCCGGGTAGCCCGAGTGACGGTAGTACTTCTTGTCCAGCGTCTTGTTGCCCGTGACCTTCAACTTGCTCGCGTTGATGATGATGATGAAATCACCAGTGTCGACGTGCGGGGTGAACTCAGGCTTGTGCTTGCCGCGCAGACGGCGTGCCACTTCGCTGGCAACACGGCCGAGAACCTTATCCGTCGCGTCAATCACGTACCATTCGCGCGTCACCTCATGGGCTTTTGCGGAAAACGTCTTCATGATCGATCCAAAAAAAATGCTTTGCCCGATGTGTTCTTCCTGCTTGTCTGTGTGCGCTTCGAGGCGCGGTGCAGGCTCTCCCTGTTCTTTTTCCGTGGGCATGAATGCGGAAAAGCCCTGAATTATAAAGGAAATACGGCTGCGTGGTCAAAGAGAATCCACGCCCCGTGTTCGCGGCGGCCGAAATGGGCCAAAATCCGGTCGTGCCCCGACAAGCCAGGCGAACCGAGCGCCTGGGGCGGCACCCATCGACGCGCGGCACATGACCTTGCCGCGCCAGACCGGCCAAACCCGAAAAACAACAAATCAGCATGATGAAACAACGACTTACGCCCTTCGTCGCGGCCGCCCTGCTGGCCGCCGCGGCGCCCGCCGTCGCCGCCTCCGGCTGCGAAGCCAAGCTCGACGCGCTCGATGCGCGCATCGCCGAAGCCCGAACCGCCCATGCCGAAGACCGCATCGTGCGCCTGCGCGCCGTGCGCGAACGCGTCCGCCATTTCTGCGCACGCGGCCACGGCCATGCGTCGGCCGCCGCCGCGCCCGCGACCGATGCCGGCGCGCGCGGCACGCCGCCGGACGCAACGTCGCAACCGGCCGCGCGACAGCCCGCGTGACGGCGCGGTGCCGGCGCGCGCAAGCCGCGCGCCGATGTTTGCATGGGACGAAAAAAAGCCCGAACGGCTGGTTCGGGCTTAATCCACCTCAGGAGGAGGGTGGAGGAGACATTCGGAGGTTGCCGCAGCGCGACAACCAATGTGGCTCATTATACGAATGCCCGCCCGACTCCACAAGAAAATTTGCATTGCGAAATCAATTCCCACGATACGGGATCGCAACCAAACCGCTGACACGAATGGATTTTTATTTAAAATCAATCGTATCAGTGCATCACACACGACCTGGAACCGCCAGCATCTAGAGCAAAACCCCTAAATTCGGTAGGGAAAGCGCCGCTCGCCGCCCCGCTTGCTCGGCGCCGGCGTTGCTCGTCGTGCAGCGCATCAGCCGACCGTTGCGCCGCGGGCTACAATGCCGGATCGAATTCGAATCAGGCAACGCTGGAGCGCAAGCATGGAATGCAAAGTAAGCTGGATGGGCCAGGACGGCATGGCGTTTTCCGCCGAGACCGGCAGCGGGCATCTCGTCACGATGGACGGCGCGCCCGAAGGCGGCGGCCACAACCTCGCGCCGCGTCCGATGGAGATGGTCCTGCTCGGCACCGGCGGCTGCACGGCTTATGACGTCGTGCTGATCCTGAAGAAGAGCCGCCAGGAAGTGAGCGGCTGCTCGGTCACGCTGAAGGCCGAGCGCGCGAGCGAAGATCCGAAAGTGTTCACGAAGGTGCACTTCCACTTCACGGTCACCGGCCGCAACCTGAACCCGGCCACGGTCGAGCGCGCGATCAACCTGTCGCACGACAAGTATTGCTCCGCGTCGATCATGATCGCGAAGACGGCCGAACTCACGCATTCGTTCGACATCGTCGCCGCCTGATCGCACAGCGCGCACGAAAAAAGGGCCGGCGCTCCGCAGGGAGCGCCGGCCCTTTCGCATTCGAACGGCAAAGCAGGCCGATAAGCCGGATTCTGTGCACGCTGCGCGCCGAAGCGCGCAACGCGTGGCAGCCATTCCTCTAGGCGCGCCATTGCTGACGCGCTCAAGCTTCCTACCCGCAGACGAGACGGGGGCCCCGTCCTGCATCCGAAAATGCGCGCCTGCCTACTTGGAATTGCTCCGGGTGGAGGTTACCGTGCCGGCGGACGTCGCCGTCGCCGCGGTGCGCTCTTACCGCACCGTTTCACCCTTACCTGATCCCGGCTTGCGCCGGGCCATCGGCGGTTTGCTTTCTGTTGCCCTGTTCCGCGTGTCGCCACGGATGGCCGTTAGCCATCACCCTGCCCTGTGGAGTCCGGACTTTCCTCGCCCCCGCGCGCCCGAAGGCGGCGAGGCCGCGACTGCCTGGCCTGCTTTGCGACGCGCATTCTAGCACTGCGCGCCACCGGCGGCAGCGCGCGAGCGGCGGCCGCGGCGAAACACGGTCGGATCGTCGTAGAACGTGGCGTCGGCGTTCGCCGCGCACCAGCCCGGCACGCCGAGCACCGGCAGCGGCGCGAAATCGCGACTCGTCAGCGGGCGCGTCGTCAGTTCGGCGGCGATCCGCGCGTCGACATGCGCGCGCCGTTGCGCGTCGGACCACGAAAAATAGTCGGCGCCCACGTCGACGATCCACGCGTGCGCGGTGCAGGACTTGTAGGGAGCGACGAGCTGTTCGAGCAGCGCATGGCCGACCAGCCGCGCTTCGCAACGCGTGCCCCACGCATCGCGCGCGGCCACCAGCAGCCGCGGCCAGTCGAAGCCGCGCAGCGCGTCGGCGAGCGCACGGTCGGCGGTGACGAACAGCGCCGCGTTCTCGTCGAACAACGTGAGCGCATCGCGCAACGTGCCCCGCACGGGGCCGACGCCGCCCGCCGCGTCGATCGCGGCGGCCTGGCGCGCGTTCAGCGCGGCCTTGGTGCACGGGTAGGCGAACCAGACGAGCGCATTGAAGAAGTCGTGAAGATTGTGGCGGGTCGGCACGCGGCCGGTGTCCGCAATATGGGTCTCGTACGCGATGCCGGACGGCAGCTCGGCCTGCGGCACGAAGCGCAGCGGCCTGCCGCGACCGGTGACGCGATCGCCGCCTGGCGACACACCGGCGGACGCGCCGTTCAACGCATCGAGCAGCGCGGCCTCGCCCGCACGGGCGGCCGCCTGCCATGCGCGGCCCGGCGCCCGGTAAGGCGCGAGCCACGGCGCGGACCAGTCGATCCGCGCGAAATCCGCCGCCGCACGACCGGCCGCGGGGCCGGGTTCGCGCGGCGGCGCGCAGCTCACGCGAGTTTCCAGCCGATCGTCTCGCCGCCGCGCAGCGGCACGACCGGCGTATCGCCCGCGAAGATCTCGCGCGGCAGTTCCCACGCCTCGCGGCGCAGCGTGACCGTCTCGGCGCTGCGCGGCAGCCCGTAGAAATCAGCGCCGAAGAAGCTCGCGAACCCTTCCAGCTTGTCGAGCGCGCCGGCGGTGTCGAATGCTTCCGCGTACAGCTCGAGCGCGTGCAGCGCCGTGTAGCAGCCCGCGCAGCCGCACGCGGCTTCCTTCACGCCGCGCGCATGCGGCGCGCTGTCGGTGCCGAGGAAGAAGCGCGGGTTGCCCGACGTCGCGGCCTCGACCAGCGCCACGCGATGCGTCTCGCGCTTCAGCACCGGCAGACAGTAGTAATGCGGGCGAATCCCGCCGACGAACAGCGCGTTGCGGTTGTACAGCAGGTGATGCGCGGTGATCGTCGCGCCGAGCAGGCCGGGCGCCGCGTCGGCATCGCGCACGTAGTCGGCCGCGTCCTTCGTCGTGATGTGCTCGAACACGACCTTCAGGCCCGGGAAATCGCGGCGCAGCGGCGTCATCACGCGGTCGATGAACACCTTTTCACGGTCGAACAGGTCGATCGACGCATCGGTCACCTCGCCGTGCACGAGCAGCGGCATGCCGGTTTCCTGCATCGCCTCGAGCGTCTTCGCGCATTTCGCGAGATCGGTGACGCCATGGTCTGAATTCGTCGTAGCGCCTGCCGGGTACAGCTTCACGCCGTGCACGAAACCGCTTTCGCGCGCGCGGCGGATTTCGTCGGGCGGCGTGTTGTCGGTCAGGTACAGCGTCATCAGCGGTTCGAACGTCATCCCGGCCGGCAGCGCGGCGAGGATGCGCGCGCGATAGGCCTGCGCCTGCGCGGTGGTCGTGACCGGCGGCTTCAGGTTCGGCATCACGATGGCGCGGCCGAACTGGCGGGCGGTGTGCGGCAGCACGGCGGCGAGCATGTCGCCGTCGCGCAGGTGCAGGTGCCAGTCGTCGGGACGGGCGAGCGAAAGCGTCGCCGGGGAGGAAGCGTTCGAGGCAGTCATAGGAGGCGTCGTGAAGAACGGGCTTGCGATCGGCGGGGCCGGAACGCGCGTGCGCGGGCCGATTGACGGCAAACCGCAACACGGGGCCTTTGGCCAGCGGAATCCGCTTTTTACCGCTCAGGGCTCGGTGATATGCTAGAAGCGCATTGTACCGGGGTTCGCCCGGTTCGTTACCTCTGCTTCAGCCTGCCGCCCCACGTAAAATGTGCCAACTCCTTGGAATGAACTGCGCCGCGCCGACGGACGTCACATTCTCCTTCACAGGTTTCGCGGCCCGGGGCGGGCTCACCGATCACCATGCCGACGGCTGGGGCATCGCGTTCTTCGAAGACAAGGCGTGTCGCCTCTTCATCGATCACCAGGCATCGGCCACGTCGCCGATCGCCGAAATGGTGAAGCGCTACCCGATCAAGTCCAAGAACACGATCGCGCACATCCGCAAGGCGACGCAAGGGCACATCCTGCTCGAGAACAGCCATCCGTTCATGCGCGAACTGTGGGGCCGGCACTGGATCTTCGCGCATAACGGCGACCTGCAGGACTACGCGCCGGACATGGACGGCAGCGTCTACCATCCGGTCGGCACGACCGACAGCGAACAGGCGTTCTGCGTGCTGATGCAGGGGCTGCGCGAGGCCTTTCCCGGCGCGCAGCCGCCGCTGCCCGAGTTGTTCGAGCGGGTCGGCGAACTGACGCGCGGCATCACCGATCACGGCGTGTTCAATTTCCTGATGTCGAACGGCCAGGCGCTCTTCGCGCACTGCTCGACGCGGCTGCACTACCTCGTGCGGCGCTGGCCGTTCTCGACCGCGCATCTCGTCGACGAAGACCTGTCGATCGACTTCGCGAAATACACGACGCCCGAGGATCGCGTCGCGGTGATCGCGACGCAGCCGCTCACCGACAACGAAGTCTGGACCGCATTCGAGCCGGGCGAGTTGATCATGTTCCAGTGCGGCGACGTCGCCGCGCGGATGCAGATTCCGGTGCCCGAGCGCGTGCTCGAGAAGCTGCGCAACCCGTCGCTCGACGCGTCGGCGTCCGCGCCGCGCACGGTGATGCGCGAAGCGCTCGCCACCGCGGCCGACGGCGATTCCGACGACGCGATCGATTTCTGAAGCGCGGCATCGGCCGCGTCTGCTTCCTGCTCCCTTCCTGCTTGCCGCGCGTGCGTCGTACGATGCGTCCGACGACATCAGTCATCGGCGCAAATCGCCCCGCTCCGGCCGATACGGTTTCATTTCGACCACCGCCCTGCGCAATGGCTCGACGTCTCGCAACATTCGCTTGATTTTATTAATTTTCAAGTGAAAATAAGTAAAAGACGAAGCGAACGAAATAACCGTCAATTAAAACAAAAAATCCCGGGCCCGCATTTTATCGCGCCTCATCCGCTGGAACCGTGCGCTATCCCACAAACTCCCGCAGCCCTCCCGGCTTTTAACGAAATCCCCCCAAACCGCCACCACCAAGGCTTTCGGTTCGATCAACCACACAAATCAAAAATACCACGCATTACGGTTCGCATCATTACAGTTTCCCCTTTCTCGATAATCGACGACCACCCGAATCAGTAGACTCGCCCCATCCTCGGTGTAACGAAACACGATTGGCGCGACACGCAGCCATAGCCGCCGCACGCCCCCTTCGGATCATTTCCCCACCGCGGAATGCGAATTCGCCGGATCGCGGCGAATGCCACTTCAAAAAGAAGAAAGAGGGGTATGTCGTGAATCACTCATTTCGATCGATATGGAGCGACGCCGCGGGCTGCTGGGTCGCGGTGGCGGAAACGGCTCGGGCGCGCGGCAAGCGCTCGGGCAGCGAATCGGGCTCGAGTCAGCGCACGGCGCACGGGGCAGCGGACCGCGTGGCACACCGCTCGCCGTTGCGCGTCGCGGCGGTCGGGGCCGCACTGGCCGCGCTGTCGACCGGCGTTGCGCACGCATCGACCTGCGGCGACGGCGCGGCCGCCGCGAGCGGCAGCACCTGCGCACTCGGCAGTTTCAGCCCGACCGTCAACGACAACCTGGCCGGCGCCACGACCGTGTCGGGCGGCGACACGGTCGGCGTGACAGGCGCATGGACGGGCGCCCCCGGCGACCCGGGCTATACGCTGACGCCGCTCGGCAGCGCGACCATCGTGTCGGGTAACCCGAACCAGCCGCTGATCTCGCTCGGCGGCAAGACGCAAAGCGTCAGCACGCCCGACTCGATCACGGCCACCCACACGTCGGTCGCCACCTACAACTCGGCCGAATTCGCCGCATCGACGGCCGGCGCGGCCAACGTGCCCGTGTATCACGACGTGAACGGCGGCCAGTACGTGAACACGCGGATCGGCACCGTCGACGGCACCGGCGGCACGCTGAACGTGTCGATCGGCCATTCCGCGAATGCGCCCGACGCGACCGGCAACGCGATCTCGATCGCACCGAAGCAGACCGACCTGACCTTTGCGGACGGCACCGGAGTGGCAAAAAGCGTCGTCAACTGGAATTCCCGCAACCAGATCTGGCTCGGCACCGGCGACTATCTCGCCAGCGGCGGCCCGGTCGGCCAGCTCCAGCTCGACGTGCCGGCCTACACGGGCACCTTCACCGCGTTCGACGGCAGTCGCTGGACCGTCACCGACGCCGCCTCGCTCGCCGCCTACAACGACTTTCTCGTGCGCTCGGTCCAGAGCGGCGCGCTCGGCTCGCAGGCCGCCTACGACACCGCGTTCGGCCAGGCGGTCACGTTCTCGCAGCAAACCTTCCAGTACGCGAACAACGTATCCGCCGGCGACAAGAACACGCTGCCGATCGATCACCTGTCAGTGATGCACGGCGCGGGCGCGAACGCGACGCTGCACATCGGCAAGGACGGCCAGATCGACTTCCGCGGCACCAACACGATCGAATCGAGCTCGGCCGTGCTCGCGGAAAACGGCGCGCACTTCGTCAACGACGGGCGCTTGTCGGGCGACTTCACGCTGGTACGCCTCCTGAGCGGCGCGAGCGGCGTCAACAACGGCGTGATCTCGTCCGGCTACGCGTCCGGCAACAACGTCGACACGAGCGGCAGCACGCCACCCGACAATTTCGGCTTCCACGCGTACACCGAGGGCAACGGCGTGTACGCGAGCGGCTCGGGCACCACGTTCGCGAACCACGGCGTGATGAACGTCGGCGCATGGACGCTCGACGGCAACCGGCCCGACCTGCAGAACTACGCGGTGGCCGCGACGGACGGCGCGCGCGCGTCGAACGCCGGCACGATCAACGTCGGCGTCAACGCGACGACGCTCGACAGCCAGGTGATCGGCGGCCTCGTGGCCGGCGGCAGCTTCACGAACGAAGCCGGCGGCACGATCTATCTCGGCCGCGCCGCGCAGTACGACGCCACGTCCCCCGAAGCGGCAAACGACGTCGCGCTGTCCGCGCATGCGTACGGCATCCTGCTCGGCGCGTCGGGCACCGCCAGCAACCTCGGCACGGTCGTGATCGGCTCGCAGACGCAGAATGGCGCCGCGCTGGCGAGCATCGGCTCCGCTTCCGGCACGCTGACCAACGCGGGCGCGATCGTCGTCAACGGCGCCGCGCCCGGCACGCCGCTCGCCAACGTCGGCATGCTCGCGGCCGACACCGCCGCGACCGTGACCAACACGGGCACGATCACGCTGAATGGCGTGAACGGCATCGGCATCATGGTCGTCGGCACCGGCACGAACGCGACGACTGCCACGTCGACCGGCACGATCGACGTGGCCGGCGGCCTCGACCCCGCGTCGGACACGCGCAACTACGGCGTCTGGGCCGAAGGGCCGCTCGCGAAGGCCGCGCTCGACGGTGCGCTGAACCTGACCGGCACCGGCGCGATCGGCGTGCATGCACGCTCGGGCGCGACGATCGACGTCGGCGCGAACGCGGTGCCGGCCTTCAGGTCCGGCACGAACCAGATCGGCTTCTACGCATACGGCGCGGGTTCGAAAATCAACGTCGCCGCGCAGCACCTGAGCGTCGACACCGACGACTCGACGCTGTTCCGCGTCGCGGGCGGCGCGGCCTACACGGGCGCGTCGGCGGCCGGCACGCTGACGACCGACGTCAACGGCCAGCGCTCACGCGGTGTACTCGCGACCGACGCCGGCACCACGCTGTCGACCGGCAACGCGGTCTACCACGTCAATGGCACGAACGGCGTCGCGATCGCCGTGGAAGGCGGCGCGAAGGGCACGATCGACGCGGGTGCGACGATCGACCTGAACGCGGCCGGCGCGACCGCGGGCATCGTCGACGGCCAGGCGCACGACCTCGCCGGCGCGAACGCCGGCGCGCCGGTCGCGACGACGCTGACCAACCATGCCGCCGTCACGTCGTCGACCGCCGGCGTGACCGGCTTCGTCGCGCAGAACCTCGGCACGCTCGAGAACCGCAGCACGGTGCTGCTGACCGGCGCGGGCTCGACGGGCGTCGTGGCCGGCACGCTGGGCACGGTAAACAACGCGTCGACGATCCGCGTCGCCAACGGCACGGGCGCGCTCGTGCAGGGCGCGTCGGCCACGCTCGCCAATGCGGGTTCGATCGAAGCCGACGACGGCGTCGCGGGCGTACGCCTGACGGGCGCCGGCGCATCGGTCGCGCTGTCGGGCGCCGGCACCGTCATCGCGAACGGCAGCGCCGACGGTGTGCTGATCGACTCGACCGTCACCGGCGGCGGTATCGCGGCCGGCGCGACGTCGATCGCGGTCGGCGGCTCCGGCAGCGGGATCCGCAACCTCGGTGCGAATGCAACGATCGCGCTGTCCGGCACGCAGATCGCCACGACCGGCAACGGCGCCGCCGGCGTCACGTCGACCGGCGCCGGCGCGCGCATCGCGGCCGACGCGGCCACGGTCGTGCGCACGAGCGGCGCCGACGCGCGCGGCCTGTTCGTGTCGGGGGCCGATTCCGCGCTCGCGGCCAACGGAACGACCGTCGCGACGACCGGCACGAACGCCCATGCGATCGTCATGGACGGCGGCGCGACGGCCCTGCTGTCGGGCGCGAAAATTTCCGCCTCGGGTGCCGCGGCCGACGGCATCGTCGCGCAAAACGGCGGCCGCATCGCCGATACGGGTTCGTCGCTCGCGAGCGCGGCCGGCAACGGCGCAACCGCGAACAGCGGCGGCGTGCTCGCGTTGACCGGCACGGCGCTCACGGGCGCGACGGCCGGCGTGCTGACGTCCGACACGCTCTCGAACGGCGCGACCAGCTCGGTGCTCGTCGACGGCGGCAGCGTGACGTCCGCCGCCGGGCCGGCCTTCGCCGCGCGCGGCGGCACGGCCGACATCGCGGTGCACAACGGTACGGTCGTCACCGCGGGCAACGGCACGCTGCTGAACCTCGCGAACGGCAGCAACGTGACGTTCAATGCATCGGCGGTGAACCTCGCGGGCGACATCGTTTCCGACGCGTCGAGCACGGGCAACGTGTTCCTCGCGAACGGCACGACGCTGACCGGGAAGATCGACCCGGTCGCGCTGACGGTCGACGGCACGAGCACGTGGCGCATGACGGGCAGCTCGGTACTGAGCAGCCTGAACAACGCGGGCCTCGTCGCGTTCGCCGCGCCGACCGGCTCGCCGACGTTGACCGGCAGCTACAAGACGCTGACGACCGGCGGCTACGTCGGCAACGGCGGCACGATCGCGCTGAACACGTATCTCGGCGCCGACGCGTCGCCGACCGACCGGCTGATCGTGAACGGCGGCGCGGCAAGCGGCACGACCGGCCTGAAGATCGCCAACACGGCCGGCACCGGCGCGCAGACGACCGGCGACGGGATTCCGGTGGTCGTCACGGCCAACGGCGGCACGACCGCCGCGTCGGCGTTCCATCTCGCGGGCCCGGTGCAAGCGGGCGCGTACGAGTACCGGCTCTATCGCGGCGGGCAAGGCGATGCGAACGGCTGGTACCTGCGTTCGCAGCTCGACCAGACCGACCCCGGCGGCCCGATCCGCCCGTCCGGCGGCGGCGACGGCGGCATCGACGGCAACGGCGGCACGCTCGCGTATCGTCCGGGCGTCTCCGGCTACGCGATGACGCCGCTCTTGAACGCCGACTACGGCTTCTCGACGCTCGGCAAGCTGCACGAGCGCGTCGGCGACATCTACAACGTCGAGAAGCAGCAGCCCGGCAATCGCGACGGCGTGTGGGGGCGCATCGGCGGCCAGAGCCTCGATGCGAACGCGGGCCGTTTCTCGGCCGACGAACGTACGTTCTTCGCGCAGTTCGGCAAGGACTGGACTGTCGACCAGACGCCCAACGGCGCCGGCAGCACGCATGCGGGCGTGACGGCCAGCGTCGGCGTGTCGAACGCGAGCTTCAGCGACATGGCGCGTGCGGGCTCGCCCAACCTGTCGACGTCGACGGGCTCGGTCGAGATGCACGCGCAGAGCGTCGGCGGCTACTGGACGCGCTACCTGTCCGACGGCACCTACTTCGACAGCGTCGGGCAGGTCACGCACTACGGCAACCGCTATCGCGACAGCTACGGCAACGAGGCGTCGCAGAACGGCTTCGGCGTCGCACTGTCGCAGGAAGTCGGCAAGCCGTTCGCGATCGGCGCGTTGCCGGTCGCGGTCGAGCCGCAGGCGCAACTGATGTATCAGTATCTGAAGCTGAACGGGTTCAACGACAACGTGTCGGCCGTATCGGGCACGACGACCAACGCGCTGCGCGGCCGCGTCGGCGTGCGCATCTTCCGGCCGAACCTCCAGTCGAGCGCGGGCGGCGGCGCCGCGACGCCGTACTTCACCGCCGACGTGCTGCACGACTTCCTGTCGCCGGGGCAGACCGTCGTCGGCGGCACGCTGTTCGCGACGCATCTCGGGCGCACCTGGTACGAGCTCGGCGTCGGCGTGACCGCCGGCTTCGGCAAGTCGGGCGAGCTGTACGCGAATGCGAAGATCGCGCGCAACATCGGCGGCGATTACCGGCGCGGGATCGTCGGGCAGGTCGGCTACCGGTACAGCTGGTAACGCCCGGCGGCGGACGAAAAAAAACCGCCCGGCTGCATGCCGGGCGGTTTTCGCATGGGCGTGCGCCAGATGCGCGAACGCTCAGTGCAGGATCTTCGCGAGGAAGTCCTTCGCGCGTTCCGATTTCGGATTCGAGAAGAAATCGTCCTTGCGGTCGTCCTCGACGATCGCGCCCTTGTCCATGAAGATCACGCGGTGCGCGACCTTCTTCGCGAAGCCCATCTCGTGCGTGACGACCATCATCGTCATCCCTTCCTGCGCGAGTTCGACCATCACGTCGAGCACTTCGTTGATCATCTCGGGATCGAGCGCGGACGTCGGCTCGTCGAACAGCATCGCGATCGGGTCCATCGACAGCGCGCGCGCGATCGCGACACGCTGCTGCTGACCGCCCGACAACTGGCCCGGGAACTTGTGCGCATGCGCCTTCAGGCCGACGCGATCGAGCAGCTTCATGCCCTTCTCCGCCGCTTCGTCCTTGCCGCGGCCGAGCACCTTGATCTGCGCGAGCGTCAGGTTCTCGGTGATCGACAGGTGCGGAAACAGCTCGAAATGCTGGAACACCATCCCGACCTTCGAGCGCAGCTTCGACAGGTTCGTCTTCTTGTCGCCGACCGACTGGCCGTTCACGAGGATCTCGCCCTGCTGGAACGGCTCCAGGCCGTTTACGGTCTTGATCAGCGTCGACTTGCCGGAGCCCGACGGGCCGCACACGACGACCACTTCGCCTTTCTTGACCTCGGTCGTGCATTCGGCGAGGACCTGAAACTGGCCGTACCACTTCGAAACGTTCTTGATGGAAATCATCTTGTGACCTTTTTCTGGAGACCCTTGACGAGAGCAGACGCCAACGAGCAAATCACGAAATAGCATGCGCCGGCGAACAGGACCATCTCGACGGTCGTGCCGTCGCGATCGCCGATGTTGGCGGCCGTGCGGAAGAAGTCCGCGAGACTGATCACGTACACGAGCGACGTATCCTGGAACAGGACGATCGCCTGCGTGAGCAGCAGCGGCACCATCGCGCGGAACGCCTGCGGCAGGATCACGAGGCGCATCGCCTGCGCGTAGTTCATGCCGAGCGCGAACGCGGCATTCACCTGCCCGCGCGGCACCGCCTGGATGCCGGCGCGGATGATCTCGGAATAATACGCGGCTTCGAACAACGAGAACGCGACCATCGCCGATGCAAGGCGGATGTCGATCGTCGGCGACAGCCCGAGCACGCCCTGCAGCACCTGCGGCACGATCAGGAAGAACCACAGCAGCACCATCACGAGCGGGATCGAGCGGAACACCGTCACGTACGCTTTCGCGAACCACGCGAGCGGCTTCACGCCGGACAGCCGCAGCAGCGCCAGCAGCGTGCCCCAGACGATCCCGACCACGATCGCGATCAGCGTGATCTTGAACGTGACGATCGCGCCCGACCACAGCGTCGGCAGCGCGCCGGGAATACTACTCCAGTCGAACTGATGCATCACTTGCCTCCGATGTAGCCGGGCAGCCGCGTACGGCCTTCGATCCAGCGCATGAACGCCATCACGACGAGGTTGATGACCACGTACGCGAGCGTCACGGCGATGAACGACTCGTAGGTCTGCGCGGTGTAGTCGACGAGCTGGCGCGCCTGCGCGGACAGGTCGAGCAGGCCGATCGTCGACGCGACGGCGGAGTTCTTGAAGATGTTCAGGAATTCCGACGTGAGCGGCGGCACGATGATCCGGTACGCGACGGGCAGCAGCACGTAGCGATACGTCTGCCATTGCGTGAAGCCCATCGCGAGGCCGGCCGCGCGCTGGCCCTTCGGCAGCGCGTTGATGCCCGAGCGCACCTGTTCGCACACGCGCGCGCCGGTAAACAGGCCGAGACAGACGATCGACGCGGTAAAGAACTGCGTGCCGGGCGGCAACTGCTTGATCCAGGTGCCGATCGATGCGGGCAGCAACTCGGGTATCACGAGATACCAGACGAAGAACTGCACGATCAGCGGGATGTTCCGGAAGATCGACACGTACACGGTGCCGATCGCGGCGAGCCACTTGTTCGGCACGGTGCGCAGCACGCCGAACAGCGACCCGACGATCAGCGCGATGACCCAGGCGACGAGCGACACTTCGATCGTCACCCAGAAGCCGGACATCAGCCATCCGAAATAAGTCGTCGGCTCGCCGGTCGACACGGGGCTCAGAAAGATGCCCCAGTTCCAGTGGTAAGACATGGGCAAGACTCCAGCAAAAAGAAACGGAAGAAGCGTGGCCTCTTCCGTTTCAGTAGCGTCATTTCTGCATCAACGGCCGTGTGGTCAGTCGAGCGCCTTGTCGTTCGGGTTCGCGTACAGCTTCTTCATCGACTCGGACAGCGGGAAGTTCAGGTTCAGCCCCTTCGGCGGGATCGGGTTCTCGAACCACTTCGCGTAGATCTTCGCGGCTTCGCCCGACTTCTCGACTTGCGAGATCGCGTCGTCGACGACCTTCTTGAAGTCGGCGTCGCCCTTGCGCATCATGCAGCCGTAAGCTTCTTCCGATTGCGGCGTGCCGACGATCACCCATTCGCCCGGCTGCTTCGCCTTCGCGCGCTCGCCCGCGAGCAGCGCGTCATCCATCATGAACGCGACCGCGCGGCCCGATTCCAGCGTGTTGAACGAATCGCCGTGATCCTTCGCGCTGATGATGTTCATGCCGAGCTGCTTGTCGTTGTTCATCTTGCGCAGCAGGCGCTCCGACGTCGTGCCGGCGGTCGTCACGACCGTCTTGCCCTTCAGGTCGGCGAAATCCTTGACGCCCGAATCCTTCTTCGTCATCAGGCGCGTGCCGATCACGAAGATCGTGTCGGAGAACGCGGCTTGCTGCTGACGCTCGAGGTTGTTGGTCGTCGAGCCGCACTCGATGTCGACCGTGCCGTTCTGCACGAGCGGGATGCGGTTCTGCGACGTGACGGGGATGTTCTTCACCTGCAGGTTCGGCAGGTTCAGCTTCTTCTTCACCGCGTCGACGATCTTCAGCTGGAACTCGCGCGAATAGCCGACCACCTGCTGGTTCTGGTCGTAATAGGAGAACGGAATCGACGATTCGCGGTGGCCCAGCGCGATCACGCCCGTGTCCTTGATCTTCTTCAGCGTGCCCGTCTCCTGAGCGTACGCGCCGCTTGCGAACGCGCAAAGCGCCGCCACCATCAGGACTGCCTTGTGGTATTTCATTTTTGGTCATCTCCTTGGCTAAAACCCGCGCCAGTGTATCAAAGTAATATTTTTGAAAGTACTGGTTGTTTACCGCACTACGAATCGCCCTGTGCGAAGCCGTCCTCCCGGCTCCGGACGCTCCAGATGCGCGCGCGGGCGGTGCCGGATTCGGCACCGCCCGCGAGGGTTCACATCCGCAATCGGGTGGATTGCGTCATGAATCGGTCATCGTCGACGATCAGGGACGCCCGGTTAGGGACGCCCCATCGGGGACGCCCCATCAGGGGTAGAGGCCGCGCATTTCGCGCGCCATCAGGATGCGCTTGCACGCGACGATGAACGCCGCCGTACGCACCGTCACCTTGTGCTCTTCCGCGACCGCCCACACGCCGGCGAACGCTTCGCGCATCACGCGCTCGAGACGATGGTTGATTTCGTCTTCCGTCCAGAAGAAGCTCGAGAAATCCTGCACCCACTCGAAGTACGACACGGTCACGCCACCTGCGTTCGCGATCACGTCGGGAATCACGAGCACGCCGTTCGCGCTCAGGATGTCGTCCGCCGCGGTCGTCGTCGGGCCGTTCGCGCCTTCGACGATGATCTTCGTGCGGATCTTCGCCGCGTTCTTCTCGGTGATCTGGTTTTCCAGCGCCGCCGGGATCAGGATGTCGGTCTCGACCGTCCAGAACTCGTCGTTCGGCATCGGTTCCGCGCCTTCGAAGCCCGCGACGCCGCCCGTGCGGGCGACGTGGTCGAGCAGCTTGTTCGAATCGAGGCCGGCCGGCTGATAGATCGTGCCCGTGTGATCCTGCACCGCGATCACCTTCGCGCCCGCTTCCTGGAACAGCTTCGCCGCGATGCCGCCGACGTTGCCGAAGCCCTGCACCGCGATGCGCGCGCCTTCGATTTCGAGGCCCTTCTTCTTCGCCGCTTCCGAGCCGACGACGAACACGCCACGGCCCGTCGCTTCCTTGCGGCCGAGCGAACCGCCGAGCGCGATCGGCTTGCCGGTCACGACGCCGGTCGACGTCTGGCCCTGGTTCATCGAGTACGTGTCCATCATCCACGCCATCACCTGTTCGTTGGTGTTGACGTCCGGCGCCGGAATGTCGGTGTTCGGCCCGATGATGATGCCGATTTCGCTGGTGTAGCGGCGCGTCACGCGCTCGAGCTCACCACGCGACAGCTTGCGCGGGTCGACGCGGATGCCGCCCTTCGCACCGCCGTACGGCACGTTCACGGCCGCGTTCTTCACCGACATCCATGCCGACAGCGCCATCACTTCCGACAGCGTCACGTCCTGGTGGTAGCGCACGCCGCCCTTGCCCGGGCCGCGCGACACGTTGTGCTGCACGCGATAGCCTTCGAAGTGCGCGACGGTGCCGTTGTCGAGCTCGATGGGGCAGTCGACGATCAGGATGCGCTTCGGACGCTTCAGCGTTTCGAGCCAGCGCGACAGCGAACCGAGGTACGGCGCGACGCGATCGACCTGCTGAAGGTAGTTGCCCCACGGGCCGAGATCGTCGGCGTGCAGGTAGGACGGGATGGACTGCTGTTGCGAAGACATGGAAGCTCCAACGTTCAACGGATTGCGCACATTGTCGAAAAACCCGTTTTTTTTATCCAATGCCGTTTGATTATTCGATTATGCGTTTCTTGCATGATCGCGATTTTCCGCAAATCCGCGGTCGATTTGCGCAAGAACGCCCGCGATCGGGCAGGCATCGCGTTCGTGGAAAACCGGCTTGGACCGGCGCGGGCCGGACGGCGGGCCGACCGGCGCCGGGAGGCCCGCCGTCAGCCGGGCGGGCCGATCGGCCGGGTTAACCGCCGACGGTTAACCGGGAGTATCGCCGGCGGTCTCGCGCAGTTCGTCGCGCACGACGTCCCACAACGCACGCACAAGCTTCTGCCGCGGATCGTCGCCCTGCAGCGCGAGCTTGTCGCAGTACAGCCGGATCTCCATCGTCAGCGTGAACGGATGCGCGCCGCCGCGCACCGACCGGTCGAGACGGATCAGCCGGCCGCCCGCGACCGCGTCCTCGACCGCGCTGTGCGGCAGGAACGCGACGCCGTGGCCCGCGAGCGCCATCGCCTTCAGCCCTTCGGCCATGTCGGTTTCGTACACGCGGTCGAGGAACAGCCGCGTCGGCGCGTTCGCGACGATGACTTCGGTCATCCGGCCGAGATACGCGTTCGGCGTATACGACAGGTACGGCACGCGCGCATCGGCCGTGCCCGGCAGCGTATGGCGCGGCCGGCCCGCGCGGCCGGGTGCCGAGAACGGGCTGATCGGCTCGCTGCCGAGGACAAGCATGTCGTAGCGGGCCGGGTCGAGCGCGACCGGGTGGCTCGGGTGGTGGTAGCCCATCACGAGATCGCAGCCGCCCTCGACGAGCGACAGCACCGCGTCGTGCACGTTCAGCGCACGCAGCCGCGTGTGGACCTGGCCCATCTTCGCCTCGATCCGCTCGAGCCAGCGCGGAAAATACGTGAGCGACAGCGTGTGGGGCACCGCGAATTCGATCGTCGGCACCGGCGTGCCGACGTGGCCGCGCAACAGTGTGCGCGCCTCGTGCGCCTGCGACAGCATCGTCAGCGCCTGCTCGTAGAAGATCTGGCCGGCCTGCGTGAGCCGCGTCGGATAGACCGAACGATCGATCAGCTCGGTCGCGAGCCATGCCTCGAGCGCCTGGATGCGCCGCGAAAACGCCGGCTGCGACACGTGCCGCAGCTCGGCCGACCGGCTAAAGCTGCGCGTTTCCGCGAGCGAGACGAAGTCTTCGAGCCATTTCAGTTCCATGCAGGCGGGCGCGGCGGGCGGCGGTCGGGAAGAAGCCTGCATTCTACCGGCGGGCGGGCCCGGCCGGCGGCTCGGCGCGCGGGCCGGCGAGCCTGCGCGGGCGGGCGCCGGCACGCCGTTCGCGCGCCGCCCGGGCGTCGTGCGCCCGCGGCAAGCGCGGCCGGACCGGTTCGGCCGGAATCGACGCGCGCCGATGGTAAAATGCCGGATTCTCCTCCCCTCGTTCGCCCCGGCCCCCAAAGGCCCTGCCCGATCATGTCCGACACTCGTCCCGATACGCTTTTCGCCCTCACCGCGCTCTCGCCCATCGACGGCCGCTACGCCAGCAAGACCGAAGCGCTGCGCGACTGGCTCTCCGAAGCCGCCTTCATGCGCCACCGCGTCACCGTCGAGGTGCACTGGCTGATCGCACTCTCGCGCGCCGGCTTCGCGGAAGTCCCGCGCTTCTCGGAAGCCTCCGAGCAGTTCCTGCTGCAGCTCGCCGAGCGCTTCACCGCGCACGACGCCGCGCGCATCAAGGAAATCGAGCGCGTGACGAACCACGACGTGAAGGCCGTCGAATACTGGCTGAAGGAATCGGTGAAGGGCCAGGCCGAACTCGAGAAGGCGAGCGAATTCATCCACTTCGCGTGCACGTCCGAGGACATCAACAACACGTCGCACGGGATGATGCTCGCCGGCGCGCGCGAACACGTGATCCTGCCGGCGCTGCGCACGGTCTACCAGCGCCTCGTCGCGCTCGCGCACGCGCACGCCGAACAGCCGATGCTGTCGCGCACGCACGGCCAGCCGGCCAGCCCGACGACGCTCGGCAAGGAACTCGCGAACGTCGCCGCGCGCCTCGCCCGCGCGATCGCGCGCATCGAGAAGGTCGAGATCCTCGGCAAGATGAACGGCGCGGTCGGCAACTTCAACGCGCACCTGTCCGCGTATCCGGAATTCGACTGGGAAGCGTTCTCGCGCGACGTGATCGAAAACCGCCTGAAGCTCACGTTCAACCCGTACACGATCCAGATCGAGCCGCACGACTACATGGCCGAACTGTTCGACGCCGTGGCGCGCGCGAACACGATCCTGCTCGACCTCGACCGCGACGTGTGGGGCTACATCTCGGTCGGCTACTTCAAGCAGAAGACGAAGGCGGGCGAAATCGGCTCGTCGACGATGCCGCACAAGGTCAACCCGATCGACTTCGAGAATTCGGAAGGCAACCTCGGCCTCGCAAACGCGACGCTGCGCCACCTCGCCGACAAGCTGCCGGTGTCGCGCTGGCAGCGCGACCTGACCGACTCGACGGTGCTGCGCAACATGGGCGTCGCGCTCGGCTACTCGCTGCTCGCGTACGACTCGCTGATCCGCGGCCTCGACAAGCTCGAAGTGAACCCGCAGCGCCTGAACGAAGATCTCGACAACTGCTGGGAAGTGCTCGCGGAGCCGGTGCAGACGGTGATGCGCCGCTACGGCATCGAGAACCCGTACGAGCAGCTGAAGGAACTGACGCGCGGCAAGGGCATCACGCGCGAAGCGCTGCAGGAATTCGTCGGCACGCTCGCGATCCCGCAGGATGCGAAGGATCGCCTGCTCGCGATGACGCCGGCGTCGTACATCGGCAAGGCCGTCGAACTCGCGAAGCGGATCGCGTAAGCGCCGCCGTCACCTGACGCAAAAAAGCCCGATGCGAATTGCCTTCGCATCGGGCTTTTTGCTTTTGGGCCGGTCAGAACGAGATCATCCGCCCCGGGTTGAGCGCGCTCATCACGCTCATCGCGGCCTTCGCGGCGGGAATCGCGATCGGCGACAGCTGCCGGCCGAGCGGAATCGCGCGATGGTCGATGCCCGTGAGCATCGAGAAGTCGTCGTTGCGGCCGACGAAATCGTCGCAGATCGCCTTGCCGATCCGCACCGTCTGGGCAACGCCGTGCCCGCTCCAGCCCTGCACCATGTACATCGGCACGCGGCCGTCGGTCTTGCGGCTGTCGGTCGCGCCGTTCAGCGTGAAGTCGCTGACGCCGCTCCAGCAGTAGTCGAGCGCGAAGCGGCCGTCGTGCTGTGGAAACACCGCGTTCAGCCGCGTCAGCAGATACGCGTTGACGTCGGGCTGCGCCCGGCAGCTGCCGGTGCCCTGCCCGCCGAACAGCAGGCGGTTGCCGCGCACCGGCCGGTAGTAGTCGATCTGGAACTGCGTGTCGTACACCGGCATGCCGGCCGGCATCAGCGTCGCGACGTCGACGTCGAGCGGCGCCGTCACGCTCACGTACGTGAAGAACGGCACCGTGGTCGCCGCGCCGTCGTCGAGCAAACGGAACGTCGTGTTGTGCAGCGCGAGCACCACCCCCTTGCGTGCGGTGATGGTGCCGCCCGGCGTCGTCGCGACGACGCCGGCGGGCGTCTCGTCGAGCTCGAGCACTTCGGTGCCTTCGAACAGCGCGCCGCCGTTCAGCCGGAAGCCGTGCACGAGGCCGCGCACCAGCGCGAGCGGGTGAATCTGCCCGCCGATCGCGTCGATCGCCGCGCCGTGATACAGCCCCGAGCGCACGTATTCGTCGTGCAGCTGATGGCGGCCGACGAGCGTCACGCCCGCATCGCCGAGATGGCGGCGCGCATCCGCGCCGTCGAGCAGCGCGCTCATGTGGCCGGGGTGGACCGCCGCCGTCACGTGGCCGCGCTTGCGGTCGAGATCGAGCGCGTAACGCGCGCCGATCCCGTCGATCAGCTCCATCGATTCGGCCGACGCGAAGCGCCACAGCCGCTTCGCGTCGTCGTGCGACAGGTTCTCGATCATGTCGGCGGCTTCCCAGCGCGCGAGGCCGGGCGTCAGTTGCCCGCCGTTGCGGCCCGACGCGGCCGAGCCGACGTGATGCTTGTCGACGAGGATCGTGTCGACGCCCGCTTCCGCGAGATGCAGGGCGGCCGATGCGCCGAGCAGGCCCGCGCCGATCACGAGCACGTCGCAGACGGCGTCGTGCGCGAGCGGCGCGCTGTTTTCATGGCGCGACAACGACGCCTCGTACCAGTTGGCCGGGCGTTCGCCGTCGTAGCGGGCCGGATCGCACCAGTTCCAGTTGTCTTTTTCGATATTCAGTTGCGTTTGCTCGAAACGCGCTTCGCCCTGGATCAAGGGCTTGTTGTTGGACGTCATGATTGCACTTGCATGGTCTTGGGCCGCCTGTCGAAGAGCCTGTTGGCTTCGCGGGTGGGGGCAGCCGGTTCCACATGGGGGTCAACGAGAAAGGGGGCGCGATGGCCCGTGTTGACGGCGGCACGCTCGTGCCGCCTGGATCCCGGACTGTGCGAAAGCACGTATTGAAAGGTGCCGGGACACCCAATTTCTACACCGCAGAAATAATTCTACAGTGTAGAATAAGCTTTCGTCAAGTTTACAGCCGGTACCACGCCGGCCGGCCTGCCCGCCCCGATGAAAGACAAACCCGCCCCGGGGCCGCGCGGCCTCGACAAGGACGCGCTCGTCGCGGCCGCGCTCGCGCTGCTCGAAGACGTCGGCGAAGCCGCGTTCAGCGTGCGCAAGCTCGCGCAATCGGTCGGCTGCGACCCGATGAGCGTGCTGTATCACTTCAAGTCGAAGGACGGCCTGAGCCGCGCGATCGCGAATGCGCTGTCGCGCTCGCTCGTGCCGGTCGATCCGTCACTGCCGTGGCGCGAACGGCTGCGCGACCTCGCGCGCCAGTACCGCGCGCTCGCGCTGCGCTACCCGGCCGCGTTCGCGCTACTGCAGCGGCACATGAGCACGGGGCCGGCCGACCTCGCGCACATCGAGGCCGTGCATCGCGCGCTGACCGACGCCGGCATCCCGCGCGCGGCGCTGCCGTCGGTATGCGTCGGCTGGTACGCGAGCGTGATCGGCCTGGCCGCCGCCGAAGCGGGCGGCCTCACGCGTCCCGCGAACGAGGTCGAGCTCGCGGAAATGCACGCGCTGTCCGACGTCGCGCATCCGCTCGTCAAGTCGGCCGCGCCGCTCTATGCGCAGCTCGATCCGGCGGTCGTGCACGACACGATGCTCGACGTGCTGCTCGACGGCATCGCGCAACGCACACACATGGCCTGACCGGCGTCCGCGCCGCCAACGAAAAAAGCGCCCGAAGGCGCCTTTTCGATGACGATGACCGCGAACCGCGCTCAGTGCTGATGCGCGAGGCCGATCTTCAGCATGACCTGATCGACGATCTGCTCGGGGGTCAGCTCGATGCTGACTTCGATCGCTTCGTCCGGCCCCGGCTCCTCGAGCGTGTCGAGCTGGCTCTTCAGCAGCGACGGATCGAAGAAATGGCCGGTGCGGCTCTTCAGGCGCTCCTGCAGCACTTCGAACGAACCCTTCAGATACACGAACCGCACGTCGGTGTCGGTGCCGCGCAGCACGTCGCGGTACGAGCGCTTCAGCGACGAGCACGTGAACACGGCCGTTTCGCCCGCGCGCTGCTTTTCCTCGATGGCCGCACGGATCGTGCGCAGCCACGGCCAGCGGTCTTCATCGGTCAGCGGAATGCCGTGGTGCATCTTTTCCTTGTTCGCCGCGCTGTGAAACGCGTCGCCATCGGTATAGCTGCACGACAGGCGTTCCGCCAGCATTTCGCCGATTCGCGACTTGCCCGCGCCCGACACGCCCATTGCGATCAGAATCATTGACTACCCCTTGTTACAGAACCACGCTCAGCAGCAGCGTAAAGCTCAGACCGAGCACCGAGATGATGGTTTCAAGCAGCGACCAGGTCTTGAACGTCTGGCCGACCGTCATCCCGAAATATTCCTTGATCAGCCAGAAGCCGCCGTCGTTCACGTGCGAGAAGATCAGCGAGCCCGAGCCCGTCGCGAGCACGAGCAGCTCCGGCCGGACCGCCGCGCCCGACGCCGCCGCGATCGGCGCGACGATGCCGCAGGCGGTGGTCATCGCGACCGTCGCCGAACCCGTCGCGAGACGCATCAGCGCCGCGACGAACCAGCCGAGCAGCAGCGGCGACAGGTGCGCGTGCTTCGCGGTTTCGACGATCTGCTGCGAGATCCCGCTGTCGCGCAGGACGCCGCCGAAGCCGCCGCCCGCGCCGACGATCAGCGTGATGCCGGCGATCGGCGCCAGGCACTCGCCGCAGAACTTCTGGATCTGGTCGCGGTTGAAGCCCTGCTTCGCGCCGAAGGTCCAGAAGCTCACGAGCACGGCGATCAGCAGCGCGACGTCGGAGTTGCCGGCAAAACGCAGCAGGTTGTTCGGCAGCGACTTCGGCGTGAACACCAGGTCGGCCCAGCTGCCGACGAGCATCAGCACGACGGGCAGCAGGATCGTGAACAGCGTGATGCCGAAACTCGGCAGTTCGCGCTTGCGGCCATCCGCGTTCGAATCGACGAATTGCGATGCGAGCGGGTTGTTTTCCGGCAGCTTCACGAATTTCGAGATCATCAGCGCGAACAGCGGGCCCGCGATGATCGCGGTCGGCACGCCGACGACGAGGCCGAATGCGATCGTCTTGCCGATATCGGCGCCGTATTGCTGGACGGCCAGCAGCGCGGCCGGGTGCGGCGGGATCAGCCCGTGCACGACCGACAGGCCGGCCACCATCGGCAAGCCGACAACGAGCAGCGACTTGCCGGTGCGCTTCGCGACGTTGAACGCGATCGGGATCAGCAGCACGAAGCCGACTTCGAAGAACACCGGCAGGCCGACGATGATCGCGACGAACATCATCGCCCAGTGGATGTTCTTTTCACCGAACCAGTCGATCAGCGTGGTCGCGATCCGCTCGGCGCCGCCCGATTCGGCCATCATCTTGCCGAGCATCGTGCCGAGGCCGACGACGATCGCGATGTGGCCGAGCGTGCCGCCGGTACCCGTTTCGAACGACTTGACGATCTTGTCCATCGGCATGCCGACGACGAGGCCAAGGCCGAGCGAAACGATGATCAGCACCAGGAACGGGTAGATCTTGTAGCGCGCGATCATCAGGATCAGCGCGGCAATCGCGATCAGCGTGAATACGAGCAGCATGCTGCCTTGGACGGCCCCCATGTGGCACTCCTCCTAGAATTGTTCGAACCGGGCGAGTCGTTGCGAGTATGCCCGGCTATGCAGGTCTCCGAAACACGGGGGTACCCCCCCGTCAGGACGCTGAATTTTACTTATCTTTGCGATCTGCGGATAGAACCGGTTCCATCAGCAAAAACCCTCGGAAAAACAAGCATTAACGCTTGCTTCCGAGGGTCGATTCTTCATTTCATACAAGCATTAGCGCGGCAACTGGCTCGCCGCTTGCGCGAGGCGCGTGACTTCGGCCCAATCCTGCGCGGCGAGCGCGGCCTTCGGCGTGAGCCAGGAGCCGCCGACGCACACGACGTTCGGCAGCTTCAGGAAGTTCGGCGCCGTATCGACCGTGATGCCGCCGGTCGGGCAGAACTTCAGCGCCGGGAACGGGCCGTGGAACGCCTGCAGCATCGGCACGCCGCCCGCCTGCTGCGCGGGGAAGAATTTCACGATGTCGTAGCCGAATTCGAGCGCCTGGATGATGTCGCTCGGCGTCATCACGCCCGGCAACAGCGGCAAGCCCGCGTCGAGCGACGCGAGATGCAGTTCCTTCGTCAGGCCAGGCGACACGCCGAACGTCGCGCCCGCGCGCTTGGCCTGCGCGCAGTGCTCGGGCTTCGTGATCGTGCCGACGCCGACGACGATGTCGTCCGCGAGCTGGCTCGCGCGCTGGATCGCCTCGAGGCCCGCCGGCGTGCGCAGCGTGATCTCGAGCACCTTCACGCC
Source organism: Burkholderia sp. AU28863 (assembly GCF_002223195.1). Classification (NCBI taxonomy): domain Bacteria; kingdom Pseudomonadati; phylum Pseudomonadota; class Betaproteobacteria; order Burkholderiales; family Burkholderiaceae; genus Burkholderia; species Burkholderia sp. AU28863. The sequence goes on along the minus strand of NZ_NKFE01000003.1, from coordinate 138,960 downwards.
GCCCGCGTGCAATGCGCGCGACACGTTTTCGCCCTGCTCGACCGAGTCGAATGCGAGCACCGGAATAACCGGGCCCAGCTTCACGATTTCAGCAATCGTCTTCATTGAATTGGCTCCTTGAAATTCATGCGGCGACGCTGGCGGCCGTTTCGCCGACCAGCGTCCCGAAAACCGATGCGCCCTGCTCGGCCGGTGCGGCCGCCGCGCGGAACACGCCGAACAGTTCGCGGCCGAAACCGACTTCGTTCTCGGCCTGGTGCTGCGGCTGCGCGACCGGGCGCGCGTGCCATTCGGCGTCGTCGAGCTCGATGTCGAGCACGCCGGCCTCCGCGTCGATCACGAGCATGTCGCCCGTCTTCACCTTGCCGATCGGGCCGGCCAGCAGCGCTTCCGGCGACACGTGGATCACGGCCGGCACCTTGCCCGACGCGCCCGACATGCGGCCGTCGGTGACCAGCGCGACGTGGAAGCCCTGATCCTGCAGCACGCCGAGCAGCGGCGTCAAACGGTGCAGTTCGGGCATGCCGTTCGCGCGCGCGCCCTGGAAGCGCACCACCGCGACGAAATCGCGCTTCAGCTCGCCGCGATCGAACGCTGCCTGCACGGCTTCCTGCGAGTCGAACACGATCGCGGGCGCCTTCACCTTGCGGTGCTCGGGCGCGACCGCCGAGATCTTGATCACGCCGCGGCCGAGCCGGCCCTGCATCAGGCGCAGGCCGCCGTCCGGCTGGAACGGGTCGCGAATGCCGCGCAGCACCTTCGTGTCGTGGCTCTCGGCCGCGCCGTCGACCCACGTCAGCTTGCCGTCGATCAGCTTCGGCTCCTTCGTGTAGTGCGCAAGGCCCTTGCCGGCGACCGTCGTCACGTCCTCGTGCAGCAGCCCGCCTTCGAGCAGGTTGCGCACCAGGAACGCGACACCGCCCGCCGCGTGGAAATGGTTCACGTCGGCCTTGCCGTTCGGGTAGATCTTCGCGAGCAGCGGCACGACCGCCGACAGCTCGTCGAAGTCGTTCCAGTCGATCAGGATGCCGGCCGCGCGCGCGATCGCGACGAGGTGCAGCGTGTGATTGGTCGAGCCGCCCGTCGCGAGCAGCGCGACGATCCCGTTGACGATCGCCTTCTCGTCGATCACATGACCGATCGGCGTGTACTGGCCGCGCTCGACGGTCAGGTCGAGCACGCGACGCGCGGCCTCGGCCGTCAGCGCGGTGCGCAGCGGCGTGTGCGGATGGACGAATGCCGAGCCCGGCAGGTGCAGCCCCATCAGCTCCATCAGCATCTGGTTGCTGTTCGCGGTGCCGTAGAACGTGCAGGTGCCGTGGCCGTGATACGCGGCCGATTCGGCTTCGAGCAGCGCGTCGCGGCCGACCTGGCCGGTCGCGAACTGCTGGCGGATCTTCGCCTTGTCGTCGTTCGACAGGCCGCTCGTCATCGGGCCGGCCGGCACGAAGATCGTCGGCAGATGGCCGAACTGCAGCGCGCCGATCAGGAGGCCCGGCACGATCTTGTCGCAGATGCCGAGGCAGAGCGCCGCGTCGAACATGTTGTGCGTGAGCGCGATCGCCGTGCCCATCGCGATCGCTTCGCGCGAGAACAGCGACAGCTCCATCCCCGGGTTGCCCTGCGTGACGCCGTCGCACATCGCCGGCACGCCGCCCGCGAATTGCGCGACCCCGCCGTTCTCGCGCGCGGCCGCCTTGATGATGTCGGGAAAATCCTTGTACGGCGCGTGCGCGGACAGCATCTCGTTGTACGAGGACACGATGCCGATGTTCGGCTCGCGAATCGCCTTGATCGAGAACTTGTCGTTCCCCTCGAGGCCCGCGAAGCCGTGCGCGAGGTTCGCGCACGACAGCGCGCCGCGTGCCGGGAACTTGCCTTGCGCGCCGTCGATGCGCTGCAGATAGGCGGAACGGGTCGATTGGCTGCGGGCGATCACGCGTTCGGTGACCTTCGCCAGAGTGGGGTGCAGCGACGTCATGCTGGGCGCTCCTGTATGCCGGCCGACACCGGCGGTTGGAATCGTGGGGACGGTCGAGCTTCGTCGATCGAACGAAGCAAGTCTAGTAGAAAAACTACAAGCACGCAATGCGGATCGACGTACGTGCAACCGTTATTCCCGCTACCAGCAAGGCTCCAATCGGTAAAAACCCTAATTCGCGTGGCTAGCCTCGCATTCAAACCAGTGCGATTGCGCTAGTATTTTCATGTAGATTTTCTACAATTTGAGTGCGATACACTCGCTCATCCGAACCTGATTTCCACATGCCGTCCCATGCTGCCCCGCATTGAAGCGATCCGCGCCGAGTTGCGCCCGTCCGAGCGCAAGCTCGCCGACTACATCCTCGCCGCGCCGCGCGAGGTGCTCGACCTCGCGATGACCGAGCTGTCGACCCGCGCGGGCGTCAGCCAGCCCACCATCGCACGCTTCTGCCAGGCGCTCGGCTGCAGCGGCTTTCGCGAATTCAAGATCCGGCTCGCGCAGAGCGTCGCGCCGGGCGTGTCGTCCGTATACCGCGACGTCGAGCCCGACGAGCCGGCGCCCGGCATCATCGGCAAGGTGTTCGACCGCACGATCGGCGCGCTGATCGAGGTACGCAACAGCCTGTCGGCGGGCAGCGTCGCCGATGCGATCGCGCTGCTGTCGAACGCGTCGCGCATCGAGTTCTACGGCGCCGGCGGCTCGGGCATCGCCGCGCAGGACATCCAGCACAAGTTCTTCCGGCTCGGCGTGCCGAGCGTCGCGTATTCGGACCCGCACACGTTCTCGATGTCGTCGGCGCTGCTCGGCCCGCACGACGTCGTCGTCGCGATCTCGAACACCGGCCGCACGCGCGACATCGTCGACGCCGCGCGCTCGGCGCTCGCATGCGGCGCGAAAATCGTCGCGATCACGCAGAGCCATTCGCCGCTCGCGAAGCTCGCGACGGTCAGCCTCGCGTCGAACGTCGCCGAGGAAACGGACGTGTTCTCGCCGATGACGTCGCGGATGTCGCATCTCGCGATCGGCGACATCCTCGCGGTCGGCGTCGCGCTGTCGCGCGGGCCGGCGCTGATGGAACGGGTCGGCCGCGCGAAGGAGGCGATCACGCGGCGCCGGATCGACGACCCGACCAAGGACTAGCCGTCGCGAAACGCCGCGCGTAAACGACGAACGGCGCCCCGAGGGGCGCCGTCGCACATGATTCGATGGCGGCGTACTCGCCGGCCGCGCCGCTCAGAACGGCTTGATCACGACCAGCGCGACCGCCGCGAGCATGCCCAGCACCGGCAGCTCGTTGAACACGCGATACCACTTGTCGGTGCGGCGGTTCTCGCCGCGCTCGAACACCCGCAGCAGGTGCCCGCAATACGCGTGGTAGACGATCAGCAGCAACACCACCGTCACCTTCGCGTGAATCCAGCCCTGCCCCTGCCCGATGCCGATCACGAGCCACAGCCACAGCCCGCACGCGAGCGCGGGCACCGCGATCATCGTCATGAAGCGGAACAGCTTGCGCGCCATCAGCAGCAGGCGCCGCACCGCGGCCGGATCGGTCTCCATGGCCAGGTTCACGTAGATGCGCGGCAGGTAGAAGAGCCCCGCGAACCACGCGGCGATCAGAACGACATGGAACGTCTTGACCCAGAGCATTGCCATCGATTGTGCGCCTCGCGGTTGACTTACTGACGGCCTTCGCCGTGCCCGAGCACGACGTACTTCAGCGACGTCAGCCCCTCCAGGCCGACGGGGCCGCGTGCGTGCAGCTTGTCGTTCGAGATGCCGATTTCCGCGCCGAGGCCGAATTCGAAACCGTCCGCGAAGCGCGTCGACGCGTTGACCATCACGCTCGCCGAATCGACTTCGCGCAGGAAGCGCATCGCGCGGTCGTGATCCTCGGTGACGATCGCATCCGTGTGATGCGAGCCGTAGTGGTTGATGTGCTCGATCGCGGCGTCGAGGCCGTCGACGACCTTGATCGCGAGCACCGGCGCCAGATATTCGGTATGCCAGTCTTCTTCCGTCGCGTCGACGAGCGGGCCGATGCCCGCATCGGCGAGCACCGCGCGCGCGGCCGCATCGACGCGCAGTTCGACCTGCTTGTCGCGATACAGCGTGCCGAGCGGCGGCAGCAGCTGCGCGGCGATGCCGCTCGCGACGAGCAGCGTCTCCATCGTGTTGCAGGTGCCGTAGCGATGCGTCTTCGCGTTGTCGCAGACGGTCAGCGCCTTCGCGAGATCGGCACGATCGTCGACGTACACGTGGCAGATGCCGTCGAGGTGCTTGATCATCGGCACGCGTGCCTCGTTGATCAGCCGTTCGATCAGGCTCTTGCCGCCGCGCGGCACGATCACGTCGACGAATTCGGTCATCGTGATCAGCTTGCCGACCGCCGCGCGATCGGCCGTCGCGACGACCTGCACCGCATCCTGCGGCAGCCCGGCCGCTTCGAGCCCTTCGCCGATCAGCTTCGCGAGCGCCGCGTTCGACTCGAGCGCTTCGGAGCCGCCGCGCAGGATCGTCGCGTTGCCCGACTTGAGGCACAGCGCGGCCGCGTCGATCGTCACGTTCGGGCGCGACTCGTAGATGATGCCGATCACGCCGAGCGGCACGCGCATCTGGCCGACCTGGATCCCGCTGGGGCGAAACTTCAGGTTGCCGATCTCGCCGATCGGATCGGCCAGCGACGCAACCTGGCGCAGCCCTTCGACCATCGTGTTCAGCGCCTTGTCCGACAGCGTCAGGCGGTCGACGAACGCCGCATCGAGCCCCTTTTCACGGGCGCGGGCGACGTCGCGTGCATTCGCATCCTTCAGCGCCTGCGCGTCGCGTTCGATCGCGCGGGCCACGGCGTCGAGCGCCGCGTTCTTCGCGGCCGTGCTGGCGCGCGCCATCGCGCGGGAAGCGTGCCGGGCGCGACGGCCCAGGTCGGTCATGTACTGATCGATATCCATCGTGTGACTCGAGAAGCGAGCCGCGCGGAGCGGCATGAATTCGTGGGGGAAGCGGGACGGCCATCCGGGGACGGCCATCCGGCGGGGTAACGGCCGCAAACCGCGCCGCGCCGGGCGGCGCCCCGGTCATCAAAGCATTGTAAGCGGGTTGCGCAGCGCGCGCTGAAGGCCCGAACGGGACTTAGCGTCGCACGCGACCCGCGGTCGGCGGTCGCTCGCCGCGGGCGCCCGCGACCGTCATCGCGAGCTGGAACAGCCCGTCCCACGGGTCGGGGGGCGGTTCGTCCTGCGTGCGGCGGCCCGGCGTGACGGCCGTGAGCCCCTTGACCTGCCGGTCGAGCTTCGCGGCAAACGCGAGCGCCTTTTCGAGCACCGCTTCCGACACGCGGTTCAGCGCGGGCGCGATCAGCCGCTCGCGCGGCCCCCACACGCGGTTCTCGCGCAGCAGCGCCGCGAGCGGCTTGCCGGCCGTCGTGCCGCGCTTGATCCGCAGCAGCGTGCGCAGTTCCTCGACGACGGCCCACATCACGAGCACGATCGCCTCGCCCTCGCCCTTCAGCCCGTCGATCATCCGCGCGAGCCGCGCGGCGTCGCCGGCGAGCATCGCTTCGTTCAGCTTGAACACGTCGTAGCGCGCGACGTTCAGCACCGCGTCGTGCACCTGCTCGAACGACAGCGCGCCCTGCGGATACAGCAGCCCGAGCTTCTGGATTTCCTGGTGCGCGGCGAGCAGGTTGCCCTCGACGCGCTCCGCGATGAACTGCAGCGCGCGCCGCCCGTCGTCGCCGGACGCGACGCGCTGGCCCTGCATCGACAGACGCTGGCCGATCCAGTTCGGCAGTTGCGCACGATCGACCGGATCGATCTTCAGCGCGACGCCGCCGTTCTGCAGCGCGGTAAACCATGCGGATTTCTGCGTGGCCGCATCGAGGCGCGGCAACGTGACGAGCATCAGCGCGTCCGGATTGGGCGTGGCCGCGAGCGTCTTCAGCGCATCGGCGCCCTCCTTGCCCGGCTTGCCCGACGGAATGCGCAGCTCGATCAGCTGGCGCTCGCCGAACAGCGACATCGCCTGGGTCGCGCCGAGCAGCACGCTCCAGTCGAAGCCGCGCTCGACCGTATGCACCGAACGCTCGGTGAAGCCGGCCGCGCGCGCGGCCGCACGAATGCGGTCGCACGCTTCCTGCGCGAGCAGCGGCTCGTCGCCGTAGACGGTATAGAGCCCGGCCAACCCCTTCGCGAGGTGCGGCTCCAGCGCATCAAGTCGCAATTGCATCGCTGCGTGCGCCCGCGATCAGAGCGGCGGCGGCGGCAGCGGCGCGCGCGGCGCCACGCCCGGCACCACGTCCTCCGGCGCCGGCGTCAGCGAATGGACGATCGCGAGACGCCGCATCAGCTGATCGACCGCGTCGTTCTGCATGTCGCCGTACAGGATGTCGGCTTCCTGCGCCTTCGCGTTCGTGTACTGGTCGCTGTACGTCATCGCGCGGTTCAGCGCGATCGCGCTCGGCGGGATCAGCACGGTGCCGTCCTTGCTGGTCAGCGTGTAGTTCAGCGTGTAGAACAGCGCGTATTCCTGCGCGGAGCCGTACTTGTTGAGCGTCAGCGTGTTCTGGCCACGCGACTCCCACATGCGCAGCACGGCGTCGGCGTCGTCCGCCGACTTGACGATCTTCGTGTCGCTGCCGGCCTCGACGAGGCGCGTGAGCCGCGCCCCGACGGACGCCGGCGCACCGGCCACGAACAGGTGCTTGAACGCGTAGTCCTGCTGGCCGCGCAACTGGAAGCCGCATGCCGACAGCACGACCGCGCTGCCGACGAGCATCAAAAACGATCTGCGGATCACCTTCGCTCCTTCTGGGTACGTCCGACGGCCGGCGGCCGTCAGACGACGATGTTCACGAGGCGGCCCGGCACGACGACGATCTTCTTCGCCGGCTTGCCGTCGCTGAATTTCGCGAATGCCTCGTCGGCCACCGCCGCCGCTTCGATCGCGTCGCGGCTCGCGTCCTTCGCGACCTTCAGCGCGCCGCGCACCTTGCCGTTCACCTGCAGCACGAGTTCGATCTCGGCCTGCTCGAGCGCGGCCTCGTCGACCTTCGGCCACGGCGCATCGAGCAGCGGGCCGAATTCGTCCGCGTAGCCGAGCGCCTTCCACAGCTCGAACGTGACGTGCGGCACGACCGGGTACAGCACGCGCAGCAGCACGCCGTACGTCTCGCGCAGCACGGCGGGCGTCGCGCCCTTCGCGCCGTCGATCGCGTTCAGCATCTTCATCGCGGCCGACACGACCGTGTTGTACTGCAGGCGCTGGTAGTCGAAATCGGCCTGCTTCAGCACGCTGTAGATCTCGCGGCGCAGCGCCTTGTCGGCATCGCCGAGCGTCGCTGCGTCGAAACCGGCGCGGGCGGCGAGCGCTTCGCGATTGCCGTAGCCGAAGCTCCACACGCGGCGCAGGAAGCGGCTCGCGCCTTCGACGCCCGCGCCCGACCACTCGAGCTGCTGCTCCGGCGGCGCGGCGAACATCGTGAACAGACGCGCGGTATCGGCGCCGTACTGGTCGATCAGCAGCTGCGGATCGACGCCGTTGTTCTTCGACTTCGACATCTTCTCGATGCCGCCGAGCACCACCGGCTGACCGTCCGCATTCAGCGTCGCGCCGACCGGGCGGCCCTTGTCGTCGTGCGTGACCGTCACGTCGAGCGGGTTGTACCAGGTCTTCTTGCCCGCCGCGTCTTCGCGGTAGTACGTCTCGTTCAGCACCATCCCCTGCGTGAGCAGGTTCTTCGCCGGCTCGCCGAACTTCACGAGGCCGAGGTCGCGCATCACCTTGGTCCAGAAGCGCGAATACAGCAGATGCAGGATCGCGTGCTCGATGCCGCCGATGTATTGATCCATCGGCATCCAGTAATCGGTGCGCGCGTCGACCATGGTCTCGGCGTCCGGCGCCGTGTAGCGCGAGAAGTACCACGACGAATCGACGAAGGTGTCCATCGTGTCGGTTTCGCGCTTCGCGGCCGCGCCGCACTTCGGGCACGTGCAGTTCAGGAACGCTTCCGACTTCGCGAGCGGGTTGCCCGAGCCGTCCGGCACGAGATCTTCCGGCAGCACGACGGGCAGGTCCTGCTCCGGCACCGGCACGTCGCCGCACGACGGGCAGTGGATGATCGGGATCGGCGTGCCCCAGTAGCGCTGGCGCGACACGCCCCAGTCGCGCAGGCGCCACGTGACCTGCTTGTCGCCGAAGCCGCCGGCGTTCAGGTCGGCGGCGACCGCATCGACCGCTTCCGCGTAGCGCAGGCCGTCGTACTTGCCGCTGTTCACGCAGACCGCGGTTTCCTTGTCGCCGTACCACTCCTGCCATGCGTCGAGCGAGTACGTCTGCCCTTCGCTCGCGATCACCTGCTTGATCGGCAGATCGTATTTCTTCGCGAACGCGAAATCGCGCTCGTCGTGGCCCGGCACGCCCATCACCGCGCCTTCGCCATAGCTCATCAGCACGTAGTTGCCGATCCACACCTCGACCGGCTCGCCGGTGAGCGGGTGCTTGACCGAGAAGCCGGTCGCGACACCCTTCTTCTCCATCGTCGCGACGTCGGCCTCGGCGACACCGCCGCGCTTGCATTCTTCGATGAACGCGAGCAGTTCCGGCTTGTCCTGCGCGAGGCGCGTGGCGAGCGGGTGCTCGGCCGCGATCGCGCAGAACGTGACGCCCATGATCGTGTCGGCGCGCGTCGTGAACACGCGCAGCAGCTTCTGCTCGCCGTCGAGTTCGTACGGGAAGCCGAAGTTCACGCCGAAGCTCTTGCCGATCCAGTTCTGCTGCATGATCTTCACGCGCTCGGGCCAGCCGAGGCCGTCGAGGTCGTTCAGCAGCTCATCCGCGTACTGCGTGATGCGCAGGTAGTACATCGGGATCTCGCGCTTCTCGACGAGCGCGCCCGAGCGCCAGCCGCGGCCGTCGATCACCTGCTCGTTCGCGAGCACGGTCTGGTCGACCGGGTCCCAGTTCACGGTGCCCGTCTTCTTGTACGCGATGCCCTTCTCGAGCATCTTCAGGAACAGCCACTGGTTCCACTTGTAGTACTCGGGCTTGCACGTCGCGATTTCGCGCGACCAGTCGATCGCGAGGCCCATCGACTGCATCTGGCCCTTCATGTAGTCGATGTTGTCGTAGGTCCACTTCGCGGGCGGCACGCCGTTCGCCATCGCGGCGTTCTCGGCCGGCATCCCGAACGCGTCCCAGCCCATCGGCATCAGCGTGTTGTAGCCGTTCATCCGCAGATAGCGGTACATCACGTCGTTGATCGTGTAGTTGCGCACGTGACCCATGTGCAGCTTGCCGGACGGATACGGCAGCATCGACACGCAGTAGAACTTCGGCTTCTGCGAATCTTCCTTCGTCTTGTAGGCATCGGCTGCGCGCCAGTCGCCCTGGGCGGCGGCTTCGACGTCGGCGGGTACGTATCTCTCGTGCATGGTGTGGTTCGGGCTAGGCTTTAAGCGGCGCGACGGCTCGCGCGCAGGATTGGATCGAAAATCGTGCGTGCCCGGCGGCACTGCAGGTTCGCTGTTGCGGGACCTGTTCGGGGTTTCCGGATATTTTCCGGGTTACCGGGAAAATTCCGGGTTACCTGGAAAAAACCTGCCAACCGGGAAAAACGTTGATTATACCGTCAGCGCCGGCCCATCCGGCCGGTCTTGCGGCGCGCGGCCCGTTCCCGCGGCGGGCGCGGACCCGCGTGGTGATCATCCGCGCGGCGGTTCGCCGGCGCGTCAGTGTCGCGCGCCCGCGGCGGCGGGCGCCGCGGTACCCGCCGGCGGCACGTCGGTCACGAAGCCGATCCGCGTGAGCCCCGCGGCCTGCGCGGCGCCCATCACCTGCGCGATCACGTCGTAGCGCGTCGCGCGCGACGCGCGCAGCCGCAACTCGGGCGGCGCGGCGCCCGCGGCGGCCGCCCGGAACCGCGCGGGCAGCGCGTCGAGCGCCACGGGCGCGTCGTCCCAGTAGAGCTTGCCCGCGTCGTCGATGGACAGCGTGACGGACTGCGGCGTGTCGCGCGCGACGCTCGCCGCGACCTTCGGCAGGTCGAGCCGGATCGCATGCGTCATCAGCGGCGCGGTGATGATGAAGATGACGAGCAGCACGAGCATCACGTCGATCAGCGGCGTCATGTTGATCTCCGCCATTGGCGCGGACGTCTTGTGGTGTTCGAGCCCGCCGAATGCCATGGTCGTTCCTCCGGAGCCGGCGCGTCAGGCGCCCTGCGCGCACACGAATACGTGCAGATCGCGCGCGAAGCCGTCGAGTTCCTCGGCGAGTTGCCGGACGAGCCGGCCGAGGATGTTGTACGCGAGCACCGCGGGAATCGCGACGACGAGCCCGAACGCGGTCATGATCAGCGCCTCGCCGACAGGCCCCGCGACGTTCTCGATCTGCGCCTGCCCGCTCGCGGCGATGCTGCCGAGCGCGTGATAGATGCCCCACACGGTGCCGAGCAGCCCGACGAACGGCGAGGTGCTGCCGATCGACGCGAGCAGCACCTGGCCGAATTCGAGGCGCCGCTGCGAGCGCAGCATCGCATGACGCAACGCGCGCAGCACGCGTTCGCCGCGCTCGACGCGCGCGGCCAGCGCGGCCGGGTCGTGGTCGTCGGCCGCGTCGCGCGCGGCTTCGGCGAGCGGCACGAACACGCGCTCGCGATCGGCGCCGGCCAGCGCGGCGATGCCCGCATCGAGCGACGGCGCGCGCCAGAACGCGGCGAGCGCGCGCGGCCCCTGCCGCTTCGCGCGGACCAGCAGCCAGGCTTTCATGAAGAGGAAGCACCAGCTGGCGACAGACATCGCCAGCAGCACATAGGAGACGGCATGCGTGATCGCATCGCCGCTTTCGAGGTAGTGGACAACGCCGGTGGGAATCGCCATCGGAGTTTCCTCGCGGGGTCAGCGCAGGCCGAGCACGTCCTGCATGTCGAACAGGCCGGCGCCGCGCGCCGACAGGAAGCGGACCGCACGCAACGCGCCCTGCGCGTACGACACGCGGCTCGACGACTTGTGCGTGATCTCGATGCGCTCGCCGATCCCGGCGAACAGCACGGTGTGGTCGCCGACGATGTCGCCGCCGCGCACCGCGGCAAAGCCGATCGACGACGGATCGCGCTCGCCCGTCACGCCGTGGCGGCCGTACACCGCGCAGTCGTCGAGCGAGCGGCCGAGCGCGCCGGCGACGGCCTCGCCCATCATCAGCGCGGTGCCCGACGGCGCGTCGACCTTGTGGCGGTGATGCGCTTCGATGATCTCGATGTCGTAGCCGTGCGAGAAATGCTGCGCCGCGAATTCGAGCAGCTTCAGCGTGACGTTCACGCCGACGCTCATGTTCGCCGCGAACACGATGCCGATCTTGGCCGCCGCGGCCTGCAGCTCGGCCTTCTGCTCGGCGCTGAAGCCGGTCGTGCCGATCACGAGCCTCACGTCGTGGCGCAACGCGGCCTCGATGTGCGCCATCGTGCCTTCCGGACGCGTGAAATCGATCAGATAGTCGGCCTGCGCGAACACGGCGTCGAGGTCGTCGGTCAGCCTGATCCCGGTGTCCTTGCCGAGAAACGCACCGGCATCCTGGCCGAGGAACGGCGAACCGGCGCGGTCGAGCGCACCGACGAGCTGCGCGTCGGCATCGTTGAGAACGGCTTCGATCAGCATCCGGCCCATTCGGCCCGATGCACCGGCAATCGCAATCTTCATGGCTTTCTAAACGACAGGTCTAAAGGCGGGCGGCGCATGCCGCCCCGTTTCCGCACGCCGGCCGCTTACTGCGCCGGTGCGGTGAGCGGCTGGTTCTGCAGGTTGTCCGAGCCTTGCGGGCCGACCGGCGGCGCCGCTTCGTTCGTCGCGTTCGGCTGCGGCGGACGATGGAACTGGAACTGCGGCTGGATCGCCGGCGCGGCGCCCGGCGGCTGGCCGCCCGGTACGGGCGCGCCGCCCGAGGCCTGCGCGGCCGGCGTGAACCGGCGCGACGCCGAACCCTGGCCCGACACCTGGTTGGTCGCGCGGTTCGCCGCGCGCGCCGCCTGCGCGTTCGCATCCTGGTCGACCACCGCGCCGGACGCCGGCTCGGCGGCCGGGCTCGCGGCAGCAGCAGCCTGCGCGGCACTCGCGGCCGCCGCGGCTTCGGACGCCTTCTTCGCCGCGGCAGCGGCCTTCGCCTTCTTGCCGCCGCGGTCGCCGTCGATGTCGGCGAGCAGGTCGAGCTCGGACGGCAGGTTGTCGGCGCCGGTCCAGCTCGCGACGCGATCGCCCGAGAAGTTGATGACGAGGTCGCGCTGCTGGACGATCGACGTCGAGCCGCGCTTGAAGTAGAAGAGGTAATCCCAGCGATCCGCGTGGAACATGTCCGCGAGCAGCGGCGTGCCGAGCAGTGCGCGGACCTGCTCGCGCGTCATGCCGACCTGCAACTGTGCGGCCTTCTCCTGCGACACGAAGTTGCCCTGCACGACGGTGATCCGATACGGCGTGATGCTCTGCGCGATGCGCTGCGTCACGCTGTCGTACGACGAACAACCCGCCAGCGCGACGACGGCGGCGGCAGCGATGATGGCACTCCGCATGCGACTCCTCTGAAAGTGCGAAAGCGATTCTGGGATCATTTCCTTCACCGTGCTGGCCCGCGTGCAGGCCGCGCGTATATCTGGAACGGCGAAAAGCCGGTAACATTGAAGCCCTGCATTGTACTCTAGGGATGCCTAGCCATGACCAATCCGACGGATCTCAAGAATATCGGGCTAAAGGCCACCCTACCGCGCCTCAAGATTCTCGAGATTTTCCAGCAGAGCCCCGTGCGTCACCTGACGGCCGAAGACGTCTACCGCAACCTGCTCAACGAGCAGCTCGACATCGGGCTCGCCACCGTCTATCGCGTGCTCACGCAGTTCGAGCAGGCCGGCCTGCTGTCGCGCAGCAACTTCGAATCCGGCAAGGCGGTGTTCGAGCTGAACGAAGGTTCGCACCACGACCACCTCGTGTGCCTCGATTGCGGCCGCGTCGAGGAATTCTTCGACGCCGAGATCGAGAGCCGCCAGCAGGCGATCGCGAAGGAGCGCGGCTTCCGGCTCCAGGAGCACTCGCTCGCGATGTACGGTTCGTGCACGACCGAGAACTGCCCGCACCGCAAGCACTGAATCGCGCCACCCGCACACAGCACGGCCCGGCCGGCATCTCGCCGCCCGGGCCGTGTGCTTTTTCGGCGCACGTGCCGTGCGCCCGGCATGCTTACAAAAGCCCTTCGGCGCGCGCGCAGGCAGGCTCGAGATCGAGCGCCCACGCGCGTTCCAGCGGGATCTCGTCGCAGTTCGGCTGCGGGCCGCCGCGATCGACGATCACGAAATCGCTGACCGCGTCGAGCGCGAGCAGCGGATGGTGCCAGACGCCCTTCGCATAATTGACGCCCTGCCAGCCCTCGGCCAGGAAAGCGCGCATCGCGTCGGGCCGGAATTCGCCGGCCGGCGCGACGACGATCGCGTAGCGCGACACCGCCGCGAGCGGGATGAACGCCTGGCTGCCGTGCGGATGGCGCTCCATCAGCGTGACCGCGACCGGCAGCGCGCGCGGCTGCGCACGAAACACGCTGACGAGCGGCCGACCGCCGTCCGCGCACACATCGATCGTCGCGAGATCGTGAAAGCGCTCGGTCGTGCCGCCGTTGATCGGGAAATGCCGCGCGCCTTCGAGCGCGATCACGTCGCCGAACGGCGCGAACGCTTCGCGGGTCAGGCGCTCGACGCGCAGGATCGGGGTTCCGCTCATGCCGCTGCCTCCTTCAAGCCGGCTCGCCCCACAGACGCAGGCGCGACACGCCGCCGTCCGGGAAGATGTTGAACCGCACGTGCGTGACGGGGCCGAGCGCCGCGAGCTGGTCGAACGTGTGCACGTGATCCATCTGCAGCTTCTGCTCGCCGAGCAGCTCGGCCCAGAACATCGCCTGCGTGACGAGCGAATCGTCGGTGCCGCCCGTCACGTGCGCGGCCTGCAGCGAGCAGCGGTCGGGGAAATTGCCCTTGAAGAACGCCGTATCGACCTCGACGCGCCGGATGATGCCCGGCCGCGCGAGCGCGACGATCGCCCAGTCGTTGCCGGGCTCGCGGCGGCGCCGCGTTTCCCAGCCGTCGCCCATGTTCGCGCCGCGCCCCGGCATCAGCATCTGCGAGGCCGGGCCGAAGTGCTGGTTGTTCGCCGCCACGAGATAGCCGCCGTTCTCGATCGCCGCGAGATCGATGAGCTCGCCCGTCGGCACGTGACGCCAGTCGCGCTGCGGCTGGCCGTACACGCGCAGCCGCGCCAGCCCGCCGTCCGGATACAGGTTCACGCGCAGGTGCGTGACCGGCCGCGCATCGTCGACGCTCACGTAGTGATGCGAATTACCCTGCAGCGTCGTCGCGGGAACGATCGTGCGCCATTCGGCGTCGTCGGGCGGCGTGTCGCCGTCCACCGCGCAGGCCTCGATCGACGCGGCCGGCGGAAAGTTGCCGGTGAAGTGGCTCGTGTCGAGATCGACGCCATGGATCACGCCCGGCCGCGCGAGGCGCACCACGCAGAAATCGTGGCCGGTCGTGCGCTTGCGGCGCGTTTCCCAGCCGTCCATCCACTTGCCGTGGTCGTCGTACTTGCCGGGAATGAACACGGCCGGCTCGGGATTGAGCATGCGCTCCTTCGGCGCGAAGAATTCGTCGCTGGCGAAGAGCGCCTGCGCGCCGAGGCGCGGGTCGGCGAGGTTCATGTAGCGCCGCGTGAAAGCCGGTGCGTTCGGATCGAGAATGGGGGCTGCCATGTCGTCTCCATTGTTTTGAGAAGCGCCGGCGCATCAGCGCGCCGGTCGCATGAAGTTCGGTCGCGCGGCGCGGCCGGGGAAGCCGCGCCGCCCGGGCGTCGCGCTCAGAGCGCGTGGGCCTGATCGCCTGCGACCGGTGCGGCGCCGCCCGGCGCGTCGGCCACGTAGCGCAGCTCGCGGTTCAGCACGCGCGTCGCGCGGGCGCGGTCGATGTCGTTCTCCCATACCGCGACGACCACCGTCGCGACGCAGTTGCCGATCAGGTTGGTCAGCGCGCGGGCGATGCCGACGAACCAGTCGACCGGCAGGATCAGCACGAGGCCGAGCACCGGAATCGCGGGAATCGCCGACAGCGTCGCCGCGAGAATCACGATCGCCGAGCCGGGAATGCCGTGCGCGCCCTTCGACGTGACGAGCGACACGAGCAGCACGACGATCAGGTCGTGCGTGGACAGCGGCGTGTTGGTGGCCTGCGCGATGAACAGCACGGCGAGCGTCAGGTAGATCGAGAAGCCGTCGAGATTGAACGAATAGCCGGTCGGGATCACGAGGCCGACCGTCGAATCCTTGATGCCCATGTATTCGAGCTTGCTCATCACCTGCGGCAGCACCGCGTCCGACGACGCCGTGCCGAGCACGATCGACAGTTCCTCGCGCAGGTAGCGGATCAGCTTGAACACCGAGAAGCCCGCGAGCCGCATCACCACGCCGAGCACGACCGTGACGAACACGAAGCAGCTCAGGTAGAACACCGCAACCAGGTAGCCGAGCTGCTTGAGCGACGCGACGCCGTACTTGCCGGTCGTGAACGCGATCGCGCCGAGCACGCCGAGCGGCGCGAGCTTGATGATGAAGCCGATGATCCGGAAGAACACGTGCGACAGTTCCTCGATCAGCGAATTGACGCGCTGCGCCTTGTCGCCGAGCAGCGACAGCGCCGAGCCGAACAGCACCGCGAACACGAGGATCTGCAGGATGTCGCCCTTCGCGAACGCGTCGATCGCGGTGTCGGGGATGATCTTCATCAGGTAGCCGGCCGTGTCCTTCAGGCTTTCGGCGTTTTTAGCGTACGTCGACAGCGACGCCGCATCGAGCGAGCGCAGGTCGATGTTCATCCCGACGCCCGGGCGCGTGACCCATGCGAGGACGAGCCCGATGCCGAGCGCGAGCGTCGTCATCACCTCGAAGTAGACGACGGCCTTCAGGCCGACCCGGCCGACCTTCTTCAGGTCGCCCGCATTGGCCATTCCGCTCACCACGACGCAGAACACGATCGGGCCGATGACCATCTTGATCAGCTTCAGGAAGCCGTCGCCGAGCGGGCGCAGCGACTCGGCGAAATGCGGGAAGAACGCGCCGAGCGCGACCCCGAGTATCAGTGCGACGACTACCCGGCCAAACAGCGAATTGAGGAATTTCGACACGGCGCTCTCCCGATCCAACGGTTGCAGTTTCGTCTGTTCATACTGGTAAGACCAGTGATGTTATGGTGGATAGTAGGAAGCCGATATAGTCGCGTCAAGGACGGACAAAATAGGGATTTCCCGCCCCCGCGCACGTGCGGGCGGCGCGTCGGAAAGGGGCGGATCGTGGCTTTCCCGTAGCCGGTCGTGCACGGCCTGCGTGCGGATTACAATGCCGGTCAGACCGGCCATCGTTCACACCATGAAAAATGTTCCGCATACCGTGACCGACACCGCCATCGCGACGATCCGCGACCGGATCGAGGCAGGCGTGTACCCGGTCGGCAGCCTGCTGCCGGCCCAGCGCCAGCTCTCCGAGGAGCTGGAGATCAGCCGCGCGTCGCTGCGCGAGGCGCTGTCGACGCTCGAGGCGCTCGGGATGCTGCGCATCCGCGCGGGCAAGGGCGTGTACGTCGAAAGCGCGCAGGCGTCGGCCGCGCATCCGTGGCGATTCGCCGAGCAGTCGTCGCCGCCCGACACCTACCAGATGCGCTACGCGCTCGAAGGGTTCGCCGCGCGGATGGCCGCGCACGTCGTCAGCGACGACGACATCGCGTGGTTTGAGGACAACCTCGCCGACCTGCACGTCGCGCTGACCGACAGCGCACTCGACGAGGCATCGCGGCTCGACTTCGACTTTCACATGCGGATCATCCATCTGGCCGGCAACGCGGCGATCGAGTCGATCCTGCGCAGCAGCGCGGACATCATGAAGGAAAGCCAGCGCATGCCCTTCTACCGGCGCGAGCTGCTGCTGTCGACGTGGCACGAGCACCGCGCGATCGTCGACGCGTTGATCGCGCGCGATGCGGCCGCCGCCGGCACCGCGATCGAAACGCACATCGCGAACGCCGCGCAGCGCGCAGGCGTCTTCTTCCCGACGCCCGGCGCGTAATCCTCCGGCGCCGACGCCCGACGAAAAAGGCACGCGCCGCGCATCGCGGGCGTGCCCGTTTGCCAACGGCGCCGCTGCCGTCGCGACGCTAACGCCGCACCGTCAAGCGGCCTCGTTCGCGAAATCGATCAGCACCTTCATCGCACGCTGGCGATCGCCCGCCAGTTCGAACGCGAGGTTCGCATCGCGCATCGGGAACACGCGCGTGACGGCCGGCCGCAGGTCGACGCGCCCCGCGTTGATCAGTTGCACCGCCAGCGCAAATTCCGCGTGGAAGCGGAACGAGCCGCAGATCGACAGTTCCTTCGCGACCACGACGTTCTGCGGCAGGCTCACGTCGCCGCCGAGCCCGAGCTGCACGACGACACCGCGCGGACGCATCACGTCCAGCCCGTCGCGCAGCGCGCGCGCATTGCCCGAACACTCGATCATCACGTCGAACGTGCCCTTGCCGGCGCTGTAGCGTTCGACCCAGCCGCTATCGGCCGCCGCGTTGATCGCCCGGTCCGCGCCGAGCGCGCGCGCCACGTCCAGCGGCGCGTCGACGACGTCGGTCGCGACGATCTCCGCCGCACCGTGCACGCGCGCCGCCGCAACCGCCAGCACGCCGATCGGCCCGCAACCCGACACGAGCACGCGCTTGCCGATCAGCGGGCCCGCGCGCGACACCGCGTGCAGCCCGACCGCGAACGGCTCGGCCAGCGCCGCGAGCGACAGCGGCACGTGGTCGGCGACCTTCACGCATTGCACCGCGTCGCACACGAGCGCGTTACGGAACGCGCCCTGCACGTGCGGCATCCGCATCGCGCTGCCGTAGAAGCGCATGTCGAGACACTGGTTCGGCAGCCCTTCCAGACAGTAGCGGCATGCGCCGCACGGCCGGCTCGGATTGACCGCGACGCGGTCGCCGACCTGCACCGACGTCACGTCCGGCGCCACTTCCGCGACCGTGCCGGCTACCTCGTGGCCGAGCACCATCGGCTGCTGCAGCCGGATCGCGCCGAAGCCGCCATGCCGGAAGTAATGGAGGTCAGAACCGCAGATGCCGCCCATCGCGACGTCGACGCGCACCTGGCCCGGGCCAATCTCGCCCGCGTCCTGCTCCTCGACCCGCAGGTCGTTCGGCCCGTGGATCACGACACACATGCAACGCATACGCACGACATTCTCCTTGTCAGACAGCGCTCGTCAGCCCGCCATCGACGAACAGCGTCTGGCCGTTCACGAAATCGGATGCGGCCGACGCGAGAAAGATCGCCGCGCCGCACAGCTCGTCGACCTGCCCCCAGCGGCCGGCCGGCGTGCGCTTGCACAGCCAGTCCGAAAACGCTGCGTCGTCGACCAGCGCGCGATTCAGTTCGGTTTCGAAATAACCGGGCGCGAGCCCGTTCGCCTGGATACCGTGGCGCGCCCAGTCCGCGCACATCCCTTTGGTCAGCATCCGCACCGCGCCCTTGGTCGCCGCGTACGGCGCGATCGTCGGCCGCGCGAGCTCGCTCTGCACCGAGCAGATGTTGATGATCTTGCCGCGGCCGCGCGCGATCATGTGCCGCGCGACGGCCTGCGCGACGTTGAACACGCCGTCGAGGTTCACGCGCATCAGCGCATGCCAGTCGTCCGGGTCGAATGCGTCGAGCGGCGCGCGCCGCTGGATGCCGGCGTTGTTCACCAGGATGTCGATCGCGCCGACGCGCGCCTCGAAATCGTCGACCGCCGCGCGTACCTGCGCGTGCTCGGCCACGTCGAACATCGCGTGGTCGGCCGCGAAGCCTTCGTCGCGGAACTGGCGCGCGAGCGTCGCGGCCTTCTCTTCATTGCGATCGTTGATGACGATTGCCGCCCCGGCTTCCGCGAGCCCGCGGGCGAGCGTCAGCCCGATCCCGCGGCCGGAACCGGTAATCAGCGCGCGGCGGCCGTCGAGGCGGAACCGGTCAAGCGCGTGGGTCATGGATGTCTCCTCGTGCCAGTCGAGCCGGCTGCCCGTCGCGGCCGGTCTCGCGTGACGGTATCTTCGGCCGCCGGCCGGGTCCACGCCAATGGTCTTTTTTGATCCGGTTATCATGAAAATTGATTACCGTCTTCGTTGATGCCCCCGCCCATGGAACTCAAGCAATTGCGCGCCTTCGTCACGCTCGCGGAAGAGCTGCATTTCGGGCGCGCCGCGCAGCGCCTGTGCATCGTGCAGCCCGCGCTGAGCATGCAGATCAAGGCGCTCGAGGCGGAGCTCGGCGCGCGCCTGTTCGAGCGCGACCGGCACAAGGTCGAGCTGAGCGACACCGGGCGCGTGTTCCTGCCCGAAGCGCGGGCGACGCTGCAGCAGGCTGCGCGCGCGGAACAGACGGCGCGGCTGTCGAGCCGCGGCGAAATCGGTACGCTGCGGATCGCGTTCGTGTCGTCGGTCTTGCCGGCGCTGCTGCCGGCGGTGCTGCGCACGATGCGCGAGCACTATCCGCTGATCGCGCTCGAACTGAAGGACATGCCGACGCCCGACCAGATCGCCGCGCTGCGCGACCGGCGGATCGATTTCGGGATGGTCCGGCTGCCGGCCGCGTATCCGGGTATCGACACGCGCGTGGTGCTCGAGGAAGGGTTCGTCGTCGCACTGCCGCTCGAGCATCCGCTCGCCGCGCGCGACACGATCGCGCCGGCCGACCTGCGCGGCCACCCCACGTTCGTGCTCGCGCGCCGCTACGCGCCGGGCTTTCACGACGACATGCTGCTCGCGCTGAGCCGCGCAGGCACGACGCTCGAGATCGCGCAGGAGTTCGGCGAGTTCACGACGATGCTCGCGCTCGTCGCGGCGGGAATGGGGATCGGGCTGATCCCGGCGCAGGCGGCGAGCGCGCTGCCGCCGAACGTGCTCGCGCGGCCGCTCGATCTGGCCGGTCACCGCAGCGGCATCGGGCTCGCGTGGACCGATCTCGACAGCCCGCTGAAGCGGGCTTTCGTCGATGCGATCGAGCACGTGACGGCGAACGCCAGGCAATAAAAAACCCGGCCGGGAAACCCCGGGCCGGGTTCGTTCGCCACGCCGGCCGCCTTCCGGCGGCCGCGCGACGTGCACGATTACTTCGCGTTCGCGAATGCGATTGCCGTATCGAGCATGCGGTTCGAGAAGCCCCACTCGTTGTCGTACCAGCTCGACACCTTCACGAGGCGGCCCGACACCTTGGTCAGCGTCGCGTCGAACGTCGACGAAGCCGGGTTGTGGTTGAAGTCGATCGACACCAGCGGTGCGTCGTTGTAGCCGAGGATACCCTTCAGCGCGCCTTCCGATGCTTCCTTCATGATCGCGTTGACTTCCTCGACCGTCGTGTCGCGCTTCGCGATGAACGACAGGTCGACGATCGATACGTTGATCGTCGGGACGCGGATCGCGTAGCCGTCGAGCTTGCCGTTCAGTTCCGGCAGCACGAGGCCGACGGCGGATGCGGCACCCGTCTTCGTCGGGATCTGGCTGTGCGTGGCCGAACGCGCGCGGCGCAGGTCTTCGTGATAGACGTCCGTCAGCACCTGGTCGTTCGTGTACGCGTGGATCGTCGTCATCAGGCCGGTTTCGAGGCCGATCTTGTCGTTCAGCGGCTTGACGAGCGGCGCGAGGCAGTTCGTCGTGCACGATGCGTTCGAGATGACGGTGTGCTCGGCCTTCAGCACGTCGTGGTTCACGCCGTAGACGATCGTCGCGTCGACGTCCTTGCCGCCCGGCGCCGAGATGATCACCTTCTTCGCGCCGCCCTTCAGGTGCGCGCTCGCCTTTTCCTTCGTCGTGAAGAAGCCCGTGCACTCCATCACGACGTCGACGCCCAGCTCGCCCCACGGCAGTTCGGCCGGGTTGCGGTTCGCCAGCACGCGGATCTTGTCGCCGTTCACGACGAGGTAGTCGCCGTCGACCGACACTTCGCCCGGGAACTTGCCGTGCGCGGTGTCGTACTGGGTCAGGTGCGCGTTGGTCTTCGCATCGCCCAGGTCGTTGATCGCGACGATCTCGAGATCGTGCTTCTTGCCGTTTTCATAGAACGCGCGCAGCGTGTTGCGGCCGATACGGCCGTAGCCGTTGATTGCGACGCGAATCGTCATGGTTATCTCCTGATGGCTGAAAAAATTCGTTTCGTGCAGCTTCACGGGGCGACGCGCGCAACGGGTGGCGCGCGCCGCACATGCTTTTAGGCCAGCACGGCCTTGGCCGTCTCGACGACGTGTTCGACGGTGAAGCCGAAGTACTTGAACAGCACGCCGGCCGGCGCCGATTCGCCGAACGTGTCGATCCCGACGACGCCGCCTTCGAGGCCGACGTACTTGTGCCAGAAGCTCGTCACGCCCGCTTCGATCGCGACGCGGCGCACGCCGTGCGGCAGCACGCGTTCGCGGTATTCGGCGTCCTGGCGGTCGAACACGTTGGTCGACGGCATCGACACGACGCGCGCCGCGATGCCCTGCTGCGCGAGCGGCTCGACGGCCTTCATCGCGAGTTCGACTTCCGAGCCCGTCGCGATCAGGATGATCTTGCGCGCGACGATCTCTTCATCCCAGTCCTTCAGCACGTAACCGCCCTTCTCGATGTTGGCGATCTGCGCATCGGTACGCGGGTTGAACGCGAGGTTCTGGCGGCTGAAGATCAGGCTCGACGGGCGGTCGGCGGCGACCGCGTGGGTCCACGCGACGGCCGTCTCGACCGTGTCGGCCGGACGCCAGACGTCGTGGTTCGGGATCAGGCGCAGGCTCGACACGTGCTCGATCGACTGGTGCGTCGGGCCGTCTTCGCCGAGGCCGATCGAATCGTGCGTGAACACGAAGATCGACGGCACCTTCATCAGCGCGGCCACGCGCAGCGCGTTGCGGCTGTAGTCGGAGAACGTCAGGAACGTGCCGCCGAACGGCTTGTGGCCGCCGTGCAGCGCGAGGCCGTTGATCGCGGCGCTCATGCCGAATTCGCGCACGCCGTAGTTGATGTGGTTGCCGAGCAGCACGCCCGCGCCTTCCGGATTCGCGCGCACCGCCTTCGACGCCTTCCAGTTGGTCAGGTTCGAGCCGGTCAGGTCGGCCGAGCCGCCGAGCAGCTCGGGCAGCGCGGCGGCGAGCCCTTCGATCGCCTGCTGCGACGCCTTGCGGGTCGCGACCGTCTCGGCGCGCTCGTTCGCGCCGGCGATGATAGCGGCAGCCTTCTCGGCCCAGTCGGCCGGCAGCTTGTTGGCCATCCGGCGCTCGAATTCGGCGGCTTCTGCCGGGAACTTCGCGCGATAGGCGGCGAACGTCGCGTCCCATTCGGACTCCGCGCGCTTGCCGGCTTCCTTCGCGTCCCATGCCGCATAGACTTCCTGCGGAATCACGAACGGCTCCCAGGTCCAGCCGAGCGCCGCGCGCGTCTTCGCGATTTCTTCCGCGCCGAGCGCCGCGCCGTGCACGTCGTGGCCGCCGGCCTTCGTGGCCGCGCCCTTGCCGATCACCGTCTTGCAGCAGATCAGCGTCGGCTTGTCCGACAGCTTCGCCTTCGCGATGGCTGCGTCGACCGCGTCGACGTCGTGGCCGTTCACGTTCGGGATCACGTTCCAGCCGTACGCTTCGAAGCGCTTCGGCGTGTCGTCGTGGAACCAGTTCACGACGTCGCCGTCGATCGAGATGCCGTTGTCGTCGTACAGCGCGATCAGCTTGTTCAGCTTCAGCGTGCCCGCGAGCGAGCAGGCTTCGTGCGAGATGCCTTCCATCAGGCAGCCGTCGCCGAGGAACACGTACGTGTGGTGATCGACGATCTTCGCGCCGTCACGATTGAACTCGTCGGCCATCAGCGCTTCGCCGAGCGCCATGCCGACCGCGTTCGCGAGACCCTGGCCGAGCGGGCCGGTGGTCGTCTCGACGCCCGGCGTGATCCCGTATTCCGGGTGGCCCGGCGTCTTCGAGTGCAGCTGGCGGAAGTTCTTCAGCTCTTCGATCGGCAGGTCGTAGCCGGTCAGGTGCAGCAGCGAGTACAGCAGCATCGAGCCATGACCGTTCGACAGCACGAAACGGTCGCGGTCGGCCCAGTGCGGGTTCGTCGGGTTGTGCTTCAGATGGCGCGACCACAGCGCGACGCCGATTTCGGCCATGCCCATCGGCATGCCGGGGTGGCCGGAGTTCGCTTGCTGGACGGCGTCCATCGCGAGCGCACGGATCGCGTTGGCCATCAGGGTGGTGGAGGCGGGAGACGAAGTCGTCATGTCGAGTCCGGAGAACGAGTCGAGGAAACGGGGGCACGGCGGCATCCGGAAGCTCGAGCGTCAATCGTTCCCGGCGCGCGGTGCGGCGCCTGACGGACGCGAAGCGGACGGAGCCAACGGACGGGGCTGCAAAGCTCGTCATTTTAACAGATGGGCCGACATTTCCCTTGTCGGCGCATAGTGTTCCGGCACGGTTTTCCGTCAAACCGCCCGCCTCCTATAATTCAGGCGTCGGAACTCCCTGCCCCAGCGGCCCGCCCGTGAGCACCACCCTTCTCTTTCACCCGACGCCCGACGCCACCTACGGCTTCCCGAATGCGCGGCGGCTCGCGCACGTCGCATCCGCGCACCAGCAGATCGAGGTCTGGGAAACGCCGCAGCTCGGCCGGCTGTTTACGCTGGACGGCCGGCCGATGACGTCGGTCGGCGACGAGTTCGTCTATCACGAGTGCATGACGCACCCGGCCGCGCTCGCGCATCCGTGCCCGAGGAAGGCGCTCGTGCTCGGCGGCGGCGACGGCGGCGCCGCCCGCCAGTTGCTCAAGCACGCGTGCATCGAGCGGATCGTGATCGCCGAACTCGACGACGAGGTGGTCGGGATGGCGCGCCGCTATCTCGACGACGTGCACCAGGGCGCGCTCGACGACCCGCGCGTCGAGGTCGTGATCGGCGACGCCGCGCATTTCGTCGAATCGACGGTCGAACATTTCGATCTCGTCGTGTTCGACCTCACGCCGCCCGATTCGCCGGCGGCCGGCCTCTATACGCGTGCGTTCTACGCGCGGCTCAAGCGGATCCTCACGCGCTGCGGCGCGATCTCGATGCATCTCGGCTCGCCGGTGTTCCATGCCGCGCGCATCGCCGCGCTGCTCGACGACCTGCGCGCGAGCTTCGCGGTCGTCGATCTGCTGTCCGCGCACGTGCCGCTGTACGGCTCGCAGTGGCTGATGGCGATCGCGAGCGACACGCTCGATGCGGCCGCGCTGTTCGCGCACGACGTCGACGACCGGCTCGCGGCCCGCCGCGTCGGCGGCTTGCGCTATTACGATGCGCGGCTGCATGCGTCCCTCTTTACCCTGCCGCGCGCGCTGCGCGATACACTGGGCGTTCGCCGCTGAACATCCGGACGGCCGCAACGTTCCATTGTTCCAGCATGAGACCGGCGCAGGCGCCGACGCGCCGACACCGTGCAACAGGAGATTTTCATGACCGATCCACGTCCGGCCAACGTGCCTTGGTTGACGCCCTACCTGGCCGTACGCAACGCGCGCACGGCCATCGAGTTCTTCAAGGCCGCATTCGGCTTCACCGTACGCGACGTGCACGACGAGGACGGCGCGATCATGCACGTCGAGATGGCCTATCGCGGCCAGTTGATCGTGATGTTCGCGCCCGAAGGCGCGTTCGGTTCGCCCGCGCTCACGCCGAAGCGCGCGAACGCCACCGCGCCGCAATCGTTCTATCTGTATGTCGACGACGTCGACGCCACCTGGCAGCGCGCGCTCGATGCGGGCGCGAAATCGCTGAGCGCGCCGCAGGACCAGTTCTGGGGCGACCGGTTCGCGCAGATCGAGGATCTCGACGGCTACCGCTGGGCGCTCGGGTGCCGTCTCGACGCATGACCGAAACCGCCACACGCATGAATGAAGCCACCACCACCGCGGCCGTGCCGCGCTTTTTCGTCGACGCCGCGCTGCGCGCCGACGCCACGCTCGCCTTGCCGGCCGACGTCGCGCGCCACGTGCAGGTGCTGCGCCTGCAGCCGGGCGACGTGCTCGCGTTGTTCGACGGCACGGGCGGCCAGTACCGCGCACGACTCGTCGAGCTCGACAAGCGCAGCGCGCTCGCGCAGATCGATACGTTCGAGCCCGTCGAGGCCGAGCCGCCCTATCGCGTGACGCTCGCGCAGGGGATCGCCGGCGGCGACAAGATGGACTGGGTGATCGAGAAGGCCGTCGAGCTCGGCGTCGCGGCGCTCGTACCGCTGTCGACCGCGCGCGGGGTCGTGAAGCTGTCCGGCGAACGGGCGGACAAGCGCGTCGCGCACTGGCGCGGCGTCGTGCGCGCGTCGTGCGAGCAATGCGGACGCAACCGCGTGCCCGACGTCGTGCCGGTCGCCGGGTTCAACGCGTGGCTCGATGCGCTGCCGGCCGCGCCGGCCGACGGCGAACTGCGGCTGCTGCTGTCCCCGCGCGCGAGCATCCCGTTCGCGTCGCTGCCCGACGCGCCGCCCGCGGCGGCCGTCACGCTGCTGATCGGGCCCGAAGGCGGGCTGTCGCCCGACGAGGAAAATGCGGCCCGCGCGCGCGGGTTCACCGCGCTGTCGCTCGGGCCGCGTGTGCTGCGCACCGAGACGGCCGGCGCGGCCGTGCTCGCGGCGCTGGCGGCGCGCTGGGGCGGGTGGTGACGCGCGTCAGCGCGTCGCGCCATGCAGCCGAGCGCGAATCGCACACGCAAAAAAGCCCGCTCGAAGCGGGCTTGTTACCGAATCGCCGAATCGGCCGCGCGGGCCGACCGGGCGCTTACGCGAACGAGTAGAACACGCGGAACGCGACCTTGCGCTCGGCCCAGAATTCGGCCGCCTCGCGGAACACGTCGAGCAGCGTTTCGCGCCCTTCCTTGTCGAATTTCTGCGCGATCGGCAGCCCTTCCAGGACGATCACGAAGCCGGGCTGCGCGCCGGCCTTCGCGACCAGGTCGGTGAGGCAGTCGTACAGCGCGTCGTAGTTCTTCCCGAAATGCTTCGGAAACAGGAACGAGGTCGCGATCGTTTCCATGACTTCCTGCTTCGACTGCGCGGCGCCGCAATACGCATACAGGAAATGCTGGCCGAGCCGACCGGCTTCGTCGGCGAGATCCTGCACGCGGAACGCGCGGATCGACTGCACGAGATTGGGTCGCACGGTCGTGAAAAGGCTCATAGGCTCCTCGTTCGATGAAAGCCCGGGCTCGGCTTCCTGTTGCTCCGGCGTGCCGCCGGCCTGCGCCGCCGCGTGCAGCTGAATCACACGCTGAAACAGATTGCCGTCGCCGGCCGCGAACAGTTCCGCCGCCGCCGTATCGTGCGCGTAGATGGAGTCGCTCATGCCATTCGTCCCGAAGTCATTCAACAATACGTTTAAAACTGTTGTAGTGGTCGCCCGTGTAATAACAGTTGTCGATCCGGCGCAACGGCCCGCCACAGACGATCCGGCGCGCGCCGCGATTGCGCGCACGCGGCGTCGGCACCGTGTACTCATGGTAGTAGCCGCGCTTCGCCTTCGGCAGGATCCGCTCGCGATTGCCGAACACCACGCCGTCTTTCTCGTACGGATAGGGGCCGCCGGCGCCGATCAGGCCCAGCGTGGTCACGGCCTCGCGCGGAAGACGGGCGGTCGGGATCGTATCGAGCCCGCTCGCGGCCACGTCGGCCGGAACGGCCTCCCGTGCGTAAGCGGCGGAAACCAGACTGCCCGTCGGCGTGCCGACGATACCCATCGCGAACATCGCGAAGACGGACGCGAGCGCGCCGTTGCGGAGCCACTTGCGTGCCATGAACCAGGGTTCCCGCTGTTAAATCAAGTAGTTGACGACCAACAAAGGCGTTAGCGTAGCGTTATTGGCCGCGCGAATCAATGTCCGTTTGGGAATCGAAAGCCCCGCGACACCCGTTATTCCGTATTTCTTACCGAAATTACACTACATTTATCTTACATGAGATAAAATGCGGGCGGCATCGCTCGTATGGCAAGACCCTGCCTCCTTGCCGCACTCTATTACCCGGGGTGGAGCGATGCTGCTGTTGCTTATGGGAAGCGCGGTTGCGCCCTGCCCGCGGCGTGCCCATTGCGGGCACGCCTCTTTTTGCCTTTGTTTACATTTCGCCCGACGCACGGCACCGGGTCGACCGGCACCGCGAGGTTGTTTCGGCTCAGCGCGCGGCGTTGACGTCGGCGACCAGCAGCGCCGCCATGTTGACGATGCGACGAACGGTCGCCGATTCGGTCAGCACGTGCACCGGCTCCGCGGCGCCCAACAGGATCGGCCCGATCGCGATGTTGTTGCCCGCGGCCGTCTTCAGCAGGTTGTATGCGATGTTCGCGGCGTCGATGTTCGGCAGGATCAGCAGGTTCGCGTCGCCTTCGAGCGTCGATTCCGGCAGGATTTCCTTGCGCAACGCCGCATCGAGCGCGACGTCGCCGTGCATTTCGCCGTCCACCTTCAGCTCCGGCGCGGTTTCCTGCAGGATCGCGAGCGTATCGCGCATCTTCTTCGCCGAAGGGGCATTGCTCGTGCCGAAATTCGAATGCGACAGCAGCGCGACCTTCGGTTCGATGCCGAAGCGGCGCACTTCTTCCGCGGCCATGATCGTGATCTCGGCCAGCTCCTCCGGGGTCGGATCGACGTTCACGTGCGTATCGACGAGGAAGATCTGGCGGCCCGGCAGCACGAGGCCGTTCATCGCCGCGTACACGCTGCAGCCCGGACGCTTGCCGATCACCTGGTCGATGAAGTGCAGGTGGCGGTGCGTGGTGCTGATCGTGCCGCAGATCATCCCGTCCGCTTCGCCCTTCTTCACCAGCATCGAGCCGATCAGCGTCGTGCGGCGACGCATTTCGACGCGCGCGAGCTGCTCGCTGATGCCCTTGCGCGCCATCATCTTGTGGTACGTCTGCCAGAAGTCGCGGTAGCGCTCGTCGTGCTCAGTGTTGACGACCGTGAAATCGGTGCCGGGCGTGAGGCGCAGGCCGTAGCGCTGGATACGATGCTCGATCACCGACGGGCGGCCGATCAGGATCGGCTTCGCGAGTTTTTCGTCGACGATGATCTGAACGGCGCGCAGCACGCGCTCTTCTTCGCCTTCCGCGAACACGACGCGCTTCTTCTCTTCCGGCGCGGCGCGCGCGATCTGGAAGATCGGCTTCATCGTCGTGCCGCTGTGATACACGAACTGCTGCAGATGGACGCGGTACGCCTCCATGTCCTCGATCGGGCGCGTCGCGACACCGCCGTCCATCGCGGCCTGCGCGACGGCCGGCGCGATCTTCACGATCAGGCGCGGATCGAACGGCTTCGGAATCAGGTATTCGGGCCCGAACGACAGATCCTGGATACCGTACGCGGTCGCGACGATGTCGCTCTGCTCGTGCTGCGCGAGTTCGGCGATCGCATTGACGGCCGCGATCTCCATTTCACGCGTGATCGTCGTCGCGCCGACGTCGAGCGCGCCGCGGAAGATGAACGGGAAACACAGGACGTTATTGACCTGATTCGGGTAGTCGGTGCGGCCGGTGGCCAGCACCGCGTCCGGGCGCACTTCGAGCGCGAGTTCCGGCAGGATTTCCGGCGTCGGGTTCGCGAGCGCGAGGATCAGCGGGCGCTCGGCCATGCCCTTCACCATCTCCTGCTTCAGCACGCCCGCGGCCGACAGGCCGAGGAAGATGTCCGCGCCGTCGATCACTTCGGCCAGCGTGCGGGCGTCGGTTTCGCGCGCGAAACGCTCCTTGTCCGGATCCATCAGCTCGGTGCGGCCCTTGTAGACCACGCCGGCCAGGTCGGTCACCGTGATGTTCTCGAGCGGCAGGCCGATGTCGACCAGCAGGTCGAGACACGCGAGCGCGGCCGCGCCCGCGCCGGACGCCACGAGCTTGACCTTCTTGATGTCCTTGCCGACGACCTTCAGGCCGTTCGTGACGGCCGCGGCCACGACGATCGCGGTGCCGTGCTGGTCGTCGTGGAACACCGGGATCTTCATCCGCTTGCGCGCTTCGCGCTCGACGATGAAGCAGTCCGGCGCCTTGATGTCTTCGAGGTTGATCCCGCCGAAGGTCGGCTCCAGCGCGGCGATCACGTCGACGAGCTTGTGCGGGTCCGACTCGTTCAGCTCGATGTCGAACACGTCGATGCCCGCGAACTTCTTGAACAGCACGGCCTTGCCTTCCATCACCGGCTTCGACGCGAGCGGGCCGATGTTGCCGAGACCGAGCACCGCCGTGCCGTTCGTCACGACGCCGACCAGGTTGCTGCGCGCGGTGAAGCGCGCCGCGTTCAGCGGATTCTCGACGATCTCCTCGCACGCGAACGCCACGCCCGGCGAATACGCGAGCGCGAGGTCGCGCTGGTTGATCATCTGCTTGGTCGGGGCGATCGCGATTTTGCCGGGGGTCGGAAATTCGTGATAGTCGAGCGCGGCTTCGCGGAGCTTGGCTTTGGAGGAGGCTTGGGTGGACATGTGTCTCTTGACGGGCGGATTAGAATAACTGTTCGACGGCATTGTAGCGCCAATCATTGGCCGCCAGACCGGCGATTCGGGTGCGACGGCCGCGACAAAAATGGTCTGGATGGTGCAGAAGCGCCGCCGCCCGCCTCGTACAATGCCGTTCCTTCAATCGTTTCGGATCGCCCGCCGTGCCAGCCGCCCTCTCCGAGTTCTCGCTGATCGAACGCTTCTTCACGCGCCGCGCCGCGCAGGGCGCCCGCGCGTCGACGCTCGGCATCGGCGACGATTGCGCGCTGATCGCGCCCCGATCCGGGAAATTGCTGGCCATTTCGACGGACATGCTGGTGGAGGGCCGCCACTTCTTCCCCGATGTCGCGCCGGACGCGCTCGGCCACAAGACGCTCGCGGTCAATCTGTCGGACCTCGCCGCGATGGGCGCCGCGCCGCGCGCCTTCACGCTCGCATGCGCGCTGCCGCGCGCCGACGCGGCGTGGCTCGAGGCGTTCAGCAACGGCCTGTTCGCGCTGGCCGAACGATACGGCTGCGAACTGATCGGCGGCGACACGACGAGCGGGCCGCTGAACCTGTGCGTGACCGTGTTCGGCGAAGTCGCGCCCGACGCGGCGCTGCGGCGCGATGCCGCGCGCGAAGGCGACGACGTGTGGGTGTCCGGCACGCTCGGCGATGCGCGCGCGGGGCTCGGCGTCGCTCGCGGCGAATGGACGGCCGGCGTGGATGAGGCCGCCGCATTCCGGCGCGCGCTCGAGCGTCCGGAGCCGCGCGTCGCGCTGGGGCTCGCGCTCGCGGGCGTCGCGCACGCGGCGCTCGATCTCTCCGACGGCCTCGCCGGCGATCTCCAGCACATCCTGACGCGCTCGAACGTGCGCGCCGAGATCGACGCCGACGCGGTGCCGCGCTCGGCCGCGCTCGCGACGCTGCCGGCCGACGTGCAGCGCCGCTGCACGCTGGCCGGCGGCGACGACTACGAACTGTGCTTCACGGCGCCGGTGGCGGCCCGCGCGGCGGTCGAAGCGGCGGGCGCCGCGGCCGGCGTGCCGGTCACGCGAATCGGTACAATACACGCGTTGTCCGCGCCGTCGGCGCAACCCGCCATCGCGTGGCGCGACGCCGCCGGCGCGCCCCTCGCTCTCACGTTGCACGGTTTCGACCACTTCCATGCAGACTGATCCGACGCCCGCGCACGCCGCGGCCGAGCCCGGCGCCGCGCCGCCCGCGCCGACCCGCACGACGGCCCGCTTCATGCTGTCGCACCCCGCGCATATCGTGTCGCTAGGCTTCGGCAGCGGGCTCGCGCCGATCATGCCCGGCACGTTCGGCTCGCTGTTCGGCTGGCTCACGTTCGTCGTGCTCAATCGCTACCTGACGGTGCCCGAATGGTGGGCCCTGATCGCCGTCGGCTTCGTGGCGGGCACCTGGATCACCGGTTTCACCGCGAAGAAGGCCGGCGTGTCCGACCCGGGCGCCGTCGTCTGGGACGAGATCGTCGCGATCTGGCTCGTGATGCTGTTCGTCACGCCCGCGACCTTCGTCGGCCAGCTGTGGGCGTTCGTCGCGTTCCGCTTCTTCGACATGCTGAAGCCGCCGCCGATCCGCTACTTCGACCGCCGCCTGAAAGGCGGGCTCGGCATCATGGTCGACGACCTCGTCGCCGCGTTCATGACGCTGCTGGTGATCGCGCTGTGGCGCTCGGTCGCCGGCTGACCGATTTCCCGACTTCCGTTTCCCGACGCGCATGCCAACCGATTCCGTCGTCCATCAGCTTGCGATCCGCGCAGGCAACAAGCTGCGTGACGAGCACCTGACGCTCGCCACCGCCGAATCCTGCACCGGCGGCATGATCGCCGCGGCGATCACCGACATTTCCGGCAGCAGCCAGTGGTTCGAGCGCGGCTTCGTCACGTACTCGAACCAGGCCAAGATCGAGATGATCGGCGTGCCGTCCGACCTGATCGACAAGCACGGCGCGGTCAGCGAACCCGTCGCGCGCGCGATGGCCGAAGGCGCGCTGCGCAACAGCCGCGCGCAGGTCGCGCTGTCCGTCACCGGCATCGCGGGCCCCGGTGGCGGCAGCGAGAAGAAGCCGGTCGGCACCGTATCGTTCGGCTGGAGCAACCGGCTGCATACCGACGTCGAAACGCTGGTGTTCAAGGGCGACCGCGAACAGATCCGCACGCAGGCGGCCGCGCATGCGCTGCGCGGGCTGCTGAAGCTGCTCGACGAACGCGAACGCTGATCGGGCCGGGCGCGCGTGCCGCGCCCTTCCTGCTCGCTTACTGAATCGCGTCGGGCTTCACGACGATCCAGTTCTTGTCCGCCGTCACCGGCAGCCCGAGCGCCTTCTGCTTCGCGGCCGATTCGTCCGACCACGCGCGGATCTGCGTCATCTGCTTGTCCTTCTTGTTGACCCACACGCGCACGCCGCCGCGCGCGACGTCGGTCGCGTTCAGCAGCATGTAGCCGTCGGACGTCGGCGTGTCGCCCGCGACGAGCACCGGCTTCTTCCACTGGTCGATCCAGCCGACGATCGAACCGAGCTTGCCTTCGTACCACGTCATCGGGTTCATCAGGAACGGCGTGATCACGAGATTGCGGTTCGCGGCCTCGTCGTACTTGCCGGCCTTGATCTGCAGCCGCGACGTCGTCAGCGCGCCGGTCGCCGGGTTGCGCAGCAGCGTCGTCACGCCGATCACGTTCTGCGGCTTCACGTTGTAGCCGTACTTCGGGTCGGCCAGCACGAGCCGCGCGAGTTCCTCGTGCGCGGCCGTCATCACGTAGACGTCGATGCCGTTCTCGCGCAGCGCGTTGTACAGCTCCTGCATTCCGCGAAAGAAGCGCGGCGGGTTCACCGTGCCGTCGACGACCTTGTCGCCCTGCCAGTAGCGGATCGGGATCGGCTTGCCGTCGGCGAGCATCGCGTCGATGTGGCGCTTCAGGTCGGCGAGCGACTGCCCGGCGAACGCCTGCGCGATCCACGGATAGCAGACCAGATCGTCGATCTCGCACAGCCGGTAGTAGTAGCTCGTCAGCGATTCCTTGTAGTCGGCGGAATCCTTGAACGGGATCAGCTTCAGCGACGGGTCGAGCGAATCGCGCGTCAGCACGCCGCGGTTCTCGAGATACGGCAGCAGCGCTTCCTCGAGGTCGTAGCGGTAGGTCGTGTTGTCGGCGTCGAACACCGCGTAGTCGCCGCGGTTCGCGTGCGCGGCGATCATCGCGTTCAGCGCCTTCGCGCTGTCGGCGGGCCAGTGCGACAGGTCGGCCGCATGGGCGAACGTCATGCACAGCGACGCGGCGAACGCGCTCAGAAGACGGCGGGACAGCTTGGGCATGGCGTCGCTCCTTTTCTTGACATTTTTGTGACGAATCGATGACAAACGGCAGCATGGCGCGACTAAATTGCGCACGTGCGGTACGGAAGCGACGGGAAATTGTTCGCGTGCGCCAGGACGGCGACCACGCGACAAAAGCGCGCGGCCCGCGGACGCGGGCGCGGCGATCGAAGGCCGCCCGGCGTGGGCGGCCCGTATTTCAGCGATGCGCGTTGATCGTGTCGCGCGTCTTCTGCGCGGCGAGCGCCGCGGCTTCGGCGAAATCCTCGCCTTTGCTCGCGTACAGGATCGCACGCGACGAGTTGATCATCATCCCCGTGCCGTCGGCCGTGCGGCCCGCGTTGACGGTCGCCTGCACGTCGCCGCCCTGCGCGCCGATGCCCGGGATCAAGAGCGGCATGTCGCCGACGATCCCGCGCACGATCTCGATTTCCTTCGGGAACGTCGCGCCGACCACGAGGCCGAGCTGGCCGTTCTTCGCATTCCACTTGTTCGCCGCGAGATCGGCGACGACCTGGTACAGCGGCCGCCCGTTCGTATCGAGGAACTGCAGGTCCGAGCCGCCCGGGTTCGACGTGCGGCACAGCACGATCACGCCCTTGCCTTCATGCTCGAAGTACGGCTCGACCGAGTCGTAGCCCATGTACGGGTTCACCGTGACGGCGTCCGCGCGATAGCGCTCGAACGCTTCGCGCGCGTACTGCTCGGCCGTGCTGCCGATGTCGCCGCGCTTCGCGTCGAGGATCACGGGCAGGCCCGGATGCTGGAGATGGATATGCGCGATCAGCCGCTCGAGCTGGTCTTCCGCGCGATGCGCGGCGAAGTACGCGATCTGCGGCTTGAACGCGCTCGCGTACGGCGCGGTCGCGTCGACGATCTGCCGGCAGAATTCGAAGATCGCGTCGGGCTGGCCGTCGAACTGCACGGGAAAGCGCGACGGCTCGGGATCGAGGCCGACGCACAGCAGCGAATTCGTGCGCTGCCACGCGGCGCGCAGCGATTCAATGAAAGTAAGCGGGGAAGACATGGCGGGTACTCGCGGCAAACCGTTGGTAGACCGCGTATTTTACCCGTGTCGCCGGCGTCCCCCGCGCGTCGCGGCATTGCTGCGCGCATCGGTGCGCCCGACGGTAAACGCGAAACGCCGCGTGAGCCGCTCGCCGGGCGCGAGCAGCGTCATTCCGTGCGCGGTCGCGCCGCCCGGCAGGTTCACCGCATTGATCGGATGATCGACCGGCTCGAAGCAGAAGAAATCCTCGCCCGGCGGCGTATAGAGCACGTACGCGTCGGCGTCGGCCGCGACGGTCAACGACAGCCGACGGCGCGGCCAGCTCACCGTCGCGTGGCCGCCCCAGCCGGTGAACGCGTGATTGACGAGCGCGGCCGGCAGCGGATACGCGACCCCGAACTGCCAGGCCGGCGGCACGCTGACGTGCCGCACCGGCAGGAAATCGGCGCCCGACAACCACAGCCCGCCCGCCGCCGCGGCCAGCTCCGTCACCGCATCGCGCACGAGGAACGGATGCACGCCGAGCCCGAACGGCAGCCGCGCGCGGCCCGCGTTCTCGATCGTCAGCGCGATCGACAGCGTCGCGTCGTCGAGTTCGAACGACTGGATCGCGCGGAACGCGTACGGCGCGCCGGCGGCGCGGTCGAGCGACAGTTGCAGCGACGTGTCGGTCGCCTCGTCCACCTGCCACGGCGCGAGCCAGCCGTCGCCGTGGATCGGCAGCGGCTCGTCGCGGCGGTTGCGCGGCACCGCGACCTTGCGCCCGTCGCATTCGAAGCGTCCGTCGCCGATCCGGTTCGAGTACGGCAGCAGCGGATAGCACGCGAGCTCGTTCGGGTCCGTCGCCGTCTCCGGGTGTTCGCAACGGCGGAACACCGGCATCAGCACGCCGTTGTCGCCGCGCCAGTCGAAGCGCGCGATGCCGCCGCCGAGGTGCGGCAGCACGTCGAGCCGCAGCGACGCGTTCGACAGCGTGACGACCGCCGCGGGCGCGGCGCCGACGCCCTGCGCGAACACGGCCGTCTGCGGGCCGGGGCTGACCGGCTGGGCGGCGGCGGCCAGGCGCGCGCGGCGCGACTGGCTGGCGGACGACGATGCGCGCGAGGACGTGGCGGTCATGGTGAGCTCCTTTCCTTCGTCGAAGAAACGATGCAGGTCGTGCGAGCGGTCAGGCCCAGCCGCCGTCGACGATCACGTCCTGCGCGGTGATCATCCGGCTGTCGTCGGCCGCGAGAAACAGCGCCATCCGCGCGAGGTCGGCGGGCAGCAGTTCGGCGTCGATGCACTGGCCGGCCTTGATCGCCGCGCGGCCCGCGTCGTCGAGCCACAGCCGGCGCTGCTTGTCGGTCATCACCCAGCCGGGCACCAGCGAATTCACGCGGATGCCGAACGGGCCGAGATCGCGCGCGAGGCCGCGCGTCAGGCCCTGCACGGCCGCCTTCGCCATCACGTAGACGGGATAGCCGCCGTTCTTCAGCATCCAGCTGATCGAGCCGAGATTGATGATCGCGCCGCCGCCCTGGCGCTTCATGTCGTCGATCACCGCCTGCGCGGCGAAGAACTGGTGGCGCAGGTTCACCGCGATGCCCGCGTCGAACGACGCGGGCGTCACGTCGCCGATCGCATGGCGTGCGTCGTTCGCCGCGTTGTTCACGAGCACCGCGATCGCGCCGATGCGCGCGCGGATCGCGTCGATCGCGCCGCGCAGCGCGTCGACGTCGGTCAGGTCGCAGGACAGGAACAGCGGCGCATGACGCACGTGCGCGAGGCGTTCGGCCAGCGCGGCGCCGGCCGCCGCGTCGAGGTCGACGAACGCGACGCGCGCGCCCTGTTCGACGAAGTGCTCGACGAACGACGCGCCGATGCCGGTCGCGCCGCCCGTGATCAGCACCGCGCGATCCTCGAGGCTCGGGTAGCGCGCGAAGCGCGCGTCGCTCGCCGCCGTGTGCGTGCCCTGCACTGATGTGTCGATGGTCATGCGGATCGTCTCCGTGGATTCGTCAGTCGCGTACGCCGCGATTCTTCAGCTGGTCGAGCAGCACGGCCGCGAGCAGGATCGCGCCGCGCACCAGGTACTGGTAGAACGCGTCGATGTTCAGCAGGTTCATCACGTTCTCGACGGTGCCCATGATCAGCACGCCGATCACGACGCCCGAGATGGTCGCGCGGCCGCCCATCAGCGACACGCCGCCGAGCACGCACGCGGAGATCACGTTCAGCTCGAAGCCTTGCGCGGCGTTCGGCTGGCCCGACGTGATGCGCGACGCGAGGATCACGCCCGCGAGCGCGGTCACCGCGCCCTGGATCAGGAAAATGTATACGCGCGTGCGTTCGACGTTGATCCCCGCGAGCCGCGATGCTTCCGGGTTGCCGCCGATCGCGAGCGTGTTGCGGCCATAGACGGTCTGGTTCAGCAGCACGCCGAACCCGATGAAGCACAGCAGCGTGACCCAGATCGGCAGCGACACGCCGAACATCGACAGCCCGCCGAGCGCGATGAACGTATCCGACGACACGCCGACCGCCTGCCCCTTCGACACGATGAAGCCGAGCCCGCGCACGATTTCCATCGTCGCGAGCGTGGTGATCAGCGCGTTGATCCGCAGGTACGCGATCACCGCGCCGTTCACGAAGCCGATCGCGGCGCCGGCCGCGACCGCGGCGACGATCGCGACGAACGTGTTGTCGGTCGCGTTCAGCACCATCGCGCACAGCACGCCCGAGAACGCGACGGTCGAGCCAATCGACAGGTCGAAGTCGCGCGACGCGAGACAGAACATCATCGTGCACGCGACCATGCCGATCTGCGAGATCGACAGCGCGAGGCCGAGCATGTTGTCGATCGAGAAGAAGTGATCGACGGTCAGCGACATCGTAATGAACATCACCGCGAAGATCGCGATCAGGCTGTATTCGGTCAGATGCTGCCACCACTTCTGGCGGTCGCTCTGCTGTGGCACCAGCGCGTCGGCCGACGGCTTCACGGCGGCGCTGGCAAGGTTTTCGTTGGCTTGCATGATGTGTCTCCTGCTCCTGCATCGCGCGGCCCGCGCCGCGCGTGTTCGATTCGAATGTCCCGGGCTTGTCCGGACGTAGCCGGCCGCGTCAGGCCGCCTCGACCGCGCTCGTCTGCGGCAGCGCGAGGTTCAGCACCGCGTGCTCGTTCGCCTCGGCGCGCGGCAGCTCGCCGGCGATCCGGCCTTCGCGCATCACGACGATGCGGTCGGACACGCCGAGCACTTCCGGCAGTTCCGACGACACCATCACGATCGCGCAGCCGCGCTCCGCGAGCCGGTAGATCACGTCGTAGATCTCGTGCTTCGCGCCGACGTCGATCCCGCGCGTCGGCTCGTCGAGGATCACGACCTTCAGGTCGGGCTCCGCGAGCCAGCGCGACAGGATCGCCTTCTGCTGGTTGCCGCCCGACAGGAAGCGGATCTTCTGCCGCCGGTTCGGCGTCTTGATCTTCAGCCGCTGGATGAAGCGATCGGCCGTTTCGCTTTCGGTCTTGCCGTTGATGAAGAGCCCCGCGCGCAGCGAATGGCGGCGGCAGCTGATGTTGATGTTCTCCGCGACCGACGCGATCGCGATGATCCCTTCTTCCTTGCGGTCCTCGGGGCACAGCACGATGCCGTGGCGGATCGCGTCGCCGGTGCGCTTCACGTCGATGCGCTTGCCGTCGAGCGTCAGCACGCCCGCGCGCCGGCGGTCCGCGCCGTACACGAGCCGCATCAGCTCGCTGCGGCCCGCGCCGACGAGCCCGAAGAAGCCGACGATCTCGCCCGCGCGCACCGAGAAGCTGGCGGGTTCGCGCAATGCCGGGCCGTCGACGCCTTCGGCGGAGAACCGCACGTCGCCGAGCGCGCGCGGCGCGTAATGGTAGATGTCCGCGATCTCGCGCCCGACCATTTCGGCGACGAGCCGCTCGCGCGGCACGTCGGCCAGCGCTTCGTGCGACGCGATCTTGCGCCCGTCGCGAAAGATCGTGCATGCATCGCACAGCCGGTAGATCTCGTCCATCCGGTGCGAGATGTAGATCAGCGCGCGGCCTTGCGCGCGCAGATCGTCGACCAGCTTGAACAGCACTTCCGTCTCGCGATGCGACAGCGAGCTCGTCGGTTCGTCGAGCGCGATCACGCGCGCATTGCGCATCAGCGCCTTGCAGATCTCGACCATCTGCCGCTGCGCGATCGACAGCCGCCCGAGCCGCGCGTCGGGATCGAGGTCCACGCCCATCTCGGCGAGCCGCTCGCGCACGTAACGCTTCGCCTCGCGCTTCCTGACCCAGCCGAACGCATTCGGCAGGCGGCCGAGCAACAGGTTCTCCGCGACCGTCAGGTCGGGCACGTACTGCAACTCCTGGTGAATCACCGCGATGCCGGCCGCGATCGACGCGGCCGCATTCGCGAACTGCACGGGCTGGCCGTCGACCAGCACGCTGCCCGCATCGGGCTGGTATTCGCCGCCGAGAATCTTCAACAGCGTCGACTTGCCCGCGCCGTTCTCGCCCATCAGGCCATGCACCTCCCCTGCATGCACGTCGAACGAAATGCCGTCGAGTGCGCGCACGCCGGGAAATACCTTGCCGATATTGTCAAAACGCAGTGCCGCTGACACGTCGTCTCCCCACTTCCAGATCCATCGACCGCCGGCCGCCGCGTCGCGCGGCAGCCGGCGGGCCGCTTACTTCGACGCGAGCCCCATCTCCTCGCGCACCTTCGACACGTTGTCGCGCGTCGCGAGCATGCCCGTCGTCAGCGTCAACGGCGGCGGCGCCTTGCCCTGCGTGATCCACGTGTACATCAGGTCCGAGGTTTCCTCGCCGTGGCGCTTCGGGCTGATGATCACGGTGCCGTAGAAGCCCGTCGGCTGCGGCTTCTTGAACTCGTTCAACGCCGAATCGGAACCGCCGATGCCGATGCCGATCATGTTGTCGGCCTTGAAGCCGCGCCCTTCGGCCGCGCGCACCGCGCCGAGCACGGCCTCGTCGTTCAGGCCGTACGCGACCCAGTGCTTGAACTGCGGGTTCTTCGTGAGCGCGATGTTCGCCGCGTTGAACGCGTTCTCGGTGTCGGTCTTCGCCTGCGGCGCCGCGACCACGTTCGCCTTCGGGAAGCCGGCGGCGACCAGCGCGTCGGTCGCGCCGCTCGTGCGGTCGTGCGCGGTCGGCAGCTGCTCGTAGGTGATGTCGATCGCGCCGACGTCCTTCATGTCCCAGCCGCGCTTCTTGATCTCGGCCGCGATGCCGTCGCCGACCTGCTTGCCGATGTTGTACGCGGAAATCCCCATGTGCGGCACCGACTCGATCGGCTTGCCCGCGCCGTCGACGAGGCGGTCGTCGACCGTCATCATCTTCAGGTTGTGCGACTTCGCCTTCGCGACGATGCCCGGCCCGAGCTTCACGTCGGGCGTGCAGATGATGAAGCCTTGCGCCTTCTGCGCGGACAGGTTGTCGATCGCGCTCATCACCTTCTCGCCAGACGGCGCGCCGATCTTCACGAGCGTGAAGCCCTTCTGCTTCGCGGCGATCTCGGCGAATTTCCACTCGTCCTGGAACCACGGCTCTTCCGGCTGCTTCACGAGGAAGCCGATTTTGACCGGGTCGGCCGCGTGCGCGACCGGGCTGCCCATCACCACCGCGGCCGCGGCGGCCAGCGTTACGAACGTTCTGCGTTTCATCTCCAGTGTCTCCTTGTTTTCATCGAACAGGATGCAGCCGCTTGTTGGTTTCGACGCAGCGTGCGCGCGGCCGTCGCACGTGCGGTCTTTCGAATCGTTACGTCACTTGTGTCAGTCGTGATACAGCGCCGCGCGCCCGCCGTCGACGGTGATGCACGCGGCATTGATGAACGGCGCCTCGTCGGACGCGAGAAACACGGCCGTCATCGCGACCTCCTCCGGTGTCCCGATCCGCTTCATCGGCTGCAGCGCGAGCGTCTCGGCACGCGCGGCGGCCGGATCGGGCTGCGCGTCCCACCAGTCGCGCGTCAGTTGCGTCTCGATGTAGCCCGGCGCGATCGCGTTCACGCGTACGTTGCGCGCCGCGTATTCGATACCGAGCGCACGCGTGAGGCCGAGCACGCCGTGCTTCGCGACGGGGTATGGAAAGCAGCCCGGGATGATCCTGAATGCATGCGTCGACGCGATGTTCACGATGCTGCCGCGGCCGCGCTCGACCATGCCCTCCAGCGCCGCGCGGCAGCCGTGCCACACGCCGTCGAGATCGACCGCGAAGCAGCGGCGCCAGTCGTCGTCGGTCATCGTCAGCGGATCGGCGAACACGTTGATGCCCGCGTTGTTCACGAGCACGTCGAGCGGGCCGAACGCGGCTTCCGTCTGCGCGAGCGCATCGCGCACCGCCTGCTGCCGCGCGACGTCGGCGTGCAGCGGCAGCACGCGCGCGCCGTCGCATTCACGTGCAATCGCGGCGGCCGTGTGCCGCGCCTGCGGAAAGTCGAGATCGACGAGCGCGACGGCCGCGCCTTCGCGCACGAACGCACGCGCGATCGCGGCGCCGATGCCGCGGCCCGCGCCCGTCACCATCGCAACCTTGCCCGCGAGGCGGCCCATCATGCGGCTCCGCCGCGTGCGGCGCGCAAGCCGGCCTGGAACGCGCGCGCATTCGCCGCGGTCGTGTCCGCCGACTGGCCGGGGCGGTACAGCGCCGAGCCGAGCCCGAAGCCGTTCGCGCCGGCGTCGAGGAACGGCTGCATGTTGTCCGGCGAAATTCCGCCGACCGGAATCAGCGGCACCGCGCGGTCGATCACCGCGCGCCACGCCTTCACGACGATCACGCCGAGCTGCTCGGCCGGGAACATCTTCAGCACGTC
The DNA here is from genome assembly GCF_002223195.1 of Burkholderia sp. AU28863. NCBI lineage: Bacteria > Pseudomonadati > Pseudomonadota > Betaproteobacteria > Burkholderiales > Burkholderiaceae > Burkholderia > Burkholderia sp. AU28863. The sequence goes on along the minus strand of NZ_NKFE01000003.1, from coordinate 98,268 downwards.
GGCGCCATGCGTCAGCGCCGCGAACGCTTCGGTCGGCGTCGCGACGCCCGGCGCGCTCGCCAGCCCGCGCTCGCGTGCGCGGCGGATCACGGCCGCGTCGCCGTGCGGCATCACGATCAGCGCGCCGCCCGCGTCCTGCACGCGGTCGACGTACTCGGCGCGCAGCACGGTGCCCGCGCCGACGATCATGTCGTCGGGCAGCGCACGGCGCAGCGCCGCGATGCTGTCGAACGGCTCCGGCGAGTTGAGCGGCACCTCGACGATCCGGAAGCCGGCTTCGTACAGCGCACGGCCATGGTCGGCCGCCTCGGCGGGCGTGATGCCGCGCATGATCGCGATCAGCGGACACGCGTCGAACGCACGCATCAATGCGGCGTGGGGCGTGTACGGTGCGGGCAATGTCAGGTCGGACGGCATCGGCAATTCCTCTTCAAGCAGTTCACTGGTCGGCACAGACGGGCTCGCCGTCCGCGCGTACGAGCCCGGCGCGCGACGCGATCCGCCACAGGCCGCGCTCGGTCGCATGCGGGACGACACGCGCACGCGCATGACCGAATACCCGGAGCGCATCGACGTAGCGCGAACACAAACCGTCGTCGCCGATCAGCAGCAGCGGCTGGTCCGCGAGCGCGATGCCGCGCTCCGCGAGCATCGCGTCGAGCGCGTTGAGCTCATGGCCGATCAGCAGGCCGGACAGGTAGTCACCCTGCGCATCGGGGGCGAGCCGGTCGGTCAGTCCCAGCGTGCGCGTGCTGAAAATCGTCGCGAGCAGGCCCGTGCGCTGCGCGCCGCGTGCGACCGCCACGCCGCGCAGGAACGCCGCGCGATCGGGCGATTCGCCCGCGCGCATCGTGCGGCCGAGGATCGTGTGATCGCGCAGCACCGCGAACAGCTCGCCCGTCATGAAGGTCTGGAAGCGTTCGATCAGCCCGTCCTTCACCCACGCCCATTTCGCATGCGTGCCCGGCAGGCCGATCAGTACCCCTGAACGATCGGCGCCAAGCATCGGATCGCTCGCGAGCGCGCCGACGATCTGCGTTTCTTCGCCGCGCATCACGTCGGGCAATTCGCCCGTCGCGATCACGCCCGGCACGATCGAGACCGTCGCGCCGCGCGCCGTCGTGACCGTGATGAGGCCCGCGACGAGCGCGTCGGCGCCGGCCGGCACCGCGACGTACGGCGCCTCGCGCCAGCCCTGCGCGCTGCCGACCATCCCGGCGGCGAGCACCGGCAGGCCGGGCGTACGGTCGAGCCAGTCGCCGCACGCTTCCTCGAACACCGCGTCGAACCCGCGCGCGCCGCCGCCGGGCACGTGCATCACGCCGGCCGCCCGGCTGCGCGTATCGATCGGCACGCCGTGCGCGTCGTACAGATACGCGCGCAGCGACGTGGTGCCCCAGTCGAGCGCGATCAGCGACGGGGACGCGGAACTGGCATCCGGAACGGGCCGGGTCGAAGTCGTCATCGTTTGATCCTGCGGGTACCCTGCGGCGGGCTCCAGCCCAGTTCCGCGGAAATGGCTCGCGCTTCGCGCTGCACGAGCGGAATCAGTTCGTCCATGCGGTCGTGCGGCATGTACGGAATCGTGCTCGCGACCGACACCGCCGCGACGATCGCACCCGACGCGTCGCGGATCGGCGCGGCCACGCAGCGGATCGATGCCTCGTTTTCCTCGAGATCGAACGTATAGCCGCCGGCCGCGTAATGGGCCATGCGCTGCAGGAACGCGCTCGTCTCGGGCCGGTTGTCGGGCTTGAAGTTGACGCCGGCCAGCGCGCGCCGCGCGGCTTCGAACAGCGAGCGCCACAGATCGGGATCGAGGTCGAGCATCATCGCCTTGCCGATGCCGGTCGACGCGAGCGGCATCCGGTGGCCGACGCGCGAGCGCATCTCCAGGCCGCGCGTGCCGGGAATCTTGTCGATGTACAGCACGTCGTCGCCGTCGCGCACGCCGAGATGGATCGTGTCGAGCGTCGCTTCCGCGAGCGCTTCCAGATGCGGGCGCGCCACCGCGGTCAGCGGCATCTGCTCGAGCGCGATCGTGCCGAGCTCGATCAGCTTCGGGCCGAGCAGGTAGCCGCCCTGCACCTGGCGCAGATAGCGCGCCTGCACGAGGCTGCTGACGAGACGGTGCGTCGTGCTGCGCGTCGTGCCGAGCGCGGCGCCGATCGCACGCATGTCGCGCGCGCCGTTCGCGATCGCCTCGAGGATCGCGAGGCCGCGCAGCAGCGTCTGCGTGCCGGCCTGCTGCGCGGCGAGGTCGAGCGGCGTGCTGGTCGCGCCGATGCTGTCGGTCAGCGACGTATCGGCCGGCATCGCGCGCCGGGCGTCGAGGGCAAGGGAGTCTGGCATCTTGGTCATGGAACGGGGCGTCTTCAACGGAATCGGTGAAGCCGCTCGCGCGGCGCCGGAACGGCGTCCGGTGCGGCGGCGTGGCGGCGGTCGATGCACCGAGTAAGGCGCCCGGCGAACTTCATGGAAGGTGTCTCCGTGTGCGACGGGCGCCGCGCGATGCGTGGGTCCGAAGCTGTCGATGTGCTTCGGATTGTAGGAGCGCACGCACTCGTCTCCAATATTTGAATGCGTTGTCCAGATAATGAGAATTCATGCGGGGTCGGCGGCGGGCTCGATGCCCCTGGCCGCGCCATGCGCGCGGGGGCGGGACCTGCCGTGCCGCAGGTTCCGCCCCCGTTTGTTCACGCCGTCCCGCGCTTACTGCTGACTCGTGCTGCGCGCCTGCATGTAGCGCTGTACGTCGGCGAACGACACGCGTCCGCTGCCGCCCGCGTCGATCTGCCGGAAGTGGTTCGCGACATAGCCGAGGCCGGCCGCGCGCGCCTGCGACTCGGTGATCGAACCCGTGTTCTGCGTGTCGGCCGCGCTGAACTGCCGCGCGAGCTTGCGCACCACCTGCGCATGCAACGCGGCGCCGGTGGTCTGCGTGCCGGCGGTCGCATGGCGCGCGGCCGGCGGCACGTACGGATCGCCGAGCTGCGCCTGGCGCGCACGCGCCGGCGCGGCGGCGGCGTCGCTCGCCTGCGCGAACGCGGAAACGGATGCGGCGGCGCCGACGCATGCGAGCGCCGCGGCAACGACGATGAAACGATTCTTCATGTCAGGCTCCAGTCTGGAATGAGGTCGTCGACTGCCGGCGAGCGGCGCCGACGAGGACGCCTGTCGCCGGCCTCGCGCAATCAATGCGCGGCCGCGTTGTAGAAGGTCACGAGGTCGGCTTTCTCCTGCGGGCGCGACGTATCGTCGAGATAGACCATGTGCCCGCCCTGATAGTCCCGGATCGTCAGGTTCGGTTGCGTGCCGAGCCGCGCGAGGTCGAGCTCGGTCTGGTAGAACGGCGTCGCGATGTCGTGATACCCGTTCAGCGACAGCACCTTCAGCGCCGGGTTCAGCGTCAGCGCCGCGGCCAGATCGGGGATCGTGTCGGGCATCGCGAGGCCGTCGTGCGTCCAGTCCCACGTGTTGATCGCATTGCTGCTCACCGAGTAGGCCGACTGCGCGGTGTACTTCAGTTCGTTCGGCAGATAGCTGCCGATCGTGTCGGTGAACGGCTTCGTGATGAACGAGCTGGACGGATCGCCGTCGGCCGCGAGCGGGCTCGACACGGGCACGTTCACGCGTGCGTCGTAGCGGCCGATCAGCGTGCCCGGCACCAGCGACAGCTGGAAGCTGTTGTCGAAGAAGGTCGGGACCACGTTGAAGTCCGCATTCCACAACGCCTGCTTCACGCCGGTCGAATTCGCCATCGTCGTGACGAGACTCGGCGGCGGCGGCGTGTGGCTCGCCAGGTACGCGTTCACGGCGGGCGCGTAGCTGCCGGCCGTCAGCAGCCGCATCTGGTCCGCATACTGCGGCAGGTTCGACGGATTCGGGTTGTCGAGCTGGTAATACGCGCCGACCGTGCCGTACGACGGCACGAAGCCGGCGCAGCTCACCGGGCTCGCGCCGTTGTTCGAGTTGCCGACATAGTCGCTCGCCATGTCGCAGTTCGTGTTGTAGTTCAGGATCGACGACTGCAGCACGATGCCGTCGAGCTTCACGCCGGCCGTCTCGAGCAGGTTCGCGAGCACGTCGGTGCGCGGCGTCCCGTACGACTCGCCGAACAGGTACTTCGGCGAATCGTTGCGCTGGTTCACGCTCAGGTAGCGCGTCACGAAATCGCGGAACGCGCCGGCGTCCTGGTCGACGCCCCAGAACGTCTGGTTCGTGTTCGGCGCGACCGCTTCCGAGAAGCCGGTGCCGATCGCATCGACGAACACGAGGTCGGTCGTGTCGAGCAGGGTTTCCTGGTTGTCGACGAACGGGAACGTCGACGTGTTCGCATTCGGGTCGCCGGTCTGGATCCGGCGCGGGCCGAACGAGCCGAGGTGCAGCCACACCGAGGCCGAGCCGGGGCCGCCGTTGTACAGGAACGTGACGGGCCGCTTCGCCGCGGACTGGTTGTCGGCCGTGTACGCGACGTAGAAGAACGATGCCTCGGGCGCGCCCGTCTGCGGATTGCGCGCGACGAGGTGGCCGGCCGTGGCCGTGTACCGGATCGTCTTGCCGTTCAGCGTGATCTGATGGTGCGTGACGGCGGCCTTTTCGACCGCGGCGGAGGCGTCGAGCGACGCGTTGGCGCTCGACGAATAACTGTTTGGATCGTTGTACGCGCGGTCGACCTGACCGGCGGGGTCGGCTGAATTGGCGGCGCTCGCTGCAGACGGCGACGTCACGTCGTCATTGCAGGCCGTCAGAATCAGCGAAGAACACACCACCCCCAACAACAGCTTCGCTTTGCTCGCTGGCATCGTTGCGTTCCTTCCCGGATGTTTTTTATGTCGAGCAGCCGGATAAGCCGCCCCCCGCCTCGATTGCGGCCGATGAGCCGAGGCGCCGGCCAATATACGCGAGCCCGCCGGCTTTGAAAAATTTGGAAATATTCGGCGCGCAACCGGTGCAGCGCACACCTTTCAGGAATGCTTCGATTCGCGAAACGTTGCATTTCACGTCGCTTTCATCGACTTTCGCGTTTACTGGCGACGACTAAAAAAGCACCGGTTTCGTGCGATGTCGACCAACAAAATCGCGCAGTCATCGGTATTGCTCGGCAAAGCGAAATAGACGGATTCGTCTAAAGGATACGGCCCGAAATGGTGTGGACACGCATGCGCTGCAGCGCACCAATCGCGCCTTTGCGACAGAAAGGACAATGCAGCGGCGCTGACGCGCCGCTTACTCGGATTGCGGCAGCTCGGCCGCGCCCATCCGCCGTGCGATGACCGCCGCCCGCTGCGCCTGGTAGGCCGAGCCGCGATGCGCATCGAACCAGCGTGGCTTCGGCAGCATCACCGCGAGGCGGGCCGACTGCCACGCACCGAGCCGGCTCGCGGGAATCCTGTAGTAATAGCGTGCGGCCGCTTCCGCGCCGTACACGCCGCGTCCCCATTCGACCGAATTCAGGTAAATCTCGAAGATGCGCTCCTTGTCGAGCACCGTTTCGAGCATCCACGTGATGATCAGCTCCTGCCCCTTGCGGATGTAGCTCTTCTCGCGCGACAGGAACAGGTTGCGTGCGAGCTGCTGTGTAATCGTCGAGCCGCCCGCGACGATCCTGCCGCGCGCCTTGTTCTTCTCCCACGCCTGCAGGATCGCGTCGACGTCATAGCCGTTGTTGGTCGCGAAGGTCGAATCTTCGGACGCGATCAGCGCGCGCTTCAGGTTGCGCGAGATCTGGTCGTACGGCACCCACTGGTGCCGGATCTGCGCGGGCGGCGTGTCGCGCGACAGCCACCACGCGTCGGTGCGCATGAACGCGGTCGAGCCCGGGTTCACGAACGACCACAGCGCGATCTGCGCGAGATAGAACAACTGCGTCGCGAGCCACGCGAGCGCGAACACCGATCCCGCGTAGACGATCCAGCGCGCGACGCTCACCGTCCGCGTGCGCTGCGTGCCGCTCACCGCCACCACGTGCCGCGCTCCGTTCAGTTCGCCGCGAGCGCCTGGCGCAGCGCGGCCAGCACCGGTGCGCCATCCGGCCGCACGCCGCGCCAGATAAAGAACGATTCGGCCGCCTGTTCGACCAGCATCCCGAGCCCGTCGGCCGTGCGCGCGCCGAGCGACGCCGCATGCTGCATGAACACGGTCGGCTGCGCGCCGTACATCATGTCGTACGCGAGCGTGCCGGCGCCGAACGCGGCCGCGTCGCATTCCGGCAGCGCGGCATCGAGGCTGCCGGCCGTCGCATTGATCACCACGTCGTACGGTTCGGCCCGCACGACGCCGGGGCCGCCGCCCGCGAGCGTGCAGCCCGCATCGTGCGCGGCCTGCATGAACTGGCCGACGAGCGCTTCGGCCTTGCTCGCGGTGCGGTTCACGATTTCGATCGACAGCGGTCCGCGGTCGAGCAGCGGCAGCACGACGCCACGCGCGGCGCCGCCCGCGCCGAGCAGCAGGATGCGCGCCCCCGCGAGCGACACGCCGAGATTCGCTTCGATGTCGCGCACGAGGCCGACGCCGTCGGTGTTGTCGCCGTGGAGGCGGCCGTCCGCATCGATGCGCAGCGTGTTCACCGCGCCTGCCGCCGCCGCGCGCGGCGACAGCGTGTCGGCGAGCGCATGCGCGTCGAGCTTGAACGGCACCGTCACGTTCGCGCCGCGCCCGCCTTCGGCGACGAACGCGCGCACGGCGGCCTCGAACCCGTCGATCGGCGCGAGCCGGTGCGCGTACTCGATCGGCTCGCCGGTCTGCGCGGCGAACTGCGCATGGATGAACGGCGACTTGCTGTGCGCCACCGGGTTGCCGAACACGACATAGCGGTCCGTGCCGCTCGTCGACGCAACTGCGTTCATGATGCGCGTCCCTCTTCGCCGTCGTTGCCGCTCGCGGCTTCGCCGCCCTCTGCCGCCGCGTCGCCCGACTCGGCCAGCGCCTCGGCCTCGGTTTGCGCCGACGCGTCTTGCGCGTCGACCAGCGTGTCGTCGCCGCCTTCGACATCATCCTCTTCGTCGGCCGCGTCGCCGCTCGTCACGGTCGGCGCGTCGAGCACGTTCAAGAGGCGCACCGACGCCTCGATCGTCAGCTCGTCGAGCGACATCACGTCGAGCAGCACGCGCGTGCCGCGCGCATGCACGCCGAGCCCCGGCACGTGCAGCAGCAGCGGGATTTCCTCGAGGCGCACGAGATCGCCCTTCACGACGCTCGCGACGACCTGCTTCTTCTGTTCCTGCTTGAGCCAGCGCAGGCACCAGAAATATTCCATCCGGCGCTGGTAGTCGGCATAGGCCGTGTACGTATCGTCGAAACCCTGCACGACCGCGTAGAGATCGGCGTCCTTCGGCTTGAACGGCGCGGCGAGCTTCGCGGTGACGCCGTGCTGCACGCACGCGAGCAATTGCCACTGGTTCACGAGGTCGACGTAGCGGCGCAGCGGCGACGTGCTCCACGCGTACTGCGCGACGCCGAGGCCTTCGTGCGGCGCGGCTGTCGTCTGCATCCGCGTGCGCTTCGGGCCCGGCGCGCCGAAGCCGCGCTGCGACCGGTAGATGCCCGGCACCGTGTGGTCGTGCAGGAACGCGCCCCAGGTCGAGTTCGCGAGGATCGCGAGCTCCGACACGATCAGGTCGAGCGGCGAGCCGCGGCGGCGCGGCGTGATCGTCACGTGCTCGCCTTCGACGTAGAAGTTGTAGTCGGTGTTGCGCTGCACCTCGCGCTTCAGGCCGTAGCCCGCGCGCGCGACCTGGCGCTTCTCGAACAGCGCCTGCGCGAGCGGCCACAGCACGGCGATGTCATCCTTGTGCGGGTAGTCGCCGGTGCCGGCCGCGAGCGTCTCTTCGTTGACGAGCTCGTCGAGCGTGTTGTGGCGCAGGTTGTTCTTCACGAACACGAGTTCGGCGCGGGTCTCGTTCGCGACGATGTCCTGCGTCTCGCGGTTGACGATGATGTACAGCGACAGCGCCGGCCGGTAATCGCCCTCTTTGAGCGTGAACACGTCGACGACGTCGTCCGGCAGCATCGTGATCTTGTCGCCCGGCATGTAAACGGTCGACAGGCGCGCGCGCGCGATCGCGTCGACCGGATCGCCGCGCACGATGCCGAGCGCCGGCGCCGCGATGTGCACGCCGATCCGCACCCGGCCGTCGGACAGGTGCTCGACCGAGAACGCGTCGTCGATTTCGGTCGTCGTGATGTCGTCGATCGAGAACGCCTCGACGTTCGCGCGCGGCAGGTCGTCCGGCAGCGGGCCGACCGTGACGGGCGGAAAGCCGGTGCCGTGCGGGAAGAATTCCGCGAGGAAGCGCGCTTCGTGCAGCGCACGCGGCGACTCGATGCCGCCGCAGTCGAGCATCAGCCGCGCCGGCGACACGCCGCGCGCGCCGGCCGCCGCTTCCATCGCCTTGTACTCGATCGAATTCTTGTCCGGCCGCGTCAGCAGCCCGAGCACCTTGCCCGCGAACGCTTCCGGCAGCTTGCCGGCCTTCAGCTCCTCTTCATACTGCGCCTGCACGAGCGCCTGCTGGCGCTTGCGCTCGAGCGACGCGAGCGCCATCTTGAGCTGCTCTTCCGGCGCGCGCTGGTACTGGCCGCGCCCCTTGCGGCGGAAATAGACGGGCGAGCCGTGCAGCCGCAGCACCAGCGCCGCGCGCTCGACCGGGCCGTACGTCGCGCCGAAGTATTCGGCGGCCAGCGCCGTATACGCGAACTCGTCGGCTGGCGCGCATTCCCACAGGAAGTCCAGATCGATCTGCTGCGCGGCCGTGTCGGCCTCCTGCATCAGTTCGCCTGCAGCCGGCTTGTCGAATTCGATCAGCACGTCTTTCGCGCGCACCTTCGCGCGCCGCCCGCCGGGCAACTCGACCTGAAACGCGTCGCCCTGGCGCGACAGCACGCTGCCCGCCTTGAAACTGCCCGATTCCTCGAAGAAAACGTTCACTCAGTACTCTCGTTCAGACTGCCGGGCGCCGCGTCGGCGGCGCCGCATGATGATGGGAATTCGATCGGCACGTGGCCGGTTTATGACGTCTTTCCGTCGCAAAACGCGAGAACGTCGTCGACATAGTCGGCAAATTCGCTGATTCCATGATCGCTGCCGTCGATCACGCGGGTTTTCGCACCCGGGTAATGGGCGAGCATCTCGCGGTAATCGAGCACTTCGTCGCCGGTTGCCGCGAACAGATAGTAGCGGTCGGCGCGCGTGATCGCCGGCACGCGCAGCGCGTCCAGTTCGTGCAGATGACGGCGCTCGACGACGATCGTGCCGCCGCCGTGCCACAACGGCTGCTCGCCCAGATGCTGCTCGAGATCGCGCTGCGGCACGATTGCCGGATTCAGCAGCACGGCTTTCCAGCCATGCTTTTCGGCGAGCCACGTCGCGTAATACCCGCCGAGCGAGCTGCCGATCACGGTCACGTCGCGTGCGCCCGCGACCTCGGCTTCCGCCACCGCGATCGCGTCGAGCGGCGACACCGACAGCAACGGGCACCGCCACTCGCCGGTGCGGCCGAGTTCGGCCATCCGTGCGGCGAGCAGCCGCGATTTCTGCGATTCCGGCGACGACCGGAAGCCGTGCAGATACAGGATCACGGGCGGCTCCCGAGCGCGTCGAGCAGCTTCTGGTGCACGCCGCCGAAGCCGCCGTTGCTCATCACGAGCACATGGTCGCCCGGACGCGCGGCCTCGACCACCGCCTTCACCAGCAGATGCAGATCGTCGAATGCGCGCGCGCGGTCGCCGAGCGGCGCGAGCGCCTCGGCGAGATTCCAGCCGAGCGCATCGCGCCCGGTCGGCGCGCCGTAGCCGAACACGAGATCGGCATCGGCGAGGCTCGCCGGCAATTGCGACTTCATCACGCCGAGCTTCATCGTGTTCGAGCGCGGCTCGAGCACGGCGAGGATGCGGGCATTCTGGCGGCCGATGCGTGCACGAAGACCGGCGATCGTGGTGTCGATCGCGGTCGGATGGTGCGCGAAATCGTCGTACACGGTCACGCCGTCCACGCTGCCGCGCACTTCCATGCGGCGCTTCACGTTGCGGAACGACGCGAGGGAAACCGCGGCCTGCGCCGGCGGCACGCCGACGTGGCGCGCGGCGGCGATCGCCGCGAGCGCGTTCATCCTGTTGTGGTCGCCCTGCACCTGCCACGCGACTTCGCCGACGCGCTCGGCGTGCGAATACACCGCGAAGCGTTCGTCGACCGGCACGCCGTCCTCGGCCGGCAGCGCCTGCCAGCCGCCGTCGACGCCGAAACGCTCGACCTCGCTCCAGCAACCGCGCGCGAGCACGCGCTCGAGCGCATCCGAGCGGCCGTTCGTGACGATCCGCCCGACGCCGGGCACGGTGCGCACCAGATGATGGAATTGCGTTTCGATCGCGGCGAGATCAGGGAAGATGTCGGCGTGATCGAATTCGAGGTTGTTCAGCACCGCGGTGCGCGGCCGGTAGTGCACGAACTTCGAGCGCTTGTCGAAGAATGCCGTGTCGTACTCGTCCGCTTCGATCACGAAGAAGCTCGAATCGGTGAGCCGCGCGGACACGCCGAAGTTCAGCGGCACGCCGCCGATCAGGAAGCCCGGGTTCAGCCCGGCGTCTTCCAGCAGCCAAGCGAGCATCGACGACGTGGTCGTCTTGCCGTGCGTGCCCGCGACCGCGAGCACCCATTTGCCGGCGAGCACGTGCTCGCCGAGCCACTGCGGACCCGACACGTAAGGCAGGCCGCGATCGAGGATCGCCTCCATCAGCGGATTGCCGCGCGTGACGACGTTGCCGATCACGAACAGGTCCGGTTTCAGGTCGATCTGCTCGGCGCCGTAGCCCTCGATCAGCGTGATGCCCTGCGCCTGGAGCTGCGTGCTCATCGGCGGGTAGACGCCCGCGTCGCAACCCGTCACCGTGTGGCCCGCCTCGCGTGCGAGTACGGCGAGACCGCCCATGAAGGTGCCGCAGATGCCAAGAATGTGGATGTGCATAGATGAATGCTTTCGCGCCGCCGGGCGCCGTCGATTCGGAAAGGATGCGTGCGCGGCGCGCCGGCGAGGCCGTGGAGCCGGCGCCCGCCCAACGACCTGGCCGCGACACAAAGAGCACTATTGTAACTGACGGCCTGCGACGCCCGGCGGCCCGAACGATGCGCGCGAACGGTGCCGGCGCCCTTGGACCGCGGGCCGCCGCACCCGTGCTCGGGCGCCGTGGCGATCGAGTATGATTGCCGGATCATGTCTCGCAAACCTCTTGTCGACCCGCGGCGCGTCCGCGAGGAAATCGCCCAGTCCGCCGCCCGCCTGATCGCGGAGGACGGCCAGGACTACGCCGGCGCGAAACGCAAGGCCGCGCGCCAGTTACTGGGCGATTCGCGCGTTGCCGGCGAATGGCTGCCCGATAACGACCAGATCGAGGAAGAACTGCGCGAGTACCTCGCGCTGTTCCAGAGCGACACGCAGCCGGACGAACTGCGCCGCCTGCGCGAGATCGCGCTCGACTGGATGGGCCGGCTCGCCGAGTTCCATCCTTATGTGACGGGCGCGGTGCTGAACGGCACCGCGAACGCGCATTCGGATATCCATTTGCAGGCATTCACCGACAACCCGAAGGACGTCGCGATCTACCTGCTGAACCAGAACGTCCAGTACGACGTGTCCGAGACGCGGCATTTCGCGGGCCGCGGCGACGTCGAGACGCTCAGTTTCCTGTGGCGCCCGCGGCGCGACGTGGATGCGATCGGCATCCATCTCGCGCTGTATGCGAGCGACGACCTGCGCGGCGCGGTAAAGGCCGACGCGCGCGGCCGCGTCGCCCGCGCGGACGCCGCGGCGCTGCGGGCGCTGGTCGGCGCAGGCCAGGCTCCTTCCGAACCGGAATGATTGAACGATGATGATGAAACGCATGTTGGCGCTCGCGGTGGTCGCGGCCGCCGCCATTGCCGGCGGGATCGCCGCCGGCCACTGGTTCCGCGGCACGGCCGACGACGGCGTCGCCGTCGCCGCGCCGGCCGCCCACGGCAACCCGGTCGACCAGCTGTGGGCGTCGTCGCTCACCGGCGTCGACGGCAAGCCGGCCACGCTGGCGGCCTTCAAGGGCCAGAAAGTCGTCGTCAATTTCTGGGCGTCGTGGTGCGGCCCGTGCGTCGAGGAGATGCCCGAGCTCGTTGCGCTGTCGCACCAGTACAAGCAAAAAGGCATCCGTTTCGTCGGAATCGGCGTCGATTCCGGGCAGAACGTGAAGAACTTCCTGCAGAAGGTGAAGGTCGACTATCCGGTCTTCGTCAGCGGCTATGCGGGTGCCGATCTGGCCCGTAATTTCGGAAATACGGCCGGCGCGCTGCCGTTTACCGTCGTCATCGACGAAACCGGCAAGATTCGCGAGACAAAATTGGGACAAATCCAACCGGCCGAGCTGAAAAAGACGCTCGACGCACTGTAATCCGTCCGAATGGCAGCCCGCGCGTTGGCGGCGATTTGCAGGTCAATCGCCGCAATTTCGCGGAAATTCGCGAATACTTTGCGGCCGCACCGGTAATTCTTGCGGGTCCGGCGCGCCTGGCCGTTCGGCAAAACTAGACAAATTTCTCTAAATAGCGCTAAAGTTCGCGCAATTCCGCAGAAATAGAAGCGACCATGACACGATTGCTGGTGCTGCACGGCCCCAACCTGAACCTTCTCGGCACCCGGGAACCGGAGGTGTACGGCCGCGTCACGCTCGCGCAGATCGATCAGGCGCTTGCCGCGCGTGCCCAGGAGGCCGGCGCCCAACTGTCGTCGTTCCAGAGCAACCATGAAGGCGCGCTGGTCGACCGCATCCAGGCCGCGCGGGAGGAACAGACCGATTTCATCCTGATCAATCCGGCCGCGTATACGCATACGAGCGTTGCGATCCGGGACGCGATCGCCGGCGTCGGCATCCCGTTCGTCGAGGTTCACCTGTCGAACGTGCATCGCCGCGAAGCGTTCAGGCACCACTCCTACTTTTCCGACCAGGCCGAAGGCGTGATCTGCGGGCTCGGCTGGAAAGGTTATCTGTACGCGCTCGAGTACGCGCTGGACAAGCTGCAAGGCGCGTCGCGCGGCTGATTTCGCGATCTAGATTCAGCGCCGGCCCCTAACCGGCGCTTTCACGTATTGAAAGGGGAATTCCCGATGGATCTTCGTAAGCTGAAAACTCTGATCGACCTCGTTTCCGAATCCGGCATCTCCGAGCTGGAAGTGACGGAAGGCGAAGGCAAGGTGCGCATCGTCAAGAACGCACCGCCGGTCTACGTGCAGCCGACGGCTGGGTATGCCCCGCAAGTCAGCGCGCCGGCTCCGTCGGCCGCGCTGCCGACCGACGGCGCTGCCGCGCCGGCAGCCGGCGCAGCCGCCGCACCGGCCGTCCCGCAGGGCCACGTCGTGACGTCGCCGATGGTCGGCACGTTCTATCGCGCGCCGTCGCCGGGCGCCGACCCGTTCGTGCAGGCCGGCGACACGGTCAAGGAAGGCCAGACGATCTGCATCATCGAAGCGATGAAGCTGCTCAACGAGATCGAGTCGGACAAGGCCGGCGTGATCAAGGAAATCCTCGTCGAGAACGGCCAGGCCGTCGAATACGGCCAGCCGCTTTTCGTGATCGGCTAAGCCCGCCGCGCGGCCCTGCCGGCCGCGCGCCGCCGATGCTCGCCAGGCGCCGTTCGCGCGCCCCTCGAAGAGACGAATACTCGCTATGTTTGAAAAAATCCTCATTGCCAACCGCGGTGAAATCGCGCTGCGCATCCAGCGCGCGTGCCGCGAACTCGGCGTCAAGACGGTGGTCGTCTACTCGGAAGCCGACAAGGAAGCCAAGTACGTGCGCCTCGCGGACGAAGCCGTCTGTATCGGCCCGGCCCCGTCGAACCTGAGCTACCTGAACATGCCGGCGCTGATCAGCGCCGCGGAAGTCACCGATGCCGAGGCGATCCACCCCGGCTACGGCTTCCTGTCCGAGAACGCCGATTTCGCGGAGCGCGTCGAGCAGTCGGGCTTCACGTTCATCGGCCCGCGCCCGGAAACGATCCGCATGATGGGCGACAAGGTCACCGCGAAGCAGACGATGATCAAGACCGGCGTGCCGTGCGTGCCGGGCTCGGAAGGCGCGTTGCCGGACGATCCGAAGGAAATCGTCAAGATTGCGCGCGCGATCGGCTATCCGGTCATCATCAAGGCGGCGGGCGGCGGCGGCGGGCGCGGGATGCGCGTCGTGCACACCGAAGCCGCGCTCGTCAACGCGGTCAACATGACCCGCGAGGAAGCCGGCCGTGCGTTCGGCAACCCGCAGGTGTACATGGAGAAGTTCCTCGAGAACCCGCGCCACATCGAGATCCAGGTGCTGTCGGACGCGCACAAGAACGCGATCTGGCTCGGCGAGCGCGACTGCTCGATGCAGCGCCGCCACCAGAAGGTGATCGAGGAAGCGCCGGCGCCCGGCATTCCGCGCCGCCTGATCGACCGCATCGGCGACCGCTGCGCGGACGCGTGCAAGAAGATGGGCTACCTCGGCGCGGGCACGTTCGAATTCCTGTACGAAAACGGCGAGTTCTACTTCATCGAGATGAACACGCGCGTGCAGGTCGAGCACCCGGTATCGGAACTGATCACCGGCGTCGACATCGTGCAGGAACAGATCCGCATCGCGGCCGGCGAGAAGCTCACGCTGCGCCAGCGCGACATCCAGTTCCGCGGACACGCGATCGAATGCCGGATCAACGCCGAAGATCCGTTCAAGTTCACGCCGTCGCCGGGCCGGATCACGTCGTGGCATACGCCGGGCGGCCCCGGCGTGCGCGTCGATTCGCACGCCTACAATGGCTATTTCGTGCCGCCGAACTATGATTCGATGATCGGCAAGCTGATCACCTACGGCGCGACGCGCGAGCAGGCGATCCGCCGGATGCGCATCGCGCTGTCGGAAATGGTCGTCGAAGGCATCCAGACCAACATTCCGCTGCACCGCGAGCTGATGATCGACGCGAAGTTCGTCGAAGGCGGCACCAGCATCCATTACCTCGAAAACCGGCTCGCACAGAAGCAGCAGGTCGCACCGGAAGAAGCGTAAGCATGAGTTATCGCGAACTCGTCGTCGAACTGGCCCGCGAGCATGCGGAGGCCCTGTCCGACGCACTGCTCGATCTCGGCGCGCTGTCGGTGTCCGTCGAGGACGCCGACGCCGACACGCCCGACGAACAGCCGCTCTTCGGCGAGCCGGGCCTCGTGCCCGATCGCACCGCGTGGCAGCACTCGCGCGTGGTCGCGCTGCTGTCGGCCGACCACGAGCCAGCCGTGCTGCTCGCGGCGGCCGCGAACGAGATCGGCATCGCGGAAACGCCGAAGTTCGTCGTGCGCGAAGTCGAGGAGCAGGACTGGGTGCGGCTCACGCAGTCGCAGTTCGAGCCGATCCCGATCGGCGAGCGGATCTGGGTCGTGCCGTCGTGGCACGATGCGCCCGATCCCGATGCGCTCGTCCTCGAGCTCGACCCCGGCCTCGCGTTCGGCACCGGCAGCCATCCCACGACCCGCCTGTGCATGGAGTGGCTCGAGCAGTCGGTAAAGCCCGGCCAGTCGGTGCTCGACTACGGCTGCGGCTCGGGCATTCTCGCGATCCTCGCGAAGAAATGCGGGGCGAACCCCGTGATCGGCATCGACATCGATCCGCAGGCGGTCGAATCGGCGCGCCAGAACAGCGAGCGCAATCGGGCGGAAGTCACGTACGGCCTGCCCGACGCGTGCCCGGACGGCGAATTCGACATCGTCGTCGCGAACATCCTGTCGAATCCGCTGAAGCTGATGGCGTCGATGCTCGCGTCGAAGGTCAAGCCCGGCGGGCGCATCGCGCTGTCGGGCGTGCTCGCGCGCCAGGCGGACGAAGTCGCGGCCGTTTATGCGCGCTACGTCGACATCTCGGTCTGGCGCGAACATGAAGGCTGGGTATGCCTTGCCGGAACCCGCCGCGAAAGCCATTAGAATAGCGCTGTCCTTCACTCTGGCCAGCAGGCCGCCCGGCTCGACATGCTTCTTGCGACGCGCTGCCCTCATTGCGAAACCGTCTTCCGGCTGCAGCAGGAACAGCTCTCGCTGCATCAGGGGCTCGTACGCTGCGGGCATTGCCACGAAGTCTTCAACGCCGCCGAATCGCTCGTTCCCGAGTACGCGCCGCAGCCCGAACCGGCATTGACGGAGCCGGCTGCCGCGCCGCACGGCGGCGACGCACGCCAGCAGGCCGCGCCGGCTCGGCTGTTCCTCCCTGACGCGCCGCCCGAATTGCCAACCGGCGCCGATTACAAGCCGGAAGGCTGGGACATGTGGGCGCCGTGGCTCGACGCCGGCGTCGATCCGTCGTTGCAGCACAGCGTCGAGACCGTGCGCACCGAGCCGTTGATACCGCTCGCGCTCCCGTCCACGGAAGCGGGCGTCGTCCACCTGTCGGGTACGCCCGAGTCATTCGCGACCGCTCCGGCCGAGCTCGACGCATCGACTGCCGTCGAGCAACCGGCAGAACCGCATTCGCCGCAAACGCGGTACGAACCGCACGAAGCCGACGAGGCCACGCCCTCGCGCTCGCCCACCGAGCACGATCCGCACGAGCCCCGTTTCGTCGCCCATCTTCCGTCGGAAACGGAAGCCGCCGCCGAACCGGTCGAACCCGTCGTCCCCACGCACTTCGCGACGCCGGACGACGAACGCGCGCCGCGCGAACCGCGTTTCGCGTTCACGCCCGCACCGGCCGTCACCGAAGCCGAAACAGCATCGGAACCCGACACCTTCGCCCGGCACGAGCAAGCCCCGACCGCAGCGGCAGCCGATGAACCGGCCGTCCAACCGGCCGTCCCCTTCCCCGCCGCATTGGCCGACGACGATCGCCCGCACTTCGCCGTCACGCGCGAAACGCGCGCGCCGCAGCGACGCGGGATGCTCGGCGGCTTTTTCGGCGGCTTTTTCGGCGGCCTGGTCGCGGCCGCGCTGGTCGGGCTGCTCGTCGCGCAGCTGGCGTGGTGGCAACGCGAAACGCTGATGATCTACTGGCCCGTCACGCAGGGCTGGTTCCGGCAGGCGTGCGCGCCGCTCGGCTGCACGGTCACGCCGCCGCGCGCGATCGACGGGCTGCGGCTCGACGCGACCGACCTGCGCCAGCTCGACGGCCCGCGCGAGCTCGAACTGAAGGTGCCGCTGACGAACCGCTACCGCGTCGCGCTCGCGTACCCGTCGCTCGAACTCACGCTGCTCGACGACACCAATCACGTCACCGTGCGCCGCGTGCTCGCGCCGCGCGACTACGTGCGCCCGGGCACGCCGATCGACGCCGGGCTGCCGCCCGGCACGACGCAGACGATGGTCGTCCGCCTCGAAACGAACGGCACGCCCGCCTCGAATTTCCGCGTCCAGATCTTCTATCCGTGACGCGCCGCGGCGCGCTCGCGCGCCCGTCTCAACCCGCGCGCCCCGAGCGGCGCGCTATTTCGGAGCACGAACATGAGCAAAGTTACGCTGGGTGGCAACCCGATCGATCTCGCCGGCACGTTCCCGGCCGTCGGCGCGCAAGCCGCCGATTTCAAGCTGGTCGGCAAGGATCTCGCCGATCTGTCGCTCGCCAGCTTCGCCGGCAAGCGCAAGGTGCTGAACATCGTGCCGAGCCTCGACACGCCGACCTGCGCGACGTCGACCCGCAAGTTCAACGAAGCTGCGTCGTCGCTCGACAACACGGTCGTGATCGTCGTGTCCGCCGACCTGCCGTTCGCCGCCACGCGCTTCTGCACGACCGAAGGCCTCGCGAACGTCGTGACGGCATCGACGTTCCGCACCGGCCGTGCGTTCGCGAACGCATACGGCGTCGACGTGACGAGCGGCCCGCTGAACGGCCTGACCGCACGCGCGGTGGTCGTGCTCGACGCGCAGGACAAGGTGATCCACGCGGAACTCGTCGGCGAAATCAAGGACGAGCCGAACTACGATGCAGCGCTCGCCGCACTGAAGTAAGCTTTCTTCCGCTTATCCCCTGCCGCGCCGCGCCCTTCGCGCGGCGTTGTCGCGCAGGGTCCCTCATTTCTACAGGAACGCACACCTTGGCTACGCTGATTTGCGGCTCGATCGCCTACGACTCCATCATGACCTTCGAAGGGCGGTTCCGCGAGCACATCCTGCCCGACCAGGTGCACCTCATCAACCTGAGCTTCCTCGTGCCGACGATGCGACGCGAATTCGGCGGCTGCGCGGGCAATATCGGGTATGCGCTGCACCTGCTCGGCGGCGATGCGCGGATCATGGGCACGATGGGCGCGCTGGATGCGCAGCCGTATCTCGACCGGCTCGACCAGCTCGGCCTGCGCCGCGACCATGTTCGCGTGCTGCCCGATACGTACACCGCGCAAGCGATGATCACGACCGATCTCGACAACAACCAGATCGCGGCGTTCCACCCGGGCGCGATGATGCAATCGCACCTGAACCATGCGGGCGACGCGCCGGACATCAAGCTCGCGATCGTCGGCCCGGACGGCTTCGACGGGATGGTGCAGCACGTGGAAGAGCTCGCCAGGGCCGGTGTGCCGTTCGTGTTCGATCCGGGCCAGGGTCTGCCGCTGTTCGACGGTGCGACGCTGCGCCGCAGCATTGAACTTGCGACCTATGTAGCGGTCAACGACTACGAGGCCAAGCTGGTGAGCGACAAGACGGGATGGTCCGAAGATGAAATCGCCAGCCGGGTCGACGCGCTCGTCATCACGCGTGGCGAGCACGGCGCGACCATCCGCCACAAGCAGGGGGCGGAGCAGATTCCGGTCGTGCCGGCCGAGCGCATCGCCGATCCGACCGGCTGCGGCGACGCCTTCCGGGGCGGCCTGCTCTACGGCATCGAGCATGGCCTCGACTGGGCAACCGCCGGCCGCCTCGCGAGCCTGATGGGCTCGCTCAAGATCGCCCATCAAGGGCCCCAGACTTACGTACTGACGCGCGCCGAAATCGACGCACGCTTCGAGACTGCGTTCGGTTACAGTCTCAAATGAATATTGTGGGAGAGCAAAGATGTTGACGAAAAAAACCCTCACGCTCGCGGCCATGCTAACGGCCACGCTGACCCTCGCCGGCTGCTTCACGGCACCCGGTTCGGCGGATGTCTATAGCGTCGGCCAGGCGCAGCGCGAACAGACGGTCCGCATGGGCACGGTCGAAAGCGTCCGTGCGGTGCGCATCCAGTCCGACGGCGGCGGCAGCGCGATCGGCACGCTCGGCGGCGGCGCACTCGGCGCGGTCGCGGGCAGCGCGATCGGCGGCGGCAAGGGCTCGATCCTGACGGCGATCGCCGGCGGCCTCGTCGGCGCGGTCGCGGGTAACGCGGTCGGCGAAAACCTCAGCACGGCGAACGGTGTCGAAATCACCGTGCGCCTCGACAACGGCGATCTGCGCTCGATCACGCAGGCGGCAAGCGGCGAAGCGTTCCGCGCCGGCGAGCGCGTACGCCTGCTGTCGAGCGGCGGCGTCACGCGCGTCACGCACTAACCGGTATCCTCAGCACGCGGCGCAAGCCGCGGTCGAACGCATGTGCGAAGCCGCACATGCGTTTTTTTTCGTCCGCCCGTTTCCTTCCGCGCTCGCATCGGCCAACCCATCGGCGACCTGCCGGCGGCTCATGCTGACGAAAAAAATCCCGCCACCTGAGCCAGGTGACGGGACTGATTGAGTAGCGCTACTCAACCCACGGACACCACGTGAGTGTCCGGGTGATGCTGCTCAGCCGCGATTACGGACGGCTGCCGGTCGGGAACGGCCATGCCGCTGCCGGGTTGAGCGCGGTCTTCACGCCCGATGCCGGCGCGACCGATGCGGTCGACGCGGTCGTTGCCGGCGCAGCCTTCTTCACGACGGCCTTCTTCGGCGCAGCAGCCTTCTTCGCCGGTGCGGCAGCCGTCTTCGCAGGGGCAGCCTTCTTGGCGGGCGCAGCCTTCTTCGCGGCAGCCTTCTTCGCCGGCGCGGCCTTCTTCGCGGCAGCCTTCTTCGCCGGCGCAGCCTTCTTAGCAGCAGCCTTCTTCGCCGGTGCGGCCTTCTTCGCAGCAACCTTCTTCACTGCGACTTTCTTGGCTGCAACCTTCTTCGCGGCGGCCTTCTTGGCCGGCGCCGCCTTCTTTGCAGCAACCTTCTTCACCGCGACTTTCTTCGCTGCGACCTTCTTGGCTGCAACCTTCTTCGTTGCGACCTTCTTCGTTGCGACCTTCTTTGCAGCGGCCTTCTTCGCCGGTGCTGCCTTCTTCGCGGCGACCTTCTTCACCGCGACCTTCTTCGCAGCAACCTTCTTCACCGCGGCCTTCTTCGCCGGAGCAGCAGCCTTCTTCGCAACGGTCTTCTTGGCAGCAACCTTCTTAGCAGCCGGTTTCTTCTTGGCAGTAGCCATGTTGTTCTCCTTCAGGTTCAGATGAGAGTCAGTTCAAACTACACCCTTCGTCAAAACCCGCTTCCCGCGGACGCTGTTCAGGACGTGCGCTTCGAAGCGGGCTATTCATCGGCGTACGCAGATACCGCGCGCTTACGCTAATGAATACGGTATGGCGCGCGTGACCGCCCGGCCTCGCGCGCCAAATCAAGTCGGTAGCCGGCGCGCCCCGCGCCGCTACCCCTAATCGCTTGATCAAGCGGACCGCCACACGGCCGTCCGCTTTTTCCGGAGGGAAGTTTGCCCATCCCACTGAAGGGTTCGCAAAGTGCCTGTCGTATCGTTGGGCCGTTAAGGCACCGGGCATGCTTTGCATCAGGCGTTCTTGCTCCTAAACCTTGGGCCGGGGCCGAGAGGCCACCGGCTGCTCCATCATGTAACGGGTTCGCTGCTGCGGGTTATTCCCAGGACAGCGCGCCCCCCGTCTGATACTCGATCACACGCGTCTCGAAGAAGTTGCGTTCCTTCTTCAGGTCGATCATCTCGCTCATCCACGGGAACGGGTTTTCCTCGTTCGGGAACAGCGGGTCGAGGCCGATCTGCTGGCAACGGCGGTTGCTGATGAAGCGCAGATAGCTCTTGAACATCGACGCGTTCAAACCCAGCACGCCGCGCGGCATCGTGTCCTCGGCGTAGCGGTATTCGAGTTCGACAGCCTGCTTGAACAGCTCGCGGATCTCGGCGCGGAATTCCGCGGTCCAGAGATGCGGGTTCTCGAGCTTGATCTGGTTGATCAGGTCGATGCCGAAGTTGCAGTGCATCGACTCGTCGCGCAGGATGTACTGATATTGCTCCGCAGCACCCGTCATCTTGTTCTGGCGGCCGAGTGCGAGGATCTGCGTAAACCCGACATAGAAGAACAGGCCTTCCATGATGCAGGCGAACACGATCAGCGACTTCAGCAGCTTCTGATCCGCTTCGAGCGTGCCGGTCTTGAAGGCCGGGTCCGTCAGCGTATGAATGAACGGGATCAGGAATTCGTCCTTCGCGCGGATCGACGTGACCTCGTGGTACGCGTTGAAGATCTCGCCTTCGTCGAGACCGAGCGATTCGACGATGTATTGGTACGCGTGCGTGTGGATCGCTTCTTCGAACGCCTGGCGCAGCAGGAACTGCCGGCACTCCGGCGCCGTGATGTGGCGGTACGTGCCGAGCACGATGTTGTTCGCCGCGAGCGAATCGGCCGTCACGAAAAAGCCGAGGTTGCGCTTCACGATGCGGCGCTCGTCCTCGGTCAGACCATTCGGGTCCTTCCACAGTGCGATGTCGCGGGACATGTTGATTTCCTGCGGCATCCAGTGGTTCGCGCAACCGGCCAGATACTTTTCCCACGCCCACTTGTACTTGAACGGCACCAGCTGATTGACGTCAGTCTGGCCGTTGATGATGCGCTTGTCGGCGACATTGACCCGCGCTTCCGTACCGCCGGCGGGAACAGCCGATGCTTGCGGCGGCACCGCAAGATCGCCTTCGAAAATGTCGCGGACCTGATGGGCGGCAGGCGTTGCAGCCTGCATTCCGACAGCCATCCCGGCGGAGGTGCGCATCGCGTTTTGCTGCGCTCCGCTCGCGGGGGTTACGGCAGTCTTCTCGTCATCCCAGTTGAGCATAAATTCTCACCATCAATTTAGAACGGTTTGTACCATCTTTTCCTGAGCGATAAAAGGGTTCGCTCACGAAAAATCCTTTTTTCGATTCGCGTTGCGACCTCGATACAACACTTTGAGCAACGCATCGTCGTTCATGCAGCGCGCGATGTGAGTCGCGCTTGTATCGCGAGGTGCGCTCGACGCATCGAACGTCGATCGAAACGCGACGCCGTCGGAGATGTTTCGATCGCTTGTCATTGCCTGCAACGCAGGTGTCGCGTTACAGATTCCTTATCATTTTTTTAGTTGAGCGCGGCGCACACTTCAACCTCGATCGGTCGTCGTGTGCGCCGCTCGGGCCTGCTTCTCAGGTCAGGCGCACGGCGTTACTGGCACGCTTCGCATTCGTCGAAGCCGGGGTCTCCCGGACGCATCGTGCACACCGGACCGTCCGCTTCGACCGGCGCGAGTGCCGGCGCCGCGCTGACCGCGCCCGACGACGCACCGCCGCCCGTCGCACCGAAGCCGCCCGCCGCGCCTTGCGCGCCGCCGCTGCCCGAGCCGCCCGTCGGCACTGCGTTCAGCGCGCCGTGTGCGACCGTCGACTTCTCGACGTGCGTTGCCGCCATCGTGCGGAGGTAGTAGGTCGTCTTCAGGCCGCGCAGCCATGCGAGCTTGTAGACCTCGTCGAGCTTCTTGCCCGACGCGCCGCCCATGTAGATGTTCAGCGACTGCGCCTGGTCGATCCACTTCTGGCGACGCGATGCCGCTTCGACCAGCCACGTCGGGTCGACCTCGAACGCGGTCGCGTAGATTGCGCGCAGGTCGGCCGGGATGCGGTCGATGCGCGACAGCATGCCGTCGAAGTACTTCAGGTCGGCGACCATCACCTCGTCCCACAGGCCGCGTTCCTTCAGGTCGCGGACGAGATACTCGTTCACCACCGTGAATTCGCCCGACAGGTTCGACTTCACGTACAGGTTCTGGAAGGTCGGCTCGATACAGGCCGACACGCCGATGATGTTCGAGATCGTCGCCGTCGGCGCGATCGCGACGCAGTTCGAGTTGCGCATGCCGTGCGCGGCGATCCGCGAACGCAGCGTCGTCCAGTCGAGCGATTCCGACGTGTCGACCTCGACGTAGCCGCCGCGCGCTTCCGTCAGCAGCTTCAGCGTGTCCTGCGGGAGGATGCCGCGATCCCACAGCGAGCCGCGGTAGCTCGAGTAGCGGCCGCGCTCTTCGGCCAGCTCGGTCGACGCGTAGTACGCGTAGTAGCAGACGGCTTCCATCGAACGGTCGGCGAACTCGACCGCCTCTTGCGACGCGTACGGCGTGCGCAGCAGGTGCAGGCAGTCCTGGAAGCCCATGATGCCCATGCCGACCGGACGGTGCTTCAGGTTCGAGTTACGCGCCTTCGGCACCGCGTAGTAGTTGATGTCGATCACGTTGTCGAGCATGCGCATCGCGACGCTGATCGTGCGCTTCAGCTTGTCGTGGTCGAGCGCGTAGCTGCCGTCGGCCTGCTTCACCAGGTGCGCGACGAGGTTCACCGAGCCCAGGTTGCACACCGCGATTTCGGTGTCGCTCGTGTTCAGCGTGATTTCCGTGCACAGGTTCGACGAGTGGACGACGCCGACGTGCTGCTGCGGCGAGCGCACGTTGCACGGATCCTTGAACGTGATCCACGGGTGGCCCGTCTCGAACAGCATGCCGAGCATCTTGCGCCACAGCTGCTGCGCCGGGATCTTCTTGAACAGCTTGATCTCGCCGCGCGCGACCTTGTCTTCGTAAGCCGTGTAAGCCTTCTCGAAATCGGCGCCGAACTTGTCGTGCAGGTCCGGGCAGGTCGACGGCGAGAACAGCGTCCAGTCGGCGCCTTCCATCACGCGCTTCATGAACAGGTCGGGAATCCAGTTCGCCGTGTTCATGTCGTGCGTACGGCGGCGATCGTCACCCGTGTTCTTGCGCAGCTCCAGGAATTCCTCGATGTCGAGGTGCCACGATTCGAGGTACGCGCAGACCGCTCCCTTGCGCTTGCCGCCCTGGTTCACTGCGACGGCCGTGTCGTTCACGACCTTCAGGAACGGGACCACGCCTTGCGACTTGCCGTTCGTGCCCTTGATATGCGAGCCGAGTGCGCGCACGCGCGTCCAGTCGTTGCCGAGGCCGCCGGCGAACTTCGACAGCAGCGCGTTTTCCTTCAGCGCTTCATAGATGCCGTCGAGATCGTCCGCGACCGTCGTCAGGTAGCACGACGACAGCTGCGAGCGATGCGTGCCCGAGTTGAACAGCGTCGGCGTCGAACTCATGAAGTCGAAGCTCGACAGCACGTTGTAGAACTCGATCGCGCGCGTTTCGCGGTCGATCTCGTTCAGCGACAGGCCCATCGCGACGCGCATGAAGAATGCCTGCGGCATTTCGATGCGGGTGCCTTCGACGTGCAGGAAGTAGCGGTCGTACAACGTCTGCAGGCCGAGGTAGCCGAACTGCAGGTCGCGGTTCGCGTCGAGCGCTTCGCCGAGGCGCTTCAGGTCGAACTGCAGCAGCTTGTCGTCGAGCAGGCCGGCGTCGACGCCGCGCTTCAGGAACTGCGGGAAGTATTCGGCATAGCGGGTCGACATCTCGGCCTGCACGACTTCCTCGCCGAGAATCTCGCGACGGATCGTATGCAGCAGGATGCGGGCCGTGACCTGGCTGTACGCCGGATCCTTTTCGATCATCGTGCGCGCCGCGAGGATCGCCGAGTCGTAGACCTGGCTCATCGGCACGCCGTCGTACAGGTTCTTCACCGTCTCCGCGACGATCGGGTCAGGGTTAACCGCAGCGCCGAGGCCGTCGCACGCCGACACGATCAACGCGCGCAGCGCGTTCAGGTCGAGCGGGCGCGTGACGCCGTTGTCGACGACGTTGATGCCGGTGGTCGACTCGCCGCCCGTTGCCGCCGCTTCCTCGCCCGCGTGCTGGCGCTCAAGGTGACGCTTCTCGCGATACAGCACGTACGCACGCGCGACGTTGTGCTCGCCGCCGCGCATCAGCGCGAGTTCGACCTGGTCCTGGATGTCTTCGATATGGAACGTACCGCCGTTCGGGCGGCTGCGCACGAGCGCGCGAACGACGTTGTGCGTCAGCTGTTCGACCTGCTCGCGCACGCGCGCCGATGCCGCGCCCTGCCCGCCATTGACGGCCAGGAAAGCCTTGGTCACCGCGATCGCGATCTTCGATGGTTCGAACGACACCACGCTGCCGTTGCGGCGGATCACCTTGTAGTCGGCGAACGTGGCCTGCGGCGCGAGCGCCTTCGCGCCCTGTTCGGTCCCGCCGAGCGGACGGCTCGAGGCGCTCTCGTACTGGGACGTCGCGTTGTCGGTGGTTTGCATGTGCAAAGCTCCTGGTGTTGGATGGTGCGGAGAGAACCGCGGATTAAAACGAACGCTGCGCAACGCGGTGCGCGAGCGGTAAGAGGCGAGCGATGCGCCGGGGAAGCCGGTTCGGTCGATGCGCGACAACCCAGCCGGTCGTGTGCTTCGTCATGTCTACCCTGCCCCGTCGATGTTCGCTGCGCTGATCGCGACGCCCGGACCGCCCGGCCTGACGCGCCGCCGTGAGAACCCTGTTCGCCGGCGTTGCCCGCCGGCCGGTGCCGCTCGGGTTTTCCCCTGCAACACACACTATATCTAGTACAGAACCGCTCAACTGGCACCAAGTATAGTGGACATTCGGAGGACGTCCAAACGGATAATTTGCGATGGAGGTCTTGACATCGCTCGCGCGCAGACACGGCAAGGCATTGATCGGAGAAAAAACTTTCTCCGATCAAAAAACCCCGCGATCAGTGCTGACGGAAAGGAAAGTATTCGGCGGAAAAACCGGCATCGCTCGCGAAGCGTTGCCAATCGAAGTGCGGGCCCGGGTCGGTCTTGCGGCCCGGCGCGACGTCCGAGTGCCCCGCGAACGCGTCGACCGGATAGCGTGTGGCGAGCGCGCGGGAGAGCGCGGCGAGCACCGCGTATTGCGCATCGTCGAACGGCACGTCGTCCGCGCCCTCGAGCTCGATGCCGATCGAGAAGTCGTTGCAGCGCGTACGGCCGAAGAACTCGGACGAGCCCGCGTGCCACGCGCGCTCGTCGCACGACACGAACTGCACGAGTTCGCCGTCGCGGCGGATCAGGAAATGGGCGGACACCCTCACGCCGCGCAGGTGGCTCTGGTAATAGGGGTGCGCATCGCAGTCGAGGCGATTCAGGAACAGCGCCTCGATCGCGTCGCCGCCGAATTCGCCGGGCGGCAGGCTGATGTTGTGGACGACCACGAGCGTCGGCGCCGCACCCGCGGGCCGCGCCTCGAAGTTCGGCGACGGCGCATGGCGCGCTTCGCGCACCCAGCCGTTCGCGTCGACCGACAACACCGGTGCGTCGCTCATCGCGCGTCGCGGCCGTTCACGCGCGCGGCGTGTCGCTGCGCATGCTCCGCGCTGCAGAAGTATTCGCCGCTCGCGGCGACGGCGTCGCCCTTCGGCGCATGCACGCCGCATTCGGCGCAGCGCACCATCGGCTCGGGCAGCGACCGCGCGTCGCCGTTCGGGCGCGCGGCGCCGCGGCCGGCGCGCGCCTGCGCCTGTTCCTGCGCGTGGCGCAGTTTGCGCGCGAGCCAGGAACCGGCGAAGAAGAGAAGGATCAGGAGAAGAATCTGTCGCATCGGGAACCTGCGGTCAAACCACGGAGCGGTGCAGCAGCACCTCGAACACGAACCGGCTGCCGACATACGCGAGCAGCAGCGCGGCGAACGACACGAGTACCCAGCGCGCGGCGCCGCGGCCGCGCCAGCCCGACGTCTTGCGGGCGACCAGCAGCCCGCCGAACATCAGCCACGACAGGATCGCGAACACCGTCTTGTGGTCGAGCCGCAACGCGCGCGCGTCGACCTGCTCGCTGAACAGGATGCCCGACGCGAGCGTCAGCGTGAGCAGCACGAAGCCGGCGCCGATCAGGCGGAACAGCAGCTTCTCGAGCGTGAGCAGCGGCGGCAGCGTTTCGAGCCAGCTCGCGATCCAGCCGGTCGAGCCGTCGCGCCCGCCGTGCCGCAGCGACTGCAGGCGCCGCTCGACCATCAGCATCAGGATCGCGTGCAGCGCGGCGATCGCGAACAGCCCGTAGGCGATGTTCGCGATCAGGAAATGCAGCTTGAACAGCGGCGCTGCGGCATAAGGCAGCACCCGCACGCCGCCGAACACGAGCGGCAGCAGCGACGCGCCGCAGGCGAGCGGCAGCACCAGCAGGCGCAGGCTGTCGAGCGGGAAGAAAAAGCTCTCGATCCAGTAGATGCCGGCGCCGAGCCAGAACATCGCGGACAGCGCGAACGCGAAGCCGAACACCATCGCGTCGTTCGGAAAGATCGTCATGTGGAGCAGCACGCCGTGCGCGAGCAGCGCGGCGAACAGCAGCGCGCGGCCGGCCCCACTCATCCCGGACGCGGCCGACGCGGGGACCGGCACGGCCGGCACGCTCGCGACGAGTGGCGTCGCGCCCTGGCGGTGCGCGCGCCAGCCTGCGACGGCGAGGCCGCCGTACAGGAATGCGGTGAGGGCATACAGTACAATATCCATGTTCGAAGTTTACACTAGGCCCCCTTCCCGCGACGGCTCCCTTTGTTCGGTTCCGCCGCGCCTTCGGGCCCCACTGTCCATCGCTCCCCATGCTCGACAATCTCACTCAACGGATGGCGCGCGTCGTCAAGACGCTGCGCGGCGAGGCCCGGCTCACCGAGGCGAACACGCAGGAAATGCTCCGCGAGGTGCGTCTCGCGCTGCTGGAAGCCGACGTGTCGCTGCCGGTCGTCCGCGAATTCATCGCCAAGGTCAAGGAAAAGGCGCTCGGCGAAGAAGTGATCAGCAGCCTGTCGCCGGGCCAGGCGCTCGTCGGCGTGGTCCAGAAGGAACTGACCGCCGTGATCGGCGGCGACTACGAAGGCAAGGCCGCCGAGCTGAACCTCGCGGTCACGCCGCCCGCCGTGATCCTGATGGCCGGCCTGCAGGGCGCGGGCAAGACCACGACCGTGGGCAAGCTCGCGAAACTGCTGCGCGAGAAGTACAAGAAGAAGGTGCTGACCGTGTCGTGCGACGTGTATCGCCCGGCCGCGATCATGCAGCTGAAAACGGTGACCGAGCAGGTCGGTGCCGACTTCTTCCCGTCCACGCCGGACCAGAAGCCCGTCGACATCGCGCTCGCGGCCGTCGACTGGGCGAAGCGCCACTACCATGACGTGCTGCTCGTCGACACGGCCGGCCGCCTCGGCATCGATGAAGCGATGATGCAGGAAATCGCCGCGTTGCACGGCGTGCTGAAGCCGGCCGAAACGCTGTTCGTCGTCGACGCGATGCTCGGCCAGGATGCCGTCAATACCGCAAAGGCGTTCAACGACACGCTGCCGCTCACCGGCGTCGTGCTGACCAAGCTCGACGGCGATTCGCGCGGCGGCGCCGCACTGTCGGTGCGTCACGTCACGGGCAAGCCGATCAAGTTCGTCGGCGTCGCCGAGAAGCTCGACGGCCTCGAGGTGTTCCACCCCGACCGGATGGCGAACCGGATCCTCGGCATGGGCGACATCCTCGCGCTCGTCGAGGAAGCGCAGCGCGGCGTCGACGTGCAGGCCGCGCAGAAGCTCGCCGACAAGGTCAAGAAAGGCGGCGATTTCGACCTGAACGATTTCCGCGCGCAGATCTCGCAGATGAAGAACATGGGCGGCCTGTCGTCGCTGATGGACAAACTCCCCGCGCAGTTCCAGCAGGCGGCGGCCGGCGCCGACATGGGCCAGGCCGAGAAGTCGATCCGCCGGATGGAGGGGATCATCAGCTCGATGACGCCCGCCGAGCGCGCGAAACCCGAAATCATCAAGGCGACGCGCAAGCGCCGCATTGCCGCCGGCGCGGGCGTGCCCGTGCAGGAAGTCAACCGGATGCTGAACCAGTACGACCAGATGCGTACGATGATGAAGAAGCTGAAGGGCGGCAACATGCAGAAGATGATGCGCGGCCTGAAAGGCATGATGCCCGGCATGCGCTGATTCCGTCCGTCGGCCGGCGCGCGGGTTTTTGCCGTAGCGCGCGCCTGCCGTTCTGCTTCATCCTTATTTGTATACCGACTGCCCGCCAGAACACATGAACCGCGAAGAAGCCCTCCACATTTTCGACCACTCCGAAGAGATCGTCTCGGCCGACGCCGTCAACGCGTCGATCTCGAAGATGGCCGACGCGATCCGCGCCGAGATCGGCGACGCGTTCCCGCTCGTTCTCTCGGTGATGGGCGGCGCCGCGGTGTTTACCGGGATGCTGCTGCCGCATCTCGATTTCCCGCTCGAATTCGACTACATCCACCTGACCCGCTACCGCAACACGACGCAGGGCAGCCCGGAGATGCACTGGCGCGTCGCGCCGCGCGAATCGGTGAAGGACCGCATCGTGCTCGTGCTCGACGACATCCTCGACGAAGGCGAGACGATGGCCGCGATCCGCGACCGCATCCTCGACATGGGCGCGAAGCGCTTCATGTCGGCCGTGCTGTGCGAGAAGACGCTCGCGAAGCCGAAACCGCTGCACCCCGACTTCTGCGGCTTCTCGGTGCCGGACCGCTACGTGTTCGGCTGCGGGATGGACGCGAAGGGCTACTGGCGCAACCTGCCGACGATCCGCGCGCTGACCGCGAACGTCTGATCGCGGCGCTGTCCGCGCGATACCCGCTATATAAATAGAAAGCGGCGCGCCGGTTTCCCGGAGCGCCGCTTTTTTTCGTCGACCGCGTCGCCCGCGCTACGGCTGCAACTGGTGCACGAACGCGCGAATGCCCGCCAGCAGCATCTCGACCGAGATCGCGACGAGCACGAGGCCCATCAGCCGCTCGAACGCCGCGACGGTCCGCTCGCCGAGCCACGCCTGAATCCTTTCGGCCAGCACCAGCGTGATCGCGCAGACGATCATCGTCACCGTCAGCGCGCCGACCCACTCGAGCATCTTGCCCGGCGCCTGCGACGTCATCAGCATCACCGTCGCGAGCGCGGACGGCCCGGCCAGCGCCGGAATCGCGAGCGGCACGATGAACGGCTCGCCGCCCGCGCGCGGATCGCTGCCGAGCGCGCCGTCCGGATGCGGGAAGATCATCCGCAGCGCGATCAGGAACAGCACGATCCCGCCGCCGAGCCGCAGCGACAGGTCGGTGAGGCTCATCATCCGCAGGAAGCGGTCGCCGACCAGCATGAAGAACAGCAGGATCACGAACGCGATCCCCACTTCGCGCAGGATCAGCTTCACGCGCCGCTCGCGCGGCACATCCCGCATCGCCGTAATGAACAGCGGGATGTTGCCGAGCGGATCCGTGATCAGCACGAGGAGCACGGTGGCCGACAGGAACGTGTATTCCATCGTGTCCCCCGGTCGCCGCGCTTAGTGCGCGAGCGCGGCGCGAACCTTCTCGGCGACCGTCGCCGCGGCCGTGTCGGCCGGCAGCAGCGTCGCTTCGGCATCGCGACGGCCCTGGTACTCGATCTTGCCTTCCTTCAGGCCGCGCTCGCCGATCACGAGACGATGCGGCACGCCGATCAGTTCCCAGTCGGCGAACATCACGCCCGGGCGCTCGCCGCGATCGTCGAGGATCACGTCGATGCCGGCCGCGACGAGTTCCGCGTACAGCTTGTCGGCCGTCTCGCGCACCATGTCGCTGCGGTCATAGCCCATCGGACACAGCACGACCTCGAACGGCGCGATCGACTCGGGCCAGATGATGCCGCGGTCGTCGAAGTTCTGTTCGATCGCCGCGCCGAGAATGCGCGTGATGCCGACGCCGTAGCAGCCCATCAGCATCGGCTGCGGCTTGCCGGACTCGTCGAGGAACGTCGCGCCCATCGCTTCCGAGTACTTGGTGCCGAGCTGGAACACGTGGCCGACCTCGATGCCGCGGCAGATGTCGATCGCGCCCTTGCCGTCCGGCGACGGATCGCCCTTCTTCACGTTGCGCACGTCGGCGACTTCCGGCTCCGGCAGGTCGCGGCCCCAGTTCACGCCCGCGATGTGATAGTCGACCTCGTTCGCACCGACGACGAAATCGCTCATGTTCGCGACCGTGCGGTCGGCGATCACCTTCACCGGCTTCTTCGTGCCGACCGGGCCGAGATAGCCCGGCGGCGTGCCGAACCACTCGACGATTTCCTGCTCGGTCGCGAAGCGGTGGTTCTTCAGGCCCGGCAGCTTCGACACCTTGATCTCGTTCAGGTCGTGATCGCCGCGCAGCATCACGAGCCAGATGGTCGGCTCGGCGCCTTCGTTGTCGGTCGCGAGCACGATCGACTTGATCGTGCGCTCGAGCGGGATCGACAGCAGTTCGGCGACGGCCTCGCACTTCGCCTTGCCGGGCGTCGCGACCTTTTCCATCGCTTCGGCCGGCGCCGCGCGCTCAGGCGTCAGCGGCAGCGCTTCGGCCGCCTCGACGTTCGCCGCGAACTCGGACGTCGGGCAGTACGCGATCGCGTCCTCGCCGGTGTCGGCGATCACGTGGAACTCGTGCGAGAAGTTGCCGCCGATCGAGCCGCTGTCGGCCGCGACCGCGCGGAACTCGAGGCCCAGACGCGTGAAGATGCGCACGTACGCGTCGTACATCTTCCGGTACGACTCGTTCAGGCCGGCCGCATCCTTGTCGAACGAATACGCGTCCTTCATGATGAATTCGCGGCCGCGCATCACGCCGAAGCGCGGGCGGATCTCGTCGCGGAACTTCGTCTGGATCTGGTAGAAGTTCACCGGCATCTGCCGGTAGCTCTTGATCTGGTTGCGCGCGATGTCGGTGACGACTTCCTCGTGCGTCGGCCCGATCACGAAATCGTTGTCCTTGCGGTCCTTGAAGCGCAGCAGCTCGGGGCCGTACTGCTCCCAGCGGCCCGACTCCTGCCACAGCTCGGCCGGCTGCACGGCCGGCATCAGCAGCTCGATGGCGCCCGCCCGGTTCATTTCCTCGCGCACGATCGCCTCGACCTTGCGAATCGAACGCAGGCCGACCGGCAGGTAGTTGTAGATGCCGCCGGCGACGCGACGGATCATGCCGGCGCGGACCATCAGCTTGTGGCTGACGATCTCTGCGTCGGCGGGTGCCTCTTTCAGGGTGCCGATAAAGAAACGGGAAGCTTTCATGCGGACGGTTCCAAAAACGGCGCCCCCAAGCGGGGCGCCCGAAAAAGTTTCAAGGTGAAAAAGCGGCGCGCCGGGAACAGCGATGGCGCAGATGACGTAGCAGACTAATCAGGGACAATTCAGCCGGTGTACCCCGCGCGGATTCGCTCCGTCACGGTGCGCAGCGCCCGTTATCTGTTTATAATCAAAGCAATTTTAAAGGATTCGAAGGTGGTTGTATGCTGGATCGTGAAGGCTTTCGCCCGAACGTCGGCATCATCCTCTTGAACGCGCGCAACGAGGTGTTTTGGGGCAAGCGGCTCCGCGAGCATTCCTGGCAGTTTCCTCAAGGTGGGATCAAGTACGGCGAGACCCCCATGCAGGCGATGTACCGGGAACTGCACGAGGAAACGGGCCTGCATCCGGAACACGTCAAGATAATCGGCCGCACCCGCGACTGGTTGCGTTACGAGGTGCCTGACAAGTTCATCAAACGCGAAGTACGCGGTCATTACCGCGGCCAGAAGCAGATCTGGTTCCTGCTGCGGATGGTTGGACGCGATTGCGACATTTGCTTGCGCGCGACCGACCACCCGGAGTTCGATGCGTGGCGCTGGAACGAGTATTGGGTACCGCTCGATGCGGTGATCGAGTTCAAGCGGGATGTCTATCAGTTGGCGCTGACGGAACTATCGCGCTTCCTGCGCCGCCCGGCGCAGCGAGCCGAGAAGCCGCGCGGGCCGCGTGTGTCGCGCTATCCGCGCGTCATTGGCGCGCAGGCCCAGACGCTGACGATTGTCGACACATCGGTAGTCTGTTCGGAGATCGAAGTGGAAGCGGGCACGCTGGACGAGATGCCGCCCCACGTGATCGTCGGCAAATGACGAGTCGGACTGCATGACCGGGCGCGACCTTGGTGTCGCGCCCTTTTTTTACGAGGAATGCATATTGAAAGCGATTGCTCTCGCGCTCGCATCGATCGCCGCGATGGCCGCCCTGGCCGGCTGCGCGAACTCGAAAGCGCCGTCCAACAAGGATGACAGCGAGTTCGTGTACCTGCTCGACCGTCAGGGAACCTGGAAGGAAAACACCGTCGACACGCTGCCGCCGCTGCCGCAAACGGGCGATCTGCTGCCGTTCAACGTGTCGCAGAACACGCCGCTGAAATTCTTTGTCGATGCGAAATCGCTCGACGTCGGCAGCGACGGCGTCGTGCGCTACGCAGTCGTCGTCACGAGCCCGGCCGGTGCGCGCAACGTGAACTACGAAGGCATCCGCTGCGACACCTACGAGTGGCGCCAGTACGCCGGCCTGAATTCGGACCACAACGGCTGGGATCGCACCGTCGAGAACGACTGGCGGCGTATCGAAAACGGCGAGCTGAACGCCTACCACTCCGCGCTCTACCAGGACTACTTCTGCGCGAACAAGATGCCGCAGGGCTCGACCCGGCAGATCCTCGAAAACATCCGGTTCCACCGCACCGCGATGACGCAGTTGCGCTGACGGCACGCGATGTGGGTCGCCACATCGTCCGCCGCACAAAAAAGCCCGCATCGCGCGGGCTTTTTCATTTGAACGACGGAATCCGGCCGGTGATCACACCAGCACGAGGTTGTCGCGGTGAATCAGTTCGGGCTCCAGCATGTAGCCGAGCACGGCCTCGATCTCGCCGCTCGGCTTGCGGTGAATCAGCTTCGTTTCCGCGCTGCTGTAGTTCGTGAGCCCGCGCGCCACCTCGCGCCCGTCCGGGCCCACGCACGCGATCACCTCGCCGCGCGCGAACGCGCCCTGCACGTCGATCACGCCGATCGGCAGCAGGCTCTTGCCGCCGGCCGTCAGCTTCTCGACCGCGCCCGCGTCGATCACGACGTGGCCGCGCACCTGCAGATGGTCGGCCATCCATTGCTTGCGTGCCGCCATTCGCGCGGTCCGTGCGATCAGTTGCGTGCCGATCGCCTCGCCGGCCGCCAGGCGCACGAGCACGTCGGACTCCCGGCCGCTCGCGATCACGGTATTCGCGCCGCTGTGCGCCGCACGCTTCGCCGCGAGGATCTTCGTCAGCATCCCGCCGCGACCGAGGCTCGAACCGGCCCCGCCCGCCATCGCCTCGAGCTCCGGCGCGCCCGCATTGGCCTCGCCGACGAGCGTCGCATTCGGGTCCTTGCGCGGATCGGCCGTGAACAGCCCCGACTGGTCGGTGAGGATGATCAACGCATCGCCTTCGATCAGGTTCGCGACGAGCGCACCGAGCGTGTCGTTGTCGCC
This sequence comes from Burkholderia sp. AU28863, assembly GCF_002223195.1. Lineage (NCBI taxonomy): Bacteria > Pseudomonadati > Pseudomonadota > Betaproteobacteria > Burkholderiales > Burkholderiaceae > Burkholderia > Burkholderia sp. AU28863. Next base: position 63,852 of record NZ_NKFE01000003.1, on the reverse strand, counting down.
GAACTTGATTTCGTCGGTGACGACCGTGTCGTTTTCGTTGATGATCGGCACGACGCCGAGCCGCAGCAGCGTGAGCAGCGTCGAGCGCGCGTTCAGGTAGCGCTCGCGGTCCGCCAGATCGGCGTGCGTGAGCAGGATCTGCGCGGTGCGGATGCCGTGCTCGGTGAAGCGGCTTTCGTAGACTTGCGCGAGCCCCATCTGGCCGACCGCGGCGGCGGCCTGCAGCTCGTCGATTTCCCGCGGCCGCTTGCTCCAGCCGAGTCGCTGCATGCCTTCGGCAATCGCGCCCGAACTGACGAGCACGACTTCCTTGCCCTGCGCACGCAACGCGGCGATCTGGGCTGCCCAGCGGCCGATTGCAGCATGATCGAGCCCCTTGCCGTCGTTGGTCACGAGGCTGGAGCCCACCTTCACCACCAATCGCTTCGAATCCGCGATGATCGAACGCATCCTGCACTGTCTCCTGTATCTGATGCCGGCCCGCCGGGCGCGATGGAACGCCGACGCCGGGCGGCACGCCCGGCGCGTGACCTAACCGTTCAGGCGTCGTCGCCCGGCGCCGCACCGCCCTTCGCCGGCGGCGCATCGCGGAAACGCACGTCCGCCGCGAGATCCTCCGCCTCCGCCGCGCGATGCGCGTCCGAATGTTCGGAGAGGTAGTCGTAGATCGCATAGCACAGCGCTTCGCAGCCCTGGCCCGTCAACGCCGAGATCTCGAACACCGGGCCGTCCCAGCCGAAGCGGTCGAGGAAATCCGCGACGCGTGCCTCGCGCTCGTCTTCCGGCACCATGTCGAGCTTGTTGAGCACGAGCCAGCGTGGCTTCTCGTAGAGCGCCTCGTCGTATTTGCGCAGCTCGCCGACGATCGCCGTCGCTTCCGCGACCGGATCGACGCTTTCGTCGAACGGCGCGAGATCGACCAGATGCAGCAGCACGCCGGTACGCTGCAGGTGACGCAGGAATTGATGCCCGAGGCCCGCGCCTTCGGCCGCACCTTCGATCAGCCCCGGGATATCGGCGATCACGAAGCTCTTGCTCGGGCCGACCCGCACCACGCCGAGATTCGGCGCGAGCGTCGTGAACGGGTAGTCGGCGATCTTCGGCTTCGCGTTCGACACCGACGAGATGAAGGTCGACTTGCCGGCGTTCGGCATGCCGAGCAGGCCGACGTCGGCGAGCACCTTCAGTTCGAGCTTCAGCATGCGCCGCTCGCCCGGCTTGCCGTCCGTCTTCTGGCGTGGCGCGCGGTTCGTGCTCGACTTGAAATGCAGGTTGCCGAGGCCGCCGGCGCCGCCCTGCGCGAGCATCACCCGCTGATCGTGCTCGGTCAGGTCGGCGATCAGCTCGCCCGTTTCCATGTCGGTGATGATCGTGCCGACCGGCATGCGCAGCGTGACATCGTCGCCGCCCTTGCCGTAGCAATCCGAGCCGCGGCCGTTTTCGCCGTTGCGCGCGAGGTGCTTCTTCGCGTAACGGTAGTCGATCAGCGTGTTGATGTTGCGGTCGGCGATCGCGTAAACGCTGCCGCCCCGGCCGCCGTCGCCGCCGTCCGGCCCGCCGAACGGGACGAATTTCTCGCGGCGCATCGACGCACTGCCATCGCCTCCGTCGCCGGCGATGACTTCGATTCGTGCTTCGTCAATGAACTTCATTCGTCACTCCGCCCAGTATTTCCGCTATTGTGCCGTGCGCCGGCACGCTTGAACAATCTGCCGTTCGGCCGATCGTATGCCGGTTGCGCGAGGGTCGCCGGCCCGCACTTGCGGGCGGCGACCCAATAAAAAAGGCCCCGCGAAGACTGCGGGGCCTTTCGGCTACGAAGCCCGTGGGTGCCTGACTTAGGCAGCCGCCGGGACAACGATGACCAGATGCTTCTTGTCCGCGCCCTTCGTCGCGAACTTGACGTGACCGTCGACCAGCGCGAACAGGGTGTGATCCTTGCCCATGCCGACGTTCTCGCCTGCGTGCATGCGCGTACCGCGCTGACGCACGATGATGCCGCCGGCATTGATTGCCTGGCCGCCGTACACTTTCACGCCGAGACGTTTCGACTCGGAGTCGCGGCCGTTCCGGGAAGAGCCGCCTGCCTTTTTGTGTGCCATCTGATTGCTCCTTTACCGAGGCGCTTACGCGTTGATCGCGTCGATGCGCAGCTCAGTGTAGTTCTGGCGGTGGCCGCCGTGCTTTTGGTAGTGCTTCCGGCGACGCATCTTGAAGATGGTGACCTTGGCATGACGACCGTGCGACACAACGGTGGCCTTGACGGAAGCCCCACTGACCAGCGGCGTACCGAACTTAATCGATTCGCCTTCGCCCACTGCGAGAACCTGGTCGAGCGTGATTTCAGCGTCAATGTCAGCCGGTATCTGTTCTACTTTGAGTTTTTCGCCAACGGCAACCTTGTACTGCTTGCCGCCGGTTTTTATGACCGCGTACATTGAGAACCTCACTCTGGATCCAATTTTTCCGCACACCACGCGCGGAAAACACGTGATTATACATGGGGTTAGCACCCAAGTCAAAGCCGATCGACGATTGCCGCGCGCGGGCCTCGGCCGGACGGCCAAAATCGCGCCGCTGGTACGTCTGACAGACCGGCATATCGCGGATTCGACTTATAATCCGCGGCATCACCCAATTCCATCATCATGTCGTCGTCCACCGCCTCCCCCACCCTCAGCGCCGCCCACCTGCTCGCCCCGATCACCAGCGACATGGAGCAGGTGAATCGCGTTATCCGGCAAAGCCTCGCGTCCGACGTGCTGCTGATCAACCAGATCGCCGAGTACATCATCGGCGCGGGCGGCAAGCGGCTGCGTCCGGCGTTGCTGCTGCTCGTCGCCGGCGCGCTCGGCGAAACGTCGCACCAGCGGCACGTGCTGGCCGCCGTCGTCGAGTTCATCCACACGGCCACGCTGCTGCATGACGACGTCGTCGACGAATCCGAGTTGCGCCGCGGCCGCCAGACCGCCAATGCGCTGTTCGGCAACGCGGCGAGCGTGCTGGTAGGCGACTACCTCTACTCGCGCTCGTTCGAGATGATGGTCGGCGTCGGCAAGATGCGCGTGATGGAGATCCTGTCCGAAGCGACGACGATCATTTCGGAAGGCGAGGTGCTGCAGCTCCTCAACATGCACGACGCGGACGTCGACGAAACGCGCTACATGCAGGTGATCCGCTACAAGACGGCGAAGCTGTTCGAGGCGTCGGCGCGCCTGGGCGCGGTGCTCGCGGGCGCCGACGCGCCGACCGAGGCCGCCGCCGCCGAATACGGCCGCCGGATCGGCACCGCGTTCCAGATCATGGACGACTGGCTCGACTATGCGGGCACCGCCGAGGCAATGGGCAAGAATGCCGGCGACGATCTGCGCGAAGGCAAGCCGACGCTGCCGCTCATCTATCTGATCGAACGCGGCACGCCCGAACAGTCGGCGCTCGCACGGGAGGCGATCGAACACGGCGGCACCGATCGCTTCGACACGATTTTCGAAGCGATCACGCGCTCGGGCGCGCTCGATCACACGCTCGAATGCGCACGCCAGGAAGCGCAGGCGGCAGCCGCGGCGATTGCCGCGTTCCCCGATTCGATCTACAAGGAAAGCCTGCTCGGGTTGTGCTCATACTCGACGTCGCGGCAGTCGTAAACACGCCGCGAACGCGAGGCGATGCCTTGTCTCGAAAATTTTCTTCATCAAAGTATTCCCTTTTAGAAAAAACATCGTTATAGTTACGTTCTTGCTTGTGACGACGCAGCGATTCTTAACGAAGACGGCGAAGTCGGAAGAGCAAAAATCGGGGTGTAGCTTAGCCTGGTAGAGCGCTACGTTCGGGACGTAGAGGCCGGAGGTTCGAATCCTCTCACCCCGACCAGGTTTCCTTGCAAAAACAGCGGACTAGATGTCCGCTGTTTTTGTTTTCAGGGTCCGCAGTGGCAAATCAGTGGCAATCTCCGCCACTTCGCTGCAAATCGCGAATCATCCCCCTGTGTCACGCCTATACGGTGCTCCCAACCTTGGAGCATCGCTGCCATGGCGTCCATCGAGAACCGCTCGCGCATCCGCGTCACCGTCCGCAACCGCGACGACCTGACCCGCACCTTTTCCCACAACGCCGACAAAGCTATCCAGCGCTACGTCCAGACGCTGCAGTTGCAGGGACTCAAGCCGAGGCTGGCCAGCCTCGACGACCACTATGTCGTCCGAACACGCAGCGTCGCGCACAAGAACCAGTTCCTCACCGCGCACAGCGAAGCGGAAGCCATCGCCATCAAGCAGCGCATCGAGAGCGAGCAGCGCCAGGGGCTTTTCATCGACTATGCGAAGGGGCACAAGACAACCCTCGCCGACCTGCTGATTCGCTACCTGCGCGACGAGGCGCCGCGCGACAAGAGCTTCGAGGTCCTCGGCTACAAAATCAATGCGTGGCTGGAGGATGCCGGCCTGCCCCGGCAGGACCTCGCCGAGATTCGCGACGCGCATCCAAATCCCTGCCCCACGGTCGCGGCCATGAAAATCCGCAAGTCCACGGGCACTCGCGTCGGGCAGCCGTCGGAGACCAGCAAGTTCATCCGGAAGCCCTTCGCCGCCATCGTCCCGGACGACTTCGCCGACTACATCGAGGAGCGGTGCCAGGTCGTCGAGCCGAGCACGGTGGACCGCGAAATCGACATCTTCTCGGCGGTCTGCCACATCGCCATCGACACTGGCGGATTCACGTCGCCAAGAACCCGATGGACGGTGTACGCCGGCCCCGCTACTACAACGAGCGGGACCGCCGCCTGAAGGATGGCGAGGAACCTGCGTACCATCCCCGGCGACTGGGACGACCGCATCGGTTCAGTGGAGACTCGTAACCGGGACAACACCATGGCAAATGAAGTTCAGCGAACCATGCTCGTGCTGGACCAGCCAATCCCAACCCTATTCGTCGATTACGATGGCACGCTCCACCGGGGACACGCCGTTCTCGACGCCGGCGGTAATGTGCTACTGGATTCTGGCCAGCCCTTGTTCGAATATGCGCCGCTTCTGGCGGAGATGCTTGAGCCGTATCCGGACGTGCAGCTTGTCCTGACGACATCTTGGCTCGACACGCTGCCGCTCGACCAAGTCGTCTCGTACCTGCCGGCTGCGCTCGCCAGACGGGTCGTGGGTACAACTCGCGGCATCAAGGTCCGCTTTGGGTATCTGAAGGACGGGTCGGCACGAACCTACGTCATCAGGTCTTACGTGTTCGAGAAGCGCTTAAAAAACTGGCTGGCGCTGGATGACTCGGTCTACGGTGCGTTTCACCTCAGCACCGATTTCCTCGACCTGAGTCCACATCTGGTCTTGCTCGACGCCCAGCGTGGAATTGGCGACGCGCAAGCCCAGCAACGCATCCAGGAGTGGCTGGTCGAAATGTATCGCCCGGGTTCCTAGGGTTGACACGATGGTCCATCGACTTCAGGAAATTATGGGCAAGCTGTACAAGCCGCCAGCGGATGGTTCGCGCCAGGTATTTGCGCTATCGCGCGGCGACGCCGAGAAACTGCCGCGGCTACCGTCGATTGCCGTCATCTCGGTCATCGCACCGGAGCGCTCGCCCGCCAGCCTCAACGGCTTCGCCCATCTGCTGCGCCTGAGCTTCGCGGACGTCGATTTTCTGAGCCCGAATCTGTCGACGAAGTCGCGGGACAAACTCGTCCACGCGTTCACCCCGGAACAGGCTCAGTCGATTCGCTCCTTTGTCGAGGCCCTGCCGATTGAAATCGTATCGGTGGTTGCCCATTGCGAAGGCGGCTATTCACGTTCATGTGCTATCGCCCTGGCGCTCCATCGGCTATACGGCTATCAAGCGGAAATCGAGCATCTTTCGCACGCCAACCAGTCAATCGTCCGCATCATGATAGGAAATGACAGTACAGCTCACCGCGAGCGGCAACGAGCCCGTCGCTGATACATTTCAACGACCGCGCCCGTTGTCCTGCAACAGGCAGCGACGCCCCGTCATGTCTTTATTGAGCCAAGAGTTTGCGACGCCACCAGCTTCGGCAGTGGCTCACATTTGCATTGGCACAAATCGTTCTCCAATGCGACCTGCTTGCCCATCATCGTCATCGTTCGTGGTGAGCCGTCGCTTATGATGATACCCGTCGTGCCACAGGTGGGGCACTGAACCGGGGCGCCTAGATAAGCGAAAGGTTGGCCTTGCAACGAGGTCCCAGCGATACCGTCAACCACAACACCGTTGCGGTCAGTCTTATCGCCCTCACGAATGAACCGTCGGCTCATACAGGAAGCCCCTTGGACGGAGCCTCGGCATTGCATGCACGTTCGATATTTTCGGGCCACACAGGTTCGCGGCAAGTCAGTTGGGCGAACCACTGCATCAGCGAGAAAATGAATGCTGGAAGTGCGCCAATCCCCATTACCAGCCATACCATCGGATTGCGCGAGTTAGTAAGAGCAGACCAGCCTGCAAAATTCAACCTAAGCGAATTGCGGAGGGAAGCCCCCTTCGGCAGGTACTCTGTCACGGGCGGCACGGAAGCGGGACCTTCCTCCATAAAGCGTCGGTAGAACTCGAAGTCCTGGTAAAGGATTTTCATGACCTCGTGGCCTCCCACACTGCTCTCATCGAATGCCAAGACGACGCGTGTTCCTACCGAAAACGTGTCCTTAACCAGTCCCTTGTCGTCAAGAACAAGGCAGCGGACCATACGCGGCGTGGTGCGCGCAAGGCCCTTTCTGGGTTTGCGTTCAACGTACAGGAAAGCACTATCCCAAGGTACTGATACAACCCCCCCAGGGCCATTGTGCTTGAACGCATAAATCATCCGGTTACGCCGGTCAAAGCGGACGGGTTTGCTGGTGTAGTTGAAACAATCGCGCGTCAATGCCCAAATCCCAAGCCCCGAGAAGCAAAGCCCGACAAACAGGAAAAAGCCAAACCCACCATAGACAAGCCCAAGCTGTCCTCGCTGCTCGTAGATTGGAGGTACATGAGTCAGCATCCAAAGTAGGGCCGCAGTGAACGCCAACGAGCCGAGCCCTGGCAGCAAAAAGGCAAAAACACCCCAACCCTTCTCCGAGTAGGTTCCATTGCGGACCTCAAGACAAGTATCGCTCATCGAGAATACGGAACGGTCATCCTTGGGCGTGTCAGACGCAGGCTGTCCGATTGCGAGGCGAGCAGCTTGTTCTTCCTCGCTGACCGGCCGATTCAGGCGGTACCACGAGAGTCCATCAAATGCCATCTCTTTTCTCCGTCACGAAAGCATTGCCGCAAATGCCTTTTGGTCTTCGGCCAGAGTCGGAAACCGGTCTTTGGCCTCTTTCAATCCAAAAAAACATCGTTCGAGCCACTCATCCACTTCTTTTCCTTTGAAGTAGTTGATGAGGATACCAATGAGGGCAGCAATAAGCAGAAGCGGCAAGGCAACAACAGCCGCAGCAGAGGCAGAAAGGAAGACGACAGAGAAAGCAAGAGCAAGACCGACAACCGCTGATGCGGTATTCAGAAAAGCCATCATCAGGTTCCCTTCCTTGAAATCCTGCACCGCATGATAGCCGTCAATCGCCGCAGATATGAGTCCAACCGCTGCGCCACCAAACTTTCCGGCAAACTCGAGGGCGCCTGCCAATCCTCGCCAGCCAGCCCCCAATTGGGCACCCGCCTTTTCGAAGGCACCAATCGTAGCCGAGCCATATTGCGCAACGCTCGCCACGAGCCCACCAATGGCGTTGTCGAACTTGACGCCGGCTTCCGTTTGATTGAACCGGTTCGACTTCTTCAACTCTTCCCGAGCAAAGCGAAGATTGATGGCACTGAATATCGCTCCGATGCCAGCAAACCCGGGTTCCCCCTTCGCCATAAGCCGGAATTTCGGCATGTAAATTGTCTCGACCACATCGGGCGTCAGCGTCGCGCTGGCCAACTTCTCGAAGCCGGGTTTGGCCTTGACGTTTGCCAGGGCAGCGGCCTCTGTCGCCGGGCTTTCGACTGGCACGAACTGCTTCGCCTTGATTTCCGGGTCGGCGCCTCCGCCTACGGTGGCCTTGTCCTGAAGCTGCTTTTTCAGGTCCTGCACGCTGATTTTCTGCCGACCCGGCATCATTTCCTGCATCTGACGAGCGATGTAGTTCACCCACTGGTTTACCGAACCGTATACGGCCTTAAACTCGAACAACTGTTTCGTTCGCATACACAGAGTCGCATAGAGCACTTTGGCCGCAGCCGTATCTACGCTCGTGCTGATAGCTTCAGCCACGGGCCCACCCGTCTCATGGAGCAGCCACGCCAACGCCTTCGCAACAGCAATCTTGATGCCCTTATCCTTAGACTCTTCCACCTGCTCTATCTTGCTATATGACTCGATGAGCTTCGCCACAAACTCCCTTAGCTCCATGTACGGATAACTAGAGACTTCTTTGACCTTCTCGGCCAACACTGGGCTATTCAGAACGAACGCCCGCAACAATGGATTGCGAGTATCAGTTACGCTGCCTTTAGCCCATTTGACGAGCACATCGACGGCATTCTTGCGGTCAGCAGAGCCTTCGATGCATCGCGTAAACGTGTTGGTATAGTTCAGCCCACATCTCCAGCTTCCCGGCTCGTAATCCGACTCGAAAACATTCAGCAATGCGGAACTGGACAGCCACGCCTGATGGTCTTGCGACAATGGTACAAGCGTACTCGTCTGCTCCGCCTTCATCGCCTTGGCCATCCCCGCCCGAAAGTCCACGATAGCCTGCTGCCGAAAGTGGGTCGTATAGGGCTTCCATGCCTCCGGCCCAGCGGTTGCAAGCCCCGCCTCTTTCATCGCCTCAATGCTTTTAAGTTGCTTCTCGAGCGCCTTGCCACCATCGAATAGAGCCCCGAGGCCCATGCCCTCGTAGGTATTGGCTTCCAGCATGCCGGCGGCACGTTCTACGTCCTCTTTCGCCGATACCGTGACCGCCTTTTGGAGCGCTTCAATGGCACTAGCGGTCCAGATGCCGTGTCCATACGGCGCAAGCGCAGCGCCGAAAGCGACACGCTGCTCGAAGTTGAGCTCCTGCGTGATACCGACCGGGTCCCACAATGCGAAGAACAGCCCCTTGTCCGGCAGGATGGTATCCATCGCCTTTTTCAAGGCCGGTTGCTGCCCGGCACGGTCGTGGTACGGAAAGCAACCGGTGACGAGCGCACCGGGACTACCACCCTTGTATTCGCTCAGTAACCCTTCGAGATGGTCCAGGCTATCCGCGTGCGGCTGATTCATGCTGCCGTTATACCAGGCGGTCGCATCGAACTTCTGCATCCGCTTGTCACGACAGCCCATGAAGTTCTTCGCGTAGGTGTCGCGGACTTTCTGCGTCCAAAGCTCGTCGCTGAACGCCAGATACACGGTTCCGGCATGTTCGGCGTCTTCAATGGTGATGCATTGAGCCAGTTGCGCATGCCCAGGCTGGTGGCAACTGAACGGTTTCTCGAAGCTACGGTCGAGCTTGATGCCGACCGGATAGTCGTACAAGTAGCCTTCCGCCGTAACGGCATATATCTGCCACCGCTGTGTTTTCGGATAGAAGACATACACGAAGCCGTAGCGCAGAGTACGCAGCGTGTACTTTGCCTTCTTGAGCGCAATGCCAACGACGCCGTCGCCAAACTTGCCGCCCATGAGCGACATCGCGCCAGCAGAGCTGTGAGCCTTCGAGTTGGCCACGACCCCGTAGCGGACAGGCAGAATCGGCAACCCCTTCTTCTTGCACATGTTGCATGAATTGGGCGCACGCGAGCTTGTCTGCATCGCGGACTGCGTGAGTTGGGAAATACTCGCAAAGTTCGTGTCGAGTGCCATTCTGTATCTCTCTCGTGCCGCCACTCGGGCTTATTGATATTGGATGCTCTCGCGCGCAATCGCTTCCCAGTCTGCCGCGCTCCAGTTCGCTACGGCTTCAGCATACGGGCCTTTCCGCGGCGCCTGCAGAACGGCCCGAACACGCGGGTGACGGTCGAAGTAGGGGGAAACGAGTGTGCCGTGAAGTGCAAAAGCAAGCAGGTCACCGCCAGCGAGTCCATGAGCTTCGCCTTTTGCAAGCTGCACATCGAGCAGTGCCGGCATATCGGGACGCGGCGCCGTACCATTGCGCCGGAGCAGGTCAAGCGCACGCTGAACCAGTTCGGTGCGCGCGATGCGTGCATGCTGTTCCGCCGTAACAGCGAAGGCGGCGTCCAGTTCAGAGGCGCCGTCGACCACCGTCCAGCCGCTCATGGGGTCGAGGTACGTCCACGATGCAACCGGCCCCAGAAGAGCACCCATCTGCTCAGCCTTCAAGATGCGACCCAAGTGCGGAAACACGCGCGGGTCGTAGTAGCGGAAGACCGCATCGCCCGAAGTCGGCGCCTGCAGTATCAACCGGTCCGCCAGATGCTGCTGCAGCCGGCCCGTCGCCTTGCCGCATTCGACAATGGCGCAAACGACCGGCGGCAAGCCATTCTCCAGGTCCGATTCGGCGCGCTTTCTCAACGCTGGCAATTGCAGCTCGGGATGCTCGGCGCAGTACAACACGGGAGCCACGCCCTCGAGCTCGGGACGCGCCGCAGGAACCAATTCACCGACTTCATAGACCGGCGGCACGCCAGGCAGCTCGAGCTTCCCGTTGACGACTTCAACGATAACGTAGTGAACCATGCCGACCGCCCTACACGAGTGCCGAGCCGGCCTGCGCTGCGGCTGCGAACTGCTGGGCGCACGACTTTGAAGGCGCAAGCTGCGCCGACGCGTTCTCGCCCGCCGGGCCGTCAAAAACGAGCGGACTGCCCTTGACCTCGACCAATCCCGGCGCATGGATGAAGATTTTGCCGTCGGCGATGCGAATCGTTGCGCCGCCAGCGGTGAGGGTGATTTCCTTCTGGGCCGTAACGTTCACCGAATCGGAGGTGGACACGACCTTCACGGTCTTGTCTGCCGTAAGTTCGATGTTGTCCGACTGCGCCTGCACTTCGACCTTGCCTTTGCCGGCAAACAGCTTGATACCAGCGTTCTGCACGAAGAAGCTCAATTTCTCGCCAATACTGGCAATCCACGACCTGGCCGCCGACACATAGGTGCTCTCGCCACTGACCAGATTGACGTGCTGGGTGGCCGCTGCGTGGAGTGACTTCTGCGTCGACAGGCCCATGTCAGCCGGGCTCGCAAGCAACATGACAGGTTGCGAAAACGCATTGGCGCTTCCGGTGCCGCCACCCGCTGTCCTGCCGCCCGCCATAGAGCCCTGCGCGTCGCTCTGCGTCGTCGCAGCGAAGTCCTTGATAGCGTCCTGTGCATCGTCCAGGGTCTCGGCCTTGCCGTCGGCTGCCGCAAGTGAGCGATGCTGAATCACGCCGCTCGAATCGATAAGGTGTTGCGTGGCTTCCTTCACATCCAGCGGCTGACTCGACGTGCCGCCGCGGGCGTAGGTCGACACGTAGAGCCCGCGTCCGGCCCGCAGTGCGCCTGACGCCTCGGTCTTCAGTTCGAAGCCCGTGCCAAGGTAGTTACCGCGCGTATTGCCGCTGTGGTCGATGAGATAGCCGATGTGCAGATACGAATTCGCCGTCGAGCTGAAAAGCTGCGCCCGGTTCTGCGACGTGGAGTCGTCGAAGACGAGTTGATTGAAGCCTTGACCGCTGTACTCCTGCGACTTGAAACCGGACAGCAGGCCATTCGAATGCCAATGTGGCGTGTTGACAGAGTGAAAGAGCACTCCGCTGACCACCGGGCGGTCGCAATCCCCGTCGAGGTAATTGACGGCCACTTCCTGCCCGATTCGCGGAACAAACACACCGCCGAACCCTTTGCCAGCGTGCGGCAGTATCACCCGCATCCAGCACGATGACGTCTCGTTATTGCTACCCAGACGGTCCCAGTGCATCTGAGCCTTCACCCGGTTCAGCTCGTCCGTGTACACCTCCTCGCCGGCCGGTCCCACGATAGTGGCCGTCTGCATATGCATGACCGGCTTTCTGTGCTCGAACGGGCTGCGGAATGGCACCGAGCGGCGCTGGGCCTCGATTTCGGCCAGCACGAAGCTTTCATTGCCTAACGGGTCTTTGGACACGAATGCGGCCTGCCGGTCCTTGTATTCGGCACGCAGGCGCGACAGGCGCCGCTGCAGGCTACCCGGGAAGGGACGGCTGTTGCCCAGCGGCAGATTGTTCTGGATAGCCCAACGCACGCCGAGAATCGCCAACTCGCGGTCCTCAGGCTTGTCTGCTTCGTGCTCGGGATGGTCTTCGAGCGTGAACCATCGACCGGCGTCCATGCACGGCACACTGCCCACCCCGAAAAACCGTTTGCTGCGCGAGGCCATCTCTTCAAGGCGAATACGCATGGCTCGCTCGCCACGGTCGTATGATTCGCCGGTAACCGGGAAACTATAGTGGCCCGCGTATTCGTAGACTTCCAACTGCTGCGGGATATCGCCTTGGTCGACCGTAGACCGGTCCGCCCGCTGCAAAGCGCGCGTTGGACGCTTGTAATCCGCCGTGCTGAACGCATATCCGACGCTTTGCGTCGTACGCTCGCCGCTCCATTCGACGAGTGTGCCGGCCTGACCGTCTCGGTCGCCGCGATAGAACGGTACTCGCTGGGTAGCGAGCGCCTTGCAATTGAAGAGGTCGTCGGTCACGACAACCGTATGCGACTTACCGTCCTCTGCATGCTCGACATACGTGAACCATCCCTCCGACTCCATCAACCGATGGACGAAATTGTGGTCGGTTTCGTACTGAGTACAGTATGAGCGAACCGCGCCCGGGTCTTTCACATCGAGCCGGAAGTAACCGCGTGCCTGCGAATGGCCGCTAAACACTTCAGTCAGGATGTCGGCAGTCGTTAGGTCCTGGAAGATACGCGCGTCCTTTCGGTACTGCAGAAAGCGCATCCACGACGAAAACGAAAGCTGGTAGTAAACGAGCCCCCCGTCCGCTCCGAGGCGTCGCGTTGCATGGACGTAACCATGCCACGGAAGGTACGAATCGTCGGCCTGACGCACCCATAACGTGACGGGTTGTGCCATCAACTTCTTCAGTTGGAGCGCCTGCTCCCGGGAAACGACGTCGACTGTGAGCTCGAAATCCCGGCCCACACGCGATTCGCCGATAGCACGCTGCGGTAACAGCACTTTCGCCCCGAGGGGAGTGTCCAGGATGAGCGTTCGGTTCGTCTGCTCGATACCCGCGTCGAGCATCAACGAATTGGGCAACCTACCCATTTCGAATATCTCCTCTGGTGGAAAAAATGAACATAAATCGGAGGGGGGGCGCGCGAAAGGTCGAAAGAGATTTTGCCACAACGACCTATCCGATTTGATAACAAACGTAAAAACAGCAGCCCGGAAACCGGCACCATTTTCCGATTCAACGCATTTTAATCCCTCACCTCGGCAACATTGGCATTTCTTACATCAATTAACGCTGAAACAAGCAGCGGAGCACCTCCGGCGGGTCATCCAGGATTGGGCCGTCTGGTCGCTTCGCCTCCTTCATCAGCTTGTGCGATTCTACAAAATGTGCCCTAAATTGGCCTCCGCATAACCATGTGGAGTTACTCGATTTTTCTGATAAGCGTTGCCCCGAGAGGAAAGAGCTGTCAGAAATAACGGGTTAGGAAAATTTAATGGGGCATTGCAGCCTCCGCCCCCGTCGGCACGCTTGGTCCTGTGAAGGCTGGACCAGTTGGGCCGCAACCTGCAAGACCTCATCCATATCGCCAACGACCTCGAAGCCTGGGGCGTCAAATTCAGGTCGTCCGCCAGGATGGTCATCAGCCGAAGGGCGATGAAGGCCTCTCGGCTGGAGTCGCAGGCGCCCACGCTGGACTGTACCCTTTAGGGGGCCGCGGACGGGGTGCATCGACAGGTGTGAGGCGCCACTCAGATGCCGACTACTGGGCCAAGCGTCCAGTCCATCAAGCCACGTACGCTCTCCTGCACGTGCGGTAGCGACGGTCGCCCCGTGTTTTTCATTTCCCGTAGCCTGAGAAATATCTCCAGCCATGCCCCACGCACTGAGCTATACGGTTCGCGACGCAGATTTCTGCCCGCCCTCTTTTTCGCCTGAGTATTACCTGCAATCGCGCCGCCCTCCAATCAGAAGGGGGGAGCGCCATGACCACGCAAAAACTCGACAAATCATCGAGTTATAGGATTTGCAGGTATTTCACTCCATCGTCTTTAACAGCATCGCAGACGAGCAGCGTGAGGGGCCGGGCGCCAGGGAGCCGTATGGCCGTACCCCTTACCTACCGCATCATGCTGGACGACCACGCCCGCAAGGTGCAACTCGAGAATCTCAATGAGCAAACTGCCGCGAACCGCGTCTCCGCGCTGCGCACCTTCCTCCGAGCGAATTGCCTGACCGAAGAGGACGTAATTGGCGACGAGATGCGCATGCGTTATCCCGAGGCTATCGAGCGCTTTGTCACCGCCCTGCAGGCGGTCGGGCGCTCCGCCAGAAACATTACGAACACGCGGTCCGCACTTCGGCCGTGGAAGGAGTTCGTTATTGAGCATGACACCCGCGTGGCCATCGACCAGGACAATGGCACTCCCTTCATGCAGGCACTCAAGAGCGTTCTGGACGACCAGTCCGTCGCGCGCGTCGCGAGAGATGCCGCGGTGCCGAAGAGTATGCTCTGGGGATGGCTTCGCGGCAAGACGCCTCGCGCCAGCAATGCCCGATATATCCTTCGCCTTGAAGCCTATTTCGGGCTGGAGCGCAATAGCCTGCTCAACCTCTCCGGCATGAAGGTCTCCGGCCACAAGGTTGCTGTCGGCGGGCCACCCGCGCCAATCCCATACAACGAAACCATCGGAAAGCTCACCAAGGTCGCGTTCCGCTACAAGCCCACCGAGGAGTCGCCACTACGCGGGCAATGGATGGAATATCTGCGCTACAAGACGGCAGCTGTACCGCCGTACAAGCGTACTGAACGCGGACAATGGAGATTTTCACCGTGTCCGCTGACCCCTGAAACCGCTGCCAACTGGTGGGCGTTCTACAAGGGGCAGGAGGTCGCGTCGGCCAGAATCGCCTGGATGAAAACGTCGGCGTACCTCGGCTGGCTAACCGTCCCTTCCCACCAGGGCGGCATCGGGCTCGCCGAGCAGGCTATTCAGACGCTCGCTTGGCTCGCCGTGCCGGACTACCTTGAGGCGTTCCTCGACTGGACTCGGTCGCGTATCGGCAAACGCAATCAAAGCGTTAATCAGTTTCTCGCGTTTGTGGCATCGCTCGTGCGGCCACGGTTCGGCTATCTGTGGCAACGCCCCGAGTTCCAGTCCACCCTGCCAAACGCGTATCAAGACCTCGACTGGGAGGTGATGTGCGAACGCCAACTCGAACTCACCAGGCAACTTGTCGCGAGCTATCGAAACGAAATCGACGTGTCCCGGGACTCCTTCGAACCCATCCGGCATTTCATTGAATTGCCCCAACCGATGGACGTGGTCGCCGACATGATTCAGCGCATGCGGGCCGACCGTCCTATTGGCCAACCGAGAAAGGAAGCAATCTGGGCTCGCGACATGGTTCTCATCAAGACTCTGGCCAGCAATCCGTTGCGCCGGCGTAATCTCGCTCACCTCACCTGGTGTGCAGACAACACGGGGGAACTGTATCAACGTCTGGATAAATCATGGTGGATACGGATACCGAAAACGAAGTTCAAGAATCGCCGCGGCGCTGCTGGCGAACACAACTACGACTGCATGGTGCAGCCAAGCGCGTGGCCGGACATTGAACGATATCTGTTCATTTACCGTCCGACGCTGCTGCACGCGCCAACCGACTTGGTCTTCCTGACACGGAAACGGGGTGCCAAGAAAGGCCATGTGCCGTGGGCCGACTTGAGCAAACGCGTATACGAACTCACCGGCAAGTACCTTCCGCGGTGCGCCGGTATCAGCGCTCACGCGTTCCGCCACTTGGTCGCGACCTCAATCCTGAAGGCAGACGGCGGTGATTACAAGACTGCAGCATTGGTACTGAACGACCGGACCCAAACCGTGGAGAAGCACTATGCGGGGCTGCGCAGCAACGATGGCGCGGAACGGATGGGCACACTGCTCAAGAGTCAGTTCAATCGCATGTAGTTCGGCGAGGCGCCGTGGACGCACTCGGGCGCCGACAAGTTCATGAGGGTCAACCCGGTATTCGGTCAGCTTCCAACGAGCTTCTCAAGAGCTTTGAGAAGCTCGTTCGCGGCCGGCAGGAGTAAATTCAGAAGCACATCTGCGCCTATGTCCAGCTTTCCGCCATGCTCAAATCCCGCAAGCACCGTGCCACGAGCCTCAGCGAGAGAATGCGGCGCATCCGGAGCCGAGACACGGCACCGGAATGGATTGTCCGGCGCACCCTTTGGCGGATGGGATATCGCTATCGGCTCCATGTCAAAAGTCTGCCCGGCACTCCAGACATCGTGTTCGCGCGCCGGAGGAAAGCGGTGTTTGTGCACGGCTGCTTCTGGCACCAGCATGGGTGCTCGCTAACAAACCTCCCGAAAACAAACATTGACTATTGGCACCCCAAGCTCCATCGCAATATCGAGCGCGATGCCGCGGCGATGCTGCAACTGGAGAAAGCCGGATGGTCAGTCCTTGTCGTATGGGAGTGTGAATCGGCCTTGGAAGACCTGCCGGAACGGCTGCGGCTGTTCCTCGACGGCGAATAAACCCCGCCCGAGCCACATTGAACGGCGAACGCGGCAGCGACTGATTCCCGCATCAACTGCACAATCGCGGTTCCCGGTGAATATTACCGGCGTGGTCGACGCCGCGCCCCCCTCTCGCACGACACCGCCGCCTCCACCTCGCAATTCCCTAACTTAAAGGAGCGCCGAAAGCGGCATCGCATGTTGACTGCAGATTTCTCCAATCTGCGCCCGGAAGCGAACATCTGAGATAAACCGCGAGTCGCCTGCTGCAATTGTGGGCGCCGGTATGTGTCTAGCTGGCACCAGCATAAGCGACGCGGTCGCAGACGCCACATCAAAGGTCTGCCACTCGGTCGATTCAGCGTCGTCGCCCAAGGTCTCGATAACCAGTTGCCACAGCTTTACCTGCCCCGCATCGGTGAGTTGCGGCGTGATGCGGCGCGCAAGGTCTAGGACTGATAGTCCGTCCGCGCTGCTACGAAGCACCACACTTGCTATGAAGTCGTCCGGCCGCCCGGACCGGACCTGCCGCAGCGAGAATTCGTGCTCCCGAATTACACTGGAAGTCGACTTCACCTCAATCCGGAATGCATCGGCGGCAAAATCGAAATCGTCGGTTGGCGCAACATGCCACGCGTCCACCATCCTCTGTGGTGACGAGGAGGCATTGATGAGAAGCAATTCTCCCCAGAGTCCCGTCATGGATGCCCGCGACGGCATTGCCATTTTTCGGAACAACTCCATCAGCGCTTCGACGGCCTCATCGACTGCCGAATCATCGAGCTGGTCGGGAAGGGAATTCGCTGTCGCCGCAAGCAGTTCGACAAAGTAGCCATGTAACGATGCGCTACTGGCATCACACGCCACCTTGCAAAACCATTCGCTCGACGACTCCCCGGTTTCAGTGGCGGTCACCTCGTAGCGAGCATCGAACTGGATGCTAACGTGCTTAAGCCTGATAGGCGCCCGAGGCGAGCGCCTTTGTGCCGTCGCGAGCAAAAGAATCGGCTCGTCGTGCTCGCCTTTCAGCAGGAGATGCCGTTTTCCTGCACCGCACCGGATTGTCCCAGACGCCTCGCTATCGTTAGATTTTTTAAGCGCCTGGAACTGCTGCCACAAGGAAGCCTGCACTTACACGCCCTCCGCCTGTATCAGCAACCGCTTCTTGAGCGATTCGGGCACGTGCATCGCGAACCATGGTACATCCCGCTCTTCCGGCACCTTCGTATTCGCGTTCAGCAGATTGAAAGTCCGAAGATGCAGAGAAACTCGGCTCGCCGATACGAACTCTCGGTCACCTCCGTACAGCAACTGAGAGCGGTCAGTAGTGTCGGGATTCTTGCCCTGGAAAACCTGGTTAATCGCCCCGGCCTTCTTACTACGATTTTGCGCAGCCAGTTCGCCAATGATGAAAACATCAGCGTGCGTCTGCCCATCCTTGATGAGTTGGCGCAATGCGAGAACGCAGCCGACCCTCAGCACGGCGTCATCGCCGTCGCCCATTCGCAGCCGTTCAAGTAGACCATCGATGACCGACTCAAGCGACACATTCTCGAACAGGATGTTCTTCTTGCCTGCGCGCTTGTCGATGTAGCGGTCGGGGTCCACATCGTTGGCGGCCACTCCATTGTCGAGCCCTCCCAGTTGCGCGATGAAGTCCTTGAAGACTTGGCGATTGTCTTCAACGCAGTGTGGGTCCACATGCGCCGCTTTCGGGTAGACCCAGTTCGACGCGACAACCTCGTCCAAGGGAATGCCAATGACATTCCGCCTGGTGGGATTCATAGCCCCGTCGAGCGTGAACTGGCGGTTCCACTTGCTCAGCGGCTCGCCTCGAGTCTTTCGGAGGCTCTCGTGTATCGCTTCTTCGTGCTCAACGTAGTTACGGAAGGCATCCTTAACCTCTCGTCTCAGGTACACGCGGCAGTAGCCGATGTACTTCTGCTTATAGCCATAGAACCGCGCACGCTGCTGGAGATTGTCCGCATTGCCGGTTCCTATCGGACGGGGCATGTAGGTAACCGTGAGCCCCTCGACGGTGAAGCCGCGGTCGAGCTTTGCTCCTCCGACCAGAATCCAATATTCGCACCCAGACCAGTCCACGGGCTCGGAGCCCGGGCCCGTAGAATTGACTTCTCGATAGTTCACTGTCTTGAGGACGTACGGCATGTGCAACACCAGTTCCTCCAACGAGGGAAGCGTGTCGCCGACGGTCTCTGCAAGGTCGGTATGTGCCTTGCGAAAATCCTCGAAGAACTCGTCCTTCAGGGCCTCGTCGCTAGCCATGGGGCGCCAGGCGTCCATGAGGTCAGCAATCCAGACCTGGTAGTCGTTGTGAAACACAGTTTGCTGCGATGGGTGAATCATCATCGTGCGATGAGCGACTTTCCCTGAGGCCTCGACCGCGCATGCGCCCAAGAGAAAAATCCGAAGCGCATCAACAAGCGTCTTTGGCGGTCCGTCAGGAGACGTGGCAAGCGAGGCATCCGCTTCGGCGTCAGGAATGGCCCGTGAATATTTCGCGAGCGGAGCGAAGAGCACTTTGCCGCCGACGTAGCCGTCGCCAGGGCTTAGTAGCTCCGCGAAGCTCGGCGATAGTGCATCCGAAAGCCCGACAAGCAGCGGCGCCTGGGGCGTCGCTGTGTACTGAACGTAGGTATGGTGCGGCAGAAGCGCCTTCAGTGCCGTAACTTCGCTATAGTTCGAACTCTTCTTATTGCTTCCATTGCGTCTGTTCGCGTAAGCGAAGTTATTCAGGCTCGCCTGGTCTGCCTCATCGTCGATGACCAGAGTCGGAACCGCGCTTAGGTCGAGGCCCTTCAGGCAAGCCCGAAGATTTCCCATGCGCTTGTGGTTCTTCAGCACGACAACCATCACCGTGCGCTTCTTCAGGGGCGAAAGGCTCGGGTCGCTCCACTTCGCGAGATGCTGCCGCAACTGCGTCTCGGATGCTTTGTCTGGCGTTGGCCTATCAATCAGTACCCACGGCCGGGCTAGCCCACCGGCAAGATTGAGGTCGGTCGTCAGGCGCGTGAGCGTCTGCTTGAGCAGGTTGTCGAGCACGCCAGCAATGAGCACCACCATTCCATAGCCGTTGTCGCGGGCAAGTGCAGCCAACGTCGTGAACGACAGGGTCTTGCCACTCTGTACATAGCCGACGGCCAGGCCAGTCGCACCCTCGGGTGGTTCGCCCGGGTTCACGCACCGGCCCAAGATTTGCTGAGCTTCGAAAACGACCCGCTGCAGCGCCTCCGGCGGAATCTGGTCGTTTGCCTGCTTCCGCTTAAGGAAGTCGTCAGTTTCCGCGCCGACCGCCGGCTCCCACAGCAGTGGCGGCCGCACATCCTTCAACTCTTTGACCACAACGCTCATTCGCTATCTCCAGTGAGCGATTCACGCAGGAGCCGGTTCATCCAGCTCAACATAGGCGCGGACGGGTAGCCTCCACGGCTCGCCTTTACTGCTGCCAAGGCGACCCCAACCGCAAATCGAAGAAAAAGCTCGGCATTTTCGTTTTTGGGGCCGATGAATTGCTGCACAAATGGGTGCGCCATCGACACATCAATTGCAACGTCATTGACCGGCAACTGCCCCAATTGGGAGCGCTCGGTTTTGCCAACCTTGAGCCAATCCGTGATGGAGGGGTCAACCAATGTTCGCACGGCGACATTCCACACCGCACCGTCGACTAGGACGGAGAATGCCTTCTCTGTCGCGACCAGAGGTGCCGCCGCGTCTTCCGTTAGACCCGGCTCCTGTATGACGCCCTCGTCCGAGGAGCCCTCAGAATCCGAGTCGCCGGAAAGCGCTTGCCCGCCGCGCTGCTCCATGTCGAGAGCCAATGACCGCGATGCGGCGTTGAGCAGAGGTTGCAGTGCTGTTTTGGACGGGCGAGCGCGATACTGCTCGGCTTGCCTCAAGAGATTCAGCGGTTCAGCCTCCAGATGGTCTCGTAGGCTATCAAGGAATTCCTCCTCGTACTCGTCCCAACTGAATCCGTCCTTCGTATGGCTGACCTCGAAACCTTCGACGTGCAGTTCTCCAAAAAGCCGCTGATAGCGATAGCTATTTGTATTGCCGAAGACTTCGTGCGGCCGGTATGTCTCATCATCGCTGCCCACTATCAATCGATTTCGACGAAACAGGGCAAAGCCGGCATGTGATGTGGATGCCTCACGCCGCAGCGCTGCAAAGCCCCATACGCGCCGGCCACCGGGCAAGTCGAAATTGATTTCCTTTCGCCACTGCACAGGCAGCGAGTTCGGGGCATTGTGCGGCGGTGCGACAAGGCTCTCCGGCTCTTCATACATCAACCGCGAGTTGTCGTCGCCGAAATAGAGTTCGACTTCTCCCGTGCGGATATAGACCCGGTAGATGCTGGCGAGGTGGTCACGCAGCTTCTTTTGTGTCTTCGTCTGCGGAAATTTCTTGCCCAGGTTTTCGAGCCGAACCACGGTGTAGTGAGACAACGGATTCGCCCGCGTCTCCTGGACGTTCAGGTCATCCAGATTTGCCTCAAGGATGTCGTGAATGTCGAACCGGACCGTTCGCTCCACCGGCTCGCCAAGAGCTTTCGTCCTGACGCTCCACGTATTCGTGAACCAGCAGGCAGCGGTCTTCATTCCCATGCCAAATTCGGACAGTCCGCTGCGGTCCGGTGGCACTTCGGCCGGGCGGAAGGCTCGCGGGAAGTCGCGACCGAGAATGCCTGCGGCGTTGTCAGTGATTTCGATAAGTCGGCTCGCGGCGTCCAACCGGATGACAACCTTGAGGACGAAGTTGTCTCCATGCAGGCGCTGCAACTGCTGCCGGTTTGCGAAATAGCTCTGAATGCTGTTGTCGACGAACTCAGCTACGGCGAACCAGGCTTTGTAGTTCAGTCTCGACAGCACCGAGAGCATCGATACCTTCGGCCGAATGCCGACCTTCGTCACGTGCTCATAGCTCTCACCTGTCACGCCTGTGTCTCCGCTGGGTGACGGTCTGCCCGGCTACCACGCGCGGTTGGCAGATTCGCCCGCCGGGTGCCGTTCAACAGCGCGGCTGCGACAAACTCGACCACTCTGGAATTTACGGCGTTCCCCAATGCATGGAAAGCTTTGGTAGGCGTAGCCGGCAACTGCTCCAGTCCTTCTAGGCTTTGAAGTCGCGCACACTCCCGTGGCGTCATGTATCGCTGCTCCCAGCCAATAATAGGCACCTGGGTGTCGGTCATTGCAATCAGGCTGGGGGCCGTGGTCCGGCGCTTTACACGCACGCCTGATGCTCTGAATTGCAACACGTACGCCCAGATGTTTCGCTCGCCGCCCTTCACGTTCCACTCGAGCTTCTGCAGGCTGGAAGGGAATTTGAGAATCTTCGGAAGCCAAGGGTCAATCCACTTCTTGTTATCGGCGTAAAACTTTCGATTTTGCCGGATAAAGTCGCGCTTCCACTTAGGAAACTCAAACTGCTCCGTGCGAGCATGGCTGGGCAATGCAGCCCAGCGGTCATCCACGGACTCCCAGTCACCCAGGCGAACGCCATGTGACCCACGCATATCAAACAGACCACGCTTTCCCTTTTCGACCAGCGCGGCATACGGCGTTGATTCTTCGAACGGGTAAGTTGCCCCCCACTCCATCGACCATAGCGGAAACGATGGCAATTCGACTGTAAGTGGACTACGAGCCAGGAAGTCATTCCACACCTCCAGGCACTCGGTTACCTGCGCGGAAAGCTGTCTCGCGTCGTCTGGATTTTCATCCAGAATGGTCTCGATAGACGTCGTAGCGTCAATCATTTCCGGCCACTGAAAGCTGATCAGCGGCTCTATCGAGCCCACGATATAAACGCGCTCTCGAATCTGCGGTATGCCGAAATTGTGGGGCGACAATTTCTCGGCTCTGATGTGATAGCCCAATCCATCAAGGCCCAATTTTTCCTGAAT
Source organism: Burkholderia sp. AU28863 (assembly GCF_002223195.1). Lineage (NCBI taxonomy): Bacteria > Pseudomonadati > Pseudomonadota > Betaproteobacteria > Burkholderiales > Burkholderiaceae > Burkholderia > Burkholderia sp. AU28863. The sequence goes on along the minus strand of NZ_NKFE01000003.1, from coordinate 41,260 downwards.
CTTTTCCCATGTCCGCCCGCCATCGTGCTTAAGCAGATTCGGGACATTTTCAAGAATAAAAAACCGAGGCATCTTCTCTTTCAAGATGGCCTCGACGTTGAAAAACAGATTACCTTGCTTCGTGCACTCAAAGCCGAGTTGGTCACCCGCTTTTGAAAACGGCTGGCACGGAAAACCCGCGGTCAGCACGTCATGACTCGGGACGTCCTCCGGTGATATCAGCGTAATATCACCTTTCGGCCTCAGCCCGAAATTGACCTCATACAGGTCGCGAAGGTGCTCCTGCCATTCAGCAGCAAAGACACAGGTTCCGCCTAGACGCTGAAGCGCCAGGTGAAAGCCGCCGAGCCCTGCGAACAAGTCGACGAAACGGAAAGACTTCATTTGCGCCACAAAGCGTCGAGATTAGTTTTCATTGGATACGGCCCATCGCTTCGCGCGCAGGCGCTGCGCGCTCGCCATTATGCCATCTACAGCACGCACTTCATCAACCCGCGCTGAACATGGGCGGGCGCGCCATCACCACTGTATATCCATACATGCCTCTTGTACACCCCTCGGCCGGTCGGGAAGCCCTTCAGACTGGGTTATCGGCGGGGAAATCGGGAAGTTCAGTCCCACCCGCCGTCGAGGCAATGGCTTCCATGTCCAAAGATGAGGGCAACCGGTACGTCATCCGCTGCAGCATTGAGCCGGGAGATGCATTGGCGCACTGTCCCCAATGTACCGAGAGCACCCGAGACCGCGCCGCTCAAACCACGCTGGGTGTCAGCGGTCGCCCTGCAAGCGCGCCAGTTTCTTATCCGTACTAGCTCGCAGGCCCGCCGCAACTGATTCGGGCCGCTTGGCGACCGGCTTCGGAGGTGCGGGGGCTGCTGCGGGCGTCTCCGCTGCCCCTTCCGCGACTGGCTCCAGCAACCGCCGCGACAGCCACCCGAAAAACACCTCGGGGTGCCAGTAAACGCGATTGCCCAGCTTCACCGGCGCCGGCAAGGTACCGTCGTTTATCCAGTTCTCCACGGACCGGACAGAAATGCCCAGGACGTCGGCTACCGCCTGCTTCGTAAGAGGCGTGAAAGATTCCTGATGAGTGGCCATGATGAGGCGCGTCGATGTTGAGGTCTGGGCGTATAGCAAGGCCCACAGAGCATGGCCCGAACTATTTCGCGAAATCGACGACCAGCCGCACCCATATACTCGCTACGGCTGACGAAGTCAGTGGCAAATCCGTGGCAACTCCCCCTATATCGCCACTGCGCGCAGGTGCGCGAAACGAAGCGAAGCCAAGCGCAAGCCATTGATTTATAATGCAGCGACCGCAATCCGGAGCACCGTATCAGGCGGGGAAATCGCGTTCGGGACGTAGAGGCCGGAGGTTCGAATCCTCTCACCCCGACCAGATTTAAAAAAACCGTGCACCGCGTGCACGGTTTTTTTTCGTCCGGCCGCCGCGGCCCCTCGTGTCGCGCGCGACACATCGCGGTCGCCGGCCTCTGCTATATTTCCCCCATCCCTGTCCTTCACTGCCCTTTCCAACGCGTGGACCAAATTCCCTTATGGGCGCAAATCGGCGCCGTCTTCCTGCTTCTTCTCTGTTCCAGCTTCTTTTCCATTTCCGAGACCGCGATGATGGCGCTCAACCGCCATCGGCTGAAGCATCTCGCCGGCCAGGGCGTACTCGGCGCGAAAACCACGCAGGGGCTGCTCACGCGCACTGACTTGCTGCTCAGCGTGATCCTGATCGGCAACAACCTGTTCAACACGATCATCCCGGTCCTCACGACGTCGCTCGCGCTCCATACGTTCGGCCGCAACAACCTCGCGCTGTCGATCGCGACCGGCGTCGTCGCGTTCCTGATCATCGTGTTCGCGGAAATCGCGCCGAAGATCGTCGGCGCGACGTTCCCCGAACGCATCGCGCTGCCCGCGAGCCTCGTGATCGCCCCGCTGATGCGCGTGTTCAAGCCGGTCGTGTGGTTCGTCAACGCGCTCGCGAACGGCGTGCTGTGGGTGCTGCGCATCAACACGAAGACGGGCCGCGACCAGCGGATGTCGGCCGACGAACTGCGCGCCATCGTGCTCGAATCGAGCAGTTTCATGCCGACCAAGCACCGCAGCATCCTGCTCAATCTGTTCGACCTCGAGAACATCACGGTCGACGACGTGATGGTGCCGCGCCGCCAGATCGAGTCGCTCAACTTCTACGCGCCGCTCGACGACATCCTGCATCAGCTCGAAACCTGCTATCACAACCGGCTGATCGTCTACGAAGGCGACATCGACAAGGTGCTCGGCGTGCTGCACGTGCGCAAGACGCTCACCGGGCTGCACAACCAGGATTTCGACCGCGAGACGCTGCGCGCGCTGCTCGCCGAACCGTACTACGTGCCGTCCGGCACGCCGGTGGTCCAGCAGCTCCAGTTCTTCCAGGAAACCCGGCAGCGCACCGCGCTCGTCGTCAACGAGTACGGCGAACTCGAAGGGCTCGTCACGCCCGAGGACATCATCGAGGAACTGATCGGCGAATTCACGACGTCGATGCCGCGCAGCGAACGCGCGGGCGGCTGGGACGAGCACGGCGAATGCATCGTGTCGGCCAGCATGCCGCTGCGCGAGCTGAACCGCTGGCTGCACCTGAAACTGCCAACCGACGGGCCGAAGACGTTGAACGGACTGGTACTCGAGATCCTCGAGGAAATTCCGGAAGACGACGTGTGCCTGAAAATCGGCGACGTGATGCTCGAGGTGATGCGCAGCGACGATCAGGCAGTACGCACCGTCAAGCTCTTCAAGCCGCGCGGCACGCGCACCGGGCGCGCCGCCTCGCGCTAGGGCCTGTTCACGCCGATAACGGGCTGGCCCTGGCCGAACGGCCGACTGCCGGCGCCGCCCGCGACGCGCGATCATCTGCGCGTCACGGTCAACAGGCGGCCAACGTGCCGGCTCACATGCACTTCCCTTCCTCCGCGGCGTCGCTGCACGCGCAGTCGGCACCTGCGCACGCCGACGCGCCGCCCGCCGCCGCGCCCCATGCACTCGATGCGGCCCAGCTCGACGATGCCCCCGCCGTACGGCTGCTGACGGACACGCTGCACGCCGCGCGCGTGCGCGACGCGTCGGACATCCACGTCGAGCCGTTCGAAGCCGGCTGGCGCATCCGTCTGCGCATCGACGGCGTGCTGCATGAACACGCGCGGCCGCCGTCGCACCTGCGCGATGCGCTCGTCACGCGAATCAAGGTGCTCTCGCGCATGGACATCGCCGAGCGGCGGCTCCCGCAGGACGGCCGGCTGCGCATCGCGATCGACGGCGGCACGCGCGGCGACTATCGCGTCAGTTCGCTGCCCACGCTGTTCGGCGAAAAACTCGTGCTGCGGCGGCTCGAAACGCTGCCGCCCGATCTCACGCTCGCCAACCTCGGCTTCGATGCGCGACAGGCGGCCGCGATGGAAGCCGCGATCCGCGCGCCGCATGGCCTCGTGCTCGTCACGGGCCCGACCGGCAGCGGCAAGACGCTGTCGCTCTACTGCGCGCTGCAAATGCTCGATCGCGACGCGCACAACGTCTGCACGGTCGAGGATCCCGCCGAGATCCAGCTCGACGGAATCAATCAGGTCGGGGTCGCCGACAAGGCGGGGCTGACGTTCGCAACGGCGTTGCGCGCGCTGTTGCGGCAGGACCCGGACGTCATCATGGTCGGCGAGATTCGCGATGCGGAGACGGCCGACGTCGCGATCAAGGCCGCGCAGACCGGCCATCTCGTGTTGTCGACGCTGCACACGAACGACGCGCCGGCTGCCGTCGCGCGGCTGCTCGACATCGGCGTCGCGCCGTACAACCTCGCCGCCGCGCTGCACCTCGTCACCGCGCAACGCCTCGTCCGGCGCCTGTGCGTCCACTGCCGCGCGCATTCGGACGCATCGGCGCGCGCGCTGCGGGAAGCCGGCTGCGACCCGGCGGCGCTGGCGGCCGGCTGGCGGCCGTTCGTCGCACGCGGCTGTTCCGCCTGTCACGGGATCGGCTATCGCGGCCGCATCGGCCTGCATCAGACGATGCCGGTATCGCCCGGCCTGGCCGAGCGCATCGTCGCGCGGGCGAGCGTCGGCGAACTCGCGCAATGCGTGGCGGCCGAGGGCGTGCGCACCCTGCGCGACGCGGCATTCGCGCGCGTCATGGACGGCACGACGAGCATCGCGGAAGCCGTCGCCGCCACCCCAGCGGCGTGAACGTGCGCACGCCGCCGCGCGAAACCCGCTTCGCATGGCGCGGCCGCCATCGCGACGGCTCGCCGCGCCGCGGGATCGTCATCGCGTTCGACGCCGCGGCCGCGCGCGCCACGCTCGCGCGCGACGGCATCGCGGTACTGTCGCTCGACGTCCGCGGGCCCGCCCGGCCGCCTGCGGCGGCCGCGCGCGACATCACGCGCTTCACGCGCCAGCTCGCGAGCCTGCTGCAGGCCGGCCTGCCGCTCGCGCCGTCGCTCGACATGCTCGCGCGCACCCGCACGCGCGACGGCGTGCCGCGCGACGGCGTGCCGCGCATCGCCGCGGGGCTCGCCCGCGAGATCGTCGGCGGCCGGCGCTTCGCCGATGCGCTCGCACGCTATCCATCGCAATTCGGCACGCTGTATCGTCAGTTGATCGAGGTCGGCGAGGCGTCCGGTTCGCTCGGCGTCGTGCTGACGCGGGTTGCGGAACACCGCGAGCGCGCCGATGCGCAATGGCGCAAGCTGCGCGCCGCACTCGCGTATCCGGCCGCCGTCATCCTGTTCGCGCTCGCGATCTCGGCCGCATTGATGGTGTGGGTCGTGCCGACCTTCCGGCAGATCTTCGACGGTTTCGGCGCCGCCCTCCCCGCACCGACCCGTGCGCTACTCGCGCTGTCCTCCGCGCTGTCGGCGTGGGGCGGTGTGCTTCTGGCCGGCGCGGCCGCCGCCGGGCTTGCCGCGCAGTACGCGCTGCGGCGCTCGGCCGCGCTGCGTCATGCGCTCGCGCGGCGTCTGCTGCGCGCCCCGCTTGCGGGCAGCGCGCTCGAGCGGTACGCTGCCGCCCGCTGGTGCCGGTCGCTTGCGACCCTGCTCGGCGCCGGCGTGCCGCTCGCCGATGCGTTCGCCACGCTCGAGCGCACGGCCGGTCATCCGGTGTTCGCGCACGCCACCGCGCACATCGCCGCACGCGTGTTGCGCGGCGTGCGTCTGGCCGATGCGATGCATTCGGCCGGCTGCTTTCCGGACGACGTCGTGCAGCCGATCGCGGTCGCCGAGGAAACCGGTGCGCTCGACACGATGCTCGCCGACATCGCCGCGCTGTGCGAACGCCAGCTGGACACGCGCCTCGATGCGCTCGCGGCGCTCGGCGAACCGTTGATCGTGATCGTCCTGGGCGCACTCGTCGGCGGCCTCGTGATCGCGATGTACTTGCCGATCCTTCAACTCGGCAACGTGGTGTAGCATCGCAACCGATTCTGTCGCCTTTTAAGTCCGAACCTTGAGCCTCATGACGCCCGCGCCCCTGTCCACCGTTTCCGATTCGCCCGAGGGCACGCTGCTCGCGCTGGCGATGCTGCCGCCCGCGCTGCAGTATGCGTTCGCGGTCGTCATCGGCCTTTGCATCGGCAGCTTCCTGAACGTGGTCGTGCATCGGTTGCCCGTGATGATGCAGCGCGCGTGGCAGGCCGAGATCGCCGAAGCGACGGGCACCGCGAGCGCGCCGCCCGACGACGGTTATCCGCCGCGCTACGATCTGTGGCGCCCACGCAGCGCCTGCCCGCATTGCGGCCACGTATTGTGCGCGTGGGAAAACATCCCGCTCGTCAGCTACCTGATGCTGCGCGGGCGCTGCCGGCGCTGCGGCCATGCGATCGGCATCCGTTACGTGCTCGTCGAGATCGCGTGCGCGGGGCTCGCCGCCGGCTCGCTCGCGGCGTTCGGCCCGACCGTCGCCGCGCTTGCCGCGTTCGCGCTGTGCGCGGCGCTGCTCGCGATGAGCGCGATCGATATCCGGACCGGCTACCTGCCCGACTCGATGACGCTGCCGCTGCTGTGGGCCGGGCTCGCGCTGAACCTCGGCGGCACCTTCACGTCGCTGCGCTCGGCCGTGATCGGCGCGATGGCCGGCTACCTGTTCCTGTGGTCGATCTACTGGCTGTTCAAATGGCTGCGCGACATCGAGGGCATCGGTTTCGGCGATCTGAAGCTGCTTGCCGCGCTCGGCGCGTGGATGGGCTGGGCCGCACTGCCGCAGGTCGTGCTGTTCGCGGCGGTGACCGGCGCGATCGTCGGGCTCGTCGCGACGTGGCGCGGCCACATGCGCTTCGAGGAGCCGATTCCGTTCGGCCCGTTCCTCGCGGCCGGCGGCGTCGCCACGCTGTTTTTCGGCACCCCTTTCTATGCGGCGCTCGGAGGCTGACATGTTTTCCGTAGGACTCACGGGCGGCATCGGCAGCGGCAAGACGACCGTTGCCGACCTGTTCGGCGCCCGTGGCGCATCGCTCGTCGATACCGACCTGATTGCCCACCGCATTACCGCGCCGGGCGGCCTCGCGATGCCGGCGATCGAGCAGGCTTTCGGTCGCGACTTCGTGGCCGCCGACGGCTCGCTCGATCGCGCGAAGATGCGCACGCTGATCTTCAGCGACGACGACGCGCGCCGGCGCCTCGAAGCGATCACGCATCCGCTGATCCGCGCGGAGACCGATCGCGACGCGCGCGAAGCACGGGGTCCGTACGTGATGTTCGTCGTGCCGTTGCTCGTCGAGTCGGGCACCTGGAAGGCGCGCAGCGATCGCGTGCTCGTCGTCGACTGCCCGGTCGAAACGCAGATCGCGCGCGTGATGCGGCGCAACGGTTTCACGCGCGAACAGGTCGAAGCGATCATCGCGCGACAGGCGACGCGCGAAGCCCGCCTCGCCGCAGCCGACGACGTGATCGTCAACGACGCGCTCCCGCCCGGCGCGCTCGCCGCGCAGGTCGATGCACTGCACCAACGCTATGTCGAATTCGCGGCCGCGGCGCGGTGACCATCGCGCGCAATCGTGATGGTGTACGAAATTGGCGCGTTGCTAGGGTAGAGAGGGGGCATTAGAATGTCCTTCATTGTTTCAATCCCTACCCAAGAGGCGAGCGCGCTTGATTCTTTACGAGTATCCGTTCAACGAGCGAATTCGCACGCTGTTGCGTCTCGAAGATCTGTTCGAGCGCTTCGCGTTCTTTTTGGCTCAGGAGGACCCGCGTGAACACCACGTCGCACTGACGACGCTGTTCGAAATCGCCGAGGTAACGGGCCGCGCGGACCTGAAATCGGATCTGATGAAGGAGCTCGAACGTCAACGGCAGACGCTCGCCCCCTTTCGCGGCAATCCGGGCATCGAGCAGAACGCGCTCGAGGCCGTGCTCGGCGAAATCGAGCAGACGCTCGCGAATCTCGCGCAGATGCAGGGCAAGACCGGCCAGCACCTCGTCGACAACGAGTGGCTCGCCAGCATCCGCAGCCGCGCGGTGATTCCGGGCGGCACGTGCAAGTTCGACCTGCCGTCGTACTACGCGTGGCAGCAATGGCCCGCCGAGCAGCGGCGCCAGGACATCACGAAGTGGATCCTGCCGATGCTGCCGTTGCGCGACGCCGCGGCGATCGTGCTGCGGCTCGCGCGCGAATCGGGTCAGGCGTCGAAGGTCATGGCGATGCAGGGCAGCTACCAGCAGATGCTGTCCGGCCGCAGCTACCAGCTGATGCAGGTGCGCGTGTCGCCGGAGTTGCGCGTGATTCCCGAGGCGAGCGCCAACAAATACATGCTGTGGGTGCGGTTCACCATGCAGGACGGCGATGTACGGCCGCGCGCGGTGGACATCGACGTGCCGTTCCATCTGACACTGTGTAATCTGTAACGGCCGCGTGCCGGTTCAATGCTTTCGTATGACTACCGTCGTGAAATGTCCTTCGTGCGGCGCAGAAGTGCGCTGGACGCCTGAAAACAAGTTCCGTCCCTTCTGTTCGGCCCGCTGCAAGCAGCTCGACCTCGGCGCATGGGCCGCGGAAAAGTATCGGATCGGCGGTTCCTCGGACGAGGGTCCGTCGTCGGAAGAAGACGGCACGGACAACCGCCGCGACAGCTGAGCGGCGCCCCGTCCGCCGATATGGCCCGCGTTTCAGGCGGGCCGCTGCGGCGTCATTGCGACGCCGCTTCCTTCTCGAGCAGTTCGAGCACCGGCAGCGCCGCCGGCAGCAACGGCGCGACGTCGACTGGCAGTTGCTGCCACACGAACGCCTGCCCTTCCTTGCTGTGCGGCTCGCCCGTCCAGCCCGTCACCTTGCAGAAATAGAGCCGCACGTACGCGTGCGGATAATCGTGCTCGAGCGTGTGCCAGCGGTGGCTGGCCGTGACTTCGATGCCGAGTTCCTCGTGCAGTTCGCGCGCCAGCGCGTCCTCGACGCTTTCGCCGGCCTCCAGCTTGCCGCCTGGAAACTCCCAGTAACCCTCATACGGCTTGCCCTGCAGGCGTTGCGCGAGCAGGTACCTGCCGTCCGGCTGCACCATCACGCCGACCGCGACTTCGGTCACCTTGCGGCCGTCCGGCGCCCGCACGGCGCCCTGTGCCTGATCCGCGCTCATGCCTGCTCCTTGCGGCCCGACCAGTCCCGCGCGAACTGCCACGCGACGCGGCCCGAGCGCGAACCGCGCTCGAGCGCCCATACGAGCGCGTCGCCGCGCGCGGTCTCGATCTCCGCATCCGGGCAGCCGAAATGACGCAGCCAGTGCGCGACGATGTCGAGGTAGTCGTCCTGCTTGAACGGATAGAAGCTGACCCACAAGCCGAAGCGCTCCGACAGCGAGATCTTCTCCTCGACGACTTCGCCGGGGTGAATCTCGCCGTCCGGCAGATGCTTGTACGACTCGTTGTCGCTCATGTACTCGGGCAGCAGATGGCGGCGGTTCGACGTCGCGTAGATCAGCACGTTGTCCGACTGCGCGGCGATCGACCCGTCGAGCGCGACCTTCAGCGCCTTGTAGCCCGATTCGCCGTCCTCGAACGACAGATCGTCGCAAAACACGATGAACCGCTCCGGACGCTGCGAGATCAGGTCGACGATGTCGCCGAGATCGTGCAGGTCGTCCTTGTCGACTTCGATCAGGCGCAGCCCGTCGTTCGCGTACGCATTCAGGCACGCCTTGATCAGCGACGACTTGCCGGTACCGCGTGCGCCGGTCAGCAGCACGTTGTTGGCCGGCTTGCGCTGCACGAACTGCCGCGTGTTCTGGTCGATCAGCGCTTTCTGGCGATCGATGTTGTGCAGGTCGCCGAGCGTGATCGACGACACGGCCGGAACCGGCTGCAGATAACCGCGCCCCTGGCGCTTGCGCCAGCGGAACGCGTGGGCCGCGTTCCAGTCGATGGCCGCCGGTGCGGGCGGCAGCATCCCTTCGAGACGGCCGAGCAGCGCTTCCGCGCGCGTCAGAAACTGTTCAAGCTTGTCCATGTCGTTCGGGCGCTCCCGGTCAGGAGCGGTAATCCGCGTTGATGCTCACGTAACCGTGCGACAGGTCGCACGTCCAGACGGTGGCCTGCGCGTCGCCACGGCCGAGCAGCACGCGGATCGTGATCTCGCTCTGCTTCATCACGCGCTGGCCGTCCTCTTCCTGGTAGGCCGGGTTGCGACCGCCGGCCTTTGCGACGAGCACGTCGTCGAGATAGAGGTCGATCTTGCCGACGTCGAGATCCGCAACACCCGCATAACCGATCGCCGCGAGAATCCGGCCCAGGTTGGGGTCGGATGCGTAGAAGGCCGTCTTCACAAGCGGCGAATGGCCGATCGCGTACGCGATCTGGCGGCATTCGGCGACGCTCTTGCCGCCTTCGACCTGCACCGTCATGAATTTCGTCGCGCCTTCGCCATCGCGCACGATCAGTTGCGACAGCACCTGCGCGACTTCCGTCACCGCGTCGCGCAGCGCCGCATAGGCGGGCGAATCGGTCGATGTGATCGCGGGCAGCGTGCTCTTGCCCGACGCGATCAGGATGAACGAGTCGTTCGTCGACGTGTCGCCGTCGATCGTGATGCAGTTGAACGAGCGGTCGGCGACTTCCTTCACGAGCGTGTCGAGCACCGGCTGCGCGACGTTCGCATCGAACGCGAGGAAGCCGAGCATCGTCGCCATGTTCGGCTTGATCATGCCCGCGCCCTTGCTGATGCCCGTCAGCGTGACCGTGTGACCGTCGATCGTCACCTGGCGCGACGTCGCCTTCGGCAGCGTATCGGTCGTCATGATCGCCTGCGCGGCGTCGAACCAGTTCGCGGCCTTGCGGTTCGCGAGCGCTGCCGGCAGGCCGGCCTTCAGGCGGTCGATCGGCAGCGGCTCGAGGATCACGCCGGTCGAGAACGGCAGCACCTGCGCCGGCTCGATGCCCGCGAGACGCGCAAGCTCCGTGCAGGTCTCGCGTGCGTTCACGAGGCCCGGCTCGCCGGTGCCCGCGTTCGCATTGCCCGTATTCACGACCAGCGCGCGGATGCCCGCGCCGCCCGCACGCACCTTCGCCAGATGCTCGCGGCAGACGGTGACCGGCGCTGCACAGAAACGGTTTTCGGTGAATACGCCCGCGACCGTCGCGCCTTCGTCGACGGAGACGACCAGCACGTCCTTGCGATTCGGCTTGCGGATGTTCGCTTCCGCCCAGCCGAGCGTGACGCCGGCGACAGGATGCAGTTGGGCGGGATCGATCGACGGAAAATTGACAGCCATGGGGCACACCTGCCGGATGGAAAATGCCGGCACGTGCCGGCATCGATTGGAAGAACCGGCGGCCCCACGCGGGCCGCCACAACTCACATCACTGACTCGAAGCTGCGAACGACGCGGCACGCGTGACGCGCGCCGCCGCCGATCATGACAGCTTCCCGTGACATTGCTTGTACTTCTTGCCGCTGCCGCACGGGCACGGATCGTTGCGGCCGACCTTCGGCATTTCGCCGCCGGGGCCGCTGTGCGTCATCGCGCTGCCAACCATGTCGGCCGTCGCCGTGGCCGCCGCGGCAGCCGTGACGTTCGCGACCGGCGCGCCGGCGTCCGCGTAGTCGGCATGCTGGTACTCGACGTTCTCGAGATGACCGCCGCGCTCCTCGATCTGCTCGGCAGCCTCTTCCAGCTGCTCCGGCGACTGGATCTGCACGTTCATCACGATGCGCGTGACTTCCTGCTTGATCGCGTCGAGCATCGCTGCGAACAGCTCGAACGCCTCGCGCTTGTACTCCTGCTTCGGGTTCTTCTGCGCATAGCCGCGCAGATGGATGCCCTGGCGCAGGTGGTCCAGCGCCGCGAGGTGCTCGCGCCACAGGCGGTCGACCGTCTGCAGCATCACCGAACGCTCGAACGCGCTGAACGATTCGCGGCCGACCAGCGCGACCTTCGCCTCGTACTGCTCGTCGGCGGCCGTCGTCACCGCGTCGAGGATCTCCTCGGCCGTGATCGACGACGACTCGTTCACCATTTCCTGGATCGCGAGGTCGAGCTGCCAGTCGTTGCGCAGCGCCTCCTCGAGTTCGGGCACGTCCCACTGCTCTTCGATGCTGCCTTCCGGCACGAACTGGCGGACGACTTCGGTAATCACGCCGTGGCGCATCGCGGTGATCGTCTCGGTGATGTCGTGCGCCTCGAGCAGTTCGTTGCGCTGCTGGTAGATCACCTTGCGCTGGTCGTTCGACACGTCGTCGTATTCGAGCAGCTGCTTGCGGATGTCGAAGTTGCGCGCTTCGACCTTGCGCTGCGCCGATTCGATCGACCGCGTGACGATGCCCGCCTCGATCGCCTCGCCTTCCGGCATCTTCAGGCGATCCATGATCGAGCGCACGCGGTCGCCCGCGAAGATGCGCAGCAGCGGATCGTCGAGCGACAGATAGAAGCGCGACGAGCCCGGATCGCCCTGGCGACCCGCACGGCCGCGCAGCTGGTTGTCGATCCGGCGCGATTCGTGACGCTCGGTGCCGATGATGTGCAGGCCGCCAGCTGCCTTCACCTGCTCGTGCAGCGTTTCCCACTCGTCGTGCAGCTTCTGGATGCGGCGCGCCTTTTCGTCGGCCGGGATCGAGTCGTCGGCCTCGATGAACGCGGCCTGCTTCTCGACGTTGCCGCCGAGCACGATGTCGGTGCCGCGACCGGCCATGTTGGTCGCGATCGTCACGCGGTGCGGACGGCCGGCTTCCGCGACGATCGCCGCTTCACGCTCGTGCTGCTTCGCGTTCAGCACTTCGTGCGGCAGCCCGGCCTGCTTCAGCAGGTGCGACAGCAGTTCGGAGTTCTCGATCGACGTCGTGCCGACCAGCACCGGCTGGCCGCGCTCGTAGCAGTCGCGGATGTCGCGGATCACCGCGTCGTAGCGCTCCTTGGCCGTCTTGTAGATCTGGTCCTGCTTGTCGATCCGTTTCGGCGGACGGTTGGTCGGGATCACGACCGTCTCGAGACCGTAGATCTCGTTGAATTCGTACGCTTCGGTGTCCGCGGTACCGGTCATGCCGGCCAGCTTCGCGTACATCCGGAAGTAGTTCTGGAACGTGATCGACGCGAGCGTCTGGTTCTCGCTCTGGATCTTCACGTGCTCCTTCGCCTCGACCGCCTGGTGCAGGCCGTCGGACCAGCGGCGGCCGGCCATCAGGCGGCCCGTGAATTCGTCGACGATGACCACTTCGCCGTTCTGCACGACGTAGTGCTGATCCTTGTGGAACAGCGTGTGGGCACGCAGCGCCGCGTACACGTGGTGCATCAGCGTGATGTTCTGCGGTGCGTACAGGCTTTCGCCCTCGCCGATCAGGCCCCATTCGGCGAGCAGGCGCTCGGCCTTCTCGTGGCCCGATTCCGTCAGGAACACCTGGCGCGCCTTCTCGTCGAGCGTGTAGTCGCCCGGCTTCTCGACGCCCGTGCCGTCGGCCTTCTCTTCGCCGATCTGGCGCTCGAGCAGCGGCGGCAGCGCGTTCATCCGCACGTACAGCTCGGTGTGATCCTCGGCCTGGCCCGAAATGATCAGCGGCGTACGCGCTTCGTCGATCAGGATCGAGTCCACTTCGTCGACGACCGCGAAGTTCAGCGCCCGCTGCACGCGCGCGTCGGTCTCGTAGACCATGTTGTCGCGCAGGTAGTCGAAGCCGAATTCGTTGTTCGTACCGTACGTGATGTCCGCCGCGTACGCCTGCTGCTTCTGGTCGTGCTCCATCCCGGACAGGTTGATGCCGACCGACAGGCCCAGGAAGTTGTAGAGGCGCGCCATCCATTCGGCGTCGCGCTGCGCGAGGTAATCGTTGACGGTCACGACGTGCACGCCGCGGCCGGCCAGCGCGTTCAGGTACACGGGCAGCGTCGCGACGAGCGTCTTGCCCTCGCCGGTGCGCATTTCCGCGATCTTGCCGTAGTGGAGCACCATGCCGCCGATCATCTGCACGTCGAAGTGCCGCATCTTCAGCACGCGGCGGCTCGCCTCGCGACAGACCGCGAAGGCCTCGGGCAACAGCTTGTCGAGCGACTCGCCGGCCGCGACCCGCTGGCGGAATTCATCCGTCTTGCCGCGCAACTGGTCGTCCGTCAGCTTCTCGATCTGCGTTTCGAGCGCATTGATCGTCGCGACGGTCTTTTGGTATTGCTTGACGAGCCGCTGGTTGCGGCTGCCAAAAATTTTCTGGAGAAAACCGGTTGTCATCGGATCGGATCCTGCGTCGCAGCACCGGCGCCCGGCGCGTGTTGCGCGCCCCGGCGCCCGAGCCTCGGCGGCTTAGCGAATTAGTGGACTCAAACGACGAATTTTAGCACGCGGGGCCGCGTGCGCCTGCGTCCCGGCCGGACGGCCATTGCGCGCCGGGGCCGGGTAAGCAGGGGCGAAAGCCGCCCGTGCGCGGGCCGGCGCGGGTACAATCGGCTGCAACGTCCGCGCGCGTGCGCGCTCGAAGAAAGCCTCGATGAACCGATTTTCCAAGCGTTTCGGCCCGCTCGCCGCCTATCGCCCGCAACCCGTGTCCGAAGTGCTCGGCCGTACCGACGCATTCGCGGCACTGCGCGCCGGCGTCGAGCAGATCGCGTCGCTGCAGCGCGACCTCGGCGCGTGCCTGCCCGACTATCTGGCGAATCATGTCGAACCGGGCTTCATCAAGGACGGCACCCTGACCCTCTTTGCCGCGCACAATGCGCTGGCCGCCCGGCTGCGACAGGTCGAAGTGCGGTTGCTCGGCGATCTCCAGAAGCGCGGCTGGCCCGTGACGACGCTGCGCGTGCGCGTGCGGCCGAAGGACGCGCCGGAACCGCCGCACGTGAAGCAGGCGCGGATGACGTCGGTCGGCGCCGCCGCGCTGCGCGATCTCGCCGACCACCTCGAACCGTCGCCGCTGCAGGCCGCGCTCGCGCGGATGGCGGCGCGGCACGGCGCGAAGCCGCGTTGACCGCACGGGTCATCGGCGGCGGCGAGCCAACAAAAAAGCGACCCGAGGGTCGCTTTTTTATCGCTTGCGGTAACGAGCGCCGGTCACGCGAACGCCGTCTGCGCGTCGAACGCGAACCCCTTCGGCGCAGCCTGCGGATCCTCGAACGTCACGATCTCGTATGCATCTTCGTGCGCGAGCAGCTCGCGCAGCAGCGCGTTGTTCAGCCCGTGACCCGACTTGTACGCGGTGTACGACGCCAGCAGCGGATGGCCGACCACGTACAGGTCGCCGATCGCGTCGAGCATCTTGTGCTTCACGAACTCGTCGTCGTAACGCAGCCCGTCGTTGTTCAGGATCCGGTACTCGTCGAGCACGATCGCGTTGTCCATGCTGCCGCCGCGGGCGAGACCCAGTTCGCGCATCATTTCGACTTCATGGGCAAAACCGAACGTGCGCGCACGCGCGATCTCGCGCACGTACGACGTGCTCGCGAAGTCGACCTCCAGTTCCTGGCCGGTCTTGTCGACGGCCGGGTGACGGAAGTCGATCGTGAACTTCAGCTTGAAGCCGAAATACGGATCGAGACGCGCGAACTTGTCGCCATCGCGGATTTCGACCGGCTTCTTCACCTGGATGAAGCGCTTCGGCGCGTTCTGCTCTTCGATGCCGGCGGATTGAATCAGGAACACGAAAGACGCGGCGCTGCCGTCCATGATCGGGATTTCCTCGGCCGTCACGTCGACATAGAGGTTATCGATGCCGAGGCCGGCGCACGCCGACATCAGGTGCTCGACCGTCGACACGCGCGCACCATCCTTCTGCAGCACCGACGCGAGCCGCGTATCCCCGATCGACATCGCGGAAGCCGGAATATCGACGGGCGTGGGCAGGTCGACGCGCGAGAACACGATGCCCGTGCCCGGCGCAGCCGGACGGAGCGTCAGTTCGACCTTGCGGCCCGAGTGGAGACCGATACCGACGGTCTTCACGATGGATTTGATGGTGCGCTGCTTCAACATGGTCTTCTTCGTCTTGATTGAAGATATCAATCAGGAGTTATATTCGATAGGCGGGATTATAGCGTAATTCCCAATTCAACGCTGTTTGAAACTGCGTATCAATCTGTTTCGACAGTTTACCCGTGCCGATACGGGACGGGCCGATGCCCGGAACGGAGGCGTTTCCGGTCATCGGCCCGTGTTACAACTGCCCTGAGGCCGGTGGGCAGCGTTGCCGGAAGGCAACGGCGCACCGCACGATCAGGACGTCAACGTCGCGAGAACACTCGCCGCATCGCTCACTTCGAATTTGCCCGGCGCCTCGACGGCCAGCGTCTTGACCACACCGCCGTCAATCACCATCGCGTAGCGCAGGGAACGAATTCCCATGCCACGCGCGGACAAATCCTGCGTCAGCCCCAGCGCATGAGTGAAAGCCGCGCTGCCGTCCGCCATCATGCGCACCTTGCCCGCGGTGTGCAGATCACGTCCCCATGCGCCCATCACGAATGCGTCGTTGACGGACACGCACCAGATCTCGTCGATCCCCGCCGCGCGCAGTTGCTCGGCGTGTTCGACGTAGCCCGGCACATGCTGCGCCGAGCAGGTCGGCGTGAACGCGCCCGGCAATCCGAAGATCACCACGCGCTTTCCCGCAACCTGGTCGCGCACGCTGAAGGCATTCGGCCCCAGCGTGCACCCTTCGCGCGCGTCGTCGACGAACTCGAACAATTGCGCGTCGGGCAGCGCGTCGCCCACTTGAATCATGGCTGGTCCCTCATAGCGATACGGTTTTTCAGCGTGTCGCGGACAGCACGGCCCATCCCGCTCCGCTCACGCGAAGAGGGCACGTTTCCCGGCCCGGCGTCGCATCCGACGCGGCCTGTCGTGGTCCGTGGCATCCGTCACGCCGGCGTTACCGCGGCAACTTCGCCGCGGCTTCGCCTGTGTGCGTCGTCAGTCAGCCTGCTTGCGCAGGAAAGCCGGGATGTCGTACGTGTCGACCCCCTTCTCCTGCAGCGCCTGCACGTGCGATGCCGCGGTTTCGCGCGAGTTGCGCCACACCGCCGGCGTATCGAGCGCGCCGTAGTCGGCCGTGCTGACGTGATGCGCCGGCGCATAGCCGTGCGACACCGCGCTGACCGGCTGGTTGTCCGTACCGGTGCGCAGCAGCGTCATCGGTGCCGACTGCTGCTTCTTCGCCGCACGGCCCAGACCCGTCGCCACGACCGTCACGCGCAGTGCATCGCCCATCGCGTCGTCGTACACCGCACCGAAGATCACCGTCGCATCTTCCGCCGCGTAGCTCTTGATCGTGTTCATCACTTCGCGCGTTTCCGACAGGCGCAGCGAACGGCTCGACGTGATGTTGACCAGCACGCCGCGCGCGCCCGACAGATCGACGCCTTCGAGCAGCGGGCTCGCCACGGCCTGTTCCGCCGCGAGGCGTGCGCGATCGACGCCGGCAACCGTCGCCGTGCCCATCATCGCCTTGCCCTGCTCGCCCATCACCGTCTTCACGTCTTCGAAGTCGACGTTCACGAGGCCGTCGACGTTGATGATTTCCGCGATACCTGCCACCGCGTTGTTCAACACGTCGTCCGCGCACTGGAAGCACTTGTCCATCTCGGCGTCATCGCCCATCACGTCGAACAGCTTGTCGTTCAGGACGACGATCAGCGAGTCGACGTGATCCTCCAGTTGCTGCGAGCCTGCTTCGGCGACGCGCATGCGCTTGCCGCCCTCGAACTCGAACGGCTTGCTGACGACACCGACCGTCAGAATGCCCATCTCCTTCGCGATCTGCGCGACCACCGGCGCCGCGCCCGTGCCCGTGCCACCACCCATGCCGGCCGTGATGAACACCATGTGCGCGCCGCGCAGTGCGTCGGCGATGCGCTCGCGCGCTTCTTCCGCTGCCGCACGCCCCATTTCCGGCTTCGCACCGGCGCCCAGACCCGTGTTGCCGAGCTGGATCACCGACGATGCGCGCGAACGCGACAGCGCCTGCGCATCCGTGTTCATCACGATGAAGTCGACGCCCTGCACGCCGCGGTTGATCATGTGCTGGACGGCATTGCCGCCAGCGCCGCCAACGCCGACCACCTTGATGATGGTGCCGTTGGTTTCGGTTTCCAGCATTTCGAATTCCATTGTTGCCTCCGTCAAGAGAATGACTGCTACTCGGCCGTTATTCGGCAGGAGATCGGGCAACCCCCTGTCGCGCGCCAGCCGCCGGCACCAGCGCGAATTTCGATTCGGTTCAATTCTTCAGAAGTTGCTCAGGAACCATTCCTTCATCCGCGAGAACACCTGCCCCGCGTTGCCGGACTGCACGGCGACCTTGCGGCCGCGCATGCGCTGCGCACTGCCTTCGACGAGCAGCCCCATCGCCGTCGAGTAGCGCGGATTGCGCACGACGTCGGACAGGCCGCCCGCATATTCCGGCGCGCCGATGCGCACCGGTTTCAGGAAAATGTCTTCGCCGAGCTCGACCATGCCCGGCATCATCGACGCGCCGCCGGTAATGACCACGCCGGAGCTCAGGAGTTCTTCGTAACCCGATTCGCGCACGACCTGCTGCACGAGCGAGAACAGTTCCTCGACGCGCGGCTCGATCACGGCCGCGAGCGCCTGGCGCGACAGCGTGCGCGGGCCGCGTTCGCCAAGGCCCGGCACTTCCACCATTTCGTCCGGATCGGCGAGCGCCTGCTTCGCGATCCCGTAGCCGACCTTGATGTCTTCCGCATCCGGCGTCGGCGTGCGCAGCGCCATCGCGATGTCGCTCGTGATCTGGTCGCCGGCGATCGGGATCACCGCCGTGTGGCGGATCGCGCCTTCGGCGAAGATCGCGATGTCCGTCGTGCCGCCGCCGATGTCGACCAGCACCACGCCGAGATCCTTCTCGTCCTCGGTCAGCACCGCCAGCGAAGACGCGAGCGGCTGCAGGATCAGGTCGTTCACTTCCAGCCCGCAGCGGCGCACGCACTTGACGATGTTCTGCGCCGCGCTCACCGCGCCCGTCACGATGTGCACCTTCACTTCCAGCCGGATGCCGCTCATCCCGATCGGCTCGCGCACGTCTTCCTGGCCGTCGATGATGAATTCCTGCGTGAGGATGTGCAGCACCTGCTGGTCGGTCGGGATGTTGATCGCCTTCGCGGTCTCGATCACGCGCGCGACGTCCGTCTGCGTGACTTCCTTGTCCTTGATCGCGACCATCCCGCTCGAGTTGAAGCTGCGGATGTGACTGCCCGCGATTCCGGTGAACACGTTGGTGATCTTGCAGTCGGCCATCAGCTCGGCTTCCTCGAGCGCGCGCTGGATCGACTGCACGGTGGCCTCGATGTTGACCACCACACCTTTCTTCAGACCCTTCGACTCGCTCTGGCCGAGACCGATCACCTCGTAGTGACCCTCGCCCTTCAGCTCGGCGACGATGGCCACCACCTTCGACGTGCCGATGTCGAGGGAAACCAGCAGATCCTTGTAGTCTTTGCTCATAAAGTGCTCTTGCGTGTGATCTCTCGTTACTTCTTGCGCTTGTCGGTATCGGTCAGGAACCGCATGCCTGCCGCGCGAATCGCGAATCCGTTCGGATACCGCAGGTCCGCGTACTCGATGTCGTTGCCCCAACGCTCCGTGACGGCCGGCCACGCGGCGACCAGACGCTGGCTCCGGTCATGCAGCGTGTCGCTGTTGCGCTCCTTGCCCAGCTCGACCTGCATGCCGTTCGACAGCTTCACCGTCCACGCGTACCGCGCCGACAGCGTCACTTCTTCCGGCGCCGCCTTCAGCGGCGCAAACCATTTCCCGAAGTCGCGATACCGCGTGACGACTTCCTTCGCACTGCCTTCCGGGCCGTCGAATGCCGGCAGTTCCTGCTCTAGCTCGCCCTGGTTCGCGGTGAACAGCTCGCCGTCGACGCTCACCAGCTGATCGCTGCCCCAGGTCCCGAGCGGCTTGTACTCCTCGAGCGTGACAGCCAGCGCATTCGGCCACACCCGGCGCACGCTCGCGTGACGCACCCACGGCATCTGCTCGAACGCCGCGCGCGCCGTATCGAGATCGACCGTGAAGAAGTTGCCCTTCAGCCGGCCGACCACGCCCGCGCGCACCGTGGGCGAATTGATGTGCTCGGT
Organism: Burkholderia sp. AU28863; assembly: GCF_002223195.1. Taxonomy (NCBI): domain Bacteria; kingdom Pseudomonadati; phylum Pseudomonadota; class Betaproteobacteria; order Burkholderiales; family Burkholderiaceae; genus Burkholderia; species Burkholderia sp. AU28863. Next base: position 21,730 of record NZ_NKFE01000003.1, on the reverse strand, counting down.
GTCGCCGTCGATCCGGATCTCCCGCAGCGCGAACGTCGGGCGCTGGATCAGCCAGTAGCAGCCGGCCGCCGCCAACACGAGCAGCAGCAGCGCGTACAGCGCGCTGGCGGCAAGGTTGAGTTGGCGAACGTTGTTCCACATACGTCGTTCCGTTCCTGCGTCAGTCGTTGAGCGTGAGCGACAGCACCTTCACGACCAGCTCCGAGTAGCCGATGCCGACCGCGCGCGCGGCCTTCGGCGGCAGCGAGTGGTCGGTCATCCCGGGGGCCGTGTTCACTTCCAGGAAATACGCGTTGCCGGCCGCGTCGACCATGAAATCCGCGCGACCCCAGTCGGTGCAGCCGAGCACGTCGAACGCGCGGCGCGCGATGCGCTTCAGTTCCGCTTCCTGTTCCGCCGGCAGACCGCACGGGATCAGGTACTGCGTATCGTCGGCGACGTACTTCGCGTGATAGTCGTAGAACTCGCCGGCCGGCACGATCTTGATCAGCGGCAGGTCAAGATCGCCGGCGATGCACGCGGTGTATTCGCCGCCGCCTTCGATGCTCTTCTCGACGATCACGATCTTGTCGTGCGTCGCGGCTTCCGACAGTGCGGCGGGCAACGCGTCGGCCGTCTTCACCTTCAGCACCGCAACGCTCGAGCCTTCGCTCGCCGGCTTCACGAACAGCGGCAGGCCGAGCTTCGCGACGATCTCCGTCGCGCGCGCCGCGTAGTCGTCGCCGCGCATCACCGTCTCGAACGGCGGCGTCGGCACGCCCGTCTGCTGCCACACGAGCTTCGTGCGGAACTTGTCGAGGCCGAGCGCCGAGCCGAGCACGCCGCTGCCCGTGTAGCGAATGCCGTAGAAATCGAGCGCGCCCTGGATCTGGCCGTTCTCGCCGTAGCCGCCGTGCAGCGCATTGAATGCGCGCACGAAGCCTTCGTCCTTCAGCGCCGACAGCGGCCGCTCGGCCGGGTCGAACGGATGGGCGTCGACGCCTGCGTCGCGCAAGCCCTGCAGCACGAGGCGGCCCGAGGTGAGCGACACCTCGCGCTCGGCGGATTCGCCGCCGAACAACACCGCCACCTTGCCGAAACGTTTCGGATCGATTCCGCTCATGTCAGCCTCCGCAGGGCCGCCCCAAGGAGGCTGACCGCCCCCGCGGGGGGCAGCGAACGAAGTGAGCGTGGGGGTCGTTTCATGTCATGCCTTCTGTTGAATGTGTTGCACGAGCTTCGCCGGCACGCCGCCGATCGAACCCGCACCCATCGTGATCACCACGTCGCCGTTCTGCGCGACCTTCGCCAATGCGGCCGGCACGTCGTCGACCGTCGCGACGAACACCGGGTCGACCTTCCCCGCCGTGCGCAGCGCACGCGACAGCGCGTCGCCGCTGGCCGTCGGGATCGCGGCCTCGCCGGCCGCGTAGACTTCCGTCAGCACCAGCGCATCGACCGTCGACAGCACGTTGACGAAATCGTCGAAGCAATCGCGCGTGCGCGTGTAGCGGTGCGGCTGGAACGCCAGCACGAGGCGGCGGCCCGGGAACGCGCCGCGCGCGGCCGCGATCGTCGCCGCCATCTCGACCGGGTGATGACCGTAGTCGTCGATCAGCGTGTACCGGCCGCCGTCCGCGGTCGGCACGTCGCCGTAACGCTGGAAGCGCCGGCCGACGCCGTTGAATTCCGCCAGCGCCAGCTGGATCGCATCGTCCGACACGCCGAGATCGGTCGCGATCGCGATCGCCGCGAGCGCGTTCTGCACGTTGTGCAGGCCCGGCATGTTCAGCACCACCGCGAGCGGCGCACGCCCTTCGCGGATCACCGTGAAATGCATCCGGCCATCGCGCGCGTCGATGTCTTCCGCGCGCACCTGCGCATCCGGCGACAGGCCGTAGCGCACGACCGGCTTCGAGATGAACGGGATGATCTGCCGCACGTTCGGATCGTCGACGCACACGACCGCGCTGCCGTAGAACGGCAGGCGCTGCGTGAATTCGATGAACGCCTGCTTGAGCCGCGCGAAGTCGTGGCCGTAGGTGTCCATGTGGTCGGCGTCGATGTTCGTGATGACTTCGATCACCGGATACAGGTTCAGGAACGACGCATCCGACTCGTCGGCCTCGGCGACAATGAAGTCGCCCGTGCCGAGCCGTGCGTTCGCGCCGGCGCTGATCAGGCGGCCGCCGATCACGAAGGTCGGGTCCAGGCCGCCCGCCGCGAGCACGCTCGCGACGAGGCTCGTCGTCGTGGTCTTGCCGTGCGTGCCGGCGATCGCGATGCCCTGCTTCAGGCGCATCAGCTCCGCCAGCATCACCGCGCGCTGCACGATCGGCACGCGCTGCGCGCGCGCGGCGAGCACTTCCGGGTTGTCCGAGCGCACGGCCGTCGACACGACGACCGCGTTCGCGCCCTCGATGTTCGCCGCGTCGTGGCCGATCGCGATCCGCGCGCCCAGCGCCTGGAGGCGGTCGGTCACCGCATTGCGCGACAGGTCGGAGCCGCTGACCTCGTAGCCGAGGTTGACGAGCACTTCGGCGATGCCGCTCATGCCCGCGCCGCCGATCCCGACGAAATGGATGTGTTTGACGATGTGTTTCATGTCAGCCTCCGCCGGGCCGCTCCGTGCTTCGACGGAAGCGCCCGCGGGAGACGGGGGGGCCGAGCCCCCCCGAGCGAACGAAGTGAGCGTGAGGGTTGTTTCATTTAAGTTGTTCCAGGTTCGCGCCGGCCGCCTTCGCGCACACGCGCGCGACTTCGTCGGTGGCCTCGGGCTTCGCGAGCGAGCGCGAACGTTCCGCCATCTCCGCGAGCGATGCCCGCGACTGGCTGCGCAGCCAGTCGGCGAGCAGTTCCGCCGACAGGTCGCGTTGTTGCACCAGCACGGCCGCGCCCGCATCGGCAAGGAACGCGGCGTTGGTCGTCTGGTGATCGTCGACCGCGTACGGGAACGGCACGAACAGCGCCGCCACGCCCACCGCCGCGATCTCCGACACCGTCATCGCGCCCGACCGGCAGATCACCAGATCCGCCGCCGCATACGCGGCCGCCATGTCGTCGATGAACGGCACGAGCCGCACGTCTTCGCCGGCCGCGAAACCGGCCGCTTCGTAATTCGCCTTCAACGCATCGATGTGCTTCACGCCGGCCTGATGCACGACGCGCGGGCGCTCGCCCGGCGCCAGCAGCGCCAGCGCGCGCGGCACGACTTCGTTCAGCGCGGCCGCCCCGAGGCTGCCGCCGACGACCAGCACGTTCAACGGGCCGCCGCGCGACGCATAGCGTGCTTGGGGCGGTTCCGTGTGCGCAAGTTCCGCGCGAATCGGGTTACCCGTCCATTCCGCGTGCGGCAGCGCGCCGGGGAACGCGACGAGCACGCGCTTCGCGAGTTTCGCGAGCACCTTGTTCGTCAGGCCCGCGATCGAATTCTGTTCGTGCAGCACGAGCGGACGCCCCGACAGCGCGGCCATCACGCCCGCCGGGAACGTGATGTAGCCGCCCATCCCGAGCACGACGTCCGGCCGCACGCGGCGCAGCGCGCCGAGGCTCTGCCAGCATGCGCGCAGCAGGTTGACCGGCAGCGTCAGCTTGGTCTTCAGGCCCTTGCCGCGCAGCCCGCCGAAGCGCACGTACTCCATCGGAATGCCGTGTTTCGGCACGAGCGTCGCTTCCATCCCGGCCGGATTGCCGAGCCATACGACGCGCCAGCCCGCCGCTTCCATCCGGTGCGCGACCGCGAGCCCCGGGAACACGTGGCCCCCGGTGCCGCCTGCCATCACCATCAGCGTGCGTTGCGACGCGGTCATACCTTCCCTCCGCGCATCAGCACCCGGTTCTCGTAATCAACCCGCAGCAACACCGCGAGCGCGACGCAGTTCAGCAAAATGCCCGAGCCGCCGTAACTCACGAGCGGCAGCGTCAGCCCCTTGGTCGGCAGCAGCCCGAGGTTCACGCCCATGTTGATGAACGTCTGCGCGCCGAACCAGATGCCGATGCCCTTCGCCATCAGGCCCGCGAACGTGCGATCGAGCGCGAGCGCCTGGCGGCCGATCTCGAACGCGCGGCGCACGATCCAGTAGAACAGCAGGATCACGACCAGCACGCCGACGAAGCCGAGTTCCTCGCCGATCACCGCGAGGATGAAGTCGGTATGCGCTTCCGGCAGGTAGTTCAGCTTCTCAACGCTGCCGCCGAGGCCGACGCCGAACCACTCGCCGCGGCCGAAGGCGATCAGCGAGTGCGTGAGCTGGTAGGCCTTGCCCTGCGCGTAGCGCTCGTCCCACGGATCCAGATACGCGAAGATCCGCTCGCGACGCCACGGCGACAGCCACACGAGCATCGTGAACGTGCCGACCGCCGTCGCGACGAGGCCGCCGAACAGCTTGCCGTTCACGCCGCCGAGGAACAGCACGCCCATCGCGATCGCGGCGACCACCATGAACGCGCCCATGTCGGGCTCGAGCAGCAGCAGCGCGCCGACGAGACCGACCGCGAACGCCATCGGCAGGAAGCCCTTCGCGAAGCTCTGCATGTATTCCTGCTTGCGCACCGTGTAGTTCGCCGCGTAGATCGTCACCGCGAGCTTCATGATTTCCGACGGCTGCATGTTCGTGATGCCGAGCGGAATCCAGCGGCGCGCACCGTTCACGCCCTTGCCGACGTGCGGGATCAGCACGATCACGAGGCCGACGAGCGCGATCAGGAACAGATGCGGCGCGTATTTATCCCAGGTCGACACCGGCACGCGGAACGCGATCACCGCCGCGACGAACGCGACGCCGAGCGACACGCAATGACGCATCAGGAACGCGTAATCGTGGTACGACGCGTATTTCGGCGAATCGGGCATCGCGATCGACGCCGAATACACCATCACGACGCCGAGCCCGAGCAGCGCGATCGCGACCCAGAGCAGCGAATAGTCGAAATCGAGCATCCGCGAACGGCTCGGGCGCACGCCGTTGACGACGCTCGCGAGGCCACCCGTCGCAGCGCGCGTGGCCGATGCGACGCGGCCGCCCGCGGCATTGCCGCCGGTGTCGCGCCGGTCGTTGAAACGGGAGGCGAGGCGATCGGACCAGCTCATGACGTCGCTCCTTTGTCGATGGCGACTTCATCCACCGCCGCGCGGAACACCTCCGCGCGATGGGCGTAGTTCCTGAACATGTCGAGGCTCGCGCACGCGGGCGACAGCAGCACCGCATCGCCCGGTTCGGCCAGCTCGGCCGCCGCGTGCACCGCACCTTCGAGCGTCGCGTGGTCGGCGAGCGGCACGCCGGTTTCGGCGAGCGTGTCGCGGATCGCCGGCGCGTCGCGGCCGATCAGCATCACCGCGCGGCACCAGCGCGCGACCGGCGCGACCAGCGGCGCGAAATCCTGCCCCTTGCCGTCGCCGCCCGCGATCAGCACGATCTTCTGCGCGAGCCCGTCGAGCGCGGCCACCGTCGCGCCGACGTTCGTGCCTTTGCTGTCGTCGACGTAGTCGACGTCGTCGACCGTCGCGATCACTTCGACGCGATGCGCTTCGCCGCGGTATTCGCGCAGCGCGTGCAGCAGCGGCGCGGCCGGCAGGTCGATCGCCCGCGCGAGCGCGAACGCGGCCAGCGCGTTCGCCGCGTTGTGCAGCCCGCGGATGCGCAGCGCGTCGACCGGCATCAGGCGCTTCTGCGCGATGTCGGGCGTATGCCCGGCGTCGCGCTTGCGCCGGCGGGTCGTCGTCGCTTCGTCCGGCGCGTCGCGATCGACGGCTTCCACCAGCCATGCGATGCCGTTGTCGCGCGACAGCCCGTAGTCGCCGTCCTGCGTCGGTTCGTTCAGGCCGAACGTGACCGTGCGCGGCGCGTCGGCCGCGCCGGCTGCCGGCGCGAACTTCATCACGGCCGCGTCGTCGCGGTTCAGCACGCGCGTCGTCGTCGCGCCGAAGATCCTGCCCTTTGCCTGCGCGTACGCGTCGAAGCTGCCGTGCCAGTCGAGGTGGTCCTGCGTGATGTTGAGGATCGCGGCCGCATCGGGCGCGAACGTGCGCGCGGTCTCGAGTTGGAAGCTCGACAGTTCGAGCACCCAGACGTCGGGCAGCGCGGTTTCGTCGATCGCGCTCGCGAGCCGGTCGAGCATCGCCGGGCTGATGTTGCCCGCGACCGCGACCTTCCTGCCCGAGCGCTGGCACAGCAGGCCCGTGAGACTCGTCGTCGTGGTCTTGCCGTTGGTGCCGGTAATCGCGAGCACCTTCGGCTGGTAGCCGCTCGTGCCGAGCGCGCGCAGCGCCTGCGCGAAGAATTCCAGCTCGCCCCACACCGCGATACCGCGCTCGTTCGCGGCCGCGACCAGCGCCGCGAGCGCCGGCTCCAGCGGCGACAGCCCGGGGCTCAGCCCGACGATCTCGACGCCGCCGTCGAGCAGCGCGGGCGTGAACGCCCCGCCGACGAATTCCGCATCGATGCCTTCGGCCTGCAGCGCGGCAAGGTTCGGCGGCGCCTCGCGGGTATCGGCAATGCGCAGCCGGCACCCGTGCCTCGCGCACCATCGCGCGATCGCGAGACCCGATTCCCCGAGCCCCAGTACGAGCACCATCGGCCGTTGCCGATCTCCAAACATCTCGCCAGACATCCTTGTTACCTTTCCTTTACCGCAGCTTGAGGGTGGTCAGACCGAACAGGCACAGCATCAGCGTGATGATCCAGAAACGCACGACCACCTGCGTTTCCTTCCAGCCGGACAATTCGAAATGGTGATGCAGCGGCGCCATCTTCAGCAGGCGCCGCCCTTCGCCGTAACGCTTCTTCGTGTACTTGAACCACGACACCTGCAGCATCACCGACAGCGTTTCCGCGACGAAGATGCCGCCCATGATGAACAGCACGATTTCCTGGCGCACGATCACCGCAACCGTGCCGAGCGCGCCGCCCAGCGCCAGCGCGCCGACGTCGCCCATGAACACCTGCGCGGGATGCGTGTTGTACCAGAGGAATGCGAGCCCTGCCCCGCCCATCGCGGAACAGAAGATCAGCAGTTCGCCCGCGCCCGGGATGTGCGGGAACAGCAGGTATTTCGAATAGACCGCGCTGCCCATCACGTACGCGAACACACCAAGCGACGCGCCGACCAGCACGACCGGCATGATCACGAGACCGTCGAGGCCGTCGGTCAGGTTCACCGCGTTGCTCGCGCCGACGATCACGAAGTAGGTCAGCACGATGAAGCCCCAGACGCCGAGCGGGTAGCTGATCGACTTCAGGAACGGCAGCATCAGGTCGGCGCGCGCCGGCAGCCCCATCGACAGGCCGCTCCTCACCCACGCCATGAACAGGTCGAACACGCGCACGTTGTTCGCCTCGGACACGCTGAACGCGAGATAGACGGCCGCGAACAGGCCGATCACCGACTGCCAGAAATACTTCTCGCGCGACGACATCCCGCGCGGGTCCTTGTGGACGACCTTGCGGTAATCGTCGACCCAGCCGATCACGCCGAAGCCGAACGTGACGAGCATCACGATCCAGATGAACCGGTTCGTCAGGTCGCCCCACAGCAGCGTCGCGACCGCGATGCCGATCAGGATCAGCACGCCGCCCATCGTCGGCGTGCCGGACTTGACGAGGTGGGTCTGCGGGCCGTCCTTGCGCACGGCCTGCCCCACCTTCATTTGCGTCAGCTTGCGGATCACCCACGGTCCGCACACGAGCCCGATCCCGAGCGCGGTGATGGTGGCCATCACCGCCCGGAACGTGAGGTACGTGAACAAGCGCAAAAAGCTTGCGTCTCCTTGCAGCCATTGCGCCAGCGCCAGCAGCATGCTTCCTTCCTTCTACTCAGTGTGCGGCGGGCACGGTGCCCGCCGCGGGTTGGTTCGTCAGCGCGTCGACCACGCGCTCCATCTTCATGTACCGCGAGCCCTTCACGAGCACCGTCGCGTGCGCGCCGTAACCGGCCGCGAGCAGCGCCGACACGAGCGCGCCGACGTCGCCGAAATGGCGTGCCGTGTCGCCGTATGCGGTGCACGCGTCGCGCGATGCGTCGCCGAGCGCGAACAGCGCGTCGATCCCGCGTTCGCGCGCGTACGCGCCGACCTCGCGGTGGAATGCCGGCCCTTCGTCGCCGACTTCGCCCATGTCGCCGATCACCAGCACGCGCGGCGCCGGATGCGCGGCGAGCACGTCGATCGCGGCACGCATCGAATCGGGGTTCGCGTTGTATGTGTCGTCGACGACCGTCGCGCCCGCGAGGCTGCCGACGCTCGCCTGCTTCACCTGCAGCCGGCCCTTGACCGGTTCGAACGATTCGAGCCCCTGCCGGATCGCCGACAGCGCGACGCCGGCGCCGAGCGCCGCAGCCGTCGCGGCCAGCGCATTACGCGCGTTGTGCTCGCCGAGCGCGCGCAGCCGCACCGTGACGGCGCCCGCCGGCGTGTCGATCGCGAGTTCGCCGCCGTGCACGCGACCGACCACCTGCGCGTCGTTCTGCCGTTCGGCGTCGTGCAGCGCGAAATCGAGGATCCGGTTGCCGGTCGCCGCGACGCGCCAGATGCCCGCGTATGCGTCGTCGGCCGGGAACACCGCGACGCCGTCCGGCGGCAGCGCGTGGATCACGGCCGCGTGTTCGAGCGCGACGGCTTCGACCGTCGCCATGAATTCCTGGTGCTCGCGCTGCGCGTTGTTGACGAGCGCGACCGTCGGCGCGGTGACGCGCGCGAGGACCTCGGTTTCGCCCGGGTGGTTCATGCCGATCTCGATCACCGCGAGACGATGCGCGGCCGACAGGCGCAGCAGCGTCAGCGGCAGGCCGACATCGTTGTTCAGGTTGCCGGCCGTCGCGAGCCGCGCGTCGGCGCCGACCGCCGCCGCGAAGATCGACGCGATCATTTCCTTGACGGTCGTCTTGCCGTTGCTGCCCGTCACCGCGACGAGCGGCAGCGGGAATCGCATCCGCCAGCCGTGCGCGAGCGCACCGAGCGCGGCACGCGTTTCGCCGCCTTCGATCATCGGCATCGCGACGCCCGCGGGCGCATGCGCGACGAGCGCCGCGGCCGCCCCGCGTGCGGCGACGTCGCCGAGGAAGTCGTGCGCGTCGAAGCGCTCGCCCTTCAGCGCGACGAACAGGTCGCCCGTGCCGACCGTGCGGCTGTCGGTCGACACACGGTCGAACGTGACGCCCGCATCGCCGTGGACGGTGGCGCCGGGAATCAGGCGGGCGGCTTCGCCGAGACTGAGCATCGTCATTCGGCGCCTCCCTTGCCCTGCGTCGCGCGCGCGGCGAGCGCGAGCCGCGCGTGATCCTGGTCGGAGAACGCGCGCTTCTTGCCCATGATTTCCTGCGTGGCCTCGTGGCCCTTGCCGGCCAGCACGACGACATCCTCGCGTGCGGCGCCGCGCACGGCCTGCAGGATCGCGCTCGCGCGATCCTCGATACGGCGTGCGCGATCGGGCGCGGTCATGCCCGCGACGACCTGGTCGATGATGCGCTGCGGATCTTCGCTGCGCGGGTTGTCGCTCGTGACGACGGTTTCGTCGGCGAGCCGCTCCGCGATCGCGCCCATCAGCGGACGCTTCGTCGCATCGCGATCGCCGCCGCAGCCGAACATGCAGACGAGCCGTCCGCCGCGCGCCGCGGCGATCGGGCGCAGCGCGTCGAGCGTCTTTTCAAGCGCGTCGGGCGTATGCGCGTAGTCGATCACGACGAGCGGTTCGTCGTTCTGCAGTCGGCCGCCGAGCCGCTGCATCCGGCCGTTGACCGACTCGAGCCGCCCGATTTCGGCGAGGGCCGCGTCGAACGGCACGTCGGCCGCGAGCAGCGAGCCGAGTACCGCGAGCAGGTTGCTGACGTTGAACGTGCCGAGCGTGCCGACCTCGACGTCCGCGTCGCCCCACGACGAACGCACGCGGAATGCGGTACCCGTCGCCGTCGCGCGCACGTCGAGCGCGATCAGCTCGCGATCGGCGTCGGGCGCCGGAGCGTCGCCGATCCCGTACGCGATCGTGCGCACGCGGCCGGCCAGCTTCTCGAGCAGGCGACGGCCCGCCGCGTCGTCGCGGTTGATCACCGCCGCGCGCAAGCCGCGCCACGCGAACAGCTTCGCCTTCGCCGCCTCGTACGCATCGAACGTGCCGTGATAGTCGAGGTGATCCTGTGTGAGGTTCGTAAACACCGCGATGTCGAACGCCGTGCCATTCACCCGCCCCTGGTGCAGCGCGTGCGACGAGACCTCCATCGCGACGGCCTGCGCGCCCGCGTCGCGCAACTGCGCGAGGCTGCGCTGAAGTTGCGGCGCGTCGGGCGTCGTGAAGCCGGTCGGCACGAGCTGGCCGGGCATCCCGCTGCCGAGCGTGCCGATCACCGCGCACGGTTGGTGCAACGCCGTCAGCGCGGTGGCGATCCATTGCGTGCACGACGTCTTGCCGTTCGTGCCGGTGACGCCGATCGCGAGCAGGCTGTCGCTCGGATCGCCGCACCAGCCGCTGGCGATCTCGCCGGCGAGCTGGTCGAGCGCCGGCACCGCGAGCGCGACGGGTACGGCCGGCGCGGCCGGTGCTGCGCGCAGCCCTTCCGGCTGATACAGCACGGCAGCCGCACCACGTGCGACGGCGTCGGCCATGAAAGCGCGGTTATCTGCCCCGTCGACCGCATACGCGACGAACACGTCACCAGCCTTCAGGCTGCGCGTGTCCGCATGCAGTTGCGCCGCGGGGGCCACATGCTGACGCAGCCACGCGAGCGCGGCTGCGATCTGCTGATGCGCCGGATGGGAACTGCGGGCGGCGCTCATCGAACAACTCCTGGTGAATTACGCGTCGTGCTGGATACGATCATATGCTTCGCGCCGCTGCCCGCGGCCAGCTTTTGCGGGCCCTTTGCGGCAGCAGATTCCGGTGAATCGTCGGACACGACGAGCTGCTTGATCGGCATGTTCGGCGGGACGTTCAGCGCACGCATCGTGTCGCCGGCGATCGCGGAGAATACGGGGCCCGACACCTGACCGCCGAAGTGGCTGCCGGCAGTCGGCTCGTCGACCGACACTGCGATCACGACGCGCGGATTCGGCATCGGCGCCATCCCGACGAACGACGCGCGGTACTTGCGCGTGTAGCCGTGACCTTCGTGCTTGTATGCGGTACCGCTCTTGCCGCCGACGCGATAGCCCGGCACGGCCGCATCCGGCGACGTGCCGCCCGGCGCGACCACCGTCTCGAGCATCGCGCGGACTTCGCGCGCGGTAGTCGGATTGAACACCTGCGTGCCCGCGATCGGTTGATTGGGGTCGGTCTTGAAAATGGTCACGGGCATCAGCTCGCCGTCGTGCGCGATCGCCGTGTACGCCCGTGCGAGCTGGAACAGCGACACCGACAGGCCATAGCCGTACGACATCGTCGCCTGCTCGATGCGGCGCCAGCTCTTCCACGGACGCAGGCGGCCGGCCACCGCGCCCGGGAACCCGACCTTCGGCGCCTGGCCGAGGCCGATGCTCGTATACATATTCCACATTTCCTCGGGCCGCATCGTCATCGCGATTTTCGTCGCGCCGATGTTGCTCGACTTCTGGATCACGCCGCCGACCGTCAGCGTGCCGAAACCCGCGTCGTCGGTGATCGGCGCGCCGTCGAGCACGAAATGCCCGTTGCCCGTCTCGACGAGCGTGTTCGGCGTCACGCGGTGCAGATCGAGCGCGAGCGACACGGTGAACGGCTTCATGATCGAGCCCGGCTCGAACACGTCGGTCATGATCCGGTTGCGCAACTGCTCGCCCGTCATGCGCGAACGGTCGTTCGGGTTGTACGTCGGGTAGTTGACGAGCGCGAGCACTTCGCCGGTACGCACGTCGACGACCATCGCCGCGCCCGCCTTCGCCTTGAACTTCTCGACGGCGGCCTTCAGGTTCGCGTACGCGATGTACTGGATCTTGCTGTCGATCGACAGATCGACGTCGGTGCCGTTGTGCGGCGGGATCTGCTCGGCGACATCCTCGACGATGTGCCCCATCCGGTCCTTGATCACGCGACGCATGCCCGACGTGCCGGACAGCATCTTCTGGTCGCCCAGTTCGACGCCTTCCTGCCCTTCGTCCTCGACGTTCGTGAAGCCGATCAGGTGAGCGGTGATCTCGCCTTCCGGGTAGAAGCGCTTGTACTCGTTGCGCTGATAGATGCCGGGAATGTCGAGCGCGGCGACCTTGTCCGCGACGTCGATCGGCACCTGGCGCTTCACGTAGACGAAACCCTTGTCTTGCGACAGCTTCACGCGCAGTTCCTTCGACGTCATGCCGAGGAGCTTGCCGAGCTGGTTGATCTTGTCGGCGTCGAGATCGTCGGGCACCGCGTCCGGAATCGCCCAGATCGCGCGCACCGGCAGGCTCGTCGCGAGCACGAGCCCGTTACGGTCGAGAATCTTGCCGCGCGTGGCGGGCAGCTCCAGCGTGCGCTGGTAGCGGCTTTCGCCCTGCTTCTGATAGAACGCGTTGCCGGGCCCCTGGATCCAGAACGCCCGCGCGGTCAACGCGACGAACGCCATGAACAGCAGGAACACGACGAGCTTCGAGCGCCACATCGGCAAATGCACGCCCAGCACGGGGCTCGACGAGAACTTCACGTTCTGGCGCTTCGAGGACGGCTTCATCGCGCGCCCCCCTTGCCCTTGCCGGCCGTGTCGGCCGACGCCGCGATCGGCGCGTCGATCGCCTTCGCCGCGCCCGGCGGCAGCGTCAGGTATTGCGTGCGGCCGGTCGAAATCGGCTGCATTTTCAGCGAATCGTTCGCGAGCTGCTCGATGCGCGACGTCTTCGACAGCGCGCTCTGCTGATATTGAAGCTGCGCGTAGTCCTGCTGGAGCTGACGCTCCTGCGACTGCGCGCGCTGCAGCTGAATGAAGATCTGGCGTTGCTGGTTCGTCGAGTTGACGACCGACAGCGCGCAACCCATCACGATGATCAGCAGGAAGATATTGAGACGGCTCATGGCGTGACGCGCTCCGCAATGCGCATCACGGCCGAGCGGGCGCGCGGATTCGCGGCGACTTCCGCTTCGCTCGGAAACTGGCGGCTGATGATCTTGAGCGGCGGGCTCGGCAGGTCGACGGCGCGGATCGGCAGGCGACGATCGACCGCAGGCGCACTCGCGTGCGCCTGCATGAATCGCTTGACGATCCGGTCCTCGAGTGAATGAAAGCTGATGACCACCAGCCGCCCCCCTTGCTCCAGCAACGACAGTGCCGCGTCTAGTACGACTTGCAGGTCCGCAAGCTCTTGATTGACGTGAATCCGTATAGCCTGAAAGGTGCGGGTTGCCGGATCCTTGCCCTTCTCACGGGTTTTGACGACGTGACCCACGATTTGGGCAAGCTCGCCCGTGGTGTCGAGAGGCCCAAGACGGTCGGACTCTGCCCGGCGAGCAACAAGCGCCTTTGCAATCTGAAAAGCAAACCGTTCTTCCCCATAATCCCGTATCACCTCCGTCAATTCCTGCACCGATGCCCGCGCGAGCCATTCGGCCGCCGACTCGCCGCGCGTCGGATCCATTCGCATGTCCAGCGGACCATCGGCGCGGAAACTGAAGCCGCGCGCCGGATCGTCCACCTGCGGCGAGGACACGCCCAGGTCCAGCAACACCCCCGACACCTTCTCGACGCCGCGCGCCGCAAGCGCGTCGCGCATCGATGCAAAGCTGTCATGCACGATCGAGAAGCGCGCATCCTCGATGCCCTGCGCCGTCTCGATCGCCCTCGGATCCTTGTCGAACGCGATCAGCCGCCCGGCCGACGCCAGCCGCGCGAGCACCGCGCGGCTGTGGCCGCCGCGCCCGAACGTGCCGTCGACATACACGCCGTCCGGCCGCGTCACGAGCGACTCCACCGCTTCATCCAACAGCACCGTCCGATGCCGCAATTCATTTCCCATCGCGGGCGTCTCCGTCACCGCAATCAGAACGTGAAATTCTTCAGCGCGTCGGGCATGCCCTGCGCCATCGCTGCCTGCTCCTTCGCGTTGTAGGTCTGCGAATCCCACAGCTCGAAGTGACTACCCATTCCCAACAACATGACTTCCTTTTCCAGTCCGGCTGCCATGCGCAGCTCGGGCGATACGAGAATCCGGCCCGCGCTGTCGAGATCGACATCCATCGCATTGCCGAGAAAAATTCGCCGCCACCAGTGCGCATCCATCGGCAGCGCGGCGATCTTGGCGCGGAACACTTCCCATTCGGGGCGCGGAAACAGCAACAGGCAGCCGTCCGGGTGCTTGGTCACAGTCACCCGTCCTTCTGCCTGTCCTTGCAGCGCTTCGCGATAGCGAGCCGGCACCGACATCCGCCCTTTCGCATCGAGCGTCAGCGCCGACGCCCCTTGGAACACTTTCCGCTCTCCCGTTCAGGGCACCGAAGCACCCGCTCAATGCTGAGAATTTAGCCGGAACAGCCTGCTAAATCACACAAAAATACACTTTCTCACACTGTCTCCCACTTTAGAGGAAGGGTGTGGCACGGTCAAGGGAGCGGCCCGCTTTTTTGACGAATTTTGTTAGTTAGAACAAGGACTTACGCGCACATGCTCATGCGACCCCTCATTCCAAAAACCGTTATAAATGAATGAGCTAGTGCAATTTGTGAAGGTGATACGTGAGAAAGACGGGCCAGACGGGCGTGCGGACGGGGCTTTCGGGGGCGGGAAAACGAGGAGCGCGTGGACGGTATCGGGGGCGGTGAACCGGGGCGGCGTCCTGCGCCACCCGGGCCCAAATCTCAGAGATAGTAAGCAGTGCGCGTCATGACTTTCGATGCGGCACGCATCAGCATGCGCGCGGGCAGCGGCAGCTCGATCCCGCCGGCGTCGGTCGCGGCCTTGCCGTGCTTCACCTCGTCGATCCGCATCTGGTCGACGATCGCGCGCGACGCGGCGTCGGTCGCCGGCAGCTCGGACATGTGACCTTCGAGATGGCTCTCGACCTGCCGCTCCGTCTCGGCCATGAAGCCGAGGCTGACCTTGTCGCCGAGCGTGCCGGCCGCCACGCCGATCGCGAGCGCGCCGGCATACCACAGCGGGTTCAGCAGGCTCGGGCGCGAATCGAGTTCCTTCAGCCGGTGCGCGGTCCATGCGAGGTGATCCTCCTCCTCGCGCGCGGCTTCCTCGAACATCGCCTTCGCCGACGCCGTGCGCGCGGTGAGCTTCTGCGCCTGATAGAGCGCCTGCGCACAGACCTCGCCGACGTGATTCACGCGCATCAGGCCGGCCGCGTGCGTGCGCTCGGCGGGCGTCAGTTCGACGTCCGTCGTATCGGCCGGTACGGGCACCGGCCGGCTCATCCGGCTAATGCCGGTCAGCGATCGCAGGCCGCGATCGAATTCGCTGATCAGTTCATCCAACACCATCCTGTTCTCCTGGCTGCAGGTGCCGCCGCGCGCGGCAAGGGCACGAGTCCGCTGCGTAACCGAGTTGATTATTCAGCGGAAATTGCGGTTAACCCGTGATTTTAACCATTGTTGCATAAAGGAAACATGGCGGCGTTGAGCTGCAGCATTTCGCTTTGTGGCAAAAACCGGCTTTGCTACATTACGTGCGACTTCTTGCGAAGTTGATGGGGCCTGTCGACAGAACATAACTATCCGCCCCGCCAAAAAAATTCAGTGATTCTTGGAGATCCGCTAATGAAAAAGTCGCTTCTCGCGCTCGTCGCGCTGGGCGCGTTCGCTGGCGCTGCCCATGCGCAAAGCAGCGTGACGCTTTACGGCATCATCGATGAAGGCTTCCTCTTCAACAACAACGCAGGCGGCAAGCACCTGTACGGCCTGGCGAGCGGCGTGATGCAAGGCAGCCGCTTCGGCCTGCGCGGCACCGAGGACCTCGGTGGCGGCCTGAAGGCGATCTTCACCCTCGAAAACGGTTTCGACGTGAACAGCGGCAGGCTCGGTCAGGGCGGCCTGATGTTCGGCCGTCAGGCTTACGTCGGCCTGTCGAGCCCGTACGGTACGGTCACGCTGGGCCGTCAGTACGATTCCGTCGTCGACTTCGTCGGCCCGCTCGAGGCAGGCGACCAGTGGGGCGGCTACATCGCCGCTCACCCGGGCGACCTCGACAACTTCAACAACGCGTATCGCGTGAACAACGCGGTCAAGTTCACGAGCCAGAACTACGGCGGCCTCACGTTCGGCGGCCTGTACAGCTTCGGCGGCCAGGCAGGCCAGTTCTCGAAGAACCAGGTCTGGTCGCTCGGCGCAGGCTACAACAACGGCCCGCTGGTCCTCGGCGTCGGTTACTTGAACGCACGTACGCCGAACCAGTTCGGCGGCATGTTCAACAACGGTTCCGCATCGTCGTCGGTCTCGTCGCCGGTCTACGGCGCGTACGCGAACAATGCGAACACGTACCAGGTCATCGGTGCAGGCGGTGCATACACGTTCGGGGCAGCGACGATCGGCGCGACGTACTCGAACACGAAGTTCAAGGGCTTCTCGGCAGGCCCGTTCGTGAACCAGACCGCGACGTTCAACAACGGCGAAATCAACTTCAAGTACCAGTTGACCCCGGCGTTGATCCTCGGCGCCGCGTACGACTACACGCAAGGCAGCAAGATCGACGGCAACTCGGCAGCCAAGTACCACCAAGGCTCGCTGGGCGTCGACTACTTCCTGTCGAAGCGCACCGACGTCTACGCGATCGGCGTGTACCAGCACGCATCGGGCAACGTGCTCGATTCGAACGGCAACGTCCTGAAGGCAACGGCAGCGATCAACGGCCTGG
The DNA here is from genome assembly GCF_002223195.1 of Burkholderia sp. AU28863. Lineage (NCBI taxonomy): Bacteria > Pseudomonadati > Pseudomonadota > Betaproteobacteria > Burkholderiales > Burkholderiaceae > Burkholderia > Burkholderia sp. AU28863. Next base: position 5,035 of record NZ_NKFE01000003.1, on the reverse strand, counting down.
CCGGGTCGAGCACCAGCAACCAGGTCGCGGCACGCGTCGGCATCCGTCACAAGTTCTAATCAGCTTATCTGACAAGCCGCAGCATATTGAAGGCGCCTTCGGGCGCCTTCTTCTTTTCTGGTGCGGCCGGGGTGTCGGTCGGTAGCAGGTGGCCGGGTGGCAGGTGGCCGGGTGGCGAATCGATCGGCTCGCGAGTGGCGGTAGATGCGCGTCGCGGTGCGCCGTCCCGGCCGTCAGGTCCAAAGCGCGAAGCTTGCGCCGCCGCCCGCACGAAACAGGCGCTTCCGGTCATTCACCCGCAGCCGCAAACAGAAAACCCGGCACCGGCCGGGCGTTTCGTTCAACCGTATCGTTGCGTGCGTTACGCGCGTCCGTCACGTAGTTCGCGCCGCAGGATCTTGCCGACGTTCGTCTTCGGCAACTCCGTGCGGAACTCGACCAGCTTCGGCCGCTTGTACCCGGTGAGCCGCTCCTTGCAGTAGGCAAGGATGTCCTTGTCGGTCAGCGCCGGATCCTTTTTGACGACGAACAGCTTCACGGCTTCGCCGGAATGCTCGTCCGGTACACCGACTGCCGCCACCTCGAACACGCCCGGATGCGACGCCACCACGTCTTCGACTTCGTTCGGATACACGTTGAAGCCGGACACGAGAATCATGTCCTTCTTGCGATCGACGATCTTCACGTAGCCGCGCGCGTCCATCACGCCGACGTCGCCCGTCTTGAAGAAGCCGTCCGCGAACATGACCTTCGCGGTCTCGTCCGGCCGGTTCCAGTAGCCGGCCATCACCTGCGGCCCGCGGATGCAGATCTCGCCCGGCTCGCCGAGCGCGACGTCGTTGCCGGCATCGTCGCGGATCGCGACTTCGGTCGACGGCAGCGGCAAGCCGATCGTGCCGCTGTATTCGGTCGCCGTCACGGGGTTGCAGGTCGCCACCGGCGACGTTTCGGACAGCCCGTATCCTTCGATGATCGCGGTACCGGTCTTTTCATACCAGCGCTTCGCGACGCCTTCCTGGATCGCCATGCCGCCGCCGTTGGCGATCACGAGCTTCGACAGGTCGAGCTGACCGAATTCCGGATGGTTCAGCAGCGCGTTGTACAGCGTGTTGACGGCCGGAATCGTCGAGATCTGGTAGCCCTTCAGCTCCTTGATCATGCCGGCGATATCGCGCGGATTCGGGATCAGGATGCCCATCCCGCCCGTGCGCATCGTCAGGAAACCGCAGACAGTCAGTGCGAACACGTGATACAGCGGCAGCGCGACAACCGTCACGAACTGTTTCACGTCCGGGTACTTGTCGTGAGCCGGCTGATGCCAGGCGCCGGCCTGCAGCACGTTCGACACGATATTCCGGTGCAGCAGCGTCGCGCCCTTCGCCACGCCGGTCGTCCCGCCCGTGTACTGCAGGAACGCGACGTCGTCGGGGCCGATTTTCTGCGATTTGAAGCCCTGCCGCGCGCCCTCCGACAGCGCGGCCTTGAAGCGCGTGAACGACGGCAGTTGCCACGCAGGCACCATCTTCTTCACGTTGCGCACGACATAATTGACGAGCCAGCCCTTGATGCCCAGCAGGTCGCCCATCGACGCGACGACCACGTGCTTGACGGCCGTATCGGCGATGACGGCCTGCAGCGTCGACGCGAAATTCTCGAGGATGACGATTGCCTCCGCACCGCTGTCCTTCAGCTGATGCTCGAGCTCACGCGGCGTATAGAGCGGGTTGACGTTGACGACGGTGTAGCCGGCGCGCAGGACCGCGGCAATCGTGACCGGGTATTGCAGCACGTTCGGCATCATGATCGCGACGCGCGCCCCGCGAGCCAGGCCGCGGGATTGCAGCCACGCACCGAACTCGCGCGACAGCTTGTCGAGTTCGCCGTACGTGATGCCCTTGCCCATGCAGACGAACGCGGTACGGTCTCGGTACTGCCGAAAGCTCTCGTCGAGCAGGTCCGGAACGGACGGATAAGGAGAGGAATCAATTTCGGCTGGAACGCCGGGTGGGTACGATTTCAGCCAAATTTTATCCATACCGCGCGTCTCCTCACAGATTTTCGAATGGTCGTGCTAAAACGCATCGTAACGGCTCCCCCGCCCCGAGACAACAGGGTTAGATGTCCACTTCGAACTTGCATATCAATTTCGTCTGATCATACGGCGATATTCGATCAAATCCGCTCAACTTCCACAAGACAATCGTAAAACGTCGCCGAATTGCCCAGGTCCGTCAGCGCCTGGCTCGTCACCTCGTTCGCGTTCCTGCCGTCCGGCGCCAGCTTCTTCCACCAGATCGACAGCCCGACGACGAGCCCGGCACGCGCGCGCTCGGTCACCCGCGCGAGCGCCTGCATCGATCCGCGGTCGTTGAAGATGCGGACGACGTCACCCTCTGCGATCCCGCGCGCGCTGGCGTCGGACGGATGCATGTCGAGGTGCGGCTCGCCTTCCGTCGAACGCAGGCTGTCGACGTTCACGAACGTGCTGTTCAGGAAGTGGCGGGCCGGCGGCGAAATCATCGCCAGCGGATAGCGTGCGGCAAGCTCGGGCGCGGCTTCGGCCGATTCGAACGGCGGCAGATAGTCAGGGAGGGGGTCCATGCCCATCTGCTCGAGCCGCGGGCTGTAGAACTCGCACTTGCCGGAGGGAGTGCGGAAACCGCCGTTCGCGAACGGCGCTTCCGGCAGCTTGAGCTTCAGCCAGCCGGCGCGCTTCAACGTGTCCCAGTCGCTGTCGAGCGCCGGATCGTCCCAGCGAAGCGCCGCGCGCGCAACCTCTTCGTCGCTGTGATAGAGCGCGGGCTCGTCGAGTCCCATGCTGCGCGCGATTCCGCGAAAGATCTCCGTGTTCGGCCGCGCGTCTCCCACCGGCGGAATCGCCGGCAGGTTCGCCATTACGTAGGTATGGCCGTACGACTTATGGACATCCAGATGTTCTAGCTGCGTGGTCGCCGGCAATACAATGTCGGCGAAATCGACCGTATCTGTCTTGAAGTGCTCGAGAACGACCGTGAACAAATCGTCACGTGCGAAGCCCGCGGCAACCTTCGACGAGTCGGGTGCAACCGCCACCGGATTCGAGTTGTACACGATCACCGCTTCGACTCTCGGCCCGAACGTCGCGTCGCCCGGATGCAGCAGCGCGTCGCCGAGCGCGTTCATGTTGATGATGCGCGGCAGCTTGTGCGGCCAACCCGGCATCAGGTCCGGACGCAGCAGCGCCGCCTGATTGATGGGCGCCGATTCCGACGACGAGAGCAGCAGGCCACCCGCCCGATCCCGCCACGCCCCCGTCAACGCCGGCAGGCTGGCGATTGCGCGCACGGCATTGCCGCCGCCGCGAACGCGTTGCATGCCGTAGTTGAGGCGGATGGATGCCTTGCGGGTGGCGCCGTAGCGACGCGCAAGATCGACCAGCTCCGACGCGTCGATGCCGCAGATCTGCGCAACGCGTTCCGGCGGATAGGACAAGGCGCGCGCCTTGAGTGCGTCAAAGCCGAGCGTGTGGTCGGCGATGTAATCGTGATCGAGCAGATTTTCGGTAATCAGCACGTACATCATGCCGAGCGCAAACGCGCCATCGGTACCTGGCTTCAGCGCAATGTGCTGATGACATTTCTCCGCGGTCAGCGAACGGTACGGGTCGATCGCGACAAGACGCGCGCCACGACGCTTCGCTTCCTGCGCGCGGGTCCAGAAGTGCAGGCTCGATGCAATCGGATTCGCGCCCCATATCAGGATCAGCTCGCTTTCCTCGAAGTGCTCGACGTGCATGCCGACACTGCCGCCGTACGTGTATCGCAGCCCCGCCGCGCCGGCCGCCGAGCAGATCGTGCGCTCCAGCCGCGACGCGCCGAGCTTGTGAAAGAAGCGCTGTGCGATGCCCTCGCCTTGCACGAGCCCCATCGTCCCCGCATAGCTGTACGGCATGATTGCTTCCGGCGCGCGCTCGGCGATTTCACCGAGGCGACGTCCGATCTCGTCGAAGGCCTCGTCCCAGCTGATCGGCACGAAGCGCCCTTCCCCCTTCGGGCCGACCCGCCTGAGCGGAACGGTGAGGCGGTCGGGATGATGAACGCGATCCGCATATCGGCTGACTTTCGTACACAACACGCCCTGCGTCGGAGGATGGTCGGGGTCGCCGGTGACCTTGATTGCCTTGCCGTTGTCGACGGTCACCCGCATTGCGCACGTGTCCGGACAATCATGCGGGCAAACGGCCCGGGCTACCTGGGTGGCGGCGTTCATCGTTTTGAATGCAGAGGTGAGGATTCGCAAATTTTACGTGGACACGTCGAATAAAGCGTTCATTTCGCACCGGTTTTGGATTACTTGACCGAAGAGGGGACGAGGTGGCGGGCCGCAGGAAGCGGAAGGCGGGTCACGCAATCGCGCTTGTCGATATGCGTTTGCGGGAGCAAAGCGCGGTTTGATCGAAGATACGATCGATAACCGGCAGAATCACCGAAGATGGAAGCGAGTAGGGGAGTTTGATGCTGCAATGGTTTGCGGCAGAGGAGCCCGGCTTACGTCGCCTCGGAACGCTTCGCCACATGCTTTTGAGGACGCCGAAATGCAAAAACCCCCGCCTGTTCGGGCGGGGGTTTCTGGCTTGAGGGAGCCTGACGATTACCTACTTTCACACGGGAATCCGCACTATCATCGGCGTAGAGTCGTTTCACGGTCCTGTTCGGGATGGGAAGGGGTGGGACCGACTCGCTATGGTCATCAGGCAAAGGGGGTTGTTGTGCTGGCTTCGCAGCGCAACCAATCTTGGAAGAAGCAGTAATTTAGTTGGGTTGTGAGCTGTATCTCACACGTACGCGGTACTTCAACCGTCGTACGTCGAGTGCCTCGCACTCGACGCTCGATGTCCGTAAGCGCTAAAGCGCTAACGGGCATCGACACAAGGCAGACTTGTTATAGGATCAAGCCTTACGGGCAATTAGTATCAGTTAGCTGAACGCATTACTGCGCTTACACACCTGACCTATCAACGTCCTGGTCTCGAACGACCCTTCAAGGGGATCTAGTC